>NZ_JACHJR010000001.1:6843402-8212083 GCF_014203705.1 Kitasatospora gansuensis
CAGAACCTGGCCGACACCTCCCGGCCCGCCGCCGAGCCCATCGCTGCGAACGGTGCTGCCTCCAGAGGCTGGTGGCGGGACGCGGTCATCTACCAGGTGTACCCGCGCAGTTTCGCCGACTCGAACGGTGACGGCATGGGTGACCTGCCGGGTGTCCGGAGCCGGCTGCCGTACCTGAAGGCTTTGGGTGTGGACGCGGTCTGGCTGTCGCCGTTCTACGCCTCGCCGCAGGCCGACGCCGGGTACGACGTGGCCGACTACCGCGCGGTGGACCCGATGTTCGGCAACCTGCTGGACGCGGACGGGATGATCCGGGACGCGCACGAGCTGGGCCTGCGGGTCATCGTGGACCTGGTGCCGAACCACTCCTCGGACCAGCACGAGTGGTTCCAGCGCGCGCTGCGCGAGGGTCCGTCCTCCCCGCTGCGCGAGCGCTACCACTTCCTCCCCGGCAAGGGCGCGAACGGTGAACTGCCGCCCAACGACTGGGAGTCCATCTTCGGTGGCCCGGCCTGGACCAGGACCACCAACCCGGACGGCACCGACGGCGACTGGTACCTGCACCTGTTCGCTCCCGAGCAGCCCGACTTCAACTGGGAGAACCAGGCGGTCGCCGACGAGTTCCGCTCGATCCTCCGGTTCTGGCTGGACATGGGCGTGGACGGCTTCCGGATCGACGTCGCGCACGGCATGGTGAAGGCCCCCGGCCTGCCCGACCTCGGCGGCTCCGACCAGCTCAAGCTGCTCGGCAACGACGTGATGCCGTTCTTCGACCAGGACGGCGTGCACGACATCTACCGCGCCTGGCGCAAGATCCTGGACGAGTACCCGGGCGAGCGGATCGGCGTCGCCGAGGCGTGGACCCCGACCGTCCAGCGGACCGCCAACTACGTCCGCCCGGACGAGCTGCACCAGGCCTTCAACTTCCAGTACCTGGGCACCTCCTGGGACGCCACCGAGCTGCGCGAGGTGATCGACACCTCGCTGGACGCGATGCGCCCGGTGGACGCCCCCGCCACCTGGGTGCTGTCCAACCACGACGTCACCCGGCACGCCACCCGGTTCGCCAACCCGCCGGGCCTGGGCACCCAGATCCGCACCCCCGGCGACCGCGAACTCGGCCTGCGCCGGGCCCGGGCCGCCACCCTGCTGATGTTCGCGCTGCCCGGCTCCGCCTACGTCTACCAGGGCGAGGAGCTCGGCCTGCCGGACGTCACCGACCTGCCCGACGAGGTCCGCCAGGACCCGTCGTTCTTCCGGCAGGCCGGCCAGGACGGCTTCCGGGACGGCTGCCGGGTGCCGATCCCGTGGTCGGGCACCGAGGCGCCGTACGGCTTCGGCCCGGTCGCCGGCGGCCCGAGCTGGCTGCCGCAGCCCGCCGAGTGGGCCGGGCTGAGCGTCGAGGCGCAGACCGGGGACCCGACCTCGACGCTGGAGCTCTACCGCAGCGCCCTGACCATCCGTCGGGAGCACGCGGACCTCGGCGCGGGTACCTCGGTGGAGTGGCTGGAGACGCCGGCCGACGTGCTGGCCTTCCGCCGCGGCTCCTTCGTCTGCACCGTGAACGCCGGTGCCGAACCGGTCCGGATCGCGGCCCCCGGCCGTATCCTGCTCTCCTCCACCGAAGCTGTCGCGGTGGACGGTGACACTGTTCTGCCGGCGGACAGCACCATCTGGTGGGCGGTCTGACGTGGTTGCAATAGGCTCTGGGATCGTGACTACGGCGCGACTTTCGGACATCGCGGCGCAGGCGGGGGTCAGCGAAGCGACCGTCAGCCGCGTCCTCAACGGCAAAGCAGGGGTTTCGGCCACGACCAGGCAGACAGTGCTGGCCGCCCTGGACGTGCTCGGTTACGAGCGCCCGACCCGGCTGCGCCAGCGCAGCGCCGGTCTGATCGGCCTGATCACCCCCGAGCTCAGCAACCCGATCTTCCCGGCGCTGGCCCAGGTGATCGAGCAGGTGCTGAGCCGGCACGGCTACACCCCGGTGCTCTGCACCCAGACCCCGGGCGGCTCCACCGAGGACGAACTGGTGGAGATGCTGGTCGAGCGGGGCGTGGCCGGCATCGTCTTCGTCTCCGGCCTGCACGCCGACTCGACCGCCGACCACGACCGGTACGCCAAGCTGACCGGCCGTCAGGTGCCGTTCGTGCTGATCAACGGCTACAGCGAGAAGATCGCCGCGCCGTTCATCTCGCCGGACGACCGGGCCGCGATGTGGATGGCCGTCCAGCACCTGGTCGAGCTCGGCCACGAGCGGATCGGCCTCGCGGTCGGCCAGCGCCGGTACGTGCCGGTGCTGCGCAAGATCGAGGGCTTCACGGCGGCGATAAGGGAGCTGCTGGGCGTCAGCGAGGCCGACGCCGAAGGGCTGGTGCACCACACCCTGTTCAGCGTCGAGGGCGGCCACGCGGCGGCCAACGCGCTGCTCGACAAGGGCTGCACCGCGATCGTCTGCGGCAGCGACATGATGGCGCTCGGCGCGATCCGGGCGGTCCGCCAGCGCGGGCTCTCGGTCCCGCAGGACGTCTCGGTGGTCGGCTTCGACGACTCCCCGCTGATCGCCTTCACCGAGCCGCCGCTCACCACCATCCGCCAGCCGGTCGAGGCGATGGCCACCGCCGCCGTCGACGCCCTGCTGGAGGAGGTCGGCGGAAACCCGGGGCAGCGCGCCGAGTTCATGTTCCAGCCCGAGCTGGTGATGCGCGGCTCGACCGGGGCCAACCCGAAGAACTGACCGTCCGTCCGTGTGGGGCCCGGGGGTTGACCCCCGGGCCCCACACGGCTTTCTCGTCCGCCGGAGCGACGGTGATCCCCCGCCGGGGGGAGACGGTCCGCCCCGGAGGCCGAGGCGGCCGGGGCGGCTCCGGCGGCAGGATCGGTCCGTGCCCATCCGTGGGCCGGAACCGAGGAGCCGTCACATGATCAAGCCCGCACCCCGCTGGGCCGTCGTCGCCGCCCACGCCGTCCCGCTGGTCGCCCTGCCGTCCGGCCTGTGGCGGATCGGCCTGGTGACGGGATTCCCCGACTGGTACGGCGAGCACGTGTGGACCGCCTGGGAGCGGCCGTACGTGCTGCTGCTCAGCCTGGTCTCGGAGGGCCTCGCGCTGCTCACGCTCGGACTGGTCCGGCCCTGGGGCGAGGTGGTGCCCGGCTGGGTCCCGCTGCTCGGCGGCCGGCGGATCCCGGTGGCGGCCGCGGTCGTTCCGGCGGCGGTCGGCGCCTTCCTGGTCTTCACGCTGCTCGGCTATGCGGCCCTCAACCAGCTCCTGCACCTGGTCGAACCGCTGAACGACACCGGCGAGGCCCTGCCGAACAGCGGCCCGGGCTTCTGGCTGCTGCTGGCCTGCTACCTTCCTCTGTTCGCCTGGGGGCCGCTGCTGGCGGCGGTCACGGTCGCCTACTACCGCCGCAGGCGCGGGGCGGGCCCCAACTCGGCCGTGTCCCGCGGGTTTCAGTCGGTCGGCGGCTCGGCGGACGGCTCGCGCAGCCCGGCGAGTTCGGCCTCCAGCTCGGTGACCCGGGAGGTCAGCCGCTGGACGTCCTGGACCGCCTCGAGGTAGTTCGCCTTGTGGCGCTTGGCGACCTCGCTGAGGGTGTCCACCCGGTCGGCGAAGGCGTCGCGCTCGGTGGCGAGCGGCTGGACGGTGGTGTGGAAGACCGCCTCGGCGATCCAGTCCGCCCACGCGTTGATGTGCTGGGTGCCGGCGGCGCCGCCGAGGTCGGCGTTCTGCAGACCCTGGAGCATCGCGGGCCGGATGGTCTCGGCGATCCGCTGGGTCGCGGTGGGCTGCTCGGTCATGACTGGTCCTCGCGGTCGAACGTGCCGTTGGGTAACTCCGCGACATGACCAACGGAGCGAAGGCGCACATCACCCGTAAGGATAATCGCCGCGCGCAGGCCGCTGCCCCCGGAGCCGACCAGGTCTCCGGGGGCAGCGGCCTACCAGCCGGGGCCTGTCAGACGCGACCGGCGAAGTCCGGCGCCCAGTTGGCGACGGACTCGGTCTTCACGCCCGCGCGCGGGTTGGCGGCCTCGACGTACTTGCCGCCACCGATGTAGATGGCGACGTGGTAGACGCCGGAGTTGCTGCCGTTGTTCGACCAGAAGAGCAGGTCGCCGGCCTGGAGGTTGTCCAGCGAGACCCGGGTGCTGGCGTCCGCCTGGTCGTTGGCGATCCGCGGCAGGGAGATCCCGGCCTGGCGGAAGGCCGCCTGGGTCAGACCCGAGCAGTCCCAGCCGCCGTTGCTGCTGCCGCCGTAGACGTACGCCTGGCCGAGCTTGGACATCGCGAAGTTGATCGCGGCGGCCTTGCTGCCGGTCGCCGCCACCGCGGTGGTGGCGGTGGAGCCGGACGCGGCCTTGCTGCTCTTGGTGGTCTTGGTGCCGGCACCGGCCGAGGACGAAGTCGGCGCCGGGGCGGTCGACTTCGGCGCGCTGGTGACGACGGTGGTGGTGCCGCCGAGCGCCAGCTGCTGACCCGGGTAGATCATGTCCGGGCCCTCGGTCAGGACCGACTTGTTGAGCTCGTAGAGCTTCTCCCAGCCGCCCTCGACGTTCTGGCTCTGCGCGATGGTGGAGAGCCAGTCACCGGCGACCACGGTGTAGCTCTTGGCCGCGGTGGTCGTGGTGGTGGTCTGCTGCTGCTCGGCCGCCTTGGGCGCCGGGGTGGCGGCCTTGGGGGTGGTGGCCTTCGCAGCGGTGTCGTTCGAGGAGGTGTCGACCTGGGCGGCGCCGCCGCCCTTGGTCAGACCGGCCTTGACGGAGCAGACCGGCCAGGCGCCGGGGCCCTGGGAGGCGAGCACCTTCTCGGCGATCGCTATCTGCTGGCCCTTGCTGGCCTGGTTGGCCTGGGCGGCGTACTGCTTGCCACCGAACTCGGCCCAGGTGCTGGAGGTGAACTGGAGACCGCCGTAGAAGCCGTTGCCGGTGTTGATGCTCCAGTCGCCGGTGGACTCGCACTGGGCGACCTTGTCCCAGGTGGAGACGGTGGCGGCGGAGGCGGAGCCGGCCGTGAGGCACGGGACCGAGAGGCCGATGCCGACCACACCGGTCGCGGCGATCAGACGGCGGGTGCGCTTGGACGCGCTGCTGGACAGCATGAAGATGCGTTCCTCTCCCACGCCTGCGAGGTGAGCTGTCGGATTCGGGCTGGAGTTGCCCGGCCGTGCGTGAGCACGGCTTCACCCCAAGCCTGAAATCGGTCAAATCGGACCAATTGCAGGCGACTTACCTGTGGTTCCCCCGCCCCTGCCATGGTGCGTTGCTTCGCTGCCTGTTCATCCGATGGCAGGACTCGGCGTTCCGGATGAACTGGGTCCGTGTGGCCACGAACAGGGGAGCACGTTAGGCAGACTCAAGTTCAAACCGCAAACCTCTGTGATGTGGATCATGGTTATTTTATGGAACCTTCATGATGCGGAACTGTCCGTTCCGTTGATGGATTTCGATCGAATCTGATCAAATCCCTTGCCGTCCAAGGGACTTGCCTATGCTTCAGGCGAGGCGGCCGCGGGCGCGGCCCGGGGGAGAGGTGCGCGGCACCATGCGGCACGCGAAGGGGCCCGGATCGGCCCCGGAAGGTAACGACTCGGCAAAGGCCGGGCGCAGGAAGGTACTCGGCTGGATCGCGGCCGGCACCGTGGTCGCCGCGATCGGCGTCGAGGAGCTGGTCCGGCGCACCGGCGACGCCCCTGACGTCGCCTCGGCTCCGCCGCCGCCCACCCCCGGGGCGTCCCACTCGCACGGCGAGCCGCCGCCGTCCGCCTCCCCGGAGCCCTCGCCGTCGCCCTCCCCGGAGCCGGCCAAGCCGGCCAGGCCGTGGTCGGATCCGGCGGGCTGGGGCGGCACGCTGCCGAGCCCCGCCGCCGCCGTCCGGATCGCCGACCACGTGGTGCTGGACGCCGATGCGGCCGTTGGCTCGTTGGTGGTCGAAGCAACCGGCTCGCTGACCTTCGCGGCCGACCGCTCGGTGGTGCTCAGCTCGGCGGGCAACGTCGAGGTGAAGGGCAGCCTGACGCTGGCTCCGGCCGACACCGCCCTGCTGCACACCCTGCGGTTCCCCGCCGTCGACGAACGGCGCTTCCAGGGCGGCGGCATGACCCTGGTGCCCAGCGACACCGGCCTCTGGGTCACCGGCGCGGGCTACCTCCGACTGGACGGCGCCGCCAGGACGGCCTGGGTGCGCGCCGCGGCGGCGCTCAAGCCCGGCGACACCACCATCGCCCTGGCCGCCGCGCCGACCGGCTGGCGCCCCGGCGACGAGCTCGCGATCACCCCGACCGGGGCACCGGACACCGACGGCTTCTCCGAGCGGTACGACCTGCGGACCATCGCCGCGATCAGCGGCAGCACGGTCACCCTGGACGGCCCGCTCAAGTACCCGCACCCCCGGGTGACGACCGGAGGGGGCGTCACCGTCGGGGCAGAAGTACTGAATTTGACCCGTAATGTCCGAATCGAGGGCACCGAGAAGGGCCGCGCCCACGTCCACCTGACCAGCTCACGCAAGTCCGACGTCCGGCACGCCGCCCTGCGCTGGCTCGGGCCGCGCGCCCCCGGCAAGGACCAGTGGAACGGCAAAGCGGTCACCGAGCCGGTGCTCGGCCGGTACGGGCTGCACTTCCACATGCTCGGCGACACCACCCGGGGCACCGTGGTCGAAGGCGTGGTGGTCCGGGACACCGGCAGCCACGCGTTCGTCCCGCACGCCAGCCACGGCATCACCTTCCGCAGCTGCATCAGCCACCAGACCTGGGAGGACGCCTACTGGTGGGACGGGCCGCTGGACACCCGCACCCCGCAGGGCCCGTCCGACGACATCACCTACGACTCCTGCGTCGCCTCCCGGACGCTCTTCGACCCCAACCCGCGCGGCTACCGGCTGACCGGCTTCAGCCTCGGCGCGGGCACCGGCGGAGTGGCCAGGGACTGTGTGGCGGTCGGCGTGCAGGGCGCGAACGGCGCCTCCGGCTACCACTGGCCGGAGACCAGTGAGGGTGTCTGGACCTTCGAACGCTGCCTGGCGCACAACAACCTGGAGAACGGCATCTTCGTCTGGCTGAACGCCCAACACCACCACGTGGTCGGCCAGTTCGTCGCCTACCACAACGGCGGCTGGGGCATCGAGCACGGCGCCTACCTGAACGACTTCGACTACACCGGCAGTGTCCTCTACGGCAACGCCGCCGGGGGAGTGGCCCTGCACGCCCTCGGCCGGGAGAAGGGCACGGTGCTGGACGGCCTGCTGATCGACGGGGCCGGCCAGTCCGACTTCGCGATCTCCACCAAGCACCACCAACTGCCCGGGGAGACCGTCCTGGTGACCCGCAGTCGGCTGACGGGCTATCGGAAGGCGGGCGTCGCGTTCGCCGCCGTGGACGGCGGGGCACCGGAGGACATCGCGATCCTGGACTGCGAGTTCGGCGGCCCCGAGCTCTGGTTCGACCCCGCCCTCCCCGAGCCCAAACGCATCGTCCTCCGCAAGGCCGGCCAGCCCCAGGCCGTCGAGGTCCGCCGCGACAACACCCGCACCCCCACCACCGCCACCCCGGCCCCCCGCCCGGTCACCACCCCGCACATCACCTTGCACGACTCCTCAGCCGCCTACGGCGCAGGGGCTCGGGGAACTGCGACGCCGACCTCGTAGAAGGTCACTCCCGCGTGCATGGCCAGGCACTTTCGCCTGTGACCCGCACGCCAGATCTCGTCGCAGTTCCCCGAGCCCCTGGATAGTGCAACCGAGCGCCCTGCGAAAAAGGGCTACGCCTCGTCAGGAAGCGCGATCTGCAGCGCCGACAGGTAAGCCGAAGCGACCAGCTGCCCGAGCGCCGCGTAGGCGCCGAGCGGAGCCGCCCCGGGGCACCCCGTCTCCTCGGCCGCCGTCGCCAGCAGCTCCGGATCGGCCTCCGGCCCGATCACCAGCGGTGCGAGCGCCGGCCGCACCGACCCGGTCGCCCGGAGGTGCTCGACGGCGGCCAGCACCGAACCGGGCACGTCCAGCGCCGCCGCAACCACCGGCACCGCCAGCCGTGCGGCCAGCAGCACCCCGGTGATCCCGGCGGCCGCGGCCGCCTCCTCGCCGCCGGCGGTGGTGAGGACGACACCGTCCGCGGCCGTGGCGATCGCGAACAGCCGGGCCCGGTCGGCCCGGGCCAGCCCGGCCTCGGAGAGCCGGACGTGCACGGCCTCGGCAAGCAGCGGGTGCGGGCCGAGTACGTCGGTGACGGTGGCGCCGGTCTCGGCGGCCAGGCGGTGCAGCTCCGTCAGGAAGCCGTGCGGGCCGGGCAGCAGGGGCACCAGGACAGGTGCCGGGAGACCGGCCTCGGCGGCCTGCGCGAGCAGTCCGGCGATGGTGGGGTACTCCGGGTCGGTGCTCTCCAGGTACGCGGCGGCCGCCTCGATGCCGGGCTGCTCACCCCGGACGATCGAGAGGAGTTCCTCGACCACGGGGCGGGACTCCGGACCGGCGGCGGCCGGGACGGCCAGCACCAGACTCGGCGAGCCCGCCGGAATCTCCGGCCGCTCGGGACGGCGGTGGCGCCCCCGCGCACGGGAGCCTGGAGTGCGGACGGGCAGTGGCGCGCCCGGGATGGCTGCTGTGCTCATGGCGGAGATCGTAGGACATTCGGCGGACCGGACCACAGTCGGCCCGCCCTCCGGACGGTGATCGGCGTCACAATCCGGCCCGGGTGACGGACCGTGAGGCGCTCCGGAGTGCCCGGCAAGATCGACAACCCGCTGGAGTTCGAGTACGCGCAGTTATCGGTATGTTCACGAATTGCTCGGCTTTGTCCACATAAGTGGCGTCAACTTGCCTGCCTGGCAAGGTCCGTGGAGAGATGATGCCCATCCCGTGCACGCGCAAACACCCGTGCTGATGCACGTGCACTGGAGCTATCATCACGTCAAGTGAGGTAAACGCCAGGCTCGTCGGGGAGAATTCGAATGCAGAACACGTACAACGGCATGGCGGCTGCGGACCTCGAAGACGTGGTCTGGCAGAAGAGCCGACACAGCAACTCACAGGGGAACTGCGTGGAGTTCGCGGCGCTGCCCGGCGGCGACGTCGCGATGCGCAACTCCCGGTTCCCGGACGGACCGGCGCTCATCTACACCCGGGCGGAGATCACCGCCCTGCTGCTCGGCGCGAAGGATGGGGAGTTCGACCACCTGGCCGGCTGATCCGGCATCACCTGGTGGTGCGTCAAAGGCCGTCGTGGAAGTCACCGCGACGGCCTTCGTCATTTCTTGCGGCCCGCTCAGGCCGAGCGCCGGTGCCGGCCCGCCATCTCGACCTCGGCGTTCTCCGCCTCGAAGACCGCCCAGACCACCTTCCCCGCGCCGGCCAGCGGGTGCCAGCCCCAGGCCCGGCTGAACGAGTCCACCAGGTGCAGCCCCCGCCCGGACTCCGCGACGAAGTCGGGCTCCCGGGCCACCGGACCCCGGCTGCTCGGGTCGCTGACCGCGCAGACCACCTGCGGCGAGCGGTGCACCAGACTGATCCTGATCGGCAGCTGGGCGTCGGCCGCCTGCGCCGGACCGGGCTGCGCCGGCAGCCGGACCGACTCGGTGAGGATGCGGACCGACTCGGCCGACGGGGCGTCGGGCCGGTGCTCCAGCGCATGCCGAAGGGCGTTGGTCACCAACTCGGAGGCGACCAGCGCGACATCGTCGAAGAGAGCGCCCAGGCCCCAGCCGTGCAGCGTCGACCGGGCGAACTCCCGGGCGGTTCTGACGGCTTCGAAGCGGGGAGCGAGAGTGCAGGTGACCACGTGGGGGTCGACCGCGATGGCCGTACCGGTGCTCATGAAGAGCTCCTCCCATAAGGGGGCGGACACGGCTGGACCCGCCGGGGTCATGCCGGTCACCTCCGACTCGCTCGGCCTGACGGCCACCACCTCGACCGGCCACACGCGCACACGGACAACCGGCCACGCGGGGGCGCGGCCGGATGTGTGTGCGGAAACGCGTATGGGATCGACGCGGTACCCGCAGGGGTGCCAGGGGCGTGCAGGTGCACGTGCACCATGGTCCCGTGCGCACACTGCGGATGCAAGAGTCGATTCACGTGCAGTCGCACTATTGGCATATGCAAGCGCCGGATGCACGTGCATCATGGAGCCCGGAGCGCGGAACTGGAAGATCGTTCAGTCGGTACCGGCACCCAGAGCGCTCAACTGATGGCAGACTGTGCGCTGTTTGCCCACGGCGGAGGTTTACGGCATGACCACCACAGCTCAGCCCGGCGGCGGTTCGATGGTGCGCCGTATCCTGCTCGGTTCGCAGCTCCGTCGCCTCCGCGAGTCCCGCGGCATCACCCGGGAGGACGCCGGGTACCAGATCCGTGCCTCGGAGTCGAAGATCAGCCGGATGGAGCTCGGCCGGGTCTCCTTCAAGGAGCGGGACGTCGCCGACCTGCTCAGCCTGTACGGCGTGGACGACGGCGGTGAGCGGGAGGCCCTGCTCGGCCTGGTCCGGGAGGCCAACAAGTCCGGCTGGTGGCACAGCTTCAACGACGTGCTGCCCGGCTGGTTCCAGACCTACGTGGGTCTGGAGGAGGCCGCCGCCCAGATCCGCACCTACGAGGTGCAGTTCATCCCCGGCCTGCTGCAGTGCGAGGAGTACGCCCGCGCGGTCTTCGGGCAGACCCGCCCGGTGATCTCCGAGGAGGAGCTGGAGCGGCGGCTCAGCCTGCGGCTGCGGCGGCAGAAGCTGCTCACCGACGGGCAGAGCCCGCGGCTGTGGGCGGTCATCGACGAGGCGGCGCTGCGCCGCCCGGTCGGCGGGCCGAAGGTGATGCGGGCTCAGGTGCAGTACCTGCTCGACGTCTCGGAGCAGGCCAACGTGGTGATCCAGGTGATGCCGTTCCGGTTCGGGGCGCACGCCGGCGAGAGCGGCGCGTTCTCGATCCTGCGCTTCCCCGAGCAGGACCTCGCGGACGTGGTCTACCTCGAGCAGCTCACCAGCGCGCTCTACCTCGACAAGCGCGACGACGTCGACGCCTACGTCCAGGTGATGGAGCGGCTCTGCGTCGACAGCCTCACCCCGGACCAGACCAAGGACCTGCTCACCCGGATCCTGGCCGGCAACTGATCCCGCGTCAGTCGCCGCCGACCGGGCCTCAGTTGGGCCCGCAGGTCCGGACCGGCGGCTGCCAGCGCGGCGGCGCGACCGGCTGCGGCGGCACGCCCAGCTCCCAGGCCAGGCCGTAGCGGAAGAACAGGTCGGCCCGGATCGGCGGCAGCGAGAGCGCCGCGCCGGGCAGCAGCAGTCCGATGCAACCGCCCATCAGCGCACTGCGCAGCACCGCGTGCTCGGCGACCGGATCGGCCGCGCCCCAGGCCAGCAGCAGGTCCTGCAGGATCGCCCCGAGCTGCCGCTGCTCCGGGTCCTTGACGAACGCGCCGGCGTCCGGGTCGAGGATCAGCGCCAGGTGCGAGCGCATCACCCGGGGGTGGTCGAGCGCCAGCCCGAGCACTGCGTCGATCGCCCTGGCCAGCCGGGCGTCCGGGTCGCTCCCGGCCGGCAGTCCGGCCAGCGCCTCGGCCAGTGACAGGTGCATCATCCGGTGGGTGGCGGCCTGCATCAGGAGTCGTTTGCTGTCGAAGTAGTACGACAGCAGTCCGCGGGCGAGCCCGGCGTGCTCGGCTATGTCGCCCAGCGTGGTCCTGCCGTATCCGTGCCGGTCGACCAGTTCGACCGTGGCGCGCATGATGCGGAGCCGGGAACGTTGGCGCATTTCCTCGTTGACCGATTCCCCGCGAGGTGCCATCGTGTCTGCTCCGTACGTTGATTGGCTCCTGGCCAATATACTGGCAGGGCCGGTACGGGCTCCCTCAGGGGTACCCGGGTACGGAGACGAAGGCCGGCTCCACCAACACGGGGGTTTGGTGGAGCCGGCCTTCGTGCTGACCTCGTGCTGACCCAGGGTCAGCGCTGCGACAGTACCTCGGAGTTGGCGCCGACGGCGGCCGCCGGGTAGTCGTAGTCGGGCACCGCCACCGGCTGCTTCCGGTTGCGCTCCACGGCCACGCCCACGGCGGTGACCAGGAAGCCGACCAGCGAGATCCCGGTGATCACCAGCAGTGCCGGGCGGTAGCCGTCCAGCTGGGCCGCCGGGCTCTGCCCGCCGTTGCTGCCCGCGGTGATCACGGCCGTCGCGGCGGCCAGCACCAGGGCGCTGCCGACCTGGAAGGCGGTGTTCACCAGCCCGGAGGCCAGCCCCTGCTCGTCGTCCGCGACGCCGTTGGTGGCGGCGATGTTGACGGAGGGGAAGCCCAGCGCGAAGCCGATGCCGAGCAGGACCATGCTCGGCAGCACCAGGCCGAGGAAGCTGCTGTGCTCGTCCAGCCGGAGGAAGAGCGCGTAGCCGAGGGTCAGCGAGAGCACGCCGCCCAGCATCAGCCGGCCGGTGCCGAACCGGTCCACGATGGCGCCCATCTTGGTGGCCGACAGGGCGACCAGCGCACCGGCGGGCAGGAAGGCCAGCGCCATCTCCAGTGCGGACCAGCCGAGCAGTCGCTGCAGGTAGAGGGTGGCGACGAACTGGAATCCGGCGTAACTGCCGAACAGCGCGAGCGCGGTCAGGTTGGCCCGGGCCACCCCGCCGTTGCGGAAGATGCCGAGCCGGACCAGCGGGTGCGCGGTGCGCTGCTCGATCACCAGGAAGGCGGCGGCCAGCGCGATCACCAGGAGCAGCGACAGGATGGTCCGGGCGCTCGCCCAGCCGGCGCTCTGCGCCTCGGTGACGGTGAAGACCAGCAGCAGGAGCGAGCCGGTGCCGGTGATCGCACCGGCGATGTCGTACCCGCCGGTGCCGCGCTCGGGGCGGGGCTGACGGGGCAGCAGGCGGAACGCGAAGACCAGCGCGATCAGTGCGACCGGGACGGGCATCAGGAAGGTGAAGCGCCAGCCGGCCGAGGTGAGCAGGCCGCTGAGCACCAGGCCGAGCGAGAAGCCGCTGGCGCCGGTGACGGTGTAGATGCTCAGCGCGCGGTTGCGGGCCGGGCCCTCGGCGAAGGTGGTGGTGATGATGGAGAGGCCGGCCGGAGCGGTGAAGGCGGCGGCCACCCCCTTGATGAAGCGGGCCGCGATCAGCAGGCCGCCGTTGTCGACCAGGCCGCCGAGCAGGGAGGCGGCGGCGAAGACGGCGAGCGCGATCAGGAAGACCTCGCGGCGTCCGAGCAGGTCGGCCGCCCGGCCGCCGAGCAGCAGCAGACCGCCGTAGCCGAGCACGTAGCCACTGACCACCCACTGCAGGGTGGAGGTGGAGAGGTGCAGGTCGTCACCGATCGAGGGGAGGGCGACGCCGACCATCGAGACGTCGAGGGCATCGAGGAACAGAGCGGCGCAGAGGACGATCAGGGTGCCCCAGAGGCGTGGGCTCCACTTGTCGTCGCCGTGGACGGACGGGGCGTCAGAAGGGTTGGCAGGAGCGCTGGTTGCCGAAGGCTCTCGGGCTGTGGTCATGGGGAAGACAGTACATGCATGTGCAATCAATGCAAGTCGATTTAATGCGCCCGCAGTAAATGCCGAGGCATGTGCTAGCGTGGGGCGCGTGTCAGAACTCGATGTCGCCGCCGACGAGGCGGCTTTGGTCGCCGGCTGGCGGGAGTTGTTGGCCCGCCACGCGGCCACCGCGTGCGCGCTCGACCGTGAGCTCGGTGAGCTGAACGGCCTGGGCATGAGTGAGTTCGAGGTGCTGGAGCGCCTGTTCGAGGACGAGCGTGGGTCCGATCGGGAGAAGCTCCGGGTGCAGGACCTCGCGCATCAGGTGCACCTGAGCCAGAGCGCGCTGTCCCGGCTGATCGGCCGGCTGGAGAAGGCCGGGCTGGTCGAGCGGGCGATGTGCGCGGCCGACCGTCGCGGCATCTACGTGATGCTCACCGAGGCCGGGCGGCAGCGGTACCGGGAGGCGCGGCCGGTGCACCGCGAGGTGCTCGCGCGGACGCTGACCGGGACGGCCTGCGTCGGCGGCGGGTCAGAGTAGAGCGTTCACTCCAGGCGCCACCGCCAGCAGCACGGCTGCCGCCGGAGCGGCGAGCGCCGCCACGGTGAGCCGCAGCCGGTGGTGGACGGGCAGTCGGGGCGCGCCCAGCAGCAGCCGGTCCACCCGGTGCGGGGACTGCGCCAGCTGCTGCGGCGGGCAGGAGCCGAAGACCGCGCGGCCGCTGTTGATCTCGACCAGCGCCAGCGCCGTGGTCACCCGACCGTGCCGCCGGGCGGCCCGGTCGTCGGCGGCCAGTTCCACCAACTCGCCCACCTGGTCCCGGAACGCGCTGAACACGCCCACTCCGGGAAACCCGCTGGCCAGCGCCTGCGCGGACTGCGCCAGCCAGTGGTGCCTGGCCCGGACGTGCCCGCGCTCGTGGCTGAGCACCGCCGCCAGCTCACGGTCGGTCAACTGCTGCAGCGCACCCGTGGTGACCACCAGCCGGGCGCCGGGGCCGGGCAGCGACCAGGCTTCGGGGCGGACGTTCTCCAGCACCACCAGCTGCTCCCCGGTCCGCCGGGGGAGTGCCAGCCCGCCCGGCAACTCCGGTGCTCGGTGCGCCAGTTCAGCGAAGCGGCGGTCACGCAGCGCGCGGGCCGCCAGCACCTCCCGGCCGAGCGACCAGGCCGTCCAGACCCCGCCGGCCGCGAGCAGCGCGGCGGCCAGCCGGCCCCAGCCCTCGGCGCCCGCCAGGCCGTACGCCGCCTCGACGCCGTGCGGGGCGCCGGTGAAGAGCAGGTCGCGCAGGGCGGGGAGGGCGGCCGAGGAGGCCAGCAGCAGGCTGAGCAGACAGCAGAGCAGGACGGCGATCACCAGACACTGCCAGGCGCAGAGCGCCAGCACGGGTTCGCGTTCGGTCCAGGGGGCCCGGGCCAGCAGCCGGGGCGCCACGGTGGATAGCAGGACGCCGAGCAGCAGCAGACCGATCAGAGCCGTCATGGCAGGTGCTCCCCCAGGCGGGCACGCGGGCGCGACCGTGCGCCTGGTTCCCAACCTACGCGCTCGGCGCGCCTCTTAGGAACGCCTGGCGCCGTGCCAGTGACCAAGCTCGCACGCCCGGGGGCGGTCTCCCGATTCCCGCCGGGCTCGCGGCGCGAATCGGGAGACCGCCCCCAGGCTCACATGGTCAGCAGCATCGCGAACATCCCGACGCCCATCGCCGTCCGGCAGGCCCGCGAGACGTCGGCCGGGCCGGCCACGGTCAGCTGCCCGCCGGGGGCCGAGAGCAGCCGGCTGCCCGTCCAGAGGGCGTACCCGCCGAAGTAGACGAGCAGGGCGCCGGTCACGGCCGGCAACCCCATCGAGCCGTGGTGGCCGCCGGCCGGGGCCAGCCCCATGTACGCCATCGCCAGCGCACCGACCCCGTGGTGCAGCCGGTGGGCCCGGGGCACGCCCGGAGCCAGGGTGCCGATCAGCAGGGCCAGCGCGAGCAGTGCGAACAGCCACCCCCAGACGATGCCGGGCCTGAGCACCATCCCGGCCATCCCGATCCCCATCAGCGCCTCGGCGGCGTCCGAGTCCCGGCTCTCCGGACCGCAGCCGCCCCGGCCGTCCCGCCCGGCGCGCAGCCGGTACAGCCCGAACCCGGCCGAGGCGGCGGCGAGGGCCGCGAGCAGCCAGCTGACCAGGACCGGACCGTGCACGGCGCCCCCTCCAGACCGGTGTGCCGGGACTCAAGGTCCACGATCACCGATCCGGAGCGGGCTCAGCAGGGCGCGAACGGGGGCGCACGGAGGTGTGACGGGTGGTCAACTGCCGGGCGCGAGCCGTCCGGAGGCGACGATCCGCTTCAGGAACTGCCTGGTCCGCTCCTCGGTCGGATCGCCGAAGACCTGCTCCGGCGGCCCCTGTTCGAGCACCACGCCGCCGTCCAGGAAGCAGACCTGGTCGGCCACCTCGCGGGCGAAGCCCATCTCGTGGGTGGAGAGCACCATGGTCATCCCCTGGTCCTTCAAGTCCCGGACCACGGAGAGTACTTCGCCGACCAGCTCGGGGTCGAGCGCGGCGGTGATCTCGTCCAGCAGGAGCAGCCGGGGCCCGGTGGCCAGTGCCCGGACGATGGCCACCCGCTGCTGCTGCCCGCCGGAGAGCCGGTCCGGGTACTCGCCGGCCTTGGCCGCCAGGCCGAGCCGGTCCAGCAGTTCCAGCGCGTGCGCCTCCGCCTCGGCCCTGGCCCGGCGGTGCACCCGGCGCGGCGCGAGCGTGACGTTCTGCAGCACGGTCAGGTGCGGGAAGAGGTTGTACGCCTGGAAGACCACGCCGATCCGGCGCCGGACGGCGTCCTGGTCGGCCCGGGGTTCGGTGATCTCCTCGCCGTCCAGGAAGATCGCGCCGTCGTCGATCTCCTCCAGCAGGTTGGCGCAGCGCAGCAGGGTGGACTTGCCCGACCCGGAGGCCCCGATCAGCGCGGTGACCGAGTGGGCCGGCACCGTCAGGTCGACGTCCCGCAGCACCGGGTGGCCGCCGAACGACTTCCGGACCGCCTCCAGCCGCAGCACGGGCTCGGTGCCCGGCAGTTCACCGGTCATACGGCGCCTCCTTGGAGCTGACGGCGGTTCATCCGGTTGGTGACCCAGTCGGTGAATCGGGTCATCGGGATGGTGAGCACGATGAAGACCAGCGCGGCTACCAGGTAGGGCGTGTAGTTGAAGGTCCGGGAGGTGATGATCTTCGCGGCGAACACCGCGTCGATCACGCCGCCGATCGAGACCAGCCCGGTGTCCTTCTGCAGGCTGACCAGGTTGTTCAGCAGCGGCGGCACCACCCGCCGCACCGCCTGCGGCAGCACCACGTACCGCATCGACTGGGCATGGCTCAGCCCGAGCGAACGGGCCGCCGCCCGCTGACTGGGGTGCACCGACTGGATGCCGGCCCGGAACACCTCGGAGACGTACGCCGAGTAGGTCAGCACCAGCGCGGCACCGCCCAGCACCAGCGGGTCGGTGGTCACGCCGGTCAGCCGGAGCGCCGGTACACCCGTGATCATGATGAGCAGGCAGATGATCATCGGCAGGCCGAGGAAGAAGTCCACGTACGCCGTGGCCAGCAGCCGGACCGGCAGGAACACCGGGCCGCGCAGGGTCCGGAGCACCGCCAGCAGCAGGCCGAAGACCACGATCAGCGCCCCGCAGACCACCATCAGGGTCAGGTTGACCCACAGGCCCTTCAGCACCTCCGGCAGCGCGAGCCGGGCGTAGTGGAGGTTGAAGAAGGTCTCCCTGGTGCGCTCCCAGCCGGGGGAGTTGACCACCACCAGGTAGAGCACCAGCGCGGTGACCGCGGTGCTCGCGCCGGCCACCAGCACCGAGCGGCGGGCCCGGCGGCGCCGGAACGCCTCCCGGGCCAGCCGCCGTTCGGACGGCCGGTACTCCTTCGTCAGCTCCTTGGTCCCGGTGGTCACTTGAGCACCGGTGCGGAGACGGCGTCGGACAGCCACTGCTGCTCCAGCTTGGCCAGCGTGCCGTCGGCGCGCAGCGCGTCCACGGCCTGGGCGACGCAGCCGGTGAGCGCGCTGCCCTTGTCCAGCACCAGGCCGAACTGCTCAGCGGCGGCGCCGGTGCCGGTGCCGGCGAGCTGGCCGAGCACCTTGGCGTCGGTCACCTCGGCGCCGGTGATGTAGAAGGCGGTGGGCAGGTCGACCACCAGGGCGTCGATCTGACCGTTCTTCAGCGCGGCCTTGGCCAGGTCGTTGTCGTCGAAGACCGCGGGCTGGGCGGTCGGCTTGATCTGGTCGGTGACCGCCGCGAGGCTGGTGGTGCCGACCTGGGCACCCAGCTTGACGCCCTTCAGGTCGGCCAGGCTCTTGGCCCCGGCCGCCTTGGAGTCCTTCAGCGCCACCACGGCCTGCCGGACGTCGTAGTAGCCCGAGGAGAAGTCGACCGACTGCTTGCGCTCGGCGTTGATCGACACCTGGTTGATGTCGAAGTCGAAGTCCTTGGCGCCCGGGGCGAAGGCCTTGTTGAACGGGCTGACCACCCAGCTCACCTTCGACTTGTCGTAGCCCAGCCGCTCGGCCACCGCGAAGGCCACGGCCGACTCGAAGCCCTTGCCGTTCTCGGGCTTGTCCTCGGAGAACCAGGGGTCGTACGCGGGCTTGTCGGTGCCCACGGTCAGCGTGCCGGCCTTCTTGGTGGCCAGCGCGCCCTTCGCGCAACCACCCGCCGCGGCGGCGGAGGTCTTGCCCTCCTCCTGCGGCGCGCAGGCGGTCAGCAGCGCGGCCGCCGTCAGCAGGGCGGCGATCGGGGCGAGGCGGGTCGTACGCGGAAGAGTGGTCACGGATGGCTCCAAGGGCAGAGGGAGGTGAGGGCTTTGCCGGGAGAGAACTGCCCAGCGGGCGCGCGGACACTCCGGTGGCGGGGCGTCGGGGCAGCGGGCATGGTCGGCGTACGGCACCGTCTCCGCGGTGCCCCGACGAGGTGTCAGCGGCGGTGGCGACAACAGTCCGCGCGACAACAGGAGGGCACCCGGAGCAGGTCGAGGTGGCGGACCGCCACGGAGATCACCGCCGGGAGCATGGCGGGAGGTTCGCACCCCATCGGCGGAACTGTCCAGAACGTCCATCCAAGTGTCCGAATGGCGGACACGACACTGTTCACCCCAGTGTCGTCACGACCCCCCTTGAACAGGAGAACCTTTCGAATCTATGGTGGTCCTGTCGAAATAACTCCTGTCTAAGTGGGTCTCTGATGCAGAATCTTTCGCCCGGGCTGACTGTGGCGGCCGAACTCTCCGGAGTCACCCCGGCCGACCACGCGGCGCACCCCGCCTGGCTGCGGCTCAAGGAGGCCGTCGAGGCCCTGCGCCCGCTGCAGTCCAAGGACGGCTCCATCGACCTCTCCACCGTCCAGCGGTCCACCGTGGACCCGCTGGTGGAGACCGTGCTCGGCGCGGTCGAGGAGCTCACCCCGCTCTTCCCGCACTCCACCGACTACCTCACGGCCGTCCTCGCCGACCTGCGCAAGTGGGCCGACACCGGCTACCGCGAGCCGGACTTCCTGGACTCGCTGCTCGCCTTCCAGCCCGCCGAGCAGCGCGAGGACGGCCTGGAGCACCTGGTGGTCTTCCCGATGTACACCCAGAACGGCAACCCGGACCGCAACCTCGAAGCCGTCCTGCTCAAGGTGGTCTGGCCGGACTGGCTGGCGGAGCTGGAGCGCACCCGCTTCGACAACCCGATGTTCGTGCCGATCACCTTCACCGACTTCACCGCCGGGTACGACACCAACTCCGCCGTGCTCTTCCCGGAGACCATCGCGGTCCGCCAGGCTCCCGAGCGCTTCACCTGGGGCGGCATCTTCTGCGACCGCGAGGCCGCCCGCTTCCGCGCCGTCACCACCAGCGCCGTCAAGCAGCTCGGCCTGGAGATCCCGGCCGACGCGGCCGAGCTGCTCGCCGACCAGCAGCGCTCGCAGCAGACCTTCGTGCTCTGGGACCTGGTCCACGACCGCACCCACAGCCACGGCGACCTGCCGTTCGACCCGTTCATGATCAAGCAGCGCAGCCCGTTCTGGATGTACGGCCTGGAGGAGCTGCGCTGCGACCTGACCGCCTTCAAGGAGGCCGTCCGCCTGGAGGCCGAGGGCTACGAGCAGGGCCGCGACGTCCAGTACGCGATCCTGTTCGACCGGATGTTCCGCTTCCCGGTCAGCGGTGACCGGGTCCGCAACTACGACGGCATGGGCGGCCAGCTGCTCTTCGCGTACCTGCACAAGCACGACGCGCTGCGCTGGCGCGACAACCGGCTCTCGATCGACTGGGACCGGGTCGCCGAGGTCACCAACGCCCTCTGCGGCGAGATCGAGACCCTCTACCGGGACGGCATCGACCGGCCCAAGACCGCGCACTGGATCGCTGCCTACCAGCTGGTCTCCAAGTACCTCACCCCGCACCCGGCCTCCACCTGGGCCAAGGGCCCGGAGGCGCTGCCGCTCGGCACCGCCGACGGCAAGGCCCTCAACAAGGCCCTGTGCGACGCCGTGCTGCCGGACGAGTTCCCGCTCAGCATGTTCTTCGAGGCCTTGGCCAAGAAGCTCAGCGGCGTGATCGCCGCCACCACCGGCATCACCGGCGCCTCCGCCGACCGCCAGGGGGCCGCCGCGTGAGCACCCGTCCGCTCGAAGGCAAGGTCGTCGCGGTGGCCGGCGCCACCGGCGCGGCCGGCCGCGCCGTGCTCCGCCGACTGGCCGCCGACGGCGCCACCGTGATCGCGGCGGGCAGCGACGCCCGCCGCCTGGACGAGGTCATGGACGCCACCCGCGCCCACGTCCCCGGCTCCCGGGTAAGCGGCCAGGTCATCGACCTGCTCGACCCGCAGGAGGTGCACGACTGGGCCGACCACCTGGAGGCCGAGCACGGGCACGTCGACGGCGTCTTCCACCTGGTCGGCGGCTGGCGCGGCAGCAAGACCTTCTTCGACAGCCGGATCGACGACTGGGACTGGCTGCACGACCGGGTGGTCCGCACCCTCCAGCACACCTCGCTGGCTTTCCAGCCCGCCCTGGTGCGCAGCGCCGCCGGCCGGTACGCGATGATCTCCGCCACCGCCGCGCACAAGCCGACCGCGGGCGGCGCCGCGTACGCCGCGGCGAAGGCGGCCAGCGAGGCGTGGACGCTCTCGATGGCCGACTCCTTCAAGAAGGAGACCACCTCGCCCGACGGCCTCCCCACCGCGGCGGCCGCCATCCTGGTGATCAAGGCCCTGGTCACCCCCGAGATGCGCACCGAGAAGCCCGAGGCCAAGTTCCCCGGCTTCACCGACACCGCCGACCTGGCCGACACCCTGGCGGGCCTCTGGGACCGCCCCGCAGCAGAACTGAACGGACAGCACCTGTGGTTGACAGCCCGATGAACGTTGGTACCGACGCGGTCCGCCGCCATGACCCCGCCGTCCGGGGCTTCGCCAGCGACAACTACGCCGGCGTCCACCCCGAGATCCTGGCCGCCCTCGCGGTCGCCAACGGCGGGCACCAGGTCGCGTACGGCGAGGACCAGTACACCGAGCACCTCCAGGAGGTGTTCCGCAAGCACTTCGGCGAGCGCGCCGAGGCGTACCCCGTCTTCAACGGCACCGGCGCCAACGTGGTTGCCCTGCAGGCCCTGCTGCCGCGCTGGGGCGCGGTGATCGCCGCCGAGTCCGCCCACATCAACGTGGACGAGTGCGGCGCCCCCGAGAAGATCGCCGGGCTCAAGCTGCTCACCGTCCCCACCCCGGACGGCAAGCTCACCCCCGAACTGATCGACCTGCAGGCCTGGGGCTGGGGCGACGAGCACCGCGCCCAGCCGCTCGCCGTCTCGATCACCCAGAACACCGAACTGGGCACGGTCTACACGGCCGAGGAGATCAAGGCGATCTGCGACCACGCCCACCAGCACGGCATGCTGGTCCACCTGGACGGCTCCCGGATCGCCAACGCCGCCGCCGCCCTCGGGCTGCCGCTGCGCGCCTTCACCACGGACGCCGGAGTCGACGTGCTCTCGTTCGGCGGCACCAAGAACGGGCTGCTGCTCGGCGAGGCCGTGGTGGTGCTCAACCCGGAGAAGGTCAGGAACCTCAAGTTCCTGCGCAAGATGTCGATGCAGCTCGCCTCGAAGATGCGCTTCGTATCGGTGCAGTTCGAGGCCCTGCTGAGCGGCGACCTCTGGCTGCGCAACGCCTCGCACTCCAACGCGATGGCGCAGCGGCTGGCGACGGCGGTCGAGGGCATCGACGGCGTCGAGCTGGTCCGGCCGGTGCAGGCCAACGCGGTGTTCGCGCTGCTCCCGCGCGAGGTCAGCGAGCGCCTGCAGAAGCGTTACCGCTTCTACTTCTGGAACGAGCAGACCGGCGAGGTGCGCTGGATGACCGCCTTCGACACCACCGAGGCCGACATCGACGCCTTCGCGGCAGCCATCGCCGAGGAGCTCGGCCGGGGCTGACGACGGCTCACTGAACTCGCGGAACTCCCTGAATGCCTCCTGCCGTGGAAACGGTGGGAGGCATTTCCGTGTCGGCAGCCCAAGTACCGCTCGGGACCGCACCGTTGAGGGGACGGCCGGTCCTATGCTCGGGACGGGGCCTGAAAATCTCAGGCATCCCGCCACGGGGGCCAGACATGAATCGCGCTGTCAGAGCAGTACTGAACGCCATCCACCGCATCGACCGGATCGGCGGCGAACGAGCCCGCTACCACGACTCCGAGCAGCACCGGCGGCCGCCGGACCGGATCGCCGTCGCGGCCAGGCACTACCGGTCGCCCGGCATCCAGGGCGCCTGGTTCGGTGGCAGAGGCTACGGGGGCAGCTGCTGAGCCACGGCCGGGCGGGGGCGAGGGCGGCGGGAGCGTCAGGCTCAGGCGAGGAGGTGGGCGAGTGCGCCCTCGCCCGCGGAGTACGGCTGCTCGTACGGGAGCAGCTCGGCGACTGCGGCCAGATCCCCGCTGCGTACCAAGGCGTGCACCTGGTGAGCGAGCGGTGTCACGTCGGTGACGGACACCGTCCACTCGTCCGCGTACCGGGCCGTCGCCTCCCCGCTGAGCCCGAGCTGCAGTGAACGGTAGGGGAGCGGCTGGAGGTGCAGATCCCGCTCGGGGTCCCACTGGACCCGGGCGGGAGCCCGCTTGAGCTCGCGCTTCCAGGCGGCCTGGTCCGCGTGCAGTCCACGCTCGTAGTGGGAGAGACAGGCATGTCGTAGCGCCCACTCGAAGCCGGCCCGGGAGATCTCGACCGCGAGCACGGTCTCCTGCCCCTCCTTCCGGCCCCAGCCGGAGCGGTACATCATCCAGAGGAACGACGGCTTGATCCAGGTCATCCGGTCCCGCTGCCACGCGTCGGGGAACCGGCCGTCGCGCGCCGCCGGAAGGCCGATCTCCGGCCGGTACGCCTGATAGACGGTGATGGTGCTGTCGGTGTGCCGGGCACGGATCCGGTACTTCGGTTCATCCATGGGCAGGAGCATGTGGGCCGCCGCGCACACCGGGCCACTCGTTTTCCGGACGGTGTACCGGGTGGTTTGCCCGTGGCCCGAGATGGGGGGTAGTGTTCCCTAGTCGCTCGGCAGGGAGCACCGGACACGCATCGGCGCGGACGGTCCCGGGGTGGCCAATCCTCTGAACACATCTTCTGATCGAACTGTTCTGCGCTTCTGCGTGGGGTGGGTTTATTTGTCGTGTGCGTTTATATGGGTTGCGGCTGGATTCGCTTTTCGGAGCGGGGATCGGCTAGAGTTTGAAACGTCGGAAGGGGCCGCGAGGCCAGGGAAGACAAGAGCTAGTCGGAAAAGCCGAAAAGCGGATCTGATAAGCTCGGAACACGAAAGAACGAACGAAGCGCCCGGAGGGTCCGCCTGATAAGCGGCTCGAAGGAAGTGTCCGTTCCTTGAGAACTCAACAGCGTGCCAAAAGTCAACGCCAGATATGTTGACATCCCCGGCCTCACCGTTTGGTGGGGTTGGAGATTCCTTTATGAAGTAAAACACTAGCGAGGACGCAGTGCGCGGGGCCGCCTATTCCGGTGGTTGCCGTGCCGCTCTTCCGAAGTGGTTACCCGATTACGGGTAGACATTCACGGAGAGTTTGATCCTGGCTCAGGACGAACGCTGGCGGCGTGCTTAACACATGCAAGTCGAACGATGAAGCTCTTCGGAGTGGATTAGTGGCGAACGGGTGAGTAACACGTGGGAAATCTGCCCTGCACTCTGGGACAAGCCTTGGAAACGAGGTCTAATACCGGATATGACCTTCCTCTGCATGGGGGTTGGTGGAAAGCTCCGGCGGTGCAGGATGATCCCGCGGCCTATCAGCTTGTTGGTGGGGTAATGGCCTACCAAGGCGACGACGGGTAGCCGGCCTGAGAGGGCGACCGGCCACACTGGGACTGAGACACGGCCCAGACTCCTACGGGAGGCAGCAGTGGGGAATATTGCACAATGGGCGAAAGCCTGATGCAGCGACGCCGCGTGAGGGATGACGGCCTTCGGGTTGTAAACCTCTTTCAGCAGGGAAGAAGCGCAAGTGACGGTACCTGCAGAAGAAGCACCGGCTAACTACGTGCCAGCAGCCGCGGTAATACGTAGGGTGCGAGCGTTGTCCGGAATTATTGGGCGTAAAGAGCTCGTAGGCGGCTTGTCGCGTCGGTTGTGAAAGCCCGGGGCTTAACCCCGGGTCTGCATTCGATACGGGCAGGCTTGAGTGTGGTAGGGGAGATCGGAATTCCTGGTGTAGCGGTGAAATGCGCAGATATCAGGAGGAACACCGGTGGCGAAGGCGGATCTCTGGGCCATTACTGACGCTGAGGAGCGAAAGCGTGGGGAGCGAACAGGATTAGATACCCTGGTAGTCCACGCCGTAAACGTTGGGAACTAGGTGTTGGCGACATTCCACGTCGTCGGTGCCGCAGCTAACGCATTAAGTTCCCCGCCTGGGGAGTACGGCCGCAAGGCTAAAACTCAAAGGAATTGACGGGGGCCCGCACAAGCAGCGGAGCATGTGGCTTAATTCGACGCAACGCGAAGAACCTTACCAAGGCTTGACATATACCGGAAACGGCTAGAGATAGTCGCCCCCTTGTGGTCGGTATACAGGTGGTGCATGGTTGTCGTCAGCTCGTGTCGTGAGATGTTGGGTTAAGTCCCGCAACGAGCGCAACCCTTGTTCTGTGTTGCCAGCATGCCTTTCGGGGTGATGGGGACTCACAGGAGACTGCCGGGGTCAACTCGGAGGAAGGTGGGGACGACGTCAAATCATCATGCCCCTTATGTCTTGGGCTGCACACGTGCTACAATGGTCGGTACAAAGGGCTGCGATGCCGCGAGGCGGAGCGAATCCCAAAAAGCCGGCCTCAGTTCGGATTGGGGTCTGCAACTCGACCCCATGAAGTTGGAGTTGCTAGTAATCGCAGATCAGCATGCTGCGGTGAATACGTTCCCGGGCCTTGTACACACCGCCCGTCACGTCACGAAAGTCGGTAACACCCGAAGCCGGTGGCCTAACCCGTAAGGGGAGGAGCCGTCGAAGGTGGGACCAGCGATTGGGACGAAGTCGTAACAAGGTAGCCGTACCGGAAGGTGCGGCTGGATCACCTCCTTTCTAAGGAGCACATAGCCGGATGTGAGCGAATGTCTCACACGGTTGCTCATGGGTGGAACGTTGACTATTCGGCACACACGGTCTGTTGGCCTCACAAGTACTGCTTCGGCGTGGAAAGTGAGACCAAGCGAGGTCGGGTGTGTCGGGCACGTTGTTGGGTCCTGAGGGAACGGCCGTCATGGTCGTTGCTTCAGTGCCGGTCCTACTTGATGACATCTTCATGGTGTCTGAGGGTGGGTGTCTGGTCGTTGTTTGAGAACTGCACAGTGGACGCGAGCATCTGTGGCCAAGTTTTTAAGGGCGCACGGTGGATGCCTTGGCACTAGGAACCGATGAAGGACGTGGGAGGCCACGATAGTCCCCGGGGAGCCGTCAACCAGGCTTTGATCCGGGGGTTTCCGAATGGGGAAACCCGGCAGTCGTCATGGGCTGTCACCCGCACCTGAACACATAGGGTGTGTGGAGGGAACGAGGGGAAGTGAAACATCTCAGTACCCTCAGGAAGAGAAAACAACCGTGATTCCGGGAGTAGTGGCGAGCGAAACCGGATGAGGCTAAACCGTTTTGGTGTGAGACCCGGCAGGGGTTGCCAGAGCGGGGTCGTGGGAAAGTTCTTGATTGGTCTGCCGGCCGGTCGGTGAGTCAGAAACCGTATGGATAGTCGAAGGACATGCGAAAGGTCCGGCGTAGAGGGTAAGACCCCCGTAGACGAAATCTGTGCGGCTCACTTGAGCTTCTCCCAAGTAGCACGGAGCCCGAGAAATTCCGTGTGAATCTGGCGGGACCACCCGCTAAGCCTAAATATTCCCTAGTGACCGATAGCGGATAGTACCGTGAGGGAATGGTGAAAAGTACCGCGGGAGCGGAGTGAAATAGTACCTGAAACCGTGTGCCTACAAGCCGTGGGAGCGTCGGATGTGAGGCTTGCCTTACATCTCGTGACTGCGTGCCTTTTGAAGAATGAGCCTGCGAGTTTGCGGTGTGTAGCGAGGTTAACCCGTGTGGGGTAGCCGTAGCGAAAGCGAGTCCGAATAGGGCGATTCAGTTGCATGCCCAAGACCCGAAGCGGAGTGATCTAGCCATGGGCAGGTTGAAGCGGAGGTAAGACTTCGTGGAGGACCGAACCCACCAGGGTTGAAAACCTGGGGGATGACCTGTGGTTAGGGGTGAAAGGCCAATCAAACTCCGTGATAGCTGGTTCTCCCCGAAATGCATTTAGGTGCAGCGTCACGTGTTTCTTGCCGGAGGTAGAGCACTGGATAGGCGATGGGCCTCACCGGGTTACTGACCTTAGCCAAACTCCGAATGCCGGTAAGTGAGAGCGTGGCAGTGAGACTGTGGGGGATAAGCTCCATGGTCGAGAGGGAAACAGCCCAGAACACCGACTAAGGTCCCTAAGCGTGTGCTAAGTGGGAAAGGATGTGGAGTCGCAGAGACAACCAGGAGGTTGGCTTAGAAGCAGCCACCCTTGAAAGAGTGCGTAATAGCTCACTGGTCAAGTGATTCCGCGCCGACAATGTAGCGGGGCTCAAGTACACCACCGAAGTCGTGTCATTGCAGCTATAGGGCCAACGCCCGCTGTGATGGGTAGGGGAGCGTCGTGTGCCGGGTGAAGCAGCGGAGGAATCCAGTTGTGGACGGTTCACGAGTGAGAATGCAGGCATGAGTAGCGATACAAGAGTGGGAAACTCTTGCGCCGATTGACCAAGGGTTCCTGGGTCAAGCTGATCTGCCCAGGGTAAGTCGGGACCTAAGGCGAGGCCGACAGGCGTAGTCGATGGACAACGGGTTGATATTCCCGTACCCGCTTTGAAGCGCCAACGTCGAACCAGGTGATGCTAAGGCCGCGAAGCCGGCCCGGAGTCTTCGGACAATGGGACGTGGTGGAGCCGCTGAACCAAGTCTGTAGTAGGTGAGCGATGGGGTGACGCAGGAAGGTAGTCCAGCCCGGGCGGTGGTTGTCCCGGGGTAAGGGTGTAGGCCGAGTGATAGGCAAATCCGTCACTCATTAAGGCTGAGACCTGATGCCGAGCCGATTGTGGTGAAGTGGATGATCCTATGCTGTCGAGAAAAGCCTCTAGCGAGTTTCATGGCGGCCCGTACCCCAAACCGACTCAGGTGGTCAGGTAGAGAATACCGAGGCGTTCGGGTGAACTATGGTTAAGGAACTCGGCAAAATGCCCCCGTAACTTCGGGAGAAGGGGGGCCGGAACTGGTGATGAGTCTTGCACTCTGAGCTGGGGCCGGCCGCAGAGACCAGCGAGAAGCGACTGTTTACTAAAAACACAGGTCCGTGCGAAGCCGTAAGGCGATGTATACGGACTGACGCCTGCCCGGTGCTGGAACGTTAAGGGGACCGGTTAGTCAATCTTCGGGTTGGCGAAGCTGAGAACTTAAGCGCCAGTAAACGGCGGTGGTAACTATAACCATCCTAAGGTAGCGAAATTCCTTGTCGGGTAAGTTCCGACCTGCACGAATGGCGTAACGACTTCTCGACTGTCTCAACCATAGGCCCGGTGAAATTGCATTACGAGTAAAGATGCTCGTTTCGCGCAGCAGGACGGAAAGACCCCGGGACCTTTACTATAGCTTGATATTGGTGTTCGGTTCGGCTTGTGTAGGATAGGTGGGAGACTTTGAAGCAGCAACGCCAGTTGTTGTGGAGTCGTCGTTGAAATACCACTCTGGTCGTGCTGGATGTCTAACCTGGGTCCGTGATCCGGATCAGGGACAGTGTCTGGTGGGTAGTTTAACTGGGGCGGTTGCCTCCTAAAGAGTAACGGAGGCGCCCAAAGGTTCCCTCAGCCTGGTTGGCAATCAGGTGTTGAGTGTAAGTGCACAAGGGAGCTTGACTGTGAGACCGACGGGTCGAGCAGGGACGAAAGTCGGGACTAGTGATCCGGCGGTGGCTTGTGGAAGCGCCGTCGCTCAACGGATAAAAGGTACCCCGGGGATAACAGGCTGATCTTCCCCAAGAGTCCATATCGACGGGATGGTTTGGCACCTCGATGTCGGCTCGTCGCATCCTGGGGCTGGAGTAGGTCCCAAGGGTTGGGCTGTTCGCCCATTAAAGCGGTACGCGAGCTGGGTTTAGAACGTCGTGAGACAGTTCGGTCCCTATCCGCTGTGCGCGTAGGAATATTGAGAAGGGCTGTCCCTAGTACGAGAGGACCGGGACGGACGAACCTCTGGTGTGCCAGTTGTTCTGCCAAGGGCATGGCTGGTTGGCTACGTTCGGGAGGGATAACCGCTGAAAGCATCTAAGCGGGAAGCCTGCTTCGAGATGAATATTCCCACCTCCTTGAGAGGGTAAGGCTCCCAGTAGACGACTGGGTTGATAGGCCGGATGTGGAAGCCCTGTAAGGGGTGGAGCTGACCGGTACTAATAGGCCGAGGGCTTGTCCTCAGTTGCTCGCGTCCACTGTGTTGTTCTGAAACAACGACCCCACACCGTTTGGTCACGGGTGTGGTGCGGTCATACAGTTTCATAGTGTTTCGGTGGTCATAGCGTGAGGGAAACGCCCGGTTACATTCCGAACCCGGAAGCTAAGCCTCATAGCGCCGATGGTACTGCAGGGGGGACCCTGTGGGAGAGTAGGACGCCGCCGAACAATCATTCACAGAAAGCCCCTCCGGGTCTCCCGGAGGGGCTTTCTGCATTTCCGGACCAGGGGCCGGCGAACCTGTCACCAGGGCACTGTTCCACCGTCGTTGAAGAACCCGCCGGTCGGTCCGCTGTCGGGCAGGGTCGCGAGGTGAATCGCGATCGCCGCGCCCTGGTGGGGAGTGCGGATGCCCTGGAAGCCGTTGAGGTCGGTGGCGGTGAAGCCGGGGCAGCCGGAGTTGATCAGGATGTTGGTGTCGCTCAGTTCCTTGGCGTATTGGACGGTGACGGCGTTGAGAAAGGTCTTGGACGCCAGGTACGCAGCGGGAATCGGGCCCATGTCGATGCCCGGCGTGGTCTGCAGGGCGAGCGAGCCGACGCTGCTGGACATGTTCACGATCCGCGGCGATGCCGAGCCGCGCAGCATGGGCAGCATCGCGTTGGTGACGCGGATGACGCCGATCACGTTGGTTTCCACCACGGCTCGTACGGTCGCGGGATCGACCGTGGTGGGCGTCTGCGGCGTACCGCCGGTGATCGCGGCGTTGTTGACCAGGACGTCGAGCCCGCCGGCGCGGTCGGCGATCAGTTCGGCCGCGGCGGCCACACTTGCGTCGTCTGCCACGTCGAGCGGAACGCCGAACGCGTCGGTGCCGACTGCGCGAAGCTTCTCCACCGCGGCGTCGCGGCGCTGTTGATCCCGCGCGCCCACGCCGATTCGCCAGCCGAGGGTGCCCAGGCCCGCCGCGATCTCGTAGCCGATTCCTTTGTTCGCACCGGTCACCAGCGCGATCGTCTGTTCACTCATGTCAGCAAGCGTGGCGCGGACTCGGGCGGGACGTCCAAGACCGATTGGGTGGGCGGCGATACCGAACGGATATCGGGCGTGGTGAGCGCCGGTACGATGACGCGGTGGAGACACGGGAGTTGCGATACTTCGTCGCCGTCGCGGAAGAGTTGCACTTCGGGCGGGCGGCGCAGCGGCTCGCCATGGCACAACCTCCGCTGTCGCGGGCGATCCAGCAGCTCGAGCGGCGGCTCGGAGTGGTTCTGCTGCACCGCACTGCTCGCGCAGTCTCCTTGACCGAGGCCGGGTCGGTGCTTCTGCGGGAGGCCCGGGTCGCACTGGACGCGGTCGAAGCCGCCGAGCGCCGCACCCGCCGCGCAGCTGCCGAACTGCCCGGTGTGGTGCTGGCCACGAAGGCCGGAGCGTCCAGCGAACTGTTGTCGAAGCTGCTGGACGCCTACGCCGCCGAGCCCGGCGCGGTCGCCGTCGAGGTGATGCTGTGCGGGCCCGGCGAGCAGGAAAGGCTGCTGCGCGACGGGCGTGCCGACGTTGCTCTGCTCCAGCGGCCCTTCGACACGACGGCCGGCCTCGACACCGAGGACCTGCACACCGAACAGCAGGTCGTGGTCCTGCCCGCAGGGCACCCCTTGGCCAACCGACCCCACATGTCGATAGCCGAGGTCACCACCCTGACGGACCTGCCCCTGCCACGGTGGCCTCGACGGGGCGGGGGCTATTCGGACGGACCTGGCCCGCAGGTGCGCGACCACACCCAGCTGTTCCAGCTGATCGCGCTGGGACGGGCCTGCGCGGTTGTGCCCGAGTCCCTCCGAGCCCACCTGCGCGACGATCATGCGACGGTGCCGGTGCCGGACGCACCGGCTGTCACGACTGTGATCGCCTGGCCGCCACACAGCAGATCCCAAGCCGTCGCCGACCTCGTCCGCACCGCGACACGCCTCTAGGGCCTCATCACGCGCTGCGGAGTCTGGTGGCCCGCCCGTGCCCCAACCTGGGAGAACTCGTTTCCAGACTATGAAGAAGACCCTTGCCACCCGAGACCCCGCTGGGCGTGAGCCCGCTCGGCCTGGGGGCGGCGTGAGCATCGCAGAAGGCACGAACAGCACAGCGGTGCTACCCGGGCCAAGGACGCGGGAGCAGCTGCACCACCTGAAGGTGGCGGGGTACGACTTCACCTGCCGGGTCCGCACCGTTTCGCGGGCTTCGGTGGGCAGGCCCATCGTCCTGCTCGGCGGGGCTCTGATGGACATGTACGACTGGCGCTTGATCGAGGCACGCCTGCCTGCCGACGCCACGATCATCACGTTCGACCTGCCCGGTTTCGGCGGTGCCTCGGCGCTGGGGGACGAGACCGTGGCCGGCTATGAGCTTCAGGCCGAGGCCGTGGTCGTCGCCCTGGACCACCTGGGCGTGAACCAGGTCAACCTGCTCGGGTACTGCTACGGCGCGGTGGTGGCCTGCCGCTTGCTCGCACACCGTGCGGACCGGGTCGCGCGGGTGGTGCTGGCCAACGTGTCGGAGGTGGTGACCCCGGAGTCACGGAAGCTGCTGACGCACGCGGCGGAGCTGGCGGAACAGGACCGGATCGAGGAGTTGTGCGATGTGCTCTGTGAGCACACCTTGGGCCCGCGCGACCGCGAGGCGCTCTCCAAGGCGACGAGGTTCGGTTTCAAGGACGTCCGGCAGCTGCCGCACGCCGCAGCAGCTCTGCGCCGGGCCCGGGACGCTCACGGCGATGCGATGCGGCAGGCGCGGGAGATCACCGTTCCGTTGCTGGTCATCTGCGGCGAACACGACGCGTTCACGCCCGCGTGGTCGGGGCTGCGGCTGGCCGAAGGGTGTGAGGGCGCGAGCAGCGTTGTGCTCGACACCGGCCACACGCCGCTGCTCGAAGCTCCCGACGTTTTCGTCGGCCACGTCATGAGCCACTTCACCGCACCCTGACGCGGCTCACTGATCCGGCGCCCTTCCCAACTCCGACTCCAGAGAGCCACGTTGATGCAGACGACAGAACCACTTGCCTCCCCGCCCGGCACGGACCGGGTGTACACGAGCCCCATCGCACAGCCCTGCCACGATCGCGAGGAGATCGCCGACACCCTGACTGCGGCCTTCACCGACGACCCGGTCTACCACTGGGCCATCCCCCTCGACCTGCCGGAGCGCGGCCGTTACCTGCACGCCTGCATGCGGGCCGAGGTCGACTTCGCGCTCGACCACGGCGGCGGCGCCGCGGTGTCCCAAGACCGCACCGGTGTCACCTTGTGGCACTCGCCGGACACCGCTCCGGGCCTGGAGGCGTACGAGGAGTTCTACGAGCGGATCGCCGCGACGGCCGGCCCGGCCGCAGAGCGTTGCCTGCAGCTGGCCGAGATCGAGTCGGGTCACCCCGCCGGCTTGCCGCGCCATGTCTACAGCGGTTTCACCGGCGTCGTCCCCGGGGCCCAGGGCAGGGGGACCAGCCTCGGCCTCGCGATGGCCGTGATCGCTGAGTGCCGTGATCGCAACGCGGCGATGTTCGCCCTGGCGACCTGTGCCCGCAACGCGGCCCTGTGGGCCCGGTACGGCGCCTACCAGTGCGGCGAGACGATGCTGCTGCCCGACGGCCGCTCCGGCCTCATCCCGATCCTCATCGACTCCCACAGGATCGAGGAGGCTCTCGGCCAGCTGCACGAACTCGCCGTGCAACGGGCCGTCGTACCGAGCTGAGGGACGATGCGATCCACGGTCCGAGGAGCAGCGGGCGCGGGATGGGCGCTACTGCGATGCCGTGGTGGCCCCGAGGATCAGGGTCGTGCCGAGGAAGGCGACCAGCAGGGTGGCGAGAACGGTCGAGAAGAGCACGTGGCCGTAGGCGGCCAGTCGGGGTACTGGCCAAGCCCGAGGCGGCCGTCAGCTGCCTCGGGCCGGACCGGGAGGTTAGTCGGCGAGCCCGTCCAGGAAGCCGAGCAGGGCCTGGTTGACCTCCTTGGGCTTCTCCTGCTGGGTCCAGTGGCCGCAGTCGGGGAGCCAGAGGGGTTCGGCGAGGTTGGGGGCGAGTTCGTTGAGGGCGGCGAGGCCGGCGCGGGCGCCGTCGTTGGCGACGACCAGGTCGTGTTCGCCGAGGATCAGGAGGGCGGGGGGCAGGATCTGGGCGTTGTGCCAGGGGGCGGTGAGGTACCAGTTGCGGTCGAGGTTGCGGTACCAGTTGAGCGGGCGGGTGAAGCCGTTGGCGGTGAACTCGGTGGCGAAGTGGGCGAGATCGTCCTCGGTGAGCCAGTCGGGGAGGTCGGTGGGCAGGGTGAACATGTCCAGGAAGCCGTTGCCCTCGGGGACCAGCGGGATGCCGTCGGGGCTGAGCCGCGGGCGGCCAGCCAGCACGGTGCGGAAGGTGGTGTACGGGTCCCGCGCGAGTTCGGCGTCGGCGACTCCGGGCTGCTGGAAGTGGACCATGTAGTAGTCGTCGCCGAGCAGTTGGCGGAACAGCTGGAGCAGCGGCATCGGCCCGCGCGGGAACGGCGGGACCGAGAGGCCGACCACGCCGCGGACCAGGTCGGGGCGGAGCAGCGCGCTGGTCCAGGCGACCGGGGCGCCCCAGTCGTGGCCGACCACCACCGCGCGGTCGGCGCCGAGGGCGGGGAGCAGGCCGAGCACGTCGCCGGACAGGTGCAGCAGGGAGTACTGGTCGACCTCGTCCGGTCCGCCCGTCCCGCCGTAGCCGCGCTGGTCGGGGGCGACCGCGTGGTAGCCGGCCTCGGCCAGGGCGACGAGCTGATGGCGCCAGGAGTACCAGCTCTCGGGGAAGCCGTGCAGCAGCAGGACCAGGGGGCCGCTGCCCGCTTCGGCGATGTGCATCGAGAGTCCGCTGGTGGACTCGATCTGACGGTGCGTGATCGTGGTCATGAGGACGGCCCTTCGCTGGCTGACGCTGGCGGAGTTGACATGGCCATCCTGCCTGCCGTCGCCGGGAGTTGGGAAGAACGGCTGACGTGGCGTCGGGAGGGTTCAGCGGCTCGGGCGGGCCACCGCCGCGGCCCGGAGCGCGACCTCGGTGGCGAACCGTACCTCGGGGTCGGCGAGCCGGTCGCCGAAGGCCCGTTCCAGCACCCGGAGCCGGTAGCGGACGGTCTGCGGGTGGACGCCGAGGTGTTCGGCGAGTTCGGCGGCGGTGGCCCGGGTGGTGAGCCAGGCGCTCAGGGTCTCCAGCAGCCGGGTCCGGCGGGTGGGGGTGAGGTCGGCGAGCGGGGCCAGGTAGCGGCGGGCGATCTGCTGGACCAGGGCCGGGTCGCCGAGCAGGAAGAGCTGGACCAGGTGGTCCTGGCAGTAGGCCAGCGGGGGTTCGGCGAAGGCGAGTAACTGCCGTGCCCAGCGCAGCGATTCGGTTGCCTCGGCGAGCGGGACGGTGAGGCCGACGGCGGCCCGGCAGCCGGCCAGTGCGGCGGCCAGGGCCGGGCGACGGACCTCGTCGACCGGTCCTGGCAGCAGCAGGTGGGGTTCGCGGTCGGCGAGGTCGATCAGGATGTCGCGGTCGAGGGCGGCCCGGTTGGGGCGGGAGCCGGGGGCCAGGGCGACCAGGGTGACTTGGTCGGGGAGTGGCCAGGCGGCGTGCTCGGCCAGTTCGGCGAGGGCGCCGCGGGCGACGGCGGTGCCGCCGAGGATGCGGCGGAGCAGTCGGCGGCGCCGGTTGTCGGGCTCCTCGCCGAGCTCGGCCATCGCCTGTAAGTAGCCCTCGCGGGAGAGTTCGGCGATCTCGCCCATGTACGCGAAGAGCGCGTCGGCGAAGGCCATCAGGACGGCGGCCGACAGGTTGTGCCGGCGGCCGACGGTGCGGACCCGGCGCAGCGCGACCTGGCAGCCGATCCGGTAGGCGTCCTGGAGCATGTCGAGGCTGCGGCCCTCGAAGGCCTCGTGCCGGCCGAAGCGTCGGCAGATCTCGTCGCGCAGCGAGGTGGTGGCGGTCGGGGCGGCGACCTGGTCGACGAAGGTGGCGATGTTCTGCTCGATGCCGACCCGGATCACCTTGGCGTTCGGCCCCTCCAGGAGTTCCCGGTACTCGGGGATGACGCCGACGATCTCGGCGGCCATCTCCTTGAGCAGACCGGGGAGTTCGGGGCGCATCACGGCCGCCAGTTCGCGCGGTATCCGGTCGATCGACGCGGTGAAGCCCGGCGCCTTGCGCGGTGTGGCCATGGGTCCCCCTGACGTCCGGCCGTTGGGCCGCACGCATACGACATGTGATGGTTCGCCGAAGATAGAGCACGAGCGGTCGACAGCGCAGTACCCAGGACACAGAACACTGCTGACGGGCAAGGGAGTTGAGTGACCGTGGCGCGCGCTGCGCTCACTTCCGGACAAAGTCGGGAAGTGGTTCTGATACGCCGGGAACAAGAAAATACCCGCTGGTAGCCGGGTTTTCCGGATCCGTGCGAGTGCCGTTGCGTGGCTTGATTACCCGCGCGTAATGTCCCGGCTCAGCGAGGGCAGCCCCACCCACCGCCCCGCTTCCGACGACGCCATGCGATCGAATCCACGCTGCCCGCAGCGGAGTTCGGCCTGCCCGGCGCCGTTACCCCACAGAAAGGACCACCCGTGCGCAAGCATGTCAAGGGCGCCCTGGTCGCCGCTGCCGGACTCACCGCGGCCGTCGGCCTGACCTTTGCCCCGAGCGCCGCCACCGCCGGTACGACCGCCACCTGGACCGCCAGCCCCGGCGGGGCCTGGACGGCCAAGGCCACCTCGCCGAAGCTCACCGACACCAAGACCGGCACCAAGCTGACCTGCAGCTCGTCCGCCGCGGCGGGCACCCTGGCGCCCAGCAGCAACGGTCTGCCGATCTCCAGCATCACCTCGGTGAGCTGGACCAGCTGTTCCGGTCCGCTCGGCATCACCTTCGCCGTCACCCCGCTGAACCTGCCCTGGTCGCTCAACGCGCTGAGCTACAACGCGACCACCGGCGTCACCACCGGCACCCTCACCGGCGTCAAGGCCCACATCAGCGGCGCCGGCTGCACCGCCGACTTCGCGGGTCCGACCAGCACCACGCCCGCCACCCTCACGGGCAGCTACAACAACTCCACCAACACCCTCACCATCAGCGGCGGCGACCTGCACGCGTACGCCGTCTCGGGCAGCTGCCTCGGCCTGCTGAACAACAACGACGCGGCCGTCTACAACGCCGCGTACGTCCTGGCCGCTCCGCAGGTCATCACCTCGCCGTGAGCTGACCCGGCGCCTTGGCGGGCCCCGACCCGGCCGATCCCGGGTCGGGGTTCCCCGTGCGCGCGGAATGTGTGCCGCGTGACCAAGCGGCGCGGCGGAATTGTCATCCGGTGACAGAAAAACCCGGCTCGGACCCCCGCCGCGAACTGTCCGCGTGCGATCACTTGTGACGTCTTGTTACCCGGCCGTAGTGTCCTGCGTCCCGAGCCCCGGTGCGCCGGCCGTGCCGGTAACCCCGCCCCCGTTCCGAGGAGTTCAGCCATGAGGGACGCAGTGCGCCGTCGCCGTGCCGTACGGCCCGCCGCCGTACTGGCGGCCGTGCTGCTGGCCGGCGCGGTGGCCGGTGCGCCGTCGGAGGCGGCGCCCGGCACGGTGACCGGCGGACCGGTGGCGGCCAAGGTGCCGCACTCGGGGGTGAACACCTGCCCGGACCCGCCGATCGGTGAGCTGGACCAGGCCAGGCTGCCGCCGGTGCCGCCCGGCGCGATGGTGCTGCCGTTCCCCGACATGGACCCGTTCCCGCCGACTCCCGCCTGTGCCTTCGCGGTTGGGTTCGCCAACGTGCACAAGCTCGGGCAGGCGTCGGTGGTCAACGACCCGGACCGGAAGCCGGTGCTGGCCGGGCTGAACCTGACCCGACGGTTCGTCACGCTCTGGGATCCGGAGCCGGGCCAGCAGCCCTACTTCGAGGCGGACTCGCTCGGCTACCTGAAACTGCCGCCCTCCGACACCACCTTCCTGACCTACGGCTTCATGCCGACCACGGCCAAGATGGAGCTGATCCCGCAGGGGCTGCTGACCATCGTGGCCACCGGCAACTCGGACTGGGAGCAGCCCGCCGAGTTCACCATCGGCGGCTACCAGTCGCTCCGGATCTACGACGTGAAGATCAACGGGACCCCGCTGGACGTCGGCCCGAACTGCCGGACCGTCAAGCCGGTGAACCTGGAGCTGAAGGGCCGTCAGGACGACTACCTGCCGGGCGGCGGCGACGGCAAGCCCGACTACACCCTGCAGGGCGGCGGCCCGCTGGCCCAACGCGACCTGACCATCCCGCCGTTCACCGGTTGCGGGACCGGCGGGGAGAACCTGGACCGGCTGTTCACCGCAGCCGTCTCCGGGCCGGGGAACACGCTGAACCTGATCCAGGGCGCGATCTGCACGCCGACCAGCGACCAGCCCAACGGGTGCGAGCCGGAGATCGAACTGTCGGCGCTGCCGCACCGCCGCTGACCGATGCCCACCAGTCGAGAGAACCGGGAGGTGCCATGGGAATCGAGGTGACCGTGGAGGGGCTGACCAAGTCCTTCGGGCGGCAGACCGTCTGGGAGGACGTCACGCTGACGCTGCCGCCCGGCGAGGTGACGGTGCTGCTCGGGCCGTCCGGCACCGGCAAGACGGTCTTCCTGAAGTCGGTGATCGGGCTGCTCAAGCCGGAGCGCGGCCGGGTGCTGGTGGACGGCGTCGACATGGTGAACAGCCCCGAGCGGGAGATCTACCGGGCCCGCCGGCTGTTCGGCCTGATGTTCCAGGACGGCGCGCTGTTCGGCTCGTTGAACCTCTTCGACAACATCGCCTTCCCGCTCCGGGAGCACACCCGGAAGAAGGAGGACGAGATCCGCCGGATCGTGATGGAGCGGATGGAGATGGTCGGCCTGGTCGGCTCGGAGGCCAAACTGCCGGGCGAGATCTCCGGCGGGATGCGCAAACGGGCCGGGCTGGCCCGGGCGTTGGTGCTGGACCCGCAGATCGTGCTCTGCGACGAGCCGGACTCCGGGCTCGACCCGGTCCGCACCTCCTACCTCTCCCAGCTGCTGATCGACCTGAATGCGCAGATCGACGCCACCATGCTGATCGTCACCCACAACCTGGACATCGCCGCCACCGTGCCGGACAACATCGGCATGCTGTTCCGCCGCGAGCTGGTCGCCTTCGGTCCGCGGGAGGATCTGCTGCGCAGTGAGCAGCCGGTGGTGCGGCAGTTCCTCAGCGGGCGGCGGGCCGGTCCGATCGGCATGTCGGAGGAGAAGGACCAGGAGCTGCAGGACCAGGAGACCGTACCGGTCGAGGAAGTGCGGCCGCTGCCGGCGCAGTTGCAGCCCTCGCCCGGGCTGCCGCCGCGCCGGGCGCTGCAGCGCAGGCTCGAGGTGGCCCGGTGACCGGCGCGCTGCGGCACACCGGGCAGCTGCTCTCGCTGTCCGCCGGTACCGTCCGGGACGTCTTCCGGCGGCCGTTCCAACTCCGGGAGCTGATCGAGCAGTTCTGGTTCCTGGCCAGTGTGACGATCCTGCCCGCCGCCCTGGTGTCGATCCCGTTCGGTGCGGTGATCGCGCTCCAGGTCGGTTCGCTCGCCCAGCAGTTGGGCGCCCAGTCGTTCACCGGCGGGGCCAGTGTGCTGGCGGTGATCCAGCAGGCCAGTCCGCTGATCGTGGCCCTGCTGATCGCCGGGGCCGGCGGGTCGGCGATCTGCGCGGACCTCGGTTCGCGGAAGATCCGCGAGGAGCTGGACGCGATGGAGGTGATGGGCGTCTCGCCCGTCCAGCGGCTGGTGGTGCCCAGGGTGCTGGCCGCGATGGCGGTGGCGGTGCTGCTGAACGGCCTGGTCTCGGTGGTCGGCACGCTCGGCGGCTACTTCTTCAACGTGGTGCTCCAGCACGGCACTCCGGGCGCGTACCTGGCCAGCTTCTCTGCGCTGGCCCAGCTGCCCGACCTGTACATCAGCGAACTGAAGGCGCTGATCTTCGGCTTCATCGCGGGCATCGTCGCCGCCTACCGGGGCCTCAACCCGCGCGGCGGCCCCAAGGGTGTCGGCGACGCGGTCAACCAGGCCGTGGTGATCACCTTCCTGCTGCTGTTCGTGGTCAACGTCGTGCTCACCGCGGTCTACCTGCGGATCATCCCGCAGAAGGGAGCCTGAGCCATGGCCCTGCTGGACCGCGCCACCCCGCCGGGCGGCCCGCCCGAGCCGCCCCGCCGCTCCCGGCTGGCCTGGCTGGAACGGACCGGCGACCACCTGCTGTTCCACCTGGCCGCGCTGCTCTGGATCCCCCGCGCGCTGTACCGCTACTTCCGCGAGGTGCAGCGGCTGTTGGCCGAAGTCGCGTTCGGCAGCGGTGGGTTGGGGGTGATCGGCGGCACGGTCGGGGTGATGATCGGGATGACCGCCGCGACCGGGACGGTGGTCGGCCTGCAGGGCCACGCGGCGATGAACCAGCTCGGCACCGCCGCCTTCACCGGCTTCGTCTCCGCCTACTTCAACACCCGCGAGATCGCCCCGCTGGTGGCCGGGCTCGCGCTGTCCGCCACGGTCGGCGCGGGCTTCACCGCCCAGCTCGGCGCGATGCGGATCAACGAGGAGGTGGACGCGCTGGAGGGGATGGGTGTCCGCAGCCTGCCGTACCTGGTGACCACCCGGATCATCGCCGGGGTGGTCGCGGTGCTGCCGCTCTACGGCATCGGCCTGCTCTCCTCGTACGCCGCCTCGCGCGCGGTGACCGTGCTGGTCAACGGGCAGTCACCCGGCACCTACGACCACTACTTCGACCTCTTCCTGGCGCCGGCGGACGTGCTGCTGTCCGGCTTCAAGGTGCTGGTCTTCAGCGTGATCGTGATCCTGGCGCACTGCTACTACGGCTTCCACGCCAAGGGCGGTCCGGCCGGGGTCGGGATCGCGGTCGGCCGCTCGGTGCGGAACGCCATCGTGATCATCAGCATCACCGACTTCTTCCTCTCGCTCGCCATCTGGGGAGCCACCACCACCGTGCGGGTGGCCGGATGAGCCCCCGTCGATCCGGTCGGCTGGCGGCCGGAGTGGTCTTCCTGCTGGTGCCCGCGCTGCTCGCCGGCGTCTGTGTCGCGGTCTACGACCGGACCTTCGCCGACGAGACCACCGTCACCCTGGAGACCACCGCCGCCGGTAACGAGCTTCACGTCAACGCCGACGTGAAGCTGCGCGGCGTGGTGGTCGGCCGGGTCCGTGAGGTCGGCGCGGACGGCGACCGGGCCAGGCTCACGCTGGCGCTCGACCCGGCGCAACTGACCGGCATCCCGGCCGGGGTGACGGCCCAGCTGCTGCCCACCACCCTGTTCGGCGAACGCTTCGTGGCGCTGGTGCCCCCGGCCGCCGCCTCCGGCGACGCGCTGCGGGCGGGCGCCGTGATCGCCCAGGACCGGTCCGCCGAGGCCGTCGAGCTCGAACAGGTCCTGGACCACCTGCTGCCGCTGCTCTCCGCCGTCCAGCCCGAGAAGCTCTCCGCCACCCTGCACGCCGTCTCCACCGCGCTGCGCGGACGGGGTGCCCAGCTCGGGACCACGTTGGTCGAACTCGACTCCTACCTGGCCGGTCTCAACCCCGAACTCCCGGCCCTCACCCGGGACATCGGGCAACTGGTGACGGTCAGTCGGACGTACGGCGACGCCGCCCCCGAGCTCCTCCAGGCGCTCACCGACCTGACCACCACCAGCGGCACGCTGGACCGGCAGCAGGCCGGCCTGCGCGCGCTGTACGCGGCGGGCAGCGCGAGCGCGCGGGACCTGACCGACTTCCTGCAGCGCAACCGGTCCACCCTGATCCGGCTCTCCGCCGACAGCCGGGCCACCCTGGAACTGCTCGCCGAGTACGCCCCCGCCTTCCCCTGCACGCTGCGCACGCTGGCCGACTTCGTGCCGGTGATGGACAAGGCGCTCGGCAAGGGCACCGACCAACCCGGCCTGCACGTCACCGTCTCCACCCTGCCCTCGCGGGGCAGGTACCAGCCCGGCAAGGACGCTCCCGCGTACACCGCCACCGGCGGGCCCAAGTGCTACGACACCCCCTACACCGGCCGCGGCAGCACGCCGCCCGCCGCCACGGCGGGGGAGGGCTTCCCGATGCCCGCCGCGCTCGGCCTCGGCCTGCCCAACTCACCGCAGGAGAACGCGCTGGTGAACGAACTCCTGGCCCCTGGACGGGACTTGCCGGACTGGAGCAGCGTGCTGGCCGGGCCGCTGCTGCGCGGAGCCGAGGTGGAGCTGCGATGAGACGCCGCAGTCTGGCCGCGCCGATCGCCAAGTCGCTGGTCTTCATCCTGGTCACCGCCCTCGCCACCACCGCACTGGCGCTCGGCATCGCCGACACCGGCCTGGGCGACGCCACCTCCGGCTACCGGGCCCGGTTCACCGACGTGACCGGCCTGACCGTCGGCGACAGCGTGCGGATCGCCGGGGTGCGGGTCGGCGAGGTCGACGGGGTCACCGTGGTGGACCGCCGGTACGCCCAGGTGAGCTTCTCGGTCCGCCGGGGCACCCAGCTGCCCGGCTCGGTCACCGCCTCGGTCAAGTACCTCAATCTGGTCGGGCAGCGCTACCTCGAACTCGAGCGCGGCACCGGACCGTTGGCCGAGCGGCTGGCGCCGGGCGCCACCATCCCGCTGGAGCGCACCCGGCCCGCGCTCGACCTGACCCAGCTGTTCAGCGGTTTCCAGCCGCTCTTCCAGGGCCTGTCGCCGACCGAGGTGAACCGGCTCGCCGAGGAGATCGTCCAGGTGCTCCAGGGTCAGGGCGGCACGGTGGACAGCCTGTTGCGCAGCATCGGTTCGCTGACCGGCACGCTGGCCGCCAAGGACGAGGTGATCGGCCGGGTGATCGACAACCTGAACACGGTGGTCGCCACCGTCAACACCCACGAGCAGGGCTTCACCGAACTGGTCTCCACGCTCCAGCAGTTGGTGGCCGGCTTCGCCCGCGACCGGCAGCCGATCGGCGAGGCCGTACAGGCCCTGGGCGCCCTCACCACCAGTACCGCCGGTCTGCTCCGGGACAGCCGCCCGCCGCTCAAGGACACCATCGGCCAGCTCGGCAGGCTCTCCACCGGCCTGGCCGAGCACAGCACCCAGCTGGAGGGCTTCCTCCAGCGCAGCCCCGAGAAGCTGCGCACGCTGGGCCGGCTGGCCAGTTACGGGTCCTGGTTCAACCTCTACCTCTGCCAGGCCAGGGTCTCCGGCGTCGGCACCACCGACGGCAGCGCCCCGCCCACCGGCATCGGCGTCACCGAACCGAGGTGTCAGGGATGAACCGTCCGCTGCTGAAGCCGCTGCGCGAGCGTAACCAGGCCCTGGTCGGAGCCGTCGGGCTGCTGCTGATCCTGCTGCTGTCCGCCGTCGCGTACCAGGCCGACCGGCTGCCGCTGCTCGGCCAAGGGACCGGGTACACCGCCGAGTTCACCGAGGCGGGCGGCCTGCGGCCGGGCAACGAGGTCCGGGTCGCCGGGGCCAAGGTCGGCAAGGTGACCGAGGTCGGCCTGGCCGGTGCCAAGGTCAGAGTGGCGTTCCGGGTCAAGGACACCTGGCTCGGCGACGCCTCCACCGCCGCGATCGGCATCCGCACCCTGCTGGGGGAGAAGTACCTCGCCCTCGACCCGCTGGGTGCGGCCGAGCAGGACCCGGACCGGACCATCCCGGCCACCCGGACCACCTCGCCGTACGACGTCACCCAGGCGCTGGACGGGCTCGGCAAGACGCTCGGCGCGATCGACACCGCCAAGTTGGCCGAGAGCTTCCGCACCGTCGCCGACACCTTCAAGGACACCCCCGCCTCGGTGCGCAGCGCCGCCGACGGGCTCTCCGCCCTCTCCCGCACCGTCGCCGACCGGGACGCCCAGCTGGCCCGGCTGCTCAGCGGCAGCGCCCGGCTGAGCAAGACCGTGAGCGACCAGAATGGCCGGTTCGCCGCGCTGCTCAGCGACGGCGACCAACTGCTCGCCGAGATCCAGCGGCGCCGCGCGGCCGTCCACCAACTGCTCACTGGCACAAGCGAACTGGGCGCCCAGCTGACCGGTCTGGTCCGGGACCAGGAGCGGCAGCTCGCACCGACGCTGGCCGCGCTGGACCGGGTCACCGGGGTGCTGCGGGCCAACCAGCAGAGCCTGGACCAGACCCTCGCCCTGGTCGGCCCGTACTACCGGCTGATGGGCAACACGCTCGGCAACGGCCGTTGGTTCGACACCTACCTGTGCGGGGTGGTGCCCCGGTCCTACCTGCCTGACGGGACGTCACCCGCCACCGGCTGCCTGCCGAACCGCCCGGAAGGAGGCCGGGGATGAAGCGGCCGGGTACCAGGACCTCCGTCGTCATCGCCACCGGTGCGGCGCTCGCCGCGCTGGTGGCCGCCCTGATCGCCGTCCCCGGCCCGGAGGGAAGCCGGGTGACGGTGTACTTCGACCACGCCGTGGGCGTCTACGCGGGCTCCGACCTGCGGGTACTCGGCGTCAAGGTCGGCACCGTGGACGCCGTCCGCCCCGAGGGCGAGCGGGTCCGGGTGCAGCTCACCCTCGACCACGGGGTGAAGGTCCCGGCCGACGCCTCGGCCGTGGTGGTCGCCCCGAGCGTGGTCGCCGACCGGTACGTCCAGCTCACCCCGGCCTGGACCGGCGGCCCGCTGCTGGCCGACCGGGCGGTGATCCCGGCCGACCGCACCGCCGAGCCGGTGGAGATCGACCAGCTCTACCGGAGCCTGACCGACCTCAGCACCGCGCTCGGGCCCGACGGCGCCAACGCCGGCGGGGCGCTGTCCCGGCTGCTCGACGCCGGGGCCCGCAACCTGGACGGCAACGGCCGGGCGATCGGCGACAGCATCGAACAGCTCGGCCGGGCGGCCAAGACGCTCTCCGGCCGCAGCGACGACCTGTTCGGCACGCTCACCCAGCTGCAGTCCTTCACCACCATGCTGCGGGAGAACGACAGCCAGGTCCGCTCCGCCACCGACCGGCTGGCCGACGTCAGCGGCTTCCTGGCCCAGGACAAGGAGGAGCTCGGGCTCGCGCTGCGGAACCTCGCGGTGGCGCTCGGCGAGGTGAAGACCTTCGTCGAGCAGAACCGGACCCGACTGGCGCACAGCGTCGACCAGTTGGTCCCGATCACGCAGAGCCTGGTGGACCAGCGGGCCTCGCTGGCCGAACTGCTCGACACCGCCCCGCTGGCGGCCGGCAACCTGCTGCGCGCCTACGATCCGGCGGCCGGGACTCTGGCCGGCCGGGCCAACCTGACCGAGATCGCCGCCCTGCCGCTACCACTGCCCGGAGTGGCCCGATGAGACGTCAACTCCTTTTGCTCCCCTTGGTGTTGCTGACCGGCTGCGCGGGCTTCGGCGGCGTGCAGGACCTGCCGCTGCCGGGCGGCGCCGACCTCGGCGACCACCCGTACCAGGTGTCCGCGCGATTCGCCGACGTGCTGAGCCTGGTCCCGCAGTCGGCCGTCAAGGTCAACGGCGTCGCGGTCGGCCGGGTGACCGGGATCGAGTTCTCGCCGGACGACTGGACCGCCGTGGTCACCCTCCGGCTGAACGGCAACGTCCGGCTGCCCGCCAACAGTTACGCCCAGCTCGCGCAGTCCGGCCTGCTCGGCGAGAAGTACGTCCGGCTGAGCGCGCCGCCCGCCACCGAGCCGGCCCAGGGCGCGCTGGCCGACGGCGCGGTCATCCCCGACAGCAGGACCGGCCGGTCCACCGAGGTCGAGGAGGTGTTCGGCGCGCTGTCCATGCTGCTGAACGGTGGCGGGATCGACCAACTGCGCAGCATCAACACCGAGCTCGGCAAGGCACTGACCGGCAACGAGGCCCAGATCCGCTCGGTGCTCGACCGGCTGAACACCTTCACCGGCGAACTCGACGCGCACCGCGCCGAGTTGACCGCCGCGCTGGACGGCATCGACCGGCTCGCCGGCACCCTGGCCACCCGGGACCAGCAGATCGGCACCGTCCTGACCGGGCTCAGCCCGGGCCTGACCGTACTGGAGCAGCAGCGCGGCGACCTGCTCACCCTGCTGCGCTCACTGGACACCCTCTCGGGTGTCGCCGTCGACACCGTCAACCGCAGCCGGGACGACCTGGTGGCCGACCTCAAGGCGATCGCCCCCACCCTGCAACGGCTGGCCGACGCGGGCAAGGCACTGCCGGACTCGCTCCAGGTGCTGCTCACCTACCCGTTCACCGACGAGGTGCTGCGCGGCGTCAAGGGCGACTACCTGAACGTGTACCTGGACCTGGCCGCCGCACCGGGCACCCGGATCATCCCCGAGCTGGACCCCAACGACACGGCCGACCCGCCGCCCCGGCCGGACCCGGAACCCCCAGCCCGGCGGCTGCCGCTGCCGCTGCCCTCCGTCACCGGACCGTCCGGAAAGGCGCGCTGATGCCCACCCTCGCCGTCCGGCTGAAGAACCTCGGCTTCCTGCTGATCGCCGTCCTGGTGCTCGGCTACATCGCGGTCCGGCACGCCGATCTCGGCCGGTACGTCGGGCTGCGCGGCTACTACCAGGTGGACGTCCGACTGGAGCGCACCGGCGGCCTGTTCGAGCACGCCGACGTCACCTACCGGGGTGTCTCGGTCGGCCGGGTCGGCCCGATCCGGCTCACCCCGGACGGCGTCCGGGCCGAGCTGCGGATCTCCCGGGACGCGCCGCCGATCCCGGACCGGCTGAAGGCCGTGGTCGCCAACCTGTCCGCCGTCGGCGAGCAGTACATCGACCTGCGCCCCAGCACCGACCAGCCGCCGTACCTGCGGGACGGGTCCGAGATCGCCCGCGCCGACACCGGAGTCCCGGCACCTGTCACCGACATGCTCGGCCGGGTGGACGCGTTGGTCGGTTCCGTCCCGCTGAGCTCGCTGCGCACCGTGGTGGACGAGTTCGGCACCGCCTTCAACGGCCAGGCGGACAACCTGCAGGCGCTGCTGGACGGCAGCCGGGGCTTCCTGACCGCGGCGAGCGGCGCGCTGCCCGCCACCACCCGGCTGATCGTGGACGGCGAGGCGGTGCTGCGGACCCAGGCCGAGGAGTCCTCGGCGATCCGCTCCTTCGCCACCGGTGCCGCCGAGCTGGCGGACCGGCTCGCCCGTTCCGACGGCGACCTGCGACGGTTGATCGCCACCGGCCCGGGGGCGGCCGACCAGGTGAGCGCCTTGGTGAAGGACCTGGACCCCGGCCTGAGCGTCCTGCTGGCCAACCTGCTGACCACCGCCGAACTCGGCGTCACCCGGCAGCACGGCATCGAGGAACTGCTGGTCCGGCTCCCGGCCGCGGCCGCCGCCGGAGCGACCGCGGTCACCGCCGACGGCGCCCGGCTGGGCATGGCCGTCACCTTCTTCTCGCCGCTGCCCTGCACGGACGGCTACCAGGGCACCGTCTACCGCAACGGCCTGGACACCTCGCCCGGGACCTTCAACGCCGACGCCCGCTGCAACGCACCTGCGGGCAGCGGGACTTCGGTCCGCGGCTCGGGCAACGCGCCCAAGGGCGGCGTCCCGACACCGGTCGCGCCGGCGACGCCGGGAGCCGGCCGGTGAGGGCGAGGTGGGCGAGGTGGGCCTGGGCCGTGGCGCTGTCCGTGCTGGCGTTCGGCGGGCTGAGCCACTGGCAGGCGCGCAGCGAGACGGCCGGTGAGCGGGCCCGCTCCGGCGCGCTGGCCGCGGGCCGGACCGCGGTGGCCGTACTGACCAGCGCGGACGCCGCCGACCCGGCGGCCACCCGGGCCCGCTGGCTGTCCGTCACCCACGCACCGCTGCGCGACCGGCTGGCGGCTGCCCCGGCCGCGGACCTGACGGTGCGCGCCACCGTCGCCGGAGCGGCCCTCACCGCGCTCGACCCGGCGGCCGGCACGGCCCGGCTGATCGCCGTGGTCCGGCTCGAACTGGTCGCCACCACCGGCGCGTTGAGCACCGACCGGCGCCGGGTGACGGTCGCGCTGACCCGGACCGGGGACGGCTGGAAGGCCGCCGACCTGGCGACCGTACCGGTGGAGGCGGTGTGAGACGACACCTGCACCGGGCGGCACTGCTCCTGGTCCTGCTCGCCGGGCTCGCGCTGTTGGTCACCGGGCAGCTGATCCGCAGCGGCGCCGACACCGCCGACCACGCGCTCACCGACCGGGCGGCCACCGACCGGGTCGCCGAGCAGGTCGGGGCTGCGCTCGGGCGGGCCTTCTCCTACTCGGCCACCGACAGCGAGAGCACCAGGACGGCGGCCCGGGCGGCGTTCGCCGGAGCGGCGGGGGAGCAGTACAAGGCCCTCACCGAGCAACTCGGCGGCTGGGTCGGCGAACAGCAACTCACCCTCACCAGCCGGGTGGTGAGCACCGGAGTGGTCCGGCTCACCGCCGACCGGGCCGAGCTGCTGGTGCTGCTCGACCAGAGCGCCCGACGCGCGGAGGGTCCGCCCACCCGCACCGCCGCCCAACTGCTGGTCAGCGCCCGGCTGGACGGCGGCCGATGGCTGGTCACCGAACTCAAGTCCCTGTAACGGAGGAGCAGATGACAGTGCGTGCGATTCGCGACCGGCTGCCGGTGCTCGCGGTCTGCCTGCTGCTGGCGGCGATGGTCGCGGCGGGCTGGGGCGGCTGGTCCTGGTACGCCGCCGCGCACGACGGCTCCGCCGACCTGGCCCGGGCCAGGGACCAGGCGCTCGCGGCGGGCGAGCAGGCCGTACAGAACCTGAACACCCTCGACCACGCCGCGCTGGCGCCCGGACTCGACCTGTGGGAACAGTCCACCACCGGCGAGCTGCACAGCCAACTGGTGCAGGGGCGCGGCGAGTTCGAGAAGCAGGTCAAGCAGGCCGGGAGCGTCACCACCGCCCACGTACTGGACGGCGCGGTCACCGAGCTGGACGAACGGTCCGGCCAGGCGGCCGTCCTGATCGCGGTCCGGATCACGGTCCGGACCGGGCAGGAGCAGCCGGTCACCAAGGACAGCCGGATGCTCGGCCGGCTCACCAGAACGGGCGAGGGCTGGAAGCTCAGCGCCCTCGGCCAGGCCCCGATGGGCACCACCGCGTCGCCCGCCGGGCAGTGAGGAGCACCACCGCCATGTCGAGCACCACCACCCGCCACCTGATCAACCGTCAGCGCCGCCTGGCCGCCGCCCGTCCGCCCGCCGCCCCACTCCCGGTGGTGCGTCCGCCGCGCCGTCGCCGGCTCCCCGCCGTGCTGCTCGCATTGACCGTCCTGCTCGGCGGCTTCGCCACCTGGTCGGCCCTGGCCGCCGCCGACCTGCGGGCCGACGCCGGACAGCACAACACGGCCCTCACCGACCCGGCTGCCACCAGCGAGGTCAAGGGCCGGATCACCGAGGCGGTGAACGCCTTGTTCTCCTTCACCCACGCCGACCCGGCCCGCACCGACCAGGCGGCCCAGCGGCTGCTCACCGGCCGGGCGGTGGAGCAGCACGCCACGCTGCTGGCCCAGGTCCGCGCCCAGGCGGCGGCGAAGAAACTGCTGCTCACCACCACCGTCACGGACGCGGCGGTGGCCGCTCTGGACGGCGACCGGGCCCGGCTGCTGATCTTCGCCGACCAGCGCAACACCAGCACCGCCGACGGAGCCAAGGACGCCGCGAGCTACTCCGCCGCGATGTTCGCCGTCGACGCGGTCCGTACCGACGGGAGCTGGCGGATCGAGAACATCGACACCTACGGCCGCTGAGGCGTCGTCAGCGCTGCGCGCGCTTCTCGGCGCGGGCCTCGGCCTCCGCCTCGTCCTCGGCTTCGGCGACCTCCAGGGTGGGGGCGGTGCCGCCGAGGTGGGCGGGGAGCCACCAGGTGTCGTCGGGGCCGGTGGGCTTGCCGGGGTACTCGCGCTGGGCCTGCTCGAGCATCTCGGTCATCGCGGCCCGCAGGCGGCGGGTGACCATGACGGGCTTGTCGCCGGGCTCCAGCTCGATCGGCTTGCCGATCATGATGGTGACCGGGACGTGGCGCTTGGTCAGGGTCTTCGGACGGCCCTTGGTCCAGAGCTGCTGGGTGCCCCAGAGGATCACCGGGAGCAGCGGGGCGCCGGAGTCGGCGGCCATCCGGGCGGCGCCGGTCTTGAACTTCTTCAGCGTGAAGGAGCGGCTGATGGTGGCCTCGGGGAAGACACCGACCACCTCGCCGGCCCGGAGCGCCTTGACGGCGGCGTCGTACGCGGGCTGCCCGTCGGTGCGGTCCACCGGGATGTGCTTCATGCCGCGCATCAGGGGGCCGGAGACGCCGTGCTTGAAGACGTCGTCCTTGGCCATGAAGCGGGTCTTGCGCTTGCCGCCCTTGAAGGCGCCGAGCCCGGCGAAGAGGAAGTCCAGGTAGCTGATGTGGTTGCTCACCAGCACGGCGCCGCCCTGGGCGGGGATGTTCTCCGCACCGACGATCTTGATCTGGCAGTCCAGCGCCCGGAACACGGCGAGCGCCGTGCGGATCACCGGCGGGTAGACGAACTCTGCCACGGGTCAGCCCTACTTCCCACGGGCTTGGGGCCCGGTCAGGTGGTCCCGGGGCGCGGGCGAGCCGGACCGGAGGCACGGCAGGCCGCGGTGGCCCCGGGTGATACACCCGAATGATCCCCCGAAGGATGGTCGGATGTCACGCCTGTCCGACCGGCGGCCGGGCGGACAGGTGACGAGTCACCGGCCGACGGTGCCCAGCCGGGCCCGCCCGCGCCGCAGCAGCAGGTACATCTCGCAGCCCAGGCAGTAGCCGAACGCCGCGTTCAGGAAGGCCGCGCCGAGCGCGAAGGCGGTGGCCAGCAGGCCGAGCCAGGTCAGGCCGGTGAGGTAGCCGACGGTGCCGACGACGGCGAAGCCGAGGCCGACCGCCTGCGCGAACCGGGGCGGCCTGGCATCCTCCAGCTCGGTCGGCGGTGTCAGTCGGGGCCGGACCAGGACGCGGTAGAGCCAGCCGTACGGCGAGTACTGCAGCCCGATCAGGGCGCCGACCGCGAAGACGGCGGCCTGGGCGGCGAGCAGCCACCCGTTGCCGGTGATCAGGACGGCGGCGAGCACGAGGGAGGTGAGCACGGCGGCGAAGCGCGGCCCGCGCGGGTCGATCTGCATGGGGACTCCAGGAAAAGGGGGACGAGCGGGCTGACGGCGGGTCAGCGACAGCTGCTCGTGGTCGCCCGGCACAGGTCGACCACCCGACGGCGGGTCAGCCTCGTGGAGTCCATGGCCGCGATGGTACGCCCCCTGGCCGGGACGGTGGTGAGATGCCGCACACTGGAGCGATGACCGGGTTGCTGGTGTGTGCCGTGGTGCTCGTGCTGGCGAGCGGGTTCGGCCTGCTCCGGGCCCGGCGGGACGGGAGGCTGCGGGTGCGGGCGAAGGACGGGGCGGTGGTGCTGACCACCGGGGACCTCGGGGCGGAGTTGGGGGAGCGGGCCACGCTGGTGCAGTTCTCCAGCGCGTTCTGCCAGCCGTGCCGGGCGACCCGGCGGGTGCTGGCCGAGGTGGTGGGTCTGGTGCCGGGGGTGGCGCACGTCGAGGTGGACGCCGAGGAGCAGCTCGATCTGGTCCGCCGGCTGGACATCCTCCGGACGCCGACCGTGCTGGTGCTGGACGCGGGCGGCCGGGAGGTCCGCCGGGCCTCGGGTCAGCCGCGCCGGGCGGATGTGATCGCCGCGCTGGGCGAGGCGATCTGACGCAGTCTCCGCCGGCCGCTGCAGCGCGAAGTGGGCAGGGCGGCCAGGGCATCTGAGGGGTCGTCCGACCCCGTCCGGCCAGGTGAATCTGTCAAGACCGTTCAATCTCACAGTCGATCTGCCGCCCGGTCGGGGGGCAGGCGGCCCGGCCTGGGGCAGGATGGGGCGCAGACGGCAGTGCGGCCGTTCCGGGCCCTCCGTGGCCAGGGGCGACGCGGGGTGCGGAGCACTCGACCGGGCTTCGGCAGAGCTAAGCTACTGGCCAGTAGTGACGGCTAAGCTACTCGCGAGTATGCTGCCAGCAAGTTCCGGACGGGCACAGGAATCCGCTGCCCGGAGCGGGTGCGTGACGAGTTCGCGCCCGCTTGCACAGCCGCAGCCGCCGGACGAGACCAGTACAGGAGACAGGCCGTGAGCTTGAGGATCGTTGTCTGTGTGAAGTACGTGCCCGACGCGACCGGTGACCGTCGCTTCGCGGACGACACCACCACCGACCGGGACGCCGTGGACGGCCTCCTGTCGGAGCTGGACGAGTACGGCGTGGAGCAGGCCCTGCGCATCGCCGAAACCCACGGCGACGCCGAGGTCACCGTCCTGACGGTGGGCCCCGACGACGCCAAGGACGCCCTGCGCAAGGCCCTGTCCATGGGCGCCGACAAGGCCGTCCACGTCAACGACGACGACATCCACGGCACCGACGTGATCGGCACCTCCGCCATCATCGCCAAGGCCCTGGAGACCACCGGCTACGACCTCGTCGTGTGCGGCATGGCCTCCACCGACGGCACCATGGGCGTCCTGCCCGCCCTGCTCGCCGAACGCCTCGGCGTCCCCCAGGCCACCCTGCTCTCCGAGGTCACCCTCGACGGGACCACGGTGACCGGCCGCCGCGACGGCGACGCCGCCACCGAGCAGATCTCCGCCCCGCTGCCCGCCGTCATCTCCGTCACCGACCAGTCCGGCGAAGCCCGCTACCCCTCCTTCAAGGGCATCATGGCCGCCAAGAAGAAGCCGGTCACCTCCCTCGACCTCGACGACCTCGGCATCGACGCCGACACCGTCGGCCTCACCGGTGCCTGGACCGCCGTCGAGACGATCACCGCCCGCCCCGCCCGCACCGCCGGCACCATCGTCAAGGACGAGGGCGAGGGCGGCAAGGCCCTGGCCGCCTACCTCGTCGAGCAGAAGTTCATCTAACCCCACACGCGTTAGCGCATCCAACGATCGATCAGGAGCAAGAAATCATGGCTGAGATCCTGGTTCTCGTGGACCACGCCGACGGTGTGGTCCGCAAGCCGGCCCTCGAACTGCTCACCCTGGCCCGCCGCATCGGCGAGCCCTCGGCGGTCGTCCTGGGCGCCGGTGCCGCCGCCACCGACATCGCCGCCAAGGCCGCCGAATACGGCGCCGCCAAGGTGTACACCGCCGACGGCGCCGAGTTCACCGACCAGCTCGTCGTCCCCAAGGTCGACGCGCTGACCCAGATCGCCACCGCGGCCAACGCCGGCGCGGTGCTCGTCACCTCCTCCGGCGAGGGCAAGGAGATCGCCGCCCGCGTCGCCCTGCGCCTGGGCTCCGGCATCATCACCGACGCCGTCGACCTCGAAGCCGGCACCGACGGCAGCCCCGTCGCCACCCAGTCGGTGTTCGCCGCCTCCTTCCAGGTCAAGTCCAAGGTCTCGCACGGCACCCCGGTCATCACCGTCAAGCCCAACTCCACCACCCCGGAGGCCGCCCCGGCCGCCGGCACCGTCGAGACCGCGAGCGTGGAGTTCACCGGCAACGCCGCCACCGTCACCGCCCGCACCCCCCGCGTCTCCTCGGGGCGCCCCGAGCTCACCGAAGCCGCCATCGTCGTCTCGGGTGGCCGCGGCGTCGGCGCAGCCGAAGGCTTCGCCGTCGTCGAGGACCTCGCGGACGCGCTCGGCGCGGCCGTCGGCGCCTCCCGCGCCGCCGTCGACGCCGGCTGGTACCCGCACACCAACCAGGTCGGCCAGACCGGCAAGCAGGTCTCCCCCCAGCTGTACGTCGCGGCCGGCATCTCCGGCGCCATCCAGCACCGCGCCGGCATGCAGACCTCCAAGACCATCGTCGCCATCAACAAGGACCCCGAAGCCCCCATCTTCGAACTCGTCGACTACGGCGTCGTCGGAGACCTCTTCACCGTCCTCCCCCAGCTCACCACCGAGGTCAAGACCCGCAAGGGCTGAGACCGACCGGTACCAGCGGAGCCCCGTCGGAAATTCTCCGGCGGGGCTCCGCCGTGTCCGGCTATGCTTCCCCCGTGTACCTCTCCGATCCGCACTGACGGGCCGTCAGCCGCCCACACCGCGCACCCTGCTGAGCAGGGGCGGCCGGTGGGGCAGGCCACGCCCCCGTCGTGCCCACACGCGCCCGGCTGAGCTTCGGCGCGCCTGTTCATCGGAGATCACCCCATGTCACGCCCCTCCCGGGGCAGCGCTTCCTATCGCGCTGTCCTCACGCTTCCGCACGCCCCGAAGCTCTTCACCGCCGCGATGCTCGCCCGGCTCAGCTACGGCGTCATCGGCCTGCCGCTGCTGCTCGCGCTGTACGAGGGCACCGGCTCGTACGCCGTGGCGGGCACCGTCGCCGGTCTGTTCGGACTGGTCACCGCCCTGCTCGGGCCCGCCCGGGCCCGGCTGGTGGAGCGCCGGCCAGGCGCGCTGACCTGGCTGTCCGTCAGTTACACCCTCCTGCTCGCTGCGCTGGCCACGGCCTGCGCCGTCCACGTGCCCAGCCCGCTGCTCGCCGCCCTCGCGGTGCTGACCGGCGCCTTCCCGCCGCCCGTCGGCCCGTTGATGCGCACGCTCTGGGGCAGGCTGGCGGCCGACGAGGCGCAGCGGCAGTCCGCGCTGAGCCTGGACACGGCGGCGGAGTCCACCGTCTTCGCGCTCGGCCCGCTGCTCGGCGGCTTCCTGGTCGCGGCGCTCGGGGCCCCCGCCGCCGTCGGGGCCTGCACGCTGCTGGTGCTGGTCGGTTTCGGCCTGCTGGCGTCGGCCCTGCGGGGTGCCTCGATGAGCGTGCGCCCCGCGGCGAAGCGCTCCGGAAGTCCCTTGCGGGCGAAGGGATTCGGGCCGCTGCTGCTGCCCGTGCTCGGGACGGCCGCGGCGTTCACCGTGTTCGAGATCGCGATCGTGGCGGCCCGGGGCACCGTGACGGCGGGCGTGCTGACCACGCTGTTCGCGGTCGGCGGCGTCCTCGGCGGGCTGGTCTACGGCGGGTACCGGTGGCGCGGTGCGCTGCGGCACCGGCCGGTGCTGCTCGTCGCGGCGGCCGCCTGCTGCTACGCCGTACCCGCCCTCGACGTGCTGCCCGCCACGGCGGCGGCGGCGCTGTTCGCGGGTGCCTGCGCGGACGTGCTGCTGATCACCGCCTACCAACTCGTCGAGGAGCTCGTCCCCGAGGGGTCCAGGACCGAGGCGGGCGCGTGGGTGAACACCGCCTACAACCTGGGGTCCGCGTTCGGCGCGGCGGCCGGGGGTGTGCTGGTCGACCGGGCCGGGCCGACCACGGCGTTCGGCGGGACGGCCGGGGCGCTCGCGTGCTGCGCGGTGGTCGGGGCGGTGCTGGCGCTGGGCACGGTCCGGCGCCGTACGGCCCCGGCGGCTGCCTGACCGGCGGCCCGGCCCGGCGGTAGAGTCCCGGCCATGGGACTGCTGACGGCACTTGAGGGCGGCCACGGCGACGCCGCCGACGCGCTGCGGATCGACGGACGGCCGCTCTCCTGGGAGCAACTGCTGGGCGCGGCAACGGCGGTGGCCGACCGGGTGGCGGGGGCACCGGCCCTCGCGGTGCTGGCCGGGCCGACCGCCGAGACCGTGGTGGCCACCGTCGGCGGGCTGCTGGCGGGCGTCCCCGTGGTGCCGCTGCCACCGGACTCCGGGCCCAAGGAGCGCGCGCACATCCTGCGCGACTCGGGCGCCACCCTGTTGGCGCTGCCGGTCGGGGCGTCGGCGCCGGACGGGATCGAGCCGCTGCCGGTGGAGCTGACGGCCCGTTCGAGCAGCACGTACGCCGAGCCGGGGGTGGAGGGCACGGCCTTCGTGCTCTACACCTCCGGCACCACCGGGGCGCCGAAGGGCGCGGTGATCCGGCGCGGTGCGGTCGCCGCCGACCTGGACGCGCTGGCCGCCGCCTGGCAGTGGACCGCCGAGGACACCCTGGTGCACGGGCTGCCGCTGTTCCACGTGCACGGGCTGGTGCTGGGGGTGCTGGGCGCGCTGCGCACCGGCAGTCGGCTGGTGCACACCGGCCGGCCCACGCCGGGGGCGTACGCGAAGGCGGGCGGCAGCCTGTACTTCGGGGTGCCGACCGTCTGGTCCCGGATCGCCGCCGACGAACCGTCGGCACGGGCGCTGGCCACCGCCCGCCTGCTGGTCTCCGGCAGTGCCCCGCTGCCGACGCCGGTCTTCGACCGGATCGCCGCGCTCACCGGGCAGGCGCCGATCGAGCGGTACGGCATGACCGAGTCGCTGATCACCGTCTCCACCCGCGCGGACGGCGAGCGCCGCCCCGGCAGCGTCGGGCTGCCGCTGGACGGTGTCCGGACCCGGCTGGTGGCCGAGGACGGCGGCCCGGTGCCACCGGACGGCGAGACGGTCGGCGAACTCCAGGTCGCCGGGCCGACGTTGTTCAGCGGCTACCTCAACCGGCCGGACGCCGACGCCGAGTCGTGGACCGCCGACGGCTGGTTCCGCACCGGGGACGTGGCCACCATCGGCCCGGACGGCTTCCACCGGATCGTCGGCCGGGCCTCGGTGGACCTGATCAAGAGCGGCGGCTACCGGATCGGCGCGGGCGAGGTGGAGGCCGCGCTGCGGGACCACCCGGCGGTGGCCGACGCGGCGGTGATCGGCGCGCCGGACCAGGACCTGGGCCAGGCCGTGGTGGCGTTCGTGATCGCCGACGGGGCGGTGACGGGGGATCAGCTGTCCGCCTTCGTGGCCGAGCGGCTCTCGGTGCACAAGCGGCCCCGCCGGGTGGTGCTGGTGGACGAGCTGCCCAGGAACGCGATGGGCAAGGTGCTCAAGAAGCAGCTGCTGGAGCTGAGCTGACGCTTCGTCAGCAATATGACCTGTGCAGGTCAGAAGATCCGGGTGTGCGGCTGACACATGCCGCACGGCCGGGAACCGACACCCGTACGGGCGGACAGGCATGGGCCGGGCCGTGGCGGGGGACCACCTCGATGGCGCGGACTGGGCTGGGCCGGCAGGGCGGCAGAAGGCGGGGACACTGTGATCGTCTGGGTCAACGGCACGTTCGGAGCGGGCAAGACGAGTGCCTGCCGGGAGTTGGTCGAGCTGCTGCCGGGCAGCGTGCTCTACGACCCCGAGTTGGTCGGCTACGGCCTGCGGCACATCCTGCCCGCGGACCGGATGGCCACCGTCTCCGACTTCCAGGACCTGGCCTCCTGGCGGCGGCTGGTGCCCGAGGTGGCGGCCGCCCTGCTGGCCGAGGTGCCGGGGCCGCTGGTGGTGCCGATGACCCTGCTCCGGGAGGACTACCGGGACGAGATCTTCGGCGGGCTGGCGGCCCGGGGGCTGGCGGTGCACCACTTCGTCCTGGACCCTGCGGAAACGATCCTGCAGGAGCGGATCGAGAACCGGGACGACTGCCCCGGCGACCCGCCGGCCAGCGCCCGGGTCCGCGCCTGGTGCCGGGAGCACCTGCCCCAGTACCGGCTGGCCCGCCGCTGGCTCAGCAGAGACGCCCAACTGGTCGACACCGAGGGCCTGACCCCGCGTCAGACCGCCGAACACCTCGCCGCCCTGGTCAAGGACGGCGTCGCGGTCTGCCCGATCGTGCAGAGCGCCGACACCACCGGCGACACCGTGGCCGCCGCCGTCCTGCTCTTCGACGACCAGGACCGGGTGCTGCTGGTGGACCCCGTCTACAAGCCCGGCTGGGAGTTCCCCGGCGGCGTGGTCGAACGCGGCGAGGCACCCACCGACGCGGCCCTCCGGGAGACCACCGAGGAACTCGGCCTCCGGCTGGAGCCCACCGCCCTGCGCCTGCTCGCGGTGGACTGGGAGCCGCGCACCGGCCCGCGCCGGGGCGGTTTGCGTCTGATGTACGACGGCGGACACCTGGACGCACACGCCCGGAGCGCGCTCCGGCTCCCGGCCGAGGAACTGCGCGGCTGGCGCTTCGTCACCCTGGACGAGGCCGCCACCCTGCTCCCGCCGACCCGCCTGCGCCGGCTGGCCGCCGCCCTGGACGCCCGGGTCAGCGGTGAGCTGCGCTACCTGGAGGCGGGGCTCCGGGCAGCGGTTGGCGCTCCCACGCCGAGGTAGCTGCGCGGCGAGAACCCTCGGCGGCATCTGGCCCCGCTACGGATGGGAACCGGCCGAACTGGTCGGCCGCCCGGTCTGGTGGTATCCCCGGACACACTGGACCGACCCCGCCCCGGAACACCGGCTCGGTGAACGCCACGACGGGCTCCGGCGCGTGCTCGGCGAGGAGCTGGACCTGCTCTGACAGGATGGCCGGGTGCCCTTCACGCTCAGCCACCCGGCCGCCGTGCTCCCGCTGTTGGACGGCACCCGGGCGCGCGGCCCGCTGATCGCGGCCGGGCTGGTGGCCGGGTCGATGGCACCGGACGTACCGTTCTTCGCCGACTCGCTGCTGCGCGGCTGCTACGGCTTCGGCGCCGTCACCCACCGCTGGTGGGCCGTCCCGACGGTGGACGTGCTGATCGCGGGCGGGCTGACCTGGTGGTGGTACGGGCTGGTCCGCCCAGGGCAGTACGACCGCGGGGGATACGGCTGGTTCGCCGTCTCCGCCGCGATCGGCGCTGCCACCCACGTCGGCTGGGACTCCTTCACCCACGAAGGCCGGGCCGGGGTCCGCGCCTTCCCCTTCCTGAACACCGAGTTGGCGGGGCTCCCGCTCTACACCGCGCTCCAGTACGGCAGTTCGGCGCTCGGCCTGGCCCTGCTCGCCCGCCACCGACCGGCCGCGCCCGCGCTGCCCCGGACCGCCGTCGCGGGTCTGGCGCTGGCCACGGCCGCGGGGGTGCTGCACCGGCTGGCCCGCCGGGAGCGCGGCCTGATCGCCGAGCTCTGCTTCGGCGCGGGCGCGGGCCTGGCCGCCGGGCTCACCGTGCACGCGCTCGGCGTGCGGGCGGCCCGGCGGGCCAGGGGTCAGGAGGGCGAACCGGCCTTCAGCGCCGCGTAGTTGCGGAGGAAGAGGGCCTCGGTCAGGGCCATCCGCTCGAGCTCCGAGGGGTCGACGCTCTCGTTGACGGCGTGGATCTGGGTGGTGGGGTCCTCGACGCCGATCAGGATGATCTCGGCGGTGGGGTAGAGGGTGTGCAGGGTGTTGCAGAGCGGGATCGAGCCGCCCTCGCCGGAGGCGACCATCGGGGTGCCGAAGGCGTCCTGCATGGCGGCGCCCATCGCCTCGTAGGCCGGGCCTGTGGTGTCGGCGCTGAACGGGCTGCCGCCGCCGAGGCGTTCGACCTCGGCGTGGGCGCCGAGCGGGACGGCGGCCAGCAGGTGGGCCTCCAGGGCCTCCTGGGCGGTCCCCAGCTCCATGCCCGGCGGGATGCGCAGGCTGACCCGGGCCCGGGCGGTGGAGTGGACGGAGGAGGTGGCGCCGATCACGGGCGGGGCGTCGATGCCGAGGACGGTGACGGCCGGGCGGGCCCAGAGCCGGTCGGCGACCGTACCGGTGCCGGTCAGGGCGGTGCCCTCGAGCACCTTGGCGTCGGCCCTGAACTGCTCCTCCGGGTACGCGACTCCGGGCCAGACCTGGTCGGACCGCAGGCCGTCCACGGCGACGTCGCCGTGCTCGTCGTGCAGCGAGGCGAGCACCTTGATCAGCGACTGCAGGGCGTCGGGGGCGGCGCCGCCGAAGGCCCCGGAGTGCAGGTTGCCCGCCAGGGTGGTGACGGTGACCGCGGCCTCGGTGATGCCGCGCAGGGTGGCGGTGACGGTCGGCAGGCCGGGGGCGAAGTTGCCGGTGTCGCCGATCACCACGACGTCGGCGGTGAGCAGTTCGGGGTGGGCGTGGGCGTACTGCTCCAGGCCGCCGGTGCCCTGCTCCTCCGAACCCTCCACGATCACCTTGAGCCCGACCGGGAAGCCGCCGTCCACCTGGCGCAGCGCTCGGAGGGCCGTCAGGTGCATCAGGATGTTGCCCTTGCAGTCGGCCGCGCCGCGCCCGTACCAGCGGCCGTCCCGCTCGGTCAGCTCGAAGGCGGGGGAGTGCCAGCCGGCTTCGTCCAGCGGCGGCTGCACGTCGTAGTGCGAGTACAGCAGCACCGTCGGCGCGCCCGCCGGGCCCGGCAGTTCGGCGTAGACCGACTGCGTGCCGTCCGGGGTGTCCAGCAGCCGAATCCCCGTCAGGCCCTCGGCGGCGAAGGCGTCGGCGACCCAGCGGGCCGCCTTCTCGCACTCCTCGACCGGGAACTGCCGGGGGTCGGCGACGGACTGGAAGGAGACCAGTTCGGCGAGCTCGGCCTTGGCCCGCGGCATCAGGGATCGGACGGCCGCGGCCAGGGACTGCTGAGTCATCGGTTCGCTCCGGTGGTGTGCGGATGAAATGGTGCTGTTCGGGATGGATCGATCATAGGCCCGCCTCTTTGCCCCGGGCTGGCTCCGCACCTGCTCATCGGCACTAGGATTGCTGTCCGTGACTGACTCCGGTAGCTCCCTCGGCCAGGACCGTATCGACCCGCCCGCCGCGCCCGGGCCGGACGCTGACGAAGTGTCGGACGGGCCAGACCCGTTGGCGGGTGTCTGGGACGTCGTGGTGGTCGGCGCCGGTCCGGCCGGGGCCTCCGCCGCGTACGGCGCGGCCCGGCAGGGGCGTCGGGTGCTGCTGCTCGACAAGGCCGAGCACCCCCGCTACAAGACCTGCGGCGGCGGCATCATCGGCCCGTCCCGGGACAGCCTGCCGGAGGACTTCAAGCTCCCGCTACAGGACCGGGTGTACGCCGTCACCTTCGCGCTCGGCGGCCGCTTCACCCGCACCCGGCGCTCCAAGCGGATGCTGTTCGGGTTGGTGAACCGGGACGAGTTCGACCTGCGCCTGGTGCAGTCGGCCGAGCAGGTCGGCGCGGTGCTGGTCACCGGCGTCACGGTGGCCGGGGTCGAGCAGCCGGCCGGCGCCGGCCGCACCGTCACCGTGACCACCTCGGACGGCCGCCGGATCGAGGCCCGCGCGGTGGTCGGCGCGGACGGCAGCGCCAGCCGGATCGGACGGCACGTCGGGGTGACCTTCGATCAGATCGACCTCGGGCTGGAGGCCGAGATCCCGGTCCCCGAGTCGGTGCTGCGCTACTGGCAGGGCCGGATCCACCTGGACTGGGGCCCGCTGCCCGGCTCCTACGGCTGGGTCTTCCCGAAGACCGAGTCCGGTTCGCTCACCGTCGGGGTGATCTCCGCGCGCGGAGACGGCGAGGCCACCAAGGGCTACCTCGCGGACTACATCCGGCAGTTGGGCCTGTCCGGCTTCACCCCGAGCATCGAGTCGGGCCACCTGACCCGGTGCCGGGCCGAGGACTCCCCGCTCTCCCGGGGCCGGGTGCTGGTCGCGGGCGACGCGGCCGGGCTGCTGGAGCCGTGGACCAGGGAGGGCATCTCGTACGCGCTGCGCTCCGGCCGGCTGGCGGGCGAGTGGGCGGTGAAGATCGCCGAGGCGGACGGTTCGGCGGACGTCCGGCGGCAGGCGCTGAACTACGCTTTCGCGATCAAGGCGGGCCTGGGCGTCGAGATGCGCGCGGGCAAGGTCATGCTGGGCGCCTTCGAGCGCCGGCCGCACCTGTTCCACGCCGCCGTCTGCCTGGTCGGACCGGCCTGGCGGGCGTTCGCCCGCACCACCCAGGGGCACACCACCTTCGCCCAGATCATGCGCGACTACCGTGCGGCCCGCCGGCTGGCCTCGATCGCGTCCCGCTGACGACGGTGGCCTCCTCCCGTCCGGGAGGAGGCCACCGTGCTCATGCTGGTGCGGCTCAGTAGCCGACCGCCTCGTACCGGCCGGTCTCGCGGTCGCGGAACACCCGGCCCGCCTTGCGCAGCTGTTCGAGGTCGCGGCGGACCGTGCGCGGGTCCGGGTGCTCGTAGTACGTCTCGCGCGCGCGGGTCCAGTCCCAGGTGCCGCCGCCCTTGCGCATGGCCTGGAACAGCTGCTCCCTGCGTTCGTTCGCGGACTTCGGTGCTTCGTTGTGCTCGTCGGTCATGAGGTCATTCTCTCGTGCCGGAGGGGATGCGTGCGCCCGCCGGGGTCAGGGCAGCCGGAGATCGACGTACGGCACCGTGTCCCCGGGCAGCAGATACCGCTCCTTCTCGACGAACCCCTGCGCCTCGGCGAACCGCAACCCGTCCCCGTTGGACTCCAGCACCACCGTCTCGATCACCCCCGCACCGAGCGACCGCGCGTACGCCAGGGTGTGCGCGAACAGCCGCGCGCCGATCCCCTGCCGCCGGTACGCCGGCAGCACCCGGGCGATCACGGTGGCGGTCCCGTCTGCGGGCGGCCGCACGGTCGAGCAGCCGACCAGGCTGTCCCCGAGGTACGCGACCTCGAGCCGGTTGCGCCCGGCCCGCTCGCGGATCTCGTCGAGCGACAGCGGGTCGGTCGGAATGATCAGATTGTGCACGTACTGCCAGTCCCGGAGACCGACATCACCACGCACCGGCTCGAAGCGAAGGTCGTCCATCGCAGCAGGAAACCCCGCCCACCCCGACCCGTCAACCACCTTTCGCCCCCGGAGCCGCCACCCATGAACGCCCCGCTCCCCGACGAGCACGCCCGCTACGCGGCCTACCTGGCGGCCTTCGCGGCCGTCCGACCCGAGGACGAGTTCGCCCTGGTGGCCACCGTGCTGCGCGACCCAGACCAGTCGATGGCGGAGTCCGCGGTGATCGAGCACATCGGGCACCGGGCGGCAGCCCTGCACGCCGGACCGGCCTTCGGCGCCTGGGCCGAGCAGATGGCCGCCGCGGTCGACCGGTACCCCTTCGCGCACCGGCGGATCCAGGAGTGGTCGCTCTGGTCGGCGGTGGCGCTCGACACCCCGTGGGACGCCGCCACCCTCGCCGAGGCGTCGAACTGGCTGCAGCTCCGGGTCGCCGAAACCGTCGCCTCCCGCGAGGCCCTGGCCGTGCTCGCCGAATCTGGACGGACCCGCCGGATCCGCAACATCGCCACCTCCCGCAGCCGGGCCCGCACCCTCACCGCCGTCGACAGCCACCGGGGCCGCTGACCGTCCGGCTGGCGGTCCGTCAGCGGGTGAGCTGCTGCGTACCGGCCCCGGGTCAGGTGCGGAGTTGGTCGCCGAGGGGGCTGCGGGCGTAGAGGACGAGGCGGCCGCTGCGGGTGCGGGTGACCAGGCGGGTGGCGTGCAGGACGGTGAGGTGTTGGCTGACGGCGCCGGGGGTGACGCCGAGGCGGGCGGCGAGTTCGGTGGTGGAGGTGGGTTCGTCGAGGAGGGCGAGCAGGCGGGCTTTGGGGGCGCCGAGGAGGAGTTCGAGGGCTTCGGGGGCGGGTGGGGGCTGGGGGGAGGGGGCCATGGTGGCCTGGCCGCGGGTGGGGTAGACGATCGAGGGCGGGTACTCGTCGCTGATCGAGGTGACGGCGCCGCGGACGAAGCAGCTGGGGGAGAAGACCAGGCCGCGCCGGGCCACCACCACCTCGGCGTCGCCGGAGGCCCAGTCCCGGTGGATGGTCAGCACGCCGTCGGCCCAGTCCAGCCGGCCGTCCAGGTCGGCGAACAGCGCGGCCGCGCCGCGTTCGGCGAGCATCCGGGAGCGGTGCAGGATGTCGGCCTGCAGGGCCGAGCGGGCCCGCGGCCACCAGGCGGGGGCGAGGCAGCGGTCCCAGTACGCGGCGAGGGCGTCGGCGATCTCGGCGAGCAGCCCGGCCGGGTCGGCCGCCAGGCCGGCCGCGAGCGGTGGGGGCAGCCGCCGGTCGTGCGGCAGGTGGGAGCGGGCCAGCTCGGTCGCCAGCCGTTCCGGCGGCAGGGCCCGGACCAGCGCGAGTTCGCTGCGGAAGTCCGGGAACGGGGTGGCCGGACGGGGCGTCAGGAAGTCCGGGACGTACCGGTTGGAGGCCACCAGGGAGCGGAGCAGCGGGGCCTGCGGGAGCCGTTCGAACTCCGGCCGGATCAGCTCGAACCAGGCGGTCTGGGCCGGGTGGTAGGTGCCGGGGTGGGTCCAGATCCGCAGGCTGAGCACGGCCTCCTGGAGCGGGGAGCAGGCGAAGGCGGCCGAGGCCAGGTCGTCCAGTTCGAGCTGGAAGCGGTGCATTCGTCCTCCCCGGGGCCTGAGCACTCGTCAGGCATAGCCTAAATGAGTACCGGCCCCGGGCCGTCGGCGGTGGGATCAGCTCATGACCGCCACCTCCGAGGCCACCGCGCCCGCCCCTGCCCGAAACCGGCTGCTGCACCCCGACCCGACGGTGCGCCGCCTGGCCCTGATCACCCTGCTGAACTGCCTGGGCAACGGGCTGACCATGACCCTCGGAGTGCTGTTCTTCACCCGGGTGCTCGGCTTCGGCGCCGTCCAGGTCGGCACCGCGCTGACCGCCGCCGGTCTGTGCGGGGTGCTGGCGGGGGTGCCCGCCGGGCGGGCCGCCGACCGCTGGGGCAGCAAGCGGGTGCTGGTGGTGTTGGTGGCCGGGGAGGCGCTCGGTGTCGCCGCGTACACGCTGGTGCACTCCTTCGCGCTGTTCGTCCCGCTGGCCTGCCTGGTGGCCGCGCTCGACCGGGGCTCGGCCGCCGTCCGCAGCGCGCTGTACGCCGAGGTGCTGCCCGCCGACAAGCGGGTGGCCGGCCGGGCCTACCTGCGGGTGGTCACCAACGTCGGGATCGGCGCGGGTACGGCCGTCGCCGCCCTCGCCCTGCACGTGGACACCCGGGGCGCGTACGTGACGGCGCTGCTGGCGGACGCGGTCAGCTACGTCCTGGTCGCGCTGATGTACGTCGCGCTCACGGTGCCGCCGAGGGTCAAGGCTCCGTCCGTGCCGGGCGAGCGGAAGGGCAACCCCGCACTGCGCAACCGGCCGTTCCTGGCGGTGACCGTGCTGAACGGGCTGCTCGGCCTGCAGTTCTCGATGCTGGAGGTGGGCGTGCCGCTCTGGGTGGTGGAGCACACCGACGCGCCCCGGGTGCTGGTCGCCGTCTCACTGATCGTCAACACCGTGCTGGTGGTGCTGCTCCAGGTCCGCGCCACCCGGGGCACCGAGGAGCCGACCGCCGCCGCCCGGATCTTCCGCCGGGGCGGCCTGCTGATCGCCGCCTCCTGCCTGCTGATCGGCCTGGCCCACGGCCTGCCCGGCTGGCTGGCCGCCGTGCTGCTGATCGCCGGGGTGGCCTGCCAGACGTTCAGCGAGATCTTCTGCCAGGCGGCCGGCTGGGCGCTCAGCTACGACCTGGCGGGCGACGGCAACCACGGCTCGTACCAGGGGGTCTTCAACTCAGGGCTGGCCGCCGCCCTGATGCTCGGCCCGGTGCTGGTCACCACGGTGGTGATCACCAACGGCCTGTTCGGCTGGATCCTGCTCGGCGCCCTGATGCTGGCCGCCGCCGTCGCGATGCCGCCCACCGTCCGCTGGGCCCAGCGCACCAGGCCGCCGGCCCCGGTCACCCCGTGACGACGGGCAGCTCCCGGCAGTACGGCCGGTCCGCCGCGCGGAGCTCGGTCAGCGGACCGGCCGCCCGGAGCACCACGTCGAGCACCTCGCCCGGATCGCAGGCGTAACCCCCGCTGGCCCAGGCCGGGTTGGCCTCCACCACGGCCCAGCCACCGCCTGCCAGCAGGCCGACGTCGACCACCACCGCACTGGGCAGCCCGGCCGCACCCGCCGCCAGCAGGTCGGCGGCGAACGCGGCCACCTCCCGGTGCAACGGGTCCTCGGCCAACGGCGCCACGTCCAGCTCACCGTCGACCGCGTACCGGCTGCCGGTCCGCACCACGCCGTCCAGCACGAACAGCCGGTACTCCCGACGGAACGTCACCACCTCGCTGACCAGCACCGGCTGGTCGTCCGGCAGGGCGTCGGGCCCCGGCAGGCCGGAGCCGTCCTGGTAGACCCGGGCCGCGAACAGCTTGTCGGACGGCGGCTTGCAGAACGCCCGCCGGCGCAGCGCCCTGGCCTCGGCGAGGGGCAGCAGCTCGACCGAACGGCGGGTCAGTTCCCGGGGCAACTCGGCCAGCCAGCCCGGCAGTTCCTCCAGCGCGGCCACCCCCAGCTCCCGCCCGACCGCATCGGCGTACAGCGGGCCGCCGTACAGGTGCACCAGCGGCGGTACATCCTGCGGCGCCCGCCAGCCGGTCGCGGTGCGGGCGGGCAGGCCGCGGGCGTGGGCGGCGGTGAGCAGTTGCAGGCCGGTCTCGTTGATCCGGGGCGCGAGCAGCAGCAGTCGGTCGGTGAACATGGGCCCGATGCTGCCGCAGCCGCCCCGGCCGGACCAGCGGGTTTCTCCCGATCGACCTGGTGGGGCCTCTGGCCCGGAGGCGGGTGGGCATGTCAGAGTCCTGTCCGGGCGGGCCCACCGGTCCGTTCCGCGCCACCCTCAGCCGGAAAGCAGGAGTTTCGCGATGACCCGCGAGGTACCTTTCGTCCGCGTCAGCACCGCCGATGCCGTGACCACCCTGGAGCTGGACTCCCCGCACAACCGCAACGCCCTGTCGAGCAGGCTGATGGCCGAGCTGACGCAGGGCCTGGCCGAGGCGGCGGCCGATCCCGCCGTACGGGCGGTGGTGCTCGGGCACACCGGGAAGGTGTTCTGCGCCGGGGCGGACCTGACCGAGGCGACCGGGGCGGACCCGACGGTGGGGCCGCGCGGACTGGTGGACCTGCAGCGGGCGATCGTGGACTGCCCCAAGCCAGTGGTCGCGCTGGTGAACGGGCACGTCCGGGCCGGCGGGCTCGGGCTGCTGGGCGCCGCTGACCTGGTGGTGGCCGGGCCGCTGGCCACCTTCGCGTTCACCGAGGTCCGGCTCGGCCTGGCGCCCGCCGTGATCTCGCTGCCGCTGCGCCCCAAGCTGGACCCGCGCGCCGCCTCCCGCTACTACCTCACCGGCGAGACCTTCGACGCCGCCGAGGCGGCCCGGATCGGTCTGATCACCGAGGCGGCCGACGACCCGTCAGCCGCCGCGAAGGTGCTGCTGGACGCGATCCGGCTGGGCTCGCCGCAGGGCCTGGCCGAGAGCAAGCGCCTGGCCAACGCCGAGGTGGTGGCCTCGTTCGAACGGGACGCGGACGAGCGGGTGGCCCAGTCCGCCCGGCTGTTCGGCTCGGCCGAGGCGCAGCAGGGCATGCGGGCGTTCCTGGAGCGCCGACCCGCTCCGTGGGCGGAGTAGTACCGTACCGAGCATGATCGACAAGGGGCTGGACGACCAGGGTTTCATCGCGCGCGAGGGTTCGCTCGACCGCGTGCAACCGGCGTTCAGCCCCTTGGCCGAGGCAGCGCGGCAGGGGATCGCCGACACCTTCGGCCCGGACCGGCTGCACAGCGGCTACCTGTACGGCAGCATCCCGCGCGGCACCGCCCGCCCCGGCCGCTCCGACCTGGACCTGCTACTCGCCCTGCACCGGCCGCCAACGGAGGCGGACCGCGCCGACGCGGACGCCCTCGAAGCCGCGCTGGACGCCGGGCACGGCATGATCGACGGCGTCGGCATCCTGCTCTTCGACACCTCGACTCTGCTCAGCGAGCTCGAACGGCACGACCTCGGCTGGTTCCTGGCCTGCCTGTGCACCCCGCTGCTCGGCCCCGACCTGGCCACCGAGCTGCCCCGCTACCGGCCGACCTCGCTGCTGGCCCGGGAGACCAACGGCGATCTGGCGCTCGCGCTGCCCCGCTGGCGCGAGAGCAGCGCCGATCCGCGTGCCCTGAACCGGGCCGTGGCCCGACGGCTCGTCAGGACCGCGTTCACCTTGGTGATGCCCCGGTGGGCCGGGTGGACCAGTGATCTCACCCGCTCCGCCGAGATCGCCGGCGGCTACTACCCGGAGCGGGCCGGGCAGCTGCGCACCGCCGCCGAGGTCGCGCTCGCGCCGACCGGGGACCGGGAGGTGCTGCGGATGTTCACCGAGGACCTCGGCCCGTGGCTGGCGGCCGAGTACGCCGCCGTGCACGGGGTGAAGGCGGCCCGGCCCTGACCTGGTGTGAGCTTGCTCCCTCCCGGTGTTACCGACCGGTCAGGACCGATAGCGTGGGGGACATGCCGAACGCCAGTTCCCTCCTCACCGCAGTCCGTGCTCGAGGCCGCCGGGCCGCCGGGCGGCTGGTGCACCGGGGCTGGACCTGGGTGCAGGGGGTCGGCGCGGTCTCCAACCAGAGCCCGGGGCCCTACCGGTTCCGCGAGCTGGGGGACGGCACCAAGCTGGCCTTCCCGCTCGGAACGGTGTTCAACGAGCAGTGGATCACCATCGGCCCGTTCTCGATCATCGGCGAACGCGTCACCATCTCGGCCGGCTTCGTGCCCGGGCTCGATCTGGGGGACGAGCCGATCGTGCGGATCGGCGGCGGCTGTGTGATCGGCCGGGGCAGCCATCTGGTCGGCCATCAGTCGATCACCCTCGGGGACGACGTCTGGACCGGCCCGTTCGTCTACATCACCGACACCGCGCACTCGTACCACGACACCGAGCTGCCGATCGGCAAGCAGTGGCCGCGCAACGAGCCGGTGGAGATCGGCTCGGGCAGCTGGATCGGCACCGGCGCGGTGATCCTGCCCGGCGCGAAGCTGGGGCGGAACGTGGTGGTGGCGGCCAATTCGGTGGTGCGCGGCGAGGTGCCCGACTTCGCGGTGGTGGCGGGCGCCCCGGCGAAGGTGGTGCGCAGCTGGTCCGAGGCCGAGGGCTGGCAGCCGCCGTTCCGGCACGAGCCGCCGACCGCCCTGCCGGGGGACCTGACCGCCGATCAGCTCCGCGAACTGATCGGCTGGGACCTGCGGCTGCCGGGCGAAGAAGCCTGACGTTTTCAGGCAGGCCGACGCGCCTCGATCAGGAAGCGGGCCGAGTGCGCCACGAACGGCCCCTCGGCCCCGATCCGCTCGTGCAGTTCGCGCAGCCGGTCCCGGTACCGCTCGACGGTGAAGCCGGGGACCATCCAGATCACCTTGCGCAGGAAGTAGACCACCGCGCCGACGTCGAGGAACTCGGTCCGCAGCCGCTCGGACCGAAGCTCGACGACCTCCAGACCGGCCGCCTCCGCCCGGGCGCGCTCGTCCTCGGGGTGCCGGGCCCGGTGCTGCTCGGCGGTGAGCGGCCCGAGGAAGTACTCCACCAGCTCGAACACGCTGGCCGGGCCGACGTGTTGGGCCAGGTACGTGCCGCCGGGCCGGAGCACCCGGTGGATCTCCGACCAGTAGGGCTGCACCGGGTGACGGCTGGTCACCAGGTCGAAGGCGCCGTCCGCGAACGGGAGCGGTGGCTCGTCCGGGGCGGCCACCACCACCGCGCCGAGCGGGTGCAGCAGCGCGGTGGCCTTCGCCACGTTCGGCGGCCAGGACTCGGTGGCGGCCATCACCGGCGGGAACTTCCCCGCCCCGGCCAGGACTTCGCCGCCACCGGTCTGGATGTCCAGCGCGGCGGAGACCCCGGCCAGCCGGGCCCCGACGGTGCGCTGGTAGCCCCAGGACGGCCGCTGCTCGGTGGCCCGGCCGTCCAGCCAGGAGAAGTCCCAGCCGTCGACCGGGACGGATTCGGCCTCGGCGACGAGGTCCTCGAAGGTACGCGACATAACGGCATCATCGCGGCATTCCGGGTGCCGGGCAAACAGTTTCCCGGGCGCGCCCCGCCGGGACCGGGAGGGCCGCCGCTACAGGCGGCGCCAGAGCGCGGGCACGTTCGGCGGCTCCCAGCCGACCATCGCGGTGTGGGCCTGCAGGCACTGGTACGAAGCACCGCCGTAGGTGACGCGGTCGCCGGCCCGGTAGTTGGTGCCGGGGGTCCAGCTGCCACCGCCCGGGGTCGGGCTCGGGCTCGGGCTGGTGGTGCCGGTGGGGGACGGGCTGGGGTTCGGGGTCTGCGGGACGTTCAGGACGAAGTCGAAGGTGCCCTCCTTGCCGGAGCCGATCTGGCGGACGTTCATCAGCAGCCGGGCGTCGAAGATGGTGTCGGTGCTGTTGCGGGGCTCGCCGGGGAAGTACAGCTGGGTGGTGAGCACCGGCCGGTTGGGGGCCTGCACCTTGACGTGGATGTGCCGGGTACGGCCCGGGTAGAGGCCGGGCACGATGGTGCTCAGGCTGAACGCGCCCTGGGCGTTGGTGAACTGGTGGCCCCGGAAGGCGAAGCCGGTGTTGTCGTAGGCGCCGTTGGTGTCGGCCTGCCAGAAGTCCAGCAGCACGTTGGCGATCGGCAGGCAGGCGGAGCCGAAGACGTACCCGCTGACGGTGAGCCGGGTGCCCGGCGTGCTCGCCGTCACCAGCGAGGTGCGCAGCGGGGAGTTGGGCTTGAAGTACGGGCCCTCGGTCTGCGGGACGGTCGGGTGGTCACCGTCGTCGCAGTCGGGGGTGAGTTCGGGGGCGAGGCCGGTGCCCCGCCGGTCGCGGGCGAGTGCGGTGCCCGCGCCGAGCAGCAGCGGAGCGGCGCCGGCCGCGGCGACCGCCTTCAGCAGTGTCTTCCGGCTCAACAGGCGCTCGTGCGGCCGGGGTTCGGGGGTCTGGAGTTCGTCCTGCTCGGACATGCGGGTGCCTCCTGGGGGACGGGCGAGGTCATGGCTGCTGTGGGGGCGCGGCCATGATGGGCTCATGACAGCCGACGGTGCCGGGATCGGTACGGCGGCCAGCAGTGAACCTACGGGCCCTCGGGCAGTGCGGCGATGGACTCCAGCCGGGGATCGTGGTGATTTCCTCCGGCGCCGCCACGGAACTCCCCGGGCGTCATCCCGGTCTCCCGCCGGAAGAACCGGCAGAAGTACGCCGGGTCGCCGAACCCGCACTCCTTCGCGATCTGCCGCACCGTCAGATCGGTTCTGGCCAACAGAAGTTTGGCGGTCAGGGTCTGCTGCTGGCGGATCAGCCGGCCCGGTGTGCGGCCGGTGGCCTGCTTGACCAGGGCGTGCAGATGACCGGTGGAGACTCCCAGCCGCCGGGCGCAGTCCGCCACCGAGCGGCCGCCCGGCTCGGCGATCAACTGGCGGAAGGTCGCGACCAGTTCGTCCGTACGGCCCGGAGTGCGGCCCGGTGCGCGCCCCGGTGTCACCGGCTCCGCTCCAGGCGCCGAGGCGCGTAGCGCCCGGACGATCAGGATGTGCAGGTACGAGCGCAGGACCCCGGCGTAGCCGTCCGCCAGTGCCCGGTACTCACGGTCCAACTCCTGCATCAGGGCGGGAAGTTCGTGATCGGCCCCGGTCAGCCGTAGCCAGGGCCGGCCGGCCAGGGTGCGGAGTGCGGCGACGTCCTCGGGGTGGGAGAGCAGGAAGTCCTCGTTGAAGATCAGCACCTGCCCGGTGAGGCCGTCCACCTCGTCCCAGTAGTGCACCTGCCCCGGCGCGATCACGCACAGGTGCGGCGGGTCGAGCGGCCAGTGCGCCAGGTCGACCACGTGGGTGCCGCGCCCGCCCGTGACGTGCACGATCTCGTAGAAGGTGTGCCGGTGCGGAAAACCGGCCCGGGACAGCTCCCCGATGGTGTCGAACGAGCCGATGGCGAACGGCAGTACCTGCGGCTCGGGCACCATCAGCCCGTGGACGGGGAAGTCGATGCTCATCGCAGCAGTCTGCGGCCGCCACCGCAACAGGTCCAGACCACGTCTGCCAGGAGGCTCAGGCGCCCCGACGGATCGTCACCACCGCCGTCCGGCCGTCCACCCGGAGCAGCTCCTCGCCGGGAGTCTCCAGCAGCACGGCGTCGAAGCAGCCCAACCGGACGTCGGAGCCGTCGAGTTCGGCGGTGCCTGCCAGGCAGACCAGCAGGACCACCGCGTCCGGCGGGACGGTGACGGCGCGCTGCCCGTCCGCCACCTCGACCTCGGCGGTGGCCCGCCCCCGACGGGTCATCACATTGAAGTCCACCACCGGGCCGCCGAGCAGTTCGCAACCGGTCTCGGCGTCACCGGGGAAGGCGAACGGCCGGAACGGCTCGGCGAGCCGGTGCTCGGTGCCCGCCACGGTGAGGGCCATCCCCGCACCCTCCACCACGGTGATCACCCGGTCGACGTCCTCGAAGCGGGAGAACGGGCCGCCCTGCCCGACGTCCGCCAGGCTGACCCGCCAGTGGAAGTCGGCCAGCCCGGCCCCGGCCGGGTACCCCGCCACCTCGCGGGTGATGCCGCCGCCGTTCAGCCACGGGGTGGCCGGGCGCCGGTCGGCGCGGAGTACCTGAACCGTCGTCATCTGCTTGCCTCGCTGGTCGGGGCCCGTACGGGCGGCCTGGGGTCGGTGGTCCCAGGGTAAGCGCTGGAATTGCCCCGCACGGGGGAGGCGGGATCCGGCAGCATGACGGCCAGTTGCCCAGGACTGGAGGACACCGTGTTCGAGACCGACCGGCTGAGCGTGCGGCTGTGGGACGAGGCCGACCAGGAGCGTGCGTTCGACATCTACTCCCGCTGGGAGGTGGCCAAGTGGCTGGGCAGCACGCCCCGGGCGCTGGAGACGCCGGACGAGGCGGCGGCGCTGGTGGAGCGCTGCCGGGCCCGGTCGGCCGACCCCCGGTACGGGGTGTGGGCGGTGCAGCGGCGGGACACCGGGACGGTGGTGGGGTCCGTCCTGCTGATGCCGCTGCCGGACGGGGACGGTGAGGTGGAGGTCGGCTGGCACCTGCACCCCGACAGCTGGGGCCACGGCTTCGCCACCGAGGCGGCCCGGGGCGCGCTGGCCAAGGGGTTCGGGGACGGCCTGGCGGAGATCCACGCGATGGTCCGCCCGGGCAACGCACCGTCGGCGGCGGTGTGCCGGAGGCTGGGGATGACCGCCACCGGCCGCACCGACCGCTGGTACGGCGTCGAGATGGAGTCGTTCCGGATCGGGCGGGACGCGGGACGACTGAGGAGCTGACGTCCGGTCAGGTCATCGGGCGGTGGGCTTCGGGCGGACCAGCAGCGAGAGGGCGGCGGCCAGCGCGGCCGTGGCGGCGACGGTGGTGAGGGCGAGCGGGAGGGTGGTGGCGTCGGCGAGGAAGCCGATCGCCGGCGGGCCGACCAGCATGCCCGCGTAGCCGAGGGTGGAGGCGGTGGCGACGCCGCGCGGTCCGCCCGCCACGCCGGCCGCGGCGATCGCGAGCGGGAAGATGTTGGCCAGGCCGAGGCCGACCAGGACGAAACCGGCCAGCACCAGCGGGACGGCGGGGGCGAGCGCGGCGACCAGCATGCCGGTCGCGGCGGTCAGCCCGCCGAACAGCATCACCCGGGTCTGCCCGGCCCGGACGGAGAGCCAGGTGCCACCGAGCCGCCCGGCGGTCATCGCGAAGGCGAAGGCCGCGTAGCCGGTGGCGGCCAGCCCGGTGCTCGCGTGCACGTCGTCGGTCAGGTGCAGGGTGGCCCAGTCGGCGAGCGCGCCCTCGCCGTACGCGTCGCAGAGCGCCACCAGGCCGAGCAGGATCACCAACAGGCGGGCGTTCCGGGCGGGTTGGCGGCTGGGAGCAGCGGTTCCCCGGGGTGTGGCGGCCGTGACGGCGGCGGGCGTGACGGCGGCGGTCCGGAGCAGGGCGGTGCCGGCGATCACGGTGACCAGCAGGCCGAGGGCCCCGCTGAGGGCGAGCGCCCAGGCGGTGCTGAGGGTGCCTGCGAGCAGTCCGCCGACGGCCGCGCCGAGCAGTCCGCCGAGGCTGTACCCCGCGTGGAAGCTGGGCATGACGGGGCGTCGGAGCTCGACCACCAGGTCGACGGCGGCGCTGTTCATGCTGACGTTGGCGCCGCCGTAGGCCGCGCCGAACAGCAGCAGGGCGGCGCCCAGGGTGAGCACCGAGCCGGTGTGCGCGGGCAGCAGGACAGCGAGGCTGAGGGCGGCCAGCGAGGCGACGGTGACCGGGCGGCTGCCGAACCTGACGCAGAGTCGGCCGATCAGTGGCATGGTGGCCACGGCACCGGCCGACAGGCAGAGCAGGGCCAGGCCGAGCGCGCTGTGCGAGGCGTGGACCTGGGCGCGGACGTCGGGGATCCGGACCACCCAGGCGGCGAACAGGAAGCCGTCGACGGCGAAGAAGGCGGTCAGGGCGATCCGGGCGGTGGTCCAGACGGGGGCCGGCGCTGGGCCGACCGGGTGGTTGTGGGCTGCTGAACGGACGCGGGTTTTGTTTAGTAGCGGCACAAAAGCAGAATAGGGGAGTGCCGCACACACCTTCAAGTCCGTATCGGTCCGGTGAGGACCGTCGCAGCCCGGAATCCGGCGGGCCGTCACCTCGCGCCCAGGGCCGGACCGGCGAGGAACGCGCCGGGGCGCGGACGGCCGGCTCCGCGCTCTCGGCCGCACTTCCGCGCCTGACCGCCGCCGAAGGCACCGGCGCCCACGCCCGGCGGGCGGCACCCGACCGGGGGCGCACCCTGCTCGGCCCCGCGCTCGCGCTGGTGCACACCGGCCAGGCCCCGACCCGTTCCGCGCTGACCAGCGCGCTCGAGGTGACCAGAGCCACCGCCGGGGCGGTCAGCGCCGAACTGGAGGCCCTCGGCCTGATCACCGTCGACTCCAGCCCGGCCGGTGGCGGCCGCGGCCGCCCCTCGCACCGACTGGCCGTCAACCCCGCCGGTCCGGTGGTGATCGCGGCCCAGATCCACACGGACGGACTGAGCCTCGCGCTGGTCGGCCTCGGCGGTCAGCTCGAACCGGCCGTCCACCTGCCGCTGCCCACGGCCACCGGCCCGGTCCGGATGCTGCGCGCCGTCGCCGAGGCCGGGGCCGAACTGGCCCGGGCCAGCAGCCGGCGCTGCCTGGGTACTGCCCTCGCCCTGCCCAACCCGGTCACCGAGCCGGACGGCACCGCACTGGTGGCCCTGCACTTCGCCTGGCCGAGCGGCACGCCGGTGGCCGACCTGTTCGCCGAGGAGGTGCGGAAGGCCGACCAGGGCCCGCGCGCGCAGTACCCCTTCCCGAGCGCCGTCGCCAACGACGCCAACCTGGCCGCGCTGGCCGAACACCGGCACGGCGCCGGACGCGGTGCCCGGCAGCTGCTGCTGGTGACCTCCGGCCACCGCGGCGTCGGCGGGGCGCTGGTGATCGACGGCCGGCTGCACACCGGCAGCGCCGGACTCGCCCTGGAGGTCGGCCATCTGACGGTCGATCCGCAGGGCCGGCCCTGCCTGTGCGGCAACCGGGGCTGCCTCAACTCGGAGACCGACCCCGACGCCCTGTTCGCCGCCGCGGGCCGTACCCCCGACCCGGACCGGCCGCTGCTCGCCCAGGCCCGCGCACTGGCCAGGTCCGCCGACGGCGACCCGGTCGCCCGGGCCGCCGTCGACCACGTGGTGGACCGCCTCGGCCTCGGCCTGGCCGGGCTGGTCAACATCCTCAACCCCGACCGCATCGTGCTCAGCGGCCTGCACCTCGACCTGCTCGCCGCGGCCCCGGACCGGCTGGCCTCCGTGGTCGCCGAGCGCTGTCTCTGGGGCCGCAGCGGCCGGGTGCCGATAGTGTCCGCCGAGGTCACCCACGCGGGGCTGGTCGGCGCGGGCGAGCTCGCCTGGGCGCCGTACCTGAACGACCCTCAGTCGGTGCTGCCTCTGCCGGGGTGATCAGGCGTTGACATCCTGCGGGTACCAACGCAGCTCGACCACGTTGCCGTCCGGGTCCTGGACGTAGACCGACTGGGCGCTGCCCCGGGCGCCGTAGCGGTCGACCGGGCCCTCGATCACGGTGAGGGCGCCGGAGTCGATCACCTCCTGCCAGTCCAGCGGATCGACCACCAGGCAGAAGTGGTCGACGTTGGACCCGCCGCGCTCACGGGCGACCAGGTCGATGATGGTGCCCGGGCCGACCCGGACCGAGGGGAACGGCACCTTGCCGGCCCGCCACTCCTCGACCCGGACCGGGGCCAGGCCGAGCGGTCCGCAGTAGAACTCCAGGGCCTTCTCGACGTCCTGGACGTTCAGTACCAGGTGATCGAAGTCCTTGACGCGCATGACGTGCCCTCTCCCCGCTGTTGACGATCTTCGGTCAACGGGAGCCTAACGCGACGTCAGGGCGGCGGGAACGCGGGTCTCGGCCAGCGTCGGATAGTCGGTGTACCCGGCCTCACCGCCCACGTACATCAGGCCGCGGTCCCGGACGGCGTTCAGCGGGGCGTCGGTGCGCAGCCGTTCCACCAGGTCGGGGTTGGCCAGAAAGGCCCGGCCGAGCGCGATCAGATCGGCTCCGGCGGCCAGCAGTTGCTCGCCCTTGAGCTTCCCGCCGTCGGCGGGCAGCGGGCCGCCCCACCCGAGCACCGGGTTGGCGACCAGGGTGTTCGGCCAGAGCTCGCGGAGCTGCCGGAACAGCGGCTGCGCCGGGTCGGCGAACACGACGTGCAGGTAGGCCGGGCCGAGTTCGGCCAGTGCGGCGACCAGCGCCGGGTAGATCTGCTCGGTGTCGCCCTCCTCGATGCCGTTGACGGTGACTCCGGGGGCGATCCGCACTCCCACCCGCTCGGGGCCGACCGCCGCCACGACGGCCCGGACCACCTCGACCACGAACCGGATCCGGTGGGCGACCGGGCCGCCGTACGCGTCGGTGCGGTGGTTGGTGCCCTGGGCCAGGAACTGGTGCAGCAGGTAGCCGTTGGCGGCGTGCACCTCCACTCCGGCGAAGCCCGCGTCCACCGCGTTGCGGGCGGCGGCCGCGAAGTCGGCAACGGTGGCCCGGATCTCCTCGACCGTCAACTCCCTTGGCACCACGGCATCCTGATGGCCGCTGGGCGTGAAGACCGTCTCCGGCAGCGGGACCGGCGAGGGCGCGACCGGCATCAGCCCGCTGGTGTCGGGGTGACCGACCCGGCCACCGTGCTGGAGCTGCAGGAACATCCGGCCGCCTGCGGCGCGTACCGTCTCGGTGACCTGCCGCCAGCCGGCCACCTGGTCGCGGGTGTGGATCGCGGTGATGTTGGGGTACGTCTGCCCCACGGCGTTCGGAGTGGACGCCTCGGCGATGATCAGCCCGGCGGAGGCGCGCTGCGCGTAGTAGGTCGCCATCATCGGCAGCGGGACGCCGTCGGCCGACGCGCGGTTACGGGTCATCGGCGCCATCACCAGCCGGTTGGGCAGGTCCAAGGTGCCGAGGCGGGCAGATTCGAAGAGGCGGGACTCCACCGGTGCGTTCGTCATGCCGGTACCGTAGGAGCTGACACCAGTGTCAGGTTCAAGTCCGGTGGACGGTAGGTGGGGTGGGGCATGCGGATCGGTGAACTGGCGCGCGACACCGGCGTGAGCGAGCGGTCGCTCCGCTACTACGAGACCCAGGGCCTGCTGCGCTCCGAACGCACCCCCGGCGGTCAACGCACCTACGGCGACTGGGCGGTGGACCGGGTGATCCGGATCCAGGCACTCTACGCGGCCGGGCTGAACAGCCGGAAGATCGCCCAACTGCTGCCCTGCATGCGGGACACGGACGGTGCCCCGAACGAGCGGGCCACCCCGCAACTGGTCGACGAACTCAGCGTCGAACGCGACCGGATCGACCGCATGATCGCCGATCTGATCCGCTCCCGCGAGGTCCTGGACGAGGTCATCGAGAGCGCCTCGGGGCTGCTCGACGTGGCGTGATGTTCCGGCCTCGGTTCAACCGGTCAGGCGGTCGGGTCAGGCGTCGGCGGGTCGGCGGACGGTGAGGCGGACGGTCAGGCGCGGGCGGAGCCGGGGCCGGGGCTGACGGTGTTCGTGCCGGGGGAGGGTGGCCAGGCGGTCGGCCTCGTGGCCGGAGACACGCTGCGGGGCGCCGGAGCCGTCGTCGGTCTCGGCGTAGAGACTGGCGAGGGTGCTGGCAAGGAAAGCGAAGTCGCTCACGGGGTTTTCCCTTCGTTGTGGTGTGCGTCCAGCCTGACTGACCGTCATGACGGGGGATTTGCCGCCGGGTCTCCAGCGTGTGCCAACCGATGGCTGTTGGGTTAAACCTCGGTGTCCGCGGCGGCCCCGGTGTTACCGGGGAATCGAACGGTCCTGGCCCGCGTTGCCGACGATCATGACCGACAACGCCCCAGAGGTACTCCGCTACGCCGCCTTCACCGCCGACCCGGCGGGCGGCAACCCCGCCGGCGTGGTGCTCGACGCCACCGGGCTCGACACCGCCGCCCAGCTCGCGATCGCGGCCGAGCTCGGCTACTCCGAGACCGCCTTCCTCACCCCGGGGTCGTCCGAACGCAGCTTCGCGGTCCGCTACTTCAGCCCGCTGGCGGAGGTCCCGTTCTGCGGGCACGCCACCGTGGCCACCGCCGTCGCGCTGGCCGAACGGATCGGCCCCGGCGAGCTGCTGTTCGAGACCAGCGTCGGCCCGGTCCCGATCTCGGTCACGGCCGGCCCGGACGCCCTGGAGGCGACCCTGACCAGCGTCGAGCCGCACGTCCTGGAGATTCCGGCAGCCGACGTGACCGAGGCGCTGTCCCTGCTGAACTGGTCCGCCACCGACCTCGACCCCGCGCTGCCGCCCCGGATCGGGTACGCCGGTGCCCGCCACCTGGTCCTCGCCGTCGCCACCCGGGAGCGGCTCGCCGACCTCGCGTACGACTTCGACGGCCTGGCCCGCTTCATGACGGACCGTGAGCTGACGACCCTCCAGCTGGTCTGGCGCGAGTCCGACACCGTCTTCCACGTCCGCAACCCCTTCCCGGTCGGCGGCGTCGTCGAGGACCCCGCCACCGGCGCAGCCGCCGCCGCCTTCGGCGCCTACCTCCGCGACCTCGGTGCCACCACCCCCGCCGCCGTCCTGACCCTTCACCAGGGCCACGACCTCGGCCGCCCGGGCCGCCTCCGCGTCGAACTCCGCGCCGGCGACCCGCGCATCCGCGTCACCGGCGCGGGGGTCCGCATCCCCGCCGCCGAGTAGCGGCGGGGGAGCACGCTTGGAAAGCGTGTTGGGATAAAACCCTCACGAGTTCGAATCTCGTATCCTCCGCCGGCCGAAGGCCCGGACCGCATCAGCGGTCCGGGCCTTCGTCGTTACCGGACTGTCCCCGCTGGCATCATGACTACCGCTGGCGCAGGTGGCGAGAGGCCGCCAAGCAGGAAGACAGCCAGGTTGCCTCTGGTTGGTTGATGATCAGGCCGCTGACAGTGATCATCCCGTCCATGACCTCGCCGACCCGGATCGAGTGGTCGCCGACGCGGAACAGCTGCCAATCGGCATCGCTGTGCCAGAGGCGCGCCGTCTTCTCCCCTCGACGCTGGGCGAAGACGAGTTCCTCGCCGTACTCGTTCAGGAAGTAGCCCACGTAGTCCTTCGCGGTGATCGAGCCACCGCACAGGCGAGCCAGAACCCGCTCGATCGAGGGCTGGGCGTCAGTCATGAGTCGGGCTCCTCAGTCGCTTCCGAGTCCTGTTGCTCGGATGACAATGCAAGCATCCGACTGGCCGAATCGAGCAGGGTCTCGTAGGTGATCACTTCTATCCGGGTGGCGTGCGTGTTGTAGGTGCGCAAGGTCTCCGCAACTTCCGTCGGCGCGATACCCCCTCCCACATAGCGCGAGTGGCCGATCACAATGGTGGCGGAGGCCCTGCGGCTGTCGACTCCGTAGTCAGCCAGGATGGTCCGCCGGTTCTCGTCCAGTGTCCGCAGGTAGTTCTGCGCCTGGGAGACCGCTTGGTGGGGTGGCGCACCCAGCATCAGATGGCCGCTACGGCGAATGACCAAGCCCTCGATGTTGGCGCGCTTGAGCTCGACGACATGTAGGGAACCATCGGCACGCAGGAGCGGAATGTCCAGGATGGTATCCGGGGTGTACTGGCGGCGCGCCAGCTCACCCACATAGGCCCCGCCGAAGATCCATGCCTGATTCTTCAGGCAGACGTGAAGCGCGCTCTCGGAACTGGCCGGATCGTCCACCGCAGCCCGCAGGGCCGCGAGGCCGGCCTGCCTGGCCTTTAGCTCAAGGAACTGGGCCAACAGCCCCGCGTCGGCATCCGCCAGGACATTACCCAGCAGCCGGGCAGACTCCGCAGAGGCTGGACGCGGCAGACTTCGCAGGACCAGCTCAAGATGGCCGTACTGCTGGAGTCGCCTCACCTCCCGGGTGGACAGCCGAATCCTTCCCTCGCCAGCCTCGACGCCCAGGTAGTCGGCGGACTGGGCAATGCCACGGAAGAGGTCACGGGCATCCGCAGCAGTCGCGTCCGGATTGTCACGGCAGAGCACGTCAAGCACGGCAACCGCCCGGTCGGCGCCAAGAGCGGCCATCCTCCGATGGAACTCCTCACCACGCTGCTGAGCGTCCTCGTCGTAGTACCCCTCCACGACTTCGAGGAACAGTTCTCCGTTGGCGTAGCCAGCGAACCGTTGGAAGCGCTGAGCAAAACCGAAGTCCCCACAGAGGATGGCTCCTTGGGCCACATCGTTCAGGGCGTCCACCAACGGTCGGCCCTTGCCGTACGCGCGGTCCGTTCCCATGATGCGCAGCACCGTGTCGATTCGCTGCTGGACGACCGCGTGCTCGGTGAGCCCCTTTGCTACCTCGACCATGCGCTGGAGCGAGAAGCTGGATCTGAATCCCATCGAGGTAGCCTAAGGCCAGGTACTGACAGCACAGCCTTGCCAGTTGGTTGGTCAGGGGTTGCCTACCAGGACACTGCCGGGCGCCGCTGAACCACGGGCGTCTCGGTGACAACTGGATTTGATTATTGGTGGCGGCCGACCAGCCCACGATCCGGCGGGAGAACGTGTCGACGACGAAAGCGACGTAGACGGTGCCCGACCAGGACTGCACATAGGTGAAGTCCGCGACCCAGACCCGGTTCGGGGCGGAGGCGACGAACTGCCGCTTCAGCCGGTGGGGGCCCGCTGGACGTGCTTGTCCTCGGCCTAGCCGGTGGTGGTGACCTTCTTGCCACGCACGGCGCCGGACAAGCCGACGGCCTTCATCAGCCGCTCGACGGTGCAGCGGGCCACGTCGGTGTGGCCGGCCCGCTTGAGTGCGGCCCACATCTTGCGGACCCCGTAAGCGTTGTAGTTCTCGCGGTGGATCTGCTTGATGACTTCGGTCAGCTCCGCGTCGCGCGCTGCCTGCGCGGAGGGCAGCCCCTTCTTGTGGGCGTAGTAGGTGGACGGGTGGATGCTGCAGCCGTGCTCGGTGAGGGTCCTGCAGATTGGCTCGACTCCGCCGAAGCGGTCCCGGTGCTCGTCGACGAACGCTACGAGCGTGTGTGCGGCCGGTCGAGCTCGGCCGCGAAGAAACTCGCTGCGGCCTTGAGGATCTCGTTGGCCCGCTTGAGCTCGGCGTTCTCCCGCTTCAGGGCCTTCATCGCGGCGGACTCCCCTGTCGTGGTGCCCGACCGCAGGCCGCCATCGACCTCGGCCTGGCGGACCCACTTGCGCAGCGTCTCCGCGCCCACGTCCAGCTTGGCTCCGATCGAACGGATCGCCTCGAACTCGGTCTTGTACTGATCACGCGTCTCCAGCACCAGGCGCGTGGCCCGGTCCCGGAACGTCCTTCGGGTATGGCTTTCGCATAACGGACTCGACCCTTCCAAATGATCAAGTCTCGGTCGAATCCGGACCGGTTCAGTTCGAAATCCCGCCGCACCGCACCAGCAGGTAGGTCCCTACCGGAGACCTTCGGTAAGAACCTATCTCTGTCGGCCGAGTGGCGACCTGAACCGGGATCACGCCTCGGCATTCCCGTTCACGGCCTGCGGCGTTCGCATTGCGAGGATGCTACGCACCGTAGTCCGTGAATGGCCTACGGATCGGGCGATCTGCGCCTCGCTCATTCCCGCAGCCTGGGCCCGATGGATCAGTGAATCCCGCCCCGCCAACGCCGCCCTGTATGCCTCCAGTTCGCCATAAATATCGGCGCCAGCTATCTCATCCCTGTCTGGCTTGCCTCTCGCACCGCAGGCAGGGCAACTGGCTCCGCCATCTGCAGGCGCGCCAGCCGGGGGCAGCTCACATGTGTTCGGGGAGCCCGGAGCGGCCAAGACCTGTTGATGGTCGCGGTCTGCGTCACGCATGAGCACACCGTAATGCATGCACTCAGCAGCCCTGTGCAGATTTGTACAGGAGGTCCACGGTCTGATAATCGGCCAACTAGGCCCTTTGGGTGGTTGATTCGGCTGTGGCGCGCGATCTGGTTGTCCATATCGAGTCGATGACGCGAAGCTCAGCGCTGGCCGATCTTCAACTGAGCACTCCGCGGATGATGCATAGACGCATCTGATTCGCCGTCCCCTCTGCCCACCTGCCACCTTCTGGAGAATGAGTGTTTGAGCCACGAGTCGTTGCCGCTCTCGACTTCGGCACACACGGAACAGGGTTCGCCTGGGCCGTCGTCGAGCCCGGAAATGCCGACCCGCACAGTCGGCGGATTCACTTCTGCAACCGCTGGGAGGCCCAGCCCGTCGCCTGCGCCAAGAACCTCTCTGCGTTGCTCCTCTCTCCAGAGGGTGACGTACTGGCCTGGGGGTTCGACGCGCGTCGCCGTTTTCTTACCCAGGGCAGGAAGAGCACACCTGGAGCCCTCAGTTACCACGCTGGCTTCAAGATGGCCCTGCTCACCAAACCGGTCGATGCGGAAGACACAGAGGAAGCCGAGGGCGAGGACGAGCAAACAGGCGATCGCCGCCGCACCGACAGCACGGACGAGGTAGCCGATGCTGACGACGACAGTGACATCGAGGAGGACGAGGAGGACAGCCTGCCAGGAGACAGCGCCACTCCGGCGCTGATCACCGCGTACCTGCGCAAGGTCTACGCGCGGGCGTTGGAGCAAATCACCGCTAGTGGCTACAGCGAAGACGAGATCCGCTGGTGTCTTACCATCCCCGCAATCTGGTCTGACTACCAGAAGCAGGTGATGCGCGACGTCGCGAAGAACGCCGGCTTCCCTACGGAGGATGGTCGTCTGATCCTGGCCCTCGAACCCGAAGCCGCCGCGCACTACGCCCGTGTCTGCGGGGTGAGTATTGCCTCGGGCGATGGCAGCCCCGCTGACCTGATGACCGCGGGCGCTCGGTTCATGGTTGCTGACTGCGGCGGTGGGACCGTCGACATCACCGCGTACGAGAACGACTCCGCCGGGCGCATGGTGGAGATCGGCCGCGTCAACGGAGGACGCCTCGGCTCCGACTACCTCAACCGTGCCTTTGAGGACCAGTTCCTGGTTTCCCGCTTTGGTGGCGCAGCGGTCCTTCAGGAACTGCGCGAGGAGTACCCCGAGGCCCTGCTAGACCTCACCGATGCGTGGGAGCGGGCCAAGCTTCACATCGGTGTAGACCAACAGGAGCCTATCTACCTCAACATCCCTTCCGCCATCGACCGCCATCTCGGTGCTGCCGGGCGTCGTCGGCTGCGCCGCCTACAAGACAACGTCTGCGACGCCATCGTCATCACTGCAGCCGAGGTCCGCTCCTTGTTCGACAACGTCGTCCCCGACATTCTGGAGCTCATCGATGACCAGCTGGACGAGATGCGGCAATCCCGCACGGAAACGTCCCAGTCGGACGTAGTCCTGCTCGTCGGAGGTTTCAGCACTTCCCCCTACCTCCAGCAGTCCGTCAAGGATCATCTTGGCGACCGCGCCGCCGTCCTCATCCCGCCGGACCCCAACGTCGCTGTGCTATTCGGCGCTGTCCACTTCTGCTATGAGCCTCACACCCGGGCTCGACGTAGCCGCTTCACCTACGGCGTCGCCAGCAACATGGAGTTCGAGGAGGGCATCGACCCGGAGGAGCTGAGGAGGGTTTCCAAGAGCACCGGCAACATCTTGTGCCGGGAACGCTTCTCCATGTTCGTCTCGGCCGGCCAGACTGTCGACGTCGATCAGGAGGTCATCCACGTCTATACGCCTGTGGAAGCAACTCAAACAAAGGTTCAATTCGACCTGCACGCCACAGTCAACTCCGATCCCCGCTACGTCACCGAGCCAGGCTGCGACAAGATCGGGACCATCGTGGCTGACGTCCAGAGCGTGATGCGCTTCGCCCTCGAGGACAGGGCCGTCAGGATCCACATGCGTTTCGGGGAGACCGAGTTCAAGGTCCGTGCCGTCGTTGTCCAGACAGACGAAGAGGTCCAGGTCACCGCTCGCTTCCACTCTAACTACTGAGACTCGGTGACATGACCATCAGCTACTACGCCGGCGACGATGAGTACGAATACGAGTACCGGCATCAGCGCGGCCAGCACGCCCGCTTCGAGGAACCGGTGATCGACCTCAGCCACCCACCTGCCTACGCCACCGCGCCAACCATCGACTCCTGGGGCATCAAGTCAGCGGACCTCGTTGAAGCCGTCATCAGCCACCTCACCCGACATCCCTTCCGGCTGCTGCCTACCGAAGTCGCCAGAAAGATGGATGAATTCAATGTTCGAGTCCTGCGGCTCGAAAACGCCCACAAGCGCCTGCAAGAGGCCAATGACGAACTCACCGAGCGGAACCGCCGACTTGAGGACCGTGTTGCATCCCTCATCGCCACACGCACTCAAGGCCGCAGTGACGTCGCCACCGCCGAGCACAGCGCCCACCAGACAATCGCTGCGGATTACCGAGCCCTCGTGGAACAACGCCTCCACGCCTTCGCACGCGCCCACCACAAGGCGAGCAGCCGCACCGGGCACTATGCGGATCGGCAGAGAGTTCCCCGCTTCCTAGCCGAGCTCACAAGGGCACTCTTCGCGGATCTGTCCCGTCCCCTCCCAGCAGGCGAAGGCGCCTGGAACGCCCTGGGTATCGCTCGCACAACCTGGACCGAAAGCGACCCACTTGCGCTCCTGCGTGCCGACTGCGACAACCTCCGGCAGCGTGCGAACAAGGCTGGCCTACAAGCACGCTGGGATTTCATGATCCTCAAGGACCGGCCCCTGAACCCCGAGCGCCAGGAACCCTGGTCGTCATGCGACCCGAACGATCCTGTCCGCTTCGTCGTTGCCCCTGGGTACATGGTCGACGACCAGGTCTACACACTCCAATACGTCTATACCTCCCCTGACCCGATCAGCTGACACGCCAAGCCCATGCCTAGCGACCGAGCAGGCCTGGTCTCAGTTCTGATCTCATTCACCCCCGTCCGGGCAGGTTCAGTCACCGCCCCACCCTACGCTCCGCCGCAGGTCAGGACGGGTGTGAACCCCGGCGGACGGCGTTCGGGAGAACTGGAAAGCGTGTTGGGATAAAACCCTCACGAGTTCGAATATCGAATCCTCCGCCTCGCCCGCCAGGGCAAACGAGGGCCCCGACCGCTCAGCGGTCGGGGCCCTCCGCGGTCCCGTCTCAGTCAGCCCTTTCCGACGTCCAGCTGACGGTTCGACGAGCTGGCCCCAGAGCAGACCACCGATCCTCACGATCGGACAGTCACGGTCCGCCGTCAGTCGTTGGCCGTGGGCGCGAAGTAGTCGCGGAGCATGACAGTCGTCCATTCGGCCTGGTGTTGCTCTCCGCGAGGCCCCATTTCGCCGAACCACGGCTTCACGTCCAGGACCGGAGTGCCGTCGACAGCGTCGAGGTCTTCGACGTGGAGGTCCAGCCCGTCGACCTTGAGCAGGCGGCAGCGTGAGACTCCGAGCCAGTTCAGGCGTCGCATGTTGCGGTGGCCGAAGATCCCGACCTCCGGCCAGTCCGGGTTGTCCCGGGGCCGGCGGGCGCCGAGGTTCAGGTCCGTCGGATCGGTGAGGTGGAACCGGAAGACGACCTCCAGGTGCGAGAAGTCCTCAAGCCCCTTGGTCGCATCGGTCGGGAAGAGGGATCCGTCCAGCCGGATGATCGCCTGGGTGCCACCCCAGAAGTCGTCTGTCGGTTCGATCCGGCCGCCGACCACGTGGCCGAGGGCCTCGACCTCGAACGTCTCACGGTCCGCCATTAGTGACTCCTCATCAGGCTGTTTCAGACAGGTACGCCGCAGCGCGCGCGTCGATCTCGCTGATCGCCGCGGTACCGCGCCGCCGGTAGGGGGAGAGCAGGGTGCGCATGTCAGCGGCGGCCTGGCGGGTGCGGCCGGACCGAACGCCGTCCATGGCATCGAGCGCCTGTGACCACGTGGCACAGGCTCTGTCGATGTTGTTCATCTGCGCGTACACGGAGCCGAGGTATCCCAGCGTCACCGCATGGGTGCGGGTGAACTTCGTCGCCTTGCGAGTGCGGACGCTGTGGTGGAACTCGCGCACCGAGCCGTCGAGGTCTCCTATGTCGCGCAGGGCGCAGGCGGTCTCGTGGGCCAGGCTCGCCTCGCCGAAGAAGAACACCCGGTCCGGCTCAGCGATGTCGTCGCTCGCGGCGGACAGGTCGTCCTCGGCCCGCAGCAGCGCCTTGGCGGCGGCGTTCTTGCGGCCAGCGGAGGCCAGGCTTCGAGCGTGGACGACGCCAAGGAGGGCCCGCTCCCGTGGGGAGGCGAGCGCGTACCGGTTGCCGTCGACGGATGCGGCGGCGAGGTTGAGAGCCTGCTGGTGGTGTCCGAGGTCGATGGCCTGGTGCGCCATCGCCCGCAGCACGTGAGCGGCCATCGGCGGATCGCCGGCCTCGGCCGCGAGCTTCACCGCCTCGGCGAAGTACCGCTGCGCTGTTGCGTGCTGGCCTCCGTCGAACGCCATCCACCCCGCCAGGTAGGCGAGTTCGCTGGCTGCGGAGAAGAGATCACCGCGAACACGCTCGTCGGTGAATTTGCCCCGCAGGTAGGCGATGACGTCGGTCGTCAGGTACTGCACCACGGACGTCCAGGCGTGGGCACCGCCTCGGCGTTGGTCCACTTGGGAGAACAGGGTGGTCATGTCGCGGACGGCTGCCAAGTCGCCGGGGCCGACCCGCCGGGTTGCGGCAGAGCTGCGCGCGCTGCCCCGCTCGGCCATGCGCTGCCACCAGTCTTCGTTGGGCAGAGAGAGTGCGGCCACCGAGTAGACCGCCACCCCCAAGGCCCGCCTGCGTTCCACGTCCACGTCGGCTCTCCCGAGTTCGGCCAGCGCGCTCAGCGTATCCGCGTCCCAGTCGGGTTTTTGGGGTGCGGGCGCGATCAGGCCGATCTCGTCCAGCGTCACGACCCGTCCGCCGAGAGCGCGGCCCAACGCCTCGGCCAGGAAGGCACCGACGTTCCCGGCTGGCTGACCGCCGTTCTTCCACTGCGTGATGCTCGACTTATTGGTCTCCAGGAGCTCGTCATGCTCGGCCGCCACCCTCCTGACCAGGCGCGCGATCGCATCACCGGAGAGTTTCGTCTCGTCGATGGCCTTCCGCAGCCGCTCGTTCGGTTCCCTCGTCGGAGCCAAAACGCACCTCCCTGACGGGCCGTTAAACCCCTTAAACCGCATAGCGTGCCCAATACCGTACTCCCAGTAGCCATTGGGCGGTTCACTAGCTGCATGCCGCTCCGCAGGGTGGAGCCGATTCGGGTCCTGGACCCCTGTGGAGCAGCGGCCTGCGGCGGCTCCAGCCATGCCCTCGGCATCGAGAGCCGCCCCGCCAACTCGCGACCCCGGAGACGCTGATGACGACTGCCGACCGCACCCGCCGCGTGAACAGCGCCGAGATCCACATTCAGGCCGGTGACCGGACCCTCATCTTCGTCCCGAACCGGGAACGCGCCCGCCGACGCGCTCTGATCCTGTGTCAGCTCGCTGCCGGTCGTCGCCGCCGCAAGCGGCACCGGGAGTCGGCGGCGTGAGCACCGAGAACTCCGCGGACTTCAAGCTCCCCGAGGAGCGCCACCAGAGCCTGTACATCCGCACGTTCAAGATTGCGAAGGATGGCACTCGGTACGCCGACTCCGGCGTTATCACCGTGGAATCGGGACCCGACGCCTACGCCTACCACCCCTCGGCCACCTGGCCCGCCTGCCGCTGTCCACAGCACCGCGCCAGCTGACGAATCGCCAAACGGGCTGCCGCGGTTCTGCGGCCCCACCAGTCCCGTGCGTGAGAGGAAAACCTCTTGTCCCTCGAACAGCTCTCAGGAAAGACCGTGCTGGTCACCGGAGCCGGTGGCCTCATCGGCAGCCGCATCACGTCCCAGCTCCGCCAACTCGGCGCCCGCCCCATCTCGGTGTGCAAGCTCGACGCCTACCCGCACGAGGTGTACCGCGAGCGGTTCGGCATTGACGCCTCCGACCCGGACTTCATCGTCGGCGACATCGCCGAGCCGGACCTGATGCGCAAGGTGATCTCCAGCTGCGACTACGTGATCCACGCCGCCGCCCTGGCCGACGTGGCGGCCTGCACGCGCCGGCCGTTGGATGCCATCGACACCAACATCACCGGCACCCAGCGCGTCCTGGACTCCGTCGCCGCCTCGGACCGGGTGCGCAGGATGGTGTTCGTCTCCTCCGCCAGCGTCTACGGCAACGGCAGCCCGCAGTTCGTGGAGAACGCGGCGGTCCAGCCGATGTCGGTGTACGGCAACAGCAAGGCATGGGGCGAGTACCAGACCGCCGCCGTACTCGGCTGCACCGGCATCTCGTACGTCGTCGTGCGGTACTTCTCGGTCTACGGCGAACCGCAGGTCGTCAAGGAGCGGAGCCACTCCTGGGTGGTCGCCTGGTTCGCCATGCGGGCCGCGCTCGGCCTGCCGCTGCACCTCAACGGCGGCGGCCACCAGATCCGCGACCTGGTCCACGTGGACGACATCGCCACCGGCACGCTGCGCACGCTTATCGCGTCCCGCGCACACAACGAGACCATCAACATCGGTACCGGAAACGGAACTTCGATCCGGCAAGTCGCCGAACTCGTCCGCAGCCACTACCCGGGCGCCCCGCTGGTCGATACGCCCATGCCGCCCGGCGACCCCGAGGGCGGTTACGCCTCCGTCCAGCGGATGGAGGATCTGCTGGGCTGGAGGCCGAGCATCACGATGGCGGAAGGCGTCGCCCGCTACGTCGCCTGGCTCAAGGCCACCCCCGCCGCCATCCCCGACTGGATGCGCCAGGCTGAAGCGGCCTAGATGATCGGCGGCCTGCCCAGCCGGGTCATGGTCCACACCGTGCGCCAGCGCATCGGCTTGCGTCGGCCGCACGGTGTGCGCCAGCCCTCGGCGAAGCCCGCGAACCACGCCTTCAGCCCGACCGCGTCCCGGGTCCGGGCGACGGTGAGCGCCACCCACACGCCGAGGTAGGCCGGCACCAGCAGGATCGGGAGGTGACGGCGCGCCAGATACACGCGGTTGCGGGCGTTCACCCGGTAGAAGAAAGAGTGCCGGGTCGGGCTGGTTCGGGGGTGCTGGAGCAGCAGCTCGGGGACGTACAACACGCGCCACCCGGCATCCAGCGCCCGCCAGGCCATGTCGGTCTCCTCGTGCGCGAAGAAGAAGGCATCCGGCCAGTCCCCGACCTGCTCCAGCATCTTGGAGGACAACGCGTGGCCACCGCCGAGGAAGCCGGTCACCTCACCGCCACGCATCGGGTCACCGGCCCGCAGCCGGGGGACGTGGCGCCGCTGAGTGACGCCGGTCTCGTCTGCGATCCGGAAGCTCACGATGCCCAGCCCGGGATCGGCCTCGTACAGGGCCGTGATCCGGGTGAGGACGTCGTCGGCAACCAGCAGGCCGTCGTCGTCCAGGTCGATCACCACGTCCACGTCCCGCAGGTGCTCCAGCGCGACGTTCCGGCCTCCGGTCACTCCGAGGTTGTCCGCCAGCTCCACGCCCTCGACCCACGACGGCAGTTCCGGCAGCGCGCACCCGTTGCCGACCACCACGACCTTCGCGGCCTGGACCGTCTGCATCTCCACCGAGGCCAGCAGCTCGGCCAGCTCCTTCGGCCGCGTGCCCATGGTCAGGATCGCCACACCCAGCTTGACGCCCACCGAACCTCTTCCCTTCGAGGAACCAGAGATGACCTCACGAACGTCGGATCACCGCACCGCGTCGCTCAGAGAACTCGCCGAGAACCGGAGCCTTCCAGCCCATCAGGTCATGGACCAGGACACACTCGCCTGGATCGCCGGAAACCGGCCCGAGGCCTCAGCAGCGCCGCCCACCCTGCCACATCCGCCTCTGATGCTGGTACCGGACGTCACCTGGTTCGCGCAGCCACAGCTCGTCGACTCCATCCACGGCATCCGCCACAACGCCCGAGTTTCCCTGCTCGCCGGTCTGCTCGCCCAGGAGCACGGACTCGACCGCGATCACACCGCTGCCCTCTGCGCCGCCGCAGCAGTCCACGACTGCCAGCGGCGCGACGACCGTGACGATCCCGGGCACGGCCGTCGGGCAGCAGGTTGGTTCACCCGCAACCAGCACGCCGTGGCTACCGTGCTCGGCCGCGAACTCCCGCCTGACCTCTCCCAGCAGGCAGCCACAGCGATCGGCCTGCACGACGTCCCGTACACGGCCTTCACCTCGCAGCAGAACCTCGCGTACCAGCGGGCGCCCCACCTGATCGACCTTCTCAAGGCGGCCGACTGCCTTGACCGCTACCGGCTTCCCCTCAGCCGGTGGTGGCCCGATCCCTCCCAGCTGCGCATCGTCATCCCCGTATGGCTCCACCCCGTCGCCTTCGACCTGGTCATCCGAAGCGAACAGGCCCGACTCAACGGCGCAACCAACCGCGGGGCCCTCATCTATGCCAGCCAGCTCCTCAACCCCCATCAGTAGGAGGTCGTCCATGCACAGCGAGTGGGACAACGCCCACACCAGCAGCACAACCCGACCCGGCCCATCCGGACTCGCCGAGACCGAAGCCGACTGGCGCCACCACCTTGCACACGAGACGCCCAACGGCTGGCTGCTGAGCGGCAACGCCATGACCACGACGCTGACCTCGGGACGCCCCATCCACCTGATGCACACCACTGTGGCCCTGGACGCGATCCGCGCCAGCGGACACCTCTATGCCTCTACCGGCTGCCTGGTCGCGGCCCTCTACTGCGCGCCCCTCACCCCCGAGCCCGCCGGCCTCCGCCCCCACAACCTGGGCACCTACCTGCTGGAGACCAAGAAGCACACCCTCACCCTCGTCTTCGAGATCACTCCCGACGCTCCCGTACCGCCCAAGGGCATCGACTACCTCCGGCTAGGCGCCATCCACCTGCGCACGTACCTCACCCACCGCAGCTTCCTAACCGAGCCCGAGGGCGCCCAACTCCGCCGCACCATCCTGCAGAGAGTCCAGGCTGCTGCCCCGTTCCTCGACGCCCTCCTCGCCAACGCCACCGGAACGCCAACACCCGACACCGACTTCATCGAACAGCTCGCCGCCACCGTCCCGGCCTTCCCTTTTCTTGGCTACCTCTACTTCGAGGTGCTATCGGAGTACCTGATGCTCCACTCCACCAGCCATCAGACCAAGGCGTACGCACAGCTCGGCGAGATGAACAACCGCCTCTACAAGAGACTCGCCTTCTCGGCCGTACAAGGCATGGACAAGCTCTTCGACCTGTCCCGCTTCAACCCGGGATACAAGCGGCTCCTTGAGCTCGTCGGCCAGATAGAGACCGGCCTGCCCGGCGGAGTCACCCGGTACGTAATGCGCCGTCTGTCGCACCTCTTCGCAACGGTGACGCTCGCCCCTGACCAGGACGCGGCGGCCTTCACCTTCCGTAGCTCGGACTTCGATGTGCTCGCCGTAGCCGCACCTGGCCTGCTGGGGCAGCTCGTTTTCCGAGAGATGCGGATCGTCGATCGCTATCCGGAGCTGTACCTCGCCTTCGAGCAGGCCAAGGCCTTGGAAGCGTGGGCGTACTGGAACACCGAGGGCATCCCCACCCCATTCAATGGGACGATCCCCAAGGGAGAGATCGGGATCAACCCTGCCTACCCGAGGTCTCGTTGCACGGTCTGGACCACCGAAACCTGCGAGCGCAACCTCCTGCACCCTGTGGAGCAGCTCGAAGTGGCCTTCCTTCCCCGCCTCGCCGAGCTGTCCATGACCGCGATGCGGCGAGACGAGGCAGGCAAGGCGGCTGGACATAGTCGGCATGCCGCATCAGGCTAACGGGCTTTCGGGCCGCAACGCCCCGCGTTTCGGCATGCACCAAATATGCCTGCAGCATCAAATCCAATAGCTATCGTTCATGCGCGGATCTGGATGCACGTCCCCTCTAACAATCCTAATAGAGAGATGCTTTTCTTCCCATGCATCGACGGCAGCACGTGCCCGATTGAGCGCCTCGCATTGAATGGCAGACAGGTAGAAGCGGAGAGAGCTAACCAAGTCCCAGGCCTGACCGGCTGCAGCCGTATCCACCGGATTGGTTGCCGAGGCAGCGAGATACCGATTTACCGCGCTATCCACGACAGTCCTATCAATGCGGGAGTTAAGTCTAGGGAGAATATCGACTCCGCCATCCGCACTATAGGCGATCACAATCGTCGCAGGCGGATCCGTATCAAGATATCTGACGGCATTATTAAATCTACTTCCGCGAGCTGGATCACCTATCCCATGCGCTACGCCATCGAGAATCACACCAACGGCGTGACATCGACCGTGCGGATCAATCAGAACCGCCCCATCCATGTCTGTAAGCTGATTCAGCAGTTGAGGCGAGAGTTCGACTGGTTCAATAGCCCAGGCTTGAGGGGACAGGCGCTCAGACTCGCCGGCCGCATCTCCCGAGATGATTAGCATGGCGCCGTGCCGGTGCTCTCCAGCAGCTCTAGCGAGGTTCGACAGGATCGTCACGTCAGCATCCGAAAATAGTCGATCGACCAGATCGCGAAAATATTCCAAATCCAGCACGCTCGTCGGCAAATGCGGGATCCCATCTCGGACGGTCAGGAGCACTTCTCCCCCGTGAGACAGTTCCCAGACGCCCCGGTTGGTCACACTTACCACGAATACAGTCTCACTGGCGACAGCATACTCATGCGCTATTTTGCCGAGCCCATAGACAGACTCTCCGTCAGTTAGCAAATCCGCTTCAGGGCCGCTCGCCTCCAAGAGCTTTCTCACCGCTGGCACGTTGCGCATCTTCACTGGCCGCCGAAAATTGAGCAGGACCTCAATAGCAGGATGACTTCTCTCTGCAATAATAAGGCGGCCAGATCCAGAACGCCCCTCGTAGGGTAGGGCTGAAATGCTGCTCATCAGCAGATGGTTTTCACTGCCAAACCAGAATCCCGCACAATTCATAGCCGATCGAAGCAGAGCTTCAGTCGCACTACGGACAATCTCATCGGTACTGGCTCCCGTTACCAGCAATCCTGAACCGGCATCTGGGAGATGTAGCGAGCGTGTGGCACGTCTGATCACTTCATTGATGACCGCATGCACCAAGGACCGTTGAATTGCGAACCTGTCACGCTCTTCCGTGAAAATCTTCGGTACCCGATCAAGGGTGCCCCCGTCGACACTGACGACAATGTGCACATCGTAGTCTCCGACCCGGATCGATCCACCGGAAAAGATACTCCTTCCGCCCTCAGTCGGAATTGTCGAAAACGCCTCTTCAAGCGCTTTGGCTCGCATCCTGTCGCGCAGCTCCTGGTGACGCAGATTATGAGATCGCGCATCGCTGTAATGCATACGTCGATCTGAGTGGCCCGCATAGAGCTCTGCCTCTCGTTCGCGTACACCTTCTAAGTCAGCCGGAGAGTACAGGCCATCTTCGGGCTCGATGCAGATGCTGAACTCATGCTCGCCGGAAACCTGAAAGCCAACCAAGATGACCTTGGGGTCGCCAGCAAAACCGATAGCCTCCAGCGCTGACTGCATCGCGACTTCGGTCGAGATTCGAAAATGCGACTGATAGCCCCACATGAACTGCCTGATAAAGTGCCCGCTCACCAGTATTCACCAACTCGTATTAGAAGGTCTGCGTATGCTCTGCTGCACAATAATCAAGGAAAGCGGTCGTCCTGTCAGCCGGACTCTGCGGAGCCTTGGTCCGCAGTCTGAGCTTCAGCAAAGGTTCCATAGTTCGTCGAGCGGTCGATCAAGCTTAGGTCCATGTCGCCAGCGGTGTAGCGGCTGGTGAAGTAGCTGCCAGTGATACTGCGCGGCGCGCGCCCGGTCACGGAGAGCTGACATGCCCCCTCATGTCGGGGGCTGCGCCTCAGATGTTCGGTGCGGGGCGTGTTCTCGTACAGAAAGCGCACTTCGGCAATCCCCGAGCCGTCCGTCTTGACGATGGTCGCGTTGGTCGAGCGGGACCTGCTCTCTGCGGTGCGCAGCGTTGCGTGCAGTGTCCAGTAGGTCTGCTCAATGGTCAGGTAGCTGGTGATGGGGCCGCGATTCCCACTGGCGGGGATGCGGCTCTCGGAGGCCGTGGTGAGCATCGCGCGCCAGGTGCCGCCGATCCACGGGTGCCCGGTGATGCGATGAATGAGCGGCCAACGCCAGGCCCACTTGTCGAAGACGAGGACGCCATAGCTGAGCAGCGACGGCAGATAGGCGAATAAATGCTTCAGATTCTCGGCGGGAGTGATACCGAGGAGCGGAAGCGCGATGGTGTAGACGGTCGTCAGCGCTGTTGCCGTCGTTCGGACTGTGGTGGCAGGGCTCATCGGATTCACCCGTAGTTGAGGTAGGTCCAGGCGCCCTTCGCAAGGGTCTGGGCATCGTCGACCGTCCACTTCTGGCCCGGTCCGAAGAGTTTCTTGATCCCGTTCGGCTCGACCATGCCCCGCCCGCAGTCTCCGAACCACCAGCCGAGCTGGCGGTCGAGGTGGACGAGCGATTCCCGGATGGCGTCGTCGAAGGTGCCATGGGTGAGGATGTCGTCCGGGACGTTATAAATCAGGCACTCGGAGAAGTAGGACGGCAGCGGCTTAATGACCTTCTGCGCGGCCAGCTCGTTCTCCACTGCCTTGAGCACACGAACCGCGAACTTGTAGCGCCGGCCGGTGCGAGTGTTCTTTTCTCGGCCGTTCTCCAGCTGCTGATCCGGCCAGTTCACGATCTCCTTGCCGTCCTTGGCGTAGACGACAGTGCCTTCGTGGACCTGTTCGCAGTTGAAGTCGGTGTAGAGCAGGTAACGGAAACATGGAACGACGTCCATGCTGGGGCGGCTTCCGGCAACCGCAGGGACGTTGAACGCGATGTTATGGTCCGCGTCAATGGGCCCGCTGAAGTATTCCTCCAGGGCATTGAAGACCTCCAGACGCAGCTTGCCAGCCCGCCATGGCCCGCCGTAGGCCTTGCCCAGGATCTCCTGACGCCGGGCCCAGTTGACGAGCGTCGGGAAGTCCGCGTGAACCGGCCGGTTGAGCTGGACTTTGATGTCCACGTCGGCGTCGGCTCGGGCATTCGTGTTGTTGCGGTAGGAGCCCTTCGCCGCCACGGTAATGTCCAGCTCCGCGAAGGCCCCATGGGTAGCGATGGCGGCCTTCACCATGCGCTCGGCCCGTTCCTGCCGAGCGGCTTCGGCCTCGGTAGCGGGCGCTATCCACTTGACGAGCAGCTCCCGCCGCTGCTTCTCGGTCAGACGTTTGTCCAACAGGTCCCCCTACTCATGCGGAAGGTGCAAGCACCCTACGCCCAGGTGCGGACACGTGGGGACGCGTCGGACCCGCTGCCCGCGCCAAGCTCTATTTGCATCCTGGGTCAGCGCCTGGGCGTCAGCCATGCGGGCTCTGCCCAGGCAGAGCGTCGCTAGCTCTGGGTGCAGTCTTGTTTGCATTCACCCCCGTTCGGCAACGTCCACAGTCTGGCGAGCGAATCGTTCCGCCACAGGTCAGGACGGCCACGGGCGCCCCCGAACGCCCAGACGAACAGGTGGAAAGCGTGTTGGGAAACCCTCACGAGTTCGAATCTCGTATCCTCCGCCTTCACGAAGGCCCCGACCGCCTAGCGGTCGGGGCCTTCGTCGTTGTGTGGTCTCAGTTCCGTTCGGCTACACCGAGCAGGAGCGGGACGGCCGGCCCTGGACCTGGTGTCCTTGGTCTCCCGGCAGATGGGGACCTTCCGGAGGACAGGAGCCGGGGCCGACTATTCGCCCCGGGGGCGAATAGCTGGCCGTGACCGACGCGTCGGCGGTGAACTGCTCCTGGGCGCCGACGGGCGCCCGGCACCCGTAGCCGTCTCCGTCCTTGGAAGGACCACCATGCTTTCTGCTCGTGCCACCCGTCTGCTCGCAGCGGCCACGCTCACCCTCGGTGCCACGCTCACCCTCAGCCCCAGCCAGGCGTTCGCCGCGGCCGAGGGCAACTACTCGATCGGCTCGGGGTCTTGCCAGGCCGTCGAGAAGATCGAACTCCACTGGGTCAACGGCGCCTACCACGACGAGATGGCGAACAACCCGACCCAGAACTCGGCGAGCGACCCCTACTGGTGCCGCTTCACGATGTACGACAACGGCAACCTGATCTGGAGCTCGGCCCCCGCCACCGGCACCGGGGCCCAGTCGCCGTGGTTCTACGACGGTCCGGGCCACTACATGAAGGCCTGCGTCCAGCGTTACTACAACGGCACGCCCCAGGGCAGCGCCAGCTGCGGCCCGCTCAACTGATCCTCGGCCCCTCACCGGTTGCCCCCCGGCCGCGTCGCGTGGCCGGGGGAAACCGGTGAGGGCCGCCGACCAGGCGGATCGCGGTGGCTCAACTGACCGTTGACAGCAGGGCATGCCCGAGGGGCGCCACGAGGTGCCGGACCTGACGCCCTTGGCGTTGTGTCGTGATCGCCCCGGTCATCCGCAGGGCAGCGGCGTGGGCGCTGGCGGTGGACAGACCGATCCCGAGGCGTGCCGCGAGTTCGGTGGTGCTGCAGGGCTCCTGCCCGACGGCTCGGAGGGCGCGGGCGCGAGCCGAACCGATGAGACCGCTCAGCGGGTCCGTCGTGAGCTCCTCGCGGTCGGCCGACGGACCGGTGGTCGGGTGGAGCAGCACCGCCGGCCGGCGCGGTACGAGTACGGCACCGACACCGTCCTGGACGAAGAAGTTCGGGTACAGCTCCAGGCCCCGGCCGTTCAGATCGATGACCCGGTCGGGTCCACCCACCGCGCAGCGGAGCACTCCGTCCTCCCGCCAGCTGGCACGGTGGTGGAGTCCGCCCAGCATGGCACCGATCCCGGCCTCACCGGCGATGTGGGCGCGTTGGGCGATGTCGGTCCGCAGGTGGCGCTGGATGTCGGACCAGTCCTCGGCGAGGCAGGTCTGGAACAGGGCCCGGGCGCTGTCGGCGAGCCGCCGCAGCTGGCGGGTGTCGCCGTCGCGGAGCTCGATGACGACACGAGGCACGGCCCGCCCGGTGCCGTACCCGGTGAGTGCCTGCCGCAACTCGGCCGGGGTGGTGGCCAGGAGGGCGTCGAGTTCGTCGGCGAGCTGTCGGCGGGTGCCCGGCACATGGGCCACCAGGAAGTCCGGGATGCCGGTGCGGCATGCGCTGACCACGTCCAGCAGCGGCGCGACGGTGTGCGGTACCCGGCCGCGCATCCGGATCCACCAGCGGGCGCGCCGGGCGCCCGCCCAGGGGTGGGATCCGGTCAGGGCGGTCAGGACGTGGCCCATCGGTGAGACGACGAACCGGGTGCGGGCGAGATCCGGGACGCCGAAGTTGACGGTCAGCACAGTTCCCCCAAGAGCCCGGTCGCGCCGGCCCGCGCTTCGCGGCGCGACGGCTGTCCCCGGGCGGGTTCGGCAACAGAGGTCGACGCCGCCCGACCGGCGGTGATTCCCGGTCAGGTGGTGCGGCGTCAGGAGCCATCCTGTGCGCAGGCCGTGGCTCCCCCCATGGCGAGAACCTGGCGTTTGCTTGGCGTTACGGCAGGCAGCTGCTTCGCTGCACGGACGCGGACGGCCACCGGGGCTCAGCCGTGAAGGTCGCCGCTCTCCAGGACGGCCAGCCGCGCCGCCGCCGGCTCGGCCTCGGCCACACCCAGACCGCGGTAGAGGTCCACGGCCTGGCGGAGTTCCGCCGTCGCGGCGTCGCGGTCGCCGGCGAGTTCGGCGCAGCGGGCGACGCCTTCGAGGGCCTTGGCCTCGATCAGCCGGCTGTTGCCCTCCCGGGCGAGCTGTCGGGCCTCCTGGTACAGGGCGCGCCCTGCCTGCGGTCCGTGGGTGTCGACGGCGAGGGAGGCCGCGCTGAGGACCACCTCGGCTTCGCCGGCCTGGTCGCCGTACTCGCGCTGGAACGCCCTGGACTGCTCGAACAGGGCAGCGGCGGCCGTGGTCTCGCCGCTTGCCTGCCGGGCGCGGCCCAGGTCGTGCAGCATGTTGAGTTCGCCGTAGCGCAGGTCGTGTGCACGGAAGACGGTCAGGGCCCGTTCCAGCAGGTCGGTCGCTCCGGCGACGTCCCCGGTCGCGAGGTGGAGGCGACCCAGATCCTTCAGGCAGTAAGCCTCGCCGTCAGGCTTGCCGAGGTCGACGTAGATCGCGAGGGCCTGCTCGAAGGCGTCGGCGGCAGCTGTGTGGTCGCCGACGACGGCCCGTAGTTGGCCGAGGCTCCACAGGACATTGGCCACGCCGTGCCGGTTGCCGAGCTCCTGCATGATGGTCAGGGCTTCTTCCAGCAGGTCGACCGAGCCGGCGTGGTCGCCGGTCGCCCGTCTCACCCGGCTGAGGTCCCAGCGCGCGTTGGCTTCGCCGAGTCGCTTTCCCACGGACGTGAAGGCCGCCACCGCCCGTTCCAGGGCGTCGGCGGCGGTCTCGTACTCACCGGTTGCGTTCCGGGCGCGGCCCAGGCCCCACAGCGCGTGGGCCTCGCCGTGCCGGTCGCCCAGCTCCTGATAGATCGCCAGCGCCCGCTCGTGCAGACCGTGCGCGGTCCGGAACTCGCCGAGCATGTAGCGGATCCGGGCCACGTCCTCCAGCGCGCAGGCCTCGCCGTGCCGGTCGCCCAACTCCTGGTAGACCGCCAGCGCTTGCTCGTGCAGCTCGCCCGCGTCCTTGAACTCCGCGAGCGCGTGCCGGACCCGTCCGAGGTCACCCAGCGCCCCGGCCTCGCCGTGCCGGTCGCCCGTCTCCCGTGCGGCGGCGGCTGCAGCGCGGTGCAGGTCGGCGGCTTGCCGCCACGGCCCGTCCTGGAGCAGGAACGGTGCCACCGACGCGCTGAGGGCGATCACCCGGGTGGGCGACATGCCGGTGGCCGCGGCCAGCAGGTTGCCGTGTTCGGCCCGCAGCCAGGCGAGCGCCTGGGCCCGGTCGGACAGGCGGGGGGCGACCGCGGGCACCGGAGTGGTCGGTGCCGGGGTGGGGCGGCTGTACTGCCCCACGTACTGGTCCGTGCCGGCCGCGCTGTGCTGGTAGAAGTCGAGCAGCCGTGCCAGGGCTGCCTCGCGCTCGCGGTCGTCTCCGGCGGAGCCGCCTCGTGCCCGGGCGTAGAGGCCGACGAGGTCATGGAAGCGGTAACGGCCCGGGGTGTGCTCCATGACCAGGTGGTGGTCGAGCAAGGATTCCAACAGGCGCTCCGCCGTGCGCAGGTCACTCCCCGTCAGGTTGGCGGCCGCGTACGCGTCGAAGTCCGGTCCGGGGACCAGAGCGAGCCGGCTGAAGAGCTGCTGCTCGGGCTCCGGCAGGGCGGTGAAGGAGGTTTCGAAGACCGCGGCCAGGTCACGGTCCTCGTCGCTGAGCCGGTCGAGGCGGTCACGTTCGTCGCGCAACTCCTCGACCAGGTCCTCGATCCGCAGGGCGCGGCGGTGGCGCAGCCGGGCGGCGGCAATCCGAAGCGCCAGTGGCAGGTGGCCGCAGAGCGCGACCAGTTCGCCGGTCGCCGGGTGGTCGGCCGGGATACGGCCCGCGCCGGCCACCTTGTGCAGCAGCGCGGCCGCCTCGCCCGGCCCGAGGGTGTCGAGCGCCAGGGAGTGGGCATCGTCCAGGCCGGTGAGCCGTCGGCGGCTGGTCACGAGGACCAGGCAGCCAGGCGTACCCGGCAACAGCGGCCGCACCTGCGCGGTGCTGACCGCGTTGTCGAGGACGATCAGGGTACGGGTGTCGGCGAGCCGCGCGCGGAAGAACCCGGCGCGGGCGCCGAGGTCCTGCGGCACCGACTGCGGCGGGACGCCGAGCGAGAGCAGCAGCCGCTCCAGCGCGTCCTCGGCGGAGACGGGTGCGAGGCCGGCGGTGTGGCCGTGCAGGTCGATGAACAGCTGCCCGTCGGGGAAGCTCGCGCGCATCCGGTGGGCGGCGTGGACGGCGAGCGCTGATTTGCCGACACCGCCCATCCCGTCGATCGCCGAGATCACCACCATCCCGGCATCGCTGCCGCCGGGGGCCGCCTCGGTCAGTGCGAGCAGCCGGTCCAGCTCCTCCTTGCGCCCCGTGAACAGCCGTGTGTCGGACGGGAGCTGACAGAGGGTTACGCCGGCGGCCGCCGTACTCCCGGCCCGGTCCTGGACGGACCGCACCGGGGCGGAAGGTCGCTCGGCGGTGGCGGCCTCGATCAGCTGCTCCCGGGCGGTGGCGTCGAGCCCGAGCGCGGTGGCCAGCCAAGCCACGGAGGACAGGCGCGGCCGCCGCCGTCCGGACTCGAGCACACTGATCGCGTGCGGCGAGATTCCGGACCGCTCCGCCAACTCCTCCTGGGTCCAACCGGCACGCACCCGGTACTCACGCAACAGCACCCCGAACCCCGCAGCCACGCTCATCCCCCGATAGCGGTCCAGCCCCATGACGAAATTCGGTGCCGAGTTGCCATGGCACCAACAAATCACCCCCAACTGATCGTATCCGAGAAGCCGTTGTCGTAGTACGTCTCGGCCGGTGTCCCGCACTCCCTGGAACGCACCGGAGCACCGACCTCACACTTCGGTGCGGTGTTTCGTCGAAGTGCCGAGAGCGGAAGCGGACGAGTGGCGCCCGCGGATCCCGACCGGCTCTCGCACGTCGACTGAGCACTGAGGAATCAACGTGATACGAAGAATGGCGTCCTTGCCCGGTGGACGAGTGGGGAAGTGGGTCGTCCTCGCGCTCTGGGCGGTGCTCCTGGTGCCGGCCCTGATGCTGGCCGGCCAGCTCGGTGACGTCGAGAAGAACGACAACTCGGCCTGGCTGCCCGGTAATGCGGAGTCCACCAAGGTGGTCGAGCGGGCCGAGAGGTTCCAGCTCGGCGACACGCTGCCCGCGATCGTGATCTACGACCGGGCCGAGGGCGTCACCCCTGCCGACCTGGCCGAGGCCCAGGCCGACGTCGAAGCGTTCAAGGGCATCGACAACGTGGTGGGTCAGCCGCACGGGCCGTTGAAGGCCCAGGACGGCAAGGCCATCCAGACCGTGGTCCAGCTCCACAAGGACCAGACGGGCTGGGAGGGGATCGGCAAGACCGTCGCCGCGATGAACAAGGTCGGCGAGGAGAACGCCAACGGTCTCGGCTTCCACATCACCGGACCGGCCGGCTACGCGGCCGACTCGATCAAGGCGTTCAGCGGCGGAGGCGCCCTGACGACGATCACCGCGCTCGTGGTGGTCGTCATCCTGCTGCTCACCTACCGCAGCCCGGTGCTGCCGCTGCTGCCGCTGCTGACCGTGGGCGTCGCGCTGGTCACCTCGGAAGCGGTGATCTACCTGTTGGCGAAGAACGTCGGACTCGTCGTCAACAAGCAGACCAGTTTCATCCTGACCGTGTTGGTGTTCGGTGCCGCCACCGACTACGCGCTCCTGCTCATCTCCCGGTACCGGGAGGAGTTGCTGCGGCACGAGGACCGGCACGAGGCGATGGCGGAGGCCCTGTACCGCTCCGGGCCCGCGATCGTCGCCAGCGCCGCGACCGTCGCGGTCAGCCTGATGCTGCTGATGCTGGCCACGCTCAACTCCACCCAGGGGCTCGGGCCGGCCTGCGCGGTCGGTGTCCTGATCGGGCTGCTCGCCATGGTCACCCTGATGCCGGCCCTGCTGGTCGTCTGCGGCCGCTGGATCTTCTGGCCGGTGAAGCCGTCGTACGGATCGGCCGAGGCGGTCAAGGACGGCATCTGGACCAAGGTCGGCACCGCCGTCTCCGGCCGGCCGCGGATCGTCTGGATCGGCACCGCGCTCGTTCTCGCCGTCATGGCGATCGGGGTGTTCGGGCTCAAGGCCGACGGGCTCTCCAACAAGGACCAGTTCACCAACGCAACGCAGATGGTGGTCGGCGAGGAGATCCGGTCCGGGCACTTCCCGGCCGGGTCGGGCGACCCCGTCCTCGTGGTGGCCAAGGCCGCCTCGGCGGAGCAGGTGCGGACCGTGTTGTCCGGCGTCCCCGGAGTCGGCGAGGTCTCGGCGCCGATGGTCAAGGACGGCGAGGCCATCCTGCTCGGCGAACTCAAGGACGACCCCAGCAGCACGACCGCGATGCGCACCGTCGAGCAGGCCAGGATCGCGGTCCACCGGATCGAGGGTGCGGACGCCCGGGTCGGCGGCAGTACAGCGGTCATGCTCGACACGCAGGAAGCGGCCGCCCGCGACTCCAAGGTGATCATCCCCATCGTGCTGGTGGTGGTGCTCCTCATCCTCGCGCTGCTGCTGCGGGCGATCGTCGCGCCGCTGCTGCTGATGGCGACGGTGGTGCTGTCGTTCGGAGCGGCCCTCGGCGTGAGCAGTCTGATGTTCCATCAGGTGTTCCACTTCGCCGGTGCGGAAGCCTCCTTCCCGCTCCTGACCTTCGTGTTCCTGGTCGCGCTGGGCATCGACTACAACATCTTCCTGGTCACCCGGGTGCGCGAGGTGGCACTGCTGCACGGCACCCGGCGCGGCGCGCTGACGGGTCTGTCCACCACCGGGGGTGTGATCACCTCGGCGGGTCTGGTGCTGGCCGGTACCTTCGCGGCAATGGCCTCGCTGCCGCTGGTGTTCGCGGCCGAACTCGGCTTCGCGGTGGCGTTCGGCGTACTGCTGGACACCATGATCGTCCGGTCGGTGCTGGTCACCGCGCTGACCCTGGACGTGGGCCGGTGGATGTGGTGGCCGAGCAAGCTGTTCAGGCGTCACGACGCCATCGAGCCTCTGGCGGGCAAGCCCGACCTCGAGCCCGTCCTCGGGGGCGTGTGACGACCTTCCGCTGCGGGCCTCCCGGCGCCGGCCGGGAGGCCCGGTAAGGACGAAACGCGGATTACTCCCGCTCGGCGATCGACTGCGCCACCGGGCGAAGCAGGTCGAGGACATGCGTCCAGCGGTACGTGTCGGCCGTGGGTGTGCGGGGCACGTAGTCGCCGATCAGGACACCCATCGCCCGGAGCCGGGCCAGGCTCTCGTCGTACGCCGGGTGGGCCGCCTGGGCGGAGTTGACGTACGGCTGGACGGCGGTCGGGATGCCGAGTCCGTACGCCTCGCAGAGGATGCCGAGGGCGAGCGTGTCGGAGATGCCGGCGGCCCACTTGTTGATCGTGTTGAACGTCGCGGGCGCGACCGCGATGGCGTCGGCCGGGGGGAGGGGGCGTGGGGCGCCGGGTGTGCGCCAGGCCGAACGGATCGGATAGCCGGTCTGGGCCTCGATGGCTTCCTGGCCGATGAAGCCGAGCCCCTGGGGAGTGGCGATCACGCCGACCTTCCAACCCTCGGCCTGGGCCGCCGTGATCAGCTCGCCCACTCCGCCTGCGATACCTGATGCGCAGACGACGACGTACAGGAACGGCTCGCGGTGTTCGGTCAAACCTGGACTCCCAACTCCTGGCAGAAACAGTGTAGTTCGGGACCTAGATGTCCTAACCTCGATCCGTCTGCGGTGATCACCCGATGTCTGGTCGCTTCGCTTCGCCCGTTTTGTCCTCTGAGGTGAGGTGGCGGACCTTCGCGTAACGCTGCGGCTGCGCCGGGTTCCACTGGCCCGGTTACCTTCCCCTCCCTGGTCTTCGTCGGAACGGCTGGTGGTCTGTCAGCTCAGGGCCGGCAGGGCGGAGAGCCGCTGCCAGCAGGTCAGGAAGGCTTCGCGCCAAGGCCAGCTGTTGCTGAGGGTGAGCCAGCGGCGGCGGGCGTGGCGGGTGTGCTTGGCCGGCAGCTGGTAGAGCCGGTAGCGCATGGTGTCGGGTTCGGCGTGGGAGAGGCCGGGCTGGTCGTGCAGGCCGAGGAGCCGGGTCCAGGCGTCCAGGTCGGCGGCGAGGTTCGCGGCCAGTACCCAGCCTCGGTTGACCTCCCAGGACTGGGAGGGGAGGTTGTGCAGGCCCAGGGCCTTGTTCGCGCGCACGCGGTCTTCGACGGTGGTGTGGGAGCGGTGCAGGACGTCGAGGAACTGGGGCTGGTGGGAGCCGGCGATGCCCCAAAGGTGGCGGATGTTGCTGGCCGCGATCGAGTAGCGCCAACCCGTCTTCTTCTCGAACGCGGTCAGGTTGGCCAGCTGGCGGCGTGAGGGACGGGAACGTCGGACCGTCAGCCGCATCCGATCGGGCCAGCCTGTCCGGGTGTTGAGCCCGGTGAGCTCGGCGACATGTGCGTCACCGTTCACGGTGCCGTCCTGGTTCAGTGTGTCCTCCCAGACTGACTCGGGCAGCAGTGCGATGGCCTGCTCATCGGCGGCGGTCATTTTCCAGCCGACCGTGTAGCGCACCGTGCGGCGTGCTGTGTTGAGGGCTTCGAGGTGCTCCAGCAGTTCGTGGGTGGCTCCGGCGCCGTCGACCCGGACGAGGATCTTCGCCCGGGAGGCGTCGGGGATCTGCGCCAGCGCCGCGCTCAGCACGGTGAGGTGGTCGGCCACCGTGTTCGCCCCCGCGTTCCCGGGCCGCAGCAGCATTGCCAGGCATTCCTGGGTGTTAGCGCACCACGCCGCCAGCGGATGGAAGCCGAACGTCTTCTTGAACGTCGCCGCCGCTCCCGCATTCTTGGACGCGGAGGTGATGATCGTGGCGTCCAGGTCCACGACGACCCACCCGGTCAGCCGCTTCCCCGCGACGGTGAGCCACGGGAAGCCCGCGGGCCGCAGCGCGAGCAGGCCCCACACCTGGCGGCGGACCCTCGCCCGCGCCCTGGCGACTCTGCCCAGCAAGGGCTCGTCCAGGGCGTTCAGGGTCCGGCGTGTGGTGGAGTCCGAGGTCGCCGAACAATTCGGCCTGATGAGCCTGCAGTTGTTCCGCCTCGGCCAGGTTGGTCGCGCCCAGCACTATCGCGACGGCCAGACCGACGACGACCAAGCCCCGATCCAGCCAGCCCGCACCGAGACCACGCGGCAGCACCCGGCTCAGCGCGTCAGTCAGCCCGACCCGGTCGGCGCACTTGCGCAGCAACACCGCGCCGGCATGCCCAACCAGCCCCTTGCCGTCGGCCTTCACCGACAACCGCTCATCCCACCCGATATGCTTCGCCACCAAGAAGGTGCCCCTGATTCACTGCTGGATATGACCTAGACACTCACATCCCTGCAGCTCGACGGCACCTTCTGTCGTTCAGTCAGCTCACACGGGCTTAATTGCTGAATACCCGTCGGCCAACCCTGACAAATCAGCACAACCGCAGGCCAGGAGCATGATGACTGGTCAGTTCCACCCGCCCCCGGCGTTACCTCAACCAGCAGCAGCGGATAGTGTCCGCATGTCTTTTCTTCTGATCTGAGGGGGTCCGGATGCCTCTCGGTCATCTCTTTTTCTGGAGTACTTGTGCGTACGGTTCGAAGACTGGCGTGGCCGCTTGCCGCAGTGCTGGCAGTACCTGTGATAGCCGGGTCGGTGCCGGCTGCGGCTGCGGCGGCCACACCGCCGTCGGCTGTGGAGGATTTCGCGTACCCGGGGGCCGCTCAGATCCTTGCGGAGAACCACGTCACCCTGAAGTCCGGGGACGGGAACATCCGCCTCGCGGACTGCTTGTCGACCAACAACCTGATCGAGGTGTTCAGCCGGACCTTTGATGCCGGATCCGTCAAGGTCTGCTTCCGGGTCACGGGGCCGTCCGGCTTCCTGGCCCTGGAACTGCCGAAGGTCTACAGCATCAAGGGCGACGACCACGCCGTCAAAGCCTCGCTGAAGACGGGTAGTTCAAGCAGCAGCGTCGACATCAAGAAGAACCTTTACACACCCGTCGGCGAAGGCACCTCCGCCGACGGGACCACGCTGCTCGAGCTCAACGCTACCGACGGACCGGCTGCGGCGGCCGACACGGCCAGCCCCTACCCGGCGATCGGTGCCGTCATGGTCGGGCAGCCCGGCCGCGAGGGTTCCCGAGCCTGCAGCGGCACGCTCGTCGCCCCGCAGTGGGTGCTCACCGCGGCCAGTTGCTTTGCCGCGAACGGCCAGCCCGCCGCGGCGGGCAAGCCGGCCGTGAAGACCACCGTGGCGCTGGGCCGCAGCGACCTGACCAAGTCGGGCGGGAGTGTGGTGGAGGCAGTGGAACTGGTTCCGCATGCAGACCGTGATCTGATGATGGTCAAGCTCGCCTGGCCCATCGTCGGGGTCGATCCGGTCAAGGTCTCCTCCGCCGCCCCGGTCGCCGGTGAGCAGCTCACCTCCGTCGGGTTCGGGCGGACCAAGACGGAATGGCTGCCCAGCAAGCTGCACTCCGCGACGTTCACCGTCGGCTCCATCGACGCGACGTCGATGGGCTTGAACGGGTCCGCGGACGCGGTGGCCTGCCAGGGTGACGCGGGCGGGCCGGCCCTGCGGATGAAGGGCTTCCTCGTGGAGCTGGCCGCAGTCAACTCCCGTTCGTGGCGGGGTGGCTGCCTGGGCACGGATCCGGCCGAGACCCGTACCGACGCGGTCGACGTCCGCACCGACGGCCTCGGCCCGTGGATCGGTCAGATCCGCCAGAGTTCGCCCGAGGTCCGCCTCCAATCTCTGGTCCCCAACGTCACCAGTGTGATGACGACGGGCGACTTCAACCGCGACGGCCGCACCGACATCGCCTCCGTCACCACGGACGGCAACCTCCACACCTTTGCCGGACGGCCCGACGGCACCTTCGAGTACGGCCGCCCGCTGTGGAAGACCGACGGCAGCTGGAACACCGCCGCGAAGATCATCGGCGGTGACTTCAACGGCGACGGCTACACCGACATCGCCACTGTCTGGAACGACGGCAAACTGCGCCTGTACGCGGGACGGTCGGACGGCAGCCTGGCTGACGGCAAGCAGATGTGGGTGGATGACAACTTCGACTGGAAGGGCATGCTGCAGCTGTCGCGGTTCAAGGGCGACGGCTCCGGCCGTGACGGGCTCCTGGCGACCTGGAGTGCGGGCAACAGGGGTGACCTGTACGCCTACACCACCGGCCCGGACGGGGTGCTGAACGGGAGCCGCCAGATGTGGCCGGACAGCTCTTGGCAGACCATGCAGAAGGTCGCCACCGGTGACTTCAACAACGACGGCCGGGACGACGTCGTCGCCATCGCCGGCAACGGCCAGCTCACCCGCTTCAGCGGCAGCACCACCGGCGGCCTCGAGGGTGGCGTCGCAATGTGGGCGGACACCGGCTGGAACGGCATGCCGATCGTGCTCGCGGGTGACTTCAACGGCGACGGCAACAGTGACCTCGGCGGACTGTGGAGCAACCAGCAGCGCTTCAACCTCTACCGCGGTGACGGCAAGGGCGCCCTCGCCAAGGACACCAACGCCTGGCCCTCCCCCGTCCCGGTGCCCGCCGGCGGCCTGATCCACAACGCCAACAGCGGCAAGTGCCTGGAGATCGACGGCTCCAGCAAGGCCAACGGCGCCCGCGCCCAGCAGTGGACCTGCGCCGGACAGGCCGGCGCGAACTGGGAGTTCCGCCCCACCGCCACCGAAGGCGTCTACGAGATCGTCAACGCCAACAGCGGCATGTGCCTGGAAATCGACAACTCCAGCAAGGACAACGGCGGCCGAGCCCAGCAGTGGACCTGCGGCAACATCCCCACCCAGAAGTGGACCGTCCAGCCCGCCGGCGACACTGTCACCCTGAACATCACCAACGTCAACAGTGGCAAGACCCTGGAGATCGGCAACTCCAGCAAGGACAACGGCGCTCCCGCACAGCAGTGGGCCCACAGCACCGACCCCTCCTTCGCGCCCCAGAGCTGGTACCTGTAACCAGACCCGCCGCCGAGTTCAACGGTGACAGGCACGCTGACCACGTCCTTGGCGGTGCCACCGACAGCAGCGCGACCGTGTACGCCTGGGACGGCGGCGACAACGACAACGGGTGAACCGGGCTCGGCAAGGTCACCGGCGGTGCCCGACGAATGACCCCGGCTGAGAGTCCGGTCGGTCCAACCCATTCCCGGGGGCGATCGGCCGGGCCTGCGCTGAGTGTGAGTCGAGGCACCGGCGGGGTTCCCGGGTGCAGCCCCGCGCCGTGAGGCGACTGCGCGACGACCGATGAAGGGTGGCCTGCTGCTTCACCACTGGCGAAGCAGCAGGCCTTTCTGGTGAGACGGGGCTCCGCTCCCCGGGCACTGTTACGGGCTATTCCAGAGCCGCTAGGCAGATGGCAATGACATGACGGCACGTCAGTGTGACCGTCAGCGATGAGGTTTGAGAGTCGATGAGGGTAAAAGTGATACCAACAAGGATCCGGTCGCGGGTCGCCGCCGGAATCGTGGCCGGCAGCCTGGTGACAGGGCTGCTGGCAGTACCGGCGGCCGCCGACACCGCGCCGCCGGTGGGCCCGGTCGCCGACCGGGTGAAGGCGGTGGCGGCCTGGCAGGCCGGCGGGCCGGCCGTACGCCGGGCCGCGGAGATCGCGCTCGCGGGCTCGGACACGGATGTGACGGCGTTCGTGAACTCCGGGCGGCAGGCCGCGGCCGACCAGGACCTGCGGACCAAGGTCGAGGAACTGGTAGCCGTTTCGGGCCCGGGTGTCCGGGAGGCGGCGACCGCCGCCCTCACGGCGGGGACCCCGGCCGCGTGGCAGAACTTCGTCGACAAGGGCTACAAGAGTCCTTTCGAGCATGACCAGCGGGTGCTGCTCTCGCAGATCCAGTACGCCGGCGGCCCCGGTGTGCAGGAAGCCGCCAACAAGGCGATGGCCGGCACGCTGGCGGACGTCTCCGCCTTCCTCAACGTCGGCCAGTACACGCCGCGGGAGCACGACGACCGGGTCAAGCTGACCCAGTTGATGTCCTCGGGCGGCCCGGAGGTCAAGAAGGCCGCCAACGTCGCGATGGCCGGCACGGTCGAGGACGTCCGCGACTTCCTCCGGTACGGCTACCAGACGGCGGCCGCGCACGACCAGGAAACCCTGACGGTCGCTCAGCTCGCCGACCTGACCCGCAACGCCTCCGCGCAGGCCGGTGAGCAGGCCACCGTCGCCAGGGACGCGGCCGCCAAGGCGATCGAGGCGACCGCGCTGGCCAAGCAGGCCTCCGAGCGTGCCGCCAACGAGACCAAGCTCGCCCAGGGCGAGGCCTCGAAGGCCTCCAACGCGGCCGGGCGTGCGGCGGATGCCGCAGGACGGGCGGCCAAGGCCGCGCAGACCGCCTCCAACGCGGCCGCCACCGCCAACGAGGCGGCCCGGCAGGCCGCGAACGCCGCCGCCGACGCCGCAGCCGCCGCCACCCTCGCGGGTGAGGCGGCGGGCAAGGCACGCAAGGCCGCCACCGACGCGGCGGGTGATGCGACCAAGGCGGACCAGGCCCGCGCCGCCGCCGTGACCGCCCGCAACGCGGCAGCCGATGCCCGGACTGCGGGCGAGGCAGCTCAGTGGGCGGGCCGGGCCGCGACCCAGGCCGGCTACGCCGCGCAGGCGGCGAAGTCCGCCGGTGACAACGCCGACGCCGCCGCCACCGCCGCCCTCGAGGCCGCCAACCAGTCCGGTGTGGCCGGCGACGCCGCCGACCGCGCCCGGGTGGAAGCCGCCCGCGCCAGGTCCGCCGCAGCCGAGGCCCGCCGCGCGGCCGCCGCCACGGTGAAGATCGCCAACGACGCGGCCGCAGCCGCGGCCGAGGCCCAGCGCGCCGCCAACGCGGCCGCCGCCCACGCCGAAGCCGCCGCCGCAGCCGCCGACACCGCCGCCCAGTACGCCGGCCAGGCCGCGACCGCCGCCGGCATCGCCCAGGCCGCCGCAACGGAGTCGGCCGCTGCGGCCGACTCGGCGGCGAACTCCGCCACCCAGGCCCACAAGATCACCGAGATCGCCCGGGCCTCCGACCAGGAGCGCCTGGACGCCCAGCTCGCCGCCGAGTTCGCGGCGGCCCAGCAGGCCGCCCGCGACGAGGACCGCAAGGCGAAGAAGGCCGGGTGGGAGGCGGGCAAGGCCACCACGCTGGCGGCCGACACCGAGCGCCTGCTCACCGAGGCCACCGCCGCCGGGGTCGACCAGAAGACCGCCGCCACCAAGGGCCGCCAGGCCGCAGCCCGACTGCTCGACGCGGGCGGCCCCTGGGCCAAGGCCGCGGCCCAGAGCGCGCTGGAAGGTACCGAGGCCGACGTCCTCACCTTCCTCAACACGGCACTTGCAGTGGCTCGGGAGCGCGATGACCGCGCCACCGTGACCGCGATCGCCCAGGGCTCGACCAAGCTCGAGCAGCGTCTGGCCGCCGAGACCGCCTCGGTCGGCACCGTCGCGCAGGTCCGTGAGTTCCTGGTCAACGGCGCCTACCCCGGCCAGGAGCACGACGACCGGGTGCTGCTCTCGCAGATCCAGTCCGCCGGCGGCCCCGGCGTCCAGGAAGCCGCGAACAAGGCGATGGGCGGCACCCACGCCGACGTCCGCGCCTTCCTGACGACCGGTCAGTACACCGCCCGCGTCCACGACAACCTGGTGCTGGTGAACCAGGCTCTCGCGGCCGGTGGTCCCGAGGTCCAGGCCGCCGCCCAGGCAGCCCTCGCCGGACCCACCTCAGGCCTGGTGCCGTTCCTGCAGACCGGCCTGCCCAAGGCCCAGCAGCGCGACGCGTTCACCACTGCCCACAAGGCGACGATCGACTCCTACCTGGCCACCATCGACGGCAACGTGGCCCAGGCCCGCAAGTACGCCGCCGAGGCCGCCAAGTCCTACGCCACCGCCCGCGGCGCCGCCAACGAGGCCGCCGGCTACGCCAACCAGGCTCAGGCCTCGGCTGTCCAGGCCGCCGACTGGGCTGCCAAGGCGGCCGAGTCGGCCCGCCAGGCGCAGGCCTCCGCCGATCAGGCGGCCGCCTATGCCAAGCAGGCGCGGACGGCTGCGGCCTCCGCCGACGCCGCAGCCAACCGCGCCGACCTGTCGGTCACCGCAGCCGCCGGGTACGCGCTCCAGGCCAAGCAGTACGCCGCCGACGCGAAGACCGCGTCCGACGAGGCGTACGCCTCGAAGATCGCCGCGGGCAAGAGCCGGGACGAAGCCGCCAAGGCCGCCGAGGAGGCCAAGGCGGAGGTCGCCAAGAAGCAGCAGACCGATGCCGCTGCGGGCAAGCTGCAGGGCGAGACCGCCGTGGTCGACGACAACGGCCGGGTCTCCTACATCGAGGCCGTGCCCCGTGGCGAACTGAAGCAGGAGGTCGTCAAGACCAACGAAACGCGCTGCGGTGCGGGCCGGACCGGAACACTGGTCGACCTGTGGACCGACGACAACTTCCACAAGAACGCCGCCGGGGTGAGCGTCTGCGACGTCACCTACACCGTCCGGGTCAGCGGAATCGTCGACTACGTCCTGAAGACCTGCCCCGAGGCGGGGCTGTCCATCGCGGCCTGCCAGGGCAAGTACGGCACCTGGGACACCCTGGTCATCAACAGCCAGGAACTCAAGCAGGCGGAGTTCACGACCACGGTCGAGATGACCGAAGAGGTCTTCTCGAAGATCAACGTCACCTGCACCCGGGGTGTCTGCGGTTCCCGTACGGTCAACGTCTTCACCCTGCTGGCCGGCGACTTCATCAAGTGCTTCAAGGACCCGGGGTTCAACTCGTCCTGCGCTTGGGCCGCTTCCAACTTCATCCCCTACGGCACCCTCTTCAAGGGCGTCAAGAACGTCACCGCACTGCGCTTCGCGATGGAGACCGGTGTCGGCATCGACGCGGCCAAACTGGCCGTCCAGGCCACCCTCGACGGCTACAGCAGCGCGATCATCGCGAAGCTCACCTCCACCGCCGACGCCGTCACCTCCTTCCGCCTCACCCTCAGGAACGGCGCCGGCACCGATGCGGCGCTGGCCGCCCTGCACAACAATTCCGCTCTCGACCCCTCCCTGGTACGGCAGTTGGAGAACGAGGCGCGGATCGCCGGGGAGGCCCGTACGGCGTGCTTCACCAGCAACAGCTTCCCGGCCGGCACCCCCGTCCTGATGGGCGACGGCAGCGCGCGGCCGATCGAGGCGGTCCGGGCCGGTGACTCGGTGCTCGCCACCGACCCGGTGACCGGGGCCACCGGTCCCCAGCGGGTAGAAGCCACCATCCTCACTCCGGACGACCGTGACTTCACCGATCTGACCGTCACGGCCCCGGACGGTTCCACCGCCACGGTCACCGCCACCGATCACCACCCGTTCTGGGTGGCGAGCGCCCGGTCCTGGCGGGACGCGGCCGAGCTGACGGTCGGTGACACCCTGCGCGTCGCGGACGGTCGCACCGCCGCGGTCACCGGGACCCGCCACCGGACGGCGCTGCAGGCCGCGTACAACCTGACGGTCAACAGCGTCCACACGTACTACGTGCTGGCCGGTGCCACCTCCCTGCTGGTCCACAACGCCAACCCGCTCTGCCCGCTGCAGATCGCCTACGACAGCGACGAGTTGAGCACCGCGGCGTTCGACCTCCGGTACGCCTCGGGCTTCTGGGACGCCGAGCGCAACGTGGCCGTCGCCCGGGTGCGGGCCGCTGACGGCAGCACCCGGCTGGTCCGCGCGTCGAGCGGTGACGCGGGCCACGCCGAGCAGCGGGTCATGGACCAGCTGGCCGCGGACGACAAGGTCCTCGCCCTCTTCACCGACCGGGCCCCCTGCCCGGACATGTGCGGCCCGATGCTGGCGACGGACGCGCGGGCCAAGGGAGCCACCATCACGTACGTGATCCCTTACGCCTCTCCGCTCACCAAGGAGGGCAAGCTGCTGAACAAGGTGTGGGCAGAGGAGTTCGCTAGGATGGTCGCCGCCGCGAAGCAGCGTCGTGGGCTCTGACATGGAGGGAAGCTCATGACTGTTCCCGAGCGAGTGGGCCAGGACGAGGAGCAGGTACTCGTCGAACGGACCGAGGCGGTCGAGGCCGACCTCCGGTTCGTCGGCCTTCCCGTCGTCCGGGGCGGCGACAGCCGGGCCGGCAAGACGATCGGTTCGTCGACGTTCGTCGTCTACTACGACGCCAGCGCCGACAGCTCCGGCGGAGTGTTCGTCACCTGGGAGCCGAGCCGGGAGCTCAAGGACCTGATCGTCGCCTCCCCGCAGCTGGCTCTCCAGCGAGCCATCCCGCTCGGCAGCACGGCCCTGGAGGCCATGACCGTCGCCGTCGAGCAGGTGCTCACCGCCGCAGGCTGGGCAACCGAGCAGACCGACGTCGGCGTCCATGAGAGCTCGGTCAAGATCCTCGGCCCGGTGCCCCGGTAGGGACTGACCGGTTCTGACAGGTGGCCGCGCTCGTGCAGACGAGCGCGGCCACAGCCATTCCCCAGCGCTTCGGCCTGCTGCGCTGACGGTCCGGCAGAATTGGCTGTCACCCCCGCTGACCCGCAGGGTACGGTCCTGCCATGACCATGATCCGTTCAACCCAGCCGGTGACGCCGGACGATCTCGACCTGGCCGTTCGGCTCGCTGTCGACACCGGTTGGCGCAGCCATTCTGGCGGCCGCGGCGCTGAGCCCGTTGGCCCAGTGAACGCGACCCTGCGCCGCGGCCTACTCCCTCTTGACGGCCCGGGGCTAACGTTGGGTCATGAGCAGGGTGCGGGTTGACCGTTCGAGTCCCGACGTGGTCGACGTGGTGCTTCGCGAGGGGGTCGGGCCGCTCGTGTTCGCCGCCAAGCGCTGGCCCGGGGAGGTGCTCGGGTCGCTCATGGTCGGCGCCGTCTGCGGTGTCCCGGTCTATCTGGTCATGGCGCTGATCCTCAGTCTCGAACCCGGCCGGATCTGGGCTCTGGTCGGGATCGCCGCCGTGCTGGGACTCGTCGTCAACACGTTCGTGATCCTCTACGGGGCCTTCCGGGACGTGAACCGCTTGCGGTTCTCGCCCGCCGCCTCCCCCGACACCATGACCGTCGTCCGGGGCTCCCGCACGGACCGGCCGAGGCCGCTCACCGACGTCCGGCAGATCTGGATCGACCACACCATCACGGAGTCGCACGAGGAGGACCGGAAGCCCGTCAACGCCAAGATCACCCTGTACGTGCTGCTGAAGAACGGGCACCTGATCCGGCCCACGTCACTGCCCAAGTGGACGACCGACACCACGGCCCTGTGCCAGGAGCTGCGACAGATACTCGCCCCCTCCGACGTCCAGGTGGACCTGGTCGTCCGACGCCGGGTGCAGTACCCGTCGATGGGCGGTCACGGCGGCTCCACCGGCGGAGGCTCCTGAGATCCGTACTCCGACCGACGCGGCCCTCGAGATCGTCCGATGCGCTCTCCGGTCGGAGCAGCGGATCGGGCCGAGGGCCGCGTGGACAGGATCAGAGCATGTTCGTGTAGATGTTCCAGCCCCTGCCGAACTCCACCCGGGCGGCGAAGGTCGCGGTGCCGGCGTTGCCCGTCGAGGAGTACCGGTACAGGACGCCGTCCTTGGCGCGGGCGAGCACATCGCCCTTGCTGTCCCCGTCGATGTCACCCGGCGCGACCAGCATGTCGTAGACGTCCCAGCCGGTGGCGATCTGTTCCCGGGCGGCGAACGGCGCGGTGGACGTCCCCGTGCCCTTGAAGAGGAACAGCCGGCCGGAGGTGTCCCGGGCGAGCAGGTCGGGCCGTCCGTCGCCGGAGTAGTCGCCCGCGCCGACCAGCGCGTTGTAGGCGTTCCAGCCGCTGCTGACCTTGATGGGTGTGCCGAGCTTGGTGTCCACCGCCCCGTCGCCGGGGTGCAGCCACAGGACTCCCGCCGAGTCGCGGCTGAGCAGGTCGCCCTTGCCGTCGCCGGTGAGGTCGCCGGGGCCGACCATCGCGTTGTAGTTCCAGGTCGAGCTGACCTTCTTGCTGCGGATGTACAGGTCGCTGCCGATGTTCTGCACGTAGCTGGCGTGGTTGTGGCTGTTGAGCGCGGTGGCGTACGTGTTGCGGGACCCCGGCGTCTCCTTGCCGACCCCGGTCGGCGGCGTCAGGTAGGTGCCGTTGGCGAGGGCGTAGTACTTGACCAGGGTGCCGTCGGTCTGGGTCATGAGGTTCTGGGCCTTGCCGTAGAGCTGCGTGGTGCCCGCCCCGACGATGAACGTGTTGTTCTCGTAGCCACTGCCGAAGTACGCCGGTGCGGCGAAGTGCCCGCCGCCGGTCGACTTGAACCAGTACTCCACGCCGTCGCGGTCGCGGGCGAGCAGGTCGCTCAGGCCGTCGCCGTCGCCGTCGTCCGAGCCGGTGATCACGTTGTACGCGTTCCAGCCGGTGCCGACCTTGACCCGGGCCTTGAGCGGGGCGGTGGCGCTGCCGGCCCCCTTGTGGAACCACAGCTCGCCGGTCAGGGTGCGGGTGAGAACATCGCCGAGGCCGTCGCCGTCGACGTCACTGGCACCGACGATCTGGTCGTAGATCCCCCAGCCGGAGCCGACCTTGACCCGCGTGTTGAAGGGCTTGGTGACGGTGCCCGTCCCCGTGTAGAGCCACAGGTCACCGGCGAAGTCGCGGGCCAGCAGGTCGGGGTGGCGGTCTCCGGTGACGTCCCCGGTGGCGATGAGGCGGTTGTACTTCTGCCAGCCGCCGCCCGACCACAGGGGCGCCGACGTGGCGTTCAAGCCGGCCTCGTAGAGCGTCAGGACGCCGTCGAAGGAGAGGGAGAGCAGTTCGGGCTTGGTCGTGCCGCCGACATCGCCCACCGGCAGCAGGTCCTTGAACGAGGCGGCGGGGTCGGTCTTGGCGATGGTGTAGTCGCTCCAGGCCTGGATCGACGACAGGTAGACGGCCGTGGACTGGTCGTACTGCATGACGATCATGTCACTGCGGCCGTCGCCGTCGACGTCGTGCCGCGGCTTGGCGGCGGCAGTCGCCTGCTCGGACGGCCCGGACAGAGCGGGCAGGACGACGGTCGGGTACTCGCCGACGCCGCGCGGTGCGGTGTCGGGGTCCGACACCGGTGCGGAGTCGGTCACGGACTGCGCGACGACGGAGTCGGGCGCGTGGTGCCGCGCGGCGGCCGTGCTCGGGGTGGTGGCGAGAGTGCCGACAGCCAAGGCGAGGACGCCCCCGGCGGCCAGGGTCCTCAGGCGTCCGCGGTACGGTGCGGTCAAGATCCCCCCTCGGGATCGAACGTGTGGACCCACCCGGGCGCCTCGTGCCCCGCGACCGGGACACGCGTCGGCGCGTGAACGGTCCCCACTTCCTTCCCGCAGCGTAGGGATCGATCCTGTGGATTCCTTGTGAAGCCGCTCCCCAGCCGGCCAGCCGCCGACTGGCCGGCGACTTCCGACGGCCGGCGGGTCGGTCCTTCTCAAGGCGCGGAGGGTTTGCCCGCGATCGCGTCGTAGACCCTGATCCGCAGGCGGCGCTGCCAGCCGTCGCGTTCCTCGCGGGCCCGGGCCCGTTCGGCCTTCCGGCTGCCGGCCGGGTAGCGGGCGCGCGCCCAGGGGGAGCCGGGGCGGGCCAGTCGGAGGGCGCCGATCACGGCGAAGAGCGGGACGAGCATCCCGAGCAGACCGGTGAACGCCTTGCCCTTGCTGAGGGCGGCCAGCGCGAAGCCCGCGTTGACGGCCACCACCGACGCGTACGACCAGCCGGAGACCGGTTCGCCGTCCGCTGACGCCTCGTCGGCTCCGAACGGGACCGCTCCGAGCAGCAGCAGTCCGCAGACCGCGGCGCCGAGCACCACGGTGTCCACGGAGAGTCGGCCCTCCTCGGACCAGTAGACGTCCCGCAGATGGAGGATCAGCGCGAACTCGTCCAGGACGAGCGCGGTGCCGATGCCGAAGAGGGCGGCCGCGATGTCGGCCCACGGATGTCTGCCGCCGACCGGCGAGGCCAGGCCCAGGCCGCTGATGATCATGAAGACCACGCCGAAGACCACGTGATGGATGTGCAGCCCGCCGGGCGTGACGTTGTTCGGCCACCAGGAGACCTCGGCCCGGATCATCCGCACGCTCAACCGGATGAAGAGGAACGCCCCGAGGAAGCCCAGCAGCAGGAAGAGCAGCGGCTGCTTGCCCGGGTCCAGGATCTCCTGCCGGTACCAGTCGCCCACTGCTCAGGCTTCCCGCTCGGCCGACTCGGCGGCTTTGGCCCGTCGGCCGCGCCGGGTCCGGGAGAAGATCAGGACCCCCACGAAGACCACCACCGCCGTGATCGCGCCGACCAGGGTGGCGCCGCGGAACCAGGGCGCGTTCACGTCCATCACCCGCTGCCCGGCGTGTGCGGCGCTGCCCCGGCCGACCACCACGCTCAGCGTCCACAGGTTCGGCAGCGCGAGGAGCACGGCCAGCGAGAGCCAGCCGACCACGGCCTTCCAGGACCGCCGCTTGTGCAGACCGATCCAGGCCACGACGAGCGGCAGCAGCGTGCAGCTGACACCGATGGCCAGACCGATCACCAGCCCGGTGCTCAGATGCCCGCGCACCGCGTCGCCGACCCGCTGCGCCCACCAGCGCGGGATGGTCGCGGCCAGGATGAAGTAGGCCGCCACCAGCACGGCCAGCGCCCCGCCGCCCAGCAGCAGCCGCTTGCGCCAGTCGGGGCCTGCCGCCGGCTCGCCGGTCTGATCAGCTCTCATATGCCGATGCTGGCACCGGCGCAGACCGCACGCAGTGTGACGGCCCCTCAAGGCGGTACGTGGCGGAGCCGTGTGGTCTAACGCCTCACCCCGGCAGCGAGCCGGGGTGAGGCGGTGTCAGAACTGACTCGGTCAGCTGTAGTACGGCGAGTCCAGGTCGACGCTGGCGTCCTTGACGATGTCGCCGTCGAACAGTCGGGTCGTTGCCGGGGCTCCGGCCCGGCGGGCTTCCTCGGCGAAGGGGCCCTGGGCGAAGGCCAGGGCGTTCTCGGCGCTGTCGAACTCGTAGAAACCGCCGATGGTGTGGGTGCCGATCCCGGACAGCCAGGTCTTGCGGATCAGACCCGGTGCGGTCTTCAGGGCCACGTTGACCTGGTGCCAGTCGAACCGATCGAACGGCACTGCCGCCTGGATCTCGGTGTAGAGAAAGGTCTTGCCCATGACGGAACCTCCGGCTGCGGGGCCTGTTCGGCCCATCTCGCTAGTACGTGCGTCCTAGCAAGGTGGAGCATGGAGTAGGATGGCCGTACTAGTCAAGGGGGGTCGCGATGGCCGCGGACACGAAGTCCCGCATGATCAGCGCAGCGATCGGGCTGCTGCAACGCCATGGTCTGGCCGCGATGTCCTTCACCGACGTCCTGGCCGAGAGCGGTGCCGCGCGCGGGGCGATCTACCACCACTTCCCGGGCGGCAAGCAGGAACTCGCGCTCGAAGCCGCCCGCCGCAACGCGGAGGACGTCCGCGGTCACCTGCACGAGCTGCCGGCCCGCACGCCACGCGAAGTGGTGGAGGCGTTCCTCGGCAACGTCCGCCCTGTCGTGCAGGCGTCCGCCGGGGGCGGCGGTTGCGCGGTCGCGGCGGTCACCGTCGACGGCGGTGCGGCCATGGCCGACCAGAGCAGCCTGCGCGCTGTCGCGGCCGAAGGATTCGCCGGCTGGGTCGGCGAGCTCACCGGAAAGCTCACCCACGCCGGAATGAGTCCAGCCCAGGCCGCCGATCTGGCCACCCTCATGATCGTCACACTCGAAGGCGCCCACATCCTCTGTCGCGCAGCGGGCAGCATCGCGCCGTTCGACAGCGCCGCCGCTGCCCTGCTCGCCGCCCTCCCGAGCTCGGGCTGACCCGGCGAAAGGCCAACACGCCTCGCTAGCTACGTGCCGCCGCCAACAGGACTTCGGCAGCCTCGGTACGGACGTAGAGCACGTACCGCCCGCTGCGGTGCGCATCCACCAGCCCGGCGGCGCGGAGCGCGGTCAGGTGCTGGGAGACGCCGCCGGCCGTGATCCCGGTGCGCCGGGCCAGGTCGGTGGTCGAGGCCGGGGTGTCGAGTTCGGCCAGCAGGACGGCCCTGGACCGGCCGATGACGGCGGCCAGTGCGTGCGGGGGAGGGGTCCGCCGCTCCCAGAGCGTGGCCACGCCGGGTGGCGGGTAGCGCAGTACGGGCTGCCAGTTCGGGCTGGTGACCGAGAAGACCTGGGGCCAGGCGAACACCGACGGTACGAGGAGCAGACCCTGCCCTCCGAGCTGCCGGCTGCCGCGGACGTGGCGGTGCCGGACGTACAGCGTGTCGGCGTCCCAGGCCACTTGGGGGTCGAGGTCGTTGAGCAGCCGCTGCGCGCCGCCCTCGGCGAGCAGCCTGGCCCGGCGGAGCACGTCGCCCTCCAGCAGGGAGCGCAGCCGCGGCCAGTACGGGGCGAGGGCGATCTCCCAGTAGGCCGCCATGACTTCGGCGAGTTCGGCCAGGCCGCGGTGCGGATTGTCCAGGAGCTGCTCGATCCGCTCGGAACGCGGCGACCGCCGACCGCTGAGACCCGACCGGACCTGCTCCGGCGCGGTGGACTTCAGGACAGCCAGTTCGAGTCCGATGTCGGGGACCGAGGCGGTGGGCGGTGGGGCGATGAACACCGGTATGAGCTGCGGCGGTTGCGGGACCAGGTCGGCGAGCAGGCCCCAGTCGAGGCCCGATGCCGCGAGCCGTGGTCGGACCTCGTCACTCCACGGCCGGAAGAACGGGTGCTCGGCGGGGTGCTTGACGACCCGGACGCTGGCCACCAGCTCCCACAGCGGTGACAGCGCGAACCTGGTGCGGGCCAGATCGCGAGTGGAGAACGCCAAGTCGAGCACGGGTGCGTCCCTTCCGTACGGCAGCCACCCCGGGTGGTCCCGATTCAGTACAGGCTGAATCTATCGCCGTCGGGCCGGGCCTGCCGCAGGCTCCCCTCATGACCACCACCGATCAGACCCGGCAGTCCGGCATCACCACGCCCGCACCAGGACCGCGCCGTTCACTGCTCCGCGACCGGGGCTTCCGGCTGCTGCTCACCGCGGCGACGGTGAGCAGGCTCGGCACCTCGGTCGGCTCCCTCGCCCTCCCGCTGACGGCCGTGCTCGCCCTGCATGCCTCGGCCGGGCAGGTCGGGCTGCTGGCGATGCTGGGCACGCTCTCCTTCCTGCTGATCGGCCTGCCGGCCGGTGCCTGGATCGACCGGATGCGGAAGCGGCCGGTGATGATCGCCGCGGATCTGGCCCGGGCCGCGCTCTTCGGGTCGGTGCCGGCCGCCTGGCTGCTGGGCGTGCTGACCATCCATCAGCTCTATCTGGTCGTGCTGCTGGCGGGCACGGCCACGGTCTTCTTCGACGTCGCCGCCCAGAGCCACCTCCCTGACCTGGTCGAACGGGACCGGCTCACCGAGGCCAACGCCCACCTGGCGACGACGGACGCCGTCACCCAGGTCGGTGGCAGAAGCGCGGGCGGGTTCCTGACGGCGCTGCTGACCGCCCCGGCGGCCGTCGCCGTCGACGCGGTCAGCTACCTGTGCTCGGCGGTCTGCCTGCTGCGGATCCGCCGACCCGAACCGCTCCCGCGGCCGCACCTGGCCGGCCGCAGCCTGGCCGGGGAGATCCGGCAGGGCCTGCGCTTCGTGTTCGGCCACCCGTTGTTGCGGCCCCTGGTCCTCGCCGCGGCGGCCGGCAACCTGTCCATCCAGGTCTGCCAGACCATGCTTCCGGTGGTGTTCGTCCAGGAGTTGGAGCTCCCCGAAAGCGCGCTCGGCCTGTTCTTCGCCACCGGCGGGATCGGTGTTTTCCTCGGCTCGCTGTCGGCCCGCCGGCTCGCGCACCGCCTCGGCGCGGGCCGGGTGTTGTGGCTCATGGGCCTCGCCGTAGCCCCGGTGGGCGTTCTGGTCGCGGTGGTCGACCGGGGCCCGGCCCTGTGGCTGGCCGCCCTGGCCTGGCTCGTCACGACCTTCAAGGTCGGCATCAACAACGTGATCATGGTGAGCTTCCGTCAGAGCGTCACCCCCGACCTGCTGCTCGGCCGGATGAACGCCACCGTGCGCGTGGTGCTCACCGGGTCGCTCGCGATCGGGGCCGCCCTGGCCGGACTGCTCGGCGAGTTCGCCTCGCCCCGCACCGCGCTGTGGGTCGGTGCGGTCGGCCTGGCCACGGCCTGGCTCCCGATCCTCCTCTCGCCGCTCCGTACCGGAGCCGAGCGCTGACGGTTGCTCAGCGGGCGCGGCTCAGTCCGGGCGCGAGGTCCGGACGGCGGTGGCGAGCCGGCGGGCGGCTTCGGTGAGTTCGGACGGGGCAGCGGCGGCGGCGAAGCCGAGGCGCAGGTGGGCGGTCGGCGGTTCGGCGGGGAAGTAGCGGTGACCGGCGTTGACGGAGACGCCGTGGGCGCGGGCGGCGTCGGCGACAACGGCGTCGGTGAGGGCGGGCGGCAGGCGGAGCCAGAGGTGGAGGCCGCCCGCCGGGAGGCCGGCGAGGGTCCAGTCGGGGAGTTCGCGGGCCAGGGCGTCGGCCAGGGTGGCGCGGCGGTCGCGCAGGGCGGTGGACAGCGTCCGCAGGTGGCGGTCCCAGGCGGGGGTGCTGAGCAGTTCGACGGCGGCTTCCTGGAGCGGGCGGGCGATGAAGAAGTCGTCCACCCGGCGCATCGCCCGGAGGCGTCGCATGACCGGGCCGCGGGCGATCACGGCGCCGATCCGCAGGCTGGGCGAGGCGGGTTTGGTCAGCGAGGTCAGGTGGACCACGGTGCCGTCGCGGTCGTCGGCGAGCAGCGGGCGCGGCACGGTACGGCCGTGGCCGAGGTGGCGGGCGAAGTCGTCCTCGATCACGAACGCCCCGGCGGCCCGGGCCACGTCGACGACCTGGCGGCGGCGTTCGGGCGCGAGCACGGTGCCGGTGGGGTTGTGGAAGGTCGGCTGGCAGTAGAGCAGCCGGGCTCCGGTCATGGCGAACGCCTCGGCGAGCAGGTCGGGGCGGATGCCGTCCTCGTCCATCGGAACGGGGACCGGCCGCAGTCCTGCGGCGCGGGCGGCGGCCAGCGCGCCGGGGTAGGTGGGCGACTCGACCAGCACCGGACTGCCCGGCCCGGCGATCGCCCGGAACAGCATGGACAGCGCCCCCTGACCGCCCCCGGTGACCAGGACGTCCTCGGGGCCCACGCCGCTCCCGGCCTGCCGGGCGAAGATCGCGCGCAGCGGCGCCAGGCCCGCTGCCGGGGCGCGGTGCCAGGCGTCCGGACGGCGGGCGGCGCGGGCCAGTGCCGCGCCGAGCGCCTTGGTGGGCTGGAGGCTCTCGTGCAGGTAGCCGCCGGAGAGCGTGAGGACGCCGTCCCGCAGGTGTTCTGACGAGTCGTCGGCTTCGCCGGGGTCGTAGTCGCGGCCGGCCAGGGCGACGGCCTGCCAGGAGGTGTCCGACGCCTCGTCGGCTCGGCCGGGCCGGCGCGGCGCCACGTACGTGCCGCTGCCCGGACGGGTCACCACCACGCCCTCGGCGGCCAGTTGGGCGATCGCGCGGGACACGGTGACCGGGCCGACGCCGTGACGGGCGATCAGATCGCGGCTGCTGGAGAGCCGGTCGCCGGGGGCGAGCCCGGCGATCTCGCTCCGGAGGATGGCCGCCAGTGCCTTGATACTGCTACCGTCATTCATGGAGATACAGAATAGCGCTTCTGCGTCAACGGCGGAACCGCTCCTCGACCTCACCGCCCTGCGAGCCGACACCCCCGGCTGCGATGCGGTGATCCACTTCAACAACGCCGGCTGCGGCCTGACGCCCCGTCCGGTGCTCGACGCGATGGTCGCCCACCTGAACCTGGAGGCCGCCATCGGCGGCTACGAGGCCGCCGCGGCGCGGGCCGCCGAGATCGCCGACTTCCACGCCTCGATCGCCGAGCTCGTCAACACCCGCCCCGAGAACATCGCCTTCGCCGGCAGCGCCACCCACGCCTACTCCAAAGCCCTGTCCGCGATCGACTTCCGTCCCGGCGATGTCGTCCTCACCACCCGCAACGACTTCATCTCCAACCAGATCGCCTTCCTCGCGCTGCGCCGACGCCACGGCGTCGAGATCGTGCACGCCCCCGACCACCCGGACGGCAGCGGCGTCGACGTCGAGGCGATGGCCGCGCTGATGCGGGCCCGCCGCCCGCGCCTGGTCGCCGCCACCCACGTGCCCACCAACTCCGGCCTGGTCCAGCCGGTGGCCGAGATCGGCCGGCACTGCCGCGAACTCGACCTGCTCTACCTGGTCGACGCCTGCCAGTCGGTCGGCCAGTACGAGATCGACGTCGAGCTGATCGGCTGCGACCTGCTCACCGCGACCTGCCGCAAGTTCCTTCGCGGGCCGCGCGGTTCGGGCTTCCTGTACGTCTCGGACCGGGTGCTGCGAGCGGGGTACGAGCCACTGTTCATCGACATGTACGGCGCACGCTGGACCGCGCCCGGCGAGTACCGCCCGGTCGACACGGCCGCCCGGTTCGAGGAGTGGGAGTTCCCGTACGCGACCGTGCTCGGCTGCGCGGCCGCCGTCCGCTACGCGCTCCGGGTCGGCCCGGGGCCGATCGCCAGGCGTACCCCGGCCCTTGCCGGACGGCTGCGCGAACGGCTGGCCGACCTCCCCGGCGTACGTCTGCTCGACCGCGGTCCGGCACCCGCCGCGCTGGTCACGTTCGGGATCGACGGCTGGCGGGCGCGGCCGTTCAAGGCGGCGCTGGACGCACGCGGCATCAACTCGGCGTTGAGCTACCGGGAGTTCGCGCAGTTCGACTTCGCCGACAAGGACGTGGAGTGGTGCCTGCGCCTGTCGCCGCACTACTACAACACCGAGGACGAGGTCGACACGGTCGCCGCCGCGGTCGCCGAGCTCGCGGGGGGCTCCCGATGACCCAGACGTCGATCGGGTCGGGGCCTGGTGCCGCCACTGACGCGTCGTCAGGGGAAAGCCTGTGGCACAACGGCGACTTCCTCAAGTTCTGGCTCGGCGAGACGGTGTCGCTGCTCGGCACCCAGGTCACCAACCTCGCCCTGCCGCTGACCGCCATCAGCGCCTTCGGCGCGACCGACGAACAGGTCGGGCGGCTGCGCTTCCTGCAACTCGTCCCCTACCTCGGGCTCGCCCTGCTGATCGGGGTCTGGACCGACCGGGTGCGGCGCCGACCCGTGATGCTGGGCGCCAACCTCGTCCGGCTGGTCCTGCTCGCCCTGGTCCCGCTGCTGTACTGGTGGCACGCCCTCGACCTGCCCCTGCTGCTGGCGATCGCCTGCGCCGTCGGCATTGCGTCGGTGGTGTTCGACGTGAGCTGGATGTCGTACGTGCCCGTCCTGGTGCGGAAGCCCGAGCACTACGTCGAGGCCAGCGCCAAAACGGGCGTCAGTTCCTCCGCCGCCGACGTGGCCGGGCCCGGGCTCGCGGGCGTCCTGGTGTCGGCGCTCACCGCGCCGGTGGCGCTGGTCGTGGACGCCTGCTCGTACGCGGTCTCCCTGGTCTCGCTGCTGCTGATCCGATCGCGATCTTCGTGCTCTCCTTCTTCACCACCTACCTCGGCCTGGGCGTGGCGGGCGTCATCATCGTCAGCCTGCGGCAGACCGTCACGCCCCGGTCGATGATGGGGCGGATGACGGCGGCCTTCCGGACCCTGCTGTTCGGCGGCGGCGCCCTCGGCGGCCTGACCGCCGGCCTGCTGGCCGGGCGGATCGGCGCCGAGGGTGCGCTGACCGTGGCCGCGATCGGCTCCGCCGTCGTCGTCATCGGCCTGCTCGTCTCCCCGGTCAGCCGGCTGCGGGCCCTGCCCGTCGCACCGTCTGCGCCTGACGCCGCCGGGTAAACGGGCTCGACCACACCCGTCCGGCCTCTCTAGCATGGGCGCCGCCCCGGTACCCGGGTCCTGTTGCCTGAGCTGAGACGGGATCAGATCTTCAGCCGTAACCCCACCCATCACATCGAGCGCGGCCAGACCTACCGGGAGGCGAGACTCCGGGACGCTGTCCGGCCGGCGGTGATCCAGGTGCAGGACTTCCTGCCCGCCGGCCGGGTGGCCGTGATCGACGCCTGGACCGGGCGTTGGCACCGCCCGGTCCCGGTGGAGGCCCTGCACCCCTACCCCCGCACCATCGTCGGCCGGCGACGGCGCAGCGGCTGGATCTTCATCAGCCCCGGTGACCATCTCGCCGAGTACCTCGACTCCGTACTGCCCGGTCCGGACTGGGTGGCCCACGGCTGGACGGGAGTGCGCGACCACTGCTTCTTCGCAGGCAGTGGCACCGTCACGCTCTGGAACCCTGACGACATCGCCCGGGCGATCACCGCCCTCGCAGCCATCGGCTGGTACGCCGACGACATCACCGGCTCGTCCGGAATCCCCGAGCTGAGCGTCCGTCACCTGGGTGCGGTCGGCCTGTGCCCGGTGAGCCTCCACCACGGCGGCACCCTCCTGCGGTGCGCCAGGCCCCGCAACCACGGCGGCCACCACGGGGACGCCGGTCCGGACTGGTCGACTCTGCCACCGTACCTACCGGAGGTGCCTTGACCCGCCCGGTCGGTCGGGCCTACGCCCTGCCGAAGCGGTCCTGGGCGGCGAGGACGGCGTCGCCGTAGGCCGCCGACCAGGCGCCCATCGCGCGGATGGGGGTGAGGAGAGCGGTCCCGGCCTCGGTCAGGGTGTCGTCGACGCGGGGTGGTGCTTCGGCGTAACGGTGGCGCTCCACCAGGCCGTTGTGCTCGAGGCGGCGCAGCGCCTGGTTGAGCACCTTGGGGCTGATCCCGCCGATCCGGTCCAGCAGCGCTCTCGGCCGCATCGGGCCGTCCTCGCCGAGGACGTGGACCACCACGCTGTCCCAGCGGTTCGCCAGGACGTCGAAGGCGATCCGGGCGCGGCAGTCCGCGGCGAACACGTCGCCTCCCATGTCGGCCACTCCGTCCGGTTCTCCCATGGGGACATCCTGCCCCGTCCGATGCCTACCGTGGGGTGTGTACCGGCTCTCCTAGCGTCTGGGCCAAGGCATTTGACGATGTGAACAGGAGTACGGCGATGCGTATCGGCATTCTCGGAACGGGCGCCATGGCGGCGGCACTCGGCGGTGCCTGGGTCCGGGCGGGCACGAGGTCATGGTGGGCGGACGGAGCGAGGAAGCGGCAGCACGGACGTCCGCCGGCATCGGGGCGGCCGGCTACGGCAGTCTCGGCGAGGCGGCCCGGTACGGCCGGGCGGTGCTGCTCGCCGTACCCGCCGGGGCCGCACCGGAGTCGGCCGCGGAGCTGGCCCCGGACCTGGCCGGGCGGGCGGTGCTCGACTGCACGGTGCCGATGGCCCCCGGCACCGGCGGCCCCGGGCTGACCACGGCCGGCGGCACCGATTCGATGGCCGCCCGGATCGCGTCCGCCGCACCGGCCGCACGGGTCGTCAAGGTGTTCGGCATCTGCCACGAGAGCATCTGGACCCTGCCGCGGCCGGTCTTCGAAGGGGCTCCGCTTGTGGTGCCCTTCTGCACCGATGACACGTCAGCCGGCTTCCTGGCGGCAGAACTTGTCACTTCGATGGGGTGCACCCCGCTGGCCTGCGGCGGGCTGGACCGGGCGGGGTTGCTGGAGGCGGCCGCGGTCTTCGCCATCGGCGCCTGGTGGTCCGGCGGGGAGGCCCGCCACGCCTTCCCCTCACCCGCCCTGGCGCCCGGCGCCACGGACGACTGAGGGGCGGGTGCGGGCCTGCCGACGGCGGTGCTCCGTTCGGAGCACCGCCGCTTGTCCGCCGGTGGGTCAGACCGTCTGATAGAGGCCGAGCAAGTCGACGATGAAGTCGATGCTCTGCCCGCCTTGGTTCCAGATGTCGACGATTCCGCCCTTGCCGCCGGGGGTCTGTGCGACGTTCGGGACGGCCGCGCCCGCCGTCCAGTTCAGCGTCGAGGAGGCGGGCGGCGGCGGGGTGGCGGGGGTGCCGCTCTCGTAGTCCGACCAGAAGTTCGGATCGGGGGTGACCGACAGGAAGCCCGGCCCTGTGGTGTTGGTGACCGTGGTGTTCAGCACCCAGCCGTCGACGCGGGGGTTGGTGGTGTCACCCTCCAGCCGCATCGCAAAAAAGCTGCGGGCCGGCAGCTGACCGGCCTTGCGGCCCCAGCTGTCCTTGCGGCTGTCGACGATCCGGAACGGTACCCAGGCCGACACGAAGGCGGAACGGCTGTCGGGGGTGTAGTAGCCGACCACGTCGACGACCACGTCGGCCGCCCGCCCGCTGCCGTTGAGCACGGAGATTTTCCCGTCCGGTCCGACCGGCACGATCACCGCGTTGGCGACCGACTGACCAGCGGTGAAGTTCAGGCTGGAGGTGGACGGCACCGCCTGTCCGCTGGGGTAGACGGTCAGGTAGCCGGCCGCCTGCGGGGCGGTGACCGTTAGGTTGAGCGCCACGGCGGTGACGCCCCTCGGTACGCCGTGGCGCCCGGCTATCTCGGTGTCGAAGCTGATCCGGCCGGGGACCGGGCCCCGGGCCGTCCCCAGGCCCTCGCGGGTGTCGACGGCGCGCACGGACGGCAGCGCCCGGTAGCCGCTGGCCGGTGCGGGGGTGAAGAAGCCGGTGACGTCGGAGACCAGGTCGACTGCCTCCCCGCCGCCGTTGAACAGATGTACGTAGCCACCCTCGCCGACTGTCACGACCACCAGGTTCGGGACGCTCTGACCGGCCACGTAGTTCAGGTTCGACGTCTCGGCGCGCTCGGCGAAGTCCTTCTCGGCCTGCACCGAGACGAAGCCGGCTGCCGTGGTGTTGGTGACGGTGACGTTGAGGACCACGACGGATACCCCGGCCGGGATCTGCGCCGCACCCGCGACCTTCAGAGCGACCGAACTGCGCCCGGCGACCTTGGCCTTGGCCGTGCCGATGCCCTCGCGCGTGTCCAGCAGACGGGTCGGCTGGTGCGGGGTGAACTCGGAGCCCGAGGTGACGACCCTGACCTCGTTCACGGCCTCCAGGCCCTGCGCGGTGTCCTTCACCGTGACCTTGACGTCGTACGAGCCGACCGCAGGGTACGTGTGCTTGGTGTAACGGATGTCCGAGGGATAGCCGAGGACGGTGGCGGAGAAGGTGTCCGTGGTCCCGTCGCCCCAGGCGATGGTGGCGTCGACCTCGGCGCTGCCGAGGATGCTGACGAGGGTCCGCAGCTCGACCGAGTGCGCGCTCGGAGTCGTGGCGTACAGACCCACCGAGAGGTACGAGCCGCTCGGCGCACTCTGCCCCCGCGGCGCTACGTCGGTGCGCTCGCCGGACTTCTGCGACAGCACCATACGGTCGGCGGGACTGCTGAAAGCGCTGCCCCCTCGTGCCGCGTCCGCAGCCGCCCCGAACTGGGGTGAGGCGGCCAGGCCCTGGGAAGCGGGTACCGGGGACGCGGCGCCGGGACCAGCCGCCTCGGCGATCCCGGGGGCGAGACCAACACTGGCTGCCACGAGAGCAGCAGGAACCACGAGTCGGTGAGTGCGCACCGAGCCCCCCGATTTTCAGTCAATGGTCGAACAGTTCGACTACGTGCTCAGGGTACAAGCCGTGCAAGGAGGGACGGTCCCGAGGGGAACCGACGCAGGGCACCCGCGCGCGAGGCGGGACACTCCGGGGCAACCGTGTCAGGCCTCGATCCCTTGGTCTTACGAGCGTGTCGGAGCGACAGCACAGCACCCGCCCGCTAGCGTCAACGGCGTCGGCTTGCGGAAGCTGGCTCCTGCTCGTGGCCCGCCGACCCTCAGGGCCAATGCGGCAGGCAAGGAGCGTGGCTCCATCCGCCCCTCTGCGGAGGGCAACTCACAAAGGCACGGTCTCTGCGAGTCCACACCATGCTCCGTGCTCAGGTCGGCAGCACGGCGGACGGATTTTCCAGTGGCCCGTAGCGTTCTCAGAGATCTCGCGCGTCAGCGTTTGTCCTATACCAACGAGGGCTACCGCAACGCGCTGGAAGCCGTCCGGTCCCTCCCAAGCAGTGGACCGCTGATCCCCCGCGCGGTAGGTGATCAGGAACTCTTTGAAGCCGCAGTCTTTTCTCATCTACTGAAACCCTGTCACTTCGGCCTGCACCCACTGCGGATTGCCGCAGCGCGGCCGTACCCAGAACACTTGGTCCTCGTGATCGACAGCTCCTATCACCTGGTATTTGATGTGCTGCGTGACCTGCTGCCGGTCGGTGACCGCGACGGCGCCGAGGTCCACGGCGTCGAGGGTCTGCGAATCCGTCGGTGGCGACGCGACGGCCTGGATCTCCATCAACCTGGTCGGCGCACGGCGATTCGGCTCATCGGGGCACCGCAGGCGATCTGGCGTCGAGCAGAGCAGCAGATCGCGAACGACGTGGATGGTTCCCTGTTCGTCCCGTGCTGGCGCACCGATCCTGCAGGCTGGACCGCAGGCGAAGTCTCACAGGAGCGTGATGACGGCAGTTTCTACGTCAGGATCGCTCGCTCCGGGGCCTGGCTGGCCAGCGGCCTGCTTCGCCGAGTCGCCATTTTCCACACCACGGCCGTCCCCTGGACCGCCGACGGTTGGCGGGGTTTGTCTCCCCGGTTGTTGTGGAAATTCGACCTGGCCTGCTATCCGGACCTTCCACTGCACATGGACGAGGTCGCTGCGGCGCTGACCCATTCCAGGCTGGGGCTTCCCGTGCGAGCTCACCCGGTGTCGCCCCGCTTTCCGAACGTGCTCCGCCTGTCCGCCATCAACGGCGACGAGGCGTTGGAGCTGCACTTCATGCGCTGGGAGGCGGGCCGTCAGTGGATGATCGATCCTGATTGTGCCCGTACCGTCCGGCGACGTGCTGAGACCGTCGTCGCGCGTCTTGCGCGGCAGTAGCACTGCGATGCGGCGGCTCCGGGCTTTTTGGCGCTTGGGCCGCCGCATCGGCGTCGATCGGACTCACAGTTCCCGGTCGTGAAGGTGCAGTTCGGCTTCGGCGAGCCGGATGACCCAACTTCGAGCCGACGTACGGGTCGCTGTGGCGCCGGTGATCCCTGCTACGGGGTGGGTAAGTGCGGCTACGAGGTCATCCGGAAACGGATAACCGCGCCATTCCAGATCCCATCGGCCGTGGTACCCCCACAGTCGGCAGTCCGATGCCCAGTGCGCCCGCCCGGGTTTGCGGTAGAGCGGATCATTGAACCAGCCACCGAGATGGAAGGTCCCTCCGGGATCGCGTAGGGACATGCGAACCCAGAGCCCGGCCAGGAGCCGCTTCATGGGGGGACTGATCTCAGGAACGGCGGCCAGCATGGCCAGCTCCACTTCAGTGAGCGGATCCGCCATCCCTGACCGTCGCCTCGGGATGGGTCGGCGCTTGCCTCGGTCAGCCGTAGTAGGGAGGGTGGCGCGTTCACAGACGTACAACTGGGCGTTGGTGGTCAGGTGCCGTAGCTGCCACAAGTCATAACCTCGGCACTCCTCCACACGCATGGCAGGCATATTGGGGTTATTCGGGGTTCCGGCAAGGTGGAGCGCTACGTTGTCGCACGCATCGACGATCAGTACCAGATGATCGAATCGAGGAGAGATGATCGGTGCATACGCACCGATGTGCCCGACGGCCCACCGAATGGAAGGCGCCATCAGTGCTCCCTGGTTGAAACACGCCAGAGCCAACAAAGCACGGAGCTCTGTCTGCTCCGGCGTGCAGTGGTCCAGGCCCATTCCTCCGGACCGATCGATCCCTGGACGAGCCGTGGCTTTGGCCTCTCCAGTGAATCGAGCTCGGAGGGCCGAGGCAGCCTTGACTGTGGAGTGCGGCATGGGGACGAATTCCTTCGCTGCTGCCGGGCCAGCAGGGGATCGCATCCGCGTTCGCACATCGTAAGATCTGCTCACAGAAGCGGAGTGGGCGCGCCGCACCCTGAATGAAAACGAGAAGGCCCGGGCTCACCGCTTCACCCACCGGGCCTCCGCGGACCGGTTGTTGCCGACGATACCTGTTGGGCGTTTGGCCGGACCCGAAGTTTGGGACGGTGTCATCCGAACGGACCTGAGGTGTCCGCTGTGGCGATAAGCGGAAGCTGGAAGCGTCAATAAAGTTACTTATCGTAGTAATCGGTTACACTCGGTACTGCCCACGGGAGTTGACCGGCAGGACCGAGGAGATCAGCGCGATGGCCAGCGAGAGCACCGATGTGGACCGTACCGACCCGGTGTACCGGGCGTGGCTCAAGGAGGCGGTGCGCAAGGTGCAGGCCGACTCGAACCGGTCGGCCGACACGCATCTGCTGCGCTTCCCGCTGCCGGAGGAGTGGGGGATCGACCTCTACCTGAAGGACGAGTCGACGCATCCGACCGGGAGCCTGAAGCACCGGCTGGCCCGGTCGCTGTTCCTGTACGCGCTGTGCAACGGGTGGATCCGGCCGGGGAAGCCGGTGATCGAGGCGTCCAGTGGGTCGACGGCGGTGTCGGAGGCGTACTTCGCCAAGCTGATCGGGGTGCCGTTCGTCGCGGTGATGGCGAAGACCACCAGCCAGGCCAAGATCGACCTGATCGAGTTCCATGGCGGCGAGTGTCACCTGGTCGACAGTGCCTGTGAGGTCTACGAGGTCTCGGCGGAGCTGGCCGAGCAGACCGGCGGGCACTACATGGACCAGTTCACGTACGCGGAGCGGGCCACCGACTGGCGGGGGAACAACAACATCGCCGAGTCGGTCTTCGCGCAGCTGCGGCTGGAGCCGCACCCGGAGCCGGCCTGGATCGTCGCCACCGCGGGGACGGGCGGCACCTCGGCCACCATCGCGCGGTACGTGCACTACATGCAGCACGACACCCGGATCTGCGTCGCCGACCCGGAGAACTCCTGCTTCTTCGAGGGCTGGGTCGACCACAACCCGGACGCCACCTGTGACCGCGGGTCCCGGATCGAGGGGATCGGGCGGCCGCGGATGGAGCCGAGCTTCGTGCCCGGGGCGATCGACCGGATGATGAAGGTGCCTGACGCCGCGTCGATCGCCGCGATGCGGGTGCTGGAGCGGGTGCTCGGGAAGACGGCCGGGGCGTCGACCGGGACGGGGCTGTGGAGCGCGCTGCGGATCGTCGCCGAGATGCGGGCCGCCGGGGAGCGCGGCAGCGTGGTGACGCTGATCTGCGACCCGGGCGACCGCTACCTGGACAAGTACTACTCGGACGACTGGCTGGCCGGCCAGGGGATCGACATCGCCCCGTACGAGGTGGAGCTGGAGCGCTTCCTCAAGGGCGAGGGCGGGCTGAGCTGAGCCGCCCGCCGGTTAACCGCTGGCGCCCGGACCTGGTCGGATGATAGTCAGTGCGGCATGAATGATCTTCTGACCGAACGCCTGATCCTGCACCCCTTCACCCCCGAGGAGGCAGGACGGGTGGCCGCCGGCGAGCCCGGCCCCACCGACGTCTGGGCCCCCGGCTACCCGACCGAGGGCGAGCGGACCGGCGCCCGGATCTTCCTGAACGGCTGTCAGGACGGCAACGACCCGCACCCGTTCGGGAACTTCGAGATCCGCCGCCGCGAGGACGGCGCCGCGATCGGCGGCATCGGCTTCCACGGCGGGCCGGACGAGAACGGTGCGGTCGAGGTCGGCTACGGCCTGGCCGAGGCCGTCCGCGGCCAGGGCTACGCCACCGAGGCGGTGCTCGGGGTGCTGGCGCACGCCAGGTCGGCCGGTGCGCTGGTTTTCCGGGCCGAGACCACGGTCGACAACCCGGCCTCCCAGGGCGTGCTGCGCAAGGCCGGGCTGGCGCTGGTCCGCACCGAGGGCGAGTCGCTGCACTACGAACTCCCGCTGTAGCGGCGTCAGTCCGCGATCAGCAGCTCGCGCAGCTGCGTACGGGCCTCGGCGGCGGCCGCGGCCGGGATGCCCGGGTCGGTGACCCAGCTGTCCACGGCGGCGAGTGGGGCGATGGTGGAGAGCGCCACCACGCCCCACTTGGTGTGGTCGGCGACCACCACGGTGCGGCGGGCCGACTCGATCAGCGCGCGGTTGGTCTCGGCCTCGGCCAGGTTGGGGGTGCTCAGTCCGGCTTCGGCGGAGAGGCCGTGGGCGCCGAGGAAGAGCAGGTCGAAGCGGAGTGAACGGATCGCCCGGTCGGCGACCGGACCGACCAGGGCGTCGGAGGGGGTGCGGACGCCACCGGTGAGGATCACCGTGGTGGCCGCGCCGGTGCCCTGGCGGCGGGCCCGTTCGAAGACCTCGGAGACCGGCACCGAGTTGGTCACCACGGTCAGCCGGTCGATCTCCAGCAGCTGCTGGGCCAGCGCGTACGTGGTGGTCCCGCCGGAGAGCGCGATCGCGCTGCCGGGGGTGACCAGGGCGGCGGCGGTCCGGGCGATCTGGTGCTTGGCGGAGGGTTCGAGCGAGGACTTGGCCTCGAAACCCGGCTCGTGGGCCAGCGGGGCACCGGGCGCGACCGCGCCGCCGTGCACCTTCTCCACCGCGCCGGTCCTGGCCAGCGCGTCCAGGTCCCGACGGATCGTCATGTCGGACACGTTCAGTCGCTGGGTCAGTTCGTTGACCCGGACCCCGCCGCGCCGCCGGACCTCGTCGAGGATCAGCGCCCGGCGCTGCTCGGCCAGCAGGTTGCTGGTGTCGGACATCTGATCGGCCCTTCGCTGGATTCCCTCCGCCATCCTGTCAGATCGTCACACCGGGAAGGGCAGCCGCACCGCTCCGGGGCGGGGGCACCGGCAGATCGGCGGGCACCAGCAGCTGGAGCTCCTCGGTGGACGGGTCGGCCAGCTGGGCCACCCGCATCGCGTGCCGCTCCACCATGGTCTCGAAGACCTGCCGCGCGGTCCGGCCGTTGCCGAAGCCCGGGCCGCGCTCCAGCCCGGCGAAGTGCTCCAGCAGGGCGCCCTCGGTCGCCCCGGCGAGGGCGTACTCGTGCTCGGCGCACTGCGATCGGGCGATCTCCAGCAGCTCGGCGGCGGTGTAGTCCGGGAAGGTGACGGTGCGGGAGAACCGGGAGGACACCCCGGGGTTGGCGCTCAGGAAGCGCTCCATCTCGACCGTGTACCCGGCCACGATCACCACCACCTCGTCCCGGTGGTCCTCCATCAGCTTGACCAGGGTGTCGATCGCCTCCCGGCCGAAGTCCCTGGCACCGTCCTCGGGCGCCAGCGCGTACGCCTCGTCGATGAACAGCACCCCGCCCCTGGCCTTGTCGAAGGCGGCCTGGGTGCGGATCGCGGTGGAGCCGATGTGCTCGCCGACCAGGTCGACCCGGGCCACCTCGACCAGGTGGCCCTGCTGGAGCACGCCGAGCGAGGCCAGGATCTCGCCGTAGAGCCGGGCCACCGTGGTCTTGCCGGTGCCGGGGGAGCCGGTGAAGACCAGGTGGCGGCGGAGCGAGGGGGCCTTGAGCCCGGCCTGCCGGCGGCGGCGGCCGACCGAGATCAGGTCGATCAGGGTGCGCACCTCCTGCTTCACGGTGGCCAGGCCGATCAGCGACTCCAGCTCGGCCAGCGCCTCGTCGGCCGGGCGGCAGTCCGGGATCGGGGCGATCGTGGCGGCCACCGGGGCGGCGGCGGTGGTGAGTTGGGCGGTCCTGGGGGCGGGCAGCTCCGGCGCGGCCGGGGCCACGTCGTCGGAGACGCAGCCCTCGGTGACCGGGCCCGGCTCGGAGAACTCGAAGCCCGCCTGCTCGTTCTGCTCGGCCCGGCAGCGGGTCAGCGCGGTGCGGCAGCCGTCCAGCACGTAGAAGCCGAAGCCCTTGCCGTGCGAGACCCGGCAGTCGGTGAAACTGCCCCGGCCCTGGGCGAAGACGTAGACGGCGGCCTCGGCCGCGCCGCGCACCGTGCAGTCGGAGAGCTCGGGGTCGGCGCCCTTGGTGACGATCACCCCGGTGCTCACCTCGGAGATCTCACAGCCGGTCAGCCGCCCGCCGCTGCCGTGGTCGCGGAACCAGAGCCCGGTGCCGGCCTCCTGGATCCGGCAGTCGGCCAGGGCCACCGTGGCGCCGCCGCTGACCGAGACCGCCGAGCTGCCGATCCGGCTGAACGAGCAGTCCGTGGCGGTCACCCGGGAGCCCTGGTCGAGCACCGAGAGGGCGTCCCGCAGGTCGTGCAGCGAGCAGTCGGTGAGGGTGAGTTCGGCTCCGGCGCAGACCCAGACGGCGGGGAAGTCGCTGCTGCTGGAGTGGATCTCGCTGGCCACTGCCTCGGCGTGGGTGCCGGGCTCCCAGACCGAGAGCGCGCCCCGGCCGAAGTCCTGCAGGGTGGTCTGCTCCAGGCGCAGCCGGGAGCCCCGGCGCAGGTCGGCGGCGTTCTCCGGCAGGTCGTGCACCCGGCAGCCGGTCAGGGTCAGCTCGGCGCCGGTGTCCAGGGTGAGGCCGTTGCCGGTGACCCGGTGGATCTCACAGTCGGTCAGCCGGCCGCTCGCCTGGGACTCGGCCTGGACGCCGCTGCCGCGGATCTCGTAGATCTCACAGCCGGTCAGCTCGGCGGTGCTGCCCTGCTCGGCGAGCAGCACCCCGGCGCCGCCCGCGTGGTGCACCCGGCAGTTGGTCAGCCGGGCGCTGGCGCCGTCCAGTACGGCCAGACCGGCCTGGGCGGAGGCGGCCAGTTCGGTGTCCTCGGCGAGCAGCGCGGCGCCGGAGCGCAGCCGTACGCCGAGGCCGCTCGGGTTGAGCACGGTGCAGCCGCGCAGCACCGCCTCGGCGCGGTCGGTGAGTTCGACGCCGACGGCGGCCCGGGTCTCCACCCGGCAGCCGGTGAGCTCGGCGGTGGCGTCCGGGCCGGTGATCAGGACCGCCGGGGCGGTGGACTCGCCGCCCTCGATCACCAGGCCGTGCACCTGGGCGGCGGCGGTGACGGTGAGCGGGACGCCGCCGGCCGGGTTGATCCGGACGCTGCCCGGGCCGTCGGCGGGGCGGAGCACGACGGCCTTGTCCAGGACCACGTTCTCCCGGAAGGTGCCCGCGCGCAGGGTCAGCGTGTCGCCCGGCTCGGCGGCGGCGAGCGCCTCGGCCAGGGTCTCGTACTCGCCCGCCCGGCGCCGCCAGCGCGAGGCGCTGTCCTGCGTGACCCGGACCCTGTGCTCAGCCATGACGACCTGCCATCCCCACCTCAGTCAACGACCTGCCCGGACGCTGCGGTTGCCACACCGGGTACAACGAGCGAGCAGGTTTTCGGTTCCGACGCGCCGGGCCGCGGGGCTACTCCAGGACGGTCAGTTCGTCGCCGAGGTGCAGGGTGCCGAGCAGGCCCCTGAAGCCTTCGGGGCGCTCGGGGATCAGGTTCTGACCGAAGACCAGCTTCTGGCCGATCTTGTGGTGGCGGCCGAGCGCGCGGAGCGGCTCGGGGCCGCGGCGGACGCCGGTCTCCTGGTCGGTGGTGGTGACCAGGCAGCGGCCGCAGGGCCCGGCCACCCGGAAGGTCAGCTCGCCGATCCTGACCCGGCGCCAGTTGTCCTCGGCCCAGGCGGCGGTGCCGTCGACCACCAGGTTGGGGCGGAACCGCTCCATCGGGAGGGCGGCCGCCTTCTGCTCGTCGTCCGGGTGGTCCTCGGCGATCCGGGCGTTCAGCTCGTCGAGCGAGCCGGTGGTGGTGAGCAGCAGGGGGTAGCCGTCGGCCATCGTCACGGTGTCGCCGGGGCCCGCGTGCTCGGGGTCGACCGGCCGGCTCAGCGGGTCGTCCAGGTGCACCAGCCGGACGCCGGGGAAGTAGCCGGCGAACCAGTCGTTGACCTCGGGGGCGGCCAGCGCGGTGGTGAAGAAATCGCCGAACACCTCGGCCTTGACCTCGGGGTCGCCGTCGGCGGTGGAGGGCGCGGCCACCTCCAGCCGGTCGCCGTCGGGCGCGGTGATCGCCAGCGAGCCGTCCGGGGAGGGCAGCACCCGGAACTGGCCGAGGGCGGGTTCTTCGCGCTGGGTGACCGCCCGGCCGCTCTCGTCCACCAGCATCCAGCGCCGGTCGCCGAGCAGTCCCCAGGGCTCGACCTGGGCACTCTCCGGGCTCAGCCGGTAGACGGACTTGATGGGGTAGATGTACAGACCCGTGAGCTGTGGCATGGTCCCATCCTGCCAGTTGTCCCGGCGGCGCCGTACGAGGGTGGTCCGCACACGCGCGGGAGACGCGCGAAGGCCGCCCGGACCGTGGTGCGAAGTGGTCCGGGCGGCCCTCGGGACGACCGTGGTGCCCTGCTCCGTCCGGCTCCCCCCTGGGGCCGGGCAGGTGGTGCGGTGGCTGGGGTCAGTAGGCGTTCCCCTGGAAGCCGGGCTGCGGGTACTGGCCCTGCTCGGCGTACTGCGGGCGGGGCTGCTGGACCGGGCGGACCGGGGCCACCGGAGCGGCCGGGCGGAGCTGGTTGCCGCCGAAGCTCTGGTCCTGGTAGCCCTGCGCGGACTGGCCGTTGAAGCCCTGCGGCGCGCCCTGGTAGCCGCCCTGCGGGGCGAAGTTCGGGGCGGTGGCGTAGCCCTGCGCACCGAAGGCCTGGCCGGCCTGCTGGTACTGCTGGAAGCCGGGGCCGGGTGCGGCGGGGCGCTGCGGCGGCAGGTACGGCTGCTGCTGACCGCCGTAGCCGGGGACCGGCGGCTGCGGGGCGGCGGCGTACTGCTGGGCCGGGATGTACTGGGTGGCGGGGGCGGCACTGCTCGGGCCGGGGCTCAGTGCGAGCCGGGCCGGCGGCAGCGCGGGCAGGTTGCTCGCGGGGCTGTCGAAGCCCGTAGTCCCGTACCCGGAACCGTAGTTGGAGCCGTAGCCGTATCCGCCGGTGGCGGGCGGAAGGGCGGCGGGCACATTGATGGGGGCGATCTGCGGGACACCGCGCTCTGCGACCAAGCTGTCGTAGATGGGCGTGCCGGAGCTGAAGGACGGAGAGGGGTAGCCGACTCCGTCGTAGGAGCGGGGCGAGGTCATGGGGCATACCGTAAGCCCACAATGTGCCTGCTGAGGAGAGTGGGAGGCGTAGGAGTTCCAGTGTTTACGTACTCTTCGCTAGAACAACTCGCTCGAAAGTGTGACAGTCGGACATTTCGCCATCGCTTTCCGGCCAATCAGGGGTTGCGGCGGAGGGCTGACGGAGGGTCGAACGGTCGGCGAACGGACCGTGTCCGCGCGCACCCGTGAACCCGGCGGCGAGCCGAGGGCGCGTGGCGTGATCCGTGAGCCCCCCGGGCCGGGCGCCGGACATGCCGCGGCCCGGCAGCACGGGACTGCCGGGCCGGGCGGGCGCCGCGGGGGCTAGCGGGAGGCGAGCGCCTGGGCCGGGAAGCCGGGGCGGCCGGCCAGCTCCGAGGTGCAGTGCGAGCAGCGCACGGCGGCGGCCGGAATCGAGCTCAGGCAGTCCGGGCAGTCGGTCTTGGCCACCGGGACGTCCTTGATCGGCTCGAACCGCGCCTGCAGCCGGCCGACCGGGAGCACCACGGCGAAGTAGATCACCGCGCTGATCAGGATGAAGCTGATCAGGGCGTTCAGGAACGCGCCGTACGGGAAGCTGGTGCCGCCGATCTCGAAGGAGCGCTTGCTGTAGTCGCCGACCGCGCCGGTGGCGACACCGAGCAGCGGGGTGAGGAAGGCCGTGACGAAGCCGGTCACGACGGCGGTGAAGGCCGCGCCGATCACGATACCGACCGCGAGGTCCACGACGTTTCCGCGCAGCAGGAAGCTGCGGAATCCCTTGAACACCGGGAACTCCAAACCATGAGTAGGCCGGGAGACCGGCCGGGGGAGGGTGGGGCCAGCAGGCCCAGCGGGTCATTCTGCCCACCCAACCCCCTTGTGGTCCAAGTGAGTTCACCCTATCCGCCTAATCGCCGCACCCCCGTGCGAGGCCCGAAAGGGCTTGCCGCCCGGCCCGTGCGGGCACCGGGCGGCAGACCGATGGCCTCAGAGCCCGGCGGCGCGCAGGCGCTCCGCATACGCCTGGATCCGGACCACCGCCGCGGCGGTCCTGCGCACGGTCGCGGCGTCCATCTGGGTCCACAGCGGAACGGTGAGCACGGCGGCGGCCAGCCGGTCGGTGACCGGCAGCGCCTCGGCCTGGCCGAGGTGGGCGTACGCCTGCTGACGCTGCACCGGCGGGTGGAAGTAGCGCCGGGTGTCGATGCCCTCCGCCTTCAGCGCCCGGCCCAGCTCGTCCGCGGTGAGGCCGAAGACCTCGGCGTCCAGGATCAGGGTCAGGTCCTTGAAGGTGGAGACGTCGCCCTCCTCGGGCAGTGCCAGCCGCAGGCCGGGCAGACCCGCGGTGGCCCGGGCGAACTCGGCCACCAGCTCGCCCCGGTGGGCCACCCGCTCGGGCAGCCCGGCCAGCCAGGTCAGCCCGACCGCCGCGTGCAGCTCGCTCATCCGGGCGTTCAGACCGGGGAAGAGAGTGTTGTAGTCACCGGGGTTGCCGTAGTCCCGGCCGTGCCGCAGGGTCTGCGCGAGCGCCGCGTCCCGGGTGGCGACCAGGCCGCCCTCGCCCGCCACCGCGACCTTGGTCGGGCTCATGCTGAACACCTCGGCCAGGCCGAAGTTGCCCACCGGCACGCCCTTGCGGCTGGAGCCGAAGCCGTGCGCGGAGTCGTAGACCAGCGGCAGCCCGGCCGAGTCGGCGATCCGCTGCAGCTCCTCGGTCTGGCAGGGGGTGCCGTAGACGTGGGTGGCCATCAGCGCGGCCGGGTTCTCGGCCGCCTTCAGCCGGGCCTCGGCGTCCGCCGGGTCCAGCGTGATGTCCGCTTCCCTGGCCTCGGCGAACAGCGGGGTGCCGCCCGCCCAGTGCGCCGCGTGCGCGGTGGCCGAGAAGGTGAAGCCCGGCATCAGCACCGGCCGGCCCCCGCCCACCCCGGCGGCCTGCAGCACCAGCATCAGTCCGGCGGTGCAGTTGGACACCGCCACCACGTGCGGCACGTCCAGCAGTTCGGCGGCCCGCTGCTCGAGCTCGGCCACCGTCCGGCCGTTGGTCAGCATGCCGCTGTCCAGCACGGCGCCGAGCCGCTCCAGCAGGCCGGCCCGGTCCGGTACCTGAACCCGGGTCAGCGGCAGTCCTTCGGGGAAGGCGGGCGTGCCGCCGAGGAAGGCGGGCGAAGAAGCATCAGTGGAAGTCATGGTCGGGTCGATCCCCCCTGGGTCGAGGTGGTGGCTGGGAATTGCCGCCGGGACCGCCCACGCGGGCCGGGCGGAGCACGGTGGTCGGCCGGTGTGAACCCCACTGGCCCGGCTGCACCCGCCAGACCGGCGGCCGGGAGCGCCGGCGGCCCGCCGGGCGGTCGTCGGCGCCTTCGGGCCGGGGCACGGCCAGCAGGACGAGCACCAGCGGCAGCACCTGGACCCGCTCGCGGGACAGGATGCCGAGGTTGTTGATGGTCGAGAAGGCCCAGCAGAACAGCAGCGTGTACACCAGCGCGAAGGCGATGTACGAGCGGCGCAGGAACAGCCGGGGCAGCTGACGCATCCTCGGCCAGCCCCGGATGAACATCACCAGCAGGGCGAAGCACTCCACCGACTGGAACAGGCTCTGGATGTTGGACGCCTCGAACGGGAACGGCCGGAACAGCACGCTGACCACGGCCATCGGCAGCCCGGCCGGGTTGAGGCTGAAGGCCGGGGCGGCGTCCTCGGCGGGTGCCTGGTTGATCACCGAATTGCCCTGCGAGGTACGGCGGGAGGTCTCCGAGAGCACCTGGTTGACCGAGTCGCCACCGCCGCCGGTGGTGCCGAAGAAGGTGTTGACCTGTTGCAGCATCAGCATCACCATCGCGCCCAGCACCACCACGGTCACCACCATCCGCAGCGGCCCCAGCGCACTGACCTGCTTGGGCCGCTTGCGCAGCACGTACGCCACGGTGAGCCCGGCCCCGGCCAGCACGGTGACGTGCGGGCGGACCATCGCGGTGCCCAGCGAGCCGAGCGCGATGAACAGGAAGGCCCCGAACCGGCGGTCCAGCAGCCGGGCCACCCCGTAGGTGGTCAGGCCGAGACAGAACATCATCCAGGCGTCCTTGCCGATGCTGGACGGCCAGAACAGCAGCGAGGGCAGGAAGAAGACCAGCTTGGCGTAGCGCCGGGTGTCCGCCTCCGGGAAGGCGATCTGCAGCGCTCGCCAGAACAGCAGCAGCCCCCAGAAACCGAGCCAGGAGAACACCAGGAAGCCACCGACCAGGGACGGACCGGTGATCGCGTAGACCACCCCGGTGACGATGATGATGAAGCCGGTGCCCGCGACCTTCATGCCGAGGTCGTAGTGGATGCCCGAGGAGAAGTCCGCCTGGTCCAGGAAGAGCGCCAGTTCGCCGCCCTTCTGGTGGTACATCTTGGCGTCCGCCGCGCCGCCGTAGAGCACGAAGGCCATCAGGTAGCGGGGGAAGGCGCAGAGCAGTTTGAGCGCCATCGCCAGCATCAGCAGTTTGAAGATGTCCCGCTCGGGGTTGGCGGCGGCCACCCGGGCCAGGATCGGGGTGCCGATCGCCATCAGGGCCGGCAGCACCAGCAGGGCGCCCCAGGTGTCGTAACTGGTGTGCACCATGGCCAGTACGAACACGGTGACGTACCCGAGCACCAGCGCCCCGGCCACCACGGACGGCCAGGGGACCGCCCGCAGCAGCGGGTGCCGGCCCATCAGAAGACCTCCAGGTCACCGAGGGTGAAGCGGAACTCCGTGCGGCCGGGCGGCGGTTGGCCCGCCGGGGTCCTGGCGGCCAGCCGCAGGCCGGTGCGCGGTGCGCGCAGGTAGCCGACCCGCAGCGCCGCCCGGGCGGCCTCGGTGCCGGGGGCCAGATGGGTGGCGACGTGGTCGCCGCCGGCCCGGGCCGCCGCCCGGAGCAGCCGGGCCGCGGCCTCGCCGTCGCCGGGGCGGACGATCAGGTCGGCCAGGGTGAACTCGACCAGCGGCCCGCGTCGCCGGGGCCGGCCGAACGCCACCCCGGCCAGCTCGCCGCCCCGGTGACAGGTGATCACCCGGTAGTCCAGGCCGGGTGCGTCGCCGTACCGCCAGCGCAGGAACTCCTCGGTGCGCGGCACCGCGATCCGGCCGTCCGGCGCGTCCGCCGCCGCTCGCTCGTCGAGCAGTCCCTTGACCGGCTCGGTGCCGAACCAGTCGGCGGCGGTGGGCAGTTCGCAGGCCACCGGGCCGGCCGCGGCCCGGCGCCGGGTGAGCGCGGCGCGGGCGCCCCGGGCGAACGAGAGCGGGCGGGCCACCCGCAGCGTGACCGGGACCTGGCCGAGGTCCTGCCAGCCCATCCGCAGATAGCCGGGCAGGCTGTTGCCGTTCGGCGTGTTGAAGACCAACTCGGTCTCAGGGGCGACCTGTTCGAGCAGGTCGGTGGTCAGGCGGCGGAAGATGCCCCGGCCCTGGAAGTCGGGGTGGGTGGCGGTGTCCACCGGGCGGACGGCCCGGAGCACCTGCCCGGCGCGCTGCCACTCCCAGCGCAGGAACAGCCGGACGCCGACGATCCGGCCCGCCGGGGTGACGGCCACCAGACCGGGGCTGGCACCGAACGGGTTGCGGCGGTGCTTCCAGTCGAAGAACTCGGCGGTCCGGGTACCGGTCGGGCCGCCCGCCAGCGAGGCGGTCAGCAGGTCCAGCACGGCGGGCGTGTCGGCCGGGGCGAGCGGACGGAAGGTCAGCTCGGCGGCTTCGTCCCGGACTTGCTCGGGGCTCGCGCTCACGATGGTGGTCTTCCTCTCGGAGGGCGCTCGGAGGGGCGGGGCGGGCAAGGGGGCGGGTCAGCTCCGCAGCACCTGCTCGTACACCTGCTCGACGGCTCGCTGGGCCCCGGCGACGTCGAAGCGCTCGGCGCGCAGCCGGGCGGCCGCCCCGAGCCGCTCGCGCAGCCCGGCGTCCCCGGCCAGCCGCCCGAAGGCGGCGGCCAGGCCGGCCGGATCGCCCGGCTCGACCAGGAAGCCCTGGCCGCCGTCGTCCAGTACCTCGGGCATCCCGCCGACCCTGGTCACCACCGAGGGCAGGCCGCTGGTCATCGCCTCCATCAGCGCGACCGGCAGCCCCTCCTGACGGGAGCTCAGGGTGAACACGTCGAAGCCCGGCAGCAGTTCGGGCACATCCGCCCGGGATCCGGCGAACACCACGCCCTCGCCCGCGGCCGCCCGCAGCTCGGCCTCCAGCGGCCCCGAGCCGATCAGCACCAGCCGGGCCCCGGGGTGCTGCTCGCGGAGCAGGCCGAACGCGGTCAGCAGGGTGGCCTGGTCCTTCTTCGGGGTGAAGTTGGCGACCGTGCCGATCACCAACGCGTCCGGTGGCAGCGCGAGTTCGGCCCTGGCGTGGGCCCGGGCGGCCGGGCCGCCGGCCGCGCCGCCCAGATCGGGGCCGTGGTGCACCACGTGGACGAACTCGCCGGCCCGGCGGCGGGCCGCCGGGATCGCCGCGGCCACCGCGTGCGAGACCGCGATCACGGCCCGATTGCGCCGGTAGGTCAGCGAGTTGGCCCACCGGGTGGCGGTCCGGTAGCGCTCCCAGACGTTGTGCTCGGTGTGCACCAGCACCGGCTGCCGCCGGCCCAGGGTGAGCAGCCGGGCCGCCGCGGCCGGGATCGGCATGTGCGAGTGCACCAGGTGGTAACGCCGCCGGGCCAGCAGCCGGGCCAGCCGCCACGGCCAGAGCCGCCCGGGCGCCCCGCCCAGGCAGTGCACGGTGACGCCCGCCGCCTCCAGCGCGGGCACCAGCGCGTCCTTCCAGGGCAGCACGTACGCGACCTCGATCTCGTACCGCTCGCGGTCCGCGTGGCGGGCGCAGTTGACCAGCAACTGTTCGGCCCCGCCCCGGCCCAGACCCTTGGTCAGCCAGAGCACCCGGATCCGTCCCGCGGTCACCGGAGCTCTCCCTCGGGGCCGCCGGTGGCCGGCTCGACGGCCGCGGACGGCGGCTGGTTGCGCCGGGCCCAGGTCGGCGAGGCGCGGTGCCTGGGCTCCTCGCCGTGCTGCTGGAGGGCCGGGCCCGCCGGCTGGGCGGGCACCCCGGGCTGGCCGCTGCCGTGCAGACCGTCGCGCTTGCGGCGGCCGGACTGGCCGAGCGTGCCGAGCAGCGCCACCCCGGCCACCGGCACGCCCGTCCGGGAGAGCAACTCACTGACCCGGTCCGCCTGTTCGGGCGTCACATTGCCCGCCATCACGGTCACCAGCACCGCGTCCGCGTGCCGGACCAGGTCGTACGCGTCGTTGGCGTGCAGCAGCGGGGAGCTGTCGATCAGCACCACGTCCGCGTGCCGCCGGGCCCGCCGGAGCACCTCGCCCGCGCGCAGCACCAGGGCGGCCGGGTAGGCGGTGGTGTTGCCGCCGGTGATCAGGTGGACGCCGTCCACGTTGGTCCGCCGGATCAGGTCGTCCAGCTCGGGCAGCTGCTCACCGCTGAGCAGCTCGGCCATCCCCGGGCCCTCGCCCACGCCGAACTGCACGTGCGCCTGCGGATGGCGGAAGTCGCAGTCCAGCACCAGGACTTCACGGCCGGTCTCGGCCAGCGCGGCGGCCAGGTTGGCCACCGTGGTGGTCCGCCCGTCGCCGCTGCGGCCGGACATCACCAGGATCACCGGCGCGGGCTGGGCCAGCCGCCGGGAGACCAGCTCGGCCGGGTTGAGGTTGCCGTCGGCCAGCTGCGCGGCGAGCGCGGGCGGGCCGGTCAGCAGCAGGGTGGAGCGCAGCGAGCGGAACGCCTCGGCGCCCGGGTCGGACGGCCGGGCCACCACCAGCGGGTCGCGCAGCCGCCGCAGCCGCCGGGAGAGTTGCGGGATCTCGCCGATCACCGGGAGGTTGAAGGCCTCCTCCACGCCGTTGCGGGTGCGCACCCGGGTGTCCATCCGACTGAGCATCAGCGCGGCCACCACGCCCAGGGCCAGACCGAGCACCACCGCGAGGGCCAGCCGGACGCCCCGGTTCGGCGAGCTGAGCAGATTGCCGCCGGCCTCCTTGGCGTCGATCGAGCCCCACTGCTGGATGGCGTCGGTCTGGCTGACGTTCTGCAGGTCGCTGATCGCGGTCAGGGTCTTGGTCAGCGAGGCCAGCGCGGCCGTCAACTGCGGCTGCAGCTTGGGCTGGTCGGCCGGCTTGGCGGCGGAGAACTGCTGCTGGAACTTGTTGACCTGCTCCTGCTGGGTGGCCGCCTGGGCCTCCAGCCGCTTGATCGACTCGCCCGCGCTCTTCGCCGACTCCTGGCTGTAGCCGTTGATGGTCGCCTCGGCGAAGGCGGCGGCGGTGTCCGCGCAGTTGTGCTGGGTCGGCCCGATGACGGTGAAGGTGAGCATCTGGGTGCTCGCGGCGGCCACCGTCCGGCGGGCCGCCAGCGCCGCCACGTCCGTGACGCCGAGCTTCTTGGCGGCCGCGGTGGTGACGTCCGAGCCGGCGGCGTAGGAGAGCACCTGGTCGGCCCGGACCGCCTCGCCCGCGCCCGCCACCGGGGTGATCGCCACCTTGCACTGCCACTTGCCGTTGTCGACGGTGTCGACGGCCGGGGTGAGCAGCAGACCGATGATCAGGGCCGCCACCGTGCAGCCCGCCAGCAGGCGCCAGTAGCGGCGCAAAACCAGGAAATGGTTAGCCGGTTCCACCGGTTGGTTCCCCTCGCGTTCGTGATGCGTCCGCCGTGATGCGTCCGCCGTACGGACCGGCGACAGCTCGCAGCCGCGCGACACCCCCCGACGTCGCCGACTCGCCCCGTGACCCCCGAGGCTGATGCTTGCGGCACCTGACGTGCGGCGCAAGCACTTTGGCCAATCTCATCCCCGGCGCAGTGATCTTTCGTAGAACTCGACCATCTGACCGGAGACATGGTGCAGGGTGAACCGGGTCAGGAACCTGGCCCGGGCCGCCTTCACCCGCAGCGCCGCGGCCGAGGGGTCACCGAGCGTCTCCAGCAGCGCGGCCGCCAGCTCGCCCGGCCGCTCCGGCGGCACCAGCCGCGCGTAGTCCTCCGAGCCGACCGTCTCGCGGAGCGCCGCCACGTCGGCGCAGACCAGCGGAACACCGACCCCCATCGCCTCCATCGCCGCACTGCCGAGACCCTCCCAGCGGGACGGCACCGCGAACGCGTCGGAGGCCGCCATCAGGTCGAACACGTCCGAACGTGGCCCCAGGAAGCGGACGTTGCCCGCCTGGTCGGCCAGCTTCTGCAGCCCCGGGGTCTCCGCGCCCGGGCTGCCGGCCAGCAGCAGCACCGCGTCGGGCAGGTCGGCCCGGACCTTCGGCCAGGCTTCCAGCAGCACGTCCAGGCCCTTCTGGTACTGCTGCCGGGCGGCGGCCAGCACCACGGGCGTGTCGGCGGCCAGCTCCAGGCCGGCCCGGACGGCGGCCCGCCGCTCGGGCGTCACCGAGCCGAGCAGCTCGGGGTCGCGGCCGCGCGGCACCACGTCGATCCGGTCCGGCGAGACGTGCAGCCGACGGGCCATCACCTCGGCCACGTGCTTGGTGAGCGCGTGGAACCGACGGGTGCCCTGCGCGGTCGCCGCGTCCACCGCCTGAGCGGCCCGCACCTTCCACGGGTTCAGGCCGCGGGCGTGCAGATGCTCGGGCCCGTACGCGGAGTTGACCAGACTGGACACCACCGGCACCCCGCTGGCCAGCGCGGCGGAACGGCCGAGCACGTCCGACTCGTAGAGCGTGGTGTGCACCAGGTCGGGGCGTCGACGGCGGACCAGCCGGCGGAGCGCCGCGAGCTCGCCGACCCGGCTGCCCGCGTGCACGCCGAAGACGGTGGCACCGGCCCGGGTCAGCTCCGCCTGGAACCCGCCCGGCGAGTGCCGCAGGTACGCCACGTCCAGCTGGACACCCGAGCGGACCAGCTGCGGCGCCATCGCCACCAGGCCCTGCTCGGCACCGCCGATCCGGCTCACGCTGTCGATCACATAGAGCACGTGCACAGCGGCAACCCCCAGCGAGACCCCCGGCGCAGACCCCCCGGCCCCGCGCGCCCTGACATGACGATCAGCATCCCAGGCCGGACGGGGGGTCCGCCAGCGAATGGGCATACCGACCGGATCGGCGAGCCGGCTGTCATTGCCCCGCGCCGCTGGAGCTTGACCCGTCCAGCGAATGTCCCCGAAGGTTGGCCGCATGGCTGACGGACCTCGCGTGCTGCACCTGATCACCGACCCCCGGGCCCGGGGCGCGCAGAATCTCGCCCGCGACCTGCACGCCGAACTGCTGCGCCGGGGCACGCCGTCCGTGCTCCGCGCGCTCCAGCCGCACCCCGATGCGCCCTCGGACCACGACGCCCCGGTGCTCGGCCCGTCCCGGCACCACCCCGCCACGCTGCGCGCGCTGCGGGCCGCCGCCCGCCGGGCGGACGTCGTGGTGGCGCACGGCTCGAGCACCCTGCAGGCCTGCGCCGTCGGGCTGTTGGGGACCGGGGTGCCCTTCGTGTACGTCAACATCGGCGACCCCAGGCACTGGACCGCGAGCCTGTCCCGCCGCCTGCGGGTGGGCGCGTTCCTGCACCGGGCCGCCGCCGTCTCGGCGATCTCCGACGGGGCCAGGGAGGTGCTGCTGGAACGCTTCCGGCTGCCCGCCCGGAGGGTCCGCACCATCCCGAACGGCCGGGCCGCCGACGCGTACCGGCCGACCGCCGACCCGGCCGAACAGCAGGCCGCCCGGGCCCGGTTGGGCCTGCCCCGGCAGGGCCCGGTGGTGGCCTGGATCGGCGCGCTGGCGCCCGAGAAGCGGCTCGACCTGGCGCTGGCCGCGCTCGACCGGCTGCCCGGCGTGCACCTCGCGATCGCCGGCGACGGCCCGCTGAGCGGCAGCTTCCCGCCCACCGAGCGGGCGCACTTCCTCGGGCGGCTGGCCGACCCTGGCGAGCTCTACCGGGCCGCCGACGCGCTGCTGCTGACCAGCGACAGCGAGGGCGTGCCCGGCGTGCTGATCGAGGCCGCGCTGGCCGGACTCCCCGCCGTCGCCACCGACGTGGGCTGGGTCGGCGACGTCGTCCTGGACGGCCGGACCGGCGCGCTGGTCCGGCCCGGCGACCCGGTCGCGCTGGCCGAGGCGCTCGGCGGAGTGCTGGCCGGGGACCGCGCCGCGCTCGGCGCCGCCGCCCGGGCGCACGCGCTGGAGCGCTTCGACCTGGCCGTGGTCACCGACTCCTGGCAGCAGCTGCTCCGGCAGGTCGGCGCAGGGCGTTAACGATTCGTCAGGAACCCGTCCCGACCTCTGGTTCTCCGGTATGGACGCGCGCATACTGTGCCGCGCGGCCACGCCTGGTGACCGCCACGGGGGAGGTCGGACATGGGATTTCTGGCACTGGCGGGCGCGTTGGCCGTGCTCTGGCTGGTCTTCGGGGTCCGGGTCGTGCAGCAGTACGAACGCGGCGTGGTCTTCCGGCTCGGCCGGGTCCGCGGCAGTGTCCGTGACCCCGGGCCGATGCTGCTGATCCCGCTCGTGGACCGGATGCGCAAGGTGAACGTCCAGGTGATCACCATGCCGGTGCCCGCCCAGGAGGGCATCACCCGGGACAACGTCTCGGTCCGGGTCGACGCGGTGGTCTACTTCCGGGTGGTCGACCCGATCCGGGCCACCGTCGACGTGCAGAACTACACCTTCGCGATGTCCCAGGTGGCGCAGACCTCGCTGCGCTCGGTGATCGGCAAGAGTGACCTCGACGACCTGCTCTCCGGCCGGGAGGGCCTGCACCGCGGCCTCGAACTGATGCTGGAGAGCCCGGCGGTGGGCTGGGGCGTGCACATCGACCGGGTGGAGATCAAGGACGTCGCGCTGCCCGACTCGATGAAGCGTTCGATGGCCCGGCAGGCCGAGGCGGACCGGGAGCGGCGGGCCCGGATCATCACCGCCGACGGCGAGTTCCAGGCCGCGAGCAAGCTCTCCGACGCCGCCCGGCTGATGGACGGCACGCCGTCCGCGATGCAGCTGCGCCTGCTGCAGACCGTGGTCGAGGTGGCCGCCGAGCAGAACTCCACCCTGGTGCTGCCGTTCCCGGTCGAGCTGCTCCGGTTCTTCGACAGCATGAACCGGAGCGGGAGCAACTCCGCAGTTCCCGAGCAGGCCCCCGAGCAGCCCGTCCCGCTCGACAAGACCGACGGCTGACGCGGTTGGGCCGTCCGGGCGAAGATTCGCTCCGGACGGCCCGTCAGCTGGCCCGGCAGGCACCGGCGCTGGCAGCATGACCGCCCGTGAACCCGCTTCTGCGCACCGCCGTGCTGGCCGCCGTCGCCAGCGGACTGCTCGTCACCCCGGCCGCCGCCGCACCCGAAGTCCCGCACGAGGGCGGCCTGGTGGGCCGGATCGACAACCCGGGCCCGGTCCGGGCGATGAAGCAGGAGGCGGTCGAGTTCTTCTGGTACGACTGCGGGCACTCCCAGCAGCTGGAGATCCCGCTCGAGCGCTGGGCGGAGAAGCACCGGTCCGACGTGACGCTCCGTCGGGTGCCGGCGGTCTGGCCGGGCAGCCGCGAGGAGGAGACCCAGCGCGGGCACGCCCGGCTGTACTACACGCTGGAGCAGCTCGGCGAGGTGGACCGGCTGCAGCTCGCGGTGTTCCGCGCGGTGCGCGAGCGGGAGACCGACGTCACCACCGAGGAGACCGCCACCGCCTGGGCGCTGACGGCGGGTCTGGATCCGGACAAGTTCCGGGCGGCGTACCGGTCTTCGGAAGTCGAGCGGGCCACCGAGGAGGCCGGCGAGCTGCTGGCCCGGTACCAGGTGGACGAACTGCCGACCGTGCTGGTGCAGGGCGGCCATCGGGTGCAGCCGAGCCGGGACGGCGGGGTCGAGGGGATGCCCGCCGCACTGGACCGGCTGGTCGACTGACCTCCGACCGACGCGGGCTCTGAGCAGCCCGAATTCTTCACCGAACCAGCCCCTTGCTCGCACACTCTGTGCCAGAGTGGTCGCCGCGGCCGAACTGCCTCAGCAGCGGCCCGGATTCGAGGCTCGTACCTCGGACATCACTCGGCACCGGAGAAGGCGGGGTTCCGTGGGGGGACAGCGCGCGCAGGTCCTGGACCAGCGCGACAACCAGACCGAGGCGCGGCGGGCGGGGGCCGACGGTCCGCCTGCTGAACTGATCTTCAAACGAAGGCTGCGGCCCGCCCAGGTGGCCCGCGAACTGCTCGGAGCGCGCGAGTTGGTCCGCGCGCTCGCCGAACGTGACCTGCGGGCCCGGTACAAGCAGGCGGTGCTCGGCTTCGCCTGGGCGGTGCTCACGCCGCTGGCGCTGTGCGCCATCTTCACGCTGGTGTTCCAGCGGGCGGTGAAGATCGACACCGGCGGGGTGGCCTACCCGCTGTTCGCCTATGTCGGCCTGATCGTCTGGCAGTTCTTCAGCAACACGATGAACCAGGGTGCGCTCAGCCTGGCCAACAACCTCAGCCTGCTGAACAAGGTCTACTGCCCGCGCGAGGTCTTCCCGCTCGCCACCATGCTGGTCGCCAGCGTGGACATGCTGATCGGCATCGGCGTGCTCGGCCTGCTCTTCCTGGCCTTCTGGACGCCCCCGGCGATCACCTTCTTCTGGGTGTTCCCGCTGCTGCTGATCCAGCTCGCCTTCACCTACGGCGTGGCCCTGGTGCTCTCGGTCGCCGTGGTCTACCTGCGCGACGTCCGGCACCTGCTGCCGATCATCACCCAGATGGGCGTGTTCGCCACCCCGGTCGCCTACCCGCTCTCGCAGATCCCGCAGGGGCTGCAGGAGATCTACGTCGGGTTCAACCCGCTCGGCGCCGTGATCGAGGGTTACCGCCGCGCGCTGCTGTACGGCCAGGCGCCGGACCTCGCCCTGACCGGCATCGCCGCCGCCAGCTCGGTGGTCTTCCTGGTCGGCGGCTACCTGGTCTTCAAGAAGCTGGAAACGGGGATCGCCGATGTCGCCTGAGTACCCGCTGGGCACCATCAGGACCGAGCAGGTCTGGAAGCGCTTCAAGGCCGACCAGCAACGGATGCTGCTGCGCGACAAGGTCGAGCAGCTGACCCGCAAACTGCGCGGCGGCCGGGGCGAGGACTGGCGCTGGGCGCTGCGGGACATCAACCTGCACATCGAGCCCGGCGAGTCGGTCGGCCTGATCGGCTCCAACGGCTCCGGCAAGTCCACCCTGCTCAAGATGCTGACCCGGGTGATGTACCCGTACGGCGGGGTGATCGACGTGCGCGGCCGGATCGGCGCGCTGATCGAGATCCGGGCCGGCATCCACCCCGACCTGACGGGCCGGGAGAACATCTACCTGTTCGGCGCGCTGCTCGGCCTCAAGCGCCGGGAGGTGGCCTCCCGGTTCGACGCGATCGTGGAGTTCGCCCGGCTCGGCGGGGCGATCGACCGTCAGGTCAAGTACTACTCCTCGGGCATGCAGATGCGGCTCGGCTTCGCGGTGGCCGCCTACCTGGAGCCGCACGTGCTGCTGGTGGACGAGGTGCTGGCGGTCGGCGACGCGGTCTTCCAGCAGCGCTGCCTGGACCGGATGCGCGAGGTCGCCGAGCAGGGCACCACGATCGTCTTCGTCTCGCACGACCTGCCCGCCGTCGAGTCGATCTGCCGCCGGGGCGTCTGGCTGGAGCAGGGCTCGATCCGGGTGGACGCGGGCATCAAGGAGGCGATGTCCGGCTACCGGGACTCGATCGAGGCGCAGTCCGAGGCCGGTGGCCGGGTCGGCGAGCCGCTCCAGCTGCTCAAGCACGAGATCGTCGGCGACGGCCGGGAGAACCTCACCACCGACGAGCCGATGACCGTCGAGCTCACCCTCGGCGGCGACTACCGGGGCGACGCCACCCTGCACCTGGGTGTCAGCGAGGGCACCTCCAGCCCGATCTTCCAGATCAGCCACGAGATCCGGCTCACCGGCGAGGACCACCAGGTCGCCTGTATGATCCCCAACCTGCCGCTGCCGCGCGGCCGTTACACGCTCTGGGCCGGTGTCTACAGCATCGGCAAGACCGACGGCGGCACGCTGATGAGCTGGCACTCGGTCGGCCAGTTCGACGTCTTCGGCCCGATGCTGGACACCCCGCCACGGGCCGTGGTGCTGGCCGCACCGGTCTTCGTCCCGCACCGCTGGGAGGAGTGAACCGGTGAGCGGCCTCAGAGTACTGGTCCACCTCAACAACCTGGCGCTGGGCGGCGCGCAGCTGAACGCGGTGGACATCGCCAGGACCCTGCGCGACCGGGGCCACCACCCGGTGCTGTTCGCCCAGGGGGTGGACGGGCCGGCCCCGCTGGTCGAACTCGCCGCCGGGCACGGCCTGGAGCTGGTGGTCGAGGGCGGCCCGGACACCCCGGCCCGGGCGGTCCGGCAGCGGCTGAACCGGGTGGCCGAGCAGCACGGCAGCCAGCTGCTGCACGCCTGGGAGGTCCGGGCCGCCCGGAACTCCTTCTTCGGCCCCGGCCGGCTCGGCCGGCTGCCGGTGATCACCACCTTCTACGGCATCCGGATGCTGCGCGGCCTGCCCCGGCACCAGCCGCTGGTGCTCGGGCTCGGCGCCCTGATGGGGGACGGCCGGGCCTTCGGGCACCGCGACGTCCGGCTGATCGAACCGCCGGTGAACACCGTGACGGACGCCCCCGGGGTGGTGGACGGCGCCGCGTTCCGTCGCGAACACGGCATCGGTGAACGGGAGTTGCTGCTCGCCATCGTCACCCGGCTGGTGCCCGACCTGGAGAAGGACGCGGGCGCGCTGCTCACCATCGAGGCGGTCCGCCGGCTGGCCGACCCACGGGTGCGGCTGGCCGTGGTCGGCGCCGGGCCCAGCCTGGAGCGGCTGCGGGCCGCGGCGGCGGCCACCAACACCGCGCTGGGGCGCCAAGCCGTCCTGGTACCGGGCCAGTTGGCCGATCCCCGGCCCGCCTACCAGGCCGCCGACGTGGTGCTCGGGATGGGCGGCTCGGCGCTGCGCGGCCTCGCCTTCGGCAAGCCGGTGGTGGTGCACGGCGCCGCCGGGTACACCGCGCTGCACGAGCCGGGCCCGCTGGTCGAGCCGCATGCGTCCCGCTGCATGTACGGCTTCGGCGACGGCTCCGGATCACCCGAGCGGCTGGCCGGGCAGCTCCGTCCGCTGCTCGACGACCCGGCCCGCCGGGCCGGGCTCGGCGACTGGGGCCGGGACTGGGTGGTCGGCAGGTTCTCGCTGGAGAGCGTCGCCACCGCCTTCGAGGAGCTCTACCGCGAGGTGGTCACCACCCCGCCGGGGCGGGCGAGTTGGCTCCGTGACCTGGAGCAGATGAGCCGGTTCGAGTACAGCAAGCCGACCGCCGCCCGGCTGCTCGGACGGTAGGTCTCCGGCAGGCGAGGCGCCTGCCGGAGACCCGACGGTCCGTCAGTCGGCGCGCCGGAGCAGCAGGGTGAGGAAACCGAGGGTGCCCCGGTAGCCGCCGAGCCAGCCCAAGCGGTGCTCGGCGGCGATCGTGGCGGCCTCGGCGCTGTCCGGGTGCTCGGGGTGGTCCAGGGCCCACTCGGCGAGCGAGCCGGTCCAGGCCCACTCGTAGTCGTCCCACTCCTCCGACGTGCTGATGTGGCCGAGTACAGGCACCCAGCCGGCCTCGGTGACCAGCCGGATGGTGCCGGTCAGATCGGCGTGGTCGTCCGCGTTCGGGACGCCGAGCCCGGCCAGTGCGGCGGCGTCCGGCTCCTGCTGCCAGAAGCAGTCGCCGATCAGCACCAGTCCGCCCGGCGCCAGGTGCTCCCGGGCGGCGGCCAGGGTCGGCAGCAGCCCGCCGTAGGCGTGCGTCGCACCGACGGTGAGCACCACGTCGAACGGCTGGTGGGCCTTGAACTCCTTGGCGTCCTGGTGGTGCAGCCCGATCCGCCGGGCCACCCCGAGCGCCTCGGCGCGTTCCCGGCCGAGGGTCAGCGCGGCCTCGTCCAGATCGACGCCGACCGCCTCCAGTTCCGGGTGTGCGGCCAGTGCCCGGAGCAGCCAGGCGGCCTCCCCGCAGCCGAGGTCGAGCACCCGCCCGGTCCGGCCCCGGAGGGCCCGGTCCAGCAGTCGCTGGACGTTCCGGTCGGACAACGGCGCGGCGATCGGGTGATCGGAGTGGGCGATCCTGCCCCTGAGTTGACGGTCCATCGGGTCAGTCTGACGCAGGACCGTCACCCGGTTCCAGTGTCTTTCCGTACGTCCGCCCCTTCCACGCCGCGCCGCGCCCGCGCCAGTGCTGGACGGCCGAGTCCACCGTCATCAGCAGGTACAGCAGCGCGGTGAACGGCAGCAGCAGCGCGGCCGCCACCGGCTGCCCGTAGTAGCGGAGCATCGGCGTGAAGGTCCCGGCCATCAGCGCCCAGGCCGCCGCGCCCGCCCCCGCCACCCACCACGCCCCGGCGGCCGCCCCGGCCACGGCCGCCACCGGCGGCACCAGGTACACCAGCGTCAGCCCGAGCACCGTGCCGAGCAGCAGCAACGGCGAGTGCCGCAGCTGCGCGTACGCGCTGCGCGAGACCATCCGCCAGAGCTGCGCCAGCTCCGGGTAGGGCCGGACGCTGTCCACCTGCTCGGCCAGTCCGAGCCAGGTCCGGCCGCCGGTGCGCTTGACCGCCCTGGCCAGGTTCACGTCGTCGATCACCGCGCCCCGGATGGCGGCGATCCCGCCCGCCCGCTCCAGCGCCGTCCGGCGCACCAGCGAGCAGCCGCCCGCCGCCGCGGCGGTCCGGGAGCCGGGCTTGTTGCTCCACCGGAACGGGTACAGCTGGGCGAAGAAGTACACGAAGGCCGGCACGATCAGCCGCTCCCAGCCGGTCTCCACCCGCAGCCGGGCCATCTGCGAGACCAGGTCGAGCCGATGGCCCTCGGCCGCCGCGACCAGGGCGGCCAGCGAATCGGGGCGGTGCGCGATGTCGGCGTCGGTCAGCAGCAGGTACTCCGCCCCGCCCGCCTGCTCGACGCCGTGCCGCAGCGCCCAGAGCTTGCCCGTCCAGCCCGGCGGCAGCGGCGGGGGAGTGGTCACGGTCAGCGCCAGGCCGCCGTCGGCCCCGAGCCGCCGGGCCAACTCACCCGTCCCGTCCGAGCTGTGATCGTCCACCAGCACCACCCGGGCCCGCCCCGGATACCGCTGCGCCAGCAGACTGGGCAGACTCACCGGCAGCACCTCGGCCTCGTCCCTGGCCGGCACCAGCACCACCACCTCCGGCCACCGCCCGGTCGCCACTGGAGCGGGCAGCCGCTGGTCGGTCCGCCAGAAGAACCCCTGAGCCAGCGTCAGCCACACCCAGGCCGCCAGCGACAACCACACCAGTACGGTCACCTTCGGCAGTCTGCCACCGCGAGGGCCGCTCACGCCGTAGGCAGGCGCTCAGCCATGGCGCAGCCAGGGGCTCGGGGCTGCGATTCTGCAGGGCGCCCGGTTGCACTATCCAGGGGCTCGGGGAACTGCGAGGAGATCTGGCGCCGGGGTCACATGCGAAAGTGCCTGACCACCCACGCAGCGATCACCTTGCAAGAGGCCGGCGTCGCAGTTCCCCGAGCCCCAGGCCGTAGATCCCCGGCCGGTGCCGACAGCTCGCCGCCGGTCTCAAGTAGAGTCGTGAACCGTGAAGATCGCACTGGTGGACTCCGGAATCGGCCTGCTCGCAGCCGCCGCGGCCCTGCGCCGTCGCCGCCCCGACCTGGACCTGGTGCTCTCCTCCGACCCCGACGGCGTGCCGTGGGGCCCGCGTACGCCCGAGGACATCGCCGCGCACGCGCTGGCCTGCGCCCGGGCGGCGGCCGAGCTCGCGCCGGACGCGCTGGTGATCGCCTGCAACACCGCCTCGGTGCACGCGCTGGACGTGATCCGGGCCGAGCTGGAGCCCGGCCTGCCGGTGATCGGCACCGTCCCGGCGATCAAGCCCGCCTCGGCGGCCGGTGCCCGGGTGGCGATCTGGGCCACCCCGGCGACCACCGGCAGTCCCTACCAGCGCCAGCTGATCCGGGAGTTCGGCGGTAGCGCGACGAGCGTGACCGAGGTGGCCTGCCCCGGCCTGGCCGACGCGGTGGAGCGGGCCGACCAGCAGGCGATCGCCGCCGCCGTGGCCGACGCCGCCGCCCGGACGCCCGCGCACACGGACGCGATCGTGCTCGGCTGCACCCACTACGAGCTGCTGGAGGACCAGATCCGGGCCGCCGTGGCCGCCCCGGGCGGTCCGCTGCCGGTCTGCCACGGCTCGGCCGACGCGGTCGCCGCCCAGGCGCTGCGCCGGATCGGCACCGGCCGGCCCGAAGGCACCGGCACCCTCACCGTGCTGCACAGTGGCCGGGTCGGCAGCCTGTCGCCCGCCGTCCTGCACTACCCCGAGGGCCGGCTGCTGGCCGAGCCCGCCGCGGCGTTCTACCAGTGACCGGGGTGCCGCAGCGCTGACGGCAGCCGGGTGCTCGCGTCGCCGCGGGCCGCGTTGAGCTGAGCCTGGGTCAGGAAGAGCGCCCCCGTCAGGTCGGCCCCGGTCAGGTCGGCGTCCCGGAAGTCCACCCCGATCAGGTCGGCCTCGCGCAGGTCGGCCCGCTTCAGGTCGGCCGCGATCAGGTACGCCCCGCGCAGGTTGGCGCCGCGCAGGTTCGCCCCGGCCAGCTTGGCGCCCATCAGGTCGGCGCCCCGGTGGTTGCGCTTCTTGCCCGGAACCCCGGCCCGGACCAGCTCGCTGACCCGCAGCAGCAGCTCGCCGACCTCTTGACGGATCGTCGGCACGTCCGCCGCGACCAGCTCCGCCGCACTGCCCCGGGTCAGCGTCTCGATCCGCTCCAGGGCCGTCCGCAGCTGTCCGTGCACCGACTTCGCGGGCCGCAGGGCGAGCCCCTCGGTCAGGTAGTACAGCAGCTCGTGCAGCTGCCGCATCACGGGGAACACCTCGTACATCGCCCCAGCGGTCTCCGGTGCCTCCCGCCAGCTGCGCCCCTCGAAGGTGACCTGGGACACCTTCTGCCCGGCGCCGAAGCAGTCGAAGACGGTACAGCCGGTGAAGCCGGAGGTGCGCAGCTCGGTGTGGATGCCGCAGCGGAAGTCGGTCCGCAGGTTCTTGCACGGCGTGCCCGCCGCCTTGGTGACCGCGAAGTCGGCCGAGCGCGCGAACGGCAGGGCCACGCAGCACAGCCCGAAGCAGTTCGCGCAGTCGGACAGCAGCTCAAGGTTCTCGGACACCACTCGGGCACTCCCAGCGCAGGACGGACACCGTGCTTCCCCCGGCGCCCTGGACCGGTCCATTGTCCCCGATCGTCCGGCCGCTCCGCCCCGAGGCCCGGCCGTTCGGATGCGGTCGGACGGCTGCTGGCCAGCGGGGACGGGTTACGTGTATACCAAGAGATCGATGACCGGTCGCAGGACGGTCGCAGCCCCTGACCGAAAGGCCCACGGAGCCGATGTCCCCCCGACTCTCCGTCGTCGTCCCGATCTACAACGTCGAGCGCTACCTCCAGGAGTGCCTCGACTCGATAGCCGCCCAGACCTTCGAGGACTTCGAGTGCGTGCTGGTCGACGACGGCTCGACCGACGGCAGCGCGGCGATCGCCGAGGCGTACGTCGCCAAGGACTCGCGTTTCCGTCTGGTCCGGCAGGAGAACAAGGGCCTCGGCGCAGCCCGCAACACCGGTTGGCGGCACCTCGCCCCGGGCACCGAGTACCTGACCTTCGTGGACAGTGACGACACCCTGCCGACCGGCGCGTACCAGCTGATGATCAGCACCCTGGACGAGACCGGCTCGGACTTCGCCGCGGGCAACGCGCTGCGCCTGCGGGTGGCCGGCCTGTTCCCCTCGCACGGTCACCGCAAGCCGTTCGCCGAGACCCGGCTGCGGACCCACGTGCGCGAGGTGCCCAGCCTGGTCACCGACCGGACGGCCTGGAACAAGGTCTACCGCCGCTCGTTCTTCGACGCCGCCGGGGTGCTGTACCCCGAGGGCATCCTGTACGAGGACGCCCCGGTCAGCGTCCCGCTGCACTTCCTGGCGAAGAGCGTGGACGTGCTCTCCGAGCCGATCTACCACTGGCGGGTCCGGGAGAGCGGCGACCTGTCGATCACCCAGGTGAAGACCGACCCCCGGGGCGTGATCGACCGGGTCCGCTCGATCGAGCTGGTCCGGGAGTGGCTGCTGGCCCGGGACGAGCCCGAGTACGCCGAGTACCTGCGGTCGTACGACCACAACACGCTGGTCGAGGAACTGCCGATGTTCTTCTGGTCCGTGCCGGACGGCGACCGGGCCTACCGGGCGGCCTACCAGGAGCACGTCAGCCGTCTGCTGCGGGCGATCGGTGTCGACCGGATCGACGCGCTGAACGCCCAGCTGCGGCTCAAGTACCGCCTGACGCTGGCCAATCGGATGGAGCGGTTCGTCGCCGTCCAGCGCCTGCACCGCAAGGTCCGCAACCTCCGCTCCCGGCGCGCGGCGGCCTGAGCAGGCCGGCTCGGCTCCCGGTCGCCGGGAGCCGAGCCACCGTCACTCCGCGACGGTCGGGCCCTTGCGCCAGCGCTGCACGGCGGGCTCGAGGCCGGACAGGATGGTGTCGAAGCGCCGGGAGCTGGTGGTGCTGTCGACCTGGAGCCGGCTGATCCGGAGCGGGTGGACGGGCAGCCGGGGGCCGAGCCGGTGGTCGGACAGGAAGCCGAGCCGGTAGCCGAGCTGGCGGAGCAGCGTGTCGGCGCGCGGGTCGTAGCCGCCGTTCGGATAGGCGAACGCGGTCGGCGGCTCGCCGAGCCACCGGGTGAGCGCCTGGTGCGCCCCGGTGATCTCGGCGTGCACGGTCGAGTCGTCGCAGCGGGCCAGGCACGGGTGGCCGAGCGTGTGGTTGCCGATCGCGACGTTGCCGTCCTGCAGGGCCCGCAGGTCCTCGGGGGAGAGCTGGTCCTGACCGGGCGGCCGGCGGCGGGCGCTCACCCGCAGCTCGTGCAGGCTGCGGCGGCGGTCCGGATCCGGCAGCGCCTTCAGCCGGGCGAGCAGCTGCTCCGGCCGGACGTGGCTGCGCAGCGAACGGGCCTGCCCGCCGTGCCGGGCCAGGAAGGCCGCCTCGTGCCACCAGAACGGCCGGTCGGTGCCGATGAGTTCGGAGATCACGAAGGCGGCGGCCGGGATCCCACGGGCCGTCAGCTCGGGCAGCGCGTGGGTGAGCACCGAGCGGTCGGCGTCGTCGAAGGTGATCAGCACCGAGCGCGGCGGCAGCGGCTTCCCCTCGGCGATCGCCTGCTCGACGTCGCACACCGAGACCGGAGTGGCCAGCCGGCGCAGCCGGTCGAGCTGGGCGCCGAACGACCGGGGGTCGGTCACCCCGTGGTACGCGAGCACCGCGAGCCGCTGGGCGGCCCGGGCGCGGAACAGCGGCTGGGCGGGCGAGAACCGCAGCCAGCCGCCCCGGTCGGCCTCGGCCTGGTCGGTGGCGGTGGTGGCAGCGGTGCTGGTGGTCGGTGGTGGGCTGCTGACGGTACTGCTGAGCGTGGTGGCTTCGGACTGCGGCACTGGGCCCCCCTCGGTCGCCGGTGCGGCGTGGTGGTACCACCGGAGGGCGGTGAACGGCCTCCGGCCCCGGGGCGCGGCGGCGCCGCCCTCGGCTCGGCCGATCACGGTGGGGACTCCCAACCCGCTCCGTGGACGGCCTGGTTCGCTGCTCAACTGGTGCTGATTCTCCTGGACCGGACTGACGACGGGCGGTGTGTGGCCACCGTCCGACCGGCAGCCAGGCTCGATCTGGATCGCTCAATGTAGTGGAGACCACCCAAGGGCACCGATGGTTGTACGGCGTTTCGGCGAGTTTTCGCGGGCGTGCGCGGAGCGCCCGGAGGAGCGCGGTAGGGTGCGCCGGTCGCCCGGCCGGGCAGCTGCCGCCCAGGGGCGCCGGGTATACCGTGGGTGGCATGGGAGAGACGCAACGTGATCATGGCGTGACGCGCGCCGCCCGGCTCTGGAGCGGAGCGGCCCTGCACCGGCACCAGCTGCTGCTGGCGGTGGTCGGCGCGGCCTGTATCGCGATGGGCATCCTGACCGCGGTCCTGGTCCCGGAGAGCGAGGGCCCGGCCTGGGCGATGGCCGTGGCCGGCTGCCTGGCCGCGGGCGTGCTGCTGCTCGGCCGGATCGTCTTCGCCCTGCTTCGCCCGAACGGCCGTACCGCCCTCTAGGTCCCCCTCTCACCACGATCGACCCGGTCAGAAGCGGTCCGTCATGGTGACCGGCTGATCGGACCGGCCGATTTTCGGCCTATCTGCGCGCTTCTTTCACAACTTCCGGGCATCAGCCCCACACATCCCCCTAGTGTGGGTCCCGCTCGGCAGCCGACTGCCGCCGTGCGCACGGCCACTTGCACTGCCGGGGAGGGCAGCGCAGAGGGGGGAACGATGGCGGGCAGTGCTGTGTCCGGGGGCGTCCGGGGCAGGGTCAAACAGCAGTTGGCGCGGGTGGCCGGGGGTGTCCCCGGCGAGGGCGCCACCGTGCTGATCTACCACCGCGTCGGCGGCGGCTCCGCCGACGAACTCGACGTCACCACCGCCGACTTCACCGCCCAGGTGGACCTGCTGGCCGAGCTGCCGCCCGGCCGGGTGGTCGGCCTGGACGAGGCCACCGACCGGCTGGAGGCCGGCCGCCGGACCCCGAGCACCGTGCTGACCTTCGACGACGGCTTCGCCGACGTGTACGAGAACGCCTGGCCGCTGCTCAAGGAGCGCGGTCTGCCGTTCACCGTCTACCTGGCCAGCGGCCAGGTCGGCGGCGAGATGCGCTGGGAGGGCTCGACCGCGAAGGACTCCGGTGCCCCGGGCCTGAGTTGGGACCAGCTCCGGGAGATGGCCGGCTCCGGCCTCTGCACGGTGGCCAACCACACCCGCAGCCACGCCCGCCCCGCCCTGCTCAGCACCGCCGAGCTGGACGCCTGCAACGACGACGTCGAAGAGCACCTCGGCACCCGCCCGAAGCACTTCGCGTACACCTGGGGCGTCCCCGTACCGCACATGGACGCCGCGCTGCGGGCCCGGTTCCGCACCTCCGCCACCGGCCAGGTCGGCCGGAACGACCCCGGCTTCGACCCGGTCCGGTTCTGCCGGGTCCCGGTCCGCCGTACCGACCCGATCGACTTCTACCGGGCCAAGCTCTACGGCCGCCTGCTCCCCGAGCGGGCCTACGCCCGGATCGTGGCCACCGCGAAGGCGGTCGGCGCCCGTGCCTGAGACGCCGTCACCCCGGCTGCGCGGCCCCGAGGGCCGGCCGCTTCGGGTGGCCCACCTGACCACCGTGGACATGAGCTTGCACCTGCTGCTCGCCACCGAGCTCAAGGTCGACGTGGAGTCCGGCTTCGAGACCTACGGCATCAGCGCCCCCGGTCCGTACCTGTCCCAACTCGACGCGATCGGCATCCGGCACGAGCCGCTGCCCTCGCTCACCCGGGCCTGGCAGCCGGGCGCGGACCTGGCCGCGGCGCGCGAACTGCTCGCCGCGCTGCGCCGGATCAAGCCCGACGTCCTGCACACCCACAACCCGAAGACCGGCGTGCTCGGCCGCATCCTCGGCCGGCTGGCCGGTGTCCCGGTGGTGGTCAACACCTGCCACGGACTCTGGGCACAGGCCCACGACCCGTTCGCCAAGCGGCTGTTGGTGCTCGGGGCGGAGGCCGTCGCGGCCCGGTTCTCGCACGCCGAGCTGTACCAGAACGGCGAGGACCGGCGGGCGCTGGCCCGGTTCGTGCCGGCCCGCCGCTCCCGGGTGGTCGGCAACGGCGTGGACCTCTCCCGGTTCGGCCCCGACCAGGCGGCCCGGGCCCGGATCAGGGCCGAACTCGGCGTCGCAGACGACGAGTTGCTGGTGGCCGGAGTCGGCCGCCGGGTGGCCGAGAAGGGCATCGTCGAGTACGCGACGGCGGCCCGCGCGCTGGCCGGAAAGGCCAGGTTCGTCTGGATCGGCCCGCAGGACACCGACAAGCCCGACGCACTGGCGGGGGAGGAGGCCGGGGTCGAGTTCCTCGGCAGCCGCTCCGACATGCCCGAGCTGTACGCCGCACTGGACGTCTTCGTCCTCCCCTCCTACCGGGAGGGGTTCTCCCGCTCCGCCATGGAGGCCGCCGCCAGCGGCCTGCCGATGGTGCTCAGCGACATCCGGGGCTGCCGCGAGATCGGCACCCACGGCGAGCACCTGCTGCTCGCCCCACCCGGCGACGCCGGGGCCCTCACCACCGCGCTCGGCCGGCTCCTCACCGAGCCCGCCCTGCGTGAGCAGCTGGGCACGGCGGCCCGTCGCCGCGCCCTGGCCGAGTTCGACCAGTGCGGTGTCGCGGCGGTCTCCCTGGAGACCTACGCGGCCGTGGCCAGAGCCAAGCGGTTGGCCTGGTCGGTCGGCTGAGCCAACCTCACACCACACCCGCTGGGGGAGAAATGAAACGAGGGGGGGACCTCGTGGTCACCGTGCTGGCCGGAAGCATCGCGCTTCCGCTCGGACTGGTGATCGCGATCCTGATCCGCTGCACCATGGGCGGGCCTGTGCTGTTCCGGCAGACCCGGACCGGCCGCGCCGGTGCGGAGTTCGAGATCCTCAAGTTCCGCACCATGCGGGACAAACGCTTCGACGACGAACCCGACGCGCCCCGGATCACCCGGCTCGGCGCACTGCTCCGCACGACCAGCCTGGACGAGCTGCCGCAGCTCTGGAACGTGGTGCGCGGCGAGATGGGCGTGATCGGCCCCCGGCCCACGCTGCCCGAGCAGGTCGTCCACTACTCGCCGCGCCAGCGCGGCCGGCTGGCGATCCGCCCCGGCCTGACCGGCTGGGCCCAGGTCAAGGGACGCAACTCGATCAGCTGGCCGGAGCGGATCGAGCTCGACCTCTGGTACATCACCAACCGCACCTTCGGACTCGACCTCCGCATCCTCCTGATGACCGCCCGTCAGCTGCTCCGCCCGGCCGGCATCACCGCGGCCGGCGGCGTCAACCCGGGCTTCCCGATCCCGACCCCCACCCGCATCGTCCTGCCCCGCCAGGCAACGGCTCCGCGTATCCCGGTGGAAGAGGCTTCCTGACGGGCAGACGTTCGGAAGGCAGGGGCTCGGGGCTCTGCTGATGTGCGGCTCCGCCGCGTGGGCGACGCCGGCCCCGGAAAACGTCACGCGCGCGTAGGCGGTCAGGTACTTTCGCAGTGACCCGCACATGACGAGGAGCGGAATGAACCTGTGGATCGCCGGAGCCGGCGGCGTCGGCCGCGAGGCGCTGGACACCGCGCTCGCGGCCGGTGTCCCGGTGGCCGGGTTCCTCGACGACCGGGGGCAGGGCGGGACGGTGCGCGGCCTGCCGGTGCGGGCACCGAAGGAGCTGCCGCCCGGAGCGGCGTACCTGATCGGGATCGCCGATCCCGCCGTGCGGGCCCGGCTTTCGGTGCTGCTGGACGGCCTCGGCGGGCGCGCGGAGACCCTGGTGCACCCGAGGGCGATCGTCGCGCCGGAGACGGAGCTCGGCCCCGGCTGCCTGGTGATGGGGGGCGCGTACGTCTCCAGCAGCGTCCGGATCGGCGCGCACTGCCAGGTGCACTACAACGCGACGGTCGGTCACGACACGGTGCTGGCCGATCTGGTGACGGTCTATCCGGGCGGCAACGTGTCCGGCTCCGTGCACGCGGAGCGGGGCGCCACCGTCGGCAGCAACGCCGTGGTGCTGCAGGGCCGCAGACTGGGCCGGTACGCGTTCGTCGGCGCCGCCGCGGTGGTCACCCGGGACGTCCCGGCGGCTGCCACGGTGATCGGCTCCCCGGCCCGCCCGATGGCCGGCCGGGGGGCCTGACCCGGGGTCAGGGGCGGCCGACCGCGCGTTCGGCCGCTCGCAGCTCGGCGACGAAGGCCGCGACCTCCGGCCCGTCCTCGCTCTCGTCGTCGTGGGAGTCCGCCAGACCGTCGGCGAGCTGGGTCAGGAGTGCGCGGGCGCCCGCCAGGTCGCCGAGGGTCTCCAGGCAGGCGGCCGCGGCCTGCACGACCTGGACGGCCTCCGGCAGCTCGCCCTCCGCGTCCAGGTGGGCGTTGCCCACCTGGACCAGCAGTTCGGCGTCGAGCGGCCGGACGGCCGCACCGGCGGCGTTCCGCAGCAACTGCACGGCTCGGTCCGGCTGTTCGAGGCGCCGGAAGGCCCGGGCGAGCTGCAGCCAGGCCCGGCCGGTGAGCCGGTGGTCGCCGCTCGTCGAAGCGGTGAGTTCGGCCAGCTTCAGGACCTCGACCGCCTCGGCGGGCTCGTCCGCCGCGATCAGGACCTCGCCGAGCCGGATCCGGACCCGGTTCGTGGCCCGCTCGTCCGCGTGGTGCTCGTGGTGGTCCAGCGCCGTGCGGAGGGTGGCGATCGCCTCCGTCGGCCGGCCGAGGGCCGAGAGTGCCTCGGCGATGCCCAGTTCGGCCTCGCCCCGGGTCTTCCGGCCGGGCAGCGCGAGCAGTGCACGGAACTCCCGCAGGGCCTCCTCGGGCTCCCCGGTCCGGAGCAGGCACCGGCCCAGCATGGCCCGGACGGTGGCGAGTTGGCCGGGCCGGTCCAGCCCGGTGAGCAACCTGACGGCCCGCCGGTATGCGGCCAGGGTCTCGTCGAGCCGTCCCAGACCGGACAGGGCCTGCCCGAGGCCGGTCAGCGACTGGGCCTCGCCGAACAGGTCCTCGTCCTCCCGGGCGGAGGCGATCGCCTCCTCGAAGCAGGTGATGGCCTCCGTCACCTGTCGGACGTCGAGCAGGGCCGCACCGAGCGAGTTGAGCGCGTCCCGGAGCACCGGACGGAACGGCATCCCCGCCGCCACCTCCGGCACCAGCTCGGCGGTGGGCAGCTCCCGGGCGATCTGCACGGCGACCAGGGCGTTCCCGACCGCGTACCCGATCAGGTGCCGTCGCTCGAGGTAGCTCTCCAGGCCGTGGCAGAGCAGCAGCCGGAGATCCGGCGGGCCGTCACCCCCGGCCAGCAGGAAGGCGGTCGTCCAGTTGTCGTCCAGCCACTGCAGGGCCCGGGTCCTGAGCACCGCGACCGGCTGCCCGGCCCTGGGGGCGGTGGCGGTCAGGTCCCGGACGACCGCGTGGACGGTGTCCACCCAGTGCAGCGTCAGCCGGGTCAGCGCCTCCCGCGCTTCCGTGTGCTCCCCGGGGAGGCCGAGCACGAACAGCTCGGTCAGCAACGGCAGCGACCACCGGGTCTCCTGCGAGCCGCCGCTCTCCACCAGATGGGCACTGACCAGGGCGCGCAGCAGTTTTCGGGTGGCCTTCTCCGAGGTCCCGTTCAGCGTCGCGGCGTCGGTGATGCCCACCGGCCCGCCGGGGAGGGCCAGCAGCCGGAGCAACCGGGCCTGGTCCGCCGGCAGCTGACGGTAGGACAGCTCGATCAGCGCCCGCAGGGTCTGCTCGTCGTCGGCGATGTCGTCCAGCAGGGTGCCGAGGTCGGCGAGCTCCGCCACCACCTCGTGCAGCGGCTGGTCCCGGTCCTGGGCGATCAGGGCACCGAGCATCCGGAGCGCCACCGGCAGGTTCTGGCAGAACCAGGTGAGCTCGGCGGCGGCCTCGGGCTCCCGCGCGAAGCGGCCGTCGGGCTTGCCCAGGACGGCCCGGACGGTCAGCTGGAGCACGTCGAGCGCGGCCGGCCCGTCCAGCGCCGCCAGCTCCAGCAGCTGTGCGCCGGACGGTGCGAAGGAGTGCCGCGAGGTGACGATCACCCGGGTCAGCCCGTCGCCGGGCAGCAGCGGTTCGACCTGACCGGCGGAGGCCGCGTTGTCGAGCAGCACCAGGGTGGGCCGCCCCTCGGCCGCCCGCTCCGCCAGCAGCGAGCGGTACAGCTGGGCCCGTTCGGCCTCCCCGGCGGGGAGGTCGGTGGCGGAGACGCCCAGGGCGACCAGCAGGACACCGAGCGCCCGGACCGGGTCCAGGCTCCGTTCCGGCCGGTAGCCGTGCAGGTCCACGAAGAGTTCGCCGCCCGGGAACAGCTTCCCGGCCCGGGCCAGGTGCGCGGCCTGGAGGGCGAGTTCGGTCTTGCCGATCCCGGCCGGGCCGGTCACCAGCACCACCGAGGCGGGATCGGGCTCCGGGGCCGGACCGGCCGGGGCGCCCGCCCCGGGCTGCTCCCACAACGCGTGCCGGATCGGCAGCAACTGGCCGGACGGGCTGCGGACGGCGAACATCCTGAGGTTGTCCGGGATCGGTACGATGCGCCCGTCCGGGGTGGCCATTTCCCAGATCAGGCCGGAGTCGTCCTCGTCGTGGCCGTCCGGCCCGGAGGGCTGCGGCGGTGGCCACGGCACCAGTCCATGGCGCTCCATCAGTTCCGGCAGGGTCCGCTCGGGGCGCACCGCCGGTGCCGCCGGCGGGGGCCGGGTGTCATCGGGGGCGAGCAGCGCCAGCAGTGCGGCCAGCTCCTCCGCCCGCCCGGCGAAGGTCCGGCTGCGGGCCGGTAGGCCGGCCGCCGCGATCCGGCCGGTCTGCGGGGCGGCGACGGTGAGCTGGTCGATCCGGCCGGCCTGGATCACGTCCCGGGCGGTGACCTGGCCGTCGATCAGGTTCCGGATCCAGTCCGAGGTCGGCAGGGGTGGTTCCCCAGCACGTAGGCTCGGGTCCATGGCGATTCCTTCCTTCCTGGCGGAGCTGCGCTCCTTCGTCGGCACCCGTCCGCTCTGGCTCTCCGGCGTGGGGGCGGTGGTCCGGGACGACCAGGGCCGGGTGCTGCTCAACCGCCGCTCCGACTCCGGCCGTTGGTCGATCGTCGGGGGCATCCTCGATCCGGGTGAGCAGCCCGCCGACGGGCTGGTCCGAGAGGTGTTCGAGGAGACCGGCCTGGTGGTCGAGCCGGAGGCACTGGCCTCGGTGACGGTCTCGCCGCTGCTCAGCTACCCGAACGGGGACCAGGCCCAGTACCTGGACCTGACCTTCCGCTGCCGCCGGGTCTCCGGCGAGGCGCGGGTGAACGACGACGAGTCGCTGGAGGTGGCCTGGTTCGCCCCGAGCGAGCTGCCCGAGCTGGACGACTACGCCCGCTACCGGCTGGAGGTGGCGCTGGCCGGGAAGACCGAGACGGTGTTCTCCTTCACCCCGCCCACGGGCGACCCGGCCTGACCTCCGGACGGTCCGTCAGAGCGTCCGGAACCACTCGGCGGTGCGTTCGATGCCCTCCCGCAGCGGCACCGGCACCACCTCGGGGAACAGCTCCCGGAGCCGGCTGTTGTCGGCCTGCGAGTCCCGGACGTCACCGGGCCTGGGCTCGACGTGCTCGGCGGCCAGCGGCAGGCCGAGCACCGAGCCGAGCTCGTCGATCAGCTCCAGCAGGGTGGTCCGGGTGCCGAAGGCCAGGTTCACCGGGTCGGCGTGCACCACCCTCCGGACCACCGCCTCGCTGATCACCTGGGTGACCGTGCCGACGTAGGTGAAGTCCCGGCTCTGGCCGCCGTCCCCGTGCACGGTCAGCGGCCGTCCGGCCAGCGCCGCGTCGAGGAAGGCGGGCAGCACGGCCGCGTACGCGTGCCCGGCGGGCTGCAGCGGGCCGAACACGTTGAAGAACCGCAGCGGCAGCACGCCCAGCCCGTAACAGTGGTGATAGGCCGCCAGGTACGCCTCGGTGGCCAGCTTGCTGACCGCGTACGGGCTCATCGGCGCCGTCCGCATGGTCTCCCGCTTGGGCAGCTCCCGGTTGGCCCCGTAGACCGAGGACGAGGACGCCGCCACCAGGTAGCCGACGCCCGCCCGGCGGGCCGCCTCCAGCACCTCCAGGGTGCCGGTGGCGTTGGCGTGGTGGCTGGCCAGCGGATCTGCCACCGAGCGCGGTACCGAGGGCAGCGCGGCCAGGTGCACCACCGCGTCGGCGCCCGCGAAGGCGGCGTCCAGCAGGGCCGGGTCCAGGATGGTGCCCTCGTGCAGGGTCACGTCCAGACCGGCCAGGTTGGCCTTGCTGCCGGTGCTGAGGTTGTCGACCACGGCCACGTGGTCCACCTCGGGACGGGCCAGCAGGGCCCGGGCGAGGTTGGCCCCGATGAAACCGGCTCCGCCGGTCACGACCACCCGCATGTTCAAGCTCCCCCCACCGTCGGCCCGCGGCCTCCCCGCCTCGGGCGCACTGCGCCGCATGCTATCGGCGCGACCGCCGCCGACGTGCGGATCTGGTGAACTCCGGTGCCGGGAGCAGGGATCGCAGGCTCAGAGCTTGCGCTGGCGGTACATCTCCTCGGCCGCGTCCAGCACCGCCGTCAGGTCGCCGCCCGCGCTGGCGGTGGCCACCGCCGCCACCGCCCCTTCCACGAACGGGGCGTCCGCCAGCCGGACCGGGAACGGCAGACCGTGCTCGTCCGCGTCGGAGAGCAGCGCCCGGACGGTGCCGACCGCGCTGCCCAGGTCGGCCAGCACCGCGACCCCGTGCCCCTGGTCCACCCGGCGGGCCGCCGCGGCGACCAGGACCGCGCTGGTGCCGAGCCCGTCCGCCAGGCTGCCCCCGGTGGCGGCCACGGCCGCCGGGTCCCCGGTGGTGAGCCCGACCGCGAGCGCGGCGACCGCCTCGGCCAGCCGCTGGCTGTGCGAGACCAGCACCACGCCGACCCGCCCGAGCCCGGCCGGCCGGGGGTGCCGCGGAGCCTCGGGTTCCGGCTCGCCGGGGTGTGGCGCGGACGGGGCCTGTGAGATGGGAATCACATCGGCCCGGGGGTCCTCCCGGCGTTCCATGACTGCTCCTCGGGGCCTCTGCGGTACGCGGTCTGACGGGACGTCTTCTGACGGGACGTGGAACAACACTCTCGCAGGCGCACCCGGGCCGCGACCGGATCCGCCCCGGGTGTGTCCGCCTAGCACAGCACGGTCCGCGGGCGGGGCGGAACGACTTATCCGGCCCCGTGCGGAGGAGCGAAAGCCGCAAGTCCGCCCGGGTCGGGACCGGCTGGATACGCTGGGGCCACGTTCGACAGGGAGGAAGAGTCCAGTGGCGGTCGACAGCGGCACCAGCGTGGCGGGCGAGATCGGGACGGCGGTCCAGGGGTTCGGCCCGAAGCCGGAACTGGACCTCACCGGGGCGGAGTGGCTCTCCAGCGACCAGGGCGACGGTGCGGTACAGATCGCCTTCGTCGGCGAGTACATCGCGATGCGCGACGGCCGGGAGCCGGACGGCCCGGTGCTGGTCTTCACCCCGGCCGAGTGGCGGGCCTTCGTGCTGGGCGCGCGGGACGGCGAGTTCGACCCGAGCTGACCGCTACTTCGTCAGCTCGCCGGGCGGGCGTCGACCCCGGAAAGAAATCTGATGGACCGATAGTCGTTGACTGTTCGACAAGTAACGGCCCACAGTTAGAAGCAGACAGACGCCGTGCCCAACGCCCCCACGCGTCCAGGCACGGCGCCTGCTGTGCGGTCCGGGCACAAGTGCCGGACCTCCTCCCGAGGTAGAACCCCGGACGCACCAGGGTGCGCCGTCGCCGGGAGGCGTGGCCTCGACGCCGAGAGCGACTCGGACGCCGGTGCCGGGTTGCCCGGGATCCGCACGCCCCCACGCGGCGGTGTCCCGGGCAGGTTCGCGAGCTGCGACGGGCCGGGGCCCCGCGAACCTGGTCTATGGGTGTTGTGTGTGTACTGCTCTGCCTGACGCTACTCGACGGTCGGTGGACAGCGGAAAGTGCCTGTGCAGGTGACTCGGGTGTCGCACGACGATGTGCATGAGGGAACGCGCACGTGGGCGCGCTGCGACAACACCGCCCCCCGGTGGATCGAGTCCACAGCGGCTGTCGTGCTGAACCGAACGTAGCCCGGACGGTTGCTCAGAGTCAACATTGGTCTCTGAGCGTGGATCTCGCCCGGGGCACCCACCCGCCCCGTGAGCAGGGCGTGACCGCACCGTACGATGGTGTCATGTCATTTCTCCGCCGCCGCTCCGGCTCTCCCGCGGGACCGGACTTCGACGTGCTCGCGATGGACCCGGGCGACTGGCCGGGCGACTTCGGCGCCATGATGATGAGCGGCCCGGACGGCTCCTGTCAGGGCATCTTCCTGCGGTACGACCTGTTCGGCGGCCGCGGCCCCGCGATGTTCATCGGCAACCTGCCCGAGGGATCGCCGGCCCGGGACGCCGAGGACGGCGTGCCGTTCGAGATCCGCCAGCTGCTCACCGCGCTGGAGAACGAGGAGCCGGTCGAGTTCGTCTCGGCCGAGGACTTCCCGGTCATGCTCGGCGACGACCTGCTGATCGTCCGGAAGGTCAAGGTCAGCGAGGAGCGGGTGTTCTGCGCCCAGTTCGGCCGCAGCGACGGCGTCCAGGTCACCATCGCCTCCTGGGACCGGCCGATCGCCGACGACCTCTACCAGTTGCTCAAGCCGCTCCCGGCGGACATGTTCCAGCAGGGCTGATTTCCGGCCAGACCCTGCTTGACGGTACTGATCAACGCTTCGTACAGTCACCAGCATGTCGTGTCGCCGTCTGCTGCTCACGCGCCGCAGCTATCTGGACCTGCGGCGCACCGCGAGCGCGGCGTGTCCGGGCCGCTGAGGGGGAGTCGACTCCTCCGGCGGCCCGCTTCCGGCTGATTCCGGCCGTTCCGCACGAGGTCGCCCTACGGTTCCGCGCGCCACCGCCGGTGCGCCCGCCCGCAGTTCGTCGCGCACCACGCTGCCGCCCGGAGGCACCCGCACATGACCGTCACTGATGGCACCTCACCCGTCGCGGACGCCCTCGCCCGACTGCCCAGGGTGGTCGACCTGCTGGCGGCCCGGGCCGAGGAGCACGACCGGGACGCCACCTTCCCGTACCAGGGCATCGAGGCCGTGCACGAGGCCGGTCTGCTCAACCTGACCATCGGTCAGCGCTACGGCGGCCCCGGCGGCACGCTCGCCGACACCGTCCAGCTGCTCGCCCAACTCGGGCGCGGAGACGCCTCGGTGGCGGTGCTCACCGCCTTCACCCTGCTCCAGCACGCCGAGCAGGCCAGAAACGGCAACTGGCCGGCCGGGGTCTACCGCCGGCTGCTGACCGAATCCCGCCGCGGCCCGGCCCTGGTCAACACGCTGCGCGCGGAGCCGGGCGGCCGGCTGGCCACGGTGGCCCGCTGGGACGGCACCGGCTGGCGGCTGACCGGCCGGAAGACGTTCTGTGCGGGCGCCGAGGCACTGGCCTGGCTGGCGGTCCGGGCCAGGACCGACGAAACGGTTCCGCGGACCGGCCTGTTCCTGGTCCGCGGCGACAGCCCGGGCATCGAACTGGACCCGGTCTGGGACCAGTTGGGCCTGCGGGCGAGCGCCGGGCACGACGTGCTGCTGACCGACGTCGCGGTGCCCGCCGACGCGGTGGTCGGCCTGGCCGGCACCCCGGCCGAGGAGCCGCCCGCCGACCGGCTGGACCGGGCCTGGCGTGAACTCGCCCTCTCCGCCGTGCACCTGGGCGTCGCCCGGGCCGCCCAGGAGTGGCTGGTCCGGTTCCTCGGACAGCGGACTCCGGCCAATCTGACCGAGCCGCTGGCGACCGTGCCCCGCTACCGGACGGCGGTGGCCGAGATCGAAGCCTCGCTGATCGGCGCCGAAGAGCTCCTGTACGGCCTGGCCGCCCGGGTGGACCGCGGCGACCAGGCGGCCGCCGCCCGGTCCGGGGCGGCCCAGCTGCTGATCAACCGCACCGCCACCGCAGCCGTCCAACAGGCCGTCACCCTCACCGGCAACCCCGGCCTCAGCCGCCGCCACCCGCTGGAACGCTACCTCCGCGACGTCCTCAGCGGGCGCACCCACCTGGCGTCGGAAGACGTCATCCTCGACGGGATCGCGCGCACCACCCTGGGCTGACGCACTGCCTCAGCTGTCTACGGTCCAGGGGCTCGGGGAACTGCGACGCCGACCTCGGAAAACGTGATCCATGCGTAGGTGGTCAGGCACTTTGCCCTTTTCGGTCAGCGCGTGCCCACCGCAGTGCGGACCGCCCGGCGGGCGAGCGCTGCGTCGTCGTAGAGCCGGCGGATCATGATGCGCTGCTCCTCGCCCGCGCCCGGCACGTCGTGCAGGCGGATCTCCCGCATCAGTACCAGCACCAGGTTGACCAGGAACGCGTCCCGCGCCACCGTCCCGCCGGACTGGGCGAGTTGGCTGATCTGGCGGCGGGCGGCCGAGTCCCCGGAGAGGACGCTCCAGAGCACCGCCAGGTCGTACCCGGGCAGGTACCAGCCGGCCTGCTCCCAGTCGACCAGGACCGGGCCGGACGGCGCGAGCAGGATGTTGCCGAGCAGCGCGTCGCCGTGGCAGAGCTGGAGCGGGCTGCCGGCCAGGCCGTGCAGCAGGGCCCGCAGGTCGCCCGCGTCCCGGTCGGTGAGCTGGCCGACCGAGTGGAAGCGGGAGATCTCCAGCTGGTAGTCGAGCGGCTTGCCGAACACGTCGGTCGGCGGCCGCCAGAGGTTCAGCGAGCGGATCGAGCCGAGTACGGCGCGCAGCTCGCCGGGGGTCGGCGCGCTCACCGGGTGCCGCTCGCGGGCGGCCTGACGGCCCGGTACCCGCTCCATGACCAGCACGCAGCGGTCGTGGTCGGCGGCCACCAGCCGGGGCAGCCGGACCGGCGGACGGTGCCGGACGAAGGCCCGGTAGACCGAGACCTCGTGGTGGAAGCGTTCGATCAACTGCTCGGCGTGCTCGCTGCGAAGCGCCTGCGGGGCAAGGCACTTGGCGACCACGGGTGCCCGGCCGATGGTGCCGGCGATCAGGATGTGTCGGCTGCCTTCCCGCAGGACCTGGCGGGGAAGGAAGCCAGGGCATATCCGCGCGATGTTGGCGAGCGCGGCCCGTACGGCGGGGGTCTGCAGGGCGGCGGGGTCGAGCCGGTCGGCGGTGGCGGCCTCGAGGGCGCGGCCGCGCTGCATCCGGTCGGTGCCGTTGCGGGCGGCCAGTTGGTCGGCCTGACGGGGGAGCAGGCCGCGTGCGGTGGCCAGCGCCCTCGGGTCGCGGTACGGGGCCGGACCCTGACCGGGGCGACCGCCGGCTGCGGTGGGGGGGCGCAGCGCGGTACGGGTCTGGGTGGGGGTGCCGGTGGTCGCTGAGGAGTACATGGGGTGGTGAGGGTCCCTTCCTGGCCGGCGGCTGGCCTCTGCCGGTGTCTGCTGCGGACTGCCCCGGGTGGCGGAGGTGTGCACCGTCGCGGTGCACCGCCGGGGCGAGGGGTGGAGCGCAGGCGCCGGGCACGGAACTTGACGGGTCGTCACGGCCCGCACCCTGGGGAATGCGTGCCGTGCGCCTGCCTGGCCATGCCCGGCGCCAGTGCGCCACCCTGCCGCGCCACCCCCTCGGATGAGGCCCCGGAAAGTCCGTTGACGGCTGCTCAGGGCAGTCCCTGAGCCGTTTTCGGGCCTTCCGACCCGGAGTCGGGGTGGCGCATCTCTACCTGACACCCGGTCAGCACTGGTGCACCATGTGGCGGACCCTGGCGAAGCGTGGCGAATGGTCGCGCGGCACATGCCAGCGCACTAGGGTCGAGAGCAGCCGAGGATCCTGGGGGCTTCACGTGAGCAAGGGGCCGAACGCCAGATTCGCCGACCTCTTCGCCCTGACCGGTTGGTCGAAGGGCGAGTTGGCGAGGCTGGTGAACCGGCGCGGTGCGGCGATGGGACAGCAGCAGCTGTCCACCGACACCTCGCGGGTACGGCGCTGGATGGAGCAGGGGGAGATCCCCCGCGATCCGGTGCCGAGACTGCTGGCCGCCGTGTTCACCGAGCGGCTCGGCCGTGTCGTCACCACTGAGGACCTCGGTCTGGAACGACACCGGCCCACCAGGTCCGGCAGCACGCCGTCAGCAGAGCCCTGGGAGCCGGATCGGACGGCTGAAGTCCTCACCGAGTTCACGGGAATGGACCTCATGCTCAACCGACGCGGACTGGTGGGCGCGGGCACCGCGCTCGCCGCGGGAACGGTCATCGGCGACAACCTCTACGACTGGATGCGGGGCGCCGACGTGGCGTCGGCGGCCGAACGGCCGGGCCCGCGCAGGATCATCACCCAGGGCGGGCCCCGGCCGGTGGTCGACGTCTACGAGCCGGGCCCGGTGGGCGCGGAGGAAGTGACCGCGCTGGAGCGGTCGGTGGAGGTCTTCCGGGCCTGGGACGCGTCCCGGGGCGGCGGCCTGCAGCGCAAGGCGGTGGTCGGCCAGCTGAACGAGGTCGGCGGGCTGCTCACCCACGACCTGCGGCCCGAGGTGAAGCAGCGGCTCTGGATCGTGGCCGCCAACCTGGCGGTGCTGGCGGGCTGGATGTCGCACGACGTGGGCCTGGAGCCCACCGCGCAGCGGTACTTCGTGATCGCCGCGCAGGCGGCCAAGGAGGCGGACGACCGGCCGCGGGCGGGCGAGGCGATCTCCCGGGCCGCCCGGCAGATGCTCCATCTCGGCCGGGCCGACGACGCGTTGGAGCTGATGCAGCTGGCCCGGGCCAGCAGCGGTGACCGGATGCTGCCGCAGACCAGAGCCATGCTGCACACCGTGGAGGCGTGGGCGCAGGCCGCGCTCGGCCGGGCGGAGGCCACCCGCCGGGTGCTCGGCGAGGCGGAGGAGCTGTTCGTCCAGCACAGCGACCTGGCGGTGCCGACCTGGATGGCCACCTTCAACGAGGCCGAGCTGCACGGGATGCAGGCGCTGGTCTACCGGACGCTGGCGGAGCACGACCCGGGCGCGGCCCGGCTGGCCGAGCAGCACGCGCAGCGCGCGATGGACCTGCGGGCGACCACCGGCCGGGAGCGCTCCAGCCTGCTCGACGAGATCACCCTGGCCTCGGTCTACTGGCTCTCCGGCGAGCCGGAGGGGGCACTGACCCACGCCAAGCTGGCGCTCAACTCGATCGGCCAGACCTCCTCGACCCGGACCTGGGACCGGCTGCGCGAGATGTACCGGCTGTCCAGCCGCTACCAGGGCGTGCCGGCGGTGGCCGAGCTGCGGGCGGAGATCCACGCGGTGCTGCCCGAGCCCCGTCGCGAGGCGTGAGGCCGCGGGCGGTTCAGGCGAGTTGACGGAGTGACATCCGCAGGGCGGTCACCTGGCCGTCCTGGTCGAGCATGGGCTCACCGGTGACCTGGAGGCGGCGCGGTTCGTCGCCGGGCCGTTCGATCGGCACCAGGCCGGATTCGGCCTGCCCGCGCAGCAGGGCGGAGGTGACCACCCGGCGGAGCGTGGGCCGGTCCGCCCGGAGCAGCTGGTCGAGGCTGAGCGGGCCGAGCCGCGGGTCGCGGCCGAGCAGCCGGTAGACCTCGGGCTGCCAGCTGACCTGGTCGGTGCGCAGGTCCCAGACGGCGGTGCTCATCGCTGCCCCTCACGACATATGGGTACGACCCTCCGGCGGTGGACCGACTCTGCCACGAGGGCGCGGCGGCTGTGAGGGGTTCCGGCAAATCCTTCACGGAATTTCCATTGGCATATGCGGCAACAGGGTCGAAGGCCGACCTGATCGGTCCTGTGTGCGTAAGGGGCGCCCAGGCGGTAACCTACGGTGATTCCGGCGCCCGGGCGCCCTTGCAGGAGCCATCAGAACCCCCGGCGACGGAAATCCCGTTGCCACCACGACCGCCGCAACGGATGCTGACGTCATGTTCGAGCCAGTGATAGCGCCCAGTGCCAGCCTCCTCGGCCTCCTCCAGCGAGGCCGTGGTGACGGACAGCTGCATGCGCTCGCGGCCGATCGTCACGAAGCGATCGCCGCTCTGGAGGAGTGCGTCACCAGCGACCCCAGGGCCGACTGGCAGGTCGAGAACCGCTCCCTTTACTACGCCCGCCTCTTCATGGAGCTGGAAGCACCGCTCACCGGGCTCGAACAGCATCTGCACTGCGCGGAGGACGTCCTCGAGCCGGACGACTCCCGGACCGGCCTGGCGCTGGCGGTGCTCGGTCACCTGGCCGCCTACGGCCGCCGGGACGCCCTGGACCTGCTGCGCGGCTACGTCGCGGTCGGCACCAACTGGGCCTGGGCCCTGGACGAGCTGGCCCTGCGCGACGACGACCGCGCGCTGCTCTCGCTGGCCTCCTCGGTGCTCGGCCGCTTCCCGGCCGACCCACAGGGCGACGCCGAGCTCCGGGCCGCGATCAGAGCCGCGTACGAGCCCCGGCCGTGGCGGCTGTGGGCTGCGCACCACCCCCGGATCGCCGCCGCGAGCGAGCAGTCCCCGTTCGATTTGTGGCAGCGGCAGCTGAACCGTGGCGGCATCACCCCCGGCTGGAGCACCACCGACGTGCTCGCCTGGGCCGACCAGGCCGAGCCCGGCAGTTCCACCGAGCGCCGCTCGGCCGCCGCCGCCCGCTGCCTGGCCGCCGTGGTGCGTCCCGAGGACCGGCAGACGGTGCTGGAGGCCGCCCGTACGGGCTCACCCGGCGCCCGGACGGCCGCCCTCCGCTACCTGGTGGACCAGCAGGATCCGGACGCCGCCGAGCTGATCGAGGCCGCCGCCGCCGACATCGACGAAAGGGTCGTCAATGCGGCCCTGTCGGTGCTCGGCCGGATGCGCGGCCCGGCCGCGATGGCCCACGCCCGCCGCTGGGCCGACCCCGCCACCGGCGGTGCCGACAGCGCGCTCGGCGAGGTCGCCGTCCAGTTGCTGGCCGACGCCGGCGACCCGGCCGACGGGCCCCTGGTGGTCGACGGGCTGCGCCAGTGGATCTCGGTCCGCGGCGTGACCGGAGCCGGTCTGGGCACCCTGGTCGACGGTGTGGGGCGGCTGGCCGCCGCCGGAGCCGTCCCCGCCCTGCGCCACGTGTACGGGGAGGCGGCCTCCTCCGAACTGCGCGGCCGGGCCGCCCGCGCGCTGGCCGCCACCGACCCGCACTTCGGGCGCGGGATAGCGGTCGAGTGCCTCTGGGACTGCGAGGAGGCCACCCGCGAGCTGGCCGCCCGCCACGTCACCACCACCGGCGACGTCCGGGTGCTGGAGCGGCTGCGCCGACTGGCCGCCGATCCGGCCGAGGAGGCCGAGGTGCACGCGGTCATCCGCGGGCGCCTGACCGGGCACTGAACAGTGGCTCTTTCGTGCCGCTGAGCGTGAGGCGACTGGCATGATGGACGGGCCCTCCGCCCGTCCGCACCCAGGAGCCTCGCCGCTGATGAACCGTTACCGCTCGCTCGCCCGCGTCGCCACCCCGATAGCCGCCCTGGCCGGGGTGGTGCTGCTCGGCGGTCCCGCCTTCGCGCACACCGGGGTCACCTCCCAGCAGGCCCAGGCCCTCGCGGTGGACGCGGTGCTGTCGTTCAAGGCCGCGGGGGAGTCGGACACCGCCGGGATCGACGAGGTACAGGTGGTGCTGCCGGCCGGGATCGCGCCGGCCGACGTGAGTCTGGTGAAGGCGCCCGAGGGCTGGACGTTCAAGCCGGGGGCCGAGGGCTTCACGGTGGCCGGGCCCGGCCTGGCGCCGGGGAAGAACGCCGAGTACCAGGTGAAGGTGCGTCAGCTGCCGGATGCGCAGCAGGTGGTGTTCAAGACCCTGGTGATGTACACCGACACCCAGGTGGACCGCTGGATCGAGGTCCCGCAGGGCGGCAGTGAGCCGAAGAACCCGGCGCCGGTGCTCAAGCTGGCCAAGGCCGCGCCGGGCGCCGTGGTGCTGGCCGCACCGAGCCCGAGCCCGAGTCCCACCCCGTCGCCGACCCCGACCCCGACCCTGTCGCCTTCGGTGGCAGCTCCCACCGCCGCCAGCGCCGCTCCGGTGCCGGCCGCGAAGTCGGCCGACCAGGGCAACGGCGCGGTCGTCATCGGTGCCGTAGCGGTGCTGCTGGTCGCCGTCGGCGGAGTGATCTGGTGGCGCCGCCGCTCGGCCGACAGCTGAGCGACGGAGCCACCGGGGTCACTTGACCGGCACGCCCGCGTCCGGAGCCAGCACACCTGCCGTCACCAGGCCGATGATCACGATGCCGAGCAGCACCCGGTACACCACGAACGGCATGAAGCTGTGGCTGGAGATGTACTTCAGGAACCAGGCGATGGCGGCGTAGCCGACCACGAAGGCGATCAGGGTCGCCATGATGGTCGGCCCCCAGGCCGGGGCCGGGCCCTCGCCGATCTTGAACAGCTCCAGCACACCGGAGGCCAGTACGGCCGGGATGGCGAGCAGGAAGGAGTACCGGGCCGCCGCCTCCCGGCTGTAGCCGAGCAGCAGGCCCGCGCTGATCGTGCCGCCCGAGCGGGAGACGCCGGGGATCAGCGCCAGTGACTGCGCCAGCCCGTACCCGATGGCATGAGGCAGCGTCAGCTCGCTGATCGGCTTGGCGTGCCGGACCGCCCGGGTGCGGTCGGCGACCGCCAGGATCACGCCGAAGACGATCAGCGTGGTGCCGATCACCCGGAGGTCGCGCAGGGTGGTCTCGATGGTGTCCTGGAAGAGCGCCCCGAAGATGCCGATCGGCAGCGTGCCGAGGATCACGAACCAGCCCAGCCGGGCGTTCGGGTCACTGCGCCGCTCGCGCTTGAAGAGCGCGACCACCCAGGCCGAGACGATCGCCGCGATGTCCTTCCGGAAGTAGATCAGCACGGCCGTCTCGGTACCCAGCTGGGTCACCGCGGTGAAGGCCGCCCCCGGGTCCTGCCAGCCCATCAGGGCCGAGAACACTCGCAGGTGGGCGGAGGAGGAGACCGGGAGGAACTCCGTCAGCCCCTGGACGAGGCCGAGCACGGCGGCGTGGAACCAGTCGATCACCGGGCACCCGCCGCGGTTATCTGGGGGAGGGTGCGCATCAGCTCTGGTCCTCTTCTGTTCACGGAGTCCGGGGCGCGCCGCCCCGCCGTCGCACCGGCACCGCCGGGCTCACAGGGCACCGTCCGGCGCAGCCAGATGATAAGGCTTCAAGATGTACGGCCGCTGCCGAGGGCCCGTACCGAGGACGGCTGATGAACGGTCAGCTCGGTCGCCGACAGGGTGGTCGCGGTGGCGTCGGGCTCGCCGGTGCCGGGATTGCGGGCGTACCGGGGGTGCGGTGCGCCGCCCAGCTGGAGGCGGAGCCGGTGCCCGGCGGCGAAGCGGTGCGCGGTGTGGTCCAGCTCGACCGTGACGGCGGCCGGTCGGCCGCCGGTCGGGGCGAGCCGCAGCACGCCGTCGCAGACGTTGACCGAGCGGCCGCGCGGGTCCACGTCGCAGAGCCGGGTGAACAGGTCCGTGTGCCCGGCGGTGACCAGCAGGTCGACGGCGACCGGGCCGAGCAGCTCGACGGGCTCGGTGAGCGGCCCGGTGCTGAAGGTCAGCACGTCCGGGCGGGCCTCCCGGCGGTTGTTCCGCCGGGGACCGGCCTGCTGGGAGAGCAGCGGGCCGCCGGCCGGGGGCGCCGGGTCGGCCGGGTCGATCCTGACGGTGACCGGCCCCGCCGGCGTCGGCCGCTCGGTGACGAGCCGTCCGTCCGCCAGGTACCAGCGCAGCCCGGTGCCCCCGCCCGGCCAGTCGGCCAGCTCGCGCCAGCCGCCGTCCAGGCTCACCCGGACGGGCTGCGCCCGCAGGCCCGACGGGTCGTCACACAGGTGCGCCCGCAGCCAGGCCAGGCTCTCCCGGAACACCTCGGGCAGGCCGGGGCCGAGCGTGGAGGTGTGCGTCCAGGGCCCGATCAGCAGTGAGCCTGCGCAGCCGGCCGCCCGCAGCCGCTCCCACTGCCGCAGGGTCTGGCCCAGGCAGACGTCCGACCAGCCGGTGACCAGCGCGGTCGGTATGGCGTGCCGCTCGGCGACCGGGCCGAGGTCGCTGCCCGCCCAGTACGGGTCGGCCGGGTCCGGGTGGTCCAGCGCTCCGTCCAGGGCCGCCAGCCGGCCCCCGGTCGCGGCGGGGTACGCGTCGCGCAGCGGCAGGCCCCGGGTGGCGCGGCGCAGGTTGCGCTGCAGGCGTGCGGAGGCGCGCAGCAGTGTGCCGGGGCCGCGGTCGAAGTTCGCCAGGCCGACGGCGGCGACCAGCGCGTTCTCCAGATTGAGGACGCCGCCGGAGTGGAAGAAGGCGTGCGGGTCGTGGATGCCGTTCTGCACCACCATGGCGCGCAGCTCCGGCGGCGGGTCGGCGGCCAGCGCCCACTGGGTGTAGCCGAGGTAGCTCGGGCCGATGGTGCCGAGCCGTCCGTCGAACCACGGCTGTTCGCGCAGCCACTCGACGGTGGCCAGGCCGTCCGCCCGTTCGTGCCGCCAGAGTGCGGCCTCGCCGCCGGAGCCGCCGGTGCCCCGGCAGCTCTGGATCAGCACGTGGAAGCCCTGCTCGGCGAGCGCAAGCCCGTACAGCGGCGCCCAGGGGAAGCCCCGCCCGTACGGCGAGCGGAGCAGGACGGTGGGGAACTCGCCGTCGCCGAGCGGGAGGTAGTGGTCCGTCAGCAGCCGGGCGCCGTCGGCGGCGGGCACCGGCAGGGCGGGGTGGTGACCGACCCGGTACCGGCGGGGCGGCAGCCCGCGCAGGGTGCGGCGGAGCAGGCGGGCGGTGCGGGGCGGGCGCTGGTGGGTGGTGGTCGTCGGCATGGCGGCCTCCTGGAGTGTTTCCGTACTTAGTACGAGAATAGCGAGTGCTTGGATGGAAGTCAGTACCCGGAGGAGAGGAGTGCCCGTGCACGGTGAGGTGGACCCGGAACGGCTCTGGCTGACGGCGGATCAGCCCCGGACGGGGCGGCGCCCCCGGCACAGCCGGGCCGAGATCACCGCCGAGGCGGTGGCCCTGGCCGACGCGGAGGGCCTGGCGGCCGTCACCATGCGGGCCGTCGCGGCCCGGCTCGGGGTCGGCACCATGTCGCTCTACACCTACGTCCCGGACAAGGACACCCTGCTGGAGCTGATGATCGACCAGGCCGGCGGCGACCTGGCCCTGCCGCCCGTCACCGGCGACTGGCGCGCCGACCTGCACGCCCTGGCCCGGGCCCAGCGCACCCTGATGCACCGTCACCCCTGGCTGCCCGCCGCCTACCCGCTGCGCCGCACCATCGGGCCCGGCACGCTGGCCGCCCTGGAGCACGCCCTCGCGGCCCTGGCCCCCACCGGGCTGCCCGGCGCCGCCCGGCTGGAGGTCTTCGCCCTGCTCACCGGCTTCGTGGCCAGCCACGTCGGGTACGAGGTGGCCCAGCGCGAGGCACTGGAACGCTCCACCCGGAGCGCCGCCGACCTCGGCGCGGCCCAGCTCCGCTACCTCACCGCGATGGCGGCGAGCGGCCGCTACCCCCAACTCGCCGCCACCCTGGCCGAACCGCCCGCGCCCGCCGACCCGGAGGCCACCTTCGAACGGCTGCTGGGAAGGCTGATCAACGGGTTGTCGCCATGAGCACGGCATATGGCATCATCCCGGGATGATCACTGCAGCGAACTCCGGTACCTGGACCCTCGGCGACCTGACCGTCAACCGGATCGGCTTCGGTGCGATGCGGCTCACCGGCAGCGCCGCCTTCGACCTCGGCGCCCCCAGCAACCGCGACCGCTCGATCGCGGTGCTCCGGCAGGCCGTCGAACTCGGCGTCAACCACATCGACACCGCCGCCTTCTACTTCTCCTCGCTGCGCTCCGCCAACGAGCTGATCAACCGGGCGCTCGCCCCGTACGACGACGAGCTGGTGATCACCACCAAGGTCGGCCCCGGGCGCGACCCGTCCGGCGACTGGCTGGACTGGGCCCGGCCCGACCAGCTGCGCGGCCAGGTCGAGGAGAACCTGCGTCAGCTCGGCCGCGACCACCTCGACGTGGTCAACCTGCGGATGTACGGGCGCGACTCGCTCGCCGAGCACTTCGGTGTGCTGGCCGGGCTGCGCGAGGCGGGGATGATCCGGCACCTCGGCCTCTCCAACGCGGACGCCGCGCAGCTGGCCGAGGCCCGGTCGATCGCGCCGGTGGTCTGCGTGCAGAACCGCTTCGGCCTCGGCGCCACCGACGCCCAGCAGGCGGTGCTGCGCACCTGCGGCGAGCAGGGCGTGGCCTTCGTCCCGTTCTTCGCGATCGCGGGCGAGGGCAAGGAGAGCGGCGCGGGCGGCACCGACAGTCCCGCGGTGCTCGCGGTGGCCGAGGCGCACGGCGCCTCCCCGGCCCAGATCCGGCTGGCCTGGACGCTGGCCCAGGGCCCGCACGTGCTGGCCATCCCCGGCACCGGCAACCCCGACCACCTGGTGGAGAACATCGCGGCCGGCGCCCTGCGGCTGTCCGCCGCCGAGCTGGCCGCCCTCGACGCTCCGGACCCGCGCCGATGACCACCTCCGCAGCGGAGCTGGCGCTCCGTCACATCACGGCCCGGGCCACCGGCGGGCCGCTGGCCCCCGGCCTGCGGGTCACGCTGAACTTCCACCCGGACCGGGGCCTGCCGGACGGCCGCCCGATCCTGCGCGCGCTGGCCGAGGACGGCGTCTACCACTCGCAGTTCGTCACCGGCACCAGCAACGGTGGCCTGACCGCCCACCCCGGCGGTGACCGCTGGCACTGGGAGAGCCGGATCTTCGGCGGCGCGTACGACGCCGCAGCCGCCGAACAGCGCCCGGTGTACGGCGCGCTGAACTTCCGTCAGCGGCCGGACGGGGCCGCCCCGCGATTCGGCTCCGCGCACTTCCGGCTGACCGCCGGGACGCTCGCCCGGACCACCTTCTGCTACCCCGACAGCTTCCTGGAGCCCGCCGACTTCGGCACCGCCACCCGGATGTCCCTGCTCGAACTGGCCGAGGCCGACGAGCAGGACCTCCTGGACGACTACGTCGAGGCTCATGTGCACGGCGGGGTCCGGCTGGACCACGACGTCGAGGCGCTGGTGCTGGACCCGAGCTTCCGGGGCACCGCCGTCGAGGCCGACGCCGCCCGGCTGCCCTGCCCGGTCGAGTGGCACCCGGGCCACCGGCTCATGGTGGCCGAGCTGCGCCGCCACCCCGGCTACCGGGGCCCCGAGTACGTCGAGCTGGGTGCCGTGATCGCCGAGGACGGGTGGCTCGACCCCCGCGTGCTCGGGGTGGCGGTGGCCGGTGGGGAGCACGACCCGCAGGACCTGAAGCGGGTCTGGCACTACCTGGCCCGGTTCGGTACGGCCGGCTGAAAAGGACGCGCATTCGCGGGCGGCGGTCGGTAGCCTGCGCGGCATGGACCTCGACGCACTGCCCACGATGGAGTTCGCCTTCCCCGGACCGCTGCGCGACCAGCTGGTCGCGGCGGTCCTGTCCGGCGCCAAAACCACCACCACCGCGTTGGTGGCCGGCTACGAGTACGACGGCGAGCCGCTGCCCGAGGCCGGCCGACGGTCCGCGGTGATCGACTCCGCGGGCCGCCGGGTGGCGGCGATCGAGCTCACCGAGGTCCGGGTGCTCCGGCTCGCCGACGTCGACCTCCGGCACGCCCTGGACGAGGGCGAGGGCGACGAGTCGGTGGCCCAGTGGCGGGCCGGGCACGAGGAGTTCTGGCACAGCCCGGAGATCCGCGCGGAGCTCGGCCCCGACTTCACGGTCGACGACGACACCCTGCTGGTGACCCAGCGCTTCCGGCTGCTGCAGGTGGCCTGAGCCGTGTCCTCCGGCCGTGCCCTGCGACCCGGGCCGGTGAGATCATTTGTATGAGAACCCTGGAAGGGGGCGCAATGTCCGCGATCAAGGAATCCGTTGACATCGACCGCCGTCCCGAGGAGGTCTACTCGTACGTCACCGACTTCTCCCACCTGCCGGAGTGGCAGGAGAGCGCGGTGTCCGCCCGCAAGGTCGACGACACCCCGTTCGGCGTGGGCAGCAAGGTGGAGGTGCTGCGCCGGATCGGCCGGCGCGAGTTCCCGATGACCATGGAGGTCACCGAGTTCGACCCGCCGAGAAGCTGGCACCTGCACGGCATCGACGGCCCCGTCCGAGGAGAGCTCCAGGGCACGATCGAGCCCCTCGACGACGGCCGGGGGTCGCGCCTGACCCTGAATCTCGACTTCGAGGCGCACGGCCTGGGCAAGGTGCTCGTACCGCTGGTCGTCCGCCCGCACGCCCGCAAGGAGATGCCGAGGAACGAGCAGACCCTCAAGACCCTGCTGGAGCACGGTTCCTAGCTGTTGGTACGGTGGCGCTCCACCTCACCGTGACGTGCCCGATGGAGAACCCGTGCCCTTGATCGCCGCAGTCGCCGGCCGTACCCCGAAGGTCGACCCGAGCGCGTTCGTCGCGCCGAATGCCGTGGTGGTCGGATCGGTCACCCTCGGCCCGGGCGTGAGCATCTGGTACGGAGCTGTCCTGCGGGGCGACGCCGAGTCGATCACGGTCGGCGCGGACACCAACATCCAGGACAACTGCACCCTGCACGCCGACCTGGGCTACCCGGCCGTGCTCGGCGAGCGGATCTCGGTCGGCCACAACGCGGTGCTGCACGGCTGCACGGTGGAGGACGACGTACTCGTCGGGATGAGCGCCACCGTGCTCAACGGCGCCCGGATCGGCGCCGGTTCGCTGATCGCGGCGGGCGCGGTGGTCCCGCAGGGCATGCAGGTCCCGCCCGGCTCGCTGGTGGCCGGAGTGCCCGCCAAGGTCAAGCGCGAACTCACCGAGGACGAACGCTCCGGCATCAAGGCCAACGGCCAGGGGTACCTGTTGCTCGCCCAGGCGCACGCCACCGAGCTCGGCTAGAGCCGAGAGCGTCAGATCCGTGCCGTGATCCCGCAGTCGGTGGACCAGGCACGGTCGAACGGTGCATCGTCCGCGCTTGCCGGGCTACTTCACCTGGCGGCCGTCCTCATCTGGACCCGCACCGCACAAGCGTGCCAGTCGCAGCCGTAGGGCTGACTGAGCGGATGAGATGCGAGGTGCACGGGGCCAATCGAGTCTGCCGTTAGGCCAAATTCGTCGTACTTCAGCTGCCCTTGAGTGTGCCGCAGGAAGGCACGCCCGGGTGCCGTGGAACCCTTCCCACACTGACGCCCTGTGTGAAGAAGGCATAAAAAGAATGAACCTTAATAGGCGGGCCGTTTTGGTAACCCTCGCAACGGGTGTTGCGGTCTCAGTGAGTCTGTCGCCGATCGCTCAGTCCTCAACCCGCAGCGTAGGGGGTGACGTGACCTCGCGTATCGGCCAGAAGGTGCGGGCCGAACCGACGACGAAGTCGAAGGAAATCGGCCAGTACGCCACCGGGGCGAAGGTCCGGCTCGCCTGCAAGGTCCACGGCGAAAACGTGAACGGCAACGACCTGTGGTACCGGCTCGCCAACCGGGACGGGTGGATGAGCGCGAGGTTCGTACGGAACTCCGCTCCGGTGGCCTTCTGCAGCGATACCGGTGCGGCTGGTGCAGCCGGGGTGGCTGGTGCGCAAGGCCCGAAGGGCGATGCCGGTCCGGTGTGGGATCCGACGAAGGCTACTCCGGAGGAGCTTGCCAAGGTCAAGGGCGACAAGGGCGACGCTGGTGCTCAAGGCCCGAAGGGTGATGCTGGTCCGGTGTGGGATCCGACGAAGGCTACTCCGGAGGAGCTTGCCAAGGTCAAGGGCGACAAGGGCGACGCCGGTGCGGCTGGTGCTCAGGGTCCGAAGGGTGACGCCGGTGCGGCTGGTGCTCAGGGCCCGAAGGGTGATGCCGGTGCGGCTGGTGTTCAGGGGGCGAAGGGTGATGCTGGTCCGGTGTGGGATCCGACGAAGGCTACTCCGGAGGAGCTTGCCAAGGTCAAGGGCGACAAGGGCGACGCCGGTGCGGCTGGTGCTCAGGGTCCGAAGGGTGACAAGGGCGAGCCAGGCGTTGAAGGGACGGTGGGCCCCCAGGGCCCGAAGGGTGACAAGGGCGATAAGGGCGACGCCGGTGCCGCTGGTGCGGCGGGCACTCAGGGCCTGAAGGGCGACAAGGGCGATAAGGGCGACGCCGGTGCCGCTGGTGCGGCGGGCACTCAGGGCCTGAAGGGCGACAAGGGCGATACCGGAGCCGCAGGTGCGGCCGGTGCCCAGGGTTCCAAGGGTGACAAGGGCGACGCCGGTGCGGCTGGCGCGCCCAAGGCCGCCTCGTACGTCAGGGCTTCAGGCACTGTCCCCGGCAACCAGGAGATCAACCTCGATGCCTCCTGCTCGACGGGTGAGACGCTCACTGGTGGCGGTGCCGAGCAGGATGGCACCACCGTGCGGATCATGAAGTCGTTCCCGAGGAATGGCTCCACATGGCGCGCTACCTTCCGCAACGACTCCAGCGGGTCTGTCTCGGTGTACACCTACGCCATGTGCCTTCCCCTCTCCTAGAGCCTGCCTCCTCGATGGGTTGTCTGCGCTGGTCCGACCGGCGGCAGGGACCTTGTGCGGGATCAGGGGCGGTCCGTGTGACCGCCTCTGATGACCCGCCAGTTTCGGGTTCCGCCCGATCGGTCTCCGGCCGGGTGGAACCCGACGTCATGCCAGAGAGCCCGGGGCCGTCTCTTGCATCGGGGCGGCCCCCTCTCGTCCGCCCCGCCGGTTGCCTGCTTCACACGTCGCGGCGCCGGATCACCAGCAGCGCGAGGGCGAGTGTGACGAGCGGCCAGAGCGCGAACACGGCCCAGGACTCCGTGACGGTGGCGATGTGGATCGAATCGCCGGGGAGCTGACCCCAGGTCTGGACGAGCCGGCGCCAGGCGCTGACCACCATCAGCTGGTTGACGTCGGCGGACCACTGCTTGGACACCGGGAAGAGCATCGGCAGGACCAGCAGGCCGAAGCAGGTGCCGAGGACGGCCGCCGCGCCGTGCCGGATCAGCGCGCCGAGGCCCAGGCCGGTCAGCGCGCAGACCGGGGCCACCAGGGCGCAGGCCGCCATCGCCCGCAGCACCCCGGGGTGGGTGATCGGCACCCCGGCGTCCGATCCGCTCAGGATCGCCTGCGAGAGCAGGAAGGCGGCCGGCGAGACGACCGCCCCGAGCACGCCCCAGACCGCGCTGAGCAGCACCGCCTTGGCCAGCAGTACCGAGCGGCGGGCCGGGACGGCCACCGTGGTGGTGCGGATCAGCCCGCTGCCGTACTCGGCGGCGACGGTGACCGCGCCGATGCTGCCGGCCACCAGCATCAGCGTGACGTAACCGGCGGGCGGGAAGGCGTCGAAGCACAGGAAGCCCTGGTAGTTCCGGGACTCCGGGGTGGTGCCCGCCAGGTTCTGACGGTCCGCCAGGGCGGCGGTCACCGCCGAACCGAGGATGAACAGGGTGGTCAGGGCGAGCGTCCACCAGGTGGAGCGGAGCGAGCGCATCTTGATCCACTCTGCGGCGACCAGATCGCCGAAGCGGGCGGCGGGCGGGGCGGGGGCGAGCGTGGTCATCGGGTTCGTCCTGCCTGGTGGTCGATCCGGTCGGCGGTCAGTTCCATGAACGCCTGCTCCAAGGAGGCGGTCCGGGTGGTCAGTTCGTGCAGCGCGATCCGGCGGTCCAGGGCGAGCGCCCCGATCCGGGCGGCCGGAAGCCCGGTCACGGCGAGCTGCTCGGGACCGACGGGCTCCACCGAGGCGCCCGCCACGGTCAGCACGGCGGCCAGTTCGGCGGTCTGCGGGGTGCCCACCAGGACGCTGAGCCGGGCGCTGCGGGCGGCAAAGGCCCGGAGCGGCTCGGCGGCGATCAGCCGGCCCTGACCGATCACCACCAGGTCGTCGGCGGTCTGCTCCATCTCGGTCATCAGGTGGCTGGAGAGGAAGACCGTACGGCCCTCGGCGGCCAGCCGGCGGAACAGGTGGCGCACCCAGAGCACGCCCTCCGGGTCCATGCCGTTCACCGGCTCGTCGAACATCAGCACCGGCGGGTCGCCGAGCAGCGCGGCCGCGATGCCCAGCCGCTGCTTCATGCCGAGCGAGAACCCGCCGATCCGCCGCCCGGCCACCTCGGCCAGGCCGACCTCCGCGAGCACCTCGTCCACCCGCCGCAGCGGGATGCCGTTGCTGCGGGCGAGTGCGGACAGGTGGGCGGCGGCGCTGAGTCCGCCGTGGACGTGGCCGGCGTCGAGCAGCGCGCCGACGTGGTGCAGTCCGCGCCGGTGCTGCCGGAAGGGGACGCCGCTGACGGTGGCGCTGCCTCCGGTGGGTGCGTCCAGGCCGAGGATCATCCGCAGCGTGGTGGTCTTCCCGGCGCCGTTGGGGCCCAGGAAGCCGGTGACCCGGCCGGGCCTGACGGTGAATGAGAGGCCGTGGACGGCCGTCTTGCGGCCGTAGGTCTTGGTGAGTTCGTTGACTTCGATCACGGGAGCAACACTGCCGCCGAGCCCCCGGAGCGGGCATCGGCCCGCGGGCGGCAACCGTCCGGGCAGGTCAGCCCGGGGGCGTACGCCCGTGGGCCAATGTCCGGCGGGTGGTGGACGGCTAGGGTCGCCGCATGACGAAGACGAGGCCGATGGCCTGGGGCGGGGCCCTGCTGTACCCCCTGGTACTGCTGCTGTTGGTGGGCGGCGCGTTCCGCTCCCCGAACCTGTACGGGCTGGGGGCCCTGCTCGCGGGCGGCCTGCTGATCGGGGTGCTGCGCCGATCCCCGGTGTGGGCGCTGGTGTTGACCCTGCTCGGTGCGGTCTCGATGGTGGCGGTGGGCGGCCCGGCGGAGAGCCCGGGCCGGTTCCTGCCGTTCCTGACGGCCGATCTGGTCCTGGGCTACCTCGTCGCCGACCGGTCCCGGCGGGTCTCGGTCACCGCCGCCGTGCTGTCCTCGCTGGTGCAGGTCGTCACCGCCTTCGCCTTCATGTCAGGGGCCGACCACCAGCTCGCCGTCGCGATGATTGCCGTGCTGCTGCTCGGGACCTGCTGCCTGGGCGGCCTGCTGTTCCGGGAGCGTCGCGAGCACTCGGTGGCGCTGCGCACGCAGGCGGTGGCCGAGGCGGTGACCGCCGAACGCCTGCGGATCGCCCGGGAGTTGCACGACATGGTGGCGCACAGCATCGGGATCATCGCGATCCAGGCCGGGGTCGGCAGCCGGGTCATCGAGACCCAGCCCGCCGAGGCCAGGGAGGCGCTGCGGGCGATCGAGGCGACCAGCCGGGAGACCCTGTCGGGGCTGCGCCGCACACTGGTGGCGCTCCGTCAGGCCGACCCGCAGAGCGGAGCGGGGGCGCCGCTCGGCCCCGCCCCGGGCCTCGCCGACCTGGAACGGCTGGCGGTGGCGACCACGGACGCCGGGGTCCTGGTCGAGCTCCGGTGGGCCGGTGAGCGGCGTCAACTCCCCGGTGACATCGACCTTTCGGCCTACCGGATCGTGCAGGAGGCGCTGACCAACGTGGTCCGCCACGCGGGCACCGGGCACTGCCGGGTGACCGTCGACTACGGAGCGGAGGAGCTGTCCGTGGAGGTGCTCGACGAGGGGCGCGGGGTGCCGGGCACGGCGGGCTCCGGCTTCGGGATCACCGGGATGCGGGAGCGGGTCAGCCTGCTGCACGGCCGCTTCAGCGCCGAGCCGCGCCCCGAGGGCGGCTTCCGGGTGGCGGCCCGACTGCCGCTGCCCGAGCCGGTCGTGGCCCGGGCGGGGTCCCGATGAGCATCCGGGTGGTGCTCGCCGACGACCAGCCGCTGGTCCGCTCCGGCCTGCGGGTGATCATGGCCGACCACTCCGACCTCGAGGTGATCGGCGAGGCCGGGACGGGCGCCGAGGCGGTCCGGCTGGCCCGGGAGCTGGTCCCCGACGTGGTGCTGATGGACATTCGGATGCCCGGCACGGACGGCATCGAGGCCACCCGCCAGATCGTCTCGGCGGGCGGCCCGACCCGGATCCTGATGCTGACCACCTTCGACGAGGACGACCACGTCTACGGCGCACTGCGGGCCGGCGCGAGCGGATTCGTGGTCAAGGACATGGCGGTGGACGACATCCTCGGGGCGATCCGGGTGGTCGCCGCCGGTGACGCCCTGATCGCCCCGGGCGTCACCCGCCGCCTGATCGCCGACTTCCTCGGCGGGCCCGGTCCTGCCGCCGGGCGCGCCCCGCAGCCGGTCGAGGGCATCACCGAGCGCGAACGGGAGGTCCTCACCCTGGTCGGCCGGGGCCGCTCGAACACCGAGATCGCGGAGGAGCTGTACATCTCGGTGGCCACCGCCAAGTCCCACGTGGCCCGCCTGTTCAGCAAACTGGGCGCCCGGGACCGGGTCCAACTCGTCATCACCGCCTACGAGATGGGCCTGGCCGGCGCGTCACGCTGAGCGGCTGGACAGGCCAGGCCCGGGGTCAGCCCATGAGCAGCGCGGCGAGCTCGTGGACCCGGGCGACGGTGATGCCCTCGCGCTGCTCGACGGCGAGGGGATGGTCGGTGGGTTCGAGTTTGATCAGCGGGCGGGTGCCGACAGCGCGGGTGTGCACGTGGGTCTTGAGCAGGAGGGTGCTCTCGGGGTAGACCGGCAGTTCGGTGGAGAGCCAGCCGAAGTACGCGGGCTCCTGCTCCCGCTCCGGGTCCTCCCAGAGGTCGTGCATCCGGGCGAAGTTGGGTTCACTCAGGGAGACCCAGACGCCCCAGGAGAACATCTCCTCGCTGTCGCGAACCGGTATCTCGATCAGGCCGTGAACGTAGAAGTGCTGCCCCTTGATCATGCACTGGTCCGCCGTGAGCTCGCTGTCTCGCCGGAGGGCGTACCGCCGCTTCCAGCCCACCGGCGCCGGGGAGCCGTACGAGAACGGGGGCCCGTCCAGGTTCTCGGCGCAGCAGGAGCAGGTGTGGTGCTGATCAGCAGACATGGTGCCGAGCCTATGCGCCGCCGAAACGTACCTGCTCAGCGGGTGAGCGGGACGAAGCGGACCGGGGTGCCCGGGCGGGTCTGGGCGGCGGCGGGCAGGTCGGCGGCCGGGACGACGCCGATCACCGGGTAGCCGCCGGTGGTGGGATGGTCGGCGAGGAAGACCATCGGGCGGCCGTCCGGCGGGACCTGGACGGCGCCGAGCACCATGCCCTCGCTGGGGAGTTCGTCCGCCCGGGCGCGGGGGAGCGGTGGGCCCTCGGTGCGCAGGGCGATCCGGTTGCTGGCGGGCCCGACCAGGTAGCGGGAGCGGGCCAGCAGCGGGCGGGCCGCCGCCGCGAACCAGTCCAGGTGCGGTCCCGGTTGGAGCCGGAGCACCAGCTCGGCCGGGGGCGCGGGCAGCGGGACCAGATCCGCCCGGTCACTCGCGAAGGGCGGCCCGACCGGCAGCAGCTGACCCACCGTCAGCGGGGCCGGGCCGAGGCCGGAGAGCAGATCGGCGGAGCGGCTGCCCAGCACCGGCGGAACGGTCAGGCCGCCCGCCACCGCGAGATAGCCCCGGACCCCGTGGGTGGCCGGGCCGAGGTCGAGCACCGAACCGTCCGGTACGGCGACCGCCGCGCCCCAGGCGACCGGCCGCCCGTCCAGCCGGACCGCCGCCGGTCCGCCTGTGACGGCGACCAGCTGCGGGCCGACCGCACGCAGCGTCACCCCGCCGAGGGTGGTTTCCAGACCGGCCGTCCCGGCGGGGTTGCCGACCAGCCGGTTGGCGGCCCGCAGCGCGGGCTCGTCCAGCGCCCCGGCCCGGGGTACGCCGAGGTGGGCCACCCCGCGCCGTCCCAGGTCCTGAACCGTCGTCAGCGGCCCGGGCCGCACCACCAGCAGCCCGGTCACGCGGCCGCCACCGGCACGAACCGCACCCGCACGCCCGGCGCGAGCAGCGCGGCCGGCTCCCGATCGGTGTCCCAGAGCGCCACCGAGGTCCGCCCGAGCAGTTGCCAGCCGCCGGGCGAGGAGCGCGGGTAGACCCCGGTGTACGGGCCGGCCAGCGCGACCGACCCGGCCGGGACGGAGCTGCGCGGGGTGTCCCGCCGGGGCACCTCGTACGGGGCGGGCAGCCCGGTCAGGTAGCCGAAGCCGGGGGCGAAGCCGCAGAACGCGACCCGGTACTCGAAGGAGCTGTGCAGCCGGACGGCCTCCGCCGGGGAGCACCCCCAGAGCGCGGCGACCTCGGCCAGGTCCGCGCCGTCGTACACGGTGGGCAGCTCGATCAGCGGGCCGTCGGCGGGCGGGTGGGGCGGCAGCCGCCAGCCGGCCAGCCGCTGCCGGGTCAGCTCCGGGTCGGCCAGGCCGTCGAGCAGGACGGTACGGGCGGCGGGCACGATCTCGGTGATCGCCGGAAGCTCGTCCCGCCGGGCCAGCAGGGCGGCGTACAGCGCGGCGACGGTCTCGCCGTCGGGGGCCCGCACCAGCAGTGCGTCGGCGCCGACCTGGCGGAACGTCAGGTCCATCAGACGAAAGCCTCCACGCGAACCCCGGCGGAGGCCAGCGCGCCCCGGACCCGCCAGGCGAGCTGGGCCGCGCCGGGGGTGTCACCGTGCACGCAGAGGGAGCGGGCCTCGACCGCGACCGGCTCGCCGCCGACGGCGGTGACCAGGCCGTCCCGGGCGATGCCGACCGCGCGGGCGATCACCGACTCGGGGTCGTGCACCACGGCCTCCGGGTCGCGGCGGGGCACCAGGGTGCCCGCCCAGGTGTAAGCGCGGTCGGCGAACGCCTCGGTGACCACCGGGAGTCCGACCCCCTCGGCCACCGCGAGCAGCCGGGAGCCCGGCAGGCCGAGCACCGGCAGCGGGCCGTCGCAGACCGCACCGGCCCGGAGCACGCCCGCGACCACGGCCTCGGCCTGCTCGGAGTCGGTGACCACCTTGTTGTAGAGGGCGCCGTGCGGTTTGACGTAGGAGACCCGGGAGCCGGCCGCCCGGGCGAAGACCTGGAGGGCGCCGATCTGGTACGCGATCTCGTCGGCCAGTTCATCCGGCGGGACGTCCATCGGGCGGCGGCCGAAGCCGGCCAGGTCGCGGTAGGAGACCTGGGCGCCGATCCGGACGCCGCGTTCGGCGGCCAGCGCGCAGACCCGGCGCATGGTGGAGGGGTCGCCGGCGTGGAAGCCGCAGGCCACGTTGGCGCTGGTGACCACGGAGAGCAGGGCCTCGTCGTCGGTCAGGGTCCAGCGCCCGAACCCCTCACCGAGGTCCGCATTGAGATCGATCACCGATTCGGTCACGCCAACGCCCGCCTCCCGCACCCGGCATCCGCCGCCGTTCGCTGGGGGTGATCGTAGGGCCTGCGCGCGGGCGCGTGTGCACGTGACCCGAGCCCGGAGCGCGCACCGAACGGTGCGCGCTCCCTCACATGGCGGAACGTTTCCTCCCCGTTCACTGTTCCGGGCTGAGGACCGGTCAGGCCGCCAGCACCGGCGGAGCCTGACGCAGGGCCGCGGCCCACTCCAGTCGGCGGATGCCGCGGAGCACGATCAGCAGCGGGATCACCCCGACGACCCCGAACGACATGTCGACGAATCGCCACGCCAGCGGTATCCCGCGCAGCGGCCCGCAGATCAGCGCCAGCGGGATGATTGCGGCGCAGGCGGTCATCGCCCACCGGATCACCCAGACGTTGCGGACCGGGTCCCGGTACGGCCCCCAGAAGGCGATCGCGATCACCAGGTGGGCGAAGGCCAGCCAGTCGGTCCCGTACGCGAGGAAGGGGTAGCGGACGTTGGTCTCGGCCACCCCGTCCCGGACCCGCTCGGCCCAGGCGGCGGCCGCCGGGAAGTGCTCGGCGAGCGGCGAACCGTCGACCAGGCCGGCCAGCCAGCGGGTCTCGGTCTCCAGCGGAAAGGCCGTCAGGCCACTGAGCGCCAGGCAGACGATGAAGATCACGATCCACCGTCGGACCCGGCGCAGGGTGGCGGTTTCGGCGGCCTTCTGATCCTCGGTCATGTCGCAAACCCCCCATACGGGTAGTGCGGGTCGAGTTCACTGCCCCGACCTGCGCGGAGCTGACTCTAGAGGGATAACTGAACACGTTCAACTTGCTTCGGAAACGGGGACAACGGGGTCGTTTCGGACTCTGTCGGGGTGAACCTCTAACCTTGTCCACCGTGACCGCCATCGCAGACCGACCCACCGGGCAGCCGCTCCGCCCGCCCGCCCCCGGCACCGCCCGGCCCGCCCCGGGCCCGGCCGCCGACGAGGGGCTGGCCCGGCGGCTCAAGGCGCTGGCCTGCACCGCTCCGCTGCACGACCTGGAGAGCCGGAAGGTCAACCTGGCCGGCGAGTACACCTCGTACGCGATGGCCGAGATCGGGCTCGCCGTGATCGACCTGGTCACGCTCAACATGGACTTCGACACCGGGGCCGACCGCGACATAGTGCTCGGCCGCCTGCACCCCCGGGTCGCCGCGCAGAACCCGGGCCGCCCCGCCGCCGAGCACGAGCGGGTGGCCCGCTGGGTGCTCGAGTCGCTGATCAACGTCGGCAGCGTGGACCGCGGCTTCCGCGCCGTCTACGGCACCTTCGGCTCCGACGGCAGCTACGTCCGCCGGGACTACGACTTCAAGCTGATCGAGGAGGTGCCGGGCCCCGACGGCGGCGTCTACCTGCGCACCACCGACGAGGCGGTCAACGTCCTGGTCGGCGCCCTCGACACGGACGTGACGTCCGCTCAGATCGCCGCCGAGGTCAAGCTCGAGGTGCTGATCAGCCGGGGCCGGCTGGCCGACGCCCAGCTCGCCGCCGAGCAGGCCCGCTACCGCACCGTCCAGTACGCCGAGACGCTGCGCCGCGCGCTGGACGCCACCCGGCGCAACGTCCGCGCGGTGGACTGGATGCAGGCCGTCCCCGACCTGATCGACGAGGCGCTCGACCACATCGCCGACCGCTACCGGCACGAGAACGCGATCCTCACCAACATCCGCAAGGCCCGCGACGAGTCCGAGGACGCCGAGCAGAAGCGCCGCGCCGCCGAGCTGGTCGACATCGTCAAGGACTGCATCCGCCGCCACACCCAGCTGCAGACCCGCCTGCTCGAGGCCGGCCCGCTGTTCCGCGCCGAGCAGGACCGGCAGGCGTTCGCCGCCCCCACCGCGCGCAGCGGCATCGACCTGTACGGGCAGCTGCTCGCCCCGCTGCTGGAGCTGCCGGTCGACCAGGCCATCCGGCCCACCGACGCCTTCTTCGCCCGGGGCATCGGGCTGCGCACCCCGGTCTCGGTCCGGGTCGCCGACCTGGTCGACCTGCTGCTCACCCCGCCGGTCGAGCGCGAGCACCTCGGCGCCGAGCTGCCCGACCCCGACCTGGTCGCCACGCCCGACGACAGCCGCTTCACCGAAGCCCAGCTGGAATCCGCCCTGGAGCTGCTCGATCTCCCCCCGGACGCCCCCCGGCGCCTCTCCGGCCTGCTCGCCGAAGCCCGCACCCGGGACGCCGACCTGCCCTACCTGGTCGCCCTGCTCGCCGTGCACGCGGCCAGCCCCCCGGTCGGGACGGCGTACCGTCAGGGCGAGGAACGGCTGCTCTTCGCGGTGGACGACGGCACCCGCCTCGACGACCCGGAGTTCGGCGGCGCGGACCTGATCGTGGGCAGCGCGCTGCTCGACGCCGCCGGCATGGCAGCGGACCGCAAGGACGCATCGTGAAGTGGGTTCACCAGCGAGATCGGTGTACCCAGGGGCGCGGGGAACTGCGCGAAACGGGAGGCAACCCGTCCCGCACGTTCCGCCGGAGAGCACGTCGCACCATCCCGCCGTCGCGGAGTGGCCACCTGGAGACCTTCCGATTCGCGCAGTTCCCCGCGCCCCTGACTTGGCATCACCAATCCCGCAAAGAGGAGCCGACCCCGTGAGCACCGACACCTGGGAGCCCGAGGCCGAGCCGCAAGCCGCCCCGGCGGTAGCCGCCCTCACCCCCGCCGACGTGGCCGACGCCGCGCGCCTGGTCTCGTTCGGCCTGCAGGCCAAGCTGCTCCCCGCCCGCGACGCGGAGTACGCCGAGCTGATCCGCCGTCACCGCGAGGACCCGGCGTTCGCCCGGCTGGCCGACGCGGTGGCGACCGGCATGGGCCTGGTGGTGCTGGAGGTCTCGCCCCGCGCCGGCATGGCGGTGGCGGCCGACGAGGACTCGGTGTTCGCGGTCCGGATGGGCGACTACTCGCGCCGGGCCGCCGGTGAGACCACCGACCGCTTCCTGCACGGGCTGGCCCACCTCGCGGTGGCCGCGATGGCGTTCCCCCGCCCGGAGGACCTGGCCGACGACGGCTACCTCGGCCGGATCACGGTGAACGGCATCGACGCCTTCGTCCGGCAGGCCTGCCGCCGGCTGGAGGAGCGCGCCGAGGCGGCGGGCACCAACACCGACCCGACCAGCGACGCCCCCGGCTTGGAGGCGGCCTGGCGGGTCTGGGCCCGCCGCTCCGCCACCGGCGCCACCAAGGACGCGCGGCGCCTGTCGGGATCGACCATCGGCATCGTCTCCAAGGCGGTGCTCTTCCTGGTCGACTCCGGCTTCCTGCAGAAGACCTCGGACGACGCCGGCGGGACGTACCGCACCACCGCCCGCTACCAGCTCCAGGTCCGCGACCTGGCGGGCAGCGCCGCGATGGCCGAGCTGCTCGACCTGGGCGTCGTCCCGGTCAGCGACGGCACCGCCACCCTGCTGCCCGCCGACCACAGCGAGGAGCTGGTGGCCGACGCGGGCTTGCCCTTCCACTCGCTCTGACCCACCGACCCACCGTTCCTTCTGATCCGCCGTCAAGCTGGAGAACCGCCGCACATGTACGAGCTCAACCGGGTCCGCCTGTACTCGATCGGACCGGCCGGTGCGCGCTACGCCGACACGGTGCTCGACCTGCGCGGAGTCGGTGAGCCGGTGGCCGAGCCCCGGCCGCAGCAGATCGGCCTGTTCGGCGAGGAGCCGGAGGGCCCGCAGCGGCGCCCGGCCCCGGCCGGGGTGCTGTTCCTGGAGAACGGCGGCGGCAAGTCCGTCCTGCTCAAGCTGATCTTCTCGGTGATGCTGCCCGGCCACCGCAACACGCTGGGCGGCGCCAGTTCCGGCGTGCTGCGCAAGTTCCTGCTCGCCGACGACTGCGGTCACGTCGCGCTGGAGTGGCAGCACACCGTCACCGGCGAGCTGATCGTGGTCGGCAAAGTCAGCGAGTGGCGGGGCCGTCAGGTCTCGTCCGACCCGCGCAAGTTCGCCGAGACCTGGTACTCGTTCCGCCCCGGCGACGGGCTGACGCTGGACGCGCTGCCGGTGGCCGAGCGGATCAGCCTGGCCGGTGACCAGCGGGTCCGCGGCCGACGCCGCACCATGAAGGGCTTCCGGGACGCGCTGACCGAGGCGGGCAAGGCGTACCCCGCCCTGGAGCTGGTCTTCGAGGACGGCCACGACCGGTGGAACGAGCACCTCGCCGACCTCGGCCTCGACCCCGAACTCTTCCGCTACCAGCGCGAGATGAACGCCGACGAGGGCGAGGCGGCCGGTCTCTTCGCGGTCAAGCACGACGCCGACTTCACCGACCTGCTGCTGCGCGCCGTCACCGACACCCGGGACACCGACGGCCTGGCCGACCTGGTGCACGGCTTCGCCGCCAAGCTCGGCCGCAGGGCCGAGCTCACCGCCGAGCGGGACTTCACCGCCGGATCGGTCGACCTGCTCCAGCGGATCATCGACGCCACCACGGCGCGCGAGTCGGTCCGCGAGCTGCACCGCACCACCGAGCGCCGCACCCGCAGGCTCGCGCACGCCCTCGCCGCCCGCGGCAGCGGGGAGCGCGAGCGGGCGCACGACCTGGCGATCGAGGTGGCCGCCGCCGCGAGCGCCGTCACCGCCGCCGAGTCCGACCGCACCCGGCACTCGCTGATCACCGCCGAGCTGACCTACCGTCACGCCACCCTCGGCCTGGCCGCCGCCACCACCGAGGCCGCCGCGCTGCGCCGCGAGCTGACCGAGGCCCGTACGCTGCACGCCGCCTGGCAGGCCGCCGAGGCGGTGCTGCGCCAGCGCGCCGCCGCCGACCGGGTGGCCCGGGTCGCGGTCGCGATCCGGGAGGCCGAGCTGGACGCCGCCCCCGCGCTGGCCGCCCGGGCCCGCGCGGCCGGGGCGCTGGCCCGCGCGCTGGAGAGCGCCGCCGGGGCCGCCGAGCTGAGGGCGGATCAGGAGGAGCTGCGGGCCGGGGAGCTGCAGTCCGACGGCGCCGCCGCGCAGGCCGAGGCCACCGCCGCCGCGACGGCTGCCCAGAAGGCCCGCTCCGAGGCGGGCCACCTCGGCCAGCGGCTGGCCGAGGTGGAGCAGGAGACCAGGGCCGCCGTCGAGGCGGGCTGGATCGACGCGGACACCGACGAGCCGGACCCGGCCCGCGCCGCCCTGCACGCCGCCGACGCGGAGCAGGCCGCCACCGCCGCGCTGGAGCAGTCCAGGGCCGCCGCCGAGCAGGCCGCCGCCCGGGCCCGGGAGACCGCCGCACTCGAGGCGAAGGCCGAACTGGCCGCCGCCCGCGCCAGCGACGCGTACCAGAACGCCCACCGCGCGCTCTCCGCCGAGCAGCGCACCGCCGCCGCGCTGGCCGCCGAGCCCCGGCTCGCCGAACTGCTCGGCCTGGCGCCCCATCAGGGCGAGGACGAGGACGGCGCGCTCACCCCGGCCCTGCTGGACGCCAACGCCGAGGCGCTGCGCGAGCAGCTCGACACCGCCGTCGGCACCGCCGAGCGCACCCTCTTCGACCTGCGCACCGCCGCCGCCGACGACTCCCGGATCCTGGCCGCGCTCGGCGACGGCGGCCTGCTGCCGCCGGGCCCGGACGTGCTGGCCACCGTCGAGTTCCTGGGGGAGCACGGCATCCCCGCACTGCCCGGCTGGCGCTACCTGGCCCAGTCGGTCGACCCGGCCGACCACGAGGCGATCCTGGCCGCCCGGCCCGAGCTGGTCGACGGCGTGGTGGTGACGGACCCTCAGTCCCTCGACCGGGCCCGCGAAGCGCTCCAGGCCGCCGCCCTGCTGCCGCGCTCCACCGTGGCGGTCGGCACCGCAGCCGCGCTGATCGCGCCGATCGGGGCCGAGCCGCCGTTCTTCCTGGTGCCGCCGAACCCCGCGATGCACAACGAGGGCGCGGCCGACGACGAGCGCCGCCAGCTGCGCACCCGGGCCACCGCCCGGGAGGAGCACATCCGCGAGCTGGCCGCCCGGCTCGGCGGCGACCGCGCGCTGAACGCCCGGCTCGCCTCCTGGCACCAGCAGTGCCCGCCCGGCACGCTGGCCGAGCTCACCGAAGCCACCCTGGCCGCCGCCACCCAGGCCGAGACCGCCGCCGCCGAACTGGCCACCCTGCGCGCCGAGCACGCCGAGGCCGAGGCCGACCAGCTCGCCGCCGCCGCCGCGCACGAGGAGCGCCGGGAGGCCGCCCAGCGCACCCGCCGCCGGGCCGACGCACTGGCCGGTCTGGCCTTCCGGCTCCGCGAGCGCGGCAACTGGACCCGCCGGCAGCGCGAACTGACCGAGGACGCCGCCGAGTGCGACCGCCGCCAGGCGGTCTGCGCCGAGCGGGCCCGCACCTGCGACGAGGACCGCCGGGCCGCCCAGCGGGCCGCCGACGACGCCCGCCGCACCGCCCGTACGCTGCGCGCCGAGCGCTCCGAGCTGTCCGCCGTCGCCGAGACCGAGGAGCTCACGGAGGTCCCGGCCTCGCTGCCCGCGCTGCGCGAGGCGTACCGGGCCGCCGCCCAGCTGTACGAGAAGGTCGGCGTCGGCGCCGACCTGCGGGCCGAGCAGGCCAGGGCCGAGGGCGACGAGGCCGCCGCCGCCACCGAGCTGGACCGGCTCACCAACAAGGTCCGGGTCCGGGCCGAGGAGCTGCTGGCCAGCCCGGACGGCGCCGACGGCCCGGCCAGGCAGGCCGCCGCGACCCGCGCCGAGGAGCTGGTCGCCACCATCGAGGCCCGCTCCGCGACCGCGTCCGAGCAGCTCGGCCGGCTGCGCGGCGAGGCCGAGCGCTCCGCCCCCGCCAGCGGCGAGGAGCACACCGCGCTGCCCGAGGACCTGGTCCCGGCCGACCCCGAGCACGCCCAGCTGCTGCTGCGCACCGCCACCTCCCGGCTCGCCGAGCGGCGCGAGCTGGTGGAGAACGCCCGGACCGCCCACGCCGACCTGCAGCGCACCCTGGACGCCGCGCAGAGCGCCGCCGCCGACTTCGACGAGAGCGCGGCCCAGCTCCGCGACGGCCTGCGCGACCACCACCCGGAGGAGAACGAGCAGCCCGCCGAGCCCTACCTCGGCTCGCTCACCGAGGCCCGGAGCGCCGCCGCCGAGTCGCGCCGTACGCTGCGGACCGCCTCCACCGAGCTGACCGCCGCCGAACTCGCCGTCCGGGACGCCGCCGACGCCCTGGTCCGGCACGCCAACGCGGCCCGCTACGAGGCCGTCCGCACCCCCGCCCGGCAGCAGATCCGCGAGCTGCCCGCCGCCGCGCTGCCCGACCACGCGGCCGCCTGGGCCACCGCCTTCGCCCCCCGACTGCGGGTGCTCACCGACGAGTTGGCGCAGCTGGAGCGCAACCGGGGCTCGATCGTGGACCGGCTGCGCGGCCTGGTGGAGAGCTCGCTCGCCACCCTGCGCGCGGCCCAGCGGCTGTCCCGGCTGCCCGAGGGCCTGGGGGAGTGGTCCGGGCAGGAGTTCCTCCGGATCCGCTTCGAGGACCCGGACCACGCGCTGCTGGTCGAGCGGCTCGGCGAGGTGATCGACGAAGCCACCCGGTCCGCCGTGAAGAAGAACTCCGACCTGCGACGTGACGGCATGTCACTGCTGCTGCGCGGGGTGGCCGCCGCGATCGGCCCGAAGGGCGTCGCGGTGGAGATCCTCAAGCCCGACGCGGTGCTGCGGGCCGAGCGGGTGAGTGTCGGTCAGATGTCGGACGTGTTCTCCGGCGGCCAGCTGCTCACCGCCGCGATCGCGCTGTACTGCACGATGGCGGCCCTGCGGGCCAATGACCGGGGCCAGTCGCAGCTGCGGCACGCGGGGACGCTCTTCCTGGACAACCCGATCGGGCGAGCCAACGCGACGTACCTGCTGGAGCTCCAGCGGGCGGTGGCCGACGCGCTCGGCGTCCAGCTGATCTACACCACCGGGCTCTTCGACACCACGGCGCTGGCCGAGTTCCCGCTGGTGATCCGGCTGCGCAACGACGCCGACCTGCGGGCGGGCCTGAAGTACATCTCGGTCGAGGAGCACCTGCGCCCGGGCCTGCCCGCCCCGCAGGACCCGGACGGCCCGGCCATCCACGGCGAGATCACCGCCACCCGGATGTTCAAGCGCCCCGCCGACTGAGACCCTCCGGCGATTGGGGGGTGGGTGAAGGAGCGGCGTTGGGGTGCGTGCATCGGCGGCGCCGAGGAGGAAGTCCATGCGGAGCATCGGCGACCGACGAGAAGCCGGCGAGGTGCGTGCCCCGGCGTCGCGACGCCGCCCCCCAATCGCCGGAGGGTCTGAGCCGACGCTCGTGTGGCCCGGCCCGTCGGCCGGGCCGTGCGGGCGTTTGGTGCGATGCTTGACGTGTGTTCGAGGAAGAGCTCCGTGAGCAGTTGGACCAGGCCCGCCTCGCGCTGGCGGCGGCCCGCGAGGCGGGCGACGACGAGGGCGTCGAGGCCTACCAGGGCCGGATCACCGCCCTGATCAGGATCGCCGCCCACCACGGCATCGTCCTCCCGCACAGCAAGGACGAAGAGGTCGACTGACCGCGCCCTAAGGCCGGCCGGCCTCCGCGAGGTGCGCGGCGAGGATGCCGTCGAGCAGACCGGGGAAGAGCGTCCCCAGGTCCGCGGTGCGCAGGTGGCTCATCCGGGACGTGCCGCGGCGGCACTGGCGGATCACGCCGGCCTCGCGGAGCACCTTGAAGTGGTGCGTGGTGGTCGACTTGGTCACCGGCAGGTCGAACGCCTGGCAGGCCAACTCGCCCTGGTCGCGCGCGAGTTCGGCGGCGATCTGGAGTCGGATCGGATCGGCGAGGGCGTGCAGGACCGCCGCGAGCCTGATCTCGGCCAGGGCGGGTTCGGGGAGCTGGGTGTCGGCCACCCGTTCATAGTACGAGAAACATCGTAGTTTGACAGTCGCCGTACTACGAGAGTTATCGTACAAGCCTCTGATGCCCCCTGCCGAGGAGCCGACCGTGAGTGCCCTGTTCGAACCCATGACGCTTCGCTCGCTGACCGTGCCCAACCGGATCTGGCTGGCGCCGATGTGCATGTACTCGGCCGCGGCGGAGGGGCCCGAGACCGGTGTCGCGACCGACTTCCACCTCGCCCACCTGGGGGCCAGGGCGGCCGGCGGGGCCGGTCTGGTGATGGCCGAGGCCACCGCGGTCAGTTCCGAGGGCCGGATCTCCCCGTGGGACCTCGGGCTGTGGAACGACCGCCAGCAGCAGGAACTGGCCCGGATCGCCGCGCTGGTGAAGTCGCACGGCGCCGTCCCGGCGATCCAGCTCGCCCACGCCGGCCGCAAGGCGGCCACCGACCGGCCGTGGCTGGGTGGCAAGCCGCTGTCGATCGCGGCGGGCGGCTGGCAGCCGGTCGGCGCCTCCCCGGTGTCGTTCAGCGCGGAGCACCAGGTGCCGGACGAGCTGACGGTGGAGGAGATCCAGGGCGTGGTCCGAGCGTTCGCCGAGGCGGCCGGGCGGGCGCTGGCGGCCGGGTTCGAGGCGGTGGAGATCCACGGTGCGCATGGCTACCTGATCCACTCCTTCCTGTCACCGCACTCCAACCACCGCACCGACGCCTACGGCGGGGACTTCGCCGGGCGCAGCCGGTTCGCGCTGGAGGTGGTGGCGGCCGTCCGCGAGGTCTGGCCCGCCGAGCTGCCGGTGCTCTACCGCGCCTCCGCCACCGACTGGCTGGAGGGCGTGCCGAGCTGGACGGTGGAGGACACCGTCCGGCTCGCCAAGGAGCTGCACGCGGCCGGGGTGGACCTGCTGGACGCCTCCTCGGCCGGCATCGACCCGGACGCGAAGATCGCGGTCGCGCCCGGCTTCCAGGTGCCGTTCGCGGCCCGGATCCGCTCCGAGGCCGGGCTGCCCACCGGGGCGGTCGGGCTGATCACCGAGCCCGCCCAGGCCGAGCGGATCGTGGCGAGCGGCCAGGCCGACGTGGTCTCGCTCGGCCGCGAGCTGCTGCGCGACGCGTACTGGCCGCACCGCGCGGCGGCCGAGCTCGGTGCCGAGTCGCGCTGGCCGGTCCAGTACGGCTACACCCTGCGCAAGCGCGGCTGATCGACCGGCCCGGGCCCCGCTCGCCGCTCCCGACTGCCCGTCATCGGGTCGGCCGAGTTGGGCCCGCGCCGCCGCTGGGCGGCGATCTGACGCGAGATCAGGATCTCCAGCAGGCACCAGGCGGTGCCGAACACCCCGAGCGCGGTGGCCATCAGCGCCGGGGTGAGCAGCCAACTCCGCGCGTACGAGGCCAGCGTGGCCACGATCAGACTGATCAGCGTGCAGGAGAGGAACATCCACGCGCGCACGGCGGCGGCCCGCACCTCGTCCGGCAGACGGCGGCGACGGCGAGCAGCGGGCATCGGCATCCCCCGGGGTGTACGTGAGCAGAACGTCCGTACCCAGCCTGCCCGCTCCGCGTCCGCCCATTCAAGGCGGGGGTCAGCCCAGCGTCGCGTCCAGCTCCGCGAGCGCTCCCTGCACGATGGTGCGCATCGCCCGCTCGGCCTCCTCGGCCTGCCCGGTGCAGATGGCGTCGGCCACCTCGCGGTGCAACTTCACCGCGTACGGCTCCGGTTGATGCGGCATCAGCTGGTGCTCGGTGCGGCCGGTGAGCACCGCGCCGACGGTGTCGCCGAGGTGGGCGAACATCTCGTTGCCGGAGGCGCGCAGGACGGTGGCGTGAAAGGCGATGTCGTGCCGCAGGAAGGTGGTCAGGTCGGCGGCCCGGGCGGTGACCGTCAGCTCGACGGCCAGCGCGCCGAGTTCGCGGCGCTGGTCGTCGGTGGCGTGCACGGCGGCCAGCGCGGCGGCGGCCGGTTCGACCGCGACCCGGAGCGAGCCGAGCGAGCGCAGCTGGGCCGGACGGTCGGCGCCGGCCAGCCGCCAGCGGATCACCAGCGGGTCGAAGACGTCCCAGTCGGACTTGGGCTGCACGGTGATGCCGACCCGGCGGCGGGAGGCCACCATCCGCATCGACTCCAGGATCCGGATCGCCTCCCGGACCACGGTGCGGGACACCCCGTACTTCGCCTCCAGCTCCTCGCCGCGCAGCACCGCGCCCTCCGGGATCTCACCGGAGGCGATGGCCGGACCGAGGTCCGCGAGCAGTCGTCCTGGCAGGCCCTGGATCTCCATCCGATCATGATATCCAGGTACATATGTATGACGATTGTGTTTCGGCCTCTTGAATAAGTCATACCTTTGCGGCACTGTCGGTCGTGACCAGCCAGAACAGGAGCACCAGCCATGGGTCTCAGCGTCGAGAACCAGCCGCCCACCCTCGTGGTGATGGGCGTCTCGGGTGTCGGCAAGACCACCGTCGCCCGGCTGCTGGCCGAGCGGCTCGGCCTGCCGTACGCGGAGGCCGACGACTTCCACCCGCCCGCCAACATCGCCAAGATGGCGGCCGGCATCCCGCTGGACGACCAGGACCGGCAGCCGTGGCTGCACGCCCTGGCCGACTGGCTCGGCGGCCGGGTCGCCGCCGGGACCGGCGGAGTGGTGGCCTGTTCGGCGCTCAAACGCGGCTACCGGGACATCCTGCGCGGCCAGGCCCCGGCCACCCGCTTCCTGCACCTGACCGGGGATCAGACCCTGATCCGGGCCCGACTGGCCGAGCGCAGCGGACACTTCATGCCCGCCTCGCTGCTCGACTCCCAGTACGCCACCCTCGAACCGCTCCGGCCGGACGAGTCCGGCGTCGAACTCGACGTCACCCACACGCCGTCCGAGCTCGTCGACCTGGCCTGCAAGCTGCTCGGCCCCCACCACCCGCGCCCCGTCAACGGAGACCTCGCGTGACCACCCTGACCGCTGCCCTGCCCCACACCGACAGCGACGGTGTCCTGCTGCTCGCGGTGCTGCTCAGCATCGGCGTCATCGTGCTGCTGATCACCCGTCTGAAGCTGCACCCCTTCCTCGCCCTGACCCTCGGCTCCGGCGTGCTGGCCGCCGTCGCGGGCGCGCCGTTCGACAAGCTGCTCAGCAGCTTCGCGAGCGGCTTCGGATCGACCGTCAGCAGCGTCGGCCTGCTGATCGGCCTGGGCGCGATGCTCGGCAAGCTGCTCGCCGACTCCGGCGGCGCCGACATCGTCGCCGACACCGTGCTGCGTCGCTCCAGCAAGCGGATGCTGCCCTGGTCGATGGCGCTGATCGCCGCCGTGCTCGGGCTGCCGCTGTTCTTCGAGGTCGGTGTGGTGCTGCTGATCCCGATCGTGCTGCTGGTCGCCCGGCGCGGGAACATCCCGGTGATGCGCCTGGGCATCCCCGCCCTGGCCGGACTCTCCGTCCTGCACGGCCTGGTGCCCCCGCACCCCGGCCCGCTGGTCGCTGTCGACGCGCTGAAGGCCGACCTCGGCGTCACCCTGGCGCTCGGCCTGCTGATCGCCGTCCCCACCCTGATCGTCGCGGGCCCGCTGTTCGCCCGCTTCGCCGAACGCTGGGTCGGCCCGCTGGAGCTGCCCCCGGCCCCCGCCGCCACCGAGAAGCCCGACCGCACCCCGAGCTTCGCGGCCGTCCTGACCACCATCCTGCTTCCGGTGGTCCTGATGCTCGGCAAGGCACTCGCCGACGTGGTCATCGACGACCCCAAGGCCGGCCCGCAGCGGGTGCTGGACTTCATCGGCTCCCCGCTGATCGCGCTGCTCGCCGCCACCCTGCTGGCGATGTTCACCCTCGGCCGCGCGGCCGGCTTCACCAAGGCCCGGGTCTCCAGCACGATGGAGAAGTCGCTCGCCCCGATCGCGGGCATCGTCTTCATCGTCGGCGCGGGCGGTGGCTTCAAGCAGACCCTGATCGACGTCGGTGTCGGCAACGCGGTCAGTGAGTGGTCCGCCAAGTGGCACATCTCCGCCCTGCTGCTGGGCTGGCTGATCGCCGTCCTGATCCGCCTGGCCACCGGCTCCGCCACGGTCGCCACCATCACCGCCGCGGGCATCGTCGCCCCGCTGGCCGCCGGCCTCTCCACCACCCACGCCGCCCTGCTGGTGCTGGCCATCGGCGCCGGTTCGCTGTTCTTCTCGCACGTCAACGACGCGGGCTTCTGGCTGGTCAAGGAGTACTTCGGCATGACGGTCGGTCAGACCCTGAAGTCCTGGTCGGTGATGGAGACGGTCATCTCGGTCACCGCCATCGCCCTGATCCTCCCGCTCAGCCTGATCATCTAGCGCTGCACGGGTGGTAGGCGAGCTGCCGCTCGACCTGGGCCGCCGCGCAGTTGCCCAGCCCGTTGACGACCTTCCCGGCGGCAGAGCAGTTGACCACCCACAGAAGAGGACATCTGGACCATGGCCGACCGCATCCGCCCAACCCGGCACCGCGTGCTGACGGCGGTGACGCTGTGCGGTGTGCTCGCGGCGGTCGCGAGCGGATGCTCCGCGTCCGACGGCGAGGACGCCGCCGCGTCGGCCCGGTCCTCCGTCGCTCCGCCGACCGCTGCCGGACCGACTGCGGGCAGCGGGGACGGGGGCAAGGTGGTTCTGCCCGAGCAGAACATCTCCTTCGACTACCAGATCGGTGGTGCCTACCCGCCGCCGCCCGGTGTACGCGCGGTCTCCCGCGACCGTGCCGCGAAGCCCGCGCCCGGGCTGTACAACATCTGCTACGTCAACGCCTTCCAGGCCCAGGCGGACGCCACCGACTGGTGGCAGACCCACCACCCCGACTTGCTGCTCCGCGGCTCCGGTGGCGCACTGGTCGAGGACAAGGACTGGCACGAGGCCCTGCTCGACATCTCTACGGCTGCCAAGCGCGAACAGCTCGCCGGGATCGTGGGCGAGTGGATCGACGGCTGCGCCGCGGCCGGATTCCAGGCAGTCGAGGCCGACAACCTCGACTCCCACGAGCGGTCCGACGGGCTCCTGACCGCCGACCACGACCTGGCCTTCGGGAAACTGCTCGTCGACCGTGCTCATGCGGGCGGTCTGGCGATCGGTCAGAAGAACGCCGCGGGCCTGGCACGCAAGGGGCGCAGCCTGGGGTTCGACTTCGCGGTCGCCGAGGAGTGCGGCCAGTACGACGAATGCGACGCCTACGCCTACGCGTTCGACGACCGAGTCTTCGTCATCGAGTGCAAGGCCGACTGGCTCGCCGCCGCCTGCAAGTTGTGGGGCAAGCGGCTGTCGGTGGTCCTGCGCGACCGGAACGTCGTCCCGGCCGGGGACGGGGCCTACCGTCGCTGCGCCTGCTGAGCCGGTCCAACGGGCGGACATTCGCGGCATCCGCTCCCGGTCACGGCACTAGCTCAGCAGCGCCGCCGGCCGGGCGGAAGTTCGGCGCGAGAGCAGCACCATGACGCAAGTGACCAGGCCGATGAGGAAGGCCGTGCCGGAGGTGGCCAGGCTCACCGGGACCGAGTCGATGTTCGGGGCGGTCGTCGCCATCACGGCCGCTGCGGTGTGAGTGGTGCGCAGTGCGCGCAGTCGTTTGCCGGCGTGGACGTGGAGCGGTACACCCTCGTTGGGGGTCGCCCCTTCTCGGCTGCCGTTCAGCATGCCGATGACGGCGGCCATGATGGTGCCGAGGATGGGGACGAGATTGCGGTCGGCGACCAGCAGCAGGAGGGCGATGACCGAGATCAGCATGCTCAGGCCGGCGGTCCTGACGACATTGGTGAATTCGCTGTCGGCCAGCCGGTAGGCGAGATCCACTCTGATCCGAGCCGTCCCCTCGCCGGGGGAGATGTCGAACTGTTGCGGGGCGGTGGCCGGTTGCTCGGTGCGGACCGGGACCAGTCGGGCGCCGTCAGCCTGGGGCTCCCCAGCGAGGACCATGCCGGGCGGGGGCACGATCTGGAGCCGGTTGCGCAGCTCCAGCGGCAGCGTCAGCTCGAGTGAGACCACCACCCCACCGAGGCCGGTCCGGCGTGCCGTGCACTCGTCCTCGTAGCCGTAGCTCAGCTCCGAGGACAGCCCCGGATGGACGTCCACCATGGCCACCACCGGCGTGTAGCGCATCAGTTCGCCGATGCGCTCTCGGAGGAAGCCCTCGACCTCCTCCGTCTGCCGGGCGCGGTCCAGCAGCGTGGTGAGGTCGTCCGCGTTGCTCTGCGCGTCGAGATGGCCGAGCCGGCGCGACAGCTCGGCCCGGGAGGAGTCGTCGCCCGCCCGTTCATGGGTGTCCAGCAGTCGGCGGACTCCCTTGGCGACGACCTGGACGGTGTCCTCCGTACCGAGCACGCTCACCGGACGGGCGCCGCGTTCGCTCGGGTTCAGATGGTCGAGATCCTCCCAACGACCCGCTGGCAGGACGTCCGCGAGCACCATCCGGCGCCCGGCCCGGTCCCCGGCGTCGAGCTTGGTGGTGACCTGGTGCCGGCAGGTACCGCTGGAGGTCAGCTCCACCCGGTGGGTCCGGTTGGTGATGGTCCTGGCGGGCCGGGTGAGGTCCTCCAACAGTTGGAGTTCACTGCCCAGGACCGGGACGCCCCGGGGGTCGATGGCCGTGGTGAGGTCCGGCGCCACCAGCGCGGTCAACGCCGTTGCCGACTCCGGGCGTTCGGTGAAGTACGTGACCAGATCACGCCCGAGCAGGACGAGCCGGGTCGCCGCCAGATTGGCCGGTGCGTCGTAGCGGGCGAGCAGATCGTCCAGGCGGAGGAGCGTGCCGTGCTCGACCTGGGCGGGTGCGTTCAGGATCTCCGCCACGGCCGCGATGATCTCGGGCAGCGGCCGATCGGCCGGGGCGAGGGCGGGCAGCGTCGCGGCGGCGGCCCGGCTCGCCGCCTCGGGGTAGCCCGCGAGCAGCGCGACATGGGCGAACGAGGCCAGTCGCCTTAGTGCGAACTCCGGCTGATAGCTCGCGAGATGGTTGATTTCCAGGATGTACCGGCCGAGCCGCCCGGTGTGCAACGGCTCCAGTTCTTGGTGGTGATAGGTCGCGGCGATCCGGTGGGCCTGGCGGAGGACCGTCGGCCGCTCTGCGGCCAGCCGCGCGGTGAGCGCGGTCCGTAGGACGGGCCGGAGGCTGTACCGGGGTGCTTCCTCGGGATCGACGGCCGGGGCCCGGTCCTCGACGACGAACGGGGAGGCCGTCACCTGCTCCGGTGTCACCTCGACCCCCAAGGCGTCGGCGGTGTGGGCCACCAACTCGGCGTCGAACCACCGGTGGACGGCCAGCGCCTCCCAGAACCCGGCCTCCTCCCGGGGCAGTCGGTCCACCGCGGCCAGCGCCTGCGCGGCGAGGGATTCCTGTGTCACGGCCGCTGCGCCCCTCTCCGGTCGACGCCCTGCTGTCGCGGCAGCCCGGCCCGGCCGAATGCGAGGTGGCCTGTGAAGAACTCGTCCAACAACATCGGGATGCCGCCGTACTCCTGATGGATCGCCAGAGACTTCGCGTGAAGCTCGGTGACGCCGAGCGCCTCGATCCACTCCTGCACGGCCTCGACGTCGAACGGCGGCAGCACCATGGTGTGCACCGAGGTGGAGTCCGGGTGGGTCAGCCGGGGCACCTCCCGGCCGGCCAGGAAGACGCCGGCGTCCTTGCGGGAGAGCAGATTCGGCAGCAGGGAGTCCCCGAGCCACTTCCGCATCGGCTGCCCGCAGCGCTCGAAGCCGTCCAGGCAGAAAACCGGCCGCCGGTCGTCCGCCAGCAGGTTGTCCAGCAAGGCGTCGCTCAGTGCCGCCGTCCGCAGGATGCGGTCCTCGGTCTGGCCGATGATCTGGAACGCCGAGGCGCGGGCCCGCACGTTAGTGAACTCCACGTTCAGTGACCCGGCCTGCTCGGCGAACCGGTCCCGGGCCGTCCGGTAGCTCGGCGTCTCGACCCGCTGGCCGCGCGCCTGGATGGCCAGGGTCTCGAGCACGTCGTACTCCCGGACGGTGCGCTCCAGATCGACGAAGTAGGCGCCGTTCTCCCGGTGCCGGTCGTGGATCTCGAACAGCAGCGAGGACTTGCCGATGCCCTCCGGGCCCTCGAAGAAGAGCGCGCGCTGTCCGGTCTCCTCGCCCGAGGCGAGGCGGGCCGCGCGCGACAACTGCTCGGCGCGGTCGATGTGCTGACGCTGCGACGCCGAATCGGCCACCGTGCTCCCGGTCCTCCTGTGTGGTCCGCCGAGGGGGTCAGTTGCTCTGCGGGTCGGTGGGCGCAGCGCTGTCCGTGATCTCCACCGCACTGTCCTCGAAGCTGCTCCGGCGGAACTTCGTGGTGGCCCCCTTCACCACCTTGATGGACGACCGACGCGTCTTGAGCCGATCGCTCTCGAACGTCCGATGCGGCTCGGGTGCCACAGGTTCGTGGCCCTCCACAGCGGCCCGGACACCCACGGCCCTGAGCTCGGCCTTTTTCAACGAGCCGCGCCGCAACCCGTACACGATCAGCCCCAGGGCGATCACCACGACGCCGCCGATGACCAGGAGCTGGGTGACAGTCAGATCGACCATGCCGCCACACGCCTTTCTGCCGTACCGCTTACCGAGTTCGGCAGAACCCTCCCATAACGTCCCCCCACCGGGCAGGTTTCCGGCCAAGCTGTTTCTACTCCGTGACACGACGATGCCCTGCCCGAACAGACGCTCGGGCAGGGCACTATGACTGATCGTCAACTGTTCTTGTCGCGCTTCGCGAGGCTGTGCTTACTTGGTTCCACGCTTCGCGAGGAAGGCCTCGACCTGCTGCCGGATCTCCGGCGTGTCCAGCCCACGGACCGTCATGGTGGTGCGGCGGCGCAGCACGTCGTCGGCGGTGTACGCCCACTCGTTGTCGGCGGCGTACGCGACCTGGGCCCAGACGTCCGGTCCGTCGGCGTGGATCGGCTCGCCGAGCTCCGGGTGCTGCGCGATCAGGTGGGCGATCTCGAAGGAGAGCGTGCCGTAGTGCGAGGCCAGGTGCTTGGCGACCAGCGGCTCCATCCGGGAGCCGGGCTCGCGGTCCACCAGCAGGCGGTGCGCGACGGCGTTCGGCGCGCCGACACCCGGCAGCGGGACGGTGGCCGGGATCGGCGACATGTCCTCGCGCAGGCCGGTGCCGGGCACGTGGGCGAGCTTCTCCAGCACGGTGCGGCCGATGTGACGGTACGTCGTCCACTTGCCGCCGGCGACCGAGAGCATGCCGCCCCGGCCCTCGGTGACCACGGTCTCGCGCTTGGCGGCGGAGGTCTCGCCGGGGCCGCCGGGCAGCACCCGCAGGCCGGCGAAGGCGTACGTGATCAGGTCGCGGTCGAGGTGCTCGTCGCGGATCGCGTGGCCGGCCTCGTCCATGATCTGGTCGATGTCGGCCTCGGTGGCGCGGACGTCCTGCGGGTCGCCGGTGTACTCCTCGTCCGTGGTGCCGAGCAGGACGTGGTCCTCCCACGGGATGGCGAAGGAGACGCGGTACTTGTCGATCGGGATGGTGAGCGCCGCGCGCCACGGGGTGCGGCGCTTGACCACCACGTGCGCGCCCTTGGAGAGCCGGATGGACGGGGCCGCGCCCGCGTCCTCCATCTTGCGCAGGTGGTCGACCCAGGGGCCGGTGGCGTTCAGCACCAGGCGGGCGCTGATGCCGAACTCGGTGCCGTCCAGACGGTCCTTCAGCTCGGCGCCCGTCACCCGGGTGCCGGTGAACCGAAGGCCCGTCACCTCGGCGTGGTTGAGCACCACGGCGCCCGCCTCGACGGCCGCGCGGACGGTCATCACGGCGACCCGGGAGTCGTTCATCTGGTGGTCGCCGTAGACCGCGACCGAGCGCAGGCCCTCGGTGCGCAGCGCGGGCACCTGCTGGGCGGCGTGCGCGGCGGTGGAGACCCGGCCCATGCCGTCCCGGAAGGCGGACAGCGCGGAGTAGAGGAAGACACCGGCGCCGAGCTTGGCCGCGCCGTGCGGGCCGCCCTTGTAGACCGGCACGAAGAAGGTCAGCGGGTTGACCAGGTGCGGGGCCACGTCACTGGAGAGCACCCGGCGCTCCTTGTGGTTCTCCGCGACCAGCTTGACCGCGCCGGTCTGCAGGTAGCGCAGCCCGCCGTGGACCAGCTTGGAGGAGGCGCTGGAGGTGGCACCGGCGAAGTCGCCCGCGTCCACCATGGCGACCTTGAGGCCCGACTGGGCGGCGGTCCAGGCGGTGGCGGTACCGAGGATGCCGCCGCCGATCACCAACAGGTCGTAGGTGGCCTTGCCGAGCAGCTCGCGGGTCTCGGCACGGGAGGCGGTGTGGCCGTTGGTGTAGCCGGCGCCCAGAGTCGGGATGGTAGCCATGGTGTGTGTTGCGGCGCTCGGTGCGGGCGGCGCCGCTTCTCCTCTCGATGGTGCGGGTGCGGTCTCCGCGGAGACCGGGTCGGCCTCCTGAGAGGCCGTCAAACGGCGTTGGCCGGTCGGGGCCGCTGCTGGCCCCGACCGGCGTGACGGTCAGCTCTCCTCGTCCTCCTCCACCCAACCCATGGTGCGCTCGACAGCCTTCAGCCACTTCTTGTACTCGCGCTCCCGGGTGGCCTCGTCCATTCGGGGAGTCCACTCGGCGGCGCGGTGCCAGTTGGCCCGCAGGGTGTCCAGGTCGGGCCAGAAGCCCACCGCGAGACCGGCCGCGTAGGCGGCGCCGAGCGCGGTGGTCTCGGCCACGTACGGGCGCTCGACCGGGGCGTTCAGCACGTCCGCGATGTTCTGCATGAGCAGGTTGTTGGAGGTCATGCCGCCGTCGACCTTGAGGGCGGTCAGCTCGACGCCGGAGTCCTTCTGCATGGCGTCGACGACCTCGCGGGTCTGCCAGGCGGTGGCCTCCAGCACGGCGCGGGCCAGGTGGCCCTTGGTGACGTACCGGGTCAGACCGGCGATCACACCGCGGGCGTCGGAGCGCCAGTACGGGGCGAACAGGCCGGAGAAGGCCGGCACGAAGTAGGCGCCGCCGTTGTCCTCGACGGTGGAGGCCAGGGTCTCGATCTCGGCGGCGGTGGAGATGATGCCGAGCTGGTCGCGCAGCCACTGCACGAGCGAGCCGGTGACCGCGATCGAGCCCTCCAGGGCGTAGACCGGCTTCTGGTCGCCGATCCGGTAGCCGACCGTGGTCAGCAGGCCGTGGTAGGAGTTGACGATCTGCTCGCCGGTGTTCAGCAGCAGGAAGGTGCCGGTGCCGTAGGTCGACTTGGCCTCGCCGGGCGAGAAGCAGGTCTGGCCGAACAGCGCGGCCTGCTGGTCACCGAGCGCGGCGGCGACCGGCACGCCGTCCAGGACGCCGACCGCGTGGCCGTAGACCTCGGCGGAGGAGCGGATCTCCGGCAGCACGGTGAGCGGCACGCCCATCGACTCGGCGATCTTCTCGTCCCAGGCCAGGGTGGAGAGGTTCATCAGCATGGTGCGGCTGGCGTTGGTCACGTCGGTGACGTGCTTGCCGCCGTTCACACCGCCGGTGAGGTTCCAGATCACCCAGGTGTCCATGGTGCCGAACAGGATGTCGCCGGCCTCGGCGCGCTCGCGCAGGCCCTCGACGTTGTCCAGCAGCCAGCGGATCTTCGGGCCGGCGAAGTAGCTGGCCAGCGGCAGGCCGGTCTCGCGGCGGAAGCGGTCCTGGCCGACGTTGCGGCCCAGCTCGCGGCAGAGCGCCTCGGTCCGGGTGTCCTGCCAGACCAGCGCGTTGTGCACGGGCTTGCCGGTGTTCTTGTCCCACAGGACGGTGGTCTCGCGCTGGTTGGTGATACCGATCGCGCGGATGTCGTCCTTGGTCAGACCGGCCTTCTCCAGCGCGCCCGCGACCACGGACTGCACCCGGGTCCAGATCTCGGCGGCGTCGTGCTCGACGTAGCCGGGCTGCGGGAAGATCTGGCTGTGCTCCTGCTGGTCGACGGCGACGATCCGGCCGTCGGCGCCGAAGATGATGCAGCGGCTCGACGTGGTGCCCTGGTCGATCGCGGCGATGTAGTTGCCAGTCGTGGTCATGAGGTCCTCGGCTCGAATGAGGGGTTCAGGAAGAGGGGCGGGCCTGACGAGAGGTCAGTCCCCGTGCACAGGCCTGGGGCAAACCAACGGGGCGTCAGAACGCCAGGTGGTAGAAGCCGCCGGCCAGCAGACCGCCGACGACCGGGCCGGCCACCGGGATCCAGGCGTACGACCAGTCGGAGCCGCCCTTGTTCGGGATCGGCAGCAGCGCGTGCATGATGCGCGGGCCGAGGTCACGGGCCGGGTTGATCGCGTAGCCGGTCGGGCCGCCGAGCGAGAGGCCGATGCCGACCACGGTGAAGGCGACGATCAGGATGCCGGTGCCGGAGAGGCCGAGGCCCGCCGTGAGGCCCTGGGTGAGGATGGCCAGGCAGAGCACGAAGGTGCCGATGATCTCGGTGAGCAGGTTCTGTACCGGGTTCCGCACCTCGGGGCCGGTGGAGAAGATGCCGAGGGTGGGCTCCTCGTTCGCCTGGAACTGGCCGAGGTAGGTGACCCAGACCAGGGCGGCGCCGATCAGCGCGCCGAGCAGCTGGGAGCCGATGTAGAGCGGCACCTTGCCCCACTCGCCGGTGTTGGCGGCGATCGCGAGGGTGACGGCCGGGTTGAGGTGGGCACCCGACTTCGGCGCGGACATGTACGCGGCGATCATCACCGCGAAGCCCCAGCCGAAGGTGATGGCGAGCCAGCCGGCGTTGAGGGCCTTGGACTTCTTCAGCGTGACGGCGGCACACACGCCGCCGCCGAGGAGTATCAGAGCGGCGGTGCCGAGGGTTTCGCCGACAAAGATGTCGCCGTTGGAGAACGCGGACACTAAGGACTCCTTCGTCCGTGACCGGAGCAGGTGGGGGAGAGTGGCGCTTCCCGTCCCGGGGTCGCGCCGCGACGGTGGCGTTCCGTTTGCTCCGGACACCGTTCGACAATGTCGACCGTCATGCGGAAGCTTCCCCCCGTCGTTGCCCTCACGTCAAGACGGGGTGACACACCTGTGATCCATCACTCAACGTGATCACACCATGGCGCCGAAACTAGCAGTCGGATGGCATAAAAACTGGACAAAACACCAAAGCGCGGGCAGGCCGAAGCCCACCCGCGCTCGCGGGAATCTCACCAAGCGTCAGAACCGGCCGGCACCAAGGTCCCGGGAGATCGCCCGGGCCGCGCTGCGCACCGAGGCCACCAGCGAGGGCCGGACGAAGCCGTCCTCGCAGACCCGCTCCACCGCACCGCTGATGCAGACCGCGCCCACCGGATTGCGCCGCCGGTCCTGGATCAGTGCACCGATCGAGGCCACGCCCTCCCAGGTCTCCTCGACCGCGTCGGCCCAGCCGCGCTCCCTGATCAGCCCGCACTCCTCGTCCACCGAGGCCAGATCGGTCAGCGTCCGCGAGGTGTACGACTCCAGCGGCTCCTCGCCCAGCTCACCGCGGGCCACCGGGTCGTACGCCAGCAGCACCTTGCCCAGCGCGGTGGAGTGCAGCGGCTGCATCGAGCCGACCTCCAGCACCTGGCGGGTGTCGTCCGGGCGGAACACGTGATGAACGATCAGCACGCCGCGCTGGTGCAGCACCCCGAGGTAGACCGTCTCGCCGCTGGCCCGGGCCAGGTCGTCCGCCCAGACCAGTGCCCTGGCCCGGAGCTCGTGCACGTCCAGATAGCTCTGGCCGAGCCGGAGCAGCTCGGCACCCAGCTGGTACTTGCCGGTCTCCGGATCCTGCTCGACGAACCCCTCCTGCTGGAGGGTGCGCAGGATGCCGTGCGCCGTCCCCTTGGCCAGCCCCAGTGCGGTGGCCACCTCCGACAGACCGAGTCGCCGCTCGCCGCCGGCCAGCAGCCGCAGGATCGCGGCAGCCCGGGAGAGCGACTGGATCGGGCCGGGCATTGCGTACCTCCGCTGACAGGCGGTCGACATTGTCGACCGCAGTGGTATCGCTCAGAGTCTGCCAGGCCGACGGGTGGGCGTGCACCTTTCCCGGCAGGACCCGTCAGTTCCCGACGGCCTCGGCCAGCGCAAGGATCTGCCCCGGACCGACCCGGCAGCAGCCACCCACCAGCCGGGCCCCGTCCGCCAGCCACCCCGCCACCCGCTCGGGACGGAAGGTCGGCTGGCCCTGCCAGGCCCGGTCCTCCCAGCTCTCCCCGCTGTTCGGGTAGACCACCACCGGCTTGCCACTCGCCCGCGCCGCGACCCGTACGGCGGCGTCCGCGTCCTCCGGCGAGCAGCAGTTCACCCCGACCGCCACCACCCCGGGCGCGTCGGCCGCCAGCGCGAACGCCTCCGCGATCGGCTGCCCCGCCCTGGTCCGGTCACCCGCGATGCTGAACGACAGCCAGACCGGGACCTCGACCCCCTCCAGCGCGCGCAGCACCGCCGCCGCCTCGTCGGTGTCCGGGATCGTCTCCACCGCCAGCACGTCAGGACCGGCCGCCACCAGCGCCTCGATCCGCGGCCGGTGGAAGTCCACCAGCTGACCCTCGGTCAGCCCGTACCGGCCCCGGTACTCCGAACCGTCCGCCAGCACCGCCCCGTACGGCCCCACCGAGGCCGCCACCCAGCCCGGCCCCGCCGCCCGCGCCAGCTCGACGCTCCGGCCCAGCAGCGCGGCAGCCTGCTCCCGACCGACACCCCGACGGGCGAAGCCCTCGAAGCTCGCCTGATAGCTGGAGGTGATCGCCACCTGCGCGCCCGCCGCGAAGTACGCCCGGTGTGCCGCAGTGATCGCCGACGGATCGTCCGCCAGCAACCGGGCCGACCAGAGCTCGTCGGACAGATCGTGCCCCGCGTCCGCCAACTGGTTGGACAACCCACCGTCCAGCACCAGCGGCCCCGCCGCGAGCGCCTCTGCGAACGAACCCACCATCATGTCCTCCTCGAATCCTTCCGCACTCTAGAACGCCCCAGCTCAACGCCCCGTGCCAGGTCCGCTGCGCGAGACACTGACACGCCGTCACCCGTTGCGACTAGCATCCAGTCATGACCGGCCCTTACTCGCACTGCCACTTCTGCGGAACGCCGTACGCGGCGGCCGGCACCGTCTGGCCGCGCACCTGCCCGGGCTGCGGCGAGATCAGCTACCGCAACCCGCTGCCCGTCGCCGTCGCCCTGCTCCCCGTCGAGCCGCCGGACGGCACCCGCAGCCTGCTGGTCATCCGCCGCACCATCGAGCCCGGCTACGGCGAGCTCGCCCTCCCCGGCGGCTACATCGACTTCGGCGAGACCTGGCAGCAGGGCGCCTCCCGCGAACTCCGCGAGGAGGCCGGCATCGACGTCGACCCCGCGAGCGCCCGGCTGGCCGACACCGGCAGCGACGAGCGCGGCATGTTCCTGATGCTCTTCGCCCTCTTCCCGCCCCGCCCCCTGGCCGAGCTGCCGCCCTCCGTCCCCACCGACGAGACCGACGGCTGGTACCTGATCAACACCCCCACCCCGCTGGCCTTCCCGCTGCACACCCAGGTCGCCGACGCCTGGTTCAAGGGCACCTTCGACTAAGCGTCGCTCGGCCCCGCTTCGGGGGCCGCCGACGGCAGCGGGATCCGCACGGCTCCCCGGCGCCTCGGTGCGGCACCGGACCGGGGCACCGTGGGGCGCTCCGTCCGAGGCAGCGGGAGCCGACCGGCACGAGCGAGGACCCGGCGCGCGGCAGGCTCCTGCTGGTGCACGCGCAACCCGGTGCGCAGTTCGCGCAGGGCGGCGTCACCGCGAGCCGACGTGACGTTCGGATAGTCGTCGAGGAACCTGTCCCAGGTGTGGCAGGCGAGCTCCAGGTGCCCTTGGCGCAGCTGGAGGCTCGCGAGGCGGGCCGTGGTGAGCATCCGAGCCCTGCCCTCCTCCGAAGGCCGGTGGCGCAGCGAGTGGGCGAGTGCTGCGCAGGCCCCCGGAATGTCGCCGGTGGCAGCGAGCACCTCGGCCTGCTGGTGTGCGAAGGCGGCCTGGTGGTAGCCCCCGAGCAGAACGCGGCTGTCCGGGGGAGTCTGATCCAGCAGGCGCTGGGACCGGCCGAGGCACGCCAGTGCCCGCCGCCGTTCGCCCGTACACGCCAGGGCCAGCGCCTCCTGCCCGGTGACGAAGGCCGCGGACTCGGTCGGCAGCGCGCCGCGTTCCCTGGCCGCGTGCTGGGCGAGCTGCAGCGCCAGCCCGGAGTTCCCCAGGAAGACCGCCTGGACGCTCATCTGACGGAGCGCCATCGCGTGGCGGAGCCGGTCGTTCGCCTCGGCGGAGAGCTGTGCGGCGATCCGGAAGTAGGACTGGGCCGCGCCCTGAAGGTTCTCGTCGAAGGACACGAAGCCGGCCAGATAGGCGAGATCCGCCGCGGCCTGGTGGAATCGCCGACCGACCGACGGCGCGGTCGCGCAGTCCAGCTGGGCGGCGATGTCGACGGACAGGTACGCGGTCAGTGCCGGGCGGATACGTGCTCCTCCGAACGCCTTGTCGGCGTCGGCGAAGAGCGTCACCAGCAGCTCGGCGGTGCGGACGTGAGCGGTGCCGATCCGGCTGTGGGCGCGGTCCCCACCGGAGGGCGGTGCGGGCTCGGGCAGCTCCGGATCGAGCGAGTACGGCAGCAGGCGCAGCGCTCGGCGGGCGCTCGGCGTGTTCTCCGCGAGTTCGCGCAGCCGCTCGTGCGGAGCCGCGGTGGAGGAGGCTTCGCTCCTGGTCTCGGCAGCGAAGCCCGCCTGCTCGGGCCCGACGGTCCGGCCCAGGGCCTGGGACAGCACCTGGCAGACGAGCGCGCAGACGTGCTCGCGCGGACGGGTGCCGGCCAGCCAGTGCGCGACGGAGCTGCGGTCGTAGGTGACGACCATCGCTCGTCGGGCGCCTTCGTGGTTCACGGCCTGGGCCAGTCTCTGACCGGTCCAGCCGGTTTCGTCGAGCAGGGAGCGGAGTCTCAGATTGGGATTTCGTCGGGAACTCATGGCAACCCCATTTACGCAGGACAATGACCGACGAGGTATCAGGTCCCCGACCGCTCAAGGCTTTTCGACACTGTGCGCGCTGACCGGCCGCCGTGGCAAGGGCACCTCTGGGCCATGGGCACAACAAGCCCGAAAACGGATCGCGTCGCAGGTTTCAGCACGTGGAGAAATTCAACAAGGCCGGGCCCGCAAGTCATGGAAGTCGTCCACCCCGGCCGTGCATTCTCGGATTGTCCGTTCCGTCGGCCCGGCCCGAACGGTGAGGAGCCTACGACAAGGAATTGGCATGCGGACCGTGCACGTCCATCTCTTCCCCGGCCAGGGGGACTTCACGATCGCCTCACTGGTGCGGGAGACCCGCTCGGGCGGGGGGCTGCGAGAGGTGGCGCGGCAGGTCTACGAGCAGATCGACGAGGTCACCGCCGAACGTCGGCTGCCGGCGCTCGCGCCGTGGCTGTTGGGCCCGAATCCCCCCGGCGGCCGAGAGCTGGCCGAGGCTCCCGTGGGAACCTCCCAACTCGCCCTGTTCGGAGCATCGATGACGGTCCACCAGGCGCTCTGCGCATCGCGTGGCGAACCGGCCACCCTGCTGGGTGTGAGCTTCGGGGAGATCGCGGCCCTCACCGCGGCCGGCGCCTTCGCCGTCGACGACGGTGCCCGGATCGCGTACGACCTCGCCCAGGTGCTCGCCACCTGCCCCGGCGGGCTGACGCTGCTGCGGTGCTCGGAAGACACGGCCCAGACCCTCATCGACCTGCTGGAGCTGACCGGGGAGGCGGTGGTCGCCTGCGTCAACGATGACCGGGAGACGATTGTGAGCGGTCCGACAGCCGCGCTGGAGGCCGTCGAACTGGCCGCCCGTGGCGAGGACTTGGCGGCTGTCCGGCTGAGACTGCCGTTCTCCTCCCACCATCCCGGTCTGCACGATCAGGCGAAGGTGTTCGAGCAGGCCGTACGGGCCTATCCGGTCGCCCCGCTCGGTCCCGTGGTCTACTCCGCGGTTGCCGGGCGGGCCTACACCTCCACCGAGGACCTGCCCCGTCGACTGGCCGACTGCCTGGTCCGCCCGGCCCGGCTGCCACCGGTCCTGCGCCTCGCGGGCCGGGCCCGGCCCGCAGCGCTCTTCGAGGCCGGGCCCGGCAGCGCGCTGGCCGACAGCGCGCGGCGGGTGCTCGCCGGACCGGACACGACCGTCCACGCGCCGTTGGGCGACGCGGGCTTCCGCTGGTGATCCCGCTCCGCCGTGACTGTGCCCCCGACCCCTCTGGAGATCCGCCATGTCCTCTGGCCCCCCGCCGCAGGGAGAGCCGCGCACCCACCTCGAGGAGCTCATCCACGGGCCGGTGTCCGCATCGTTCCTCCGTACTCTCAGGGCTTCCCTCTCCGACGACTCGGGTCCGCCCGGCCCCGACCCGGCAGACCGCGAGCCCCGGCTCCGGCGTCGGCTGCGCCGACTTGCCGATTCCCTGCCCCCGGGGCGGGAGTTGCTGGACCGGCCGGAGCAGCTGGGCGCACTGTTCGGCTGGGCCGCCGTCGCCGACCCGCCGTTGACCATGGTGCTCATCAACCACTACCTGTTGGCCCTCAACTCGATGGACCGGCTCGCTCCCGACCACGACCTGCTCAAGAGCCGCTTCGGAGCGATGGAGTCGGGTCGCGCCAAGGGCGTGTTCATGATCACCGAGGTCGGCCTCGCCAACAGTCATCTGGCGACGCGCACCACCGCCGAATTCGACCCCGTGAGCCGGGAGTTCGTTCTCGACAGCCCTGATCCGGCGGCGGCGAAGTTCACCGCCGGCACCCTGGACGACGGGCCGCTGATCGGCACAGCGCTCGCCCGGCTGGTGGTCGCCGGCGCCGACTGCGGGGTCTTCTCCTTCGTGGTGGACCTCGTCGACAAGGACGGTCTGCGGCCGGGAGTGGAGATGTCCGACACCATCGAACTCAGCGCTCTCCCGCTGGACTACGCGCAATTCCGGTTCCACAACCTCCGCCTCCCCTATGAGCACTGGCTGCGCGACAGCGCCGTCATCGACGCGGACGGCGTCTTCCGCGACCCGCTCGGCTCACCCGATCTGCGCCTGCAACGCACGCTCTGCGTCGGACAGGTCCTGTGGGCGGTGCTGCCGTCCGCGCTGGCAGCGATATCCCGGCAGTCCGCCGTACTGGCACTGCGCTACGCGCGCCGGCGCCGCACCCAGGGGCGGCTGGCGCCCGGCACTCCGCTGCTCGACTACCGCACCCAGCAACACGGCGTCCTGGGCGCCCTGGCCGAGGCGTTCGCGCTGACCTGCGCCGCCTCCCGGTCCCTGACCGTGCTGGCCGAGTCGGGAGTCGCGGCCGGCGACGGTGCGGTCCGGGAGGTCGACGGGCCGATGACCTTCGCACCCTGGTCGGCCGTCAGCAGACCGCTCTCCGCGTACAAGGCCCACACGGTCCGCGCGGCGGCCCGGATCACCGCCGACTGCCAGCGGCACTGCGGGTTCTCCGGGCATCTGGACGTCAACCGGCTGGCCGCCTATCACGGGTTCTCCCGCTCCTTCGACGCGGCCGGCGGCGACAGCCAACTGATCTTCTTCGACCTCGGTCGCGCGCTCCTCGACGAGGCACCCCGGCCCGACGAGCCGGCCGCCGGGCGCCCGAGCCCGGGCAGCCCCGATTGGTGGCCGTCCGTCCTCCGCTCGCACGAACAGCGGCTCACCGACCGACTGCGTCGCCTGCGCGACCGGAGCGCGCCGGGTGCGGACGAGTTCGCCGTCTGGAATCCGCTGCTCTCCGACGCCGGTGAGCTGGGCGAGACCTATGCCGCCCGGCTGGTCGCCGACGATGTGGCCCGCGCCGCGGCCGACCTGGGCGTCCGGCACCCGGAGTCGTCGGCCGCCGTATCCGCGCTGGCCGGTCTCTACGGTGCGGTGTCCGCGCGACGGCTGGCCGGCTCCCTGCTGACGGCCGGGACCCTCCGGTCGGCGGAGATCCGACAGCTGCCCGCGATCGTGGATCGGCTCTGCGACCGCCTGCTGCCTCACCTCGGCTCCCTTGAAGAGGAGTTCGGGTATCCGCAGGCGGTCGTGGGCGCGCCGCTCGGCGAACCCGACTTCAACAGTGCGCTGGCCGGCTCGCTCGGCTGGCACCGGGGAGGGCCCTCATGAACACGGACGCCGTACCGCCTCGGATCGGAATCTGGGGCACCGGCAGCTACCTGCCCAGCCGGATCCGTACCAACGAGGAGGTGGCCGAGGCGACCGGCGTCACGCCCGAGTGGATCCAGGAGCGCACCGGTGTCCGCTCACGCCACGTGGCGGCCGCCGAGGAGGCCGCCTCGGACCTGGCCGCGGCCGCCGTCCGGTCCGCCGCACACGCGGCCGGTGTCGACCCGACGGAGATCGGCCTGCTGGTGTGCGCCACCTCCACTCCCGACGAGCTGGGCCCGTCCACGGCCTGCCGCGTCCAGGGGCTGCTGAAGGCCGACCGGGCGGTGGCCCTCGATGTCAGCGCGGCCTGCTCCGGCTGGCTGTTCGCCGCCAAGGTCGCGCACGACTGGCTCCGCGAGGACCCCTCCAAGGGCTACGCCGCCGTCGTGGGGACCGAGGCGTACTCGAAGTTCCTCAACCCGACCGACCGGGGCACGGCCGTGCTCTTCGCGGACGGCGCGGCCGCGGCGATCCTGGGCCCGGTCCCCGAGCCGTACGGCTTCACCGACTTCACGTTCGGGTCGGACGGCTCGCTCGCCGACCTCGTCCTCATACCGGCCGGCGGCAGCCGCCGACCTGCCGATCCTGCCACCCTCCGGGACCGGGGGCACACGATCCAGATGGACGGACGAGCCGTCAGCCGGTTCATCAGGGACGTCTTCCCCCGGCTCGTCCACGACAGCCTCGAACGCAACGGACTCAAACTGCGGGACGTCGACCGCATCGTCACCCACCAGCCGAATCCGGTACTGCTGCGTGCTCTCGCGCAGCAGATCGGCATCCGCGACGAGCAGTTGGTCGTGGTGGGTGACGAGGTGGGCAACATCGGCGCGGCCAGTGCCCCGTACGCCCTCGCCACCGCCGCCCGGGGATCGCTCCGGCCCGGCGACACCGTTCTTGTCACCGTGTTCGGTGCCGGCATGACGTGGGGCAGTGCCCTGCTGACCTGGCACCGCCCTGAAGAGAGGCCGATCCCATGAGTACCTCCACCAACGCCCTGGACGCCTTCCGCCTCGAGGGCGCGCTCGCACTGGTCACCGGCGCGTCCCGGGGGATCGGCCGGGCCACCGCGGAAGCGCTTGCGGACGCGGGCTGCGATGTCGCGGTGGCGGCACGCAGCGTCGCGGCGCTCGACGACGTGGTCCGGGCCGTCCACGACCGGGGACGCAAGGCGCACGTGGTCGTCGGCGACCTGGCCGATCCGAACGCGGCCACCGCGATCGTCCACCAGGCGGCGGACGCCCTGGGCGGACTCGACGTCGTCGTCCACAACGCGGGCACCCTGCCGATGGCGGATGACCTGACGCCGGTGCTGACACCGTTCCAGAGCTCGGAGCAGCACCAGTGGGACACCGTCATGTCCGTCAACCTCGACGCCACCGCCGCGCTGTGCCGGGCCGTGCACCCCTACCTGGCCGGCTCCTCCCGGGCCAGCCTGCTGCTGATGTCGTCGGTGGCGGGCCTGATCGGTACGCCCATGATGGAGGCGTACGCGGTGACCAAGGCCGCCCAGGTCTCCCTCGCCCGGTCCCTCGGCGTCGGCTGGGCCCGGCAGGGCATCCGCGTCAACGCGCTCTGCCCCGGGTGGACCAGGACCGACATGACGGAGTTCGCCGCCGGTGCCGCACCGCTGTCCGACTGGCTGATCAGCCACGTTCCGATGGGGCGATGGGCCGAAGCCGACGAGGTGGCCCGCGTCGCGCTCTTCCTCGCGTCCCCCGCAGCCTCCTTCGTCACCGGCCAGGCCGTCGTCGTGGACGGCGGGCTGACCGTCCCCGACGGTGGCCTGGCCGGTATTCCCAAGCCGGCTTCGCCGTTCGCGGGGGCGTGACCGGCGTGCGCTTCGAGGAGACGACCGCCGTCATCACCGGGATAGGCGCCGGCCTGCCTGAACAGGTCCTCGACAACGCGGCCGTCATCGAGGCCGGCCGGCTCCGGACGACCGACGAGTGGATTCGAACGCGTACCGGCATCGTCCACCGACGGCGCGTCGCACCGGGCATCAGCACCGGAGACCTGGCCGTCGCCGCCGGCCGGGCGGCCATCTCCTCCGACGGCGGATCAGCCCCGGACCTGCTGGTGCTGGCCACCAGTACCCCGGACCAGCCCTGTCCGGCCACCGCACCGTACGTCGCCCACCGGCTCGGCCTCGGCACCGTTCCGGCCTTCGACGTCGGTGCGGTCTGCTCCGGCTTTCTCTACGCCCTCGCCACCGCCACCGCCCTCCTGCACAGCGGCCTGTGCAGGGCGCCGCTGGTCGTGGGAGCCGACACCTACTCCAGCATCGTCGATCCGACCGACCGTGACACCGCCGCCCTCTTCGGCGACGGGGCCGGCGCCGTCCTGCTGCGGCCCGGCCGGATCGACGCGCCGGGAGCGGTGCTGGCGGCCGCTCTCGGCGCCGACGGGAGCGGTCACCAGCTCATCGCCGTCCCCGGCGGGGGCTCCCGGCAACCGATGCACCTGCCCCAGGTCGACCCGAAGGCAACGACCTTCCGGATGCAGGGCCGCGAGGTCTACGCACATGCCGTCCGACGCATGGTGGCTTCCGCGCGCGAGGCGCTCGACCGTGCGGGCTGGCCGGCGGAGACCGTGGAGGCGTTCATCGGCCACCAGGCCAACCAGCGCATCCTCGACGCGGTCGCCCAGCGCCTCGGCATCGGCCCGGAGCACCGCTTCGGGAACATCCGCGACGTCGGGAACACGGCGGCAGCCTCCATTCCGCTGGTGATGGCCGATCCCACCACCCAGCGCGCCCTCACCCCCGGTCGGCGGACCTTGCTGACCGCCTTCGGTGGTGGCCTGACCTGGGCCTCCGTAGCACTGAACTGGCCCGCCACCGTCCCCCGGACCCGACCGCCGAGCCCGGAGTTCGACCTCACCCCACTCAGCAGCACCGACCTTCTGAGGAGCCACGCATGGACGCCGTCAGCCAGCACCTCGTCACCCTCCTGACCGAGAAGTTCGAGGTGCCCGCCGAGCACATCGACCCGCAAGCCACACTGGCGGACCTGGAGCTGGACTCCCTGGCCGTCGTCGAGCTCTACCTGACGCTCCAGGAGCGCTGGAACATCCCGCTGGACGAGAACGGGGCCGATGCGGAGCACACCGTCGACGCGATCGCCCGCCGGATCACCGAGCTGCTCGCGGCCGCTGCGACCGAATCCGAGGGCGCCTAGTGCGCGGGGCCGTCGTGGTGACCGGCACCGGACTGGTGACCCCGGGCGGCATCGGTACGGACGCGACCTGGTCGAGTGTGTGCGGCGGCCGCTCCGCCGCCCGTCCCGACCCCGAGCTCGTGGGCCTGCCGGTGGCCATCTCCTGCCGGGTGCCCGGTTTCGCACCGGACACGGTTCCGGTCCGCCAGCCCTGGCGCTATGACCGCAGCACCCTGCTCCTCCTCGCCGCCGCTCACGAGGCGATGGCCGACGCGGGCCTTTCCAGTGGCAGTTGGGACGGCACGCGGGTGGCCCTGGTGGTCGGCTCGGCCGCCGGTGGCATCGGCACCCTGGAGACCCAGCACCGCAGGCTGCTGTCCGGCGGCCCCACCAACGTGTCACCGCTCACCCTCACCGGATATCTCCCGAACATGGCCGCCGGCCACGTGGCGCTCGAACTGGGCATCAGGGGCCCGTCCCTGCAGACCTCCACCGCCTGCGCCTCGGGCGCCACGGCCGTCATCACCGCCGCCCTGCTGCTGGCGGCGGGCCAGTGCGACCTCGCGGTGGCCTGCGGCACCGACGCCATGGTCACCCCGCTGTGCGCCGCGGCCTTCGCGAAAATGGGCGCGCTCTCCCGCCGCGACCGCGATCCGGCCCGGGCCTCCCGCCCCTTCGACCGGGACCGCGACGGCTTCGTCCTGGCCGAAGGAGCGGGTGTCCTCATCCTCGAACGCGCCGAGCACGCCGCAGCGCGCCGGATCCGGCCGCACGCCACCCTGGCCGGCTACGCCACCACGAGCGACGCTCACCACGCCACCGCACCCGACCCACGCGGAACCGGCCTGCGCCGCGCCGTCACCACCGCCCTGGGCGCTGCGGATGCCACCCTCACCGAGGTCGACCACATCAACGCCCACGGCACCGGTACACCGCTCAACGACCGAGCCGAAGCCACCACGATCCGGGAGCTGTTCACCCGTCACACGCCCACCGTGACCTCCGCCAAAGGGTGCCTGGGGCACACCATGGGCGCTGCGGGAGCCATCGAGGCGGTCCTCACGGTTGCCAGCATCGTCCGGCAGACGGTTCCCCCGACCGCGAACTTCACGGCACCCGACGACCACACGGACCAGATCGACGTGGTCGCCGGTAGCGCACGTCCCCAGCAGATCGACCTGGCGTTGAGCCACTCCCTCGGCTTCGGGGGCCACAACACGGTGCTCGCCTTCACCCGCTAGTGGCACTTGCATGAAATCCGAATATCGCATATTCGTGTTCGGCGGCCGTCGGAGTGAATTATCCGATCCGGAGCGAAAGCATTGCCGAGCGATCGAAGATCATGCTTGTGTCATATGACGTGGCCGATTTTCAGGTGGAAGGCACCGATGAACCGCACCCGTATGTCCGAGCAACTGACAACCAGTGAGGAGTTGCCCGACGACGTGGTGGTGGCGACGAGCGTCGTGCATCCCGGCCGCGGTCGGATGGACTGTCCCGCGGCGCCGCTCCTGCGTGCCTGGCTGACAGACCGGGGCGTTCGCGCCGGGCTGGCTCCGCTGGAGCAGCCGCTCACGTCCGGCGGACCAGGCACGGCCTCGGTTCCCACGGTCAGCTATCTGGACCCGGACGGGCGGGCGGTGGGCCTGGCCGTCGCCGCGCGGAAACGGTACGCCGACCTCGCGCGGGAATGCGTCGACGAGTGGTCGGCGGTGCTGAGGACCCGGCGGGTCATCCTGCCGGCCTGGCCCGAGCGGGGGAGAGGCCGACGGGAGATCCGCGTACCGGGAGCCCGGGCCGCGGAGTGTGCCAAGGCAAGCAGGGCCTGGGCCTCGGCGCGGAGGTTCCGGGAGCGGGGGGACACGGTCCTGCTGCTCGGCCACGCGAACGGCCACCGGCAGGACCGTCCGGCAGCGGCCGACCCCGAGGGCTGTGTGACGGTGGCGGAGATGGCGGACCTGACGCGGCTCGGGGACCTGGACGGCAGTCGGTTGTCGTTCGTGATCCGCCCCTGTGCGCCGATCGAGGACGTGACCCCGCTGCTCCGGGCCCTGCGCGATCAGTTCCCGCTGCTCCGGGGCCAGCATCCCAGCGAGTGGTGCTACGTGATGTCGGACCGGCGCAGCAGCCTGCGGCTCGCGACGGAGGGGGCCGATCTGCTACTCGTCCTCGGCCGACCGGACGGCCCCCCGCCGACCCCCCGGGACTCGGTACCGGTCCGCTATCTGGCGTCACTCGGTGACCTTCAGCCCCAGCACCTGCTCAGGACCTACACCATCGCGGTGAGCGCGACGGAGTCGTCCACCCCGACCCCCGAGGAGCTCATCGGCGCACTGTCGGGCCTCGGGCCGCTGAGCGTGGTGAAGCACCGCGTGAGCAGCAGGATCACCAGCTCCGAGGCGGTGTTGGCACACGTCACGTCCTGACGGGCCATCAGCGGCCTTCGGGTGGGACGGTCCACCCTGGCGTCCGGGACGATCACATGGCAGAGTCCAGCACCGTCAGCTCCACTCCGGGGCGGGCCGCCACAAGCCGGTCCCGTCCCCACCGACCGGCCGGGAGACCACCACCGTGAGCACCCCACCCCAGGACCAGCCGCTCTGGCGGCCCGACCCCGCTCGCGCCGCCGCCACCCAGATCGTCGCCTTCCAGGCCTGGGCCGCCGAACACCACGGCGCCCCCGCCGCCCCGCTCGCGCCCACCGGCAGCGACGACGAGGCCGCCGCCCGGTACGCCGCCCTGCACGACTGGTCCATCGAGGACCTGCCCCGGTTCTGGGGCGCCGTCACCGAGTGGTTCGACGTCCGGTTCAGCACCGAGCCCGAGGCCGTGCTCACCGACCGTTCCATGCCCGGCGCCCGCTGGTTCCCCGGCGCCCGCCTCAACTACGCCGCCGAGGCCCTCCGCCGCGGCGAGGAAGAGAGCTACCGGGGCAAGCCCGCGATCCTCCACCTGGACGAGAGCGGCGAGCCGCCCACCGAGCTCAGCTGGGCCGAACTCCGCCGCCAGGTCGGCTCGTTGAGCGCCGCCCTGCGTGAACAGGGCATCCGCCCGGGCGACCGGGTGGCCGGCTACCTGCCGAACATCCCGGAGGCCGTGGTCGCCCTGCTGGCCACCGCCGCCGTCGGCGCCGTCTGGACCAGCTGCGCCCCCGACTTCGGCGCCCGCAGCGTGCTCGACCGCTTCCAGCAGCTCGAACCCGTCGCCCTGATCACCGTGGACGGCTACCACTACGGCGGCAAGAACCACGACCGCCGCGAGGTGGTCGCCGAACTGCGCCGCGAGCTCCCCTCCCTGCAGACCGTGGTGCACGTCCCGCTGCTCGGCACCGAGGCCCCCGCGGGCACCCTGCCCTGGAGCGCGCTGACCGCCGCCACTGCAACATCGGGAGCGGGCGAGCCGGTCTTCGAGCCCGTCCCGTTCGACCACCCGCTCTGGGTGCTCTACTCCTCCGGCACCACCGGCCTGCCCAAGCCCATCGTGCAGAGCCAGGGCGGCATCCTGGTCGAGCACCTCAAGCAGGCCGGCCTGCACCTCGACCTCGGCCCCGACGACCGGTTCTTCTGGTACACCTCCACCGGCTGGATGATGTGGAACTTCCTCATCGCCGGCCTGCTGGTCGGATCCACGATCGTCACCTACGACGGCAGCCCCGGCCACCCCGACACCGGCGCCCTCTGGTCGGTCGCCGCCCGCACCCGCGCCAACGTGCTCGGCACCTCCGCCGCGTACGTCATCGCCAGCCGCAAGGCCGACCTGCACCCCGGCCGCGACCTCGACCTCTCCGCCGTCCGCTGCATCGGCACCACCGGTTCGCCGCTGCCCCCCGACGGCTTCCAGTGGATCTACGACGAGGTCAAGCAGGACGTCTGGCTCGCCTCGGTCAGCGGCGGCACCGACGTCTGCTCCTGCTTCGTCGGCGGCGTCCCCACCCTCCCGGTCTACCTCGGCGAGATCCAGGCCCCCTGCCTCGGCTCCGCCGTCGAGGCCTGGGACGTCAGCGGCCACCCGCTCACCGACCAGGTCGGCGAACTGGTCGTCACCCAGCCGCTGCCCTCGATGCCGATCGGCTTCTGGGGCGACAAGGACGGCAGCCGCTACCACGACAGCTACTTCGACACCTACCCCGGCGTCTGGCGGCACGGCGACTGGATCACCGTCACCTCGCGCGGCACCGTGGTGATCCACGGCCGCTCCGACTCCACCCTCAACCGGCAGGGCGTCCGGATGGGCTCCGCCGACATCTACGAGGTGGTCGAGCGGCTCCCCGAGATCACCGAGTCCCTGGTGATCGGCCTGGAGGAGGCGGAGGGCGGCTACTGGATGCCGCTGTTCGTCGTGCTCGCCCCCGGCGCGACCCTGGACGAGGACCTGACCGGCCGGATCCGCAGCTCGCTGCGCACCGAACTGTCACCCCGTCACGTCCCCGACGAGGTGATCGCGGTGACCGGCCTGCCGCACACCCTCACCGGCAAGCGGATCGAGGTCCCGGTCAAGCGCCTGCTGGCCGGCACCCCGCTGGAGCAGGCCGTCAACCCCGGCTCCGTCGACAACCTCGACCACCTGCGGTTCTTCGAGCAGCTCGGCCGCGACCGCCGGGCCTGACCGGAAACGCCGAAGCGGCGCTCTCCACCCCCACGGGGAGAGCGCCGCTTCCGTTCTGGGGGCTACTCGCCGGACAGCACCTGCTGCGCCGCGGCCCGGGCCTCGTCCGCGGTGTCCGTCGCGCGGGCCGCCTCGGCCGCCCGCTGACACTGCGCCAGGGTGTACTTCGCCAGCGTCGAGCGCACGTACGGGATCGACGCCGCGCCCATCGACAGGCTGGTCACCCCGAGCCCGGTCAGCACACAGGCGAGCAGCGGGTCGGAGGCCGCCTCGCCGCAGACGCCACAGCTCTTGCCGACCGACTTCGCGGCCTCGGCCGAGAACGCCACCAGGTCGAGCAGCGCGGGCTGCCACGGGTCCTGGAGCCGGGCCAGCGCACCGACCTGGCGGTCCGCCGCGAAGGTGTACTGAGCGAGGTCGTTGGTGCCCAGCGAGAGGAACTCGACCTCGTTCAGGATCGAACGGGCCCGCAGCGCGGCGGAGGGGATCTCCACCATCGCGCCGAACTTCGCCTTCAGCCCGGCCTCCCGGCAGGCGTCGGCGAAGGCCCGGGCATCCACCCGGTCGGCCACCATCGGGGCCATCACCTCGAGGTACACCGGCAGACCCTCGGCAGCCTTGGCCAGCGCGCGCAGCTGAGTCTGCATCACCTCGGGGTTCTCCAGCAGCGTGCGCAGCCCGCGCACACCGAGCGCAGGGTTGGGCTCGTCCGCCGGGGTGAGGAAGTCCAGCGGCTTGTCCGCGCCGGCGTCCAGCGCCCGCACCACCACCCGGCCCTCCGGGAAGGCCTCCAGCACCTTGCGGTACGCCTCGATCTGCTTCTGCTCGCTCGGCGCCTTCGCCGAGTCGTCCAGGAACAGGAACTCGGTGCGGAACAGCCCGACGCCCTCGGCACCGTTCTCCAGCGCGGCCGGCAGGTCCGCTGGGCCGCCGATGTTGGCGAGCAGCGGCACCTTGTGCCCGTCCGAGGTCTGCCCCGGACCGGAGGAGGACGAGAGCGCGGCCCGCCGCTCGGCGGCGACCCGGCGCAGCTCGGCCTGCTTCTCCTCGGACGGATCGATCAGCACCTCGCCGGTGGAGCCGTCGACCGCGACCACGACACCCTCGGGCAGATCGGTGGCACCGGGCATGGCGACCACGGCGGGCACGCCCATCGCCCGGGCCAGGATGGCGCTGTGGCTGGTCGGCCCGCCCTCCTCGGTCACGAAGCCGAGCACCAGGGTCGGGTCCAGCAGCGCGGTGTCGGCGGGCGCCAGGTCCCGGGCGAACAGCACGTACGGCTCGTCGCTGTCCGGCACACCCGGCATCGGCACACCGAGCAGCCGCGCCACGATCCGGTTCCGCACGTCGTCCAGGTCGGCGACCCGGCCGGCCAGGTAGTCCCCGGCAGCGGCGAGCAGCGCCCGGTACGCGGCGAAGGCGTCGTACACGCCCCGCTCGGCGCTGCTGCCGACGGTGATCCGACGGTTCACGTCGGCGATCAGCTCCGGGTCCTGCGCCATCAGCGCCTGGGCCTCCAGCACGGCCTGCGCCTCGCCACCCGCCAGGTTGCCACGGGCGATCAGGTCCGCCGCGACGGCGTCCACGGCCGCTTGGGCCCGAGCCTGCTCACGAGGCGCGTCCGCAGTGGGGATCTGGGTGGCCGGCGGCTCCAGCACGGCCGTGCCCATGTGCCGGACCTGGCCGATCGCGACACCGTGGCTGACACCTACGCCTCGCAGCGCCTGTTCCATTGTGGGTTCCTTTCACCCGGGTACTGGCCGAGCCGTCCCACCCCGGATCGCGGGGCGGGACGGCGCGTTACGTCTTCTCGGTCCGTCAGTTCCAGATGAACAGGTCGCCGTCGACGGCGATGTCACCGGCCTCGACCACCCCGGACAGCGCGTCCGGCGAAGCCTCCAGCGCGACGATCGGGGAGATCGGCGACTTGCCGGCCTTCTCGACCTCGGCAGGGTTCCAGCGGATGACCGCCTGGCCACGGGTGACCGTGTCGCCCTTCGCCACCAGCAGCTCGAAGCCCTCGCCGTTGAGCTGAACGGTGTCGATGCCCAGGTGCGTCAGCACCCCGTGGCCATCGGCGTCCACCACCACGAAGGCGTGCGGGTGCATGGAGACGACGACGCCGTCCACCGGAGCGACCGCCTCGGTCGGCTCCCGCACCGGATCGATGGCGGTGCCGGGGCCCACCATCGCACCGGCGAAGACGGGGTCGGGCACCGCGGCGAGCCCGACGGCGCGACCAGCCAGCGGCGAGGTCACAGTGGTCATGGTGGAGCCTCCCAGGTACGGAGCACAGCGTGCCGCCGCGGACAGCGGCGGAGTGATCGTGCTGAAGCCTAAATCATGTCAACTACGGACATTTCGTAATCGGCCGCTGGGACGGGTCCCGACCGGCGGTCCGACGCCCGTGCTGCACGTTTGCCGCTGCGTACCGTCATCGTCCCTGCTGGCAGGGGCTTGTTGGGGTACGAGTGGTCTAGTCCTCTTGGTCAACGCGCCGCACTCTACGCCATGCGGGTGAGCCACGACGATCGCGCCGATCGGGCGGCATAGAGGGGTGTGAGCGCAGCGTGCTGGGCCGATCGGGTGAGGGGCAGGCGAGGTCCGGCGCGGCTCGATTAGGCACTCCGCTGCGGAAGGGCTATGGTTTGTCGAGTCGCCGCAAGACGGTGATGAACACCAGATGACGGACTCGCAAAACTTCGGCTAAAACGAAGCAAACGGATCTGCTAAGCTGGGAAACACGAACGAAGCGCCCGGAGGGTCCGCCTGATAAGCGACTCGAAGGAAGTGTCCGTTCCTTGAGAACTCAACAGCGTGCCAAAAGTCAACGCCAGATATGTTGACATCCCCGGCCTCACCGTTTGGTGGGGTTGGAGATTCCTTTATGAAGTAAAACACTAGCGAGGACGCAGTGCGCGGGGCCGCCTATTCCGGTGGTTGCCGTGCCGCTCTTCCGAAGTGGTTACCCGATTACGGGTAGACATTCACGGAGAGTTTGATCCTGGCTCAGGACGAACGCTGGCGGCGTGCTTAACACATGCAAGTCGAACGATGAAGCTCTTCGGAGTGGATTAGTGGCGAACGGGTGAGTAACACGTGGGAAATCTGCCCTGCACTCTGGGACAAGCCTTGGAAACGAGGTCTAATACCGGATATGACCTTCCTCTGCATGGGGGTTGGTGGAAAGCTCCGGCGGTGCAGGATGATCCCGCGGCCTATCAGCTTGTTGGTGGGGTAATGGCCTACCAAGGCGACGACGGGTAGCCGGCCTGAGAGGGCGACCGGCCACACTGGGACTGAGACACGGCCCAGACTCCTACGGGAGGCAGCAGTGGGGAATATTGCACAATGGGCGAAAGCCTGATGCAGCGACGCCGCGTGAGGGATGACGGCCTTCGGGTTGTAAACCTCTTTCAGCAGGGAAGAAGCGCAAGTGACGGTACCTGCAGAAGAAGCACCGGCTAACTACGTGCCAGCAGCCGCGGTAATACGTAGGGTGCGAGCGTTGTCCGGAATTATTGGGCGTAAAGAGCTCGTAGGCGGCTTGTCGCGTCGGTTGTGAAAGCCCGGGGCTTAACCCCGGGTCTGCATTCGATACGGGCAGGCTTGAGTGTGGTAGGGGAGATCGGAATTCCTGGTGTAGCGGTGAAATGCGCAGATATCAGGAGGAACACCGGTGGCGAAGGCGGATCTCTGGGCCATTACTGACGCTGAGGAGCGAAAGCGTGGGGAGCGAACAGGATTAGATACCCTGGTAGTCCACGCCGTAAACGTTGGGAACTAGGTGTTGGCGACATTCCACGTCGTCGGTGCCGCAGCTAACGCATTAAGTTCCCCGCCTGGGGAGTACGGCCGCAAGGCTAAAACTCAAAGGAATTGACGGGGGCCCGCACAAGCAGCGGAGCATGTGGCTTAATTCGACGCAACGCGAAGAACCTTACCAAGGCTTGACATATACCGGAAACGGCTAGAGATAGTCGCCCCCTTGTGGTCGGTATACAGGTGGTGCATGGTTGTCGTCAGCTCGTGTCGTGAGATGTTGGGTTAAGTCCCGCAACGAGCGCAACCCTTGTTCTGTGTTGCCAGCATGCCTTTCGGGGTGATGGGGACTCACAGGAGACTGCCGGGGTCAACTCGGAGGAAGGTGGGGACGACGTCAAATCATCATGCCCCTTATGTCTTGGGCTGCACACGTGCTACAATGGTCGGTACAAAGGGCTGCGATGCCGCGAGGCGGAGCGAATCCCAAAAAGCCGGCCTCAGTTCGGATTGGGGTCTGCAACTCGACCCCATGAAGTTGGAGTTGCTAGTAATCGCAGATCAGCATGCTGCGGTGAATACGTTCCCGGGCCTTGTACACACCGCCCGTCACGTCACGAAAGTCGGTAACACCCGAAGCCGGTGGCCTAACCCGTAAGGGGAGGAGCCGTCGAAGGTGGGACCAGCGATTGGGACGAAGTCGTAACAAGGTAGCCGTACCGGAAGGTGCGGCTGGATCACCTCCTTTCTAAGGAGCACATAGCCGGATGTGAGCGAATGTCTCACACGGTTGCTCATGGGTGGAACGTTGACTATTCGGCACACACGGTCTGTTGGCCTCACTAGTACTGCACTTCGGTGCGTGGAAAGTAAAGCTGACGAGGTTGGGTGTGTCGGGCACGTTGTTGGGTCCTGAGGGAACGGCCGGAAGGCTGTTGCTTCAGTGCCGGTCCTACTTGAGGACATTCCGATAAGGGGTGCCGAGGGTGGGTGTCTGGTCGTTGTTTGAGAACTGCACAGTGGACGCGAGCATCTGTGGCCAAGTTTTTAAGGGCGCACGGTGGATGCCTTGGCACTAGGAACCGATGAAGGACGTGGGAGGCCACGATAGTCCCCGGGGAGCCGTCAACCAGGCTTTGATCCGGGGGTTTCCGAATGGGGAAACCCGGCAGTCGTCATGGGCTGTCACCCGCACCTGAACACATAGGGTGTGTGGAGGGAACGAGGGGAAGTGAAACATCTCAGTACCCTCAGGAAGAGAAAACAACCGTGATTCCGGGAGTAGTGGCGAGCGAAACCGGATGAGGCTAAACCGTTTTGGTGTGAGACCCGGCAGGGGTTGCCAGAGCGGGGTCGTGGGAAAGTTCTTGATCGGTCTGCCGGCCGGTCGGTGAGTCAGAAACCGTATGGATAGTCGAAGGACATGCGAAAGGTCCGGCGTAGAGGGTAAGACCCCCGTAGACGAAATCTGTGCGGCTCACTTGAGCTTCTCCCAAGTAGCACGGAGCCCGAGAAATTCCGTGTGAATCTGGCGGGACCACCCGCTAAGCCTAAATATTCCCTAGTGACCGATAGCGGATAGTACCGTGAGGGAATGGTGAAAAGTACCGCGGGAGCGGAGTGAAATAGTACCTGAAACCGTGTGCCTACAAGCCGTGGGAGCGTCGGACATGCAGCTTGCTGTGTGTCTCGTGACTGCGTGCCTTTTGAAGAATGAGCCTGCGAGTTTGCGGTGTGTAGCGAGGTTAACCCGTGTGGGGTAGCCGTAGCGAAAGCGAGTCCGAATAGGGCGTCTGAGTTGCATGCCCAAGACCCGAAGCGGAGTGATCTAGCCATGGGCAGGTTGAAGCGGAGGTAAGACTTCGTGGAGGACCGAACCCACCAGGGTTGAAAACCTGGGGGATGACCTGTGGTTAGGGGTGAAAGGCCAATCAAACTCCGTGATAGCTGGTTCTCCCCGAAATGCATTTAGGTGCAGCGTCACGTGTTTCTTGCCGGAGGTAGAGCACTGGATAGGCGATGGGCCTCACCGGGTTACTGACCTTAGCCAAACTCCGAATGCCGGTAAGTGAGAGCGTGGCAGTGAGACTGTGGGGGATAAGCTCCATGGTCGAGAGGGAAACAGCCCAGAACACCGACTAAGGTCCCTAAGCGTGTGCTAAGTGGGAAAGGATGTGGAGTCGCAGAGACAACCAGGAGGTTGGCTTAGAAGCAGCCACCCTTGAAAGAGTGCGTAATAGCTCACTGGTCAAGTGATTCCGCGCCGACAATGTAGCGGGGCTCAAGTACACCACCGAAGTCGTGTCATTGCAGCTATAGGGCCAACGCCCGCTGTGATGGGTAGGGGAGCGTCGTGTGCCGGGTGAAGCAGCGGAGGAATCCAGTTGTGGACGGTTCACGAGTGAGAATGCAGGCATGAGTAGCGATACAAGAGTGGGAAACTCTTGCGCCGATTGACCAAGGGTTCCTGGGTCAAGCTGATCTGCCCAGGGTAAGTCGGGACCTAAGGCGAGGCCGACAGGCGTAGTCGATGGACAACGGGTTGATATTCCCGTACCCGCTTTGAAGCGCCAACGTCGAACCAGGTAATGCTAAAGCCGCGAAGCCGGCCCGGAGTCTTCGGACAAAGGGACGTGGTGGAGCCGCTGAACCAAGTCTGTAGTAGGTGAGCGATGGGGTGACGCAGGAAGGTAGTCCAGCCCGGGCGGTGGTTGTCCCGGGGTAAGGGTGTAGGCCGAGTGATAGGCAAATCCGTCACTCATTAAGGCTGAGACCTGATGCCGAGCCGATTGTGGTGAAGTGGATGATCCTATGCTGTCGAGAAAAGCCTCTAGCGAGTTTCATGGCGGCCCGTACCCCAAACCGACTCAGGTGGTCAGGTAGAGAATACCGAGGCGTTCGGGTGAACTATGGTTAAGGAACTCGGCAAAATGCCCCCGTAACTTCGGGAGAAGGGGGGCCGGAACTGGTGATGAGTCTTGCACTCTGAGCTGGGGCCGGCCGCAGAGACCAGCGAGAAGCGACTGTTTACTAAAAACACAGGTCCGTGCGAAGCCGTAAGGCGATGTATACGGACTGACGCCTGCCCGGTGCTGGAACGTTAAGGGGACCGGTTAGTCAATCTTCGGGTTGGCGAAGCTGAGAACTTAAGCGCCAGTAAACGGCGGTGGTAACTATAACCATCCTAAGGTAGCGAAATTCCTTGTCGGGTAAGTTCCGACCTGCACGAATGGCGTAACGACTTCTCGACTGTCTCAACCATAGGCCCGGTGAAATTGCATTACGAGTAAAGATGCTCGTTTCGCGCAGCAGGACGGAAAGACCCCGGGACCTTTACTATAGCTTGATATTGGTGTTCGGTTCGGCTTGTGTAGGATAGGTGGGAGACTTTGAAGCAGCAACGCCAGTTGTTGTGGAGTCGTCGTTGAAATACCACTCTGGTCGTGCTGGATGTCTAACCTGGGTCCGTGATCCGGATCAGGGACAGTGTCTGGTGGGTAGTTTAACTGGGGCGGTTGCCTCCTAAAGAGTAACGGAGGCGCCCAAAGGTTCCCTCAGCCTGGTTGGCAATCAGGTGTTGAGTGTAAGTGCACAAGGGAGCTTGACTGTGAGACCGACGGGTCGAGCAGGGACGAAAGTCGGGACTAGTGATCCGGCGGTGGCTTGTGGAAGCGCCGTCGCTCAACGGATAAAAGGTACCCCGGGGATAACAGGCTGATCTTCCCCAAGAGTCCATATCGACGGGATGGTTTGGCACCTCGATGTCGGCTCGTCGCATCCTGGGGCTGGAGTAGGTCCCAAGGGTTGGGCTGTTCGCCCATTAAAGCGGTACGCGAGCTGGGTTTAGAACGTCGTGAGACAGTTCGGTCCCTATCCGCTGTGCGCGTAGGAATATTGAGAAGGGCTGTCCCTAGTACGAGAGGACCGGGACGGACGAACCTCTGGTGTGCCAGTTGTTCTGCCAAGGGCATGGCTGGTTGGCTACGTTCGGGAGGGATAACCGCTGAAAGCATCTAAGCGGGAAGCCTGCTTCGAGATGAATATTCCCACCTCCTTGAGAGGGTAAGGCTCCCAGTAGACGACTGGGTTGATAGGCCGGATGTGGAAGCCCTGTAAGGGGTGGAGCTGACCGGTACTAATAGGCCGAGGGCTTGTCCTCAGTTGCTCGCGTCCACTGTGTTGTTCTGAAACAACGACCCCACACCGTTTGGTCACGGGTGTGGTGCGGTCATACAGTTTCATAGTGTTTCGGTGGTCATAGCGTGAGGGAAACGCCCGGTTACATTCCGAACCCGGAAGCTAAGCCTCATAGCGCCGATGGTACTGCAGGGGGGACCCTGTGGGAGAGTAGGACGCCGCCGAACAATCATTCAGAGAAGCCCCTCATCCTCACCGGATGGGGGGCTTTTCTGTTGTAGGGTCAGTGCCGCAACGTTTTACGTACCGTACAGGGAGGCCCCCGAGTGGAGGTCCAGGAGACGCGCGTCCAGACCGACCGCGTCCTCACCATCCCCAACCTGCTGAGCATGGGCCGGCTGGTGGGCGTTCCGATCTTCCTGTGGCTGATTCTCTGGCCGGTGTTCGACGGGCCCAACAACGACGGTTGGGCGATCGCCATCCTGATGCTGAGCGGGATCAGTGACTATCTGGACGGGAAGCTGGCCCGGCGGTGGGGGCAGATCAGCCGGCTCGGTCAGATCCTGGATCCGGCGGCGGACCGGCTGTTTGTGCTGTCGACGCTGGTCGGGCTGACCTGGCGGGGGATTCTGCCGTGGTGGGTCACCGCGTTGCTGCTGGCGCGGGAGGTTTTTATCGGTGCGTTGTTGCCGATTCTGAGCAAGCACCGGTACGGGCCGTTGCAGGTGAGTTTTCTCGGCAAGGCGGCGACCTTCAATCTGATGTACGGCTTTCCGCTTCTGCTGCTGGGTGACGGCTCGGGCTGGCTGGCCGACACGGCCGGCGTGGTGAGTTGGGCGTTCATCTGGTGGGGAACGGTGCTCTACTGGTGGGCGGGCATCCTCTACGCGGTGCAGGCCAGACAACTGGTGAAGGCGGACGCCGCGGCGGCCGCGGGCTGAGCCTGCCGGTACCCGTAGGGCACCCTTTGCGTGCCCTTAGCGCGCAGCACACACCCCCTGATGGGGCGTGGGACGAGACGAGTCCCACGCCCCATCGGTGCGTCGGGAGGGGGTTACCGGGTAGAGATGCCTTCGGAACGGTTTGATGGAACCCCGTGCAGGGGCATTCCAGAGCCGCGAAGGAGGACGCACCCGATATGAAAGCCGTTGTGATGGCAGGGGGCGAGGGAACTCGCCTTCGCCCGATGACCTCGAGCATGCCCAAACCACTGCTACCGGTGGCGAACCGCCCGATCATGGAGCATGTGCTGAGGCTGCTGAAGCGTCACGGCCTCACCGACACCGTGGTCACCGTCCAGTTCCTCGCCTCGCTGGTGAAGAACTACTTCGGTGACGGCGAAGAGCTGGGCATGCACCTCACCTATGCGAACGAGGAGACCCCGCTCGGTACGGCGGGCAGCGTCAAGAACGCGGAGGACGCGCTCCGGGACGACTCCTTTCTGGTGATCTCCGGTGACGCGCTGACCGACTTCGACCTCACCGACCTGATCGCGTTCCACCGGCGCAAGGGTGCGCTGGTGACGGTCTGTCTGACCCGGGTGCCCAATCCGCTGGAGTTCGGGATCACCATCACCGACGACGAGGGCCGGGTGGAGCGGTTCCTGGAGAAGCCGACCTGGGGTCAGGTCTTCTCGGACACCGTGAACACCGGTATCTACGTGATGGAGCCGGAGGTCTTCGACTACGTCGCCGCGGGCGAGTCGGTGGACTGGTCGAGCGATGTGTTCCCGCAGTTGCTCAAGGAGGGCAAGCCGGTCTTCGGGTACGTCGCCGAGGGCTACTGGGAGGACGTGGGCACCCACGAGAGCTACGGCAAGGCGCAGGCCGACGTCCTGGAGGGCAAGGTCGACGTCGAGCTGGACGGCTTCGAGATCTCCCCGGGGGTCTGGATCGCCGAGGGCGCGGAGGTGGACCCCGAGGCGATCCTGCGCGGGCCGCTGTACATCGGGGACTACGCCAAGGTCGAGGCCGGGGTGGAGCTGCGCGAGCACACCGTGCTGGGCAGCAACGTGGTCGTCAAGCGCGGTGCGTTCCTGCACAAGGCGGTGATCCACGACAACGTGTACATCGGGCCGCAGTGCAACCTGCGCGGCTGCGTGGTCGGCAAGAACACCGATGTGATGCGGGCCGCCCGGATCGAGGACGGGGCGGTGATCGGTGACGAGTGCCTGATCGGCGAGGAGTCGATCATCTCGGGCAACGTCCGGGTCTACCCGTTCAAGACGATCGAGGCCGGGGCCTTCGTCAACACCTCGGTGATCTGGGAGTCGCGGGGCCAGGAGCACCTGTTCGGGGTGCGCGGCGTCTCCGGCATCCTGAACGTCGAGATCACCCCTGAGCTCGCGGTCAAGCTGGCCGGTGCGTACGCCACCACGTTGAAGAAGGGGGCCACCGTCACCATCGCGCGTGACCACTCGCGTGGTGCGCGGGCGCTCAAGCGGGCGATGATCTCGGCGCTGCAGACCAGTGCGATCGACGTCCGCGACCTGGAGAACGTGCCGCTGCCGGTGGCGCGTCAGCACACCGCCAGGGGCAGTGCGGGCGGGATCTTCCTGCGCACCTCGCCGGGGGTGCCGGATTCGCTGGACATCCTGTTCTTCGATGAGCGCGGTGCCGACCTGTCGCAGGCCGGGCAGCGCAAGCTGGACCGGGTCTACGCCCGGCAGGAGTACCGGCGGGCGTTCCCCGGGGAGATCGGGGACCTGTCGCACCCGGGCAGCGTCTTCGACTCGTACGCGGGTAATCTGCTGCGGGCGGTCGACACCACGGGGGTCCGGGAGGCCGGGCTCAAGGTGGTGGTGGACGCCGCGCACGGCAGTGCCGGGCTGGTGCTGCCGAGCATCCTGGGCCGGCTCGGGGTCGAGGCGCTGACCGTCAGCGGCGGCCTGGACGAGGCGCGGCCGACCGAGGACGCCGAGTCGCGGCGGGCCGGGCTGGCCCGGCTGGGCGAGCTGGTGGCTTCCTCGCGGGCGGCGTTCGGGGTGCGGTTCGACCCGGTCGGGGAGCGGGTCTCCTTCGTGGACGAGCTGGGGCGGGTGATCGGGGACGACCGGGCGCTGCTGGTGCTGCTGGACCTGGTCGCGGCCGAGCGCCGGAGCGGGCAGGTGGCGCTGCCGGTGACGACGACGCGGATCGCCGAGCAGGTCGCGGCGTACCACGGCACCCAGGTCACCTGGACCAGCACCTCGCCGGACGACCTGGCCAAGGCGGCCTCGGCGGAGGGCACGGTGTTCGGCGGTGACGGGCGCGGCGGCTTCATCGTGCCGGAGTTCAGCGGGGTGCTGGACGGCGCGGCGGCCTTCGTCCGGCTGGTCGGCCTGGTGGCCAGGACGCAGCTGACGCTCAGCCAGATCGACGCCCGGATCCCGCAGGCGCACATCCAGCGCCGGGACATCGCGACGCCGTGGGCGGCCAAGGGCATGGTGATGCGTTCGGTGGTCGAGGCGGCGGGCAGCCGGCGGCTGGACACCACCGACGGCGTCCGGGTGGTCGAGCCGGACGGGCGGTGGACGCTGGTGCTCCCCGACCCGGCCGAGGCGGTCACCCACCTGTGGGCCGAGGGCCCGGACGACGAGGCCACCCAGCTGTTGCTGGACGAGTGGGCGGCCGTGGTGGACGGCGCCGGCCGGTAGCGGAAAGCTCGGGGCGGGTGGCTGCGGCCACCCGCCCCGTTCGCGTTCCCGGGACCGGACGATCACGATCGGGTGGTCATTCGGCGCGTGTACGGCGGGGGGAGTGCATGGCCGTCCCCCGCGACATGGGACGATGTTCCGCATGCCAGCATCGCCGACGCCGAGTGACCGGGACGGACGCTACTCCCGCCCGGACGCCTCGATGTCCCTGCTGACCAGCGTGATGGATCACGGACTGGACGAGGGCTACGCCGAGGCGGCCAAGGCCCGCGCGGGCGAGGGCCCGCGCCGGATGCCGACCGCGCTCAAGGGAAAGGCCGTGCTCGCGCTCGGCCTGGCGCTCGCCACCACGGTGGTGACGGTCGGTGCGGTCACCTCGCGCCAGGCGGCGCCGACCCTGGCCAAGGAGCGGGACGCCCTGGTGCAGCGGGTCAAGGACGCGAACGGCAACACCGACCACCTCCAGCAGCAGATCCAGGACCTGCGTGGCAAGGTCGACCGGGCGCAGAGCCAGGCGCTGCAGGCCGACGGCAACGACGCGCTGGCGCAGCTCGCTGGCCGGGCGGGCACCGCCGCGGTCAGCGGCCCGGGGGTGAAGCTGCTGCTGGAGGACGCGTCCGGTACGGGCGCGGGCGGCTCGGTCTCCAACCCCCGCGAGGCGGACGGCTTCTCGAACACCGGGCGGCTGAAGGACCGTGACATCCAACTGGTCGTCAACGGCCTGTGGCGGGCCGGGGCCGAGGCGGTCTCGGTGAACGGGCAGCGATTGACCGAGCTCTCCGCGATCCGGGCGGCCGGTGACGCGGTGCTGGTGGACAACCGGCCGCTGGTTCCGCCGTACACCGTGCTGGCGATCGGCAACGGCGCGAAGTTCGCCCAGACCTTCCAGGACGGCGAGGCGGGGCGCTATCTCAAGCTGATCCAGGACGGGTACGGCATCAAGTCGACCCTGACCGTCCAGAAGAAGCTGACCGTGCCGGGCGCGCTCGGCATCACGCTGCGGTACGCGCAGCCCGACACCTCAGGAGCAGCTACACCGTGATTGCCGTTCTGGGTCTCGTGATCGGCGTGGTCGTCGGTCTGATCGTCCAGCCCGAGGTGCCGGACGCCGTGGTGCCGTACCTGCCGATCGCGGTGGTGGCGGCGCTGGACGCGGTCTTCGGTGGTGTCCGGGCGATGCTGGACGGCATCTTCGACGACAAGGTGTTCGTGGTCTCGTTCCTCTCCAACGTGGTGGTGGCGGCGCTGATCGTCTACCTGGGCGACCAGCTGGGCGTCGGGTCGCAGCTGTCCACCGGCGTGGTGGTGGTGCTCGGCATCCGGATCTTCTCCAACGCGGCGGCCATTCGCCGGCACGTGTTCCGGGCCTGAGGAGGAACGATGGCGGCGGAAGAACAGCCGGAGCAGGAAGAACAGCCGGAGCAGGACGAAACAGCCAAGCCGGTGGAGCCCACCGGCAACCCGCGTCGTCGGCTGGCCGTGGCGCTCTGGCCGCCCCGGCTGTCCCGGGGGCAGGTCGTGGTGGCGACGCTGCTGATGGTGCTCGGCTTCGCGCTGGCGGTGCAGGTGCGGTCGACCAACGACCACAACCAGCTGCGCGGTGCGCGGCAGGAGGACTTGGTCCGGATCCTCGACGAACTGGACAGCCGTCAGCAGCGTCTCCTTCAGGAGAAGACGCAACTGGAACAGTCCCTGGCGCAGTTGGAGAACAGCTCCAACCAGGCCAAGGAGGCCCAGGAGCAGACCAGGAAGAAGGCGACGGAGCTCGGGGTGCTGGCCGGTACGGTCCGGGCCACCGGCCCGGGGATCGTACTGACGATCGACGATCCCCAACGGCAGGTGAAGGCGGATATGCTGCTGGACACCCTGCAGGAACTCCGAGCCGCGGGGGCGGAGGCGATTCAGATCAACGACGTGCGAGTGGTGGCGGGCACCTACTTCACCGACACGGACGCGGGCGTGCAGGTCGACGGCAAGAACGTGTCGGCGCCGTTCCGGTTCACGGTGGTGGGGAATCCGCAGGACCTGACACCCGCGCTGAACATCCCGGGCGGCGTGGTGCGCAGCCTGGAGAAGCAGCAGGCACGCGCCACCATCACCCAGGAGCAGAAGGTCGTCGTGGACGCCCTGGCCGCTCCGACGGTGCCTCAGTACGCCAAGCCGGCGGCGAAGTGACGGCCCGACCTCCGTACGGTCCGTCAGTTTCCGGCCGCCCCCGGTGCGATCGTTCGCTCCGGCGTCGGGGACACTGGGACGTACCGCTCGTCCGATCACGGCCGCCAGTCCGGCCGACCGCCTGTCCGAGCCTCACACCCTGCCCCGCGGGCGGGTCTGTCACACGCAAGGGGATTCGCCCGTGAGTCTGTTCTCGAAGCTGTTCGGCCGTTCCAACCGCCGCACCGCGGCGGTCGAGGAGCCGACCGCGCGACACCGCCGCGCGGACGAGTCCGCCGTGCCCGGCATGCGGCCCGCGCCCGACCAGGCGCAGTACGCCGAGCGTCCGCTGTACCGCGAGGGTGGCCAGGCGCCGGCGAATCCGGCGGGCTACGGCGCGTCGGCCGACGCTTCCGGCGCTCCGCGCATAGGTTTCCAGTCGGGACCCTCAACCTCTGGTGGAGGGTTCGCCCAGGAGAACCCCTATGCCGATCACACCCTGCCGGGTGTGCCGCACCAGGAGGCAGCGCAGATGGCCGGTGGTTTGACTCCGTGCCTCCGGTGCGGGAACCAGAACCCGGCCACGGCACGCTTCTGTTCGAACTGCGGCACGGCGCTGCGCGGCGGGCAGCTGCCCGAGGGCGCGGCCGAGACCACCTCGACCATCTCGATCTCCGGCCTGGAGTCGTACGACCCCAACACCACCACCGGCACGGGCACCACTCCGGCGCTGTCGGCCGAGGTGCTGTCGGCGATCGACGCGCTGCCGCCGGGCTCGGCCCTGCTGATCGTGCAGCGCGGCCCGAACTCGGGCAGCCGCTTCCTGCTGGACGCGGACGTGACCACGGCCGGGCGTCACCCCGAGGGTGACATCTTCCTGGACGACGTCACGGTCTCCCGTCGGCACGTGGAGTTCCGGCGCCGTCCGGGTGGCTTCTCGGTGGCCGATGTGGGCAGCCTGAACGGCACCTACGTCAACCGGGAGCGGATCGACGAGGTGCAGCTCAACAACGGCGACGAGGTGCAGATCGGCAAGTACCGGCTGGTCTTCTTCGCCAGCCACCAGCGGGGGTACTGAACCCAACGTCGGCAGGAGCCCGAGTGACCGCGCACACCCCCAGCACCGTCGAGCACTCGCCCGTCCCCGGCTCGCGCCGGGCGGGTGAGGTGCGGCGGCGTGGTGACGAACTGCTCAGCATCGGTGCGGTGCTGACGTTCCTCCGGGACGACTTCCCCGAGGTCACCATCTCGAAGATCCGCTTCCTGGAGGCGGAGGGCTTGGTGGAGCCGCAGCGGACCCCCTCGGGCTACCGCAAGTTCAGCTCCGCCGACCTGGACCGGCTGGCGTACGTGCTGCGGATGCAGCGGGACCACTACCTGCCGCTGCGGGTGATCCGGGAGCACCTGGACGCGATCGAGCGCGGTGAGGCGCCGCCGGCGCTGCCCGCGCCCGACAACCGGCCCGGGCCGCTGGAGGAGGCGGACCGCGAGCTGGTGGCCAATCCGGGCGGCGGGGTGCGGCTGGGCCGCTCCGAGCTGCTGGCGGCGGCCGAGGCCGGCGAGGCCGAGCTGGTCGAGTGGGAGTCGTACGGGCTGGTCTCGGCCGGTCCGGACGGCGGGTACGACGGCGAGGCGCTGCAGGTCGCCCGGTTGGTGGCGGAGCTGGGCCGGTTCGGCCTGGAGCCGCGGCACCTGCGGGCGATGAAGGCCGGGGCCGAGCGCGAGGTGGCCCTGATCGACCAGGTGGTGGCCCCGCTGCGGCGGCACCGCAACCCGCAGACCCGGGCCCACGCCGAGGCCACCGCGCGCGAGCTGGCGACCCTTTCGGTCCGCCTGCACGCGGCTATGGTGCAGGCTGGACTGCGTTCGCGGGCGTAGGGTCTGACCGGCTGCGCTTTCATATCCGAGGCAGGGGTCATAGGGTTGCGATGTGAATGAGCTCGACGTCGTGGGTGTCAGGGTGGAGATGCCTTCCAATCAGCCGATCGTGCTGCTTCGGGAGGTAGGGGGCGATCGGTACCTGCCGATCTGGATCGGTCCTGGTGAGGCGACGGCGATCGCCTTCGCCCAGCAGGGCATGACGCCGGTACGGCCGCTGACCCACGACCTGTTCAAGGACGTGCTGGAGGCGCTCGGCCAGCAGCTCACCGAGGTGCGGATCAGCGATCTGCGGGACGGGGTCTTCTACGCCGAGCTGGTCTTCTCCGGCGGGGTCGAGGTGAGTGCCCGGCCGTCCGATGCGATAGCGCTGGCGCTGCGCACCGGTACGCCGATCTTCGGGGCCGAGGAGGTGCTCGCCGAGGCGGGCATCGCGATCCCGGACGAGCAGGAGGACGAGGTGGAGAAGTTCCGCGAGTTCCTCGACCAGATCTCGCCGGAGGACTTCGGCGGCCAGCAGTAGTCGGGGGTGGCAGTAGTCCGCCACGCCGTCCGTTCGCAAATCCAGTTTTGCCAAAGGGCGTTCGCATACCCACACTAGGGGCACGAAAAACCACTCGGCCGGGTGACATTGTCACCGGAGCCCGGCGTGGCGATCGTTGACGGGTCCGGGGCGACTGCTTACCGTCAGGAGTGGCTCCGGTCGGTTACGCCTTCCGGGGGCCGAACGGGGCATCAGGACGAGCGGACGGAGGTAGGCATGAGCGGCATGGGCGACGAAGCAGCCGTCGGAGGCCAGTGCTCCGTGCACGTCCCGCGCTCCGCGCGCAGTGTGCTGGAGCGGACCCGCGAGGGTGTCGGGGCCGAGTCGGAGCTGCCGAGGGTCGGCCGCTTCCCGGCCGTGCAGGCGGGCCAGCCCGCGATCGAGCGGCTCCCGCCGACCTCGGCACTGGTCGGCTACCGGGGCCCGACGGCCTGTGCGGCGGCCGGCATCACCTACCGTCAGCTGGACTACTGGGCCCGGACGGGCCTGCTGGAGCCGAGCGTGCGGACGGCCTACCCGGCCAACTCGCAGCGGCTGTACAGCTTCCGCGACATCCTGCTGCTGAAGATCGTCAAGAAGCTGCTGGACACCGGGGTGTCGCTGCAGAACATCCGGGTGGCGGTCGGCCACCTGCGCGGCACCGAGGCCGAGGACCTGACCGGGCTGACCCTGATGTCCGATGGCGCCACCGTCTACGAGTGCACCTCGCCGCAGCAGGTGGTCGATCTGCTGAAGGGTGGTCAGGGTGTCTTCGGGATCGCGGTGGGCGCGGTCTGGCGGGAGCTGGAGACGGCGCTGAGCCGGCTGCACGCCGAGCGCACCGACACCGGTGAGACCCTGGTCGGCCAGGACCCGGCCGACGAGCTGGCCCAGCGGCGCAACCGCGCGGGCTGACCGCGCGTCGCTCTCCCCGGAAGAAGGATCAAGGGGAGGCACGATGCGTCGAGTGGTCCAGCGGCGGCTGTTCCAGGCCGCGGTGGCGGCGAGCGCGGTGGCACTGGCGCCGATGACCTGGCTGTGGCTCGGCGCGGGCGACCGGGTCGGCACGGTGGCACAGGCGCCCAGTGCCCCGGTGGCGGTGGTCTTCGGGGCCGGGCTGTTCGACGGCAAGCCCTCGCCCTACCTGGCGCACCGGCTGGACGCCGCGGTGACGCTCTATCAGGACCACCGGGTGCAGGCCGTCCTGGTGACCGGCGACAACAGCCGGACCGAGTACGACGAGACCGACGCGATGCACGACTACCTGGTCGAGCACGGGGTGCCCGCGGTGCGGGTGGTGGAGGACTACGCCGGCTTCGACACCTGGGACTCCTGCACCCGGGCGCAGAAGGTCTTCGGGGTGGAGCGGGCGGTGCTGATCAGTCAGACCTTCCACGTCCGCCGGGCGCTGGCGCTCTGTCAGGCGGCGGGCATCGACTCGTACGCGGTCGGGGTGGACGAACCCACGGACAGTACCTGGTACTACGGCGGCCTGCGGGAGATACCCGGTGCGGGCAAGGCGGCGCTGGACGCGCTGTTCGAGCCGGACCCGACCTTCCTCGGGGAGAAGGAGCACGGCCTCGGCCGGGCGCTGGCGGACGCCGCGCACTGAGGCGGCACCTGACACGCGGTACCTGACACAGCGGGACCGGATCACCCGGAAACTGTCGTACCCCTGCGGGATGATCGGCAGGTGCGGTCAGTGCCGAGCATCCTCCACCTCGACATGGACGCCTTCTTCGCGGCGGTGGAGCAGGCGGCCAAGCCGAGCCTGCGCGGGAAGCCGGTGATCGTCGGCGGGCTGGGCGGCCGGGGCGTGGTCTCCACCGCCTCGTACGAGGCCAGGAAGTTCGGCGTCCACTCGGCGATGCCGATGGCCCAGGCCCGGCGGCTCTGTCCGAACGCGGCCTTCCTGACCGGCCGGTTCGAGGCCTACCGGCAGGTCAGCGAGCTGGTGATGGGGCTGCTGCGGGAGCTCTCCCCGCTGGTCGAGCCGCTCAGCCTGGACGAGGCTTTCGTGGACTTGGAGGAGGGCCCGTACGGTCCGTCGCTGGCGGCGGCCGGGCCGGTGGCGGCGCCGGAGCTGATCGTGGCGATCGCGGCCGACCTGCGGGCGGACATCACCGAGCGGACGGGCCTGACCGCCTCGGTCGGTCTGGCCACCTCCAAGCTGATGGCGAAGATCGCCTCCGAGCAGGCCAAGCCGGACGGGCTGGTGCTGGTCGAGGCCGGGCAGGAGCGGGCGGTGCTGGCCACCATGCCGGTCCGGGCGCTGCCCGGGGTCGGCCCGGCCACCGAGCAGGTGCTGCGCCGGGTCGGCCTGGAGAAGGTGGCGGACCTGACGGCGGCGGGGGAGGCGGAGCTGGTCCAGCTGCTCGGGCGCTCGCACGGCCTCGGCGTGTTCCAGATGTCGACCGGTCAGGACGACCGCCCCGTGGTGCCGGACCGGGACGCCAAGTCGGTCTCGGTCGAGGACACCTTCGAGGTGGACCTGCTGGACCGGGGGCGGGTGCTGCAGGAGATCGACGTGCTGACGGCCCGTTGTGTCCGCCGCCTGCACGCCAGCGGCCGCTCGGGGCGGACGGTGGTGCTCAAGGTGCGGCGCTTCGACTTCTCCACCCTGACCCGCTCGGAGACGCTGCGGGCGCCCACCGACGACGAGACGGTGATCGCCGAGACGGCCCGGCGGCTGGCGCTGCAGGTGGACATCACCGGTGGCGTCCGACTGCTCGGGGTCGGGGTGTCGCAGCTGGCCGACTTCACCCAGGAGGACCTGTTCGCCCAGGCGGAGCAGGCCGAGCGGGCCGAACGGGCCGCCGCGCAGGAGGTGCTGGAGGAGGTCATGGCCGAGCCGGCGCCGGTGGTGGAGGAGATCCGGCACTGGCGCCCCGGCCAGGATGTGACGCACGCTCAGCTCGGCCCCGGGTGGGTGCAGGGCAGCGGGGTCGGCCGGGTCACGGTGCGGTTCGAGACCCCGCAGAGCGAGATCGGCCGGGTCCGCACCTTCGCGGTGGACGACCCGGAGCTGACGCCGTCCCGGCCGCAGCCGCTCCGGCCGGGGATGGTGCTCCCGGACGAGGAGGACGAGGACTGAGAAACGGGAGCGGCCCCCGCACCGTGTCCAGCGGTGCGGGGGCCGATCTTCCGGCCGGGCCCGGTGTGCGGTCGTGATGCCCTCACGTACCGCCGTGGGCCCGGCGGCCGCGCGACCCGTCCCTGAGCGCGCGGCCGGACGCCGTCAGGCGTCGGTCTTCACCAGCTCCGGGGCGGCGGCAGCAGCCTCGACCGGGGCGGGAGCGGTCTTGATCCGGCGGATCGCGAACGGCACCACGGCGGCCACCAGGCACATCACGCCGGCCACCCAGAAGGCGTGCTGGTAGGCGTCCAGGGTGGGCAGCGGGACCGGCAGGTTCGGGATCAGGTCACCGGTCAGGATGGCGCCCATCACGGCGGTGCCGATGGCGCCACCGACGGTGCGCAGCACGGCGTTCATGCCGTTGGCGATGCCGGACTGCTCGACCGGGACGGCGCCGTTGATGTAGGCCGGCATCGCGGCGTAGGCCAGGCCGACGCCGAGACCGAAGATGGCCGAGGAGAGGTAGATGTCACCCTCGGCGCCGTGCCGGAGCGCCAGGTAGACCATGCCGGTGGCGCCGAGCAGGCCGCCGAGCACCAGCGGCAGCCGGGGCCCGCGACGGGCGATCAGCAGCGCGCCGACCGGGGCGGCGACCATCGAGCCGATGGCGGAGGGCAGCAGCATCACACCGGCGTGCAGCACGCTGGCGGTGAAGCCGTAGTGCGCGATCTTCTCGGGGGTCTGGGCGAAGTTGCTGATCACCATGAACGAGCCGTACATGCCGAAGCCGATCAGCAGCCCGGAGAGGTTGGTGAAGGCGACGGCCGGACGGGCCATCATCTTCATGTCGACCAGCGGGTGGGCGACCTTGACCTCGATGATGCCCCAGATCAGCGCGACCACCGCGGCGACGGCGAACAGGCCGAGGGTGCGGGTGGAGGTCCAGCCCCAGGTGTTGCCCTGGCTGACCGCGACCAGCAGGGCGCAGAGCCAGCCGGCCAGGGTGAGCGCGCCGAGCGGGTCGGCGCCGCCGTTCTTGTCGGTCACCGGGTCGGTCGGGACCCGGAAGATCACCAGGACGACGGCCAGCAGGCCGAAGGCCAGGCCCATCCAGAAGATCGACTTGTAGTTCCAGTGCTCCAGCAGCAGGCCGGTGGCGACCAGGCCGAGGCCGCTGCCGACGCCCATCGAGGCGCTGATCAGCGCCACGCCGCCGGTGACCTTCTCCTTGGGGAGCTCGTCCCGGACGATGCTGATCGCCAGCGGGAGCACCCCGCCGCCCGCGCCCTGCAGGACGCGGGCGACCACCAGCCAGGTGAACGAGTGGGTGCCGACCGCCAGGGCGGACCCGGCGACCAGGCCGCCGAGCGAGACCAGCAGCATCGGCTTGCGGCCGCGCAGGTCGCCGAAGCGGCCGAGCAGCGGGGTCAGTACGGCGGCGGACAGCAGGTTCGCTGTCATCAGCCAGGTGATGTTCGAACCGGAGACGTCCAGTTCCTTGGCCAGGGAAGGCAGGATCGGGACGACCGCGGTCTGCACCACGCTGAACGCCAGCATCGCCAACACCAGGGCGGGGAGCACGCGCGCGCTGCTCGGCCTCACGGAATTTCCTCCAGTTCGGGCCACCCGTGCGAAGAGCTTCAGGTGGACGAAAGTAAACGAACTGAAGTAACGATGGCGGCAGATACTTCACTCTGTCAAATATTGCTTGGTGAAGCTTTGGCAAAGTGGCGGGGCGTCAGGACGGACGGAGCGGCTCCGGGCGCAGCTGGGTGCCGTTCGAGGACGCCGGAGCCGGTGTCGCGGCGGGTGCGGGGGCCGGGTTGGTGGTGTCGTCGTGGATCTCCACCTGCTCGCGGCGCAGCTCCTCGCGGATCACCGCCTCCTCGGTGAACCGCTCGACCACCAGGCGGACCCGCTCGACCGGTGCCAGGTACTTGCGCACCACCGGGCGCTCCTCCCGGAGCGTCACCTCCTCGACCGCCTCGGCGATCTCCTGCTCGCTGAGTGCGGCCCGCTCGGACTCGGTGACCGGCACCCGCTCCACCCGGACCCGCTCCTTCACCACCGGCACCTTCCGCTCGACCGCCTCGGAGGTGACGTACTTGCGCAGCTTCGCCGTCCCCAGCACGTGCCACTCGGTGGTGACGTCCAGCCGCTCCTCGCGGCAGGTGATCTCCACCGGCCCGGCCGGCGCGTTGCCGGGCACGGTCGGGTCGTCGGTGGCGGTGGTGGCCGGCGGCGCGACGGTGGTCGGCTGCGGCTTGGCGGCCGGGGCCGCGGGGGCGGCGGTGAAGGCCATCGGGGCGGCCGCCACGGTCGGGGCGGCGGGTGAAGCGTTCATGCTGGTTTCCTTGCTGAGGGTGCCGAAATCGAGGTCCTTGCCGGACCCCGAGCCATTGCCGACCGCGGCCGGGGGAACGGCACCGCCCGCGTCCAGGCCGTAGTAGCGGTAGAGCTGGAGCTCCTGGGCGGGGGAGAGGTGCTGGCCGACCCCGAAGTCGGGGGAGTCCTTGATCAGCGACTTGTCGTACGGCACCTTGAGCTCGTCCCCGGAGAACTCGCTGGTGGTGAGCGGGACGAAGGCGTCCCGGCCGAAGATCCCGGTGCGGACGGCGGCCCACTCGGGCTCGCCGGTCGCGTCGTCCAGGTAGACCTCGTCGACCGTGCCGATCTTGTCGCCGTTCCGGTCGACCGCCTTGTGGCCGATCAGGTCTCGCGGGTCGATGTCGGTCTGCACGCTGTCCTCCAGCAGGTACGAAAGCCCCGTTGACACACCGTCAGGGGACGGCCGAAGGAGCTGGACGGCCGCACTTCACACGAAAAGCCATCAAACGGGCGATCGCGAGCCGGACGCACCCGTCCGGGGCAGTGGGGTGACCCAGGGCACCCGTGATCAACCGGCGCTCCGCTGGTACCCTGGGCCCCGACTGCCGAGCCCGCTCGGGAGAGTCCCCGCACCGCTCACGTGGTGTCACGGGGACGCCGAAGGAGCAAACCCTCCCCGGAATCTCTCAGGCATCCGTACCGTGCGGGGTAGGTCACTCTGGAAAGCAGGGCAGGACCGACGGCGAGGGAGCCGACGGACCCCACCCTCACCGACGGTGCAAGCCGGCGTGCGACCCTCGGGCCGCCGCGTGCGGGCGAAGCTCTCAGGTATCGATGACAGAGGGGGAGGCCTGACGGGCTCGTTCGTCCCCGGCTCCGCTGTCCCACAGTGGTGTTGCCGTCCGGCGTGCGTGCCCCCGCCGGTCCGTGACCAGGAGGCCTCGACCCCATGAATGCCCAGCCGACCCTCACCGAGCTTGAGCAGTCAAGCCCCTTCGAGAACCGTCACATCGGCCCCGACGCCGCCGCCCAGGAGAAGATGCTGGCGCAGGTCGGGTACGGCTCGCTGGACGAGCTGTCCGACGCCGCCGTGCCGGACGCGATCAAGAGCCTGACCGCGCTCGGCCTCCCGGCCGGCCGCAGCGAGGCGCAGGTGCTCGCCGAGCTGCGCGAGCTGGCGGACCACAACCAGGTGCTCCAGCCGATGATCGGCCTGGGCTACTACGGCACCTTCACCCCGCCGGTGATCCTGCGCAACGTGCTGGAGAACCCGGCCTGGTACACCGCCTACACGCCGTACCAGCCGGAGATCTCGCAGGGCCGGCTGGAGGCCCTGATCAACTTCCAGACCGTGGTCGCCGACCTGACCGGCCTGGACACCTCCGGCTCCTCGCTGCTCGACGAGGGCACGGCCGCCGCCGAGGCGATGGCGCTGGCCCGCCGGGTCGGCAAGGTCAAGGGCGGGGTCTTCCTGGTCGACGCCGACACCCTGCCGCAGACCATCGCGGTGATCCAGACCCGGGCCGAGCCGACCGGGGTCGAGGTGGTCGTCGCCGACCTGTCCGAGGGCATCCCGGCCGAGGTGGCCGAGCGCGGCGTCTTCGGTGTGCTGCTCCAGTACCCCGGAGCCTCCGGCGCGGTCCGCGACCTGGCCCCGGTGATCGAGCAGGCGCACGGCCTGGGCGCGATCGTCGCGGTCGCCGCCGACCTGCTGGCGCTCACCCTGCTCAAGTCGCCGGGCTCGCTCGGCGCCGACATCGCCTGCGGCACCTCGCAGCGCTTCGGTGTCCCGATGGGCTTCGGCGGCCCGCACGCCGGCTACCTGGCGGTCCGCGCCGCGTACGCCCGCAGCCTGCCCGGCCGCCTGGTCGGTGTCTCGGTGGACGCCGACGGCAACCGCGCGTACCGGCTGGCGCTGCAGACCCGTGAGCAGCACATCCGCCGCGAGAAGGCCACCTCCAACATCTGCACCGCCCAGGTGCTGCTGGCCGTGATGGCCTCGATGTACGCGGTCTACCACGGCCCGGACGGCCTGGCCGACATCGCCCGCCGGACCCACCGCTACGCCGCCGCGCTGGCCGAGGGCCTGCGCGCGGGCGGCGTCGAGCTGACCACCGGTCAGTTCTTCGACACCGTCACCGCCAAGGTGCCGGGCCGGGCCGCCGCAGTGGTCGCCGCCGCCCGCGAGAACGGCGTGAACGTCTTCCAGGCGTCCGAGGACCTGGTCTCGATCTCCTGTGACGAGACCACCACCCGGGAGCACCTGGCCGCCGTCTGGGCCGCCTTCGGCGTCACCGCCGAGGTCGCCGAGGCCGCCGACGCGCTGCCCGCCGCCCTGCTGCGCGAGGACGAGTACCTGACCCACCCGGTCTTCCACAGCCACCGCTCGGAGACCGCGATGCTGCGCTACCTGCGCCGCCTCGCCGACCGGGACTACGCGCTGGACCGCGGCATGATCCCGCTGGGCTCCTGCACCATGAAGCTCAACGCGACCACCGAGATGGAGCCGGTGACCTGGCCCGAGTTCGGCCAGCTGCACCCGTTCGCCCCGGTGGACCAGGCCGCGGGCTTCCTGACCCTGATCCGGCAGCTGGAGCAGCAGCTGGTCGAGGTGACCGGCTACGACGCGGTCAGCATCCAGCCGAACGCCGGTTCGCAGGGCGAGCTGGCCGGTCTGCTGGCGGTCCGCGCCTACCACCGGGCCAACGGTGACACCCAGCGCGACGTCTGCCTGATCCCGGCCTCCGCGCACGGCACCAACGCGGCCTCCGCCGTGATGGCCGGCATGCGGGTGGTCGTGGTGAAGACCCTGACCGACGGTGACGTGGACGTCGAGGACCTCAAGGCCAAGATCGAGCAGCACCGCGACCAGCTCTCGGTGCTGATGGTCACCTACCCGTCCACCCACGGCGTGTTCGAGACCGAGATCACCACCATCTGCGCCCTCGTGCACGAGGCCGGCGGCCAGGTGTACGTGGACGGCGCCAACCTGAACGCCCTGGTCGGCCTGGCCAAGCCGGGCAAGTTCGGCGCGGACGTCTCGCACCTGAACCTGCACAAGACCTTCTGCATCCCGCACGGCGGCGGCGGCCCGGGCGTCGGCCCGGTCGCGGTGCGCTCGCACCTGGCGCCGTACCTGCCGAACCACCCGCTGCAGTCCGAGGCGGGCCCGGCCACCGGTGTCGGCCCGATCTCGGCCGCCCCGTGGGGCTCGGCCGCGATCCTGCCGATCTCCTGGGCGTACGTCCGGCTGATGGGCGGCGAGGGCCTCAAGCGCGCCACCCAGGTCGCGGTGCTGAACGCCAACTACATCGCCAAGCGGCTCGCCCCGCACTTCCCGGTGCTCTACACCGGCCCCGGCGGGCTGGTCGCGCACGAGTGCATCATCGACCTGCGTCCGCTCACCAAGGAGACGGGGGTGACCGTGGACGACATCGCCAAGCGCCTGATCGACTACGGCTTCCACGCCCCGACCATGTCCTTCCCGGTGGCCGGCACCCTGATGATCGAGCCGACCGAGTCCGAGGACCTGGGCGAGATCGACCGGTTCTGCGAGACCATGATCGAGATCCGCGCGGAGATCGAGAAGGTCGGCAACGGCGAGTGGGCGGCGGACGACAACCCGCTGCGCAACGCCCCGCACACCGCCGCCACGATGGCCGGTGAGTGGACCCACGGCTACTCGCGCCAGGAGGCCGTCTTCCCGGCCGGCGTGAACCCGGCGGACAAGTACTGGCCGCCGGTGAGCCGGATCGACGGCGCGTACGGCGACCGCAACCTGGTCTGCTCCTGCCCGCCGCTGGACGAGTACGGCTCCTGAGCCGTCGCCGGGGCCCCCGACAGCAGCCGCTGTCGGGGGCCTTGGTGTTTTGCTTTGTCAGGAGGCGATCGCCAGCGGGCGGCGCGGGGCCACCACCCGGCCGTCGGGCAGCAGCTCGCCGGTGTCGTCGAACAGCAGGACGCCGTTGCAGAGCAGGCTCCACCCCTGGTCGGGGTGGCAGGCGACGGTGACGGCCGCCTCGTGGTCGGTGGACTCCGCTGACGGACACTCAGGACGGTGCTGGCACATCTTCGTACCCTCGCTTCGCTGCTTACGACCCGGCCGACCTGGTCCGAGCAGCCCCTGGGTTGCCCCGCCCCGTCGATCCGATCCCCTGCCCGGCCCAGGTGTGAACCGGCGCTCCGACGGGTAGGACAGGTCGCCCCCCGCGTCGGTTCCCAGTGTCGTCATACCGAGGGCATCCCGCAGCGATTTCGTGACATGCGCCACAACTGGATCTCAGGGATCACCCGTTCAGATGGCACCGGGTGCCGGGCAGCACTGAACGGGCCATCGGCGACCGGCCCGTTCGGCACGGCGGCGATGGCCCGTTCGGGTGGTGCTCAGGCGCGGTCGAGGGCCAGTGGGCGGGCCAGCAGGGCGAGCAGCTCGCCGGCCGGGTAGACCCGGTGCGCGGTGATGCCGAGCGGTGCCGGGGCGAGCGGGATCAGCAGGTCGACCGAGGGGCCCGGCTCGGGATGGTGCAGCCAGAGCGCGGTGGCGTAGTGCCCCGGCATGGAGAGCAGCCGGGGCTGGTGCCTGGCCCGGGAGGCGAGGGCGAGCTGCCCGGCCTGGCGCAGCGCGCGCAGGGTGGAGTCCAGGTAGGGGCCGGCGGTGAAGTGCGAGAAGGTGTGGCCTTCCGCCGACTCCAGCACCTCGGCCGCGGCGGCGGTCTCGTTGCCGGATCGGATCAGGAACCGCCAGCCCGTTCGGCGGGCGGTGGCCAGCTCGGCACCGGGCTCGTCGAGCACGTGCACCGCGAGCGGGTGCGCGGGTAGCAGCCGCTCGGCGCCGCGCAGGGCGGCGGCCGAGGGCGGGCTGAGCGCGGCTTCGGAATCCAGTGCGCCGAGGACGGCGCGCAGGGCGCTCAACGGGGGCTGGGGCGTCTGCAAGGTCATGGCGGGTCGCCTCTCCGTGCTAGATCGGCGTGCGAATGCGGCATACCGGCGTGGCGCTGACGGAACCTGGCCGTGTCCGGTTGGGCATGATCGCGGCGTGGGTGCGGGCCCGTCGCGAGGGTTCGGGAGCGACGGGCGCCGGGCAGGAGCTGTGCGAATTCTACTCGAACAGGTGCACAGGGTGACCTTCTTATCACGTTCGGTGCGCGATGGCAAGCCGGGAATTCGCTGACGTGCCGTCAGCAACCTTGTTCGGCCGCTCTGTTCGGGCCTGCGGTAGGGATCTTCCGGCGGGGCATGATGCAGGGACGGTCGACCTAGGTGAAGGGGCACCCATGGGCGAGAAGGTCGTGGCGACGCGCGCGGAACTGTCCGATCGGCAGCTGTACCGCCGGAAGCTCCAGTCCTGCCTGGACGCGCTGGAGCGGATGCTGCGCGAGGGGCGTTTCGACCGGCCGAAGGCCATGGTCGGCCTGGAGATCGAGCTCAACCTGGCCGACGACCTCGGCCGCCCGGTGATGCGCAACGAGCAGGTGCTGGCCTCGATCGCCTCCGGTGACTTCCAGACCGAGCTGGGCCAGTTCAACATCGAGCTGAACATCGCCGCCCGCCGGCTCACCGGCCACGTGCTGGACGAGCTGCGCGAGGAGATCGACACCGGGCTGCGCTACGCCGACCGGAAGGCCGAGGAGGTGGGCGCCCGGATCGCGATGGTGGGCATCCTGCCGACCCTGGACCTGGACCACACCGGCCTGGACGCGATGTCCCACAACGACCGGTACACCCTGCTGAGCGACCAGATACTGGCCGCCCGCGGCGAGGACATCGCGCTGGACATCGAGGGTGTGGAGCGGCTCCAGGTGGAGTCGGTCACGATGGTCGCCGAGGCCGCCGCCACCTCGCTGCAGCTGCACCTGCAGGTCACCCCGGAGCGCTTCGCCCCGGTCTGGAACGCGGCGCAGGCGATCGCCTCGGTGCAGCTGGCCCTGGGCGCCAACTCGCCGTTCCTGTTCGGCCGCGAGCTCTGGCGGGAGACCAGGCCGGTGCTGTTCCAGCAGGCCTGCGACACCCGTTCGGCGGAGCTCAAGGCACAGGGCGTGCGCCCGATCACCTGGTTCGGCGAGCGCTGGGTGGACTCCGCGCTCGACCTCTTCGCGGAGAACCAGCGCTACTTCCCGCCGCTGCTGCCGATCTGCGACGACGAGGACCCGGCCAAGGTGCTGGCCTCCGGCGGCGTCCCGAAACTGGCCGAGATGCGCCTGCACAACGGCACCATCTACCGCTGGAACCGCCCGGTGTACGACGTCGCCGACGGCGTCCCGCACCTGCGGGTGGAGAACCGCTGCCTGCCCGCCGGGCCGACCGTGGTGGACACCCTGGCCAACGCCGCCTTCTACTACGGCCTGGTCCGGGTACTGGCCGAACAGCCCCGGCCGATCTGGACCAGGATGCCGTTCGCCCAGGCGGACGAGAACTTCCACACCGCCGCCCGGTACGGCATCGATGCGGTGCTGCAGTGGCCGAAGTCCGGCCGGGGTGCCCGGGGCTCCGTCCCGGTGGCGGCCACCGAACTGGTGCTGAACGAGCTGCTGCCGATGGCCAGGCAGGGTCTGGACGAGTGGGGCATCGAGCCGGGTGACCGGGACCGCTACCTCGGCATCATCGAGCAGCGCTGCCTGCGCCGCACCAACGGCGCCGCCTGGCAGGCGGCCACGGTGCACCTGCTGCGCGAGCGGTACGGGATGGACCGCTCCTCGGCGATCGCCGCGATGACCCGGCGCTACCTGGAGCACATGCGCGGCGGCGAGCCCGTGCACACCTGGCCGGTGGGGTGAACGGACCGTCAGGTTGTTCAGACAACTTGGCCATCGCCTCGTCATGTGATCACCGGGATGCGTACACCTCGGGCCCTTAGACATGGGTGGTCCGGGCCGAACCCCAGGCCCGGTGCCGTGAACGAGGAGCACCCCGATGAGTCCCGAAGTCTCGCGCCGCACCCTGCTCGGCGGAGTCGCCGCGGCCGCCGTGCTGTCCGCCCTGCCGCTCAGCGTCCGGGAGGCGCTGGCCGCCCCCGGGAAGCCGGGCCGGCTGACGGACATTCAGCACGTGGTGGTGCTGATGCAGGAGAACCGCGCGTTCGACCACTACTTCGGCACCCTGCCCGGTGTGCGCGGCTTCGGTGACCGCGCCGCCGTGCGCGGGGTGAACGGGCGCTCGGTGTTCCACCAGCCGGACCCGTCCCGCAAGGAGGGCCACCTGCTGCCGTTCCCGATGAACGCCGCGCACACCAGCGCGTACCGGCAGGGCGCCCCGGCCTTCGGCTTCGTCGACTCGATGAAGGTCTGGAACGACGGCCTGGCCGACGGCGCGGTCTCCCGCCGCTCCGGCGGCTGGCTCGGGCAGGGCTACTACGAGCCCGCCGACATGCCGTTCTACAACGCGATCGCCTCGGCCTTCACCACCTGCGACGCGTACCACGCCTCGGTGCAGTGCAACACCAACACCAACCGCGACCACTTCATGACCGGCACCAGCGGCGGCACCGTCCGGGACCTCCCGGTGACCGACAACAGCTACGTCCCCGGCGGGTACGAGTGGACCACCTACGCCGAGCGGCTGGAGCGGGCCGGGATCAGCTGGAAGACCTACCAGGCGCTGGACAACTACGACGACAACGCGCTCGCCTGGTTCGCCCCCTTCCAGCAGGCCAAGCCCGGTGAGCCGCTGTACGAGCGCGGCATGCGGATGGCCGGCGACCCGGCCAAGGAGAAGGACCCGTTCGCGATGGGCGACGCGCTGGTCGAGGCGTTCACCGCCGACGTGCGGGCCGACCGGCTGCCGCAGGTCTCCTGGCTGGTCGCCCCGGCCGCGCTCTCCGAGCACGCCGACTACGCGCCGCCGAACGGCGAGCACCTGACCGCCCGGCTGCTCTCCGCGCTGGCCGCCGAGCCCGAGGTGTGGGCCAAGACCGTCTTCATCCTGAACTACGACGAGCACGGCGGCTTCTTCGACCACCTGCTGCCCCCGGTGCCGCCGCTGGCCGTCGGGCGCGGCAAGTCCACCGTCCCGGTGGACGGCGAGGTGGTGGTCCGGGTGAGCAAGGGCAGCTCGACCTACCACCGGGTGGTCGGCCAGGACGGCCGGTACCGGGTGAAGGCCGCCGACGGCTCGCTCACCTGGTCCGACACCCTGCCCGCCGGGGAGAGCGTGGTCTCGGGCCCGTACCCGATGGGCCTGGGCGTGCGAGTGCCGATGGTGGTGGTCTCGCCGTGGACCCGGGGCGGCGTGGTGGACTCCACCGTCTACGACCACACCTCGGTGATCCGCTTCCTGGAGCAGCGCTTCGGGGTGGCCGAGCCCAACATCAGCCCCTGGCGGCGCGCCGTCACCGGTGACCTGACCTCGGTCTTCGACTTCTCCGGCCGCGACCCGGTCTGGCCGCAGCTGCCCGACACCAGCGGCAACCGCCAGAAGGTCACCGACACCGGCAAACTGCCCGCCCCGACCGTGCCCAGCCCGCAGGTGCTGCCCCGTCAGCAGACCGGGACCAGGACGGCCCGGCCGAACCCGTACAACCTGAAGCTGAAGCCGAGGGTGAGGGACGGTCAGCTGACGCTGGATCTGGCCAACCACGGCAAGCAGGGCGCGGTGTTCGCCGCCTACCCGGCGCCCGGCACGCCGCCCCGGCACTACACGCTGGCGGCCAAGGACCGGCTCTCCGACAGCTGGGCGATCGGCCCGGAGGGCTACGACCTGCGGGTGCACGGTCCGAACGGCGCGCTCTGGCACCTGCGCGGCGACGCGGCCGGGGCGTACGAGGCGGAGCTGTTCGAGGAGTCCGGCGCCGAGCGGGTGCTGGAGTTCCACCTGATCAACCGTTCGAGGAGCCCGCAGGTCTTCCTGATCGGCGACCTGGCCTACGGCGGCGGGGTGCAGGAGGTCCGGATCACCGGCCAGGACACCCGGCCGGTGCGGGTCAGGGTCAACCGCGAGGGCTGGTACGACCTGGCGGTCTCGGTGCAGGGCGACCTGACGTTCCGTCGGCGCTACGCCGGGCGGATGCCCGGGCAGGAGCAGGGCGTGACCGACCCGGCGATGGGGCTGGCCGACGCGCTCACCCTGGACGTGGCGCTCGGCGCCGCCTCCGCCACCATCGACGAGGCGATCCTGGTCCCGGGCCGGGCCGCCCGGGTGACCGCGCGGTTCACCGCCGGCGCCGCGCTGGCGGGCATCGAGACCCGGCCGGTGCTGCCGCCGGGCTGGACCGCCACCGTGGTCACCGCACCGCCGGCCGCCCTGGCCGCGGGCGCCACCGCGACCGCCGAGTGGGAGGTGCGGCCGCCCGCCGTGCTGCCGGTCGGTGCCACCCACCGCATCCTGGTCACCGCCCGGGCCCGGGCCGGGGAGCGTTTCGTGCTGGCCGACGGCGAACTGACCGCCCGGACCGCCCCGGTGATGGCCGGTCACCTGCTCGGCGAGGACTTCGAGTCGCTGGCCCCGCTGCTCCAGCCGGTCGGCACCGTCTCCGGCTGGACCGCCCAGGCGCCGCAGGGGTGGTCGGTGGTCAACGCGCCCGGCATGCCGCAGGGCACCGCCCGGCTGCAGGGCTGGACCTTCCACACCAAGCGCGCCTGGTCCACCCCGGCCGGGCAGGACCGGGGCGCCTTCACCCGGGGCCTGGGCGTTCTGGCGGTGGCCGACCCGGACGACTGGGACGACACCGGCGCGCCCTCGGCCAAGGGGAAGTTCGACTCCACCCTGGTCTCGCCCGCCGTGCCGATCCCGGCCGGGGTCGGCACGCTGTACCTGGGCTTCGACTCGCACTACCGGCAGGAGGCGCCGCAGAAGGCGGCCGTCACGGCGGTCTTCGACACCGGCCAGGAGGTCCGGCTGGTCTTCTGGAGCTCGGACGCGACGGGTAACGACAACGCGGGCAAGGACGTCCAGAACAGCTTCGTGACCCGGCAGTTCGCCGTCCCGGCGGGCGCGTCCGCGGTGACGCTGAAGTTCCGGATGTACGACGCGGGCAACAACTGGTTCTGGGCGGTCGACCACGTCCGGCTGGACAGCTCGCCGATCAAGGGCTGACCGGCTCTCAGAACGGTGTGCGAGGATGATCGGCCCGGCGGGCCGCCGGGCCGATCAGCCTTGTGGGAGACCAGGTGACCACCGTTTCGACCCCGCCCGGGACCGCCGGGATCTCACGGAAGCTGCTCGGGATCGAGCTGCTGGTGGTGCTCGGGCTCTCGTTCGGGATGAGCGGTCTCGGCGCGCTGATCAGCTTCCTGGGCTCGGTTACCGAGCCCGCGCAGCTGGCCAAGCAGGTGGCCACCCTGAACGGCTCGCGCGCCCCCGGCCGGCCCTGGCTGGACCTGGCCTGGCAGCTCTACTACATCGTGCGCGGCCTGATGCCGGTGGCCCTGGTCGGCTACCTGCTGGTGCGCGAGGGCGCCTCGCTGCGGATGCTCGGCTTCGACCTCCGGCAGAAGTGGCGCGACCTGGGCCGGGGCACCGCGGTGGCGGCCGCGATCGGCGGCACCGGCCTGCTGTTCTACCTGGCCTCGCAGGCGGCCGGCGTCAACCTGACCGTCGCCCCGTCCGGCCTCCCGGACGTCTGGTGGCGGGTGCCGGTGCTGATCTGCTCGGCCTGGGAGAACTCGATCGCCGAGGAGGTGATCGTGCTCGGCTTCCTGCTCCGCCGGCTCGGGCAGCTGGGCTGGAGCTGGCCCGCGATCGTGGTCACCAGCGCGGTGCTGCGCGGCTCGTACCACCTCTACCAGGGCATCGGCGGTCTGGTCGGCAACATGGTGATGGGCGTGGTGTTCTGCCTGCTGTACCGCCGCTGGGGCCGGGTGATGCCGCTGGTGGTGGCGCACGCCCTGATCGACACGGTGGCCTTCGTGGGGTACGCCCTGCTGGCGGGTCACGTCTCCTGGCTGCCGACCGGCTGACGGGCCCTCAGGCGCAGTGCTGACCCAGCCGCCCGGCGCCGGGCGGCCGTTGCAGCAGCCGGTCGACGTGGTGGCGCTGCAGGCCCTGGCCCGGGTCGACCGGCAGCAGCAGCCGGTCCCGGCGCAGCAGCGAGCGGCGCAGCAGGCTGCCCGGGATCACGTCGTCCACCCAGGCGAACGGGCGGCCGTCGGCGTACCGGAGCAGCGGGGCCCACTTGTGCGCGGCGATCAGGTCGAGCACCGGGATCTTCGGGTCGTCCGGCTGCGGCACGTACCCGGAGAACCGGACCACCGGCAGCCGGGGCAGGCCGAGCACCGGGGCGATGTGGATGTTGGCGTGGTCCTCCCAGGTGGTGGCCCAGCAGAGCTCGTACGTCTCCGCCAGCTCGCGCAGCCAGGCGGCGTGCCGGGCCGAGAGCAGCACGGCGTAGCCGAGCAGGGTGTGCGTGTCGAAGTCCGCGTCGGGGTGCGGACAGACCGGGTTGAGGACTCCGTCGACGTCCAGGAACAGCAGCGGCTTTGGCACTTGGCTCCCCTCCAAGATGACACCGTTGTCACATGGTCGGACGAACCAACCAGGAGGACGGTTGCCTGGTGTCACCCGGAAGTGACGGTTTCCCGTTCCGGTACAACGTCGGGAGCGGCCCGGCGGAGGCGGCGGACCTGGGGTTCGGCCAGTACCAGCAGCGCGAGTACGGCGATCAGCGCCGCACAGGTCCAGAGCGCGCCCTCCATGCCGAGGGCCAGGGCGACCGGGCCCGCGGCGGCGGTGCCGAGCGGCATCAGGCCGATCGAGCCGAAGTGGTCGTACGCGGCGACCCGGGAGAACAGCTCGGGCGGGATCTCCTGCTGGAGCGCGACCATCCAGTTCACGCCGAAGACGGTGATGCCCGCGCCGCTGAGGAACATCGCGGCCGAGAGCACCGGCAGCGAGGTCCCGGCGGCGAGCGCGACGGCCGGCAGGGCGAACAGGAAGACCCCGTAGTTGCCGACCAGCAGGATCCGCTGCGGCTGCCAACGGACCATCAGCGGTCCGGCCGCCAGCAGCCCGAGGCCGAAGGCGGCCAGCGCAAGACCCCAGGCGTCCGCGCCGCCGAGCCGTTCCTTGGCCACCACCGGCCCGTACACCGACTCGACGGCGCCGAGCGCCGCCATCAGCACGCTGAACTGGAGCACCACCACCCAGAGCCAGCGGCGGCCGGTGAACTCCCGCCAGCCCTCCCGGAGATCGGCCAGCAGCCCGCCGCCGTCGGTCTCGCGGACCGGGGCGTCCAGGTCGAGCAGCAGTCGCAGGGCGGCGGCGCCGAGGAAGGTGCCGGCGTCGATCGCCAGCACCCAGCCGGGGCCGACCGCCGCGACCAGTGCGCCGCCGAGCGCGGCGCCGCCGATCTGGGCGCCGTTCAGCGCCATCCGGAAGACCGCGAAGGCCCGGGCGGAGTGCTCCTTGGCCACCGACTCCATGATCATGCCCTCGGCGGCCGGGGCGTAGAACGCGAAGCCGACGCCACCGGCGGCGGAGAGCAGCAGCAGGTGCCAGAGCCGGGCCTCGCCGGTCAGCACCAGGACCGCAAGCACGGCCTGGGAGAGCGAGCTGAACAGATTGGCGGCGACCATCACGTGGTGCCGGGGGAGCCGGTCGGCCAGCGCGCCGCCGAGCAGGAGCAGCAGCACCATCGGGACGATCCGGGCGGCGGTGACGTAGCCGACCTCGGTGACCGTGCCGCCGAGCGCGAGCACGGCGAACGCGGTGGCGATCGGCGCACCCGAGGTGCCAATGCCGCTGATCACGGTGGCGGCGGTCTGGACCCGGTAGTTGCGGCCGGCCCAGGGAAAGCGGGTGCTGGTCATCCGGTGACTATCGCCGGGCCGGCGGACGGTGTCATCCGATTATCAGGACAGAGTCCGCTCTGCTGTCCTGATGACGTCCCGTCAGCCCATCGACTCCAGGCTGCGGCCCTTGGTCTCCTTGATGCAGTACGCCACGAAGGGGATGGAGAGCAGGGCGAAGGCCGTGTAGATGACGTAGGTGGCGGAGAGGTTCCAGTCCGAGAGGCTCGGGAAGCTGACGGTGATCGCCCAGTTGGCGATCCACTGGGCCGAGGCCGCCACCGAGAGAGCCAGCGCGCGGATCTTGTTGGGGAACATCTCGCCGAGCAGCACCCAGACCACCACGCCCCAGGAGAAGGCGAAGCAGAGTACGAACACGTGCGCCGCGACCAGCGCGACGGTGGCGTGGGTGTCGTCCAGGGTGGCGGTGTCACCGGTGCCGTGCCGGTAGGAGAACGCCCAGGCGGCGGTGGCCAGCGCGGCCGCCATGCCGACCGAGCCGGCCAGCGCCAGCGGCTTGCGGCCGATCCGGTCGACCAGGGCGATCGCGATCACGGTGCCGACCACGTTGACGATCGAGGTGGAGAGGCTGATCAGGAGCGAGTTCGACTCGTCGATGCCGACCGACTGCCAGAGGAAGGACGAGTAGTAGAAGATCACGTTGATGCCGACGAACTGCTGGAAGACCGAGGCGCCGATGCCGATCCAGACGATCGGCAGCAGGCCGAAGCGCCCGCCCAGCAGGTCCTTGAGCCGGGGCTTGTGATCGGTGTCCAGCACCGCGCGGATCTCGGCCACCCGGGCGTCCAGGTCGATGTGCTCGCCCTCCACCTCCAGCAGCACCGTACGGGCCTGCTCCTCCCGGCGGTTGGCGATCAGGAAGCGCGGCGACTCGGGGATGGCCAGGGCCATCACGCCGTACACGAGGGCCGGGACGGTCTCCACCCCGAGCATCCACTGCCAGGCCTGGATGCCGCCGAGGTGGCCGGTGGAGGTGCCGCCGGCCGCCTCGTTCAGCGCCCAGTTGGCGAGCTGGGAGACGGTGATGCCGAGCACGATGGCGAGCTGCTGGAAGGAGGCCAGCCGGCCGCGGTAGGCGGTCGGGGCGACCTCGGCGATGTAGGTCGGGGCGATCACCGAGGCGATGCCGATCGCGACGCCGCCGAGCACCCGCCACAGGCCCAGCATCTCGATGCTGGGCGGGAACATCGAGCCGACACCGCTGATCGCGAACAGGGTCGCGGCCAGCAGCATCGTCCTGACCCGGCCGAGGTGGTCGGCCAGCCGCCCGGCCAGCACCGCGCCGACCGCCGAGCCGAGCAGGGCGATCGCCACCACGAAGGCGGTCTCGCCGTTCCCGACGGCGAAGTGGCTCTGAATACCCGTCACCGCGCCGTTGATGACGGCGCTGTCGTAGCCGAACAGGAAGCCGCCCATGGCGGCGGCCGCCGAGATGAAGACCACGTGACCCAGATGGGTCTGGTCGGCGGGCTGGACCGGAGAGCCGGTGGACACGACACGCTCCTGGGGTTCGACGGCCCAGCAGCGCGGCCGATTGGACAGAGTATGTCCCTTATTCCACCAGTCGGCCGCGCAAAAAGCGTGTTCTGGCGTTGATCTGACGAAATGTCGTATCCAGCCGGCAGTACGGGGCGGGTCAGCCCAGCGGGCAGCCCGCCCGCTGGGCGTTGCGCCGCAGCAGCTGCTCCCGGGCCCCCGCGTCCCGCCCGGTGCCGCGCTCGGCCAGCCGCTCGGCGAAGCCCGCCTGCTGCTCGACCGGCTTCTTGTCGTCATACTTGAACTTGGCGTCCACCCGGTCGACGGTCAGCCGCAGGCCGCGGATGCCGGACAGCAGGCCCCCGTACGGCTCCTGACCCGCTGTCACCGGCGTGCTGCCGGGCCAGTCGGGCTCGAAGTGGGCCAGCTGCCGGTTCAGGATCGCGGCCTTGCCGGCCGCGTCCTCGACCACCTCGGCGGTGCAGGAGAAGTGCACCGAGGCGTAGTAGCTGGTCGGCACGTACGGCTCGGCACGCCAGGCGCCGGCGGCGAAGGCGTAGTCGTCGGTGACCGCCAGGGTGACCTTGGGGTCGGCCCGGACCGCGGCCCAGAACGGGTTGGGGGCGCCGAGGTGCAGCACGATCTCGTCGCCGTCCAGCAGGAAGTGGGTCGGCACCAGGACCGGGCCCCGGCCGTCGGTGCCGTTGGCGGCCAGCAGCCCGAAGTCGCGCCCGTCGGCGAGCCACGCGCGCCACTCGGCGTCGCTGCCGCGGTCCCAGGATCGGATCAGCACGACGGTCTCCTCAGCGCCGGAAGTTCTGCAGGTGGGCGGGCAGCTCCCCGGTGCTGCTCTCGTGCGGCTCGGGGGTGCCGTACACGGTGCTCACCGGGATCACGCCGGCCCAGTACGGCAGGTCGAGGTCCTCCTCGTCGTCGTCCGCGCCGTCCGCCCGGGTCTTGGCCGAGACCTCGTCCAGCACCAGCCGGACCACGGCGGTCTTGGCCAGCTCCTTGGCGTTCGGCCGGCGCACCTCGCCCGAGCGGCCCGGGATGGAGTGGTCGACCAGGGCGTCCAGCGCGACCGCCAGCTCCTCGGGATCGGTGACCTGCTGGGCGATGCCCTGGGCCACCACCGAACGGAAGTTGACGGAGTGGTTGAAGGCGGACTTGGTCAGCACCAGGCCGTCGACCAGGGTGACGGTGACACAGACCGGCATGCCCTCGTCCGCCGCGCCGCGCATCGGGCGGCTGCCGGTGGAGCCGTGCACGTAGAGGCGGTCGCCGACCCGGGCGAAGATGGTGGGGAGCACCACCGGGGTGCCGTTGGCGACGAAGCCGAGGTGGCACACGTAGGCCGCGTCCAGGATGGCGTGGATCGCGTCCCGCTCCCAGGTGGCCCGGTCGCGGTAGCGGGTCGGGGTGGTGCGCTCGTTCCGGGTGTAAGAAGCCGTGTCCGACATGACAACCTCTATGTACTAGTGCATACTCGTGTTTGTGCTAGGAGAGTATCTGATCAAGGGTCGCCGTGCCAGTGAGATCGCCGCCGATATCGAACAGGCCGTCAGTTCCGGCCTGTTGCAGCCGGGGGCGGCGCTGCCACCGCTGCGCGACCTCGCCGTCGAGCTCGGGGTGAACCCGAACACGGTGGCCGCCGCCTACCGGCTGCTGCGCGACCGGGGCGTGATCGAGACCGCCGGACGCAAGGGCAGCCGGGTGCTGCCCCGGCCGGTCACCAGCCCGCGCGACCAGATCCCGATCCCGGTCCCGGCCGGCGCCCGGAACCTCGCCGACGGCAACCCCGACCCGGCCCTGCTGCCCGCCCTCGCCCCCGCCCTGGCGCTCGCCGCCGCCGCGGGCGACGCGCACCCGGTGCTGTACGGGCACCCGGTCGCCGACCCCGCGCTGCTCGCCCTGGCCCGGGCCGGCTTCCTGGCCGACGGCGTTCCCGACGGCGCGCTCGCGGTCTGCTCCGGCGCCCTGGACAGCATCGGACGGGTACTCAACTCCGCGCTGCGGCCCGGCGACCAGGTGGCCGTGGAGGACCCGGGCTGGGGCAGCCTGCTGGACCAGCTGCCCGCGCTCGGGCTGCGCCCGGCCCCCGTCCGGCTGGACGACCAGGGCCCGCTGCCCGACGCGCTGGCCGCTGCCCTGACCGCCGGCGCCCGGGCCGTGGTGGTCACCGTCCGTGCGCAGAACCCGACCGGCGCCGCCCTCACCCCCGCCCGGGCGGCCGAGCTGCGCAAGGTGCTGGCCCGCCACCCCGGCACGCTGGTGATCGAGGACGACCACGGGCACGGCATCGTGGACCAGCCCTACCAGGCACTGGCCACCGCCGACACCCCGCACTGGGCGGTGATCCGCTCGGCCGCCAAGGCGTACGGGCCCGACCTGCGGGTCGCCGTGCTGACCGGCGACGAGACCACCATCGGCCGGGTGCTGGGCCGCCAGCGGCTGGACAGCGGCTGGGTGAGCCTGCTGCTCCAGCGCACCGTAGCGGAGCTCTGGCGCACCGACGCGGCCCCGGCAGGCTCGGTGGCCGCCGTCTACCGCGAGCGGCGGGAGGCGGTGCTGCGGGCCCTGGCCGGGCACGGCATCACCGCGTACGGCGCCAGCGGGCTGAACGTCTGGGTGCCCGTCCCCGAGGAGAGCGGCGTGATCGCCGGGCTGGCCCAGCGGGGCTGGGTGGCCGCCCCCGGCGCCCGGTTCCGGCTGCAGTCGCCGCCCGCCGTCCGGCTCACGGTGGCCGCGCTGCCGGCCGAGCTGGCCCCGGCGCTGGCGGCCGACCTGGCGGCGGTGCTGCTCCCGGCCCGGGCGGGCTCCCGGCTGGGGTGACGGTGTGAGCTGGGCATTCGAGCTGACATACCGGCTGTAGTCGGTCCATCACTTGACATAAGTCGTGGAAGAAACTCTGGTCGGATACCTAGCGGTAACAACGGTGGGCATGTCACATTCATCGCGCCACCGGCCGGCGGCTTACCCTCACCCGCGCCTCCCCACCCCACTCATCGGGAGGCCGTTCGCAGGAGTTTCGCCGTGCTCGAAAACTCTCGAAGCGTCACCCGCCGTATTACCGGAAGAGCCGCAACGGCACTGGCCGCAGCCGTCCTGACCGCACCGCTGCTGGCCCTCGCCACCCCCGCCCAGGCCGCCACCGGCCCCACCGCCAGCGTCACGCTGGGCGACAGCTACATCTCCGGCGAGGCCGGGCGCTGGAAGGGCAACAGCGTCGTCACCTCAGGGAGTCGGGCCGGGACCGACCGGGCCTGGAACGGAAGTTCGTACGACCCCAGCCGTGCCTACGGCACCAGCTACGCGAACGGGTGCGACCGTTCGGACTCGGCCGAGGTGCGCAGCGCCACCGGCATCGCCCAGACCCAGATCAACCTGGCCTGCTCGGGCGCCGTCTCGGCCAACGTCTTCCGGGCCGCCAACGGCGGCCAGTCCTACAAGGGCGAACTGCCGCAGGCCGACCAGCTCGCCGCCGTCGCGGCCGCCAACGACGTCAAGCTGATCACGCTGTCGATCGGCGGCAACGACCTCGGCTTCGCCGACGTGATCGAGACCTGCGTCAAGGACTACCTGATCTGGTACTCGTACTGCCACGACGACCAGCAGGAGGCGGTCGACTCCCGGATGCCCGCCGCGATGGCGGGCGTGGGCAAGTCGATCGACGAGATCCGCGCGGTGATGTCGACGGCCGGCTACTCCTCCTCCGCGTACCGGATCGTGCTGCAGTCCTACCCCTCGCCGATCCCGCGCGGTGCGGACATGCGCTACTCCGAGAGCGGCTGGAGCCGCGCCGACACCGGCGGCTGCCCGTTCTGGAACGGTGACGCCGACTGGGCCAGGAGCTCGCTGGTCCCGCAGATCTCCGACGAGCTGGCCAAGGTCGCCAAGGCCAAGGGCGTGCAGTTCCTCGACCTGCGCGACATGCTGGCGGGCCGCGAGGTCTGCTCCAAGGCCACCAAGCAGGCCACCTCCACCACCGCCCCGAGCGCCACCACCAGCGAGTGGGCCCGCTTCGTGGACGCCGGCCTGAGCGCCTCCCAGGGCGACACCCGCGAGTCCATGCACCCGAACTACTACGGCCAGCTCGCTCTCGGCCGCTGCCTCACCCTGCTCTGGGCCAAGCCCACCGGCGACCAGTCCTGCCGCAACACGGCCGGCCAGGACGCCACCGGGATGTACCTGACGGCCCGTTAGGCAGACACGCACCGGCGCTCCCGGCCGGAGGGGACGGGAGCGCCGGTGGCTCGGGGGACTAACCCTTGGCCAGCAGGGCCTGGGCGTGTTCGCGGACCTGGTCCTTGGTCAGGTAGGCGTCGGTGTACTCGAAGTCGCGCAGCCGGGCGGGCTGGCGGGCCAGGAAGCCGGTGCGGACGAAGTCGTCCCCGGCGGTGGCGTTCAGCACCCAGTTGGCCCCGACCCGGAACTTCGCGGCGTTCGAGCGCATCGCCATGATGTGGTAGCCGCGGGCCACCAACTGGGCAGGTACGCCCTTGAGTTCGATGCCGAGCGGCTTGGAGACCGCGTCCTTGCCGCCGAGGTCCACCACCAGGCCGAGGTCCTTGTGGTAGTACGGCTCCAGCGGTTGGTTGCGCAGCGTGGCCACCAGGTTGTCGGCCACCGCCTTGCCCTGCCGGGCCGAGTGCTGGGCGGTCGGCGGGCAGACCGCGCCGTCGCCCTTCGCGAGGTCCGGTACGGCCGCGGCGTCGCCGAGCGCGAAGATGCCCTCGAACTGCGGGATCCGCATCTCGGCCGTCACCGCGACCCGGCCCCGGACGGTCTCCGCGTCCAGGGTGCCGATCAGCGGGCTGGCCGCCACCCCGGCGGTCCAGATCAGGGTCCGGCTGGGCAGCACCCGGCCGTCGGTGAACTTGACCGTCTCGGCGCCGACTTCGGCCACCGACACCCCGAGCGAGACCTCCACGCCGCGGGCCCGGAGCACCTGCAGTGCGGTGGTGCCGAGCTTGTCGCCCAGCTCGGGCATCAGCTTCGGCGCGATGTCGATCAGGTGCCACTTGATCAGCCGCGGGTCCAGCCGGGGGTAGCGCTTGCTGGCGGCGGTGGTCAGCCGCTGCAGGCAGGCCGCCGTCTCGGTGCCCGCGTAGCCGCCGCCGACCACCACGAACTGCAGCCGGGACTCCCGCTCGTGCTGGTCCAAGGTGGCCGAGGCCAGGTCGAGTTGGGCGATCACGTGGTCGCGTACGTAGGTCGCCTCGGCCAGCGTCTTCATGCCGCGGGCGTAGTCGGTCAGCCCGGGGATGTCGAAGGTCCGGGTCACGCTGCCGGGGGCGAGCACCAGTTGGTCGTACCGCTCCGCGACCACCTCGTCGGTGATCTTGCGGACCACGCAGACCTTCGAGCGCGGGTCCACCCCGATCGCGCCGCCCGGCAGGATGTGGGTCCGGCGCAGCGTGCGGCGCAGCGAGATCGCCACCGACTGCGGGGTGAGCACGCCGGCCGCGACGTGCGGCAGCAGCGGCAGGTAGAGCTGGTAGTTGAACGGCGTGACCAGGGTGATCTCCGCCTCGGAGGGGGCGAGCTTGCGCTCCAGCCGGCGCGCGCACTCCAGACCGGCGAAACCGCCGCCGACGATCAGGATTCGAGGTCGTGCCATCGTCCATCCCTTACCTGTGCTGGGGTCGAGCCGTCCTTCGAACACGGGTGACAACTGTTCGTCACCCTCGCACGGGGTGTGACGGTCTGCCACCTGACGGCTGGAGCTAGGGTGAGCGGGTGCTCCCAGAGGTGACGGCGGTCCGGTATGTGACGCCACTCAGAGAAGGCGGCTCGATGCCGGGCCTGGTCGAGGCCGACGACCATCGGCTGTACGTGCTCAAGTGGTCGGGTGCGGCCCAGGGCCGGAAGGCGCTGGTCGCCGAGGTGCTGGCCGGGGAGCTGGGGCGGGGGCTCGGGCTGCCGGTGCCGGAGCTGGTCCGGCTGGAGCTGGATCCGGTGCTGGCGCGGAGTGAGCCCGAGGTGCAGATCCAGGAGCAGATCCGGGCCAGTGGCGGGGTGAACCTCGGGATGGCGTTCGTCAGCGGGGCGCTCAACTTCGACCCGCTGTGCTTCGAGGTGGACCCCGGGCTGGCCGGGCGGGTGCTCTGGTTCGACGCGCTGATCGGCAACGTCGACCGGTCCTGGCGCAACCCCAACCTGCTGGTCGCCACCGGCGGCCTGCGGCTGATCGACCATGGCGCCAGCCTGATCTTCCATCACCACTGGGCCGGTGCGGCGAACTGGGTGAGCCGGCCGTACGACGCCGCCGACCACGCGCTGCTGCGCGCCGAGCCCGACCTGAAGGCGGCCGACCAGGAGCTGGCCCCGCTGGCCGGTGCGGCGCTGGCGAAGGCGGTGGCCGCGATCCCCGAGGAGTGGCTGACCGACGAGCCGGGCTTCGACGGCCCGGAGGCCGTCCGGGCGGCGTACCTGGAGAAGCTGACGGCTCGGCTGGCCGGACGGCACGACTGGCTCCCGGAGGTGGCGGCGTGAGCGCCGGGCTGCACGACTACGAGTACGCGGTGATCCGGGCGGTGCCCCGGGTCGAGCGCGGCGAGTGCATCAACATCGGGGTGCTGCTGTACTGCCGGCAGAACGCCCATCTGGCGGCCCGGACCCACCTGGACCAGGCCAGGCTGCTGGCGCTGGACCCGGTGGCGGACGTGGCCGGGGTGCGCCGCGCGCTGTACGGGATCGAGGCGGTCTGCACCGGCGGCAGCCAGGCCGGTCCGGCGGCGGGGGACAGCCCCGGGCAGCGGTTCCGCTGGCTGACCGCGCCGCGCAGCGCGGTGGTCCAGCCGGGGCCGGTGCACACCGGGCTGACCGCTGATCCGGAGGCCGAGCTGCGGCGGCTGTTCGAGCAGCTGGTGCTCTGAAAGCTGTTGACCAGGTGAAAACTGGAGTAACTGAAGCAACTGTGCGTACCCTGGCCGCATGGGCACCACCACCCCTCCCTCCACCGCCGACCTGATGGAGGCCGTCGCCGCAGTCGGCGCCGCCTACTTCCAGGACTTCGCGGCCGCCGCCGCCCGGCACGGGCTGAGCTCCTCGCAGGCCAAGGCGCTGAAGGCCGTCCAGGAGCCGGTCCCGATGCGGGCGCTGGCCGGGCGGCTCGGCTGCGACGCCTCGAACGTCACCGGCATCGTCGACCGCCTCGAAGGACTCGGCCTGGCCCACCGCGAGGCCGCTCCCGGCGACCGGCGGGTGAAGATCGTGACCATCACCGATCCGGGCCGCCAGGTGCTCGAGCAGGTCCGGGACGACATGGCCAGGGCGCACCGCGCGTTCGGCTCGCTGAGCCCCGAACAGCGGGTCGCGCTGGAGGGCCTGTGCAAGCAGGTCCTGCCGTTGCTGACGACCGGTTAGCCGGGGCCGGGCGGCCGTCGGCGCCCAGGTTTACATCCCATTCGGGCGGTGCTTCGATGGAAGCGAGCCGTGCTCGGATCCTCGAGCGCCCGGACCAGTGATACGCGCATCCTCTTTCCGATGCCCCCAAACCCCGTTTCCGGATGTCTTGGGATATCGCCATGAACAACGCCACGCGGCAGCAGACGGGGAAGGCGAGGCCGCGTTCGGCCCCCCAGCTGGTCCGGTTACGGCGGCTGATCTTCGGCGGCGCCCGGCGGATCCGGCGGTTGTGGCGGATCGTCCAGCTGAACCGGGTGGCGCGGCGGAAGGTGGCCCGGCCCCGCAGATGGGGGTGGCGGCCCTCGGGGGTGGCCATGCTGCAGCGGCTGTCGATCCCGTTCGCGATCTTCTTCCTGGCCTGGGTGGGCTACGCGGTGGTGACCGTGGTGCAGGCGCGGAAGGGCCCGGTCTGGGAGCGCTGCGAAGCCTCCGGCAACGCCTGTGGTGTGATCCTCGGCTTCGCTTCCCCGTTCCTGGCGCTGGCGTTGGCGACCTCGGTGTTCCTGCTCTACCGGTACTTGCGGATCAGGCGCCCGATTGCCCGGACGGCCAGGCGCCGGCCGCACGACCTGGTGCCGAGCGCCGGCACCATGACCGACGAGGTGGTCGGCCGCCGTGAGCTCTGCCGGGTGATCGCGCAGTCGCTGCGGGACCGGGCGACCCGGCGCCCGTACCTGCTGGTCGGGGGCGTGGGAGCCGGCAAGACCGCGGTGCTCGTGCACCTCACCCAGCTGCTGGCGCAGCAAGGGGCGGTACCGGTGCCGCTCCGGCTGCGGGACGTCGGGGCGGACGGCGGGAAGCTGGACTTCGGCGAGCTGGCCAAGCGGCGGTTCTGCGCCGAGACCGACCCCGGACTGCTCTCCACCGAACAGAGCGTCAAGGTCTGGCGGCAGCTGTGCATCGACGGCCGGGCCGTCGTCCTCGCGGACGGGTTGGAGGAGGCGTTCACCGCCGCGGACCAGCAGGCGGACCGGGACAATCTGATCCGGCGCGCGATCCAGCTCGCGGACCGGCAGAAGCTGCCGCTGGTGATCGCCTCCCGGCCGCACGCCCCGTTGGAGGAGACCGAGGCCTCGATCATCGACCTCGAGCCGCTCTCGGAGGAGGCGGCGCTGGACTACCTCACGCGCAGCGACCCCGATCCGGACAGCACCCGGCTGGACTGGATCGTGGAGACGGCGATGGTCTCCGAGTCTCCGCTGTACATGCAGTTGGCTCGCCAGCTGAGGCAGCATCACCTGCTGGAACACCTCGAGAAGAGCAAGGACTGGGACCAGCTGGACACCCGCAGCCGGGACCGGTCGATGCTCAGGCTGCGGCTGCTCGAGACCTGGGAACGGGCCCTGGTCGACGGTCATCTCCGGGAGGAGGTCGCGCTGCCCAGCGAGGAGCGCGCCAAGACCGTGAAGATGATCTCCGCACTCGCCTGCATCGGGCTGTTGCAGGACCGGCTGGAAGTGAGCTTCAAGGAGCTGATCGAGCCGGCGGACTCCTGGCTCGCCGGGGCGGCCGGCAGTCTCCACCGGGAGATCACCGAACTGAACGGTATGGAGATCACCCGCTGCGAGAGCCTACTGTCGCTCTACACCTCGCGAGCGGAGGCACTCGGTCTGGTCGAGGCTTTCGGGGACCGGGTCCGCTTCCCGCACAGCATCCTGCAGGCCTATTTCGGTTCCAGCTGCCTGCACTCCGTGGGGAGCGCCCTGGAGGAGGCGATCGGCGGGCAGGGGCCCGGGCGGGAGCTGCTGATCGCGCTGGTGCTGCGCGGCTGCAAGAAGTCCCCGCGCGCCACGGACGGAGTGGCACAGTTGTTGGTGGACGCCGCGCGGGAGCGGTCGGACGCCAAGGCCCTCGACATGTACGCCACGGCACTGGAGTACGACGTCCATGTGCAGAAGCCGATCCACCGGAGCATCGCGAAGGAGCTGCTGGAGCGGTGGCCGAAGATCACCTCAGGGGACCGGAGAACGCTCGACGAGGCCAAGCACCGGCTGGTCGCCCGCTTCGGCGAGGCGCTCCGCGAGATCAGCCGACGGCGCGACGAGCTGCAGCGCTCGCCCGTGGAGGGTTTCGACTACGGCGAGCCGGCGTATGCGGAGTTCCTCCAGATCGCCAAGTGGGAGCGGTCCTACTCGCTGAGACTGGGGATCGCCCAGGAGATCGGGGCGGGTGGCGACGCGGCGTTCAACGCGATCCGCAAGCTGTACCGGCGCGGCGACCCCGGTGAGGAGGGCGACGACCCGGTGTGGCAGTACGAGCAGGCCGTGCAGGCGCGGCGGGCGGTCGAGCGCCGGCACCGCTACCCGGCGCTCGTCGACGGGCCCGGGGCCGAGGAGCGCCGGGAGCGCTACCGGCAGCTGGTCCGGGACGACGACGAGAAGCGCCGGCAGCTCTGGCGGGAGTTCGCCGCGCGGGCCTGGCTGGTCCCGATGATCGTGGGATCGGTCGGGGTCGAGCGCCGGGGGGAGGCGAAGGAGCGGCTCGACCTCTGGCTGAAGCACCTCGACCCGTTGGCGTCCGCCGGTGGCCGCGCCGACCTGCCGATCTCCTTCGAGATCGCCTTGGCGCAGGGCTTCAAGAGTGCGGCCAACCGCCGCAAGCGCCATCCGGACACCAGCAACGAGGCGCGGGAGTACCTGATCGAGCAGGCGGAGACAATGCTCTCCCGGGCCCGGTTCTGGTTCTCCCAGCTGACCCTGATCCACGCGCTGTGCCTCTGGGAACTGCCCGACCACACCGGGCGGACCCTGCCCGAGGAGCAGGACCGGAGCAGCGGATCGGTCCGCTGGCGGCGGCCCAGGGCCGACCCGAGTGACGCGGTGCAGCGGTGGCTCACCATGGCGGGCAGCGCGCGGGCCGCCGTCGACCGCCGTCCGGAGGACCAGGGACGGAGGGGCGAGCGGTTGCACCCCTTCGTGGCGCGGGCGGCCGACCTCGCCGTGCTGGCGCTGGAGACCGGCCGCCCCGAGCAGTACATCTGGATCGACGAGAAGGGGGCGATGGAGAACGTCGGGTCGAGCCCCGGCGACCCGCGGTTCTACCGGAAGCACAACCTCTGGATCCCGTCCTCGGTGGGCTGGAGCACGCTCGACCCGCGGGCCCAGCAACTGCTCGGCGACGTACTGCTGCTGGTCAACCTGACCGAGCGGAACGGGAAGCCGGACGAGCTGGAGAGCCGCCTGGAGCGGGCGAACCGGAACTCGCTGCCACCGTGCCTGGCCAAGGACCGCTCGCCGCTGCAGCCCGAGCGCACCATCGGCATGGCCGAGACCGCCGAACCGGGCAACACCTGCCTGCGGGACTGCCCCTTCGAACTGTGCCCGTACCCGTCCAAGGGCGAGTCGCTGCGGGCCGAACTGCGGGAGGTGTTCTGCCGGCAGCAGCAGGCCCTGCTGTACTGGCACCGGGGCCTGCTGCCCGTCCTCGGCCGCAAGCGCGCACCCTGGCAGGGCGTGACGTGCAAGGAGCTGAGCCGGTTCTGGGAGGCGATGGCGGCACGCACCCGCACACCCAGATCCTGAGCGGTGGTGCACTGCGGGAGAGCCGCTGTCGGGTGCGCTGACCTTGACTGTTAGGCTTGCGAAGCGTGAGCGCGAAGCCCCAGATCCCCAATGTCCTGGCCTCCCGGTACGCCTCGGCGACCCTGGCCCAGCTGTGGTCCCCCGAGCACAAGGTGGTCCTCGAGCGCCACCTGTGGCTCGCCGTCCTGAAGGCCCAGCAGGACCTCGGCATCGAGGTGCCGGCCGGTGCGGTGGCCGACTACGAGCGGGTGACCGACCAGGTCGACCTCGGCTCGATCGCCGCGCGTGAGCGGGTCACCCGGCACGACGTCAAGGCCCGGATCGAGGAGTTCAGCGAGCTCGCCGGGCACGAGCAGATCCACAAGGGCATGACCTCTCGGGACCTCACCGAGAACGTTGAGCAGCTGCAGATCCGGCAGTCCCTGGAGCACGTCCGGGACCGTACGGTGGCCGTGCTGGTCCGGCTCGGCAAGCTCTCGGCCCAGTACGGCGAGCTGGTGATGGCCGGCCGTTCGCACAACGTCGCCGCCCAGGCCACCACGCTCGGCAAGCGGTTCGCGACCGTCGCGGACGAGCTGCTGGTCGCGTTCGCGCGGCTGGAGGAGCTGATCGCCCGGTACCCGCTGCGCGGGATCAAGGGCCCGGTCGGCACCGCCCAGGACATGCTGGACCTGCTCGGTGGCGACGCCGCCAAGCTGGCCGAGCTGGAGCAGCGGGTGGCCGGTCACCTCGGCTTCGAGAACGTCTTCACCAGCGTCGGCCAGGTCTACCCGCGCTCGCTGGACTTCGAGGTCACCACCGCCCTGGTGCAGCTCTCCGCCGCGCCGTCCAGCCTGGCCAAGACGATCCGGCTGATGGCCGGTCACGAGCTGGTGACCGAGGGCTTCAAGGCCGGCCAGGTCGGCTCCTCGGCGATGCCGCACAAGATGAACACCCGCTCCTGCGAGCGCGTCAACGGGCTGGCCGTGATCCTGCGCGGCTACGCCTCGATGACCGCCGAGCTGGGCGGCGACCAGTGGAACGAGGGCGACGTCTCCTGCTCGGTGGTGCGCCGGGTCGCGCTGCCGGACGCGTTCTTCGCCTTCGACGGCCTGCTGGAGACCTTCCTGACCGTGCTCGACGAGTTCGGCGCCTTCCCGGCCGTGATCGAGACCGAGCTGGACCGCTACCTGCCGTTCCTGGCCACCACCAAGGTCCTGATGGGCGCGGTGCGGGCCGGGGTCGGCCGGGAGACCGCGCACGAGGTGATCAAGGAGCACGCGGTCGGCTCGGCGCTGGCCATGCGTGAGGGCGTCCGCGAGAACGAGCTGCTGGCCCGGCTCGCCGCCGACGAGCGGATCCCGCTCGACCGGGCCGCGCTGGACGCGCTGCTGGCCGACCGGCTCTCCTTCACCGGCGCGGCCGGTGCCCAGGTCGCCGAGGTGGTCCGCCGGATCGAGGCCGTGGCCGCCGCGTACCCGGCCGCCGCGAAGTACACCCCGGGCGACATTCTCTGACCTGAGGTCAGCAGCACGACCGCGCCGCGGCCCGTCTCCGGACGGGGCGCGGCGCTGTCGTTACCCGGGCGGGGCCTGGTCCAGCGGCGGGGCGGTGCCGTCGCAGTACCACTCGCAGGCGGGGGCCGCGGTCGGGTGGTCCGGTTCGAGGGCGGTGCGCGGGATGGTGAGCAGCGAGAGCAGCGCCCCCAGGGCGAGCAGCCCGGTGCAGGCCAGCATCGAGGTGTGGAAGGCGTGGTCGACCCGGACCGGGTCCAGGTAGGCGTCGCCGGTGAGGCCGGCCAGCGCGGGGAGGGCGGCCACCGCGAGCAGCCCGGCGGCCCGGGCGGCGGCGTTGTTGACGCCGCTGGCGATCCCGGCGTGCCGGACGTCGACGGCGGCCAGCACGGTGGCGGTGAGCGGGGCGACCAGCAGGGTCATGCCGCAGCCGAGCACGGTGACGGCGGGCAGCACGTCCGTCCAGTACGAGGCCCCGGGGCCGACCCGGAGCAGCAGCAGGACACCGGCCGCGCAGATCAACGGGCCCAGGCAGAGCGGGATCCGGGGCCCGACCCGGTGGCCGAACCGGCCCGCCCGGCCGGAGAAGGCGAGCATCAGCAGGGTGATCGGCAGCAGCGCGACCCCGGCGGTCAGCGGGGCGAAACCCGAGACGGTCTGCAGCTGCACCATCAGCAGCAGGAAGATCCCGCTGAACGCCCCGTACACGCAGAGCGTGACCAGGTTGACGGCGGAGAACAGCCGGGAGGAGAAGAGCGAGAGCGGCATCATCGGCTCGGCGCCGCGCCGCTCCACCAGGACGAAGGCCACGCCCAGCAGCAGGCCGGCCGCGCCGTAGAGCAGGGCCGTACCGTCCAGGCCGGCGGTCAGCGCGTAGGTGACCCCGGCCAGGGAGAGGGCGGCGAGGACGGCGCCGGCCAGGTCGAAGCGGCCGCTGGCGGTCTCGTCCCGGGTCTCCGGGACATGACGGACCGTCACCGCAGTGACCAGGGCGGCCAGCGGCAGATTGAGCAGGAAGACCCAGCGCCAGCCCGGCCCCTCGACCAGCCAGCCGCCGAGGAACGGACCCGCGGCCGCGCCGACGCCGCCGAGGCCGGACCAGACGCCGACCGCGCCGGAACGGTCGTCCGGGTGGAAGGAGGCCTGCAGCATCGCGAGCGAACCGGGCGTCAGGAGGGCGCCGCCGACGCCCTGGAGGGCCCGCGCGGCGACCAGCAGCTCGACGTTCGGGGCGAAGGCGCAGAGCGCGGAGGCCAGTGCGAACCAGCCGACGCCGATCAGGAAGATCCGGCGGCGGCCGTAGCGGTCGCCGAGCGAGCCGCCGAGCAGGATCAGCCCGGCCAGGGTGAGCAGGTAGGAGTTGACCGTCCACTGCAGCGCGGCCATCGAGGCGCCCAGGTCGGCGCCGATGGTGGGGAGCGCGACGTTGACCACCGTGCCGTCCAGCATCGCCATGCCCGAGCCGAGCGCGGTGGCGGCCAGTACCCAGCGGCCGCGGGCGGTGCCGAGCCTCAGCTCGACCGGGGTTTCGGTGTCCACGCCCCGATCCTCCGCTCTCGGCCGGGCTTCTGCCAGTTCCCGGTGGCAGGTTCCCACCCCTGCCGCTGACCGTGTCCTGCCAACGAAGCTGGGGCCCTCCCGACCCCCACTTCGGAGGAACCTGATGAAGCGTCAACTGGCACGGTGGACCACGCTCGCGGCGAGCGCCCTGCTCGCGACCGGCACCATGGTGCTGCCCGCCCAGGCCGGCGAGGTGACCCCGAGCGTGGTCGGCGGCACCCGGGCCGCGCAGGGCGAGTTCCCGTTCATGGTCCGGCTCTCGATGGGCTGTGGCGGCGCGCTGCTCACCAAGCAGATCGTGCTGACCGCCGCGCACTGCGTCGGCGCCAGCGGGAACACCACCAGCATCACCGCGACCCTGGGCGTGGTGGACCTGAACAGCGGCAGCGCGGTGAAGATCAAGTCCAGCAAGGTCTACCGGGCCCCCGGCTTCACCGGCGCCGAGAACGGCAACGACTGGGCCCTGATCAAGCTCGCCTCGCCGGTCACCAGCACCGCCGTCACCACCCTGCCGATCGCGGGCAGCACCGCCTACGACAGCGGCACCTTCACGGTCGCGGGCTGGGGTGCCGCCACCGAGGGCGGCGCCCAGCAGCGCTACCTGCGGAAGGCGTCGGTGCCGTTCGTCAGCGACGCGAGCTGCGCCGCGGCCTACCCCGGGCTGGTCACCGGCGCCTCGCTCTGCGCGGGCGACCTGGCCAACGGCGGGGTGGACACCTGCCAGGGCGACTCGGGCGGCCCGATGTTCCGCCGGGACTCCGCGAACAACTGGATCCAGGTGGGCATCACCAGCTGGGGCGAGGGCTGCGCGCGGCCTGGCCTGCCCGGCGTGTACACCCAGGTGAGCACGTACGCGGCGGCGATCACGGCGGCGGCCGCGACCCTCTAGCCCTTTCTGGTGCGGCCCCTCCGCGATCCGGCGGAGGGGCCGTCACCCGATGTGCCGGGACAGCCAGCGTTCGGACTGGCGGCGCTCCAGCGCGACCCGGCCCTCGGCGGCCGGCACCCGGGCCAGCACGGTGCCGGCCGCCTCCGGGCGTCCGGCCCAGACGTGCGCACCGGCCAGTCGAGCCGTCACCAGGGCGCGGTAGTGCTGCTGTTCGAGCGGCAGCCGGATCAGCGCCTCGTCCAGCCCGGCGGTGGCCACCCGGGCGTGCGCGCGACGGCCGGTCCGGACCGCCAGGTCGCGGTGACAGGTGCCGTGCACCAGCAGTAGCCGGGTCCTGGCCTCGGCGGTCGGCTCGGCCTCGGTCAGCCGGGCGGCCTCCTCCAGGGCCCGCTCGGTCTCCCGGCGGTCGGCGGCCAGCGCGTGCCCCCGGGCCCGGGCCAGCAGCGCGCGGGCCTGGGCGGCGGGCCGCCCGGCCCGGAGGGCCTGCTCGTACGAGGCACCGGCGGCGCCGATCGCGGCGGCCGAGTGCCCGCAGGCCCAGTGCACCGCGCTCTGCCTGGCCAGCAGCAGCGACACCCCCGCCGGGTCGCCCGCCACGGCGGCCCACTCCCGGCCGCAGTCGTACCAGGCGAGCGCGCGGCCGTACTCCAGCCGGTCGAACCGGGCCCAGCCCGCGAGTTCGGCGTAGCGGGCGGCCAGCGAACCGAACCGGGCCCGTTCGGCCGAGGGGGCGGTGCGCTGCTGACGGGCCGCCAGCCGGGCGTGCTGCTCCAGGACGTCCACCAGGGCCTGACCGCCGACCGCGTGGGCGGCAGTGCGGTAGGCGGTCAGCAGCTGCTCCAGGGCGTCCGGCCCCGGCGCGGCGGTGCCCGGCCGGCCGTACCGGGCCAGCCGGCGGCGCTCCCGCTCGACCTGGGGCCAGAGGCCCGCCAACTCACCTGCGGTGCCGAGGAGTTCGTCGAGCCGTTCGGCCATTCCGGCCGGTGGCCAGCGGCGGGTGTTCTCCACCCGGCTGATGTGCGAGTCGTCGTAGCCGAGCCGTCGGCCCAGCTCGGCCTGACTGAGCCCGCGGAGCAGGCGCCAGTGGCGTAACCGGGCGCCGAAGTCGGAGCGGGCCGAGAGGGTCGGCGGCAGATCGAGGGACACGGGACCTCCGGTGGGGGATGTCCACACCGGGGGAGGGGGTGTCCAGCGGGGTGGACGGACTGGTCGGAGCCTCGCAAGGGTTTGTCATGGACAGGTATCCCCGGGATGGCGAGAACGTCAAACCGACACGGCGGAGCCGACGGACCGTCAGAGCCCGTACACCGTACGCTGCCAGGGACGTGAGAGGACGGTGTGCACGGATGGGGGGTCTGTCGCAATCAGCGTGGAGCCGGCAAGGCGTGACCGCCTGCTTGCTACTCGTAGACGGTGGCCGCGCCGAGGGCCCGTGCGATGAAGGTCCAGTCTCCGTTCCCGCATCGACCTGGAGCGGATGCCACCTCGACCTGACCGGTGCCGAGTTCAGCAGTGGCGCCGTGAGCTTCGACCGCGCGGAGTTCTCGGGCGGCGAGGTGGACTTCGGCAAGGCCCGGTGGACGACAACGCCCCCGACCTTTGACCATGACGTGTGGGCGTCACCACTCACAGGTCCGGATGGTCACCACGCTTTCGAAGAGCCAACTCTCGTACAGTCCCTTCGTCGGTGTTCCGCACGAGTCCCTGCGATTTCACGAACGCACGCGACGCAGGGGTTCCACGCGGGCTACTCAGCTGGCTCGGTCGGGGCGAGCCGTTGTTCCTCGGCGTCTAGGCGGGCCTGGAAGCGTTGCAGGACGCTGTCGTCGATTCTCTGGGTGTCGCGCAGCCGGATGACGGTGGCGCGTTTGTGGGCGATGACGGCGAGGCGCAGGGTGGTGATGTCGGTGGCTTGGCGCAGGGCCGGGTGGTTGCCGGTGGGTTCGGCGGCCAGGAGGTCCAGGTGGAGCTGGAGTTCCTGGCGTAGCTGGTCGGTGGCCTGGGGGCCGGTGCCGAGGTCGGCGGCGAGGGTGTCCAGTGCGGCGAGCGCGTCCTTGGTGGCGGTGGTGCCGGCGAGGCGGAGCTCTTCCTCCGCACTGGTCTCGGCAGGAAGGTCGGCCCAGCGGACGACGGCAGGGAGGAGCGCGCCCTGGACGACGAGGGTCAGGACGATCACGCAGGCGGTGACGAAGACCAGGGTGTCGCGGTCGGGGAAGGGGGTGCCGTCGTCGAGGGTGGTGGGGACGGAGAGTACGACCGCCAAGGAGACTGCGCCGCGGAAGCCGGACAGTCCTCCGACGATGCGGTAGCGGTGACTCATCCGGCGCAGCCGCTGTTCGGGGCGCCGGTCCAGGGCCCGGATCGCATAGGCGGACAGGAAGAGGAAGGCGATCCGGACGGCGACCAGGACGGCGAAGACCGCCAAGGCGATGACGACCGCTGTGGTGAGGGCGGTGCTGGACAGGTCGCGTACCGCGGAGGGGATCTCCAGGCCGACGAGCAGGAACAGGGTCGCGTTCAGCAGGTAGGTGGCCATGCTGAAGAACGGGTAGCCGACGGTGCGGGACGCCGCGTCGCTGACCCGGGGTGCGACACGGGCGACGATCAGCCCGCAGACGACGACGGCGAGCACCCCGGACGCCTCGACGGACTCGGCCAGGAGGTAGGCGGTGAACGGGGTGAGCAGCGCCAGGACGATGCTGAGCACGGGGTCGGTGAGGCGGCGCAGGACGTACAGGGCGGGCCAGGCGACGAGTGCGCCGGCCGCCGCGCCGCCGACGTAGGCGAACAGGAAGAGCCAGCCGACATGGCCGCCGCCGAGGCGTTCGCCGCCGGTGGTCACGCCGACCGCGACACCGTAGACCACCAGCGCGGTGCCGTCGTTGACGAGGCTCTCCGCCTTGAGCATGTCCAGGCTGCGCTGTGGGAGGAGTCGTCCGAGGGCGGCTACGGCGGTGGCGTCGGTGGGGGCGACGGCGGCGCCGAGCACCCAGGCCGGGCCCCACGGCAGGCCGAAGGCGTGGGCGGTGGCGGCGGCCGCCGCGGCGGTCGCGATGACAAGAAGGGTGCTGACCAGGACGACTCCGCGCAGTCCACGGCGGATCGAGCGGAGTGAGGCGGTCAGGCTCTCCCAGTAGAGCAGGACGGGCAGGAACAGCAGCAGGACGACGTCCGGCTCCAGCCGGATCCCGCTCAGCGACGGGATGAGCCCCACGAGAATGCCGCAGGCCAACAGGAGGACGGGGCGGCTGATCCGCAGCTGCGGGGCGAGCACGCCGCACAGCAGGATGGCCGCGCACAGTACGACGACGAGTTCCAGGCCGATCATGCCGTTTCCTGTCTCCTCACGGTTTCCGCCTGCCCGGGATGTCCGGGCGAATACGGAACGATCATGATCGATAGGTGCGAAGCGGGCGAATCAGGACGCCCTTGACGTTGACGTCGATGGCCTGCCCACTCGTCGAAGCGTTCCATCTCCAGCGGGGACAGCGGCATGAGACCGGCGTTGTCGAGCATGACGTCGACGCGGCCGCGCAGGTCGACGGCCCGCTGGACCAGCGTCTTCGCCGGTGATGTCTTCTGTCATGGGGTCGTTCCGGAAGGATGAGTTGGGGTGGGGTGGTCACGTGCCCGGTGTCATGGCGTCGCGGACGAGGGCGGTGTCGACGAACTGCTCGAAGCGGACGATGAGTCCACCGCGTACGACGAAGTGGTGGGCGACGCGGACGGCGAGTGGCTTTCCGGTGGCCTTGTGGGTGGCGGTGTAGCGGGCCAGGACGACGACGTGTCCGCCGTCGACGACGTAGGTGTCGTCGTGGGCGGCCCAGCCCTCCCAGTCCTGGCCGAGTTTCTCCATCACGTTGGCGGTGACGCCCTCGGGGGTGCGGTACGTGCCCGCGAGCGGGAAGCCGGCCATCTCGGTCCACTCCACGTCGGGGGCGAGGGTGGCGCGCAGGGCGTCCAGATCGCCTGCGGCCGAGGCCAGGTACTGGCGGCGTACGACGTCGGCGGGTGCGGTGGAGGTGGCGAATTCGATGTGGCACATGGCAGTCAGCCCCACTTCATCTCGCCCTTGGCGACCTTCGCGCCAAGCTGGGCGGCGATCAGCATGCCGTTGTCGGGGTAGCGGGCGACGAGGGCCTCGGTCAGCGCGGCGCCGTCGGAGGCCTTGCCGAGCTCCTCCTCGAAGGTGACCAGGTACTCGCGGGTATTGGTGATCGCGGAGGCGTCGGTGGCGGTGTCGGGGAGACGGTGGCCGGGCACGACCAGCTGCGGGTCGAGCGCGGCCATCTCGTCCAGGAGCGTGACCCAGGCGGCGCGGGATTCGGGCGTGGCGGTGTCGGCGACCCAGACGTGTTCCCGCTGGAAGAGCAGGACGCCGCCGAGGAGGGCGCGGTGGTCGGCCTGCCAGAGGTAGTGGCGGTCGGGCAGGGCGGCCGGGCCGCCCTTGAGCTCGAAACGGTGGCCTTCGAGGGTGAGACCACCGGTCAGGGGCTTCAGGTCGACCAGGCGGCTGGGCAGGTTCGGGCCGAGGGCCTCCCACGCCTTGAGCTTGCCTTCGTACGACTCCTTGATGTGGTCGATGACCAGCGGCGTGGCGACGAAGGCGGCGTCCGGGAAGGCGTCAGCGAGCACCTCGGCGCCGAAGTAGAAGTCCGGGTCGGCATGGCTGACGAAGACTGTGGTCAGCGTCTTGCCGGAGTCCAGGACGGCGGCGGCCAGCCGATGCCCGTCGGCGCGGGTGAACGCGGCGTCGACGAGCAGCGCCTCGCGCTCGCCGGAGACCAGGGTGGCGGTCTTGTTCCTCGACCCGACGGGGAAGTCCAGGTCGTAGACGGTGAAGTCGAGTGTGCTCATGGTGGGGCCTTTCTGACGGGGCTGACGGGGTTGACGGGGGAGGTCGTCGGGCTCAGAGGTGCTTGCCGTAGAAGTCCGTGAGCTTGGCGATGGCCTGGTCCACGTACGCGTCGACCCAGTAGGTCTCGATGTGCCGTGCGCCCTCGATGAGGAACAGCTCCCTCTCATCGGCACCGGTGGCCTTGGGCAGGGCGTCCTCGCTCATGTACCGGGTGTCGGCCTCGCTCCCCGCGATCATCAGGAGCGGCTTGTCGATGAGGTCGAGCTGGTCGGTGGCGTCGAAGGTCATCAGGTCGAGCAGGCTGCTCACCGTGTACCTGAAGGTCGAGCGCGGGGACACGTGCGTCTTCCAGTAGTACTCGAAGCCCTGTCGGTACAGATCGAACGGCTGCGCCGCGATCTGCTCATCCGTCAGGCCGGCCGCCCCGGCGTACAGGACCTCGCCGCCGGCTGCTTCCTGGGCGCGCGCTTCGGAGGCCTGCCGCAGTCGCTCCTGGACGGTGTCCAGAGCCGAGTCCTGCAATCCGTTGCGACGGACCCGGCCCGAGTTGAACATGCTCACCGTGGCGACGCACGTGAACCGCTTGTCGGATTGTGCGGCCTTCAGCGTGTACCCGCCGCCGCCGCAGATACCCAGCGCTCCCAGCCGATCGACGTCCACGCCGGGGAAGCCGGCGATGAAGTCCGCCATGCCGTGCACGTCGTCGGTCCGGTGGTAGGGCTTGTCCACATTGCGGGGCTGCCCTTCGCTGGCGCCCTGGTAGGAGGCGTCCGCGGCGATCGTGATGTAGCCCAGTTCCGCAAGGCGCTGGGCGTACCGGCCGGCGACCTGCTCCTTGACGCCGCCGTTGGGGTGCGCCACCGTGATCGCGGGGTGCTTACCCGTTGGGTCGTAGTCCGCCGGGGTGTAGATGTTCGCGGCGATCTTCAGACCGTGGAGCGTGTACGTGACCGGGTGGATGTTCACCTTGCCCGGCTCATTCGACGTGATCGCGTACTCGTGGACGAGGCCGAAGGGGTTCTGCCGGTAGTCCAGCACCGGCCCCGCAGTCCCGGTGGTCTGGGTCGGGGCTGTTGCGTGCGCGTCGTTCATGCGGATCTCCTTTCGATGCGGTGCGCGCTCTGCGCGGTCCGCGGGTTTCTGACCGGCTGTTGGGTGATCAGCCCAGGCCCTTCTTGGCCAGGAACGCGGAGACCTGGTCGGCGATCTGCACGTTGTTGAGGTCGGAGAAGGCGAAGTGGGTGTTGCCGGTGATCCCGATCTCCGGGAGGTAGACGAGTTCGGCGTCGCCGCCGTGCCGGTTGATGGCGTCCACCCACAGCCGGGCCATGGCGAGGCGGACCCGCCAGTTGTCCCGGCCGCTGATGTCGGTGGGCTCGGTGGGAATGTTGTCGCCGTAGTACACGACGATCGGTACGCGGGTGAGCGCCAGGAACTTGTCCAGCGGGACGGGGACGCCCTCCAGGGTGCCGTTGGCGCTGGGCATGGGCGGCGGGACCTCGCCCTTGGGGAAGACGAACCCACTGCCCGGTTCGAAGCTGACCACGGCCCGTACGTTCGAGTCCTGCATGTCGGTCAGCCAGCCGAAGCCGCCCGCGTGCGAGTGCGTCACCAGGATTGACGGGCCGATCGCGGCCAAGGCCGCCGAGGCCCCCGCGACGAGCACGTCGGCGTCGATCGGCCCGGTGTCGGGGACCATCCCGCGGAAGAACTGCTCCAAGGCACCGGAGTCCTCGGAGAACTGCACGCCGGGGTAGAGGTCGGGCCACTCGCCGAGCCGGAACTGGTTGAAGAACCACTGCTCGTTCGGGGCGGTCGACACCGGCGCGGCCACCGTCGTCTTGCCCGCCGAACCGCGCCGCGGCTGATCGAGCGTGTAGACGGCGAACCCGCGGCGCAGGAACAGCGACGTGAAGCCCTCCCGCCCGTCCGGCGTGGTGCCCCAGCAGCTGCTGTCCTCCCACCAGCCGTGCCAGAGCAGCAGCGGCAGCGGGCGCGGATCGACGGGAATCTGGCACGAGACCCGGGGGTGGTCGCCGTGCAGCGTCTGGCCTGCGGGATCGGTGGGATTGCGAGGGTCGAACGCGCCGGGCTGGCTGGTCACGGTCCCGCCGACCGCGAAGCTGCCCTGGGACTGGATGGTCAGTGGGGTCTGGCCGGTGGTGGTCACAGCGACGTCGCCGCCGTCCGGTACTCGTCATCGGTTACGTGCTCGACCCAGTCGACATCTGCCACTGCCGGGTCGCCGCCGGACTCGGAGATGGCGATGTGGGCCATGAAGTGGTCGGGGGCCGCGCCGTGCCAGTGCCACTCGCCGGGCGGCGTGTGCACGGTGTCTCCCGGGCGCAGCACGATGACCGAGCCGTCGCGGGTCGCGACCAGGCCGCGGCCCGCGGTGACGTGCAGGGTCTGGCCGAGCGCGTGCCGGTGCCAGGCGGTGCGGGAGCAGGGCGCGAACCGCACCTCGGCGGCCACGAGCCGCGACGGGGGCACGCCCTGCGCGAGCATGTCGACCCAGACGTCGCCGCTGAAGCGCTCTGCCGGGGCCTTGGCGGTGGGGATCTTCGGTAGCAGTTCCATGACGCGTACTCCTCCTGTGGCCCGGATCAGCGGGCCGCGTCCTCGACGATGGCCTTGAGCTGGACGAGCCCGCCCATCCCGGCCGGCCAGCCCGCGTAGAACGCGACATGCGTCAGGGCCTCGACGAGCTCCTCCTGGGTCAGCCCGTTCTGCAGCCCCAGGCGCAGATGGCTGTTCAGCTGGTCGGGGCGGGAGGTCGCGGCGAGCACGGCGACCGTGATCAGACTGCGGTCGCGCGGGGAGAGCTCTTTGCGCGCCCACACGTCGCCGAAGAGCACGTCGTCGGTCAGCTGGACCATCTTCGGCGCGAGATCGCCGAGAAGCTGCTCGGCCCGCGACGGTGAGGTGGACATGGAACTCCTTGTGCGTGAATCGGTCCTGGACCATGGGCGGCCCAGGACCATGAGGGCTTCGCGGTCGTTCGCCGCGCTGTAGCTGTCGGCGAGGTTGTGCATCCGGGGACGGGGGGATTGCGTGGGGAACGGGCGGGAGTGCCTCTCAGCAGAAACTATTGCGGGTTTGTCTGATTTGTTCCATTTGATTGAGGGGTCCTGGTACTACCCCGCACGGGCCGCGTCGGCGGCGGGGCGCTGTTGGATCGGGGTACGCAGGGCGCCGTGGGCGCACTCGGACGCGACGCCGGGTTCCTTGGCCGCCGGACATGGTCGAACTCGCCGTCGCTCCGGAACGCCATGGGCGTTACTCCATGCCGATCCGGGAACTCAGGGCTACCTGTCCGCGGCCGTCGGCCGGAGCGCCAGCGCGCCTGCCGCAGCGGCCGCGACGAGCAGCGCCGCGCCGATCGCGAGGCTGATGCGCATGCCGCTCAGGAAGGCGTCCGGATCGGCGATCAAGGCGCCGAAGACGGCGACGGCCAGCGCGCCGCCGAACTGGCGGAAAGTGTTGATGACGCCGCTGGCCAGGCCCGCCTGCGCCGGTTCGACGCTCTGGAGGAGAAGTCCGGTCATCGCGGGGACGGCGAGGGCGCCGCCGAGGGAGACCGGCATCATCAGGACGGCGACCAGCCAGATCGGGGCGGTGCCGGGGAGGAAGAACAGGATCAGCAGGCCCGCAGCCATGATCCACATGCCGGTGATCATGACGCCCCGGGCGCCGAACCTCTTCACCAGACGGGCGCTCTGGAGAGCCATCACGCCGGTCAGTACCGTCATCGGCAGGAACGCGATGCCGGTGGCGAGCGCGGACAGGCCGCGCAGTTGCTGGAAGTACAGGCTGAGCAGGAACGTCAGACCGTAGAAGCCGACGTTGAGGGCGAAACCGGCCATCAGGGTGACGGACACCGGCCGGGAGCGGAAGAAGGAGAGCGGCAGCATCGGGTGGCGGCCGCGCGTCTGGGCGAGCAGGAACACCGCGAAGGCCACCATGGCCACGAAAAACGCGACGATGACCGGACCGGTGCTGAAGCCGTACTCGCCGCCCTCGATCAGCGCGTACGTCAGGCCACCCATGGCGAGGACCGCGCTGATCTGCCCGGTCCAGTCGAACGGGACCGGCCGCTTGGGGGAGCGGGCCGTACGGGCCAGCAGGAGCAGAGCGACGATGCCCACCGGCAGGTTGATGAAGAAGATCCACCGCCAGTCGACGGCGCTGAGCGCACCACCGAGCAGCGGACCGGCCGCCGATCCGACCGAGCCGCCCAGCGCCCAGAACCCGATCGCGCGGGTGCGCTGGCCCGCGTCCGGGTACGCCTCGCGGATCAGGGCGAGCGTGGCGGGCATCATGATCGCCGCGCCCGCGCCCTGCACCAGCCGGGCCGCGACCAGGGTCGGGAGGGCGGGTGCGAAGCCGCAGGCCGCTGAGGCGATCAGGAAGACCACCAGGCCTGCGCCGAACGCCTGACGGGCGCCGATCCGGTCGGAGATCGATCCGGCGGACAGCAGCAGCGCGGCGAGCACCAGGGTGTAGCCGTCGACGACCCACTGCAGGCCGGTCATGCCGCCGCCCAGGTCAGTGCCGATGGTGGGCAGGGCCACACTGACGATCAGCGCGTCCAGGGTGATCACGAAGAAGCCGAGCAGCGCGGCGCCGAGCGCGAAGGCGGGGCTGGCGATCCGGGGGCCGGGCGGGGTGGTGGCGTTGCCCGGAGCGGGCAGCTGCGTGCTGGTCATGGGTGATTCTCCTGAGTCTTCCTGGTGGCACCCCGGCGGAAACGGAAGCGGTCGGGTCCTGCGCCGGGTCGGAGGCGGCCAGGTCCGGTGCGGACGGGGAACAGGCCGCCAGGCCGGCGCCGGTCAGGAGCACCCCGCGCAGGAGCGTGCGCCGCCGGGGTGCGGCAGTCCGGTGCAGCAGCGGGTCGTGGGACATGACGAGGTCCTTTCCGCAGAGGTGCTGCAAGGTACGCCGAGGACGCGGATGCCTTTGCCCGCCCGCTCGGGGAGCATTCGCGTCCTCGCGATGGCACGTGCCCGGTTCAGCCGTTCAGGCGCCGCGCGCTCAGCCACTGGACCATCGCCGGGTCGTGGTGGTCGAAGAACAGCGACGCGCCGCCGTCAAGGGTGGCGATGGCGGCCATCTGGTCGCCGGTGAGCTCGAAGTCGAAGACGTCGATGTTCTCGGCCATCCGCTCGGGGCGTACCGACTTGGGGATGGAGACGACACCGCGCTGGACCGCCCAGCGCAGGACGACCTGGCCGACGGACTTGCCGTACGCCTGGGCGATCTCGCTCAGGACCGGGTTGGTGAACAGGCCGTTCTTGCCCTGGGCGAATCCGCCCCAGGCCTGGATCTGGACGCCGTGCTCGGCCATCAGCTCCTGGTCAGCGGTGCGCTGGAAGAACGGGTGGGCCTCGATCTGGTTGACCGCTGGGGTGATCTCGTTGTTGAGGATCAGGTCGAGGATGCGGTCGGGGTAGAAGTTGGCGACGCCGATCGCCCTGGCCCGTCCCTCGCGGTTCAGCTGCTCCATGGCGCGCCACTGCCCGTACACGTCACCGAAGGGCTGGTGCATCAGGTACAGGTCGACGTAGTCCATGCCCAGCTTGGCCAGCGAGGTCTCGAAGGCCTGCTTGGTGTTGGCCTCGGCGGGCGCGTCCTGGACCCACAGCTTGGTGGTGACGAACAGCTCCTCTCGCGGGATGCCGCTGCTGTTCAGCGCCAAGCCGACAGCCTCCTCGTTCTGGTACGCGGCGGCCGTGTCGAACTGCCGGTAGCCGGCCGCGAGGGCGTCGGTGACGGCCTTCTCGGTCTCCTCCGCCGGGATCTGGAAGACGCCGAAGCCGATGACCGGCATCTCGACGCCGTTGTTCAGGGTGACGTGTCGCATGAGGGGTTCCTTCCACGCGGGATAGGGGCGCGGAGCACGGACCACAGGCCGACCAGTGCTCGGACACAGGCGGGCTCCCCGCACTCGGGTGGTGCGGGACCCGCCATGACACCTTCGCCCGCTTTCGCCCCAGGTGGCAGGCCGAGCCGTGCCAGGGGGTGACGATCAGGGGGAGTGGCAGGGCCCCTCACACACCTTTCGTGCAGGTCAGCGTGGCGCAACACTGAAGAGCATGGCATCCGAGCAGAGCAGCGGCGGCGGAGCGGAACTGGGCCGGTTCTTGCGTGCCCGCCGCACCCAGACCACACCCGAGCAGGTCGGCCTCACCGTCGGCGCCGGCCTGCGCCGCACCCCGGGCCTGCGCCGCGAGGAACTGGCCACCCTCACCGGCATCAGCATCGACTACTACGTACGCCTGGAGCGCGGCAAGGAGACCCGCCCCAGCCCCTCCGTCCTCGACGCCCTCGCCCGCGCCCTGCACCTGGACGACGCCGAGCACCACCACCTGCGCGAGCTGGCCGCCCGCGCCGCGCGCTACGTCCCCGAGCCGCCGCCCGCACCCGGCCGCACCGTGCGCCCCCACCTGAAGCTCCTCCTGGAGACGATGCGCCCCAACCCGGCGTACATCGTCAGCCGCAGCATGGACCTGCTCGCTTCCAACCCCGGGGGTCTCGCCCTGTACGCAGGCCTCGACGGCTGGCCCGCCGCCCAGCGCAACCTGGCCCGCTACCTCTTCCTCCACCCCGTGGCCCGCGACCTGTTCCCGGACTGGGACATCCAGGTACGCGCCTGCGTCGCCCGCCTGCGCGCACTGGCGGGCACCGCGCCCGACGCCCCCGACCTGACCACCCTCGTCGGCGAGCTGGTGCTCAAGAGCCCCGACTTCGCGAGGCTCTGGGAGCGCTACGACGTCACCGGCCGCAAGGCCACCCACAAGACGTTCCACCACCCTCACGTCGGCACGCTCACCCTGACCGCCCAGTCCATGGCGCTGGACGGCACACCAGGCCAGCGCCTCGGGGTGTACGTCGCCGAACCCGGCACCCCCGACTACGACGCCCTGCTCCTGCTCGACATGACCGTGCCCGACCCCGGAAGGCGACCGGCCATGGACAGCGAGCCGCGGCCCCACGCACCGTCCTGACCCGCAACCGAGCCCCCGTACGCCCCACCGGGACGCTCTCCGAAAAGCGGGCAAAATATGTGCATGGAGCGTGCAGCGGAGAACGTGAAGGGCCACACCACGGACGCCACGAGCGACCTCGGCGCCTACCTGCGCGCCCGGCGCGCCCAGGTCACCCCCGAACAGGCCGGGCTGCCCACCACCCCCGGCCTGCGCCGCACCCCGGGCCTGCGCCGCGAGGAACTGGCCACCCTCACCGGCATCAGCATCGACTACTACGTACGGCTGGAACGCGGCAAGGAGACCCACCCCGGCCCCACGGTCATCGACGCACTCGCCCGCTCCCTGCTCCTCGACCCGTACGAGCATCAGCATCTGCGCGAGCTCGCGGCCCACGCTGCTCACGCCCCTGGACAGCCGCCCGCACCCGGCCATGTCGTACGACCGCAGCTAAGAGCGCTCCTGGAGTCCGTGCGCCCGAACGCCGCCTACATCGTCAGCCGCACCCTGGACCTGCTGGCCTTCAACCCCGGCGCACTCCGACTCTTCGCGGGCCTGGCCGACTGGCCCGAGCAGCAGCGCAACTTCGCCCGCTACGCCTTCCTCCACCCGGCCGCACGCGCCGTGCTCGCCGACTGGGACGAGCAGGCCCGTGCCTGCGTCGGCCGACTGCGCGCACTGGCCGGTACCGAACCGGGAGCCCCGGATCTGGCCGACCTGGTCAATGAACTCCGCACCAAGAGCCGGGACTTCGCCGATCTGTGGGACCGCTTCGACATCAAGCCTCATGCCCCAGACCCCAAGACCTTCCACCACCCCGACGTCGGCGACCTCCACCTCGGCTACGAGTCGATGACCCTGGAGCACAGCTACAAGCAGCGCTTCGTCGTCTTCTTCGCCGAACCGGGCAGCCCCGACTACGAGAAGTTGGCCCTGCTCGATGCGGAACACGGCGAGCCGGACTCCGGGCTCGCGCGTGTCCCTTTGGTGGGTTGAGCGGTTGATCGACATCGTCGCGCAGCTCAAGCAGCCCCCGACCTGAAGGACGTCAAGCACCAGGTCGCCACGACCGAGCCGCAGCCCGGCGCGAACAGCAACGTCGTGGCCCTCGTCGACCGGCCGCTGAACTTCACCCAGACGTTCGTCCTGGCGCCGATCCCCGACCGGCCCGGCAGCCTCATCCTCCGGTCCCGGGCCACCTTCCTGCCCCGCGCGGGGCAGTCACCCCACAGCGAGCGAGGGGGGTGCCTGGCGATGGTCGGGGTCACGTACGGGCTGGGGGCGGTGGCGGGGAGCTCGGTGCTCTGACGGTTCTTCAGGTGGTCTCAGCCGGTGAGGCGGTCGCGCAGGGCGGTCAAGGTGGTGGCGTCGAGGCCGAGCGCGGTCCGGGCGTACTTCTCCGGGTCGCCCCACCCGTCGGTGAGGGTCTCCAGGGCGGCGGCGAGGTAGCCGGGGCGGACGGTGAGCAGCGCCTCGGTGATCTCGGGGTCGCCGCCCGCGTCGGTGAAGGCGGTGATCACGGGGGCGAAGGCGGCTCGGACGGCCGGGTTCACCGCCAGGTAGTCGTCCTGGACGGTGGCCGGGTCGGCGCCGAGCAGGAGCAGCAGCAGGGCGGCGCCCCAGCCCGTCCGGTCCTTGCCCGCGGTGCAGTGGAAGAGCAGCGGGCCGGTGCCGCGGGCCAGTTCGGTGAAGAGCAGCCGGTAGGCGGCCCGGCCGGAGGCGCTGGTGACGAAGGCCCGGTAGTCGGAGATCAGCGCCTGCTCGGCGTGGCCGTCGCCGAGCAGGCGGTTGGCTGCGGCCGGGTCGGCCATCACGGTGGCGAGCTTGGAGGCGGCCCCGGCCCGCATCGCGTCGGCGAGCACGTCCGCCACGACCAGGTCGGCGGCGGGCGGGACCCGGTCGGGGCGGGCGGCGCGTTCGCGCTCGGTGCGCAGGTCGACCACGGTACGGATGCCGAGGGCGGCGAACACCAGGTCGGCGGCGGGGTCGAGCCGGTCGAGCTGCCCGGAGCGGAACACCAGGCCGGACCTGACGGTCCGTCCGCCCGGCAGCGGCACGCCGCCGAGATCGCGGAGGTTGGCGACCGTGCTGGCCTCGACGGGCAGTGAGTGGGGCATGACGCGCTCTCCTCGGGGCGGCCGGCTGGGCTCGGTGTCGAGACTAGGCGGTCGGTGCGCGGGGCGCGCGGGGGCGCACAAGGGCACTGGCGGGGCGTGAACGAGGACGTTCGTTGCCGACGGCCGAGCGTGGCGGCAGGGTGGGCGGCGACGGTTGTCGGGTCGAGGGAGGTTGCGGGATGGCGGCGAAGGTTCTGATCGTCACGGGAGACGCGGCGGAGTCACTGGAGGTGATCTACCCCTACCAGCGGCTGGTCGAGGAGGGGTACGAGGTGGTGGTGGCGGCCCCGACGAAGAAGACCCTGCAGTTCGTGGTGCACGACTTCGTAGCGGGCTTCGACACGTACACCGAGAAGGCGGGCTACTGCTGGCCGGCCGACGTGGCCTTCGCCGACGTCGACCCGGCCGAGTACGTGGCGCTGGTGCTGCCCGGTGGCCGGGCGCCCGAGTACCTGCGCAACGACCCCGAGGCGCGGCGGATCGTGGCGCACTTCTTCGAGCAGGACAAGCCGGTCGCGCAGATCTGCCACGGCCCGCTGCTCAGCCTGCCGGGCGGCGCCCTGACGGGCCGTCGGACGGCCGCCTACCCCGCGCTCGAACTGGACGTGGTGGCGGGCGGCGCCACGTACGAGGACGGCGACGCGGTGGTCGACGGCGTGCTGGTCTCGGCCCGGGCTTGGCCGGACCACCCCGGGTGGATGCGGGCGTTCGTGGAGATCCTGCGGAAGAAGGCTCCGGCCAACTGACGGGTTGGGTGCTTCGGCGGGCGGTGGTGCTCGGGTGCTGCCGCCCGCCGGCGTCGTGGTGCGGGGCTGGGGCGGTGGCGTTAGCGTCGGGGCATGCACGTGGTGATCGCTGGTGGGCATGGCAAGATCGCGCTTCGGCTGGAGCAGCTGCTCGCCGAGCGCGGTGACTCGGTGGAAGGACTGGTCCGGTCGGCCGGACAGCTCGACGACCTGGCCCGGGTCGGTGCCCGGGGGGTGGTGTGCGACCTGGAGACGGTCTCCCTGGAGGACCTGGCCGGCGGCCTCAGCGGTGCCGACGCGGTGGTCTTCGCGGCCGGGGCCGGCCCGGGCAGCGGCAGCGTCCGCAAGGACACGGTCGACCGGGGCGCGGCGGTGCTGTTCGCCGACGCGGCCGAACTGGCCGGGGTCCCCAGGTATCTGATGATCAGCACGATGGGCATCGAACGCGCGGGCGCGGACGGCATCGACCCGGAGTTCAGCGACTACCTGCGGGCCAAGGGCGCGGCCGAGGCCGACCTGCGGGCCCGGGAGATCGGCTGGACGATCCTGCGGCCGGGAGCGCTGATGGACGAGCCGGGCAGCGGCTTCGTCCGGCTGGCGGTGCCGTCGCTGCCGTTCGCCCCGGTGCCGCGGGACGACGTCGCGCTGGTGCTGCGGGAGCTGCTCGACACCCCGGCGGCGGTCGGCCGGACGCTGGAGCTGACCGCCGGTGCGGAGCCGGTGGCCGAGGCGGTCCGGGTGGCGCTGGCGGTGGGCTGACGGTCGTTCAGGGCCGGTCGGTGGTGGCTAAGTTGCTGAATTCCCGGCGGTGACCAGGGGCCTTGGAGTTCAGGATCGGCAGCATGGACCGGTGTCGGTGCGCTGCGTCACGATGAGCGTATGACGGACAGCGGATCGGACCGGCCGGACGGCGACGGGGCGTCCTCGGGCGGGACTTCCTCGGGCAGCACGAACTGGACGGCGGTGGCGGCCGTCGCGGGGGCGCTGGCCACGGCGGTGGCGGTGCTGGCGTACGTGCTGCCGCCGAGCCCTCCGGTTGCTGTGGCGCCTTCGCCCGTCGTTGTCTCGACCGTGTGGAGTCCGCCGCCTTCGCCCGCGCCCGCGCCCGCACCTTCGCCCTCGCCGACGCCTTCACCTTCGCCTTCGCCGAGCCCTGAGCCGGAACCCAGCCCTACGCCGTCGCCGTCGCCGTCGCCTTCACCGAAGCCGACCCGATCGGTGGCGGTGCCGCTGCCCACCGCGTCGCTGCCGAAGATCCGGCCGGGTGGCTGCGACCCGGCGTACGCCACCGTGAACCGGTACAACCAGGTCGTCGGGACGACGAAGGGCAGCCGGATCGCCGCTGCGCAGGAGGCGCGGGACGGCATGATGAGTGCGAGCCTGAGCGCCTCGGGCGGGGTCTATTCGATCATCACGCGGCTGGCCCAGGGGTTCCAGGAGATGGGCTTCATCCTGACCGGCATGGTCGGCGGCGACTACAACGCGGTGGCCACCTCGGTGGGGGAGGACGTCGAGACGCTCAAGAGCCTCTGTGAGACCCACTGACCTGACGGCCGGTCACGGCCGAGGGGTCGTCCTCCGAGCGCGGGGTGCTCCGGTTGGCCAGCAGGGCCAGGACCAGGGAGAGCGTCACCACGGCCAGGCAGGCGAGGGTGGCGTGGAAGAAGGCGTCGTTCGGGGTGGCGGCCGAGCTGTTCAGGTAGATGCCCGAGATCGCGGAGATGCCGACGGCGGCGGCTATCCGCTGCGACATCTGCAGGATGCCGCCCGCGACCCCGGCCGCCTCGGCCGGGGCGTACTTGAGCACCTGGGCCTGGTTGGGGGAGATGGTCAGTCCGGAGGCCGCGCCCGTACAGAGCTGGCCGAGGGCGAGCAGCGCCGGCAGCCAGCCGGACGGGGCGTACAGCGCGGCCAGGCCGCTGAGCAGCAGGGCGCCGAGCGCCAGGCAGAGGCCGAGCGGCACCACGTGCCGGCCGAACCGCTGCACCGCCCGCCAGGCGAACGAGGAGACCACCGCCATCGCCACGGCGGATGGGAGGGTGACGGCGGAGGCCGCGAGCGGGGACAGGCCGAGGCCGTCCTGAAGGAACATCACCAGCACCAGCGCGGAGGCCAGCGCCGCACCGAACTGGCACATCGCGGTGAGCGTGCCCAGGGTGTACGGCGCCGAGCGCGGCAGGGCCGGGTGGATCAGCGGCTGGCGGCCGGTCGCGGCGTAGTGCCGCTGCCAGAGCACGAGCACGGCGGTGAGCGCCACGGCGGCGACGCCCAGCGCGAGCTTGGTGCCCAGGGCGGCGGGCTGGACGAACGGGAGCATCACGGTGACGGTGATGGCGGCGGTGAGGAGCAGGCCGAGCGGGTCCAGCGTGGTGCGGGCGGCGGTGGTGCGGGGCACCGGCGTCGGCAGGTGACGGATCGCCAGGACGAGGGTGGCCAGGCCGGACGGCGCGCTGATCAGGAACGCGAGACGCCATCCCCACTCGGGGCCGGCCAGCGCGATCAGGGCCCCGCCGAGGGGTGGGCCGAGGGCGATCGCGACGGCGCAGGTCACCTGGTAGAGGCCGAGGGCGCGGGTACGGGCGGGGCCGGTGAAGACGTCCTGGAGGGTGCCGATCATCTGGGAGTTCACCAGCCCGGCGCCGGCGCCCTGGAGCAGCCGGACCGCGACCAGCAGCCAGGGGGTCTGCGCGGTGGCCGCCAGCAGGCCCGCCCCGACGAAGAGCGCGATCCCGGCGACGAAGAACGGCTTGCGTCCGCGCAGGTCACCGAGTCGGCCGCCCGGGATCAGGGCGAGGCCGAACGCGAGCGAGTAGCCCGCCACGATCCACTGGATCTGGGTGGGGTCGGCGTCGAGTGTGCTGCGGAGCGCCGGGATGGCGATGTTGAGGACGGAGTTGTCCAGCATGGTGGTGAAGCCACCGGCCAGGCAGACCGCCAGGATCTGCTTCTGCTTCGCTGTTTTGTGCACGGAGGGAGGTTAGCGGGCGGCCTCGGGGCGGTGGGGTGCCGGGGTCGGGCCGCAGGGTCTCTACCTCGGTCAGGCTGCGGCGGAGCTGTCCGTCGGCGGCTCCGGGAACGGTTCGGGGTCGGGGTGGGTCGGTCCGGGGCCGGGTGCCGGGGGCGGCGTCGGCTCCGGGAGGGGCTCGGGGAAGGGCGGGTGGGTGTCGGGGTTCGGCGGGATCGGGACGGTCAGCCCCGGGGCGGTCTGCGTGGGCATGGTGGTGGCCTCCTCGCTCGGTGCGCGCCTACCCGGCTCGGCGCGGTTGACACCGGGCGGGCGCGGCGGGAGCTGGTCAAAGTGCTCAGAGCGGGGGCGTGCTGAGGACGAACAGCGCCACCAGCAGCGGGGTCAGGAGCAGGTACAGCGCGGCCTGGCGAGCGCGTACCTGCTTGGCCGTCTCGGTGAGGAAGGTCAGGGTTCCGGCCGCCACCGGCAGGAGGATCAGGAAGACGATCAGTCCGCCGAGCCGGGCTGCCAAGGCGAAGTCGGGCCACAGGAGCTCCCCGGCGCGCTCCCCCTGTTCCTCCAGGAGCACCAGAAGCCCGGACAGGAGGATGGTGGCCGGGATGCTCCGGCGCCAGCGGCGGATTCGGTCCTCGACGGGGACCAGTGCGAAGCCGGCGATCGTCCCGAGTGCCGCAAGTGGGTCGAGCTCCGGGAGCAGCAGGCTCAGGAGCTCGACCGGGATGGCCACGATCAGTTCGATGACGAGCACGGCCAGGGCGATGTCGAGGAACGGTCCGGGCTGGATCTTCATTGCATGGCCCCCCATGGCGTCAGCTCCCCCAGCTGCCCTGCCAGCGTAGCCGTCCAGTTGTGCTGATTGGCAAGGGAGTTGACGGTTTCGGCTGGGTCACGGCTTCCAGGTGCGGTCCAGGAAGTCGGCGATCAGCGGGGCGATCTCCGGGAGGTGGTCCTCGAGGGCGAAGTGGCCGGTGTCGAAGAGGTGCAGCTCGGCGTCGGGGAGGTCGCGGAGGTAGGCGTGGGCGCCCGTGGCGGGGAAGAAGGCGTCGTTGGCGCCCCAGAGGACGAGGGCCGGCGGGGTGTGGGTGCGCAGCCACCGCTGCCAGGCCGGGTACTGCTCGACGTTGCTGTGGTAGTCGAAGGCCAGGTCCAACTGCGGCTGGGTGCGGCCGGGTTGGTCCAGGAAGTGCTGGTCGAGGGTCCAGCCCTCGGGGGCGATCAGCTCGGGGTCGACGGTGCCGCCCTCGTACTGGCCGCGGGTGGCGGGGAGGGTGAGCAGGCCGCGGACGGTGTCCTCGGCGCCCGGGGTCCCGGGGCGCAGGGCGATGAAGTCGCGGGCCATCGGGGAGAGGCCCTCGACGTACGCGTTGCCGTTCTGGACCACCAGTCCGGCGATCCGCTCGGGGTGGCGGGCGGCCAGTCGGAAGCCGACCGGGGCGCCGAAGTCGAAGGCGTACAGGGCGAACCGGTCCAGGCCGAGCTGGTCGACGAACTTCTCGGTGATGTCGGCCAGTTGGTCGAAGGTGTAGGAGAACGGGCCGCCGGTGGTGGCGGACTCCGGGACGTCGCTGTGGCCGAAGCCCGGGTAGTCCGGGGCGATCAGGCGGTACTGCGAGCCGAGGGCGTCGATCAGGCGGCGGTACTGGTGCGAGGCGGACGGGAAGCCGTGCAGCAGGAGCAGCACGGGTGCGTCGGGGTCGGTCGGGAGGCTCTCGCGGTAGAAGATCCGCAGACCGTCGACGGTGAGGTGGCGGTGGCGGACGCTGGCGATCATGGCTAATGCCTCCTGTGGTGGTTGTGGCATTAGTTTTGCGAGGAATGCCTAACGTGTCAAGTGGTTGTCGTAGCATTAGGTCATGGATGAGGCACTGACCGGCGAGCCACTGGCCCTGGACCTGCTCAACACCCGCCCCGCCGACGGCGACCTGCTGGCGGAGGTGGCCGGACTGCGGGCCTGGCTGCGGCTGCAGGCCGGGCGCGGACTGGTGGACGATCCGGCCGAGGCCGGCCCCGCCGAGCTGGCGGCGGTCCGGGAGGTACGGGCGCTCGCGGCGGAGGCGGTCGGCCGGGCCCGGGCCGGTGAGCCGGTGCCGGCGGCGGTGCTGGCCGGGCTGAACGCCGCGCTGGGTGCCGCGCCAGTGGTCGGGGAGCTGGTCCGGGACGGGTCGGAGCTGACGTACCGGCGGCGTCGGGCCGGTGCCACGGCCGACCGCTTGGCTGCCGAACTGGCCGGGGCGGTGGCGGAGTTGATTGCCGATCCGGCCGAGCTGGCGGCTGTACGGGAGTGCGCGGCGGAGGACTGCGTGCTGCTCTTCCGGCCCGTCAATCCCCGGCGGCAGTGGTGCTCGGCGGCCCGCTGCGGGAACCGCGCCCGGGTGGCCAGGCACTACCGGCGGCAGAAGGAGGCAGAAGGGGCGGAGGGCACGGAAGGGGCCTGAGGGCGGGCAGGTAGGCTCGGGCGGACCGCAGCGAGGGTGGAGGACCGGATGACGCCGCTGGCGATGATGGCGGACAGCGCGGAGGTACTGGCTCGGCCGGACCTCGGCGAGCACCTGCTGACGCCCCTGGAGCGCGAGCGGGCCGGACGGTTCCGGCTGGAGTCCTCGCGGGCCGACTTCGTCGCGGCGCACCTGCTGGTACGGGAGTGCGCGGCCCGGCTGCTGGGCCTGCCGGTGGCCGGGCTGACGCTGCTTCAGCGCTGCCCGGACTGCGCGCGGGACGACCACGGCAAGCCCTACCTGGCCGAGCATCCCGAGGCGCAGGTGAGTCTCTCGCACGGCCGGGGCGTGGTAGCCGCCGCGGCGGGCCTGCAGCCGGTCGGGGTGGACGTCGAGCAGCCGTCCAAGGGGACGGCGGCCGAGGTGATGGAACGGGTGCTCAGCGCGGGCGAGTTGCGGCGGGTCCGGGAGCACGCCGAGCCGGACCGGGCGTTCCTGCGGCTCTGGGTGCGCAAGGAGGCGATGGTCAAGCTCGGGCGGACCACACTCGACACGCTGACCGAGATCGACCTGTCCGGACTGGAGTTGGACGGTTCGCCGCTGCGCGGCCGGTACGGCGATCTGCACCTGCTGGACTGGGAGGACGAGCTGCGCGGCGCGGCGGTCGGGGTGGTCAGCACCGAGGCGCCCCGGGTCGAGCAGCTGTGAGGCCCGCCGTCACCGGGTGCGGGTGACGGCGGGGGTCGTGGTGCGGGTCAGCCGGTGAAGCCGGCCGTGATCGAGGTGAACTGCCAGTTGTTCTGGGCGATTCCGGAGCAGGTCTCGACCACGCCGCCGCCGGGGCAGGGGCGGTCGCGGTTGACCGACCAGAAGGCCAGCCGGGCGGTGTGGTGCGCGTTGGACCAGTCGCGGATCCTGGTCCAGATGTCGACGCCGGTCACCTCCTGCTGGTCGCTGAGACCGTTCATGCCGGAGATGCCGAGGTGGGCGTACGCGGTCGCGTCGTCCCAGCCGAAGACGGACTTGAGCTTGGTCTTGAGGCCCTCGGCCGCGCCGATGGTGCTGCCGTACATGTCGGCGCCGCCGCCGAAGTCGAACGGCATGACGGTGAATACGTCGATGTTGGCGTTCAGCGCCTTGGACTGCTCGATCAGCCGGTTGCCCCAGGAGGTCGGGCCGGTGGTCGAGGTGCCGAAGGTGAGGATGGTGCGCAGGCCCGGGTTGTTGGTCTTGACGATCTTCAGGGCGTTGATGATGCGGTCCTGGACGGTGGCGTTCTCGAACTCGTCGCTGTTCTCGATGTCCACGTCGATCGCCTTCAGCCCGTAGGCGTCGATCACCTTCTGGTAGGCACCGGCCAGCGCCTCGGGGGTCGAGCAGTTCGGGCCGAGCTTGTTGCCGCTCCAGCCGCCGATGGACGGGACGACGTCGCCGCCGGCCGCCCGGATCGCGGCGATGGTGGACTGGTCCACACCGCCGAGCAGCGGGCGCTGGCTGTCCCAGGCCGGGTTGCAGCCGTTCTGGGCCAGGATGAACGCCATGGTGAACCACTTGATGCCGGTCGCGCTCATCACCGTTGCGGGAGCCGGTGGTTCGCCCCAACCGAGGTAGAGGTACGGCGCGGCCTGCTTGAAGCCGGGCGGCGGCGGGGTCCCGTTGTCGGTGGTGACCGGGACCGGCGCGGAGGCGGCGGAGGTGTTGCCCGCCAGGTCCCGGGCCTTCACGGTGAAGGAGTAGGCGGTGGCCGGGTTGAGGCCGGTGACGGTGGCCGAGGTGCTGGTGCCGCCGACCGTGGTGGCCAAGTTGCCGCCCTGGTAGACGTCGTAGGCGGTGACGCCGACGTTGTCGGTGGAGGCCGTCCAGGAGAGCGAGACCGTGCTGGAGGTTTTGCCGGTGGAGGCCGGGTTGGCCGGAACGGTCGGCGCCACGGTGTCGCTGCTGCCGCCCGGGCCGTCCAGGCTGATGTCGTCCGCGTAGTAAGTCCCCTGCCCGTACCAGCCGTTCAGGTAGATCTGGGCGCTGGTCTGGCTCGCTCCGGTGGTGAACGAGACGGAGAGCTTGGTGTAGGCGGTGGCGGACGGCGTCCAGGTGGAGGTGCCGCCGGTGACGCCGAGGTAGACGTAGCTGCCCCGGACCCAACCGCTCAGCGTGTAGGCGGTGTTGGGCTGGACGGCGACGGTCTGCGTGCACTTGGCGTTGTCACTCGCGCTCGCGGCACCCGCCAGGGCCTTGGAGCCGCCGTGCACCGGGCTGCTCACCACCGAGCCGAGTCCGCCGGAGCAGGACCACCCGGAGAGCGTGCCGGTCTCGAAGCCGGGGTTGGTCAGCAGATTGGCGGCCTGCGCGGTGGTGGGGGCGGTCAGCGCCGCCGCGGCGGCGAGGACGGTCGCGCCCAGGCCGGAGAACAGCCGGGTTCGGGTTCGGGACCGGGGTCCGGGTCGAGTGCGCAAGGGGAGTACCTCCAGTGGGGGATGGGTGGTACATCGTTGACGGTGCGTCAGTCGATGGGAGTGCGGGCCCGGTTGCTGCCGGGACCGTCGGCTGGACGGCGCCGCGCCAAATGGTATGGACCTGTTGACTCGTTGGTCCAGTCCTCTTACATTGCGAAAACAAGCCGACCCCCGACCGGACGGCCCGCACGGTTCTGCGCACACCTGTCAGGCACCCCCACACCAACAGGAGAACCATGTCCGGATATCTCAGACGTCGGCTGCCCGCTCTGCTGGGCGCACTGCTGCTGCCCGTGGCCGCGTTCACCACCCTCGCCGCCCCGCCCGCCCATGCGGCCGGGAAGCTCACCGCCGCCTTCAGCTCGGCCGACAACGGCTCGTGGTGGAAGGGCACCCTGGTGGTCCGCAACGACAACGCCACCGCCGTGACCGGCTGGACCCTGGAGTTCGACCTCCCGACCGGTGTCACCATCAGCAGCAGCTACAACGGCGAGGCGACCGTGACCGGCCGTCACGTGGTCGCCAAGAACGCGTACTACAACGCGACCGTGGCCGCGAAGAGCACCACCGAGCCCTACAGCTTCTGGTTCGTCGCCACCGGCCCGATCGCCGCCCCCACCGGCTGTACGGTCAACGGCGACAAGTGCGACGGCACCCCCGACCTACCGCCCGGTGCCCCCGGGAAGCCGTCGGTGGTCGCCGTGACGACCCGTTCGGTGGCGCTGAGCTGGGCGGCCGCCGGTGCCGGGGACTACCCGGTCGCCTCGTACGAGATCCTCAACGGGGCGGTGGTGGTCGGCACTTCGACCGGCACCTCGGGCACCGCGACCGGGCTGAGCCCGGCCACGTCGTACAACCTGACCGTGCGGGCCAAGGACAGCCGCGGCAATCCCGGCCCGGCCGGCCCGCCGGTCGCGGTGACCACGACCGACCCGGCGAGCGATCCGGTGCCGCCCACGGCGCCGACCAACCTGCGGGCCACCACGGTCACTTCGTCCGCCGTCACGCTGGCCTGGAACCCCGCCACCGACGACGTCGGCGTGGTCTCGTACGACGTCTACCAGGGTGGCGTGCCGGTGCAGAGCGTGACCGGCACCTCGGTAACGGTCAACTCGCTGGCTCCGGCCACGAGTTACGTGTTCACCGTGCGAGCCAGGGACGCGGTGGACAACCTGTCGCCGCCGTCGGCGCCGCTGGCCATGACCACCGGGGACCTGGCCGGAGCCGGAAAGTACACCCGGGTCGGCTACTTCACCCAGTGGGGCATCTACGGACGCCAGTACTTCGTGAAGAACCTGGACACCTCGGGCACGGCCGCCAAACTGGACGTCATCAACTACGCCTTCGAGAACATCGACCCGGTCAACCTGACCTGCCTGGCCGGCGTCACCAAGGGCACCACCGCCAACCCGCAGGACCCCGACCAAGGGACCGGTGCCGGCGACGCGGACGCCGACTACGGGCGGGCGTTCAGCGCGGCCCAGTCGGTGGACGGCGTGGCCGACGACGGCTGGGGCAAACTCCGGGGCAACCTCAACCAGTTGAAGAAGCTCAAGGCCAAGTACCCACACCTGAAGGTGGTGGTCTCGCTCGGCGGCTGGACGTACTCCAAGTACTTCTCCGACGTGGCGGCCACCGACGCCTCCCGGCAGAAGTTCGTGAAGTCCTGCATCGACGTCTGGATCAAGGGCAACCTGCCCGCCTACAACGGCGCCGGCGGTGACGGCGTGGCCGCCGGGATCTTCGACGGCATCGACCTGGACTGGGAGTGGCCCGGCTCGCCCGACGGCCACGCCGGAAACCACTGGAGCGTCAACGACAAGGCCGACAACACCGCGCTGCTGGCCGAGTTCAGGAAGCAGCTCGACGCGCTGGGCGGCTCGCACCGGCTGCTCACCGCTTTCACGCCTGCGGACCCGGCCAAGATCAACCAGGGCTGGGACTTGTCGAGGATCTTCAGCTACCTGGACATCGCGAACGTGCAGGGGTACGACTTCCACGGCGCGGGCAGCGACAACTCCTGGGAGCCCAACCGGACCGGCCATCAGGCCAATCTGTACGCGGACACCCAGGATCCGTACGGCGTGAAGTTCAGTACGGACGCGGCGGTGCGGACCTACCTGGACGCCGGGGTGAACCCGCGCAAGCTCACCATCGGCCTGCCGTTCTACGGGCGGGGCTGGCAGGGCGTCACCGATGGGGGAGTGAAGGGCGAGTGGCAGGCCGCGACGGGTGCGGCGCCGGGTCAGTTCGCGGAGGAGGCGGGCACGCGAGGGTACAACAACCTGCTGACGACCTTCCCTGGGCTGACGGTGCTGCACGACGAGCAGTCGGTGTCGGCGTACGCCTACACCGGGGCGGGCGGCCAGTGGTGGACCTTCGACGACCCGTGGTCGATCGGGAAGAAGGCCGCCTACGTGAAGTCCAAGGGGCTGCTGGGCGCGATGATCTGGGAGATGTCCGGTGACACCGCGGGCGGAGCCCTGATCACGGCACTCGACAACGGCCTGAAGTGACGGAGGTCGTGCCGGTCCGGCCGACGGGTGTCGGGACGGACCGGCACGACCAACAGGGCGTCCGAAGCCGCCGGTTCAGCGGAGGTCGGGTCCGCCCGCCTCGGCTAGCTCGCCGAGCACGCTGATCGCCTCGTCGGCGTCGTCCGGAGCGTCCGGGCCGATGTCGGGGAACGATCCGGATCCTTCCTCGTCACCGAGCTGCGGGTACTTCTCGAGGAGGAACCGCCGCCGGTACGCCATGTCGGCGGCGTCGACGATCCCTTCCAGCGTGGTCCAGTTGAGGGTGCCTCCCACGATGATCCCGAACGCGGGCACGGCCTTGCCAAGTCCCTTCTTGGTCAGGCGAAAGCCGAACGCCTTCGCGAACCGCGCGGAGACCTGGGTGACAACCGACCCGTTCAGGACGTCCCACGTCTTGCCGCGGACGAGTGCCTGGGTGAGCCGCGAGATGTCCGCCATCGCAGCGCTCTTGGCGGTGGCCGACGTTGCCGTCCCCGCGTTGACGACCGACATCACGAAGAGCTTCTCGACCGGCTCTTCGGGGTCGTAGCCGTAGAGCAGGGAGATCTGGCCGACGGAGCGGGACGCGAGACCGAGGACGACTGCGGCGTCGGCGGCGAAGGCGCCGACGATCGCACCTCCCGAAGGCGCTGCCGCGGCCCCGGCGGAGGCGGCGGTGGCGAGCTGACCTCCGGAGATCACAAGCCCTGCGCCCGCTCCCGAAAGCGCTGCACCGGCCGGGTAGTACCAACTCGCTGCCCGCCCGCGGACAGCGTCGATCTGTTCGAGGTCGAGGCGGCGCAGGTCGAACAGCGAGGCAACGTCGTGCCCGCGCTTCGTGTGGAGCGCCACCACCCGCTTGGAGGAGAGTCCCGCTCGCGAGATCCGTCCCACCGTCTGCCGCACGGACTGAAAAGCCGTGCCGCTCCAGTCGGGGAGGGCGTCGGCGGCTCCGCGAGCCCCGGCGCCGACCTTGTCAGCGCCCTTGGCGACGATTCCCTGTCCACGCGAGACCGCCGACTGGGCCCGGGGATGGTTCGCCAGGTACTTGGTGGCACGCTTGCCGATCTCCGCAGTGCCGCTGGCCACTTGCTCGCCGGCGCTCCTCATTATTCGTGACAGTGCGCGGCCCTTGAACCGTTGGATGTCACGCCATGCCGAGAGCTCGTACTCCGAGGGGTCTGCCACGGCGCGATTGTAGTGGGCAGGGCTGCCGCGCAGCTCACGAACTGTCAGCTCCGCGCTCGGGGGACCGCAGCAAGCAGGTACCGGCGCGTCAACTTGTTGGGTCGGTGATCACCCCCGGGCCGGAGCCGCCGAGGGCGTGCGGCGCTTGCCGGGAGGCATACGAGTGCCTGGCGGGCGCTGTTCGTGGTGGGAGGATCGCGCCACGGTCGGCATGGTGCCGGCCGTGGAGGAGGAGCACAGTGCCTGAGCTGGACGAGTACGGGGACGACCAGACCGAACTGATCGTCAAGAAGGTGGGTGGCGCCACGGAGGAGGACTCAGCGGCTGACGGCCAGGAGGAAGCCGACCAGCAGGTCCAGACCCGGTCGAGCATGATGGAGCAGGGTCAGTCGTAGCGAGGTGGGCGAGGCGCGGTCGCTTCGGTGGAGTCACGGGAGTTGACGATTCGTCAGGTCTTGCCGAAGGCGGCGCGGGTCTCCGCGACGAGGGCGCCGGCCTCGGCGACGGTGGCCGTCAGGGATTCGGCCGTGGTGCCGGGGGCTCCCAGGAGGCGGTGGACCCGGGGGCCGAAGTCGGGTGGGGCGCTCGGGAGGGTTTCGGCGACGGGGAGGGCGCCCTTCTCGTTGAGGCACCAGCGTCGGGCGTGGGCGTGCATCGCTTGGACGAGCACGCCCACGGCGCGGGAGAGGCAGAGGGAGACGTACAAGGTGTCGGCGCGAGTGGCGCCCTTCGCTGCGGCGGCGAGCAGGAACTCGGCCTCCCAGGCGCCCGCTGTCAGGGCCTCGCGCAGGGGTTCGGGGTAGGTCATGGTGCGGTGCTGAAGGTCTGTCAGTTCGCCGGTCGGGTCGGCGAGGATCTGGCCGAGGGCGACCTCGCCCGGATAGCAGGGGGACCAGAAGCCGAGGGGGTGGCCGGCCTGGATGCCCACCTCGTAGCGGCCTTCGCGGCAGTCGGCCCAGACCTGGGAGACACGGTCGAGGTCGCGCAGGATCCAGTCGACCGCCGTGCCGTCGGCGGCGCGGAGCCAGGCGCCGCCGTTGACCCAGGGGCCCCAGCCGCCCGGGGCGGTCACCTCGACCGAAGGGCCGGCCAGGGTGCGCAGGGCGGCGAGGTCGAGTTCGCCACGGTAGTAGATGCCGAGGTCCCAGTCGGAGTCCGGGCGGTGTTCGCCACGGGCCCGGCTGCCGCCGAGCAGGACGCCGACCACGCCTGGTGCCAGGGCCAGGCGATCGGCCGTCTCCTGAATGATCACCGGGTGAGTCTGGCAGGACGGCGGTGGGCAGGGCCAGGCAATTCCGGTGCTCAGGCCCGGTGGATCGAGTAGCCCTGTTCGGCTGCCCAGGCGGCGAGGTCGGCGGCGGTGCCGTACGTGGCGGCGAGGGCTACGGCCTGCTGGAGGACTGCTGCCCAGGCCTCGTACTGCTCGGCGGGCGACAGGCGGTCGAGGGCGACCTGTCCGTCCAGGTCGAGCCTCAGGCGCTCGGTCGCGCCTGCGCCTTGGATGAACCCTCCGGCGAAGGTCCCACCGCTCACGGTGTTGTGGACGGTGACGACGGTGGGCGGGGTGGCCGGTTCCGGCTGGCCCGAATCCCGTCTCCACTTCATCGGACGTTCCTCTCCCAGGGGCGGTGCTCCAGTCGGCGAGGTGCCGGTGGAGATCGGTGCGTGGTGCTCGGCGGTGCTGACCGCCGGAAGGTCTCAGGCGACACGCTAGGGCCAACAGGCCGCTGCCGTCGAGCAGATGGACGGAGTGGCGGCCATGGGGAGTCGGTCAGGCGGTCCGGAACGGATGCCCACAGTTGTGAGATATGACCTGTGACATTGTTCTGATGGCCATTCGGTGGCAGGATGCACGCCACGTCCCCGCTTGTCCCGCCTGATGCTCCATGAGTGCCCCCCACAGGAAAAGGACTTGGCAGTGCGCCTGCGTACTTCGCTACCCACCCTCGCAGCCGGCGTCATAGCCGGCCTCGCCACGGTCGCCACTCTGCTCCCCACCTCCGCGATTGCCGCGCCCGGCCCGTCGGCCGGCAAGCCGGCGCCGGCCGCAGCTGCGGCCTCCGCCGCCCCGAAGCCGGCCGGGCTGACCGCCTTCGCGGCCGACTCCGACCGGTTCGCCGAGCCCGCCGCCCCGTTGTCGCCGGCTCAGCTCAGCCAGGCCGCGATGGGTGAGCCGACCAGTACGGCGGCCGTGCAGACCGCCCCCCGCCCGGCCGAGAAGAAGGCCGGACTGGCTGCAGCCGCTGCTGCGCAGAGCTGTACCGCGGCGGACTTCAGCTCCCGTACCGGCGCCGACCTGGTCGCCTTCATCGAGAGCTCGACCACGGACTGCGTCAGCACGCTGTTCGACATCACCGGCACCCCCGCGGGCGGTGTCTTCAAGCAGTCGCAGATGCTGCCCGTCGCGGCCGCCTTCAAGAACCGCGCCGCCGCCTACACCGGCGACAACGCGAACAGCATCCTGCAGCTGGTGCTGTTCCTGCGGGCCGGCTACTACGTGCAGTCCAACAACGCCGGTGCGGTGGGCAGTTACGACGCCACGCTCACCGCCGCCGCCAAGGCGGGCATGGACACCTTCTTCGCCGGCGCGCGCTCGAAGGACGTCACGGACGCCAACGGCAACATCCTCAAGCAGGTGCTGATCTTCACCGACAGCGCCAACCTGCAGGGCAGTTACCTGGGCGTCTACAAGCAGGTCCTGAACGCCTACGACAACTCGTACAACGCCATCCCCTCGATGGTCAGCGCGGTCAACGCCCCGCTGCGGTACGCCCTTTGGCGGGGTAGCTGGAACCCGGACTTCGTCCAGGCGGTCAGTGCGGACCCGAGCATCACCACCACGCTCGCCAACTTCGCGATCAACCACCAGGACCTGCTCGGTGGGCCGAACGCCGCGCTCGACGTCAACGCCGGCAACGACCTGTCCCGGATGGCGGGCACCGGTGCCGCCGTCGAGGCCGCGGCCAAGCCGCTGGTGAAGCAGGTGCTGGACGCCAGCCCGATCCTCGGTCGGACCGGGCCGCTGTACGTCGGCACCGCCTACCAGGCGAACCAGTACAACCCGGCCAACTGCTCGTACTACGGCACCTGCAACCTGCCCGCGAAGCTGACCGCGGCCGTGCTGCCGAACCAGCTGGTCTGCGACAACCGCACGCTCCAGACCCAGGCGCTCTCGGCCGCCGAGCTGGCCGCGGTCTGCACCAGCCTGCGCGGTGAGGACACGTTCTTCCACAACCTGGTCAAGGACAACGGGCCGATCCCGAACCAGTACAACAAGACCGTCATCTTCGGGATCTTCGCCAACAAGACCGACTACACCACGTACTCCTGGGCCATCTACGGCAACTCCACCGACAACGGTGGCCAGACCGTGATGAACCCGACCGACCCGAACAACCAGGCCGTGACGGTGATGTACCAGAAGTCCTGGAACCTCAACGACACCGCCCGGGTGTGGAACCTGAACCACGAGTACACGCACTACCTCGACGGCATCTACGACATGAAGGGCAGCTTCAGCACCCAGACCTCCGTCCCGGACATCTGGTGGGTCGAGGGCGTCGCCGAGTACGTGTCGTTCACCTACCGCGGTGCGACCGACAACGACGCGATGGTCGAGGCGGGCAAGCACACCTACAAGCTGAGCACCATCTTCCAGAACACGTACGGCAATTCGGACTCGACCCGGGTCTACCCGTGGGGCTACCTCGCGGTGCGCTACATGTTCGAGAAGCACCCGAGCGACGTCCAGACTATGCTGGCCCGCTTCCGCGCCGGTGACTACGCCGGTGGCTACGCGGTCTACAACAACGTCGGCACCGGCTACGACGCCGACTTCGACGCCTGGCTGACCAACTGCGCGGCCGGCGCCTGCTACGCGCCCGGCCCGACGGCGCTGTTCGGCCAGTCGGTGAACGGCGGCACGGTCAGCCTGACGGACAAGTCCGTGCAGACCGGCGCCGGCCAGATCACCGCCTGGAACTGGACCTTCGGCGACGGGACCTCCTCGAACCTGCGGAACCCGAGCCACACCTACGCGGCCGCCGGCACCTACACGGTCGCCCTGACCGTCACGGACAACACCGGCCGGAGCGCCACCTCCCCGACCTCGGTCACCGTGCTCACCGGTGGCGGTCCCGTCACCCTGCCGGCCTGCACCGCGGCGCGTGCCGACGAGATGGGCCAGAACTGCTCGCGGGCCAACCGCGCGGCGACGGCGGGCAACAGCGACTACCTGTACGTCTACCTGCCGGCCGGCACCACCACGCTGAAGGTCACCACCTCCGGCGGCACCGGCACCGCGTTCCTCTACTACAACGCCAACACCTGGGCCTCGCCGAACGCGTTCACCGCGTCCTCGACCAGCCCGGGCACCACCCAGAGCATCACTGTCACCAACCCGACCGCCGGCTACCGGTACATCAGCCTGTACGCCAGCACCGACTTCAGCGGGGTCACGCTCAGCACGCAGTTCTGAGTCTCCGACACTGTCCGTTCCCTGCCCGGCAGTTGATCCCGACGGATCACTGCCGGGCAGGGCTGTTCAGCAGCCGTCGCAGGGACAGCAGCAGTCGCAGCCGTCACAGCCGTCGCAGTTGGAACAGACCTGGCAGCAGTCGCAGTCACAGCAGTCACCGCAGTCGCAGCCGTGCCGCTCGCAGAAGCCCTCGCGGCGCTCCCGGGACCACGGGTCGTTGTGGTCGCAGCAGAGCAGTTGGCAGCTGCACGCGAGCAGCGCCCACATCGCGCACCCGGCCAGCAGACCGCGTGATGTGGGCGGCTTCTCGGGGGCGGGGGCTCCCGGGGTCTCATGGTCGATCTGGTTGAAGACCCGGTCGACCGCGCGCCGGGTCTCGTGCACCAGTAGCCGGTGCGGCAGTGCCGAATCGGTGAACGCCACCTCGGCCAGGGCGAGTTGGATGCCGTGGGTGGCGTCCCGGCAGAGCCGTTCGGCCTCGGCGCGGGTGGTGCCGGTGGCGGTCAGGGGGTTCCAGGCGCCGTTCGCGTCGTCCTCGGCCTGGTCCTCGGCGGCGTCCAGCAGGTGGGCCAGTCGGCCGAACAGCCGGCCCGCCTCGTGCAGGGCGGCCGCGTTGCCCGGGCGGCCGGCGAGGACGGCGGTGTGGGCGGTGGCCGCGGCGGTGGCGGTCTCGGTCGGTTCGGTGAGGGTCAGCAGCGGACTGCCCGCCGTCGCCGTCCGTTCCAACTCGCCCTGCCGGTCCGCCGCTTCGAGCAGGACGGCGGTGTCGAAGCCGATGCGGTCACCGGCCCGGCCGCTCTGCCGGTCCCAACGCCGGGTCACCGCACGGGCGGTGCTCGCCACCGGTCGGCGGGCGAACACCCCGTCACCGTCCAGGACATGGTCACGCACCTTGGCCGAGGCGAGCGCGAGCGAGACGGTCGCCGCCAGCCGGGCGCCCTCGCCGTCGGCGACCTGGGCGCCGCGCATCCCGCGCAGCGGGCAGGGGCCGGCCTGGCGGCGGCTGGGCGCGGACTGCGCCTCGACCAGCACCGAGATGACCAGGCCGTCGTAGTTCGTGGCGGTCCGGGCCAGCTGGCCGTGGCCGTCCCGCAGGGCCAGGCAGAGCCCGCAGAGGTGGGCGAGCCAGGCGGCCCGCAGTGGTTCGGGCAGGCTGTGCCGACACGGTCTGATGATCCCGAACATCCAGTCCCCCTGTGTTGTGGTCCGGGAGCATGGTACGGGTGGGGTCAGCCGGTCAGGTAGCCGCCGGGCTCGGCGGTGAAGAGCGGGCCGTCGGGGCCGAGGATCTGCCAGGGGTGTTCGGCGGTGTCCGGGGGGACGACGAGCCGGCGGCCGCTGTCGAAGGCGAGTTCCAGGCCGCCGGCCGGGCTGACCACGGCTCCGGTCAGGTGGCTTCCGGTCAGCACGGCGAGGCCGCCGCTCACGCCGGTGCCGAGCTGCGGGTAGAAGTGCTCCACGCCGCCGGCGGCCAGCAGCCGGAAGTCGCTGTCGATCAGGACGGAGACCGCCCCGGACAGCTCCAGCCAGAGGCCGGTGCCTGCCCGGACCCGCTGGACCTGACGGCCCGCCAGTAGCTCGGCGATCGACTCGGTCATCGGGTGTGCCTCCTGGAGCTCGGTGCGCCCCTCCATTCTGGTCCGCTGACCTGCCCGCGTCACGTACCTCGGCCGGTGGTGCGACCGGGCCGGGGTCAGCGGCCCGAGATCCGGTCGGCCAGGCGGGCGATCGGGGAGGTGGTGGCGCGACCGGCGGCCTCCTGGCGGTCGGCCGCGTGGTAGGCGGCGTACAGGCCGTGCACGCCGAGCCAGCGCAGTGGTTCCACCTCCCAGCGGCGGACGGTGTGGCCCACCCAGGGGAGCTCGGTGAGGTCGGTTCGGTCGCCGAGGACCAGGTCGCGGAGGGTGCGGCCGGCCAGGTTGGTGGTGGTCACGCCGCTGCCGACGTAGCCGCCGGCCCAGCCCAGGCCGGTGGTGCGGTCGAGTTCGACGGTGGCGCACCAGTCCCGGGGGACGCCCAGGACGCCGGCCCAGGCCTGGTCGATCCGGGCCTCGGCGGTGCCGGGGAAGAACCGGTGCAGGATGTCCCGGAGCTGATCCACCGTCCGCTGCTGGGTGGAGCCGTCGGTGTCGGTCCGGGAGCCGTAGCGGTACGGGACGCCGCGTCCGCCGAGCGCGATCCGGTCGTCGGCGGTGCGCTGCGCGTACATGTAGGCGTGCGCGAAGTCGCCCAGCACCTCGTGGCCCTGCCAGCCGGTCTCCGCCCAGAACGAGGCCGGCAGCGGTTCGGTGACGATCATCGCGGAGTTCATCGGCAGCCAGGTCCGCCGCTCGCCGCGCAGCCCGGCGGTGAAGCCCTCGGTGGCGCGCAGCACGTAGTCGGCCGTGACCGTCCCGGTGGCCGTCTCGGCCCGGGCCCGGCGGCCCGGCGTGGCCGGGTGGATCGCCGTCACCTCGGTGCCCTCGTGGATCACCACGCCGAGTTCCTGCACCACCCGGGCCAGGCCCTGGGCCAGCTTCGCGGGCTGGATCCGGGCGCCGTGCGGCGTCCAGGTGCCGCCGAGCGCGCCGTCCACCCGGATCCGGGCGTTTGCCTCGGCTGCCGAGAGGACGGCCAACTCGTGTTCCCCGAAGGTGTGTTCCTCGGCCGCGAAGGCCCGGAGCCGGGTCAGCTGGGCGGGTGTCCTGGCCACCTCCAGTACGCCGCCCCGGGCGATGTCGGCGTCGATGCCCTCGGCGGCGGCGGTGTCCACCACCTCGCGGACCGAGTCGTCCATCGCCCGCTGCATCGCCCGGGCCCGGTCGGTGCCGTACCGGCGGGCGAACGCGCCGCGCCCGGCGAAGCCGTTGTACAGCCAGCCGCCGTTGCGGCCGGAGGCCCCGTAGCCGCAGACCCGCTGCTCCAGCACCGTCACCCGCAGGCCGGGGTCGGCTTTCTTGAGGTAGTACGCGGTCCACAGCCCGGTGTAGCCGCCGCCGACGATGCAGACGTCGACGTCCGTCCCGCCGGTGAGGCCGGGGCGCGGGGCGGGCAGTCCGATCGACGAATACCAGAACGACACACCGCCGTTGACGACGGGACTGCTGTCGTTGGAGCCCACGGGGACCTGCCTTCGTTTCGGTGACGTGCCCGGGAGGCTATCGTCCGGCGGAAGGCGGGGGCCACGGACAGAGTGCCACGCACCCCGGGCCCGATCCGGCACTCTGTCAGGCGGGCGGATCAGGGGTTGGGGGCCCAGCCCTGGAGGGTCGGGAAGACCTGGCCGGCGATCCGGAACAGCGCGGCGTCGTCCGGGGAGCCGAGGTCCTGCCGCCAGATGGTGATCTCGAAGGACCCGCCGTTGGCGTCGGCGCCCTTCGCGACCACCAGGTGCCGGGCGATGCCGCCGGGCTTGGCGGTGGTGTCCTTGCCGCTCAGGTTGAAGTCGAATGCGAGGGTGTGGTCGGAGTAGGTGGCGGCGGGGTGGCCGAGCAGCGACGTCGGCCGGGTCTGCGAGCCCCCGAAGGCGGTGGCGGTCTTGACCGAGAGGTCGTGGTTGTCGCTGATGCGTACGTGGGTCGAGCCGAGCTGCACCTCCGCCGAGGCGTCGTACACCACCGTGCCGCTCGCGAGGGTGATCGGGCCGCCGCCGGACTGGGCGATCACCACGGGGGTGTCCGGGGTGCCGAGCAGGGTCGGCAGGTCGGGGCGGTTGAGCGCGGCGCACAGGGCGGGGTACTCGGGTGCGTCGGTGGCCTTGGGCGGGCTGCACGCGGCGGGCTTGCCGTCGGCGGTCGTCGACCGGAACAGGCCCGCTGCCCACATGCCCCCGAGGACGGCGGCGGCCAGCGCCACGGCGGCCGCGGTCTGGAGGACGGCGCTCCGGGCGCCCTTGCCGGGCGCGTTGTCCGGCGGTCCGGCCACGACCGGAGCCGGGACTGCGTCAGTTTCCATACCGATCCCCCTGTGTCGGTCCACCGCGTCGGTGCGGTGACGTCGAGCGAAGGTACCAGGGGGCGTTACCGGTCGGTAAGTAGTGGAGCGGCCGCCGGTTCAGGTGCACCAGAACAGGAAGCGGTTGCAGGTGGGGGAGGCCGAGGGGCGGGGTGTCGCCGGTGGGGCGGAGGTCGGCGCGGCGGAGGACGGGGCCGGGGCCGGCGGTGCGCTGGCCGGGCCGGAGGCGGCGGGGGAGGCGGGGCCGGTGGACGGGCCGGCGCTGGGCCGGGTACTGCTCGGCTTGGCGGTGGCCGAGGGGGAGGGTCTGGTGCTGGACGCCGCCGCGGAGGGGGCGTGGGTCGGCGTGGCGGAGCCGGTGGGTGCGGCGGTCGGCCGGTCCTGACGGGGCGTGGGCTCGGCCGAGTTCGGGCTGGGCAGCAGGGCGAGCACCCCGGCGCCGCCGACGGCCAGCGCCAGGGCGGTGGCCGCGATCACGGGGCCGCGGCTACGGCGCCGACGGCGGGAGACGGCGCGGGGTACGGCGGCGGGCGCGGTGTCCGTACGGGGCGCGGCGACGGGTGCGGTGGCCGAGGCCGGTGCTCCGCAGCCGGGACAGGACAGGGCGCCGTTGAGGTGTCGGTGGCAGGGGGCGCAGTAGTCCATTGCTGGACCCTAGGCACGGCACTCGAACGGCCGACAGGTGTCACGTGTGAGGCTTTCGGAGAGATCCGGTGTTCACGGGCAAGTTGCTTGAAGGGCAGGGGAGTTGACGAATGGATTGGCAGAGGCGTTCCGGTTGACGTGCACATGGGGCGGACGGATGGTGGTGCTCAGCAGCAAGTCCCGAGCCCCCACGAGGGAGACACCGCTATGAGGAACCGCCGTCCCGCCGTCCTGCTCGCCGCCGCCGCGATGCTGGTCACCGGCTCCGCACTCGCTCTGCCGTCCGCCGCCGTCGCCCGCGCCACCCCGGCCGGCGAGCAGGCCGCCGCCGTGGCCACCGCGCTCCAGCAGTCGCTGGGCGAGGAGCGCAGCGCCGGTTCCTATCTGGACGGGAGCGGCCGACTGGTCGTCACCGTCACGGACCAGTCCGCCGCGCAGCAGGTCCGGGCGACCGGGGCGGTGGCGCAGCTGGTGACCCGCAGCGGCGCGCAGCTGGCCGCCGCGACCGCCGAACTGGACCGCTCCGCCGCCGTCCCCGGCACCGCCTGGTCGGTCGACCCGGTCACCAACCAGGTGCTGCTCTCGGTGGACGAGAGCGTCAACGGCGCCAAGCTGTCCCAGGTCACCGAGGCCGCGCAGCGGCTGGGCGCGGCCGTCCGGGTGGAGCAGGTGGCCGGACGGTTCAGCACCAAGCTGGCCGGCGGTGACGCGATCTACGGCGGCGGCTACCGCTGCTCGCTGGGCTTCAACGTGCGCAGCGGCAGCACGTACTCGTTCCTGACGGCCGGTCACTGCGGAAACGCGGTGAGCTCCTGGTACACCAGCCAGAGCCAGACCACCAAGCTCGGCAACACCACCAACTCCCGCTTCCCGGGCGACGACTTCGCCATCGTCCGGTACACCGACGGCTCGACCCCGCCGTCCTCGGTCGACCTGTACAACGGCAGCACCCGCCGGATCACCGCCGCGAGCACCCCCGCCGTCGGCGCGACCGTCTACCGCAGCGGCAGCACCACCAAGGTGCACAGCGGCCAGGTCACCGCGCTGAACGCCACGGTCAACTACGCCGAGGGCAGCGTCCGCGGCCTGATCCGCACCACGGTCTGCGCCGAGCCGGGCGACAGCGGCGGCGCGCTGTACTCCGGCAACACCGCGCACGGCCTGACCTCGGGCGGCAGCGGCAACTGCTCCAGCGGTGGGACCACGTTCTTCCAGCCGGTGGTGGAGGCGCTCAGCGCGTACGGGGTCAGCGTCTACTGACGCCTCGTTTGCACAGCTCGGAGGGCCGACCCCGCCTCGCGTGGGGTCGGCCCTCCGGCGGTCAGGGGGCTCAGGCCGGAGCCGGTGCGGACTCCTGCACCTGCGCGTAGGGCGCGAGTTTCCTGATCGAATCGATGCTCTTCATGCACTGTTCCTTGGTCTCGTGCGGGTCGCTGGTGATCACCACCACGCCGTTCGCCGCCTTGAGCCGGAACCGGTGCACACCGGACGTGTCGGTGTAGAGCTCGAACTTCCCTGCCATCGGAAATACACCTCTCGCTTGGGTAGGCCCCCTCCTGACGCACCGTAGGACGGCCGTCGGCGGGCTGCATGCCGAGCCGCGCGTTCGGGTGGACGCACCGTGGCCCCGGCGCTACGCCTCCTCCGAGGGTGGGAACGGGTGGAGCAGGCCGAGCTCGTCGAGGAGTTCCCGGCCGATCGGGGTGGGCTGGGCCAGCGGGCCGGACGCCTTCGGGGGGCGGCCCCGGAGGCCGGCGCCGCGGGCCAGGCCGGCCGGGTTGCTGACCGGGGGGAGCTGGAAGTGCCGCCAGCCGGGGGTGCGGCCGTGCTGGGTGACCTCGAACAGGTCGGGCTTCCGCCAGGCGACGAAGGTCCAGGCGCCGGTCTCGTCGTCGATCGCCCAGGCGCCGATCGGGCCGTTGAGGCCGGTCCGGCCCACCGCGTCGAGGGCGGCCCGGGTCAGGTCGCTCCAGTGGCCGTGGACGGACAGCAGGCGTGGGGAGTGCTTCCGCGCGGTCGAGTCGGGCTCGGCGTCGAGCTCGTGGACGGCCCGGGTGACGGGATCCCGCAGGATGCCGTTGGCGAGTTCCAGCACGTGGTCCACGTCCACCATGACCCCGAACGCTCCGGCCAGTTCCGGCGAGACGTAGCCGGTGATCCGGTCGGGCTCGGCGGCCGGCAGCAGTGGCCCGAGCGACTCGGCCAGCTGCTCGTAGCGGGTCCGGTCGGCCCCGTCGGTGGCCTGGAAGTCGAGTACGGCCAGCACCACGGCGGCCAGGCTCGCGGCGGCCTCCGCCTCGTCGTCCGCCAGCCGGTCCGGATCCAGGGCGCCCAGCGGCTGGACGGCCCCCGTGAGCAGGCCGTACCAGGACCGGTCGCCGGCCGGCCAGGAACCCCGGGCCTTGAACTCGAGGAGCAGGCGGATCGTCAGGAGACGCGGGACCAGCGGCAGAGCGGCCGAGGTCCGGCCGAACCGGACCGCGAGGCGGCGGCGAAGGTCGTGGACCTTCTCCTCGTCGGCGCCGTCGGCAGCCTCCTCCGGCCCGAGCACGTCGGACGAGGTCCGCCCCGCGAGTGGGCCGAGCTCGATCCCCGCCGCGGACTCGTCTGCCGTTCCGGTCTCCGCTTGCCGGCCGAGCGCGAAGCGCGTCAGCGGCAACCCGATCGACCCGTGGGCCGCTGTGGCGTCCGCTCCCGCGGCCGCCTCGTCGATCGCCTGCACCTGGCGGACCAGGTCCTCCAGCAGCTGATGGTGAACGAACAACTCGGCCGGTCGGACCGGCCGTTCCGCAGTTTTTCCCGCCGCTGCCGCGCCGCCGGCCGACCGATTCCCGGCCTGCCCGCCGCCGGTCACCGGAACGGTCTCCGAAGCCTCCCAGACACCCACTCGACTCCCCCTCGTCCGCGTCCTGCCCGAACCTCGTGTGGATCGTAACGCGGGTGGTGGCGACGCAGGCGGGGTGTCCGGTGTCGGACGCGGCGGGCAAAGGTGACGGCCGAGCAGCACCCGTTGGCTCAGGGCCGCTGCCGGCGTCGACCCCGAGAGGCTTTCGGATTGCTGGGATTCCGTCAGTTCGGCGCTCTGGAAGAAGAATTGGTGACGTCGGAATATCGGCCGGGTGCGACCGGGGCGCGATCCGGTGCGGCGCTCGTATGATCGTGGCCGCTCTCGGCGCGGCCGGGTGACGGGGCGGAGTCGAGTGGCTGAGGGGGCGTCACCATGTGGTTCGCCGGAGTGGGTCTGACCAGGGACGGTTACCGGATCGCCGTGGTGGACGGCGAGGGGCGCCCGGTCGGCGCGGCCGAGCGGTACGAACGGTGCGCCCAGCAGCGGCCGGTGGCGCGGCTGGCGGAGCTGGCCGGGCGGGCGCCGGACGGCCTGACGGTGGTGGTCGACAGCGCCGGCGGACTGCTGGACGGTCTGCTCGCGACGGCCGGCCTGGACGTCCGGCGGGCCGATCCGCACCTGCTGGTGGACGGCCGGAACACGGCGGAGGAACTGGCCGGGGTGGGGCAGGCCCGGTTCGGTGCGCTGGTCCCGCTGCCGCCCGGCAGTTGGATCATGACGGGCCGGGAGCAGGAGGTGAGTGCGGCCGAGGCCGCCGCCGGGCCGGTGGAGCGGCGGCTCGCCGCCGAGGGACGGTGCCTGCTGGGCGGCGGCGAGGACAGCGAGCCGACGGTGGCGCTCACCTTTGACGACGGCCCGCACCCCGAAAACACCCAGCGGGTACTGGAGTTGCTGCGCCGCCACGACGTCCGGGCCACGTTCTTCTGCATCGGGCTGAACGCCCTGGCGCACCCCGCGCTGGTCCGCCGGATCGTCGAGGAGGGCCATCTGCTCGGCAACCACACCTGGTCGCACGCCTACCTGCCGGACCTCGGCCGGGAGGGGCTGCGGCAGCAGCTCGACTTCACCGCTGAGGTACTGGCGGAGGCGTCCGGTGTGGGGCAGCCGGTTCTGATGCGGCCTCCGTACGGCGGACGGAGCCCGCAACTGATGGAGCGGGTGGCCGACTTGGGGCTGACCACGGTGCTCTGGGACGTGGACACCGAGGACTGGGCGGAGCCCGGCGCGGAGGTGATCGCCGAACGGGTGCTGCGGCAGGTCCGGCCGGGTTCGGTGGTGCTGATGCACGACGGCGGCGGGGACCGCTCGCAGACCGTGGCGGCGCTGCCCCGGATCATCGACGGGCTGCGGCGGCGGGGCTACCGGTTCGTCACCCCCGCCGAACTGCTCACCGGGCGGCCGCGGACCGCCACCCGGTGAGCAGGTTTCCGACGCTCCGTCAGCCGCCGATCACCGGGTAGTGGTCGGAGAGGTCGCTGTAGGTGTAGCTCTTGCCCCAACTGCTGACCGTCCACGGCTTGCTGTGGAAGCGCAGCACCTCGTTGGTGTAGCTCTGCGGGCGGGCGTGGTCGGCCCGGTAGAGCACGTAGTCGAGGTCCTCCTTCGGCTCGCCCGGGTAGCGGTAGGCGGCGATCGAGTTGTCGACGGTGTCGAAGGAGTTCACCCAGCCGGTCCGGTTGGTGGCCGGGGTCAGGTTGCCGTTGCTGAGCATCGCCGGGTACTCGGAGTCGTGCGAGTTCACGTTGAGGTCGCCGGTGACGATCACCGGCTCGCTCGCCGGGATGCCCTTGTTGTCGACGAAGGTCTTCATCGCGTTCAGCTGGGCGGCCCGGACCGTGGCGGGCTCGCCGCTGGAGCAGCCGGTGTCGGTGGACTGCAGGTGGGTGCCGAGCACGTGGGTGCGCTGGCCGTTGACGTTCAGCACCGCGTAGACGAAGCCCTTGTTCGACCACCAGTCGGCGCCGCAGGCGTCCTTGAAGACGTACTGCTCCTTGCGCAGGATCGGCCACTTGCTCATCAGTGTCACCCCGCCGTCCTCGGGGGTGGTGGAGCTGTAGTTGCCACCGGTCGCGTCCCAGCCGCTGGTGGAGCGGCCGACCACCGGGGTCTGGTACGGGTACGCCGCCTTGGCGAGCGAGAGCAGCTTGTCCGAGGCGGCGTTGTCGAACGCCTCCTGGAGCACCACCACGTCGTTGCCCTGGAAGAACGGCGCGGCCGCGATCTCCTTGGCCCGGTAGTCCTGGCCCCAGTTGGGGTAGAGGCTGGTGCTCATCAGGAAGGTGTTGTACGTGAGCACCTTGAGCGGCGCGACGGTGACGGGCGCCTGCTCGGCCTGCGCGGCGGGGGCGGCGGCGAGCGTTCCGAGCAGGGCGGCCGCGGTGAGGGCGACCGCGCGGCGGACGGACGTGTGGGGCATCGAGGCTCCGTGATGAGGGTGACGGGGGCTCGTCAAGCGACGAGGTGTTGTGTAGTCAACTCGGGCTTGTTCACGCGCTTCAAGACGTCGGGAGAGCATTCGATGAACTCGGCTTGAACTAGACCTACTGTCAGGTACGTACCTTGGGGGTCCCGGCCGGGTAGGCCGTCGGTTCGGGGAGGCGGCCGAAGTTCTCGGCGACCAGGCGGTCGGCCCAGCGGCGGAGGGTCTCCGCGACGGGCGGGTGGCGGAGCCCCGCCTCGGCGGCGAGCCGGTCGGCGGAGGTGGTGTCGTAGCGGTCCTCGGAGAGGAAGGACAGGGTCTCCGGGTCGGCGCCGGTGAGAGCGCGGGGCAGGCGTCGGACCAGGCCGACCGGCAGTCGCAGTCGGGGTGTGCGGACGTCCAGGTGCTCGGCCAACAGGTCGATCAGGGCCGGGAGTTCGGGAGTGTCCGGGTCGAGCACGGTGTGCTGGTGCAGCGGGCCGTGGTCGTGCTGCGGGACGGCGGCCAGGAACCGGGCCAGGTGGTCGATGGCCACCACGGGGACGAAGGTGCGACGGCTGCCGGCCAGGGCGGGGAGGCGGCCCCGGTACAGCTGCTCGACCAGCGTGGCCAGGCCGATGTACTGGCCCGCCTCGCCGGTGACGGAGTGTCCGATCACGGTGCTGGGGCTCACCACGCTGAGCGGCACGCCGAGTTCGGGGGCGAGGGCGCGGACGGCGCTGTCGCCCTCGATCTTCGACGCCTCGTACGCGCCGAGCCGGCGGTACAGGCGGTCGGCGTCGGCCGGTGGCAGCGGGGACGGGTGGCCGGCGACCCGGTAGCCGGAGAGGTGCACCAGGCGGCGGGTGGTGGGTCGGGCGGCGGCCCAGCGCAGTACGTGGACGGCGCCGTCGCGGTTGGCGGCGGCGGCCTCGGCGCGGGGGAGGCCGAAGCGGAAGAGGGCGGCGAGGTTGTGGATGTCGCGGACCTCGGCCAGGCGTTCGTGGTCGGCGGGGGAGAGGCCGAGGCCGGGGCGGGTGATGTCGGCGGTGACGGTGGTCAGGGCGTCGGTCGGGGTGCCGTGCTCGTGCAGCCAGTGGCGGAGTTCGGTGTCCCGGCCGGCGGCCCGGATGCCGATGGCCACCGGGTGTCCCTGGTCGAGGAGTTCGCGGACCAGCCAGCGGCCGATGAAGCCGTTGGCGCCGAGGACGAGGGTGGTGGCGGGCATGGGCTCTCCTGTAAATGGACCGGTCTACATAATTTGCGATGAGCGGGGAGATGCGGTGATGGGCCGGGCCGGGCTCGGGTGGGCTCAGGCGAGCAGCAACTCGGCGGAGCGGGCGGCCTGGTCGAGCGGGAGGCGGCTGTGCTGAACCCGGGCCAGCAGCAGAGCGCCTTCGAGCAGCGACAGCACGGCCCCGGCGATGACGTCCGCCCGGTCGGCGGTGTAACCCTCCGTCACCAGCAGCTCCGCGAAGGACTGTTGCCAGCTCGCGTAGGTGTCGGCGCACAGGCGGCGGAGTGGTTCGTTCGAGGCCGAGACCTCCAGGGCGACGGTGGCCAGCGGGCAGCCCTTGCGGTAGTCGGACTGCTCCATCCGGTCGGCGAGCAGACCGATCAACCGGCTGATCACCTGCGCCGATCCCGCCGTCCGGGTGTCCCGGAGCAGCTCGATCAGGTCGCTCATCTCGCGCCCGGCCTCGGTGAGTGCCTGGGCCACCAACTGGTCCTTGCCGTCGGGGAAGTGGAAGTACAGCGAACCGCGTGGCGTGCCGCTCTCGGTCAGCACCAGATTCAGCCCGGTGGCGGCGTACCCCTGAGCCTCCAGCAGATCCCGGGTGGCCCGCACCAGTCGGGCCCGCGTCTCCTCGCCCTTGGCTCCCATGGCGGCGAGAATAGACCGGTCTGCATATTCTGGTCAACCGTCCTGAGGCGACGGGAGGTTCGGTATTTCCGAACCCCGGAGTCGGGTGGCTGTCCCAGTGCGTCGTTGACCTGCGGTTCCGTAACTTCGGAGCATCGTCGGCGACCGCCGGCCACCGAAGGAGACAACGATGCCCGACCGCGAACCGCCCGCCCTGCCGCCAACCCCGCCGGACGCCCTGCAGCTGCATGGCGTGACCCGGCACTACGGCCGCGGCCGCAACGCCGTGCACGCACTGCGCGGCATCGACCTCCGGTTGCCCCGAGGCAGCTTTACGGCCGTGATGGGGCCGTCCGGCTCGGGGAAGAGCACCTTCCTGCAGTGCGCCGCCGGGCTGGACCGCCCCTCCAGCGGCTCGGTCCGGCTGGGCGGGCAGGAGCTGACCGGCCTGCGGGAGCGGCGGCTGACCCGGCTGCGGCGGGCCCGGATCGGCTTCGTCTTCCAGCAGTTCAACCTGCTCCCGGCTCTGACGGTCGAACAGAACGTCCTGCTGCCGCTGCGCCTGGACGGTCGCCGGGCCGACCACCGGCGGGCCGCCCGCGCGCTGGCCGAGGTCGGCCTGGCCGGCCGGGCCAGGCACCGGCCCGGCCAGCTCTCCGGCGGGCAGCAGCAGCGGGTCGCCATCGCCCGCGCCCTGATCACCGAACCCGAGGTGGTGTTCGCCGACGAGCCCACCGGCGCACTGGACTCCGGCACCGCCGCGGAGGTGCTCGGCCTGCTGCGGCGCTCGGTCGACACCCACGGCGCCACCGTCGTGATGGTCACCCACGACCCGGCCGCAGCGGCCTGGGCCGACCGGGTGCTCGTCCTCGACCACGGCCGGATCGTGGCCGACCTGCCCGGCGCCCACGGCAGGGAGGACCAACGCGAGGAGGCGGCCCGCCGGATCGCCACTCAGATGCGCACCCTGACGGACCGCCCGGACCTGACGCCCCGACAGGAGGCCGCAGCGTGACCACCGGCCTGGCCCGCGCCTCGCTGCGCTCCCGTCCCGCCGCCGCCGTCGGGGTGTTCGCCGCGCTGGTGCTGGCCGCGACGGTGATCACCGCGTCGGTGGCGATCCTGCGCACCGCGTCTGCCGCGCCGCCGTCCCCGCAACGCGAGGACCTGACCACCATCGGGATCGGCTTCACCCTGGTCACCGTCTACCTGTCGATCTTCGCCACCGCCCAGGTGGCCGCGCTGGCGGTGGCGCAGCGGCAGCGCGAGACGGCGGTGCTGCGCGCGGTCGGCGCGAGCCCCTGGCAGGTCCGGCGCGCGGTCGCCGCCGAGACGCTGCTCACCGCCGTTCCGGCGCTGCCCGCCGGCTACGGTCTGGGCGTGCTGCTGGCCCGGTGGTGGTTCGGCGCGATGGCCGACCGAGGGCTGGTGCCGCCCGGCCTCCGGCTGACCGTCAGCTGGCCACCCGCCGTGGCCGCGGCGGTCGTCCTCACCGTCACCTCCCTGCTCGGCGGCCTGCTGGCTGCGCAGCGGGCGGCCCGGTCCCGGCCGGCCGCCGCGCTCGGTGAAGCGGCCGGACCCGGCGGTGGACCGGTGGTGCTGCGGACCGTGCTCGCGCTGGCGGCGCTGGCGGGGGCGGTCGTACTGCAGTCCGCCGTCTCCGCCGAACCGGCCGAGGAGGCGGCCGAACACGTCCCGTTGCTGCTGCTCGCGTACCTGGTCGCGATCGCGCTGGCGGGTCCGGTGCTCGGACGGCTGGCGGCCACGGCGGCCGCCGGGCCGCTGCGGCTGTTCGGGGCGCCCGGGGAGCTGGCGGTGGCCAACAGCCGGGCCCGCTCCCGGCGGCTGTCGGCGGCGATCACGCCGGTCACGCTGGTGGTGGCGTTCACGCTGGCCAGGCTCGGCAGCCTGGTGGGTGGTCAGGAACCGTCCTGGATCGACCTGTTCGCCACCGTGCTCTACGCCGGGTTCGCCGCGCTGGTCGCCGCCGACACCCTGGTGATGCTGATGCTGGAACGCCGCCGCGAACTCGCCCTGCTCCGCCTGATCGGCGCCGGGCCCGGCCAGCTGGTGCGGATGGTGCTGCTGGAGTCGGTCATCGTCACCGCCACCGCGCTCGGGCTGGGCACGGCGGTGGCGAGCGCCGCCGTGGCGCCGCTCGGCAGTGGGGGACCGCTCGACCTCCCGGGTCAGGTCGGGGGCGGGGTGGCCGCCGCCGTGGCGGTGCTCGTTATAGGGTCCTCGTTCGGCCCGCTGGCCCGGCTGCTGACGATCCGTCCGGCGGCCGAGGTGTCCCGGTGAGGGCAGCGATGTACGGCGGAGGTGGTGACGTGATGGAGCGGATGCGGATCGGCAGGGCCCTGCACGCCCTCGGCGTACCGGCGGGCCGGGAACTGCTCTACGCCCTGGCCGCCCCGGTCCTCGGCGTGCTCGGGGCGCTGCTGGTCTACCCGCTGCTGGCCGTCGGCCTGGTGCTGTCGGTGACCCACCTCGGGCTGCCACTGCTGGCCGGGGTGCTGACCGTGGCGCGCTGGATCGGCGGCCTGCACCGTCGCCTGCTGGCCGGGCTGCTCGGCGAGTCCGTCCCGCCCCCGCGCCGCCCCGAGGCCGACCGGGCCCGGCTGGTCCGGGCCACCCTCACCGACGGCGCGAACTGGCGGACGGTGGCGTACGTGCTGCTGGCCGCGCCGCTCGGCGTCCTGGTGCTGCTGGTGACGGTCGGGCTGCGGCTGTACGGGCTGGCCGCCGTGCTGTACCCGTTCTGGTGGCGGCTGGTCAGCGCCGACGGGCACCGGGGCCTGAGCCTCGGGAGCCGGGCGCTGGACAGCGGGCCGAAGGCGCTGGCGGTGGCCGTCGCCGGACTGGCCGTCACCGCGCTGGCCGGCTGGGCGGGCCGTCGCCTGCTGGCGCTGGTCAGGTATCTGGGCCGGACCCTGCTCGGGCCAGGCAGGCTGTCCGAGCGGGTCCGGGACCTGGAGGAGAGCCGGGCGCTGGCCGTGCACAACTCGGCCATGACGCTGCGTCGGATCGAGCGCGACCTGCACGACGGCGCCCAGGCCCAGCTGGTCGCGGTCACCCTGGCCCTGGCCTCGGCCCGGTCCCGGCTGGACCGGCGCGGTCCGGACGGCACCCTCCCGCCGGCGGACCTGGAGCGTGGCCGGGAGCTGGTCGAGCAGGCGATCGGCAACGCCAGGACCGCCATCACCGACCTGCGCGACCTGGTACGCGGCATCCATCCGCCGGTCCTGGACACCGGTCTGGACGCCGCGCTGGAGACTCTGGCGGCCCGTACGGGCGTGCCGGTCCGGCTGCGCACCGAACTGCCCGGGCGGCTGCCCGAGGCGGTCGAGACCATCGCGTACTTCTGCGCCTCCGAGCTGCTCAACAACGCCGCCCGCCACTCGGGCGCGCCGCTGATCGAGCTGACGGCGGAGCACCGGGACGGCGCCCTGCTGCTCCGGGTCCGGGACGAGGGGCGGGGCGGGGCGGTGCTGGTACCGGGTACGGCGGGCGGCGGCAGCGGACTGTCCGGGCTGGCCGAACGGGTCCGGGAGGTGGACGGGACGCTGCGGATCAGCAGTCCGGCCGGCGGGCCGACCACCGCTACGGTGGAGCTGCCGGTCTGACCCGGCGTCACCCCGGCGCCGAGCGGCCGTCGGCGACACCGGGAAACGGCAGGCCCCAGATGCGCATCGTGATAGCCGAGGACGCCGCCGTCCTGCGGCACGGCATGGTCCAACTGCTCGACGAGCGCGGCTTCGACGTGGCGGCGGCGGTCGGTGACGCCCGGGCGCTGCACAGCGCGGTCGCGGAGCACCGGCCGGACGTGGTGGTGGCCGACATCCGGATGCCGCCAGGACACACCGACGAGGGGCTCCGGGCGGCCATCGAACTCCGGCTGGAGTTCCCGGAGTTGGGCGTGCTGCTGTTCTCCCAGTACATCGAGACCCGCTACACCGCGCGGCTGCTGGCCACCGGCGCGTCCGGGATCGGCTACCTGCTCAAGGACCGGGTCGCCGACGTGGACGACTTCGTGGACGCGATCCACCGGGTGGCCGCGGGCGGCACCGCGCTCGACCCGGAGGTGGTCTCCCAGCTGATGGCGACCCGGCAGCACAGCAGCGGCGTCGACGCGCTGAGCCCGCGCGAGCGGGAGGTGCTGGTGCTGATGGCCCAGGGGCTGACCAACGCCGCCGTCGCCGACGCGCTGACGGTCACTCAGCGGGCGGTGGAGAAGCACGTGGCGGGCATCTTCGCCAAGCTGGACCTGCCCCGGACCGACACCGAGCACCGGCGGGTGCTGGCCGTGCTGCGCTACCTCGGCGCGGCACCGAGGTGACCTGACCCGACGGGGGCGCGGGTGGTGGCCGCGCCGCGTTCACGCGGTCCGGGCCGGTCGTTTGCTGAACAGGGGTTGATCTGGCGTCAGGGAGGCCCTTCACTTGTCATGGCGCCGACCTTCCGGCGCCGTTCCTTGTGCTCCACCGCACCGTGCTCCGATGCTCCGACACCTCACCCGACGAGTCTGGAGATCCCGCATGCCCCACTTCCGTCTGCGGCGCGCCGTCGTCGCACTCGTGACCCTGCCCCTGCTCGCGCTCGGCACGGGCCTGGCCACGGCCGCACCCGCTCCCCACTCCACGGTCGGTCAGGCCCCGGCCGCCACCCGGGTGTCGGTGATCGAGGACGAGGTCGCCCGTACCCTGGCGACCGCCCTCACCGACCCCGCCCTGCGCGAGCGCCTGCGGGCCGTCGCTGACCCCGTCGCACTCGCCCCGCTGGCCGCCGCCGTCCCCGGCCCCGCTGCCCGGGGGCTCGCCGAGGCCACCGCGCGGGCCGACCGTGGCATCGCCACCGCCAAGGGCCTCGGCGCGGACCTGGGCCCGCTGCTGCGAGTGCAGCTGGCCGACCCCTCGATGCGGACGGCCCTGGCGGCCGGCGCCGCACCGCTGGTGGCGACCGCCGCCACCGACGAGCACGCCCGCACCGTACGCGCCTACGACACCGCGGGCCGGTCGCACGCCCTCGACACCGGCACCCTGCCCACCCGGCCGGTCTACCTGGTCGACCTCGACACGGCCAAGACCCTCGAGGCCGGAGTCGCGGTGCTCCAGCGGGAGTTCGGCGCCCGCGGGCTCGCCGCAGCGCAGGCCGCCGGCGGCTGGTGGGTCACTAAGATCACCTCGGTCCGGGTGAACGACGACGAGGAGCCCTGGTTCAAGGGCGCCGCCGAGATGTTCGCCCTGGTGACCGGCTTCGGCCAGGACGGCAAGGTCCGGGTCGACTCGGTCGCCATGCCGTACCTCCAGTACGACGGCACCACCTACTACCCGAACCAGATCCTGGTGAACTGGTCGAGCTACAAGTACAACCTGGCGGACGTCGTCCTGATGGAGGACGACGGCGACACCAACTACCTGGCCCTCGCCCAGGCCGTCGCCGCCGTCCTGCTCACCATCGCCGACCAGGGCGCCTACATCCCGCTGGTGAACGCCGTCCTGGCCGCACTGCCCGAGTCGTGGTGGACCGACGACCCGGACTACGTGGAGTCCTGGTACACCCTCGCCCGCAGCAGCTCGGGCCGCCTCAACGGGGCCCGCGGCAACGGCTGGATGACCGTCGAGCCGTACTACGTCCAGCAGTTCTGACCCTGGCTGAGGCCCTGTTGCGGTGGATCCGGTATCCACCGCGACCGGGCCTTCGTCATGACCGATCAGCCGCCGGAAACGCTGTCGACCACGCGCACGCCTAACGCTAAGGTGCGGCGTCCGATTGACCGATGATCATGTCGCCGGCAGCCGGTCGGCCCATTCGTACTTCTCTCTGACGGGGTAACACCATCATGGCCCTCAAGATTCGGATAGCCGCTGCCCTGCTGGGCGCCGGTCTCGCAGTGGGCGCGGGCGTGCCCTCGGCCGCCGCCGCGTCTCCGTACAACCCTTATGGCGTGCCGAGCGTGGTCGTGCTTGGGAACGGCAACAGCCCGCACTGTCTGGAGACCGCCGACTGGCGCACCGACAATGGCGCCCCGGCCCGTCAGTGGGACTGCCACTACGGTGCCAGCCAGCAGTGGAGTCTGACGGTCGGCCCGACAGGCTCGCTGGTCAACGTTCACAGCGGCAAGTGCCTGGAGGTCGCCGACTGGCGCACCGACAACGGTGCCCCCGCCCGCCAGTGGGGCTGCACCGGCGGAGCCAGCCAGCAGTGGGCCTGGGTGCACGTCCCCGGTGCTGGTTACGTCCTGCGCAACGTCCACAGCGGCAAGTGCCTGGAGATCGACGGCCGGCGCACCACCAACGGAGCTCCTGGTCAGCAGTGGGACTGCTGGAACGGGAACAACCAGCAGTGGTTCCCGTACTCGCCGAACCGCTGATATCGCGAGGGGCCCGCCGCCGGGAGATTCCCGGGGCGGGCCGCTGTGGTTTCGACGGGGCGTCAGCCCGCGTGGTGGGCGGACCAGAAGTCGGCGCGGGCGAGGACGCTGGTGTCGGCCTGGTCGGTGAAGAAGCCGTCGACGCCCTGCTCCATCAGGAAGCGGGCCCAGGCGATGGAGTCGCCGTAGGCGTTCGGGTCGGTGCCGCGGCGGAAGTCGGCGGGGAGGAAGGCGTTCTCGTTGCGGAGCGTGTACGGGTGGAGCAGGAGGCCCTTGGCGTGGGCGTCGGCGACCAGGGTGGTGGTGGGGAGGAGCTTGCCGGTGGCCGGGTCGATCGGGGCGATCAGGTTGGTGGTGGGGCCGAGGCCGTGGGCGTAGCCGGCCATCCAGCGCAGGCCGTCCGGGGTGACCAGGTCGGCGACGGTGCGCTTGTCGCCCGCGAGGACGAAGTCGTAGGGCTGGGTGCCGCGGTCGCTGAGCAGCTGGATCCGGGGGTTGTCGACCAGCTTGGCCAGGCGCTGGAGGCTGCTCGGCTCGAAGGACTGCAGGATGGCCCGGCCGTTGCGGCCGGCCAGCCCGGCCCGGCGGAGCTCGGTGGCCAGGCGCTCCTCGAGCGGCAGGCCGATGGAGCGGAAGTAGCTGGGGTGCTTGGTCTCGACGTAGAGCCAGACCTCGCGGCCGGTGGCGCGGGCGCGCTGCTGGGCGAACTCGACGACCTCGCGGAAGGTCGGCACCGCCCAGCGGCCGTCGTACAGCGTGTTGTGCTGACGCTGCAGCGGCAGCCGCTCCTTGGCGCGCAGGGTGCGCAGCTCGGCGAGGGTGAAGTCCTCGGTGAACCAGCCGGTGACGGACTTGCCGTCGATGGTCTTGGTGGTCTTGCGGCCGGCGAACTCGGTGTGGTCGGCGACGTCGGTGGTGCCGCCGATCTCGTTCTCGTGCCGGACCACCAGGTGGCCGTCCTTGGTCGGCACCAGGTCCTGCTCGATCACGTCGGCGCCCAGGTTCAGCGCGTGCTCGTAGGAGCCGAGGGTGTGCTCCGGGCGGTAGCCGCTGGCGCCGCGGTGGCCGACCACCAGCGGGTGCGGCAGGCGGTCCAGGCCGGTGCCGGTGCGCACCGGCGGACGGGTGCCGCTCGGGCGGCGCGAGGCGTCGGCACTCTCGGAAGACTCGGAGCCGGAGCCGGAGTCGGAGCCGGCCGCCAGGGCCTCGCCGACGCCGGCGGTGCTCAGCGCGGCCGCCCCGAGGCCGAGCGCGCCGCTGGTCCGCAGGAACCAGCGGCGCGAGGCGTCGGTGCTCGTGGGGCTGTGAAGGTCCGTCATGTCGTCTCCCGGATCGGCGCGGTGTGCCTGCCGTCCGTACGGTAGGAGCCGGGGGACGCCCTGCGGTGGCCGTCCGCCGAACCTTGCGGAAAGCTCCGGCGGACAGTGCCGAAACAGGCCATTCCGGGACGGCTTCGCCCGGGTGGTCGGTATCACCCGTTTCGGGATGATCCGAAACCCTGCGGAAACCACCCGGAAAACAGTCCTCAAAGAACGCCCGTAAGGCTGCGGACCGGCACCCGCTTCGTGCCCGCTCGGTCCGCTACGGTGGGCCGGTCGGAGCGCGATCGCGTGCCGAAAACCCCACCCGTGGCACAGTGTTGTGCCCGCACCACCCGAACTCCCCCGAGGTGCGCGCCATGAGGCTCACCCCCCATGAGCAGGAACGCCTGCTCATCCACGTCGCCGCCGACGTGGCCCGCTCCCGGCAGGCCCGCGGCCTGCTGCTGAACTACCCCGAGGCGGTCGCGCTGATCACCTCGCACGTGCTGGAGGGCGCCCGGGACGGCCGCACCGTCGCCGAGTTGATGGCCTCCGGGCGGGAGGTGCTCGGCCGCAAGGACGTGATGGAGGGGATCGCCGAGATGGTCCCCGACGTCCAGGTGGAGGCGACCTTCCCGGACGGCACCAAGCTGGTCACTGTGCACGGGCCGATCCAGTGACCCCCGAAGGCTTGACGCCCGGTGAAGTCATTTACGGCGAAGGCGAGATCGGCCTGAACGCCGGCCTGCCGGTCACCGAGCTGACGGTCGTGAACGGCGCGGACCGCCCGGTTCAGGTCGGCTCGCACTACCACTTCGCCGAGGCCAATCCCGGCCTGGAGTTCGACCGCCCGGCGGCGTACGGGCTGCGCCTGAACATCCCGGCCGGGACGGCCGTGCGGTTCGAGCCGGGCATCCCGGTCGAGGTGGGGCTGGTGCCGATCGGCGGCCGGCGCGAGGTGCACGGGCTGCGTGGAGAGACCGGGGGTGGGCTGGATGCCTGAGTACGCACTGCGGTTGAGCAGGCAGCGGTACGCCGCGCTGTACGGCCCGACGGCCGGGGACCGGATCAGGCTGGCCGACACCAACCTGCTGATCGAGGTCGAGGAGGACCGGAGCGCCGGCGGGGACGAGGCGGTGTTCGGCGGCGGCAAGGTGATCCGCGAGTCGATGGGCCAGGCCAGGACCAGCCGGGCCGAGGGCGCGCCGGACACGGTGATCACCGGCGTGGTGGTGCTGGACCACTGGGGTGTGGTCAAGGCCGACGTCGGCATCCGGGACGGCCGGATCACCGCACTCGGCAAGGCGGGCAACCCGGAGACCATGAACGGGGTGCACCCGCAGCTGGTGATCGGTCCGGAGACCGAGGTGATCGCGGGCAACGGGAAGATCCTCACGGCGGGCGCGATCGACGCGCACGTGCACCTGATCTGCCCCCAACTCGCCGACGAGGCCCTCTCCTCGGGCGTCACCACGGTGGTCGGCGGCGGCACCGGGCCGGCCGAGGGCACCAAGGCGACCACCATCACCCCGGGCGCCTGGCACCTGGCCCGGATGTTCGAGGCGATGGACGGCGTGCCGCTCAACCTCGGGCTGCTCGGCAAGGGCAACACCGTCAACACCGCCTCGATGCACGACCAGTTGCGGGCCGGGGCACTCGGCTTCAAGATCCACGAGGACTGGGGTGCCACCCCCGCCTCGATCGACGCCTGCCTGCGGGTCTGCGAGGAGTCGGGGGCCCAACTGGCCATCCACACCGACACCTTGAACGAGGCCGGGTTCGTCGCCGACACGCTGGCCGCGATCGCCGGGCGGGGCATCCACGCCTACCACACCGAGGGTGCGGGCGGCGGGCACGCGCCCGACATCATCACGGTGGTCTCCGAGCTCAACGTGCTGCCCAGCTCCACCAATCCGACCAGGCCGCACACCGTGAACACGGTGGACGAGCACCTCGACATGCTGATGGTCTGTCACCACCTCAGCCCGCACGTGCCCGAGGACCTGGCCTTCGCCGAGTCCCGGATCCGCCCCTCCACCATTGCGGCGGAGGACGTCCTGCACGACCTCGGCGCGATCTCCATCATCAGCTCCGACGCCCAGGCGATGGGCCGGATCGGCGAGGTGGTGATGCGCACCTGGCAGACCGCGCACGTGATGAAGGCCCGCCGGGGCGCGCTGCCCGGCGACGGCCGGGCCGACAACCAGCGGGCCCGGCGGTACGTGGCCAAGTACACCATCAACCCCGCGATCGCCCAGGGCATGGACCACGAGATCGGCTCGGTCGAACCCGGCAAGCTGGCCGACCTGGTGCTCTGGACGCCGGCCTTCTTCGGGGTCAAGCCCGACCTGGTGGTGAAGGGCGGTCAGATCGCCTGGGCCCAGATGGGCGACGCCAACGCCTCCATCCCGACCCCGCAACCCGTGCTGCCCCGGCCGATGTTCGGCGCCCAGGGGCGGGCCCCCGCCGCCAACTCGATCAACTTCACCGCCCCGGCGGCGATCGAGCACGGCCTGCCCGAACGGCTCGGCCTGGCCAAGCCGTTCACCGCGATCGGCAACACCCGGGGCGTCACCAAGGACCACCTGGTGAACAACACCGCCCGGCCGGACGTCCGGGTCGACCCCGACACCTTCACCGTCACCATCGACGGCGAGACCGTCACCCCCGCTCCGGCCGCCGAACTGCCGCTGGCCCAGCGGTACTTCCTGTTCTGATGGTCGCCGCCCTGCTCCTGCTGGCCGACGGCCGGTTCCCCGCCGGAGGGCACGCGCACTCCGGCGGGGCCGAGGCGGCGGTCAGGTCCGGCCGGGTGCACGACCACGTGTCGATGGCGGCCTTCCTGACCGGTCGGCTGCACACCACCGGCCTGACCACCGCCGCCCTCGCGGCGGCGGCCGCCCTGCACCCCGAAGCGCTGGACGCCGTGGACGAGGCCGCCGAGGCCCGTACCCCGTCCCCGGCCCAGCGCGCCGCCAGCCGCCGGCTCGGCCGCCAACTGCTCCGGGCCGCCCGGGCCACCTGGCCGCACCCCCTGCTGGACGGGCTGAAGACCCGTCACCCGGGCGGCGCGCACCAGCCGGTGGTGCTCGGCGCCACCGCCCACGCCGCCGGGCTCACCCCGGCCGACGCGGCGGCCGTCGCCGCGTACGAGAGCGTCAACGGCCCGGCCACCGCCTGCGTCCGGCTGCTCGGCCTGGATCCGTACCAGGTCACCGCCCAACTGGCCCGGCTCGCCCCGGCGTTGGACGCCGTCACCGCGCGAGCGGTGGAGGCCGCCAGGTCCGGCGACCTGCCCGCCGCGTCCGCACCCCTGCTCGACGTCTACGCCGAGCAGCACAGCTCCTGGAAGGTACGACTCTTTGCATCGTGACCACGTCGACCCCTACGACGCCACCGTCCAGCACTCCTACACCGACACCGGAACCGCTACCCATGAGCACCCGCGCGCGCTGCGGATCGGCCTCGGTGGGCCGGTCGGCTCCGGCAAGACCGCCACCGTCGCCGCGCTCTGCCGGGTGCTCCGCGCGGAGCTCTCGCTCGCGGTGGTCACCAACGACATCTACACCACCGAGGACGCCGAGTTCCTGCTCCGCAACGCCGTCCTGCCGCCCGAGCGGATCACCGCCGTGGAGACCGGCTGCTGCCCGCACACCGCGATCCGGGACGACATCTCCGCCAACCTGGAGGCCGTCGAGGAGCTGGAGGCCGCCGTCGGCCCGCTCGACCTGATCCTGGTGGAGTCCGGCGGCGACAACCTGACCGCCACCTTCAGCCGGGGTCTGGTGGACCATCAGATCTTCGTCATCGACGTCTCCGGCGGCGACAAGATCCCGCGCAAGGGTGGCCCCGGGGTCTCGACCTCCGACCTGCTGGTGATCAACAAGACCGACCTGGCCGCACTGGTCGGTGCCGACCTGGACGTGATGGCCCGGGACGCCAAGGCCCAGCGCGGTGAGCTGCCCACCGTCTTCACCGCGCTCTCCACCGCCGACGGCATCGCCCCCGTGGTGGCCTGGGTCCGCGAGCGGCTGGCGGACTGGCAGGCGCGTTGACCGCCACCCTGGTCGCGGCCGCCCGGGTCACCGCCGAACCGGACGGGCGGGGCGGCACCGCCCTGCCCGACCTGGCCGGCGCCGGACCCTTCGCGCTGCGCCGCACCCTGGGCCCGGGGCCCGGCGCGCACGTGGTGCTGATCGGCTCGATGGCCGCCCCGCTCGGCGGCGACCGCCTCGCCGTCCACGCCGAGGTCCGCCCCGGCGCCGAGCTGCGGCTGACCAGCGCGGCGGCCACCATCAGCCTGCCGGGGCCCGAAGCCGCCCATCTCGAGCAGCAGTTGACGGTCGGCGCGGGCGCCCTGCTGGACTGGTGCCCCGAGCCGGTGATCGCCGCCGCCGGGAGCCACCTGATCCTCACCACCCGGATCGAGCTGGCCGCCGGTGCCCGGCTGCGCTACCGGGAGGAGCAGGTGCTCGGCCGGCTGCACGACTGGACCAGGGGCACCGGCCCGGGGCGCCTGACCTCCCGGCTGACCGTACGTCAGGCGGGCCGGGTGATCCTCGACCAGCAGACCGACCTCGGCCCCGGCGCCCCCGGCTGGGACGGTCCGGCCTGCCTCGGCGGCCACCGTACGGTCGGCCAGCTGCTGACCGTCGGACTGCCCGCCCCGGCGGCACCGGACACGGGGGACGCCGCGCTCATGGTGCTGCCGGGGGAGGGGGCCACGCTGCTCACCGCGCTGGCGCCCGACGCGCTGCTGCTGCGCAGGCTGCTGGAGCGCCGGGCGCCCTGAGCCTCCGGGGCTCGACCGCCACCCGCGCCGGGTCAGGACCGGGCGGCGAGGGCCTCGACCTCGAACAGCACGTCGGGCGTGGCCAGGCTCGCGACGCCGATGAGGGTCTGGGTGGGCGGCTGCCGGCCCCAGCCCTTCTGCACGGCCTCGGCGATCGGCCCGAGCTTGGTGACGTCGTGGTTCACCACGTACGTCCTGAGCTGGACGACGTGGCTGAGGTCGAGGCCGTGGGCGGCAAGAGCGACACCGATGTTGTGGAACGTCCGCTCCACCTGCTCGGTGAAGTCGCCCGAGACGACCGCGCCGTCCGGGCCCGATCCGTACTGACCCGCGATCAGGACCAGTTCCGTACCGGCGGGGACGGCGGCGGTGTGGCTGTAGCCGAACGGGACCGGGTCGTGCAGGCCGTTCGGGTTGAGGATGGTGTGTGCCATGGGGGTCACCTCTTCTGTGCGACGGGGTTTGGTTGTTGGCAAGCCTCGCAACGAATCACGACACCCTGTGTCAGGTATTCCCGTAGAGTTTTTCGGGTGCGCGCCGATCGGTTGGTCTCCCTGGTGCTGTTGCTGCGGCAGCACGGCCGACTGTCCGCGACGGCGCTGGCCGGCGAGCTGGAAGTGTCCACCCGCACGGTGCTGCGCGACATCGAGGCGCTGTCCGCCGCCGGTGTCCCGGTCTACGCCGAACGTGGCCGGCACGGCGGTTTCGCGCTGCTGCCCGGCTTCCAGACCGAGCTCACCGGACTGAACCACGACGAGACCCTCGCCCTGCTGGTCGCCGGATCGCGGCGCGGCGCGCATGCGTTCGGCCTCGGCCCGGCCCTCGCCTCGGCCATGCGCAAGGTGGTCGACGCACTGCCCGAAAGCTCCCGGGCGGGCGCGGCGGGCGCGGTCCGGCGCTTGCTCATCGACCCGGAGACCGACCTGCTCGCCCGTTGGCTGGTCGCCGAGGAGCTGCCCGACACCGTGGTGGCCGAGATCCGGCGGGCGGTGTTCGCCGGACACCGGCTGCGGATCCGGTACGCGGCGGTCGACCGGACCCCGAAGTGGCGCACGGTGGACCCGATCGGCCTGGTCACCGTCCGCGAGCAGGGCTACCTGCTGGCCACGCACTCCGGGGAGGACCGCACCTACCGGCTGTCCCGGGTGCTGGCTGCCGAGGAGCTCGCCGAACCGGCCGAGCGGCCGGAGCGGGTCGATCTGGGCCGGGTCTGGCAGGAGCGCAGCACCCGGTTCCGCACCGGCGGCGACCAGGTCGCCGTGCTGCTACGGATGGACCCGGCGCGGCGGGCGGAGCTGGTGGGCACGGCGCTGGCCGTCCTCGGCGAGGAAGCCGGTGAAGACGGTCGGCTGCGGCTGGAGGTGACCTTCCAGGATGCGCGGCATGCCGAGTGGGCGCTGTGGCAGCTCGCCCCGAGCGCGGAGGTGCTGGCCCCGCCGTGGCTGCGCGAATCCCTGCGCCGCCGCGCCGCCGCGATCGCGGCCTGCTACGGCGAGCCGTCCCTGAGCGCGGTGGTCGCCGTTCCGGGTCCTGAGCAGGGCTGATGGTGCGTCAGGGGTAGTGGTGTGTACGGAACTTGCATCAGGGTGGTAACGGCTCCGGATCTTTCGGGGCGCTCTGGCAGACTGTGCCCGCCGGTGGCCCGTTGGGGCCGGGCATGACAGGGGGCCTGGGGCATGTGGGGTCGGGGGACCGTTCTGGGTGGGCGCTACACGCTGACCGAGCGGATCGGTGGCGGCGGGATGGGCGATGTCTGGCGCGCCGACGACGGGGTGCTGGAGCGTCAGGTCGCCGTGAAGGTGCTGCATCCGGCGCTGCTGGAGGACGAGCAGTTCGTCGAGCGGTTCCGGCGGGAGGCCCGGCTGCTCGCGGCGATCAAGCACCCCGGGGTCGTCGACGTGTACGACTACGGCGAGGGCGATCCGGGTTCCGACGGCCAACACGCCTACATCGTCATGGAGTTGATCGATGGCCGGCCGCTGCACGAGATCCTGGCGGAGGACGGCGCGATGCCGCCCTCGCGGGCGCTCACGCTGGTGGCCCGGACGCTGGACGCGCTGCAGGCCGCGCACCAGCAGGGCATCGTGCACCGAGACCTCAAGCCCTCCAACCTGATGCTGCGGAGCGGCGACCGGGTGACGGTGACCGACTTCGGCATCGCGCGCTCGACCGCGAGCACGAAGATCACCGCTTCGCATTCGGTGCTGGGGACGGCGCTGTACATGGCCCCCGAGCAGGCCGAGCGCGGCCCGACCACGCCGCTGTCCGACCTGTACTCGGTCGGGGTGGTCTGCTACGAACTGCTCACCGGCCAAGTGCCGTTCGGCGGTGAGACGGTGTTCGAGATCGTGTTCAAGCACATCCAGGAGCCGGCGCCCCCGCTGCCCGGGCTCTTCCCGCAGGTGGTCCGCGACTTCGTCGGCACCGCTCTGGCCAAGCGGCCCGAGGACCGGTACCCGGACGCCGCCGCGATGGCCGCCGCCGCGCGGGTCGCGCTCAAGGGCGGGCCGGCGACCCTGCCCGCCACCGCCCCGGAGGTCGTGCCGGTGGCGAAGCCGGTCGTGCCGCCCGGCACGGAGGTGCCGGAGGTCATCGAGCGTGAACCGCGCCGGAGTTGGCGCCGGATCCTGGTGCCGGTCATCGTCCCCATCATCATCACGACGGGGGCCGGTACGGCGCTGCTGATCGACCGGAGCCCTGGGCGGTCGGATGTCACGGCCGGTGGTCCCGGGTCCTCCGTCCTGCAGTCCGGGACGCCGAACTCCGCTGCTTCGCTGCCGAGTTCACCTGGCACCACCCCCTCGGGTCCGCAGACTCCGGCGGCCGGCGCCAGTACGCCGGCGGTGCCCGATCCGAACACCGGGAGCCAGCCGGGTGGCACGGCCCCCACCTCCGGCGGACAGGTCGTCGTGGGCGGGGGCGCCACCACCGTCACCGCGCCGACGCCCAACCCTCCGGCGCCGAGCCGTACCTCGGCGCCGCCCGTGCCCGCCAGCTCGGCGCCGGTGGACACCGTCCCGGCAGGCTGTGGCGGGCCCGGCTGGGGCCAGATCGGCTCCGTGGGCAGCGGCCGCAAGCTCGGTCTGCCGAGCAGTGACGCGACGGAGGGCAGTGCGGTGGTGTCGGGCGGGTACGCCGGCCTCGGGTGGTTTCGGGTTACGGGGCAGAGCACGAGCGAGTTCCACCCCTGCAACGCGTCGAACCCGGGGATGGCGCTGGCGTGGAGTCAGAGTGCGGCTCAACTATCCAATGCCGTCAACGCGATTCGGGACTGGAGCGTGGAGTCGGCCGGTACCGCCGGCGCCGTCTACCTCCACAACTTCCTGGGCCAGGGCTGCCTGACCGACAACGGCGCGGGCCGTCAGGTCACGCTGGAGGAGTGCGCTCCTGGCAACAAGTTGCAGCAGTGGCGCATCCCCTGAGTCCGGCCGACGGCGCGTCAAGGCTTCCGGTACGTACGGAGCTTGCACCAGGGCGGTAACGACCTGGCCCGGGGTCTGGACCTCTCGGGGGGCTCTGGCAGACTGTGCCCGGCTGACGGCCCGTTGGGGCCGGGCATGACAAGGGAGTCGCGGTATGTGGGGTCGGGGGACCGTTCTCGGTGGTCGTTACACGCTGACCGAACGGGTCGGTGGTGGCGGGATGGGCGACGTCTGGCGCGCCGACGACCAGGTGCTGGAGCGTCAGGTCGCCGTCAAGGTGCTGCACGCCGCGCTGATGGAGGACGAGCAGTTCGCCGAGCGGTTCCGCCGGGAGGCCCGACTGCTGGCCGCGCTCAGCCACCCCGGCATCGTCGACGTGCACGACTACGGCGAGAGCGCGGACGGCCCCGACGGCCAGGTGGCGTACATCGTCATGGAGTTGATCGACGGCCGTCCGCTGCACGTGGTGCTGGAGCAGGACGGTCCGCTCTCCGCCGAGCGTGCGCTCGGGCTGCTCGCCGAGGCGCTCGATGCTCTGCACGCCGCGCACCTGCAGGACATCGTGCACCGGGACATCAAGCCGTCCAACCTGATGATCCGGGCGGACGACCGGGTGGCGGTGACCGACTTCGGCATCGCCAGAGCCGCTGCCAGTACCAAGATCACGGCTTCGCACGCGGTGCTCGGGACGGCGCTGTACATGGCTCCGGAGCAGGCCGAGGGTGGCGCCATCAACGCGCTGTCCGACCTGTACTCGATCGGCGTGGTCTGCTACGAACTGCTCACCGGCCAGGTGCCGTTCGGCGGTGAGTCGATGTTCGAGATCGTGCTCAAGCACGTCCGGGAGCCCGCGCCGGGGCTGCCGCCGTCGTTCTCCCCGGCGGTCCGTCAGTTCGTCGCCACCGCGCTCGCCAAGCAGCCCGAGCACCGCTACCCGGACGCGGCGACGATGGCGGCTGCCGCCCGGGCCGCGATCGCCGGGACGAGGGGACCGGCGACCGTGCCCGCCACCGCCGCCGGTCTGCCGCCGGCGCTGCTGGCCACCCCCGTCACGGTGCTGGCCTCGGTCAAGGATCAACCCCGTACCCAGGGGGAGAGCAAGCAGAAACGTTCCCGCATCCTGATACCGCTGATCGTCCCGATCGTCATCACGGCCGGGGCCGGTGGTGCCCTGCTGATCGACCGGAGCCCGCTGGGCAGCCAGGCGAAGGGGGCCACCTCGAGCCAGTCCGCGCCGGTCACCGGCGGTACGAACTCCGCTGGGGCCACCCCCGGTTCGGCTGCCGCCTCCTCGCCGGGAGCGGAGACCCCGCCGGCCGCGGCCGGCACCCCGGCGGCCGACCCGAACGCCGGGCAGGGCGCCGCGAACCAGCCGGGCGGCGGCACCGTCCCCAACAGCGGCGGCGGCAACGCGGGCGGGGCGGGTACCGGTTCGGGCACCGGTACCGGCAGCAACGCCGGTGGTGCGGCGGCCGGCGGCGCGGCAGCGGGCGGCGGCACGCCCGGCGGCGGCGGGGGTGGCGCCACCCCGGCGCCGACCCGGACCACCCCGGCGCCCGCGCCCGCGACCACGCCGGCCGCGCCCGCCGTCCCGGCGGGGTGCGGCGGTGCGGGCTGGGGCTACATCACCGGCGTGGGCAGCGGAATGAAGCTCGGGTTGGCCGGCGATCCGGTCGGGGGTACGGCCGCCGTGATGGGCGGGCGGACCGAGTTCGGCTGGATACGGTCGGACCCCGACCCGGGCGGCTGGTACACCTGGCACCCCTGCAACATGAGCAAGCCGAACCTGATTCAGAACATGGACACCAAGGTGGCCGAACTGAATCCGGGGTTCAGTGTCCTGATCAGCTGGACCGTGGTCGACACCGGCTCGGGCAGCGTCTACCTGAAGGACTACAGCAGCACCAACTGTCTGACCGACAACGGCGCGGGCAAGAAGGTCACCATGACCACCTGCACGCGCGACAACAAGGCCCAGCAGTGGCGGATCCCCGGGTAGCGGGTGAACATCGGGCGATTTCGCTGCACCCGCCCCGGTCCGTACGGCATAACGGTGGAGACCACCGCAGCCGGAAGGACCTCACCGATGCCCCTGAAGAACTACGGCGTGCTCGCCGCCACCGCCGTGGACCGGCGCCGGGAAGGCGCCACCGACACCCCGCACTACCAGATCCACCTGCGTGACGCGCACGGCACCGACTACCGCGCCGCGGTCAACGTGCTGTCGCAGCAGGCGCCTTCGGAGCTGCTGTACGTGGTGGTGGACGACTTCCGGCACCCGCTGACCGGCCTGCTCCCGGCGGCCGGCAGCGGGTGGACCGCGTTGTCCTCCAAGCCCGGCACGGGCGCCCTCGACTTCGTCCGGGGCAACCTGTTCGACCCCGCCGCGCTGCGGACCCTGCCGCCGGACCTGCCGGGGGTCGACAACGACCTGGCCGACCTGCTGGACCACTTCGTCCAGCGGGCGATCGCCGACCCGGCGGCGGCGGTCTACCTGTTCGGCCAGCGCTTCGGGCCCGAGGCGAACATCCCCGACAAGGTGTTCGGCTTCCGGCCCGGCAACGGCGTCCACGACATCCACCTGAACCAGGGCAACAGCGGCCGGTTCCGCAACGACGACGGGGTCTACCAGGACGGCGGGCTGCTGATCCACCTGCCCGCCGAGAACCGCTGGGTGGCGGTCTTCCTGGCCTTCCAGTCGCAGAGCTGGCACACCGACGACGCCACCGGCCACGCCCTGCCGAGCACGCCCGGCCGCCCGACCGATCCGCACGACGTCGCGGTCCGGATCGTCGCGGCCATGGTCAACCCGGCCGGCCCCGAGCCCGAGCGGGAGAGCGTCACCCTGCTCAACGCCTCCGCCACCCCGGTCGACCTGACCGGCTGGCACCTCGCCGACCAGGCCAAGCACCGGCTGCCGATCCCGGCCGCCCGGCTGGCCCCCGGCGCCCTGCTCACCGTGAACGGCGCCCGGGGCTTCGAACTCGGCAACCACGGCGGCGTGATCACCCTGCTCGACCCGGCCGGGCTGAAGGTGCACGGCGTCTCGTACACCGCCCGCCAGGCCGCCGCCGAAGGCCGGACGATCAGCTTCTGAGACCGGCGGCTCACCCGGTCGGCCGTACGCCACGCCGACCGGGTGGGACGACCCTCCTAGGCTGGCGAGATGACCGACCGTCAGCCGTCGAACCGTCAGTCTCCGAGTCATCAGCCGCAGAGCCGTCAGGCGCCGGGGCCGAAGCGTCTGCGTCACCGGCCGCTCTCGCCGCTGCGCGAGCACCTGCGGGACTCGTTCTGGTTCGCCCCGCTGCTCACCTGCCTGGCGGCGGTGCTGGTGGCCGGGGCCACCACCTGGCTGGACGAGCAGCTGGTGGAGGGAGCGATCGCCGACACCGGCAGCGCGGCCGACCTGATGGCGTTCACCAGCGGCGCGAAGGCCGTGGTCTCCACGGTCAGCTCGGCGATGCTGACCTTCATCGGCGTGGTCTTCTCGATCTCGCTGGTGGCCCTGCAGATGGCGGCCAGTCAGATGAGCCCCCGGGTCTTGCGCCTGTACGTGCGGAGCCGGATCACCAAGGCCACCTTCTCGGTCTGCCTGGCCACCTTCCTGTTCACCCTGCTGGTGCAGCTCGGCTACGACGACACCACCGACCCGACCAAGATCACCTCCGTCCCGGTGGTCTCCACCGTGGTGGCGGTGCTGCTGGTAATGCTCAGCCTCACGCTGTTCGTGCTGTACGTGCAGTCCACCCAGCGGCTGCTGCGGGTGCCGCACGTGATCGACCGGGTGACCCGGGAGTCGGTGGGCGTGCTCACCACGTACCGCTGGATGGCGCCCGAGGCCGGCCCCCGCCTCGACCCGCCGCCGGACAGCGTGACGCTGCTGCACGCCGGGAACTCGGGCGTGCTGCGGGACGTCAACCTGGCCCGGCTGGTCCGGGCCGCCCGGCGGCACGACGCGGTGTTCCACCTGGTGCCCCGGATCGGCGACTTCATCGCCCCGGGCACCCCGACCGTGGTGGTGGTCGGCGGCACCCCGCCCCGGCCGCACCGGATCACCTCGGCGCTGAACATCGGGGTGGACCGCACCATGCACCAGGACCTGAGCTTCGGGTTCCGGCAGCTGGTGGACATCGCGATCCGCGCCCTCTCCCCGGCGGTGAACGACCCGACCACGGCGGTGCAGGCGATCGACCGGATCCACCAGCTGCTCGCGATGCTGGCCGGCTACCCGTTCGGCGAGCTCCGCTACCGGGACCGGACGGGCACGATCCGGCTGGTCCAGCCGATCCCGGACTGGCAGTGCACCATCGACCTCGCCTTCACCGAGATCCGGATCTGCGGCGGCGGCCAGCCCCAGGTCTCCCGCCGCCTGGCGGCCGCCCTGGACGACCTGCTCCGGATCACCCCCGAGGACCGCCGCCCGCCCCTGCTGGCCCAACGGACCCTGCTGGAACGGGCGGTGGCCGAACACGTACCGGACCCGGAGAACCGCGCCTTCGCCCTGGCCCCGGACCGCCAGGGCATCGGCTGACGCCCGGCGCGGCGGCTGACGGAGAGTCAGGCTGCGGGAAGCTCGGTGACGGTGAAGGCCGGCACGGGGCGCTTGAGGGAAGCTGACAGGTCGTGAGTCAGCCGGTGCCCCTGACACCGTCAGAGCGCGCGCAGCAGCCAGGCCAGCCCGAGTTCACGGGCCGTCAGGCCGGCCGCCTCGCGGAGCTGGTCGGCTTCGGTCCCGGGCGGCAGTTCGCCGGCGAGGGTGAGGGCCGCCGTGGCCGTCTGGGGACGGGCGCCGAGGGTGGCCCGCAGGTGGTAGGACCTGCGCAGGTGGGCGATGCCCTGCTCGCGGTCCCGCGCCAGGAGGTGGCTGCCGATGTGGCGTACGGCGTAGGACTCCAGCAGTGCGTCGCCCCGCTCCCGGGCGTGCTCCAACGCCTCCCGGTAGGCCGGTCCGGCCGTACGAGGGTCCTCGTCGATGTTCTCGGCGAGCACGCCGAGCCAGAAGACGGCCCAGCCCGCAAGGCGTGCGTCGGCCCGGGCCGCGGCGAAGCCCTGGCGGGCCCGCCGGAGGTCGTCGGGGCGCGGGCTCAGGCCGAACAGCAGCCGGGTGTAGCTGATTTGGGCAGCGAGGTACCCCGCGAGGACCGGCTCGGACGGGAGCAGCGCGCCGACGGCCTGCTCGGCCGCCGTGGAGCCGTTCAGCCGCCACCAGAAGCTGTCCACCAGGATCTCGGCCCGCTCCGCCACGGCGTCCGCCGGCAGGGCGGCGAGTGCTTCGTCCCAGCGGCCCGTGTGGTGGAGCATTCGCGCGACGGCCGTTCCGCCGTCCATCATGTAGGTGGCATCTGTAGTCATGATGCCTACTCTTCAGATCAACAGGTAGGTGGTCAAGTGCGTTACGTCGACTACATCGGGAACCTCACCCGAGTCGCGGTCGAGATCACCAACGGCGACGGCCCGAGCGAGCTGCGCCGGGAGATGTTCCGGCAGCACCGGATCGCCGAGCCGGACGCCGAGCGGCTCGCCGCGTTCCTGCCCGGACTGCGTGCCGCGGTGGCGGCCGCCTCGCAGGCCGGGCCGATCGGTCCCGTCAACGCCCTGCTGGAGCAGCACCCCCCGCTGATCCGGGTCTCCGACCACGACGGCGAGGGGGCACCCCACCTGCACTTCGCGCCGAACGGCGAGGACGCCGTGAGCTGGCTCGGGCGCAGCTGCGCCGCGGCGCTCGCGCATGTCGTGTGCGGCGACCCGGCGGTCACCATCGGCCGCTGCCGCGCCGTCGACTGCGAACGTTTCTACGTCGACGACTCCCGCAACCGCACCCGGCGGTTCTGTTCCAACGCCTGCGCCAGCCGGACCACCGTCGCCGCCTACCGCGCCCGCCGCAAGGAAGCGGGCTGACGCCCACTCCGGTCCGTCCGACGGAGTGGGCGTCGGACGCGGCGTCAGGCGAGCACGACGACCTTGTGCATGCCGAGGAAGGCGTGCGGCAGACCGCTCTCGTGGTCCGGTACGAAGCAGATCAGCGCGTACGTGCCGGGCGGCAGGTGCTCGGCGTGGTAGAGCGCGGTGCGGCCGGGGGAGATCCCCCCGAGGCCGACGGAGAGGGGTGCGGGGCCGCCCTGCGGCGGCGGGTTGCCGGCCAGGATGGCATCGTAGATCGCCTGGAGCTGGGCGTCGGTGGTGCCGTCGGGGACCTGCTGGAGCGTCATCTCGTGGATCTCGTCCGAGGCGTTGTGGACCAGGAACCGGCCGTCCGCCAGTGTGACGTTCTCGGTCCGGAAGCGCGGGCCGCCGGCGGTCTCCTCGGTGATCACGATGCCGTCCGGGAACTCGGCCAGGTCCGCCGACGGACCGGCGCAGAGTTCCAGGGACCGGAGCACCGGGGCGCTCTGGTCCTGGAGGAAGGCCGTGAAGTCCAAAAGGTAGACGGTGCCGGGGCTGATCTCGGTGGTGGCGCTGCCCGCGACCGCCGGGACGACGGTGACGCCGCCGAGCGCCTCGGCCTCGTGCTCGACGGCGGAGATCCCGTTCGCGGTGTCGGCCGGGTCGGTGGAGGCGACCGCCTTGGTGAAGTCGGCGAGGACCTGGTCCAGGGTGATCCCGGCCTTCGGGCGGAACACCTGGAGCGCGCGGCCCGCCGGGTCGTCGGTGGTGACGTGGAAGGTGACCAGTCCGCCGGGGGCGCTGGCGGGGGCCTGGATGCCCGAGGCGCCAATCCGCACCTCGATCGGGACGGGGGCGGAGCCGGTCCGGCCGGTGGCGTCGGCCGTGCCGATCCCGGTGAGACCGGAGGTGAGGGCCAGGGCGGCGACGGCTGCGGCTCTGGCACCGCGGAACAGCAGTGCGGTGTACATGGATCTCCTGTTCGCAAGGGACGTCCCCCGGATCCAGACCAGCACCGAACGCTCCGACGGACCGTCAGGCACGCGGACGGACTGGCCCGTTGGGGCCAGTCCGGACCACCGAACGAGGTAGGCCGTCAGGGTGCGCCGTCCTCCTGCGGGCGGGCCCGCTCGGGCAGCAGGAAGGCGAGCGCGGCGGCGATCAGCAGGCCGACGGCGGTCAGGCCCAGGGTCCGGCCCGCTGCCGGACGGAAGCCGTCGGAGGCGGCCCAGCCGAAGAAGGCGGTGCCGAGCACGGCGACCCCGACCGAGCCGCCGAGCTGCTGGACCGCGTTCAGCACACCGGAGGCGGTGCCGACCTCGTGCTCCTCGACGCCGGCCAGCGCGATGTCGAAGAACGGCGCCATGATCAGGCCGAGCCCGAGGCCCGCGACGACCAGCGCCGGGATCAGCTGCCAGGAGGTCAGCCCGTCGGCGCCGTACGAGAGGGTGGCCCACAGGATGAGCGTGCCGAGCACGGCGACCGTCAGACCGAGGTGCAGCACCCGGCGGCCGTACTTGGGGCCGAGCACCGCACCGGACAGGATCGCGCCGGCCACCAGGCCGAGCGAGAGCGGGATCATCGTCAGACCGGCGTGCAACGGGGTCCAGCCGAGGCCGAGTTGGAGATAGAGGGTGAAGACCAGCATCAGCCCCGCGAACGCGCCGAAGAACACCACACCGGCGGCCAGCGCCCCGGTGAAGGCACGCCGGCCGAACAGTGAGGGCTCGACCAGCGGGGAGCCGCCGCGGCGCTTCAGCCGCCGCTGGTAGCGGGCGAAGACCAGCAGGACGGGCAGCGCGGCGGCCATGCTCAGGTACGTCCAGAGCGGCCAGCCCAGCTCGCGGCCCTGGACCAGCGGGAAGACCAGCAGCAGCGCGGCCAGGCCGACCAGCAGCACGCCGGGCAGGTCGAGGCGGACGGCGCCGTCGGCGCGGGTGAGGTGGTTGGCGGGCAACAGCCGGGTGGCCGCGGCGACGGCCAGCAGGCCGAGCGGGAGGTTGACCAGGAAGACCATCCGCCAGCCGGTGCCGAGCCAGTCGGCGTCCACCAGGAAGCCGCCCAGGGTGGGGCCGAGCACCGAGGAGAGCCCGAGCACCGGACCGAACAGCCCGAACGCCGCGCCGATCTCCCGGGGCGGGAACATCAGCCGGATCAGGCCGAGGCCCTGCGGGATGAGCAGCGCGGCGAAACCGCCCTGGACGGCGCGGGCCCCGATCAGCAGACCCGGGTCGGTCGCGGCGGCGCAGGCCGCCGAGGCGAGGGTGAACCCGGCGGCGCCGAGCAGGAAGAGCCGCTTGCGGCCGAAGATGTCGCCGAGCCGGGCGCCGGTGACCATCAGCATGGCGAAGGCCAGCGTGTAGGCGGCGGCGATCCACTGGATCTGCGACTCGCTGCCGCCCAGGTCGCGCAGGATCGCCGGGGAGGCGACGCCGGTGATGGTGGCGTCCAGCAGGTCCATCACCTCGACCAGCAGGACCACGCCGAGGGCGGCCCAGCGGTGGCGGTAGAGCGGTGGTTCGGTGGGTGCGTCGAGCACGGCGGTCATGGCGACTCCTTGACGGAACGGCGTTCGTCGAGGCGAACAGTGTTTGTCTTGACGAACACCGTTCTACGACTGGAACGGCGTTCGTGTCAAGGTAGGATTCGGGAGTCGCCTACTCCGGAGGTTCCGCATGACCAGCTGGCCCGACACCTGGCCCGGCCGGGAGAAGCCCGCGCCCAAGCGGCAGCCGCTCAGCCGGGAGCGGATCGTGGCGACCGCGCTGACGATCATCGAGACCGAGGGCCTGGACGCGCTCTCGATGCGCCGGGTCGCCCAGGAGCTCGGGACGGGCGCGGCCAGCCTGTACGCGCACATCGGCAACAAGGACGAGCTGCTGGAACAGGTGCTGGACCTGGTCTACTCGGAGATCACCACCGAGACACCGGATCCGGCCCGCTGGCAGGAGCAGGTGAAGGACCACCTGCGACGCGCCCGCAAGGTGCTGACCAGCCACGGCGACCTGGCCCGGGCCGTGATGGCGGCCAACGTGCCGGTCACCCCGCACGCATTGGACAACGCCGAGGCGGTGCTCGGTCTGTTGAAGGCCGGCGGTCTGGACGACCGGACCGCCTCCTACGGCGTGGACGTGCTGTCGCTGCTGGTCACGGCCACCGCGTTCGAGGAGAGCAGCCGGTGGCGGGTGTCGGCGGAGGACGCCTCGGCGTACGGCGAGCGGATCAGGACCTTCTTCGCGTCGGTGCCCGCCGACCGCTACCCGCTGGTGGTCGCGCTGGCGGGGGAGCTGACCCGGGACGTCGGCGACGAACGGTTCGAGTTCGGCCTGGACATCCTGGTGGCAGGGCTGGCCCGGCGGGCCTGACGGAGCGTCGGGGAAAACGAAGAGCCCCCGCCGGGGCGGGGGCTCTTCGCGGGAGGGGTCAGCCGGCGTCGGCCGCCCGGGCGCCGCGCTTGTCCAGCGAGGCCAGGTAGGCGTTGTAAGCGACCAGCTCGGCGTCGCCGTCCCGGTCGGCGGCCCGGTCCCGGCGGCGGGCCTGGCGCTCCTCCGACTTGGCCCACTGCAGGGTGAGCGCGATCAGCACGATCGCGGTCGGGATCTCGCCGAACGCCCAGGTGATGCCGCCCGCGAGCTTCTGATCGTTGATCAGGTCGGTGCCCGGTGGCGCCATCGGGGTGTCGAAGGTGGTCACCAGCGAGCTGGTCGCCATCATCACCGCCACGCCGAAGAAGGCGTGGAACGGCATCCCCATGAACAGCTCGATGATCCGCAGCACGAAGCCGGGCCGGTGCGGGCCCGGGTCCACACCCATGATCGGCCAGAAGAACAGCAGGCCGACCGCGAGGAAGTGCACCATCATCCCGATGTGCCCGACCCGGTAGCCCATCAGGAAGTCGAACAGCGGGGTGAAGTAGAGCGCGTACAGGCTCGCGACGAACAGCGGGATGGTGAAGGCCGGGTGCGAGATCACCCGGACGTACCGGCTGTGCAGCAGTGCCACCAGCAGCTCGCGCGGGCCCTTGCCGCTGCCCTTGCGGGCCGGGCGCAGCGCGCGCAGGGCGAGCGTGATCGGCGCGCCGAGCAGCAGCAGGATGGGGGAGAGCATGGAGAGCACCATGTGCTGGATCATGTGCGCGCTGAACAGCACCATGCCGTAGTCGTTCAGCCCGGTGCAGGTCACCAGCAGGACGGTGCCGAGACCCGCGGCCCAGGCGATGCTGCGGCCGACCGGCCAGCGGTCGCCGCGCCGGACCAGCCGGACCACGCCCGCGCCGTACAGCCCGAGCGCGACCAGGCAGCCGATCAGGAACGGCCAGTCGGGCGACCAGGCCAGGGCGGAGTCGGCGGTGAACGGGCCGAGCGGCACCATTCCGCCGTGGTGGTGCATCCCGGTCATGCCGTCGCCCATCGGCGGGTCCTGCTTTCCCTCGTCACTTCCGGTCGGACCGGGCCGCACTGCGGGTCCGGTTCGTCCGTTTTGCTTCGGGGGTCAGCCTAGGCGGCGCTTATCCCGCGGCCGCACCCGCCCCCGGCGTGTTCGCCGCGGCGTCCAGCGAGCCGGTGACCCGGGCCAGCAGGGCGTGCAGGGTGGCGGCCTCGGCGGCGGAGAGGTCGGTGGCCTCGATGATGCCGCGCGGCACGCAGACCGCCTGGTCGCGCAGGGCCGTCCCGGCGTCGGTGAGGCGGATGGTGACGGACCGTTCGTCCTCGGCGCTGCGGGTGCGCCGCACGTAGCCGGTCGCCTCCAGGCGCTTGAGCAGCGGGGACAGGGTGCCGGAGTCCAGCCGCAGGTACTCGCCGATCTGCTTCACGGGCAGGTCGCCGTGCTCCCAGAGCACCAGCATCGCCAGGTACTGCGGGTAGGTCAGCCCGAGGTCCTTGAGCAGCGTCCGGTACACGCCGTTGAAGGCCCGCGAGGCGGCCTGCACGGTGAAGCAGATCTGGCGGTCCAGGCGCAGCAGTTCGGTCTCGGGCACCTCGGTCGGCTCGGTCATGGCTCCAGAATAGCTGTGGGCAGCTCAGTTGTGCACAACTGAATTGCGTGCAATGCTTCTCGGCAGAGGGCGAGCCGGACACGGGTCGCCGAGCCACGAAAGGGACGGGTCACCATGGACGCGCTGTACACCGCTGTCGCCACCGCCAACGGCCGCGAGGGCCGCACCGTCAGCTCCGACGGTCAGCTGGACCTCGCGCTGGCGATGCCGCCCGCGCTCGGCGGCAACGGTCAGGGCACCAACCCCGAGCAGCTCTTCGCCGCCGGGTACGCTGCCTGCTTCGCCAGCGCGCTCGGCCTGGTCGGCCGCCAGGCCCGGGTGGACACCAGCGAGATCTCGGTCACCGCCGAGGTCTCGATCGGTAAGGACGGCGCCGGCTTCGGCCTCGGCGTGGTGCTCCGGGTCGAGCTGCCCGACGCCCTCTCCGGCGAGAGCGGCCTGTTGCTGGTCAAGCAGGCCCACGAGGTCTGCCCCTACTCCCGCGCCACCCGCGGCAACATCGAGGTCGAGCTCGTCGTCGAGTAGTCGCCCGGTACGTCGGGAGCCCCGGGCCGCACCGCGGTCCGGGGCTCCAAGCGCTGTCACCTGCCTTCGATGTCGTCCCGGCCCAGGTGCTCGCCGGGGGTCGCCAGCTCCTCCACCACGCCCACGCCGACCACCGCGCCGGTGGACCTCCGGCCGCGCCGCAGCCGGCCCTCCAGCCAGCTCGCGAAGGAGGTGAGCGCGAAGTTCACCACCACGAAGATCACTGCGACGACGGTGAAGCTGGCGATGGTGTTCGCCCCGTAGTTCGCGCTCATCGGGCGGACCGACGCCAGCAGCTCGGAGAAGCCCAGCAGCGCGCCGCCCAGCGCGGTGTCCTTCACGATCACCACCAGCTGGCTGACGATCGCGGGCAGCATCGCGGTGACCGACTGCGGCAGCAGGACGTGCCGCATGACCTGGTTCTTCCGCATGCCGATCGCCTTGGCCGCGTCGGTCTGGCCCTGCGGGAGCGACAGGATGCCGGCCCGGACGATCTCGGCGAGCACCGAGGCGTTGTACAGGACCAGGCCGGTGACCACCGCGTACAGCGGCCGGCTGTCGGGGCTGACGTCGGTGAACTCGGCGTAGGCCGCGTTCGCGAAGAGCATCAGGATCAGCACCGGGATGGCCCGGAAGAACTCCACCACGGTGCCCGCCGCCCCCCGCGTCCAGCGGTGCTCGGAGAGCCGGGCGATGCCGAACAGCGCGCCGAGCGGCAGCGCGATCACCATCGCGAGCGAGGCGGCGACCAGCGTGTTCTCGAGCCCGGGCAGCAGGTACGTCTCCCAAGCGCCGGAGTCGGTGAAGAACGGCCGCCACTTGTCCCACTCGAGCTGGTTCTTGTCGGCGAGGCTCTGCACCACCCACCAGACCAGCACCCCCAGGGCGGCCAGGAACCCCACGGTCAGCAGCACGTTGTGCCGCTTGGCCCGCGGCCCTGGGACGTCGTACAGGGTGGTCGGCTTCATCGCTTCACCGACACCTTCTTGCTCACCCAGCCGAGCAGCAGCCCGGTCGGGAGGGTGAGGCAGATGAAGCCGAACGCGAAGATGGCCGAGATCAGGATCAGCTGGGCCTCGTTCTCGATCATCTCCCGCATCAGCGCCGCGGCCTCGGCAACCCCGATCGCGGCGGCCACCGTGGTGTTCTTGGTCAGCGCGATCAGGACGTTGGTCAGCGGGCCCACCACCGAGCGGAAGGCCTGCGGGAGGACGATCAGCCGCAGCACCTGGAAGAAGGTCAGGCCGATCGCCCGAGCCGCCTCGATCTGTCCGGCGGGCACCGTGTTGATGCCGGACCGCAGCGCCTCGCAGACGAACGCCGAGGTGTAGGCGGTCAGACCGAGCACCGCGAGCCGGAAGTTCACGGTGGTGAAGTCCTCCGCGCCGAGGCTGACGCCGAGGGTCTGGAACAGGCCCAGCGAGGTGAAGACGATGATCACGGTGAGCGGGATGTTCCGGACCACGTTCACGTAGGCGGTGCCGAAGCCGCGCATCAGGGGCAGTGGGCTGACCCGCATGGCGGCCAGCACCGTCCCCCAGACCAGGGCCCCGGCGGCGGAGTAGAGGGTGAGCTGCACCGTCACCCAGAACGCCCCGAGCAGGTCGTACCCCTCGAGAAAGTCGAACATGCTCCCCTGCCCTTCCGCAGAGGTGCCGGGGCGCGCCACCGGGCGGGCGGCGCGCCGGGGTCACCGGCTTCAGCTGCTGACGACCACGCCGATCTTCGGTGCGGGCTCGTTGTGGTAGTTGGCCGGGCCGAAGTTCTTCTTCACGGCCGCGTCCCAGGAGCCGTCGCTGACCATCTTCTCCAGCGCGGTGTTGATCTGGGCCTTGAGGGCGCTGCCCTTCTGGACGCCGATGCCGTAGTTCTCGTTGCTCATCTTGAAGCCGCCGAGCTTGAACTTGCCCTTGAACTGCGACTGCGCGGCGTAACCGGCGAGGATCGAGTCGTCGGTGGTCAGGGCGTCGACGACCTTGTTCTCCAGGCCGGTCAGGCACTCCGAGTAGCCGCCGTACTGCTGGAGCTGGGCATTGGGCGCGATCTTCGTCTTGACGTTCTGCGCCGAGGTGGAGCCGGTCACCGAGCAGAGCTTCTTGTCGTTCAGGTCCGCGGGCTGCTTGATGGTGTCGTCGTCCGCCCGGAGCAGCACGTCCTGGTGCGCCAGCAGGTACGGACCGGCGAAGTCGACCTTCTCCGACCGGGTGGGGGTGATCGAGTACGAGGCGGCGATGAAGTCGACGTCGCCGCGCTGGAGCAGCGTCTCGCGGTCGGCGCTCTTGGCTTCCTTCCACTGGATGTCCCCGGCCTTGTGGCCGAGCTGTTTGGCGACGTACGTGGCGACGTCGACGTCGAAGCCGGTGTACTTGCCGTCCGGGGTCTTCAGACCGATGCCCGGCTGGTCGAACTTGATGCCGACGGTGATCTTCTTACCGCCGCTGCCCGTGTCGTCCTTGTTGTCGTCGCCGCAGCCGGCGGCGGTCAGTGAGAGGGCGAGGGCGGCGGCGGCCGCGACGGTGGCCTTGTGAACCTTCATGGTGATCATCCCCAGTACCGATGAGTCCCGGTCAGTTCCCGGTCAGTGGTGAAGGATCTTCGAGAGGAAGTCCTTGGCTCGCTCGCTGCGCGGGTTGGCGAAGAACTGATCGGGCGTCGTCTCCTCCACGATCCGGCCGTCCGCCATGAACACCACGCGATTGGCGGCGGAGCGGGCGAAACCCATCTCGTGGGTGACGACGACCATGGTCATCCCGTCCCGCGCGAGTTGCTGCATCACCTCCAGCACCTCGTTGATCATCTCGGGGTCGAGCGCGGAGGTCGGCTCGTCGAAGAGCATGATCTTCGGGTCCATGGCCAGTGCCCTGGCGATCGCGACCCGCTGCTGTTGACCGCCGGAGAGCTGTGCCGGGTACTTGTCGGCCTGGGAGGCCACGCCCACCCGGTCGAGCAGTTGGCGGGCCCGCTCCTCGGCGGCCTTCTTGTCCTTCTTGCGGACCTGGATCTGGCCGAGCGTCACGTTCTGCAGCACGGTCTTGTGCGCGAAGAGGTTGAAGGACTGGAAGACCATGCCCACGTCGGCCCGGAGCGCGGCCAGCTCGCGGCCCTCGGCGGGCAGCGGCCGGCCGTCGATGACGATCTCGCCGGAGTCGATGGTCTCCAGCCGGTTGATCGCCCGGCAGAGCGTGGACTTCCCGCCCCCGGAGGGCCCGATCACGACGACGACCTCGCCCCGGGCGATGGTCAGATCGATGTCCTGGAGGACATGGAGCTCGCCGAAGTGCTTGTTGACGTTGCTCAGCACGACCAGATCGCCCGGGCTCGGAGTAGTAATTTCCTTGGCCACGGTGACTCCACTCATCGGCTTCATGGTCCGTCTTCCGGACGGACGCCGCACGCCAGGAGCGGGTGGGGTCGGCTCGCCGCCGGCCGCGCCGCTGCCGGGAGCTCACGGCGGTGACGCGTGGGCGGTGTTCGTGGGCCTGTCGGCAGGCACCACAGCGCGGTGCGCCCCGCCCGTGGCTCGGGCGGGGCGCACCGGCTCAACGGGCTGTCAGCACTCGGGAACGGTCGGAACGTGGAAGTTCCAGTTGCCGTCCGCGAAGGCCCCGTACACGTAAGCCGTCCCGGACCAGTAGCCGTAGCTGGCCGAGTAGACGGTGTTCACCTTGTACCAGACGTTGCCCCCGTTGTTGATGTTCTCGCCCCGGGTCCAGCACCTCATGTCGACCGCGTCCCCGGACCACGAGTACGACCACAGGTCGCCGGTGGTCTTGGCCGACCACGAGTACGGCTGCGAGTAGACGCCGACCCCGTGGTTGGTCGCGTGGTTGTTGAGGTAGTACCACCCGACGGCGGACGCGTCGCCCGTCGACAGACCGACGCCGCCGGCCGCCATCGCCGCCACGGCCACCGCAGTCGCGCCGCGGCGCCCGATCTTGCCGAGGATGCCCTTGACCATGTCGATTCCCCTGTCCTGTCGAACCGTTGTGCCGTCCCTGTTGACCTCGACGGCGGTGACAGCTGACCGGACCGCCGGTGGTGTTCGCTACGGCCTGACAGGAACTGACAACAGCTGACACCGCCTGACGGATGGCCCGAACACGCCCTCCTGCCCATCGAAGCCGGCGGATCACTGATCGCCGCCGTCACCCCATCGATATGATCCGTACGCGACAATCGAACAGTGCCACCAAGGATCTGACAGCTGACAACGGGGGACGTCATGGCGGAGCCGGAGCACGATCCACAACTCGGGGAGCGAGCACCGGCGCCGACCGCGGCCGAGAGTTTCGCCGCCGACCTGCGCAAGCTCCGCCTGGACGCGGGCCAGCCCTCGTTCCGCACGATGGCGAGGACGGCCGGCTCCATCTCCCACACCACGCTCTAAGAGGCCGCCTCCGGCTCGCGCATACCGTCCTGGCCCACGACCAGGGCATACGTCCGGGCCTGCGGCGGCAACGAGCAGGAGTGGCACGGCAGGTGGAGCGCCGCCGTCGGCGCGGAGCCGGTCGCCGCCCCGGCTCCGGTTCCGCTAGCCGTACCAGCCCCGGTTGCGCACCCCGCCGCGCCCGCCGCCGCACCGCACCGGGAGCGTCGGCGGGTCTGGACCCACGCGATCAGCCTGCTCCTCGGCATCGTGCTCGGTGTCGGCGGCACACTCGGCCTGGTCACCGTCCACGCCCCGGCCGCGCAGACCGACGCCCATGGCTGCCCGGTCGAGGACACCGAACCCCCGGCCTCCGGCCCGCCTGCGGCGGCGGACCACACGGCCGACGCCGCAAACCCGTCCTGGGTCGCCCGGACCGCCTTCGACCAGCAGGCCGTCTCCAGCACCGAGGCTTCCCTGCCGGTGCAGTCCCCGGTCGCCCGGGGAGACGCCCTGGTCGTCTCGATGATGCTCACCAGCACCTGCCCCGGCGCTGTCTCGGTCACCGACTCCCGGGGCGACCGGTTCCAGCTCGTCGGGGACGTCAGCGACTCGCTCCGCCACCGGGTGCTCGTCCTCGCCGCGTTCGGGGCTGCCGCGCTCACCACCGCTCACCAGAACACCACGGACACCGACCACTGCGCCGCCACCGGGCAGACCACCTCACAGTGGGCCGCCGTCCTCGCCGTCCTCCACTGAAGGTCGGCATCGCCGCGGGGCCGTAGCACGAACTCTCCGTACCGAGCGGTGGTTTTTCGGGCGGATCGCTCTCATGGGCGAACCAGGCCCGGACGGGGGTACCGCGGGCCCGGGGCAGCGAAAGGGTAGGGCCGATACCGGCCCGGCCGGCGGCGCGAGAAACCTCGCCGGTCCGTACTCTTTCGATCGTTTGAGGATGCTGATGCTTCGTGCTGGATCGTCGCTCGGAGGTTGGCGCTCCGCGGCCGTTCTCGTGTGGTTCCTGCCCCCGGTCGTGATGGCGGCCGCCGCTGTCGGCGCCGCGTCGGCGGCCTCGGCCGACGCCCGTGGGGGAGTCGTCTGGTGCGGGGTGGTGGGCACCGTGGCGGTGGCGGTGGTGGCTGCCGAGGCGGCGCGCCGAGGGCGTGCGCTGGCAGCTCTGCGCGAGCGGTACGCCCGGCAGGAGGGGGAGCTGCGCCACCGGCTCGCCCGGCAGGAGGCCGAGACGGTCCGGCTGGCCAGGGTCACCCTGCCCGAGACGGTCGCCCGGCTCCAGCGCGGTGAGTTCACCGAGGACGTGCTGAGGGCGTACGAGCCCCACGACGGCGTCGTCGGACCGGAGTTCCAGGCCGCCAGGCAGGCGGTGCTGCGGACGGTGCTCGAGGCGGTCGACGCCGAGGAGGGCCTGCGCGAGTCCGCGCAGCGGGCGTTCGTGAACATCGCGCGCCGGGTGCAGGCGATCGTGCACCGGCAGGCCGAGGACCTGCGCGAGATGGAGGACCGGCACGGCAACGACCCGGCGGTCTTCGACGACCTGCTGCGCCTGGACCACGGGAACGCCCTGGTCGGCCGGCTCGCGGACAGCATCGCCGTGCTCGGTGGCGCCCGCCCCGGCCGTCAGTGGAGCAGGGCGGTACCGCTGTACAGCGTGCTGCGCGGTGGCATCTCGCGAATCCTGGACTACCAGCGGGTGGAGTTGCACCCGGTGTCCGAGGTCGCCGTGGTCGGCCCGGCCGCCGAGCCGCTGATCCACGCGCTGGCCGAGCTGCTGGACAACGCCACCCGGTACTCGCCGCCGCACACCAACGTGCACCTGACCGCGGTCGAGGTGCAGACCGGCATCGCGATCGAGATCGAGGACGGCGGCCTCAGCCTGAGCGAGGAGGGCCGGGCCCGCGCCGAGCGGATGCTCAAGGAGGCGCAGGCCGGCATCGACCTCAACGACCTCGGCGAGACCCCCAGGCTCGGCCTGGCCGTGGTCGGGCGCCTCGCGCAGGAGTACGGCTTCCAGGTCTCGCTGCGCCCCTCCGCCTACGGCGGCGTGCGGGCGGTGCTGATCGTGCCGCAGGACCTGATCACCACGGCGCCCGCCGGGCGGGCCCACGGTGTCGTCCCCGGTTCCCGGCCGGGCCCGGCCACCCTGCTCGGGTCGGCGGGCGGATCGCGGCCGTGGGGGTCGAGGACGGTGCCCGCCCTCGCCGTGGAGCCGCCGCTCGGGACCCCGGCGGTGGGTGAGCCGACCCCGAACGGGCTGCCGCAGCGCCGTCGCCATGCCGCGCCCTCCCGGACCGGCGCTCCCGGGGGCTCCGCAGCGCCCGCGGCGGCGGCCCCGGTACAGCCCGGTGTCTGGCTGGCCGCGTTCCACGAGGGGGTGAACGGCAACGCGCCGTCCACCGGCGCGGCCGACCGCGTCGGTGAAGAGTCGGGAGAGAAGGGCGAGCAGTGACTCAGCAACGGACCAACATGGACTGGATGCTCAAGGAGCTGGCGGACGGTGTCCCGCACGCCCGCCACGTCGTCGTGCTCTCCGCCGACGGCTTGCGGATGGCCCAGTACGACACCGACACCGACACCGCCGACCGCCTCGCCGCCGCCTGTGCGGGTCTGCAGAGCCTGGCCGCCGCGGTGGGACAGGAGTTCCCGCACGGGGACGGCCGGATGCGGCTGGTGGTGATCGAGATGGGCGGCGGCTTCTTCTACCTGATGGCGGCCGGCGCTCGCGCCTACCTCGCGGTGCTCGCCGACGAGGGCGTGGACGCCGGGCTGATGGGCCAGCGGATGCGGGACCTGGTCGCCCGGATCGGCGAGCACCTCAGCACTCCACCGCGCACCAGCGAGCAGGTCGTATGAGCGCAGCCGGCCAGGAGTGGGACGAGGGCAGCCCCGAGCGGCTCTACGTGATCACGCGCGGCCGCGGCGGTCCGGCCGGGCGGACCACCTTCGACCTGGTCACCCTGATCGTCGCCCGCTCGGAGCCCACACCCGCGATGCAACCGGAGCACGCGGCGATCCTGCGGATCTGCGGTTCGCCGCTGTCGGTGGCCGAGATCTCCGCCCACCTGCGGTTACCGATGAGCGTGGTCACCGTGCTGCTGGCGGACCTGCTCACCGAGAAGCGGATCGAGGCCCGGGCCCCCGTCCCGAAGGCGATCCTTCCCGACCACGCCCTGTTGGAGGCGGTGATACATGGACTTCAGAGGCTCTGAGACGGCGCTCGGGCCGCAGAGCGCGGATCTGCTCCCGGCCACGGCCGCCATGGCGGTCAAGGTGGTGATCGTGGGCGGCTTCGGCGTCGGCAAGACCACCCTGGTGGGCTCCGTGAGCGAGATCCGGCCGCTGACCACCGAGGAGACGATGACGCAGGCCGGCGCGGATGTCGACGACGTCGCGGGGATCGAGCGCAAGACCTCCACCACGGTCGCGATGGACTTCGGCCGGATCAGCATCAACGACGAGCTGGTGCTGTACGTGTTCGGCACCCCTGGGCAGGAGCGGTTCTGGTTCCTCTGGAACGGCCTGTTCGAGGGCGCCCTCGGCGCGGTCGTGCTGGTCGACACCCGCCGCCTCGAAGTCAGCTTCGACGTGATCGGGCGGCTGGAGGACAGCGGCGTGCCGTTCGTCGTCGCGGCCAACACCTTCCCCGAGTCGCCGACCTACCCGATCGAGGAACTGCGGGCCGCCCTCGACCTGCCCGCCGAGGTGCCGATCGTCCGGTGCGACGCCCGCACCCGCGAATCGGGCCGCGACGTCCTGATGGCCCTGATGCGCTACCTGTACGACCTCGCGGCCCCGCCCCCGCCCGCGCGCTGACCGCCCCTGACGACACCCACCTGACGACACCCCCGGAGATACCGTGACCACCCCGTTCCGTGACGACGCCTCCCTCACCCCGCCTCCCGGCTGTCCCGCCCACGGGCTCGGCGCGCACGGACTCGGCGCCGACGGCCTCCGGCGGCTCTACGGGCCGGAGGCCGAGGCCGACCCGGCGGCCCTGTACGAGAAGCTGCGGGCCGAGCACGGCGAGGTGGCGCCGGTCCTGCTGCACGGCGACCTCCCGGCCTGGCTGATCCTCGGCCACTCCGCGAACCTCACCGCGATGCGGACCCCGTCCCGGTTCTCCCGGGACTCCCGCCGCTGGACGGCCTTCCAGGAGGGCCTGGTCACCCCGGACTCCCCGCTGATGCCGGTGATCGCCTGGCAGCCGCTCTGCGTGTTCGCCGACGGAGCGGAGCACAAGCGCCTGCGCGGGGCGGTCACCGACGGGCTGAACCGCTTCGACCGGCGCGGGATCCGCCGCTACGTCACCCGGTTCGCCGACCAGCTGATCCAGGACTTCGGACCGGCCGGCGAAGCCGAGCTGGTGGCCCAGTTCGCCGAGCACCTGCCGATGCTCGTGATGACCCACGTGGTCGGGATGCCCGAGGAGTACGGGCCCCGACTCGTCGCCGCCGCACGGGACTTGATGAAGGGCACCGAGACGGCCATCGCGAGCAACGACTACGTGGTGGCGACGCTGCGCCGGATGATGGAGCGCAAGCGGGTGGCGCCCGGCGCCGATCTGGTGTCGTGGCTGATGCAGCACGAAGCGGGGCTCACCGACGACGAGGTGCTGGAGCACCTGCGGGTGGTGCTGCTCGCGGCGAACGAGACGACCGTCAACCTGATCGCGGACACGCTCAAGATGGTGCTCACCGACCGCCGGTTCCGCGCCCACCTGTCCGGTGGCCACATGACCCTGCCCGACGCCCTGGACCAGGTCCTCTGGGACTCCGCGCCGATGTCGCTGGTCGCGGGCCGGTGGGCCACCGGCGACACCGAGCTCGGCGGCCAGCAGATCAAGGCCGGCGACATGCTGCTGCTCGGTCTGGCGGCCGGCAACGTCGACCCGGTCGTCCGCCCCGACCTGTCGAAGCCGCTGCACGGCAACCGCGCTCACCTGGCCTTCGGCGGCGGCCCGCACGAGTGCCCCGGCCAGGACATGGGCCGGGCCATCGCCGAGACCGGCATCGACATCCTGCTCACCCGGCTGCCCGACCTCCAACTCGCCATCCCTGAGGGTGAGTTGACCTGGACCTCGGCCTGGCTGTCCCGGCATCTGGTCGAGCTGCCGGTGCGCTTCACCCCGCGGGCCAAACCCGCCGGGGGAGCGGCGCTCGCGGTCGGTGCCGTACCCACGACGCCGCCTCCTCCGCCGCCGACGGTGGCGCCCGCCATGCCGGTCGCCCCGCCCGTCACCGCGACCGTCCCCCGGCAGCGGCGCAGCTGGTGGAGCGTCCTGACCGGGCCGTTCCGGCGCTGACGCGCGGAGAGTCTTCCCAACCCGGGCTGCGGGGCGCAGGCTGGAAGGGAGGCCGCTCCGTGATCCCGGGAGCGGACTCGGGACAGTGGCCTCGCCGATCGACGCCGTCCGGGGGTGGCGGGAGAGAAGCGAGATGACTGGACAGGCCGTGACGACGGATACCCGCTGGCACCTCGCCGGCGATTGGTTCGACACCTGCAAGTGCGCCATTCCCTGCCCGTGTACGTTCGCCCAGCCGCCCACCTTCGGCGACTGCGACGGCATCCTGGCCTGGCGCATACGTGAGGGCAACTACGGCGACGTGCGGCTGGACGGCCTCAACGTCCTGATGCTCGGATCCTTCACCGGCACGTTGTGGGCGGGCGAGCACAGCGACGCGTACGCCGCCGCCTTCTTCGACGAGCGGGCCGACGAGCAGCAGCGCGCCGCGCTCGGGGCGATCTTCAGCGGACAGGCCGGAGGGTGGCCGGCGGAGTTCGGCGAGGTGCTCGGCGCCGAGATGCGGGGCGTGGAGTTCGCGCCGATCCGGGTGACCGTCGACGAGGATCTGGCCTCCTGGAGTGCGGAGATCCCCGGGCGGGTCATGGCGGCCGCGGAGGCGCTGACCGGGCCGACGACGCCCGAGGGCGCACGGGTCGAGGTCCACAACGCCCCGGGCGCGGAGATCGGTCCTGGCCAGGTCGCCACCTGGGGCCGGTCGACGGCCGACCGGGCGGACGCGTTCGGCTTCAGCTGGGATCGCACCGGGCGGTCGAGCAAGCACTTCCCGTTCGACTGGAGCGGCCCGTTCTGAAGGAGGCCCGTTCTTAAGGAGGACTGCATGACGTACACCATTTCCGGGAACTACCTGGCCGCCTGCTCCTGCGCCGTGGTCTGCGGCTGCAGCGTGGACGCCCAGCCCAGGGACCCGCGGGGCGGCACCGAGTGCTGCGGCACGGCGGTGTTCCACATCAACGAGGGGCGCCTGGACGACACCGACCTCGGTGGGGTCGACTTCGCGTTCTACAACGAGTTCCCCTCGCATCTGACCGCCGGCGACTGGAAGGTCGGCGTGGTCATCGACAGCGGCGCCAGCGACGCGCAGGCGGCTGCGGTCGGCCGGATCCTCTCGGGTGAGGAGGGCGGACCGTTCGGCGAACTCGCCCAGTTCATCGGCGAGTTCCTCGGATCCGAGCGCGGCGAGGTGTCCCTCACCGACGGCGAGCACCCGGGCCTGAACGTGGCCGGGCACAGCCGGCTGACGTACGAGCCGCTGCTCGGCGCCGACGGCACCCCGACCACGGTCAAGAACGCGATGTTCGGCTTCTCCACCGAGTACGGGATCGGCAAGGCCAGCGGCACGTCCAGCGCCTTCGGTCTGACCTTCGATCCGGCCTACGGCGAGACGGCCGACTTCGTCTTCAGCAGCGAACAGGAGGCGGGAGCGCCCAAGGGACGGTGAGCCGCCCCGGGCACATCGTGGAGGAGGTCTCCCGGCCTCCTCCGCGCTACATCATCCCGCTCGGGGTCAGCCCCGGCAGCAGCCAGCTCTGGAACGGCGCGAGCACCGCCAGTACGAGGAACGCCACCCCGCTCACCCTGGCCAGCAGCGCACCGTGGCGCCAGAGTTTCTCCAGGAAGATCACCACCGCGATCCCCGCGATCGCCGCCACGTTCATCACCCCGAGCGGGACCAGCACCACCATCAGCGCCCAGCAGCAGCCGAGGCAGTACCCACCGTGGTGCAGGCCGACCCGCAGGTCCCGGAGCGGCGGACGGTAGCCCGCGTACCGCATCAGCTGCGCCATCGGGCTGCGGCAGTGCCGCAGGCACACGTACTTCAGTGGGCCCAGCTGGTACAGCCCGGCCAGGGCGAAGGCCGCCGCGCCGATCCACTTGCCGGCCTCCGGGTCCCGGTCGACCAGGTCGCCGGTGAGTGCGAGACCGCCGTACGCCAGCAGCCCGAAGGCCGTCCACACCAGCAGGTAGCCGCCGAGGAACTCCGTGGTGCGCAGCGCCCGTTCGGCGCCGCTCGACTGCCGGGCGATGCCGCGGGCCCAGGTCACCGCCACCGGTGCCACCGAAGGCAGCATCATCGCCGCCATCATGGCCAGCCACAGCAGCAGGAACAGCGGCAGCGCCATCCCCATCGTGCCCGGCTCGATCCCCATGTCCCTGGCCTGCCCGACCGTGAGGACCCAGGCCAGCGCCGCGATCAGCGCGATCAGGGACCACGCCAAGGCCAGGTCCCTGGGGGGCATCAGCACCCCGGTGCGCAGCGGCTGCTTCTCCACGGTGACGGTACGCATGGCGCTCTCCTGCCTGGCCCTTCCAGGACAGCACATCCGTGGCGGCGGCACCCGTTGCGTCAGCTCGCGCCGAAGCGGTCGCGCAGGAAGCGGGCCGCCTGGCGGTTGGCGGTGCGGGCGGCGTCGACGGTGCCGGTCATGGTGAAGAAGCCGTGGGCCATGCCGGGGTAGCGGGTGAGTTCCACCGGCACTCCGGCGGCGGCGAGCCGGGCGGCGTAGGCCTCGCCCTGGTCGCGCAGGGGGTCGTACTCGGCGGTGAGGACCAGGGCAGGGGGCAGCCCGCTCAGGTCGGGTGCCCGGAGCGGGGAGGCCAGCGGGTTCCCGGCGTCCTCGGGGGCGGTCAGGTAGTGCCGGCCGTACCAGGCCACCGAGTGGTGGTTGAACAGCCACGGGTCGGCGTTGGCGCGCATCGACGCGTCGTCGGCCAGCTGGTCGGTGTTGGGGTAGACCAGCAGTTGCGCGGCCAGGGCGAGGTCGCGGGCGAGCAGGGTCACCGCGGCTGCGAGGTTGCCGCCGGCGCTGTCGCCGCCCACCGCGAGCCGGGCCGGGTCGGCGCCCAGCTCCTCGGCGTGGTCGGCGACCCAGCGGAGGGCCGCGTGGCAGTCGTGCACCGCCGCCGGGAACGGGTGCTCGGGGGCGAGCCGGTAGCCGACGGTGACGACCAGGCAGCCGGTCGCGGCGGCAAGGTCGCGGCAGAGCACGTCGGAGGTGTCGATGCTGCCGAGGGTCCACCCGCCGCCGAAGTAGTAGAGCAGCGCGGGCAGCGGCCGTTCGGCGCTGGGCCGGTAGATGCGGACCGCCAACTGGCCTGCGGGGCCCGGGAGGTGACGGTCGGTCACCTCGTGCAGGGCGCGGGGACTGCCGCCGGTGGCCCGGATCGAGGCCAGGTCGGCTGCTCGGGCCTGCTTCAGCGACAGGGTGTAGAGGGGGGCTGCGCCGTTGCGGGCGCGCTGTTCGCGCAGGGCCTGGAGCTGGGGGTCCAGGGGCATGGTGGTGCTCCGTTCATCACAGGGTGGTGGGGTCGGGCCAGGTCCAACGGCGCAGGGTCACCCGGAAGGTCTCGGTGCCGGACAGGGCGACGGCTGCCCGGTAGCCGGGCGGCGCGGCGACGTCGGTGACGCGGTAGTCGTGCGCCCAGGCGTCCTCGGGGTGCTCGCCGGTCCCGGCGTCACTGTCGTACAGCGGTATCCGCAGCGCCTGGGTCAGTCGGCCGCCGTGCGCCTTGACCAGGGCTTCCTTGCGGGCCCAGAGCCGGGCGAAGCGGTCGGCCCGGTCGGCCGGATTTGCTGCCGCCCGGACGAAGCGGGCTTCCTGGGGCGGGAAGTAGCGCTCCGCCATGGCGGTGGCGTCCAGCCGTGGCAGCACCCGTTGGACGTCCACGCCGACCCGGCGGGAGGCGGAGACCGCGACCATGGCGACGGTGTCCGAGTGGGAGAGGTTGACCTCGGCCCCGGTGTGACGGCCGGTCAGTTCGGGCTTGCCGTGCGGACCGTGCCGCCAGCGGAGCTCCTCCGGCGCGACCCCCAGTCGCCGGGCGAGGATGTGGCGGACCGCGCCGTGGGCGACGACGAACCGGCGACGGTCGTCCGCCGAGCGGTAGCCCTCGGCGCGGAGCCGCTCGCCGGGGTCCAGTACGGCGAACAGGTCCGCCAGGGCAGGCCCGGGCTGCTGATCGGGCACCAGCCACAGCCGGACGGTGTCCTGAGTGCCCGTCACCGTGGCTCCGCCCGGTCCCTGACCAGCTGGGCGAGTCGGCGTACGCCCTCCTCGATCTGCGCCGGTTCCAGCGCGCTGCAGGACAGCCGGAGTGCCCGCCGCCCGCCGTCGCCGGCGTGGAAGAAGCTCATCGGGGTCCACAGCACCCCGTAGTCGCGGCCGGAGATCTCCAACAGGCCCTCGTCAGCGGTCAACGGCACCTCGACCACCGCGAAGAAGCCGCCGTCCGGCGCGTTCCAGCGGACCCCCGGCTGGTCGGCGAAGGACTGTTCCAGTGCCGTCAGCAGGGTGCGCAGATTGCGGCGGTAGAACCGGGTCTTCTCCTGGAGCGCGGTCCTGAGACTGCACCCGGACTCGATCAGGAAGCCGCCGACCAGGGCCTGCGCGACCGGTGAGGTGTTCACCGTGAGCAGGCTCTTCACCGTGGACAGCTCCTCCGCGAGCAGCGTCCGCCGGCCCTGACGGTCGATCACGGACTGGTCGGCGACCAGGAATCCGATCCGGGCGCCGGGGAAGCAGGACTTGGCGAAGGAGCCGAGGTAGACCACCCGCTGCCCGGTGTCCAGCGCCTTGAGCGCGGGCCGGGGCTCGTCGTCCAGCCCGAACAGCCCGTACGGGTCGTCCTCCAGCACCAGCAGGTCGGCCTCCGCCGCCACTTCCAGCAGCCGCCGCCGGGCCGGCACCGGCATCGAGGCCCCGGACGGGTTGGCGAAGTTCGGCACCAGGTAGAGGGCGCGGGGACGGCGGCCACCGGCCCGGACGGCGCGGGCGACCGCGAGCACGGTCTCCGGGTCGAGGCCGTCCGCCGTCTCGGGCACCGGTACCACCTCGATGCCGAGCAGCCTGGCCGCGCCGGTGAACCCGACGTAGCAGGGCTCGACGGCGAGCACCACGTCGCCGGGCCCCGCGCACAGCCCGCGCAGCGCGACGACCATGGCCTCCTGGGCGCCGGTGGTGACCATCACGGCCTGCTCGGGGACCTCGATGCCCTCGTCCTGGGCGAGCATCCGGGCGATCAGCGGGCCGAGGTGGCCGTTGGTCCGGCCGTACTGCAGCAGGTGGCGCTGCCGCTGCTCCGGGTCGAGGCCGAGCCGCTCCAGGTGGGCGAGGTAGGTCCGGAGGTAGCGGTGCAGGTCATCGGTGCCGTGGAAGCCCTCGTACGGCCGTCCGGCCGCCAGCGAGATGGCGTCGGGGAAGCGGGCCGAGACCTCGTTCAGGAAGTTCATCGACGCCGAGGCCGGGTCGGACACCGACGCGTGCAGGTCCTCGCGGGCCAGGCCGTCCCTCACAGCGCGGTGCCGAGCGTGACGGCCGACCGGTCGACGGCCGACAGGGCGGGGCGCCCGGTGAGGGCCATGGTGTGGGCGAGCTCCTCGGTGGCCAGGCCGAGCACGCCGGCCACCCCGGCGGCGCCGTCCACGGCCAGCCCCCAGAGGACCGGGCGGCCGAGCAGGACCGCGCGGGCGCCCAGCGCGAGCGCCGCGAAGGCGTCGGTGCCGCTGCGGACGCCGCCGTCGAACAGCACCGGGCAGGCGGCGGCCCCGACCGCGTCCACCACCTCGGCCAGGGCGTCCAAGCCGGCTGCCGCGCCGTCGAGTTGGCGGCCGCCGTGGTTGGAGACCACGATCGCGTCGGCCCCGTGCTGTACGGCGAGCACGGCGTCCTCGGCGGTCAGGATGCCCTTCAGGACCAGGGGCAGCGTGCTGCGCTCGCGCAGCCAGGCCAGGTCGGCCCAGGTCACGGACGGGTCGACGGCCTCGGCGGTGTGCACCGCCAGCGCCGAGCGGCCGGCGGCGGAACGGTGGGCGGAAGCCATCAGAGCCGGGCCGAGGTTGACGGCGGAGATGCCGGCTGGGATCGCGAAACCGTTGCGGGCGTCCCGGTGGCGCCGTCCCAACTGCGGTGCGTCCACGGTCAGGACGATCGCGCGGTAGCCGGCCGTGGCGGCCCGGTCGACCAGGGCGGCCAGCACCTCGCGGCGGCGCAGCCAGTACAGCTGGAGCCAGAGCGGGCCGGCGGCCTCGGCGGCGATGTCCTCCAGCGTGCGGCTGGCGAAGACGCTGACCACGTAGAGCGCCCCGGCCGTCCCGGCGCCCCGGGCGGTGGCGAGCTCGCCGTCGGGGTGCAGCAGGCGGTGGTAGGCGGTGGGCGCGACGCCGACCGGGGTGGCCAGTCGGGCGCCGAGGAGTTCCGTCCCGGTGTCGCAGGCGGAGACGTCGACCAGCACCCTGGGGCGCAGCGTCACCCGGGCGAAGGCGCGCCGGTTGGCGCCGAGGGTGCGCTCGGCTCCGGCGCCTCCTTCGACGAAGTCCCAGGTTTTATGGTCGAGTTGATGCTGCGCCAGGTCCCGGTAATCCTCCAGGTGGAGTGGGGTCACAAGGGCACCTCGCCGGCCAGCTCCCACCACGGGTCGGTGCTGCTCGACTCCTCGGCCAGGGCAGTGGTGACCCTGGCCACCCGTTCTCCCGGCAGCGGTTCGCCGAACAGCAGGGCTACGCCTCGGCTTTCGGCCGGGACGGTGACCGGGACTCCGGGGTCGTACGGCAGCGCGTCCTGTTCGACCACCAGCAGCAGCGCCCGCCGGAGCCCGCCCGAGCGCGCGTAGGCGTCGACCAGTCGCAGTGCGGTGAACGCGCTCGCGGAGCCATGGTCGCTGACCGCGAAGGCCATCGGGGTGCCGGGGCAGACGTGGCTCAGATAGCTGGCCGTGGCGCGTCCCGGGGTGAGGTCGGGGACGGAGTACGCGAGCACCAGCAGGTCGACCGACTCGCCTGCGGGCACGGTCGCGCGGATCAGCGCCTCGGCCATCTCGCCGTAGGACTGGCCCCGAAAGGGACCGGGGTCGAGTTCGCGTCCGTACGGGCGCAGCAGGTCGGTGAGGTAACGCCGCAGGCGCTCGGCGTGGACGGGGTCGTCGGCCAGCGCCGCCGGTTCCGGGAAGGCCAGCCGTACGGTGCGGCGGATACCCCAGTGAACTGATGGTCCGTCAACTACCGTTGCTGGTACGAAGGTACGCAACATCACGCCTCCGGGAGCAGGTTCCCGGCGACGTAGTCGGCCAGCGAGCCGACCGTGCTGAAGTCGTCCCGGCCGAGCTCCTCGACGCTGATCTCCACCGCGAGGCGGTCCTCCAGCTCCAGGATGAGTTCGAGTCCGGTGGTCGAGCTCATCCCGAGGGCTGCCATCAGCGTGGTGTCGGCCGTGGCCCCGGTGACCTCGCGCTTCAGCACGTGCGGGAGCAGGGTGCAGATGGTGTCGACCAGCCGCTCGCGCAGCGCGGGGCCGGTGGTGTCGTGCTCGGTCATGGTGGATCCTTCGGGGGTGGGTGGTCAGTGCTGGAGGACCATGGCGGCGAAGGTGGCGCCGCGTCCGGCGCCCGCGGCGGCCATCACGTAGGGCTCGCCCGGCCGGAGCAGCCCGCGCTGACGTGCCGTCCGGTAGTTGACGAGGTTGTCCGCGCAGAAGACGTGCCCGACCGTCGCCACGTTGTCGAGCACCACCCGCTCGCGGGGGTAGCCGAGGATGCGGCAGACCTGGTGCCAGGCCACACTGTTGACGTTGTGCGGCAGGATCACCCCGATCGCGTCCATGGTCAGCCCGGCCCGTCCGACGGCGGCGAGGACCGCCGCCGCCAGTGCGTCGGCGTAGATCCGCTGGAACTCCAGGGCCCGTTCCGGCTCTTCGGTGTCGAACTCGCCCCGGATGTCGGCGGCGTAGGACAGCACCCGGTCGCGGTCACCGGTGGGGGAGACCAGGCAGGCCGCGGCGCCCTCGCCGAAGAAGGAGGTGTCCGGGACCATCCCGGCCTCGGGGGTGAACGCCTTCTCCCCGGCCAGGACCAGGGCGAGGCCGTCGGGGTCGGCGTCGGCGGCGAGCAGCCGGCCCGCCACGTCGATGGCCAACAGGCCCGAGGCGCAGGCGTGATGGCCGACCGCGAACACCGTCGCCCGGTCGAGGCCCAGCTCCCGGCACAACTCCCGGACCGGGTCGTGCGGGTAGGGCACCACGGTCGGGAAGGTACGGGCATGCAGCACGTAGCGGACCCGGTGCTCCCGGCCGCGCAGGGCGTCCAGGCCGGCGGCCGCGCCGCGCAGCAGGTCGAGCAGGCTGCCGTGCGGATCGCGGGCCACCTCGCCGAGCCGGTGGTAGCGGCGGAAGATCCTGACCTGCATCGGGGTCAGCCCGAAGTCCCCGGCGAGCTCCTCGATCGGCACCCGGCCTGGCGGCAGGTGGTCGGCCACCTCCAGCAGCGCGGTCACCGGAGCCGCCCCGACGGCCGTGCGCCGGACGGCACCCGGGCGGGCGTAGCCGGATCGAGGGCCGCCTCGACCGCGACCGCCTCCAGACCGTGGGCCAGCGCCTCGGCGTCACCGGGGGAGAAGTAATGAGTGTCCGTCTGAATCTCCATCAGCAGCCCGCCGGGGGCGTCGTCGAAACTGACCATGAGCGCGTCGGTCGCGATCTCACTGCGGCGGACCCACCGGAACGCGCTCTCGGCCCGCGCCCTCCGCAGCCGCCGGCCGCTGGGTGGGCTGTCCTCCGCCGACGGCCCGTCGGTGCTGCGGTCGTTGAAGAAGCACTGCACGTCGACGGCCTCGTCCCGCTCCGCGGAGACCCGGGCGAGCAGCTCGTTCAGCTGCTCCGGGTGGAAGTAGGCGTGTTTGTGGGTGGCCATGGTGCCGCGCCGGGTCAGTTCGACCGCTTCGTCGACGGTGCCGTCCCCGATCTCCAGGACCGAGACGCCGGCCTGGGCGACCATGCACACCACCTCGCTCAGGCCGGGCCGGAAGCGGTTGTTGACGACGGGTCGGAGCACCACCGGACCGACGCCGGTGACCCGGTGCAGCGCGACCGCGTACAGAGCGAGCAGGACGGTCCGGTTGTCGGTGCCGGTTCGTTCGGCGATCACCGGCAGCGCGAGCCGCAGGGCGGGGGAGTGGAACTCGGCGGTCCAGTGCCGGGGCGTGCGCGGGTCCGCCGACGGGGGGAACCGGCGGGCCGGTATCGCCCGCAGGACCCGCTCCCAGTGCCGCAGGGCCTGGTCGTTCTGCCGCTGCCCCGCCGGTGAGCGCTGCCAGGCGGCCTGCTCCAGCTGCTGCAGGCCGGTGACCGGCGCGGTGGACCGCTGCCGTACCTCGCGGAGCATGATCGCCCCGCCGGCGGCGTCGGTGACCAGGTGGTTCATGATGCTGATCAGATGGGTGGCCCGGCCGTCCCGGCGCACCACGGCCATCCGGACCGGCCATTCGTCGGTGTAGTCGAAGGGGGTGGAGCGGTAGCGCTGTTCGACCTCGCTCGCGACCTGGTCGGGGTCGGCGTCCCCGGCGTCGTAGACCTCCAGCGTGGTGCTGCCGGAGTCGAAGAGCTGCTGGGTGGGGCGGCCCGCCGGGTCGATCCTGAGCCGGGTCCGCATCGAGGGGAACCGGCCCATCAGGTAGCGCAGTTCCTCGGCCACGTCGGCGACGGTGGTGCCGGCGGGAAGCGCGGTCCGGCCGCCGATGGGCAGCGAGCTGTGCTGGCCGACCATCGCGTGCCAGATCTCCCACATCCCCCAGGACAGCTCGTCGACGCCCGCGCCGTCCCCGGCGAAGTGCACGGTCACCCGTTCGGCCTGACCGCCCATCAGAGCGCCGCCGTCCCGGCCCGGTGCCGCTGCCGCATCAGGAACTTGCGGACCTTGCCGGTCGGGCCGACGATCAGCTCCGACTCCGGGACGGCCACCACCCGGCGCAGGGTCGCCGCCGCGGCGTCGGTCAGCGCGGCGCGGACCGCCGGGGTGCGGTCGGCGTCCGGGTCGGCGGTGGTGTGCAGGGCGAGCAGGACGTCGGTGACGACCCGGCCTTCGATCTCCAGCGACACCACCGTGCAGTCGTGCACGTCGGGGCAGTTGGCGAGGATGCGCTCCTCGCTCATCGCGGTGTAGAGCCACTCGCCCCCACCCAGGTCGACAGCGTCGACCGCCCGGTCGACGTGGAAGTAGTAGCCCTCCGCGTCCCGGTACATCAGATCGCCCGTCAGGTAGTAGCCGTTCAGCCGGTTGCGGTAGGTGGCGCCCGAGTCGTTCCAGTACCCGGGGGCCAGCGTCGGCGCCTTCAGGCCGAAGTGGCCGACCTCGCCGACCGGGACCTCGCGGCCGGTGGTCACGTCCAGCAGCGCCACCTCGGCGAAGCCGTGCGGCACCCCGACACAGCGCCCGTACCGCTCGGTGTCGGTGCCGTGGGTGAGGTGGAAAGCGGAGTGCCCCATCTCGGTGGAGCCCAGGCCGTCGACGAAGCTGGACCCGGGGACCCGCCGGATCCCCTCGCGGGTGACGGTCTCCCGGGAGCCGGCCGCGACCAGCCGGCGGATGTGCGGCTCGTGCGCGCAGTCGCCGGTGTTGAACCACAGGGCTACCGAGTCCAGCTGACGGCTGCTCAGGTCGTGGCGGGCCAGCTGGGCCCAGGTGGCCGCGAAGCCGAAGACCCCGGTCGGCCGCCAGCCCTCGATGGCGTCCAGCACCGCCGCGCCGTCGTTCTGGGTGGACAGGAACAGCAGCTCACTGCGTTGGCACAGGGCCAGGTTGAGCGCCGAGACCCCGGCGGCGTGGGCGGCCGGCAGCGCGCTGAGGATCCGGGCCGCGCCCCGGGCCCGGGGTGCGGCCAGCCGGAACAGCCGGGTGGCGGCGAACAGGCTGGCGTGCGAGTGCACGACCGCGGTGGGCATCCGGGTGGTGCCCGAGGAGTGGGTGATGGCGATCGGGTCGTCGGCGTGGTGCCGGTACGGCGCGGGGGCCCGCGCCGGATCCCCGGTGCCGGGCGCGGCGGTGTCGCCGTGGACGCGCACCCCGAGGTCCTGGCCGGCCAGCCGGGCCCGGTGCTCCGGGTCGGTGAGCAGCCCGACGCCGCGCAGCCGCCGGATGTACTCGGCGGCGATGTCGCCGGGGACGTACTGGTTCACCAGTGCCGGGATCGCGCCCAGCCAGGTCAGCGCCAGGAAGTTCAGCAGGCAGTCCGCCGAGCCGGACACGTACACCGCGACCGGGTCGCGCGGGCCGATGCCCTGCTCGTGCCACCAGGCCGCCCTGGCCGCCACCCGCTCGCGGAGCTGACCCAGGGTCAGGCCCTGCCCGGTCGGGTACCCGTCGACCGGGAGGTCGAAGGCGGCGCCGGGACCGTCCGGGTCGGCCCCGTGCTCGAACAGCTTGGGCAGCACGTTGCCCGCGCCGAGGCCGGGGTCGGCGGCCAGCCGCGCTCTGATGTTGGTGCCCGTGTTGGTGCCCGTCACTCTGCGCTCCTTGAGGGGTGTCCGTTGACCGCCTGCTCGACCGCCGTTCTGAGCTGGGCCCGGGTGGGCTGGCAGGCCAGGTCGAGGGCCCGGGCGAAGGGCAGCACCGCGCCGTCCGGCCGGGTGACCCGGCGGGGCGGCGCGATCAGCCGCATCTCCTCGGCCGCGGTGGCGACGATCTCCGCGCCGATGCCGCAGCTCCGGTTGGAGTCGTCGACGACGACCAGCCGCCCGGTCCGCTCCAGGGACGCGGCCAGCCCGGACCAGTCGAAGGGGAACAGCGAGCGCGGGTCGAAGACCTCGACCGAGACCGAGCCGGCCAGCTCCTCGGCCACCGCCAGGGCGTCGTGGACCAGGTGACCCACCGCCACCACGGTGACGTCACTGCCGCTGCGGTGGATCCGGCCGACCCCGAGCGGCACGGGGACCAGCCGGTCGAAGTCCAGGTCCTCGCGGACCCCGAGCGCGCCGGAGGGGGCGAAGACCACGACCGGGTCGTCGTCCCGGATCGCCGTCGCCAGCAGCCCGTACGCGTCGGACGGGGTGGCCGGCACCACCGTCTTCACGCCGACGTGGGCGAACAGGCTGTACGGGTGGTCGGAGTGCTGGCCGGCCCAGCTCTCCCGGGAGCCCGAGCCCGGCAGCAGGTAGGTCACCGGCACCCGGGTCTGACCGCCCGTCATCAGCGAGAACTTGTGCGCCTGGTTGGCGATCTGCTCGAAGACCAGGAACAGCAGCGCCGGGATCTGGAACTCGATCAGCGGCCGCAGCCCGGCCAGCGCGGCGCCGGTGGCGAAGCCGGTGAACGCCTGCTCGGAGATGGGCGTGTCCAGCACCCGGTCCGGGCCGAAGCGCTTCAGCAGTCCGGCGGTGGCGTGGGTGACGGCCACCCCGACGTCCTCGCCGAACACGCAGACGGCCCCGTCGCGGTCCATCTCGTCGCCGATCGCGCGGTTCAGCGCCTTGAGGTAGGAGAGCTTCGGCATCAGCGCGCCCCCGCCCGGCCGCGCAGGCCGGTGGCGTAGAGGTGGTCCAGCGCGGTGGCCGGGTCGGGGTGCGGGCCCGTGCGGGCGTACCGGACCGCGTGGTCGAGCAGCGACCCGAGCTCCGCGTCGATCGCGGCGCGGGCGGCGGCCGGGATGCGCGCGCCCTGGATCTCCAGCGGGTCCCTGGTCCGTCCGGCGGCGACCTCCGCGTCGGTCCGGTAGCGCGGGCGGGCGGTGTGCTCCCAGGTGTGGTGGGCGTCGAAGCGGTAGGTGGTGCACTCCAGCAGGGTCGGGCCCCCGCCGGCCCTGGCCCGGGCGACCGCCTCGGCGGTGGCGTCGAGGACCGCCTCCGGGTCCGTCCCGTCCACCGCGCGGGCCGGGATGCCGAAGGCGGCGGCCCGGCCGAGGATGCTGCCGGCCACCGTGTCGGCGGTGCGCATCGAGGTCGCGAAGCCGTTGTTCTCGCAGACCAGGACGACCGGCACCCGCCACAGCGCGGCCAGGTTGAAGGTCTCCAGCACCACGCCCTGGCTGACCGCGCCGTCGCCGAAGTAGCCGACCGCGACCCGGTCCGAGCCCGCCCGCCGGAACGCCCAGGCGGCGCCCGCCGCGATCGGCACGCCCGCGCCGACGATGGCGTTCGCGCCGAGCACGCCCACCCCGAAGTCGGCCGCGTGCATCGAGCCGCCGCGACCCTGGTTCAGCCCGGTGGTCCGGCCCGCCAACTCGGCCATCATCCGGGCCGGGTCGGCACCCTTGGCCAGTACGTGGCCGTGGCCGCGGTGGGTGCTGGTGATCACGTCCTCGGGGCGCAGCACCGCGCAGGTGCCCGCGGCGATCGCCTCCTGGCCGGTGTACGGGTGGATGCCGCCCAGCACCACGCCGGACCTGACCAGCTCGATCGCCCGCTGCTCGAAGCCGCGGATCAGCGCGACGGTGCGGTAGAGGGCGGCGGACGGTACGTCAGCCACGGTGGACCGCCCCCTGCCAGAGCACCGGGCAGTACGCCGGGTCCGCGTAGTCGGGCCGCCCGTCCGGCAGCCGCCGGACCAGCACGTCGTGGTTGTACGCGGCCGGGCTGCCGTCGCTGAGCGCGAAGTCGCGGTACTCGTTCGCGCCGTCCTGCAGGTGGAAGGAGACCGCGCGGCGCGGCCGGTCACTGCGGTTGGGCCCGCTGCCGTGGTAGGTCCGGCAGTGGTGGAAGCTCAGGTGGCCCTTGGGGATGACCAGCGGCACCTTGCGGATCACCGCGCCGTTGTAGGCGGCGTTCTCGGCGAGCACCCGCTCCAGGTCGGCCCGGTCGCGGTCGGCGAAGTGACGGGTCATCGAGTCCTGACGACCCGTCTCCCGCCACCGGTGGCTGCCGTCCACCACGGTGAGCGTGCCCATCTCCTCGTCGCAGTCGTGGAAGGGGACGAACGCGGTCAGCATCCGCTCGGAGGTCGAGGTGGACCAGTAGTGCTTGTCGAAGTGCCAGGGCACGATGTTGCTGGGCTCGCCGACGACCGCCGGCTTGAGGATCAGCGTCGACTGGAACACCCGGATCTCGTCCACCCCGGCCAGCAGCGCGGCCACCGCTCCGAGCAGCGGCTTGCACAGCACCTTGGCGATCGGGTCGCTCTCGTAGTGGACGTAGTCGTTGTGGCGCTGGACCGGCCCGTCCGAGGGCCGCCAGGCCGCCAGCCGGGGAGGGAGGACCGGCAGGACGCGGCTGCGCGCGCCCGCGTAGTAGTCCGCGCTCGCGGCGGCCAGCCGGTCCACCTCCTGGTCGGTGAACAGCTTCTTCGTCAGGTACCAGCCGTGCTCGGCGTAGAAGGCGATGTCGTCGGCGTCCGGCAGCAACGCCAGTTCCTGGTCGGTGAGTTCGAACCGCAGGGTCCGGGTGGTGGTCATCGCGCGAGCTCCCTCTCCTTGGCCTCGTACAGCGCGGGGATGTTGCTGGTGCCGAAGGTGCGGGCGCCGTGACGCTCGATCAGCTCCCAGAAGAAGGTCCGCCGCACGTGCATCGAGGTGGCGAAGATCTGGTAGAGCTCACCCCAGTGGTCGCGGTCCAGCAGGATGCCGCGCGTGCGCAGCCGGTCGGCCGGAAGCCCGGCCAGCGCGCGGTAGTACCCGTCGGGGGTGCGCGCGAAGCCGATGCCGCGTCCCGCCAGGGTGTCGACGGCTCCCACGATGTCGCGGCTGGTCAGGGCCAGATGCTGGACGCCGGGGCCGCCGTGCCAGGCCAGGAAGTCGTCGATCTGGCCGGGGGACCGGCTCAGGTCCGGCTGGATCAGGGTGAGCGTGATGCCGCCGCCGGGGCTCTGGACCACCTGGGAGAACATGCCCTGGGTGCCGACCTCGATGTACTCCTCGAAGATCACCTCGAAGCCGAAGGCCTTGCGGTAGTACTCCGTGGTGCGGTCGAGCTGCCCGTCCGGTACGCAGACCGCGGCGTGGTCGATGCTCAGCAGCAGTTCCGGCTCCGGCATCGGTGGGAGGTCCGGCAGTTCGAGCACGCCGGGCAGGAACTCGCTTGCCGCGCCGCGCCGTTCGACCAGCCGGTGCACCACGTCGCCGAAGCCGGAGACGGTGGCGGTGACCATGGAGCCGTACGCCCTGGGTGCCTTGACCGCGGTCGCGCCGCCGGCCACCGCGGTGGTGTACGCGGCGGTGGCGTCCCGGGTGCCGAAGGCGATCACGGCCACGCCGTCGCCGTGCCGGGCGACGTACTCCACCGCCGGGTGATCCGGCGTCAGACCCGAGGTCAGCAGCACCCGGCAGTCGCCCTGGCCCAGCAGCAGGCTGCGCTGCCCGGGCAGGCCGGTCTCGGGACCGCCCTGGCCGTACAGGCGGAAGCCGAAGCCGGAGCACAGGAGATACGCCGCCTGACGCGCGTCACCCACGTAGAACTCGACATGATCGACGCCGAGGAAGTCCATTTGCGGTAGCCGTTCCTTCTCTGTTTCGACGGTGTGTCAGACCCGCCTGGCGAGCCGGGTGCTGGGCAGGCCGTAGACCAGGCTGATGTTGTGGCCGCCGAACCCGAACGAGTTCGACATGACGTGGCGGATCCCCGGCGCCGGGCGCGGGCCCTTGCGGACGTGGTCGAGATCGCAGGCCGGGTCGGGGTCGTCGAGGTTGTGGGTGGGCGGCAGCAGTCCGCGGCGCAGCGCCAGCACGGAGACCGCCGACTCGACCACCCCGGAGGCGCCGAGCAGGTGGCCGGTGACCGCCTTGGTCGCGCTGACCGGCGGGGCGTACCCGCCGAAGACCTTGCGGATCGCGACCGCCTCGGCCAGGTCGCCCAGGCGGGTGCCGGTGCCGTGCGCGTTGACGTAGCCGACGTCCTCGGGGCCGATCCCGGCGCTGCGCAGGGCCTGCCGCATGCAGGCGGCGGCGCCCTCGCCGTCGGGGTGCGGGGTGGTCGGGTGGTGGGCGTCGTTGGTCGCGCCCCAGCCGAGCAGGTCGGCGTACCCGGCCGCGCCGCGGGCGTCCGCGTGCTCGGCGCGCTCCAGCACCAGTACACCGGCACCCTCGCCGAGCACCAGCCCGTTCCTGCGGCGGTCGAAGGGTCGGCTGGCGCCGGTCGGGTCGTCGGCCCAACCACGGGCCAGCGCACGGGCGTTGCCGAAGGTGTCGGCCAGGGTGGGGAACAGCGGCGCCTCGCCGCAGCCGACCACCACCACGTCGGCCTCGTCGGCGCGCAGCAGCCGCAGCCCCTCCCCGACGGACTGGGCCCCGGCCGCGCAGGCCGTGCCGATGGCGGAGCTGTAGCCGCGGATGCCGTGCCGGATCGCGACCCGGGCCGAGCTCATGTTGGGCAGCATCGCGGGCAGCAGGTACGGGCTGACGCCCAGTCGGCCGCGCTGGGTCCGCAGCACGACCTGGGACTCCAGGGTGGCGAGACCGCCGGTCCCGGACAGGATCACCCCGATCCGGTACGGGTCGACGTCGCGGCCCACCTCGATGCCGGCGTCGGCCAAGGCGTCCGCCGCGGCCCGCATGGCCAGTACGACGCAGCGGTCCACCAGCCGGGTCTCGGGGGCGGGCAGCACCGAGGCGGGGTCGATCGGCGGGGCGAAGCCGGCCACTTCCAGCGAGCCGGCCAGCGGTCCTTCGGGGTCCGGCCGGACCAGTCCGGACCGGCCCTCGCACATCGCCGCCATGACCTCGTCGGCGCTGGAGCCCACCGGGGTCACCAGGCCCATCCCGCTCACGACGACGTCCGCCCGTCCGTGGCTCATGGCTGTGCTCCCTCGTGCTGTGGTTCCTGCTTGCGGCCGAGCAGGACGGCGGCGGCGCGGTCGAGGCCACCGGGGACGTGCGCCTGGTCGACGCGGATCAGCAGGGCCTCGTCGGCGTCCCCGTCGGCGAGCAGCAGGGCCGTGACGGCCAGTCCGGCGGCGGTGTCGCCGACGGACACCACCGGCCCGGTCAGCTGCCACTGCGCGGCCAGGTGCCCGGCGACGGCGTTCGGGACGGCCTGGAAGAACAGCAGCGGGCCGATCCGGCCGCCGGTGTCCACGGCCTCGGCGACGTGCACCGCACCGGTGAGATCGCCCAGCGGGCCCGCCAACACCACGGCGGTGACCGGCCGTTGGGGGGAGGGGCGGCGCAGCAGGCAGCGGCGGGCCGTCTCGGCGGCGAGTGGGCTGTACGAGGAGACCACGAACCCGGCGATCGCCGGTGGGACCCGGTCCTGAGCCGACTCCGGCCACTCCGCCGAGGCCAGCACTCGCAGTCCCGCCGCCGAGGCGGCCGCCGTCAGGGCGGCGACGGTGGCGGGTGCGGTCGAGGTCATGATCACGGCGTACCGACCAGGAGTGCGGTGTTCGCTCCGCCGAAGGCCGTACTGAGGCTCAGCGCGTGGTCGGTACCGGTGGCCGCGGCCCGGCCGAGGACCAGGTTCAGCGGGCAGGTCTGGTCCGCGCCGAGGTAGCCCGCGTTCACCGGCAGTCGCCCGGCCCGCAGGGCCGCGATGGTGACGACCAGTTCGAGCAGGGCGCCGGCCTCCAGGGCCTGGCCGTGCACCGACTTGGTGGAGCTGACCGGCACCGTCGCGGCGCTTTCGCCGAGCGCCCGGTGCAGGGCGGCGGCCTCGGCGGTGTCGCCGATCGGGGTGCCCGAACCGTGGGCGTTCACATAGCCGATCCGCTCCGGGCCGACCCGGCCCCGGTGCAGGGCGTCGGTGATCGCCCGGGCCAGTCCGGCGCCGTCCGGCCGCGGCCGGCAGACGTGGTAGGCGTCGCCCGCGCGTCCCCAACCTGCCAGCACTGCAAGGGCGTTGGCCCGCCGGGCGCGGGCCGCCGAGGCGGCCTCGACCACCACGGCGACCACGCCGTCGCCGAGCAGCAGCCCGGTCCGGCCGGAGCTGAACGGACGCACCTGCCCGTCGCGGGCGAGCGCCCGGCCCGCGTCGAAGACCGCGAACTGGTCGGCCTCGACCAGGTAGCCGGCCGCCACCACGATCCGGTCGGCCTGCCCGCGGGCGACCGCCGAGGCGGCGTCGGCGACGGCGGTGCCCGAGGCCACGCAGGCGGAGGTGTAGGCGCGGGAGCCACCGGACAGCCCGGCCCGCCGGGCGACGGCCTCCGCGAACGCGTCCGCGCCGTGGGCGGGGCGGTCCGGCGCGGGGACCCGGGCGAGCGCCGGATCGCCGTGCACGGCGAGATGCAGCGGGCAGTCCGCGCGCTGGGCGGCGGACAGTCCGGCTCGGTCGCAGGCTTCACCGACGGCGCGGTCCAACTCGTCGGCCAGGACGGGGGAACCGGGGTGCGCCGCGGCCCGGCCGACCCGCCGGCCGGACACGTCGAAGCGCTGCACCGGCGCGAACGCCGGTGTGCCGTCGAGCGCGGCGGTCAGTAGCGGCTCGACGCCCCGGCCGAGGGCGCTGAGCACGGCGGCCCCGGTGACGACCACGGAGCGGGGGCCGCGACGGGCAGTTGACACGGTGTCAGTCATCTCGGTCACCTCGTTCCGGAGTCGTAGGGGGATCACTGGTGGAGCTCGCCGAGCACGTCGATCACGCCGGAGACGGTGGTCATCCGGGCCAGGGTGTCGTCGTCCAAGTGCCGGTCGTAACGCTGCTCGAGCTGATGGACCAGCCAGGCCAGCTCCATCGAGTCGATGCCCTCGGGCACCTCCTCGGGGGCGCGGTCGCCGAATCCGGCGAGCATCGCGACCACCTCGTCCCGCCCGGGTGCGGCCGGCACGCTCAGTGGCCCGCGGCCGGTGCGGAGCGAAGCCGGGCGGCCACGGCCGCACCGAACTCACCGACCGTCATGGTGCCGAGCAGTTCGGCCTCGTCGTCGTCGAACCTGACGCCGAACCGCTCCTCGACCCGGACGCCCAGCTCGGCGAGCGAGAGCGACTCGAGGTCGGCGCCGGCCGGACCGAGCAAGGTGTCGTCGTCGACGCCGGTGACGTCGTAGTTCATCTCGCTCAGCGAGGCGAGCACGAACGCGCGGATCTCCTCAGTGGACATCGCTGCTACTTCCCTTTCGATCGGTCTGTTCCTGGGTGGGTTGCCGCTGCGGCCGGCCGGCGCCGCTCAGGGCGGTCCGGTCGCGGACCAGCTTCCCGGTGGCGGTGCGCGGCAGTCGGTCGACGACGTGGAGGAGGCGGGGCCGTTTGTAGGCCGCCAGCCGTTCGGCGAGCCGGGCCTCGATCCGCTCGGCGGTGCCACCCTCGCCGAGCACGACGTACGCCTCGATCGAGGTCCCGAAGACGACGACCGCGGCGGTCACCTCCGGCAGGGCGGCGAGGGTGTGTTCGACCTCGGTGAGATCGACCTTCAGGCCGCCGATCGACACCTGCGAGTCCAGCCGGCCCAGCACCCGGACCCGTCCGGTGTCGGCGCCGACCGCGCCGCCGTCCTTGGTGTGCAGCCAGCCGTCGGCCCAGCGGGTCGGGCCCGTGGCGTCGGTCCGGCCGTGGTCGAGATAGGGCGACTGCCCTGCGGCGACCAGCAGTTCGCCGTCGACCGCGCGCAGTTCCATGCCGGGCGCCGGGGTCAGTTCGGGCCGGTGCGCGCCGAACAGGTCGGTGGCGATGACGCCGACCTCGGTCATCCCGTACATGCTGCCGAGGCGGATGCCGTAGCGGTCCACGAAGGCGTCGTGGACCTGGGCCCGGACCAGCTCCCCGCCCGTGGTCATGCCGGTGAGCTGGGGGAGCCGAGGCGGTTCGGTCACCCAGCTGAGCAGTTCGAGGTGGAACGGCACGCCGAGCAGGGTGGTCGGTTCGGGGCCGGCCGCGACCGTGGCGAGGATGCCCTCCGCCGTGTGCCGCTGCGGGAACGCGAGCCGTACCCCGGCGTGCAGGCAGTGCAGCAGGCCGCCGACCAGGCCCAGGACGTGCACCATCGAGGCGAGCGAGACGATCCGCTCGCCGGCCCCGGGCACCCCGTCGATCCGGGCGTACCGGTCGAGTTCGGCGACCAGGTCGGCTGCGGTACGGCCGATGATCTTCGACGGGCCGGTCGAGCCCGAGCTGAGCTGGACGAGCGCGTGCGAGGTCCGGGCCGGGCGGCCCGGGTGGGTGGTGAGGACCTCCCGCTGCTGGTGGAAGCCGCGGGCCGGGCCGCTGCCGACCGGCTGGGCGGCCGACACCACCAGTTGAGGTTCCAGCCGGGCGAGGGCCCGGTCGGTCTCGAAGGGGGTGAGCCGGTGGTCGAGCAGGGCGGCCTGGGCCCCGATCCGCCAGCTCGCCAGCAGGTTGGTGACCAGGGCGAGCGAGGGGGACAGGTGCAGGGCGACCGAGCCGCCCCGGCGTAAGCCGGCTGCGGACAGCGCGGCCTGACGGGCCCGGACCAGCCGGCGCAGTTCGTCCCGGCTGACCGGTTCGTCGAAGAAGAGGCAGGGCTCGGTGCCGGTGCCGCGCAGGAGGAGCTCGTCGACCCAGGAGGGGTCGAGTGGGAGCGCTCCCACCCTGCTCAGCGGGGTTGTGGCGGCAGATTTCATTGGATAACCAGAACCTCTTCCCGGGTCATGCCAAAGGGGCTGAAGAAATTCCCATGCCGAACTTTCGACGCTGAATTGCCCGGTGTCAAGACCCGGGACTCGCGGCGGTTTTCCGCAACTCGCCGGCCCCGGGATCGGGTCGGGCAGATGTGTTTGTTTGGTGCGTTGACGAGAGTACGCTCCCCCACTAGTGTGACCGCCGGTTGGTCAACTTCCGTGGTTCAGCAGGTCGTTGCCAGCTCCTGATCGGCCGTCAGCCGCACTTGCCGCCCTGGCCAGGCGGCTCGCTCCTTTCGACGCCGCCGCAGAGGCGGTGTTCCTTCCGCATGCTTACGGGCGGCGGGTCCGGTGGGCGCGTCCCGCAGTGGATCAGACCAATTCGGCCTTGCGGGTTTCCTTTCCGACGTCCTTTCCGGCTGCCTTGTTGTACGCATTCATGCCAACTTTTCGAGGATCGGCCAAGTGGAACCAACAATCGGCTCCGGCCTCAACACGGCCGTGGAGCGCTACTACGACATCACCCTCGACCTGTACGAGGACCTGTGGGGCGAGCACGTCCACCACGGCTTCTGGGATCCGGGCGAAGTTCCGGGCCCGGACGGGGCGGACCGGCACGCGGCCACCGACCGGCTGGTCCGTGAACTGGTCGACTACGCCGCCGTGCCCGCCGGATCGCGGGTGCTCGACGTGGGCTGCGGCATCGGCGGACCGGCGCTGCATCTCGCCGGAGCGCTGGGCTGCACCGTCGAGGGGGTCACCCTCAGCGCCCGGCAGGCCGCCCGTGCCAACGAGAAGGCGCGGGCCGCGGGCGTCGCCGAACGGGCCCGCTTCCACCAGCTGGACGCGCTCGGCACCGGCTACCCGGACGAGTCCTTCGGCGTGGTCTGGGCACTGGAGAGCCTGATGCACATCGCGGACCGGCAGGGCTTCTTCGCCGAGGCGCTGCGGCTGCTCGGCCCGGGCGGCACGCTCGCCGTCGCCACCTGGTCGGTCCGCGACGGGGAACTGGACGAGGACGAGCGGGAACTCGTCCGGCAGATCCTGCTGCACCAGGTGATGCCCGACTTCTCCTCCCTGGAGGAGCACGAGCGGCTGGCCCGCGCGGCCGGCTTCACCGACGTCGCCACGGTGGACTGGAGTGGTGCCGTCGCCAACTCCTGGGACCCCGGCTTCGCGCAGATCCGGGAGTTCGAGCGGGGGCCGGCGGCGATGCGCGACCTGGCCCGCGAGCGCGGAGTGGACGTCCTCGGCTTCTTCCACGCGGGACCGCTGATGAAGAAGGGCTTCGACACCGGCGTCATCACGTACGGCGCGCTGCGGGCCACCAAGCCGCGGCCGGACTCCCGGCCGGAGCGGTGAGCCTGCTCCGCCCGATCGCCGAACTCCTCCGGGAGGTCGTCGGCGAGGACCGGGCCTGGCTGGACGGCATCGGCGCTGACACCCGGATCGACGGCGAACTCCTGGTGGAGAGCCACGAGTTGGCGGCCTGGAGCCTGGCGCTGCGCCGCCACTACGGGGACCGGGTCGACCTGGTCGGGTACGTGGCCGGGCTCGACATCGACCGGATCATCGCGCTGACCATGGGAGAGGTGGCCGCCCACGTCGCCACCGCAGCTGCCGGGCCCGGTTCCTGATGGGCCGTTACCTCTTCGTCTCGCTGCCGCTGACCGGCCATGTGAACCCGCTGGCCGCCGTGTCCGCGGAACTGGTCGCGCGCGGGCACGAGGTGCTGTGGGCCGGCTCCGAGTCCTTCCTGCGGCCGCTGCTCGGCCCCGACGCCGCGATCGCCCCGATCCCGTTGCGGGCCCACCGAGGCCAGGCCGACCGGGGCATGGCCGCCGCCAAGTCCCGCTGGGACGGCTACATCGTCCCGCACGCGAAGAGCACGCTGCCCGGCATCGAACGCGCGGTGGCCGCCTTCCGTCCCGACGTGCTGGCCGTGGACCAGCACGCGGTCGCCGGTGCGCTCGCCGCCCACCGGGCCGGGCTGCCCTGGGCCTCGATGGCGCCGACCACCATGGAACTCACCCGCCCGTACCGCGCCCTGCCCAAGGTGGAGGCGTGGATCCGGCAGCGGCTGGCGGCGATCTGGACCGCCGCGGGGTTGCCCGGCGAGCCGCCGCACGACCTGCGGTTCTCCCCGCACCTGCTGCTCGGCTTCACCGGCGAGGCCCTGACCGGCCCGCTGGAGTGGCCGCCCAACGCCGTCCTGGTCGGCCCCGCGCTGGCGCCGAGGGCGCCGGACACCGCCTTCCCCCGGGACTGGCTGGACCCCGCCCGGCGCCACGTCCTGGTCACCGTGGGCACCCTGTCGCTGGACCTCGCCCAGGACTTCCACGCCCGGGTGGTCGAGGCGCTGCGCCCGCTCGGCGACCGCGTCCAGGCGATCGTGGCGGCACCGGACGGCACCGTCCCCGACCCGCCCGCGCACGTCCTGGTCCGCCCCCGCGTACCGGTGCTGGAACTGATGCCCCGTCTGGACGCGGTGGTCAGCCACGGCGGGCTGAACACCGTCTGCGAGGCGCTGGCCCACGGGGTGCCGCTGGTGATCGCCCCGATCAAGGGGGACCAGCCGATCAACGCCGCCCAGGTGGCGGCGACCGGTGCCGGCCGCCGGGTCCGGTTCGCGAGCGTGCGGCCGGAACCGCTGCGCGCGGACCTGTTGGCCGTGCTCGACGACCCGTCCTACCGCGCCGCCGCGCGCCGGGTGGGGGAGTCCTTCGCCGCCGCCGGGGGCGCACCGGCGGCGGCCGACCACCTGGAGACCCTGCTCACGGGCCCCACGCTCACGGGCCCCACCGAACGATTGGGAAGCGCACCGACGTGAAGACGCTCCGCGACACCTGGCTGATGTTCCAGCGGCACCTGCTGCTGATGCGGCGGTCCCCGCTCTCGATCGTCCTGGGCGTGGCCCAGCCGATCGTCTACCTGGCCCTGTTCGCGCCGCTGCTCAAGCCCGCACTCGCCTCCATGGGCGCGGGCTCGATGGCCGACGCCTACCGGATCTACGTGCCCGGCATGCTGGTCGCCCTGGCGCTCGGCGGGGGCCTGTACGTGGGCTTCGGCCTGCTCGGCGAGCTGGGTTCGGGCGTCATCGAGCGGGCCAGGGTCACCCCGGTCAGCCGGGTGGCGCTGCTGCTCGGCCGGGCCCTGCGGGACGTGGTCGTGCTGGTGATCCAGGCGGGCATCATCATCGTGCTGTCGATGCCGCTCGGACTCTTCGTCCGGATCCCGGACCTGCTGCTCGCCTACGTGCTGCTGGCCCTGATCACCCTGAGCAGCGCCTCGCTCTCGTACGGCATCGCGCTCAAGGTGAGCAACCCCGACGTCCTCGGCCAGCTGGTCAACAACCTGGCGCAGCCGCTGATGCTGCTGTCGGGCACCCTGCTGCCGCTCGCGCTGGCACCGCTCTGGCTGCGCCGGGTCTCCGACTGGAATCCCTTCAGCTGGGCCGTGGTCGGCATGCGCGAGCTGTTCGCCGGCCACGCGGGCGACCCGGCGGTGTGGCAGAGCATCGCGCTGATGGCCGTGGTGGCGCTGGCGGCGCTGGTCTGGTCGGCCCGTCAGTTCGCCCGCTCCGTCCGCTGACCCCTTCTGACGACTGATGACTGATGACAAGGACCTGCCGATGATCGAGACCAGCGGACTGCGGAAGTCCTTCCGGACCGGGCGCGGCCGGAACGCCGCCACCGTGGACGCGGTGGCGGGCCTGGACCTCACCGTGGCCCAGGGTGAGATCTTCGGGTTCCTCGGCCCCAACGGCGCGGGCAAGACGACCACGCTCCGGATGCTCGCCACCTTGCTCCCGCCGGACGGCGGCGACGCCGTCATCGCCGGCGCCGACCTGCGCACCCGGCAGGCCGAGGTGCGCCGGAACATCGGCTACATCGCCCAGGGCGGTGGCACCTGGGACGATGTGACGGCCCGTGAGGAACTGGTGCTGCAGGCCCGGATGCACGGCATCGGCAAGGCCGAGGCCCGGAGCCGGGCGGTCGCCGCCCTCGACTCCTTCGACCTCACCGGGTACGCCGACCGCAACTGCCGCACCTACTCCGGCGGCCAGCGCCGCCGGGTGGACATCGCCCTCGGCGTGATCCACCGGCCCAAGGTGCTCTTCCTCGACGAACCCACCTCGGGTCTCGACCCGCAGAGCCGCGCGCACGTGTGGGACGAGGTCCGGCGGCTGCGCGGCGAGGGCATGACCGTCTTCCTGACCACCCATTACCTGGACGAGGCCGACGCGCTCTGCGACCGGATCGCCATCATCGACGGCGGTGGCATCGTGGCCGAGGGCACCCCAGCCGCGCTCAAGCGCTCGATCGCGGGCGAGGTGGTCACCGTCGGGGTGGCCGACGCCTCGGTCGCGGTTGCGGAGAAGGCGGGTGAGGTGCTGGCCGGGCAGGCGTGCGTGCGCTCGGCCGAGGTCCGGAAGGACGGCGTGCTGCGCCTCGCGGTGGACGCCGGCGAGACGGCGATGCCACAGATCATGCGGGCCCTGGCCGACGCCGGGATCGAACTGGCCACCATCGAGCTGCACCGCCCGACCCTGGACGACGTGTTCCTCGCCAGGACCGGCCGCTCGCTGCGGGAGTCCTGACCATGACGCGCGGTGCGACGGAAGAGGAGAACCAGATGGACCGGACCGTGCGCCGAGCGGTGGTCACCGGAGGGGCGGGCTTCGTCGGCTCGCACCTGTGCGACCGGCTGCGGGAGGAGGGCGTCTCGGTCGTCTGTATCGACAACCTGCTGACCGGCTCGGTCGACAACCTGGCCGCCCGGGCCGACGACCCCGGGTTCGTCCTGGACCGCAGCGACGTCTCCGAGGAGTTCGACGTCGAGGGACCGGTCGACCTGGTCCTCCACCTCGCCTCGCCGGCCTCGCCGCACGACTACGCGAGGCACCCGATCGAGACGCTCAGAGCCGGTGCCCACGGCACCCTGAACGCGCTGGAACTGGCGCGCCGAAAAGGCGCCCGCTTCCTGCTGACCTCCACCTCCGAGGTCTACGGCGACCCGCTGGTCCACCCCCAGACCGAGTCCTACTGGGGCAACGTCAACCCGATCGGCCCGCGCAGCCAGTACGACGAGGCCAAGCGCTACGCGGAGGCGCTGACCACGGCCTACCGGACCGCCCTGGGGGTGGACACGGTGATCGTCCGGCTCTTCAACACGTACGGTCCGCGGATGCGGCCCACCGACGGGCGGGCGGTGCCGACCTTCATCACCCAGGCACTGGCCGGGCAGCCGCTCACGGTGGCCGGCGACGGCGCGCAGACCAGGTCGATCTGCTACGTCGACGACACCGTGAGCGGCATCCTGGCCGCGGCCGCCGGCCGGCACCAGGGGCCGATCAACATCGGCAACCCGGTCGAGCTCAGCGTGCTGGAACTGGCGCAGTACATCCGGGAGTTGTGCTCCTCGGACTCGCCGGTCGAGTTCGTCGAGCGGCCCGGCGACGATCCCACGCTGCGCCGCCCGGACATCGCGCTGGCCCGGTCGGTGCTGGGCTGGCAGCCGGTCGTCGACTTCGACAAGGGGCTGGCGATGACCATCGACTGGTTCTCCCGGCTCGCCCTTGCCGGTCGCTGACCGCGCCGACAGCCGTCAGGATCCGGGTGACGGTTGGGAACGGATCACGCCGGTACCAGCTGCCACTGCTGGTTGGCGCCGCTGCCGGAGGTGTACTGCACGACCTTGGCGTTGTCGCCGGCGTCCCAGTTGTACACGTCCGCCACCAGCCCGCTGTCGTGGCTGACGATGGTGAAGTACCCGTCGCCGGTGGGTCGCAGGTACCACTGCTGATTGGTGCCGCCGCTGGAGGTCCACTGCTGGAGCGGGAGCCCGACGGTCTGGGAGTAGCCGTCGACATCCAGCGCCTTGCCGCTGCCGGTGTATCGCAGGGTGTACGCACCCGCGGGGGCCGCGTCGATGGTCCAGGCGCCGCCGTCCGCCCTCTGGACGATCGGCGCGCCGTCCGTGGTCGCCCCGCCGGCCACGGCGAGCGACTTGCCGCTGAAGCGGTTGACGAGGCGGTAGTTCGTGCCCACCACGGGCTGGTTGGCGATCTCGAAGCGGTCGACGGTGCCCCAGTCGTGCGTGGCAGCGGCCCGCTGGGTACCGGTGACGCGCACCCGGACGGTGTGCGTGGCGGACGCCAGCCGAGGGCTGGTCCACACCGGGACGTCGCCGGCGCGCGCCGCGGAGTAGAGGTCGACCAGCGCCTCGGCCCCGCCGTCGACGGAGACGCCCACGATGCCGTGGCTCGGCGCGGTCACGGCGCGCAGTGTGACGCCGGTGCCGACGAAGCTCAGCGTCGACGTGTCGCCCGTGGTGTCACTGTAGGAGTTCGTGCCGGCGTACGGGCCGCTCTCGCCGGTCGCGTGACTCCAACTGCCGTTGTAGGTAACGGCGGTGGCGGCGTCGTCCACGGAGGTCGCCGCGCTGCCGCTGCCCAGGTTGAGGTACTCGACCGAGTCGGTGAACGTGGTGCTGCCCGACTTCGTGGTCGACAGCACCAGGTACACCCGGGAGCCGCCGGCCGGAGCGGTGAACGAGATCGGCTGGGTGACCCGGGAGCCGAGCGGGATGGTGAGGGGTGCGCTTCCGGACGCGATGACCGCGCCGTCGGGCCGGTCGAGCCGCGCCGTCCAGTTCAAGCCGATGGAAGTGCCGCTGAAGTCGTCGTTGAAGACGGTGATGTTCCGGGTGACGGTGCTGTTGTAGGAGTAGGAGTCCACCGCCTGCGGGAGCGGGAAGTTGCCGTCGCTGTCCGACTCGCCGGAGGCCGACCAGTAGGGCAGGTCGACAGCGGCGATCGGGTTGAAAGCGGCCTGGATCCGCTGGATCTGCGGGTTGCTCCACGGGGCGGACAGGTTGTCCTCGCCGTAGACGGGGTGACCGCCCTCCTCGGGTACGAAGTCGGTGCTCTTCACGCCGGGCACGAAGCCGGCCCAGCCGGACAGCAGGGTGTAGGGGCGCAGGTCGCTGGCGTCCTTGGCGCGCTTGGCAACCGTCGTGGTGGCGAACCACTCGAAGCCCTGCTTGGTGTTGGACTTGTCCCAGACGTACTCGCCCTCACCGTCGGGCCGGCCGGCCAGGTCGGCGCGCCGCTCGCCGTACTTGCCGATGCCGTCGATGTAGTGCGAGAAGACGGCGAAGTTGCCGTTCAGCATGTTGGGGTACGGGTTGGTGTTCCAGGCGGTGTCGACGCTGACCGGCCGGGTGCCGTCGTTGCCGTTCATCGCCGCGTAGAGGTCCTTCTCGAAGGACTCGGAGTCGAAGCTGCTGATGTCGTTCTCGTTGCTCTGGCTCCAGCGGACGATCGCGGGGTGGTTGCGGTCGCGCAGGGTCAGCGCCTTGGCGTGGTCGACCATGTTGTCGTGCCCGGCGACGAAGTCCTGGCAGCTGCAGGTGCCGCGGATGGCGGTCTCGTCGATGACCATCAGGCCCATCTCGTCCGCCACGTCGAGCATGTACGGGCTGCCAGGCTCCTGGTGGATGCGGACCACGTTGTAGTTGAGCCGCTGGTAGTTGTCGACCGCCTGCGGCCAGCCGCCGTTGCCCGCGGACGGCGGGAGGAAGCCGGGGAGCGTGTCGTAGGCGTCGCCCTTGCCGCCGTTGTCGATCCGGTCGTAGTCCGCGCCCTGCAGGCTGTCACCGCGGAAGTTCATCCGGACGCCGTTGACGTAGTAGTACTCGCCGTTCTGGGTGGTGTCCCGGAACCCGAACCGGTAGCCGGCGTCGCTGGTGCGGCCGTCGTCGGTGGTCGCGTGCACCGACAGCTTGTGCAGCTGGGCGCGGTACCCGGCGCGGTAGGGCACGTTCGGCCACCAGTACGAGGAGGAGCCGAGGTTCCACGCCACCGGGCCGACCGTCACCTTGGCGGTCGAGTGGGCGGCCACGGTGACCGTGCGGCCGGGCAGCGCCGGGTAGCTGAACGACCCACCGCCGTCCGAGGCGAGCGCGCCGGTCAGCGTCACCGACCGCGAGCTGCCGGAGGTGTTCGTCACGGACACGTCGTAGGTGAGGGTCTGGTTGGCAACGGAGGTGCGGACGAACGCGTCACTCACGTGCACCGCCGGGTACACGCGCAGGAACGCCGAGCGGTAGATGCCCTGCGGGATCGCCTCGGACCAGTTGGCGGCGTCGGGGACCAGGGTCTGATTCCCACTCGCGTTCTTCAGGGCGTAGCGGCCCTTGACGTTCACGCTGATCGTGTGGGTGGTGCCTGGGGCGGCGAAGGCGGAGATGTCGAAGTTCGACTGCGTGAAGGAGGTGGTCCGGGTGGCGACCACCTGCCCGTCGACCGACAGCGTCGCCTCATGGTTCACCGCGCCGAACTCGATCCACACCGACTGCGGCTGCCCCGAGTTCGGCACGGTCACGGTGCGCGAGTACGTCGCCTCGTTCACGTCGGTGAAGCCCTGCTTGTACCAGCCGCCACCCGGCACGTTGATCGACGTCGCCGAGCGGCCCTTCGGTGTGAAGTTCCAGCGCCCGGCCAGGTCGACCGACGCGATCGCGGCGTTGCCGGCAACGAACCCGTTGATGTCCGTCACCGCCGTGGCTGACGCCGCCTGAGGCACCGTCAGGACTGCGGCGGAGGCCGGTTGCGGCGCCGTCGGGACCGCGGCGAGCACGGCCGCGACGGCCATGGCCACTTGTACGAACCATCGCCGACGTGACGACGGACTGTGCTGCTGCATGGTGGCCTCTCGGTGGGGGGGGATCCGGGATTGTTAGCGCTAACATTCGCGTCCCGGCGAAGGGCTGGTTACCCGTGCTGGAATGGCGAATGCGACCGACGACCGCCTCGGCCCGTCCCCGGCGCCCGGCAGTTCGTCGTCGCCCAGGGCGCCGGCGACGAACGTAAGTCCGTCTTGGCGTGCCGTCAAGTAGTGCCGCAGCAACAGATCTTGGCGAGGCGACCGGTTCGGCTCGCTGGAGTGGCGGCTCCGGCGGAGGACGCCCGGGCGGCAACCTTTCGCGGAGCAGCGGCAACTGACGAGCGATCCACCAAGCGGCCGAAACCAGGAGCAGCGCTTGAACGAGACATACCCCATCGCGAGCGGACGCGGCAGGCGCGCACGCGCCGTCTGCAGCGACAAGGTGCTGGAGATGCCCGGGGCGGACACGCGTGGTCGGAGTCCGACGTCTGCAACGCGCTGGCCGCAGGCGCGGGTCGGTCCAGCCCACAGTCGTGCCGGGGGCTCCACCGAGCCCCCGGCACGACTTCTTGCTCGTTACTGCCGGCTCCATTTCTGGTTGGTGCCGCCGTTGCAGGTCCAGAGCTGGACGGGGGCGCCGTTGGCGGTGGAGGCAGCCTTGACGTCCAGGCACAGACCGGACTGGACGCCGGTGACGGTGCCGTCGCTGTTGAGGTTCCACTGCTGGTTGACGCCGCCGGTGCAGTCCCAGATGGCCACCTTGGTACCGGGAGAGGTGCCGAAGCCGTCGGCGTCCAGGCACTTGTTGCCGTAGATCCGTAGTTCCTTGGCAGGAGTGGGGTTCCACTGCTGGTTGGTGCCGCTGTTGCAGTCCCAGATCTGGGTCTGGGTGCCGTTGGCGGTGCTCGCGCCGGGCACGTCCAGGCAGCGGTTGGAGCCGACGCCGCGCAGTACGTTGCCCGTGCCGCTGCCGCCTCCGGGATTGGTGCCGGTGCCCCAGCCCCACTGGAGGCGGTCGAGGCCGGATTGGTTGGTGACGGTCACGGACAGGTTGGTGCCACTGCCGTTCAGGGAGGTGATGGCGCAGGAGGCGTTGTCGCAGGGCCCGGGGCCCTGGGTCTGGCCGGATTCCTTGACGCCGGTCCACAGGACGGTACCGATGCCGAGGCTGCGTGCGGTGTCGGTGACGGCGTAGAGGAAGGAGATGTTGTTGTTGCCATCCTTGGGGCCGCTGTAGTCGACGCCGGTGTTCATCGGGACGCCGAACTCGGTCACGATGGCGCGGTCGGCGTAGCCGCACAGATTGCCGGTGAACTCCTTGACCCAGTCGGCCTCGGTGCTGTGTGAGACGCCGAACATGCTGTAGGTGTGGATGGACAGCAGGGTGCCGGACAGCCGGGAGTCGGCGCCGACACCGCACAGACTCGCGTCGCCCCACAGGCCGGGGACGATCACGTGGTCACGGGGGAGGCCGGGGTAGTGCGTCAGCCAGTCGGCTTCGAAGTCGGTCAGCTCGGTGGCGCTGTAGGCCCAGGGCTCGTTCATGATGTCGAAGTAGAAATTGCTCTTCGCGCCGTACTTGTTGATCATCGTGTCCCACATCCGGTAGAAGGACGCGGTGTCGCCGACCTTCCCGTTCTGCAGCCACGGCGCAACGACGACCTTCATGCCCAGCGCGGTGGCGGCGTCCAGCGTCGCGGTGTAACTGCCCCACCAGGCTCCCGAGGTGGTCGCCGCGTTGAATCCCATCCGGACGGTGTTGGCCCCCGTCTTCTGGAAGCCCTTGAGGACGGCCATGGACTTCGAGTACACGGTGGCGTAGTCGTCCGACTCCGACAGGCCGACGGGGATATTCGGGCCGGTGATGAAGTTGTCCCTGGGATCTGCCCAGTTCACTCCACGGAACTGGCTGGTGCCCGAGGCCGCCGCCGGGGCGGCCTCCGTCGTGGACGCGGCCTGGGCCGTGCCGCTGGTCAGCAGCCCGAGCAGCGCCAGGGCCGCCGAGCCGGCGATCAGGCGCCGGGCGGTACGGACGCGGCTGTGCCGGGGCCCCGGGCCGGCGGGAGCATTCGCCGAGCCACCGTTGCCAGGTCGTTGCCGGTGGCGAAGCAGGCCCCACGTCGTGCTGTTCACGAAGTCTCCTTGCGAGGTTGGGGGATCGCTTTCCGGCGTTGTCAGCGCCGGATGCGGATAGCTGGTCGGTGGCAGTGAAAGGCCGCCTCCACGGCGGCAGGTCCTGGGATCGGTGGCCGGACCACGGGGAGTAGGCACGGGTAGCCGCCGCTGCCCGTCACGGGTGGTGCCGCCTCCTGGTCCGGAGAGCGGTACCACCGCGCTTGTCCTTGCTGAACGCCGTGGGATCAGCCCAGGGTCCACTTCTGGTTGCTGCCGGTGTTGCAGGTCCACAGCTGGACGAGGGCGCCGCTGGCGGTGGAGGCATCCTTGACGTCCAGGCAGAGCCCGGATGCGGCTCCGGTGATGGTGCCGTCGGAGTTGACCTTCCACTGCTGGTTGGCCTGCCCGTTGCACGCGTAGGTCTGGACCCGGGTGCCCGCGGAGTTCCCGTAGCCGGCGGCGTCCAGACACAGCTGCGAGGAGCCCGAGTAAACCGTCAACTCGTTCGATGACGTGTGCGTGAAGATCTGGTTCGCCCCGTCGTTGCAGTCCCAGGTCTGCAGTTGGGTGCCCCCCGCGGTGGACCATCCCGGCACGTCAAGACACTTGCCCGCGCCCACCGCGTGCAACTCACCCTTGTTCGCTCCGGTGGCGGAGGCGGCGTAGCCGACGGAGGTGATGTTGGACTGGACGGCGTCCTCGGTGGCGTTCGAGGGGTAGCCGGCGGTCATGACGCCTTCGTAGAAGGTGCCGGCGGAGCTGTTGCTGTTGTCGCCACCGATGCCGAGGAGGACAGCGCCCTGCTTCTTCATCGGGTGGTAGCCGGCGGCGTTGGGGCGTACGCCGTCGTAGAAGGTCGACAGGCCGCCGGACCGAGCGTCGCCGCCGCGGATCGCCCAGTGGTTGGACTCCCCCTTGACGATCGCGGTGGTGAACCGGTGGCTGATCGTCGGGTCGTTGGCGTTGTAGCCCGGGTTCACCCCCGAGAACAGGCCGTTCTCCATGTCGGCCATGATCCACGGGCCGCTCCCGGCGCCGGTGCCCCAGGCCCGGATGCTGCCGAAGTAGATCGCCTCCATGGTGCCGTTGCCGTCGTCGTGGTTGGTGGTCTCGGCGTTGCCGTAGTCGAAGCAGCAGCCGCTGTTGTAGTGGGTGCCGTCGAAGATGGCGTACATGCCCTCGGGTTGGTCGCCGATGGCGATCCCGTTGGTGTGGTTGTTGCGGTAGCCGGTGCCAGGACTGACGAAGACGCCGTAGGCCTTGTGGCCGGCGACGGTGATCGGGGCGGCGGTGGCGTCCGCGAGGGCGTCGGATCCGCCGGGGCCCGGGCCGTTGAACGTACCGAGCGGAGCCCTGGTGAGGTGGTTGCCGCGGCCCGACTGGTCGTAGATGACGCTGATCTCGCACCTCGTACCCGCGCAGAACGAGTCCTGCGCGGCCGCGTCGGCGTATCCGCCCGTGGACAGGACGCCGATGTCCCGGATGGCGTTGTCCGAGGCACGCTGAACTTGGTACAGCGGCCCGTTGTACGAGGAGTACAGCATGCGCGTCGTGCTGTGCGCGGCTACACAGGGCGTGCCGCCCGCGGCGTACAGGTCACACGGAAGCGAACCCGCCGCCTGTGCCGTGCCGACCGTCGTCGTGGCGCCGACCAGTGCACCGGTGACGAGCACGGCTGCGGCCCCGATGCGGGCCCACACGTTCGCCCGACGGTGCGGTGGACCCGCGTGGGGGCTGGATCGGGTCGGCTCCTGTGCTCGTTTCATCTCTGTTCCTAACTGCTCGAACGCATGGCGGCTGACGGTGTGTTGGCGCTGATCCCTTCTCCGCGTACGGGGACGGCGGACGGCCGGAGGCCGGCAGGTCACTGGACGGTGAAGGTCCACAGGAGGTTGGTGCTGCCGGTCCAGGCCCATTGCTTGGTGGCGGAGCCGGAGGTGACCTGGCCGCCGCCGTCGAGGACGAGGCCGGTGGTGCGGTTGGCGATGGTGTACCGGCCGTTGCCGCGGTCGGTGATCTGCCACTGCTGGTTGGTGCCGCCGTTCCAGGGGGCCTGCTGGGCCGGCGCCCCGTTGGCGGTGGCGCCCCAGCCGTCGGCGGCCATGCCGTTGGTGCGGTTGACCAGACGGTAGTAGCCGTTGCCCAGATCGACGGCCTGCCACTGGAGGTTCGGGCTGCCGTCCCAGGTCCACTGCTTGAGGTTGCTGCCTGAGGCGACGTTGCCGCCGCTGTCCAGCGTCAAGCCGTCGGTGACGTTGGTGAGGCGGAAGTACTTGGCAGGGTCGAAGAGCACCTTGAGCGAGGTGACGGCGTCGTTGTTGCCGGTGTCGCGCAGGTCGGCGTTGTCGGTGGGGAAGGTCCAGGCCGTGCCGGAGAAGTTGTCTCCCGAGTAGCCGATCACCTGGTAACCGGCGGGTATCCGGAGGGAGGAGATCGTGCGCGCCGCAAGGCCGGCGCTCTGCAGTTGCGCGGCCGTGTAGCTGCCCAGCCCGAGCTTCGCTGCCGTGCCCGCGTACGAGACATCGCTGTACGCGGTGGCGACGCCGTTGCCGCCGAGCACGGGAATCTGGCCGGAGAAGGTGAACTTCAGCACGTACGCGAGGGCGTTGAACGGCGCCGAGGCCGACGGAAGGCTGATGTGCAGGCCGTCGCTGCTCTGCGTGGGGGTGGGCAGGTCGATGTACGTGCCGCTGTTGCTGTTCAGCAACCGCACGGACGTCAGTGATCCGAGGTCGATGCGTCCGCTCGCCAGGGTGGTGATCGTCGTGGAGTTGCCGGGCCAGCCCAGGACCGTTGCGTACAGGACGGTGTCGGCCTTGTCGCGGGTGAACCGGAAGTCCCTGTTCGTTCCGGCCACAGGGGCGGTGAAGGAGCCTCCGCCCATCTTGGTCGGGCCTTCGCCGTGGACGGTCCAGGCGCGGGTGGCGTACAGGGATTCGCCGAACCGCTTGAGATGGTCGCCGAGTCCCAGCAGGACGTCCTGCTGGCCCTGGGGGATGGTGCCGTCGGCCATCGGGGCGATGTTGAGCAGCATGTTGCCGTTCTTGCTGATCCGGTCGATCAGCGCGTGCAGCATCTGGGCGGTGGAGTAGTAGCCGATGCCGACGGTGTAGCACCAGCTGGAGTCGCTGACGCTGTCGTCGGTCAGCCAGTACGGGCTGGTGATGTCGGCCGGTCCGCCGCGTTCGTAGTCGAACATCTCGCCGTTGTTGTTGTAGCCGTCCTTGTAGGTGGCCACGACTTCTCTGCCCCAGGAGATGGCCTGGTTGTAGTAGTAGGAGAGGAAGTTCAGCCGCTGACTCTCGTCGACCAGGCTCAGGTCGAAGTCCTCCCAGAGGATGTCCGGCTGCGCCAGGTCCACGACCTCCTTGAGCTTGTCGAACCACAGCTGGTTCTCCGCGGCGGTGCCGAGCTGCCCGTACAGCTTCTTCAGGCCGGCGGTCGGCTGGGCGGGCACGTGGTCGTAGAAGCCGTTGAAGTTGAACGCGTGGTGCATGGCCACGAGAAGCTTCAGGCCCTTGCCCCGGATGGCGTCGCGGAAAAGTGCCAGCAGGTCCAGACGCGGCCCGTGCTGGACGGAGTTCCACTCGTTGGCCGAGCTGTTCCACATCGAGAACCCGTCGTGGTGTTCGGACACCGGTCCGGCGAACTTCGCGCCCGCGTTCACGAACAGCTGCGCCCAGGCGTCCGGGTCGAATCTTCCCCCTTGGGAGACCAGCTTGGGCGCGAACTGCACCCAGTTGCCCGCCTTGTCGCGGGCTCCGTCGAGGAAGTTGTTGTACGGCCACACCGAGGGGTCGCCGTAGGTGGCGACGTGGTGGCTGTTGGCGCCCAGGCCCGGGATGTACATGTTCCGCGGGTACCACTCGTTGTCGTACGCCGGGACGCTGAAGGCACCCCAGTGGAAGTAGATCCCGAACTTCGCGTCCTGGAACCACTCCGGCGCCGGCGGGTGCTGGTCCACCGACGCCCACGTGGGCGAGTACGACGAGGGGGCCGCCAGCGCCCTCGTCGTACCGAGAGTGAGATCCGCCGCCACGGCGGCGACCACACCGGCGGCACTCGAAAGGAACACGCGCCTGCTGATGGTCATAGCGGAACCCTTCGTGGGGACGCCCGAATCCGCTTGGACGTCCTATGGATCGGTAGCTGCCATGGAGCTGGTTTCGCCCGGCCGTACGGAGCGACCAGGGGAAAGCGCGGTGCCGGCGGTGAGGGCGCTCGTCGACGCCCCTCGTCTGTTCTGCGCGTGTTGCCTTATGTTCGATTCCGCCTGTCGCGCTGCAATGCGTGTCGGCGAGACACATCGCTGATGATGTCAGCACTGGTGGAAATCGATACATGGGATGAATCCCGTGAAGGGCTGCCTGGCGACCCGCACAGTGCAGCCGTGTCCGGTTCGCCCGGACCGTGAAAGAGCTTGCCCTGATCGAATCAGTCGGTCAAGAGGCATGGCATACATAGGATGTATTGGCTCGTATGCGCGTTCATGGCCTCAGGTGCGTCGTACTGCCGGGGGACCGTCGAGACCCTTGACAGTGCTGTTCTGAAGCGGTTCCCTGGGTCTTGTGTTTGATTCTGCGTCATCTTGATTGGTTGCGTTAGCCAAGGTGACGAGGTCGGGGCGTGTCGCATGGCCGGTCGCGGCCACACCTGCGAGTGAGGGTCGCCATCATGTCGGCCCGACGCCTGGCACCAAGACCCAGGACCGCCCCGCAACACCACCCGGTGCACGCCGTGGGCGTCGGCAAGTGCCTTGACGTGCCGGGATGGTCCACCGCGGACGGTACGCACCCGGGGATCAGGGACTGTCACGGCGGATCCAACCAGCGACTGACCTTCGGCTGACGCCGCAGTGACCCCGTGCCCGAGCCGCGGGTGCGACCCAGCAGACCCAACCCCCGCGCCACGCACCCGCGCTCATCGGTGAGCAGATGCCCGGATGCGAATGCGCGTCTCAGGAGGACGTAGATGTCAGGAATCCCATGGCCCAGTTGGGCAGGGCGCCGCCTGCCGGTCGCTGCGGCCGTCACGGCCCTGGTGGCCGCGCTGTCGGTCGGAGTGCCCGCGACGCACGCGGTCGCCGCCTCGGCGACCACCATCGCGGTGAATGGATCGTCGCCGGGACTGACCTTCGACGGCGACGGCGCGATCAGCGGAGGCGGGGGGAACAGTCGCCTGCTGGCGGACTATCCCCCAGCCCAGCAGAGCCAGATTCTGGACTACCTGTTCAAGCCCGGATACGGGGCGCAGGTGCAGATCCTCAAACTGGAAACGGGCGGCTCGGGCAACTCGACCTCGGGCGCGGAGCCGTCCTTCGAGGAGGTCGAGGGCAATATCAACTGCAGTGCGGGGTACGAGTTCTGGCTGGGCCGGCAAGCAGTTCAGCGCAACCCCGGCATCAAGCTGTACGGGCTCACCTGGTCCGCTCCCGCATGGGTCGGTTCGAGCTTCTACAACGCCAACGGGATCCGGTACGTCCTGGACTGGCTGGGATGCGCGAAGCAGCACGGCTTGACGATCAGTTACATCGGTGGCTGGAACGAGCACGGTTACGACGCCAACTGGTTCCCCCAGCTGCGCAGCGCCCTCGACAACAATGGCTACGGCAGCGTGCAGGTGGTGGCCGCCGACGCGAACGACTCCGGATGGTCGACCGCGGACGGACTGGCGAGCAACCCGGCGTTCAAGGCGGCCACGGCAGTGGTCGGCAACCACTACCCGTGCTCCCCGTACAGCGGCTCCAGTTCCTACACCCAGTGCACCAGCACGCCGACGGCCAAGGGGCTCGGGCTGCCGCTGTGGGCCAGCGAGAACGGAACGCTGGACCACCAAGCCGGCGGAGCACCGATGGCCCGCACGAACAACCTGGTCTACCTCCAGGGCCGGATGGTCGCGAACATCAACTGGCCGATCGTGGCGAGCGCCTATCCCGATGTCTCCTTCGTGGGACAGGGGCTGATCAGGGCGGACCAGCCCTGGTCGGGTGCCTATGACGTGGGTCTGTCGACCTGGGCGATGGCCCATACCACCCAGTTCGCGCAGCCGGGCTGGCGCTACCTCGACAGCGGCTCCGGATACCTGGGCGGATCGTCCTACACGCAGGGCAGCTATGTGTCCCTGAAGTCGCCCGACAACCACGACTGGTCCACGGTCATCGAGACCACGAGGGCTTCCGGCCCGCAGACCGTGACGTTCAACGTGGGAGGTGGACTGTCGACAGGCACGGTCCATGTCTGGTCCACCAACCTGGCGTCGAGTGATCCGTCCACCTGGTTCGTCCGGAATCCGGATGTCACCCCGGACGGCTCGGGGAAGGTCACGGTGACCCTGCAACCGGACCGGGTCTACTCCTTCACCACCACGACCGGCCAGGGCAAGGGGACGGCTTCCAGCCCGGCGGCGGCTGAGCTGCCGCTGCCGTACAGCGACGACTTCACTTCGGAAGCGTTCGGCAGCCAGCCCCGCTATCTCGGCACGATGGAGGGCGCGTTCGACGTGCAGCCGTGCGTGGGGCGCTCCGGGCGATGCGTCCAGCAGGAGACGCCTGCCCGGCCGCTGGAATGGGGCTACTTCAACGGCGACACGCGTCCCTACACCGCAGGTGGCAACGGCAACTGGACCAACTACCAGGTCTCGGCCGACGTGATGAACAAGGCCGCCGGATCAGTAGGCATCGCGGGCCGTCAGCAGAGCGCAGGGGAGCAGTGGAACGCGGGAGAAGACCCGACCCACGTGAAGGGCTACTGGTTCTCGTTGAGCGACAGCGGCGCGTGGTCGGTCACCCGTTCCGACTTCGCGGACAACAAGCTGACGCTGGCGAGCGGCACGATGCCGAGCGCAGCAGGACCGGGTACCTGGCACCACCTCGCGCTGGGGTTCAGTGGTGCGACCATCACGGCTGCCGTCGACGGCACGACGGTCAGCACGGTCACCGACACCGCGTACAGCGCCGGCAAGGTCGCACTCTTCACCGGCGGGTACACCGTCGGCAGCCAGTTCGCCAACCTGACGGTCGCGCCGCTGCCGGGTGGCACAGCACAGACGGTGACCGTGCCCTACAGCGCCGTCGGCCAGTGGCAGTACTCCGGGTCCTGGTCCAGCGGTGGCGGCAACACCTGGTCCGCCGCCGTCGGCGCCACCGCCACCCTGACCTTCAAGGGAAGCTACGTGGCACTGGACTCCATCGCCTACGACAGCCAGGGCGTTGTGACGGTCTCGGTCGACGGCGGTGCGGCGACCTCCGTGGATCTGTACCGCAACTCCAGCCAGGGCGTGACCGCACCGGTCTTCACCGCCAACGGCCTCGATCCGACGGTGACCCACACGCTCAAGGTCACCGTCACCGGTACCAAGAATCCCGCCTCCAGCGGAACTTGGGCCTCGGTCGCCTACGCTGTCGTCGGGACGCCGCAGACCATCCCGTACAGCGCCGTCGGCCAGTGGCAGTACTCCGGGTCCTGGTCCAGTGGCGGCGGCAACACCTGGTCCGCCACCGTCGGCGCCACCGCCACCCTGACCTTCAAGGGAAGCGGTGTGACGCTGGACTCCATCGTCTACAACGGCCAGGGCGTTGTGACGGTCTCGGTCGACGGCGGTGCGGCGACCTCCGTGGATCTGTACCGCAACTCCAGCCAGGGCGTGACCGCACCGGTCTTCACCGCCAACGGCCTCGATCCGACGGTGACCCACACGCTCAAGGTCACCGTCACCGGTACCAAGAATCCCGCCTCCAACGGCACTTGGGCGTCCGTGGCCGACGCCGCCATCACCTAGAGTCCGCGCGGTGTCATGATCGATCCTTGGGTTCCGTTCCCGCGCGGGGACTACGGCCCGTACAACGCCAACCAGTACTACGTGTACTCGGCGGGCCGCGAGTTGTAGATCGGAGGCAAGTGCCTTGGAGCGAGCAGCGACGGCACCGCCAACGGCACCAAGGTCATCACCTGGGGCTGCAACAGCACCAGCAGCCAGAAATGGACCTTCCATCCGGATGGCAGTATCACCAACGACCTCTCCGGTCTCTGCCTCGATGTCACCGATGTCGGCACGGCGAACGGATCAACCGTCCAGCTCTGGGGTTGCTCCGGCGGCTCGAACCAGAAGTGGACGGCCGCCAGCGACGGCTGACGGATCCTCGGGAAGCCAACCGGCGGGGGAGGAGGTCCCGCCAGGCTGCTGGTCGCCTTCCCGTACGGCGGGACCACTCCGAAACATGCTCCGCAAGGTCTAGGTCGTGTCGCAAAAGCGGATCATGTCCACATGAGTGGTGAGGCGAAGGCTACGGCTGCTTGGCAGGAGCCGGCGGTCTTGTCGTATCTGGTGGCGAGGCCGCGCCACAGGGGTGTTGGTGTGCGCGGAAGGTGCCGGGGGGCAGGCCGGTCTCCCGGGTGAAGAACTTGCCGAAGTTGGTGGGTTCGGTGAAGCCGAGGCGGCGGCCGATGGTGGCGACGGGCAGGTCGGTGTGGGCCAGGAGGCGGCCGGCCTCCAGGGCGACGCGGGCGTCGATGAGGGCTTTGGCGTTGCGGCCGGTGGCGGCTTGGCAGGCGCGGTTGAGGGTGGGCAGGGAGTAGCCGACGCGGGCGGCGTAGGCGGCGGCGCTGCGGGTGGTGGCGAAGGAGTGTTCGAGTTCGTGCCGGAAGCGCAAGAAGGTGTCGCTTCCGATGGTGGCGGGGCCGGGCCGGCTGCCGTCCGGGGTGGGGAGTCTGGCGATGCGGAGCACGAGTGCGGCGAGTAGGTGGCGCAGGAGTTCCACGGTGGCCGCGCTGCCCGGCTCGTCCACGGCGCTTCGGTACTCGGCGGCCAGTTCGTCCAGGGCGGCGGTGAGTGAGGTGTTCTCGTGTGGTGCGAGATTCCGGACGGCGGGGCTGAAGGGGCTGAGCAGGGTGCGGGCGGCTTCCAGGGGCGGCAGGAAGGCGGGGGTGAACAGCACGATGGTCGCCTGGATCGGCTGGGCCGGCTGGATGGGTCGGGGCAGGCGCAGTACTCGGCCGGGGGCCACGTGCAGCAGGGTGCCCAGGGGTGAGGGGTGTTCTTGGAAATCGACCATGGTGGTGGCTTCGCCCGCAGTGATCAGGATGATCTGATGGAAATCGGTGCGGTGCACACCGAGCAGCGCTTGCCGGGAGAGTTTGCTGGCCAGATGGGCAATGCTGGTCACTTCGATGCCCAGCGGGGCGCGGTCGGGGTTGTGGAAGCCGTACTCGGCGACGCGCGTGCCTTCGCCCGGATGCTCGGTTTTGACCATGATGCTTTCGGATCCTACCTCGCGGCAGCGGCACCCCCTGGCCGAAGGTGGAGGTGCGACTGGCGGGGACGGCTCCGCCTCCGCATCGGAAGGGACGTGTCATGGGCAACAAGGAACTGGTTCTGCAGGCCGCCGATGAGCTGTTCGGCAAGAAGGACCCTGCCGCGGTGGACCGCTGGGTCGCGGCCGACTACCGCCAGCACAGCTCACTGGCCGCCGACGGCCCTCAGGCCCTGCGCGACCTGGTGGCCGGTCTGCCCGACGGTTTCCGCTACGAGGGCGCCCGGGTGATCGCGGACGGCGACCTGGTCGCCCTGCACGGCACCTACTACGGCTTCGGACCGGACCCGCTGGTGGCCTTCGACCTGTTCCGCGTCGACGCCGACGGCAAGCTGGCCGAGCACTGGGACGCCCTCACCCCGGTCGTGGCGAAGACCGCTTCCGGCCGCTCGCAGACCGACGGGCAGGGCGCGCCGCGTGACCTGGACCGGACCGAGGCCAACCGGGCCCTGGTCCTGGAGTTCGCGGAGCGGGTCCTCAAGGGTGCCGACTACTCGGTGCTGACCGACTTCATCTCCACCGAGACCTACCTCCAGCACAACGCGGAGGCTGCCGACGGCCTGGACGGCTTCGGCGCCGCCGCCGCGAAGTGGGGCGAGCAGGGCAAGAACCTGGTCTACAAGACGGTGCACAAGGTCGTCGCGGAAGGCGACCTGGTCCTGCTGCAGTCCGAGGGCGAGTTCGGGGTGCCGGTGGCGTACTGGGACCTGTTCCGTGTCGCCGACGGCAAGATCGTCGAGCATTGGGACGTCATCGCGCCGGTCCCGGCCGAGCTGCCGCACTCCAACGGCCTGTTCTGAACCCACCGGGGGCCGGCCAACGGAGCGTGAAGCGGCCCGCCGCACCAGGCACTCCGGTGCGGCGGGCCGCTCGGTGACCTCAGCTCCGGTGCAGGGGAGTCAGGATGAACGCCAAGTCCGCCGGCCCGAGTTCGAGCCGGTACCGAGGCAGGACACCGGGTCCCACGGCGGCGGTGCCGAGGCCCTGGACGCGGTGGTCGGTGTGGAGGTGGATCACCGGGCCAGGGACCAGTTCGGTGTGGTGCCGTGCGGCGTCGAGCTGCTGGTCGGTCCAGCGGCGTGCGGAGAAGTGGAACGGCTCCTCGCCCGCGATGCGCATTCCGTTCCCGGCCGGGTCGGTGAAGGTGGCCCAGCGGGTGTCCGCGCGGTTGCTGTTCTCCTGGGGGCGCACGTAGGGCGTCTGAAGCTCGTCCACGGTGGCACGGAAGCGTCCGACGCGAACCGCCTGGCGGGAGTCGGGGTACGCCTCGCCCGGGCCGGCGCCGAACCGCTCGACCCGCGACCGGTCGGTGGGAATCTCTCAGTCGAGCCCGATGCGGGCCAGTGAGCGTGACCCGTTCCTGCGGACCTGTTCCCGGTACTCCTCCGGCGGGAGGGTCGGGTCCACCATGGTGTCCTGGAAGTCGTCCCCCCGCTCCGGCCAGTGGCCGACGGGTTCGGTGTGCACCCGCAGGCGCAGGCTGTCACCGTCGCTGTCCCAGCGGTAGGTGGTGAGGTAGCCGGAGTTGCCCGCGGCGGCGGCGCTGCGGGCGACGACGGTCATGCCCGCCACGTCCGGGGCGACGGAGAGCGTACGGTGCCGCAGCCGGTCCAGACCGCGGGCCTTCCAGTAGGCGGCGTCGCGCTGGTGCCAGCCGCCGTCGTTGTCGGTGGGCGCGCGCCACAGGCCCAACCGCGGTCCGCGGAGGGCGAGTTCGCCGATGCCGAGCAGAGCTCCGGTGGTCCGGTCGAAGCGGCCGGGGCCGAGCAGGAGGTGGCGCTCACCTTCGCGTACTCCAGGAGACCGGGGGAGGGAGTGCGGTCGGGAAGGACCAGTCCGTCGCAGATGAAGTTGCCGTCGTGCAGGTCTTCGCCGAAGTCGCCGCCGTAGCCGAAGAACTGGCGTCCCTCGGCGTCCCGGGTGCGCAGTCCCTGGTCCAACCACTCCCAGACGTAGCCGCCCTGCACGCGTGGGTACTCGTCGCAGAGTTGCAGGTACTCGGCGAGCCCGCCGGGCCCGTTGCCCATGGCGTGGGCGAACTCGGTGAGCAGGAAGGGCCTGCGGTTGCGCGGGTCGTCCGCCGGATCGCCGGAGCCGGCCGGGGGCGGGTAGTTGACCTCGCCCGGCCGCAGCTCTCCCCGGCCGATCCGGGCGACGGCGGCGGGCGGCCGGTACATCTCGGCGTGCACGTCGGTGTACTCGCCGAGCCGGTCACCCTCGTAGTGGATCGGGCGGGACGGGTCACGCCGCCGGACCCACTCGGACATGGCCCGAAGAGTGCGCGGTGCGTACGGCGTTGATGTTGTGTTGCTTCATCAATTCGACGTCGCGGCGCATGACTTCGAGCGAGAGCGTCCGGCCGTGATCGGGGTCGAACTCGTGCCGGTTCACGCCGCGCAGCACCACCCGGCGGCCGTTGACCCGAAGTACCCCGGCCTCGTCGACGGCGATGCTGCGGAACCCGATCCGGATCCGCTCGCCGGCGGTGGCCAGGTACGCCTCGTAGAGCTGTGGGTCCTCCGCGCTCCAGGGCCGTACCGAAGAGAAGGCGAACTCGCCGTCGGCCGACTGGTCGTGGATCCCGAGGGCCGGGATGTCGATCCGCACCGGCGCGTGGGCGTCGGTCACCACCCGGAGCCGGCCCGCGCCGGTGTCCGCGTCGTAGTCGGCGTGCACGAAGACGTCCCGGATGCCGCCGGCAGGGCGGGCCAGCAGGGACACGTCGCGGAAGATGCCTGACAGGCGCCAGGTGTCCTGGTCCTCCAGGTAGGTGCCCGCGGAGAACTGGTGCACCCGGACCGCCAGCACGTTGCGGCCGGGCCGCAGCAGCTCGCCCACGTCGAACTCGGTCGGCAGGCGACTGCCGTAAGTGACGCCCAGCCGGCGGCCGTTGAGCCAGACCGGGGCGCAGGAGTCCACGCCCTCGAAGCGCAGCACGGCCGGCGCACCCGTCCAGTCGGCGGGCAGGTCGAAGGTCCTGCGGTAGTCCCCGGTCTCGTTCTCGTCCGGGACGAAGGGCGGGTCGAGCGGGATCGGGTAGGCGATGTTGAGGTAGATCGGCCGGCCGTAGCCGTGCAGCTGCCAGTGCGAGGGGACCCGGAGGGCGTCCCAGGAACTGTCGTCGGAGTCCAGGACCGCGCGCGGCGCGGCACAGCCGTGGCCGGGTGCGTAGTCCTCGAAATAGCGTGCGGACACGGGGGAGCCTCGGCGGTTGTGGGCGATGCGCGTGACCGTACTGTCGAAGCCGTCTTGCGGGAAGCACCGTCGGAACATCGAGAGCTTCGTGGAGCGGTGTGCTGGGGACACCCCGACGCCGGGCGGCGTGGATGCGATCAAGCCCACGGGCTGACCGCCCTGAAGGAACTGTCGGCGCGGAAGGTGGCGTCGTCCTGGTACGGGTCGATGCGCAGCTCGTAGTTGTAGTGGCGGAGGTAGCGGCCGGGGTAGTTGTAGGACTCCAGGCTGACCGAGCCGGTGGCCGAACCCGGTCGGGCGCAGAAGGTGGCGTCACTGTTGAAGGTCGTCGAGCCGTTGCTCGCGTCGAAGCGGATCCGGTAGTCCTGGTGGCGCAGATAGCGGCCGGACGAGTCGCGGAACGAGTAGCAGCTGGAGTCGGCCAGGCCGGGGACGACGGTGAAGGTGGCGCTCTGCTTGACCGCCGTGGTGCCGGCGGAGGTCACCGGGTCGAGGTAGCCGAGGCTGTCGGAGCGGACGGCGGCGTAGCGGCCGGTGAAGTTGACCGACTGGAGCGAGCGGGTGGTGTTCGTCGGCAGAGTGGGGAGCGGGGCGATGCTGCCCAGGGCGGGGACGACCTTCTTGATCAGCCCGCCGGAGTCGAACTCCAGCTTGTCGATGGTCGTTTCGCGGTGGGTGCCGTCACCGCCGGGAATGGCGAAGCGGTGGTAGGCGATGTACCAGTCGTCGGTGTTCGGCACCTGCACCACGGAGTGGTGGCCGGGGCCCTTGATGCCGAGGGCGAGGTCCTTCTCCAGGAGCACGCCCCGGTTGGTCCAGGGACCGGTGGGCGAGGAGCCGGTGGCGTAGGCGACCCGGTAGTTCTCGTCGCGGGTGTCGCCCTCCGACCACATGAAGTAGTAGGTGCCCTTGCGCTTGACGACGAAGCTGCCCTCGGTGAAGCCGCTGGGGGTGACGCTGGTGACCTTGGAGGCGTCGAAGGAGACCATGTCGTCGTTCAGCGGGACCACGTACGCCCGGCCGTTGCCCCAGTAGAGGTACTGCTTCCCGTCGTCGTCGGTGAAGACCGCCGGGTCGATCATCTGGCCGGTATAGGCGCCGCGGGCGATCAGGGGCCTGCCGAGCGGGTCCTTGAACGGGCCGGTGGGCGAGTCGGAGACCGCGACGCCGATGTTCGTGTCGGCGGAGTAGTAGAAGTAGTACTTCCCGTTCTTCTCGGTCATGGTCGGGGCCCAGGCCCGGGTGTCGGCCCAGCTGACGTCGGGTCCGAGGTCGAGGATGACGCCGTGGTCCGTCCAGTGGACCAGGTCCCTGGAGGAGTACGCCTTGAACTGCGTGCCGCTCCAGCCCGCGAAGCCGTCCGTGGTCGGATAGAGGTAGTAGGTGTCGCCGAACCGGACGATGTCAGGGTCGGCGGTGAGCCCCGGCAGGACCGGGCTCTTCATGATCAGCGCCTCGACCGTCCAGGTGCGCTTCCCGCCGTCGGAGCCGGTCACCTCGTACGTGAGCGGCTTGGTGAAGTCGCGCGGAGTGCCGGAGGCCGGGCTGATGGACGCGCCGTTGACGAGGGTGAACTGCGGGGCGAGCGCGGTGAGTTCACTGCCCTCGGCCAGTGGGAGGGTGATCCTGCTGTTGGCGTCGTCGATGATGGCGCCGATCTTCAGCGCGGGATGGGTGGCCGTGGTGACGCCCGTGGTGTTCCCGCTGAGTACGACGACCTCGCTGGGCGCCAGTGCGCGGTCGTAGACGCGGAAGTCACGGATCCTGCCCTTGAAGAGCTTGTCGCCGGTGTAGAGCGACTTGCCGATGTAGTTGGCCGTGGTGGTGCCGGACCCGATGGCGCCGGGGGTGATGGTGAGCGACGTGTTGCGGGCCACCTCCACGCCGTCCTGGTAGAGGACGCCGGTGGTGCCGGTCTGGGTGTAGGTGACGTGCTTCCAGACCGAACGCGGCAGCGCGGCGGAGGTCCGGGTGTTCTGCTCGGTGTTCCAGTCCCCGGAAGCGATGCCGGTCCGGAACGAGTCGCCCGTGGTGAACAGATACCCGTTGCCACTGCCATTGGTGGTGTTGCCGAAGCCGTAGACGAAGTACGGCGTGGTCTGGGTGGCGTCGATCTGCACGTCCATCGCGACGGTGACCGAGTTCAGGCCGCTCATGATGTTGTCCGGCACCTTGATGTAGGTGTCCGAGCCGTTGAACGTGAGCCCTTCGCCGGCACCCGACCAGCGCGCGGCGCCGTTGACGGTGCCGTCCCTGCCGTGGCCCGAGGCGTCCGCCGCCACGGTGCCGGAGGTGGCGTCGAGTCTGTACCAGAGAGCAAGGCCGTCGGTGATCTCCGCCGCCCGGGCGGGTGCGGCCGGGCCGACGACACCCGCCAGGAGCGAGGCGACGGCCACGGCCACGGCGGCCAGAGCGCCCGGCCGGAATCTCCGGCGGTCCCGAGGACTCACGCTGTACATGGGTTCACATCCCTGAAGAAGGCATTGCTGCCGGTGTCGTAGGTGTGCGGGTCGGCGCTGTCGGTCGGTGGCCGGGCCGGGCTCCCCGCGGTCCGAAGCGGCACGGGTCCCCTCGCCGGAACGCCGTCACAGGGCGACGAGCTGCCAGTCCTGGTTCGCCCCGTCGGTGGTGGGCCACTGGATGACCTGGACACCGTCCGTGGTGGCGGCGTCCTTGACGTCGGCGCACCACCCGTTACGGACGTTGACGAGCCGGTGGTAGCCGCTGGTCCGGGAGGGGACCAGCTTCCAGCACTGGTTGTCGCCGCCGTCGTCGGCCGACTGGTCCAGGGGCGCGCCCTTGAGGGAGTTGTCCGGGCTCTCCAGGAGCCGGGCGCTGCGGACGTTGACCAGCCGGTAGGAGCCGTCGCTGTTCGGCAGCAGTTTCCACTGCTGGTTGGTACCGCCTGTCGAGGGCCACTGGATGATGGCGGCTCCGTCGGCGCTGGAGGCGTCGCTGACGTCCATGACCTTGCCGCTCTTGCGGTTCACCAGTCGGAAGGTGCCCAGGTCCGCGGTGAAGGGCCGGTCGTAGATCTCCAGGTTGCGGATGGACGCCCAGACGCCGGTGGGCAGTCCGGTGACCGTGACCCGTATGTAGCGGACCTGGGCACCGAGTACGACGGTCTGCACCTGGCTGGTGCTCGTGGTGTCGGTACGGTCGGCGAGCATGGTCCAGGTGGCGTTGTCGGTGGAACCCTCGATGCGGTAGCGGTAGTTGGTGGCGTCCAGCTCCCAGGCGATGCGCGCACCGGTGACCGGTTTGGCCGTTCCCAGGTCGACCTTGAGCCAGTTGCCGGCGTTGGCGTTGTCGGCGCACCAGCGGCTGGCGGTGGAGCCGTCGACGGCCTTGGCTGCGGTGTTGCCCTTGGAGGTCTCCTCGCTGCCGGCGGTGGCGGTCCTGCCCGCGGCGATGTCGGCCGGTTGCACGGTCCGGTCCAGGGTCACGCCCACCACGCTGTCCTCGGGGACGCGGGTCCGGTTGATGCCGGTGACGGTCACCTTGCCGTCCGCGCCGACCGAGTACGGCAGGTCGGTGCCCGAGGCCACGTCGTGGACCCGGGTGACCTGGGCGTCCCCGATCGAGGGGGTGGTGAGGGAGGTGCCGCCGTAGCCGGGCAGCAGGTGGATGTAGAAGGTGCTGCCCCGGTAGGTGTAGCCGTACTTGCCGTCGAGCGGTTGCCAGGGGCCGCCGGTGGTGCCGTAGACGGCCTCGCCGCAGGTGGTCATGAAGGAACCGATCCGGCGCACCAGGTCGGCCTGGGCGGTGGGGACCACACCGGTACGGTCCGGGCCGACGTTGACCAGGCAGGTCATGTTCCGCACCCAGGCATTGACCAGGATGTTCATGGCCGTGCCGAAGCCCATCACGCTCGCGCCGGCCTTGTAGCCCCAGGCACCGCCGATGGTGAAGCACTTCTCCGCGACGTGTCCGGAGCGGATCGCGCCGGAGGGCACGGAGGGGCCCTCTTCGCTGGTGTAGTCGCCGATCCAGCCCGAACGCAGGGTGGTGACGATGTCCGGCTGGTGCTTGCGCACCAGCCCGGTCAGGCCGAGCGGCTTACCGGTGGCGGGATCGGTCTCGCTGTAGGCGGGGTCCACCGGCCACTGGTTCGCCGGGTCGCGAAACCTGCCCGGCTCCCAGAAGAACGCGGCGGACGCGTCGGAGCCCTGCTGGCCGAGCCAGCCGCCGTCCCACCACAGGTCGTCGATCTTGCCGTACCGGGTGACCAGTTCCCTGACCTGCTGGTACAACTCGTTCTTCATGATCCGCGCATTCTCTTTGTGCGCGGGATCCGTGGTGTAACCCCACTTGTTGGGCAGGCAGTTGGTGCCGGTGACGTCGTAGTAGCCCGGGTAGCGCCAGCTCAGCGGCGAGATGTACAGGCCCACCTTCAGCCCGGCGTCGCGTACGGCGGTGACGTACTGGCCGACGAAGTCCTTCTGGGGCGGGGCCTGCCCGGCGTGCCAGGCGTTCGGGTGGGTGGACGGCCACAGCGCGAAGCCCTCGTGGTGGCGGGCCGTGAGCACCGTGTACCTGGCGCCCATGTCCTTGGCCAGTTGGGCCCAGTCGGCCGGGTTGTAGGCGCCGGCGGTGAACTGCTCGCCGGTGGCGTCGGTGACGTACTTCCGGTAGTCCTCCGGAGTGACGGCGGAGTTCTCCATGTACCACTCGCCCTTGGCCGGGCCGGAGTAGACACCCCAGTGGATGAACATGCCGAGCTTGGCGTCCTGCAACCACTCGATCTTGTCGTCGGACTGCTGCTCGACACCCATGTCGAGCTTGGGAATCCGCAGCGGGGGGAGCGGGAGCGGCTGGGGAGCGGCGGCGTAGGCGGGGATCGCCAGTGCGGGAGTGATGGCTGCGGCGGCCGTCATGGCCGCCAGGCCGACAAGCACTCGTCGGCGAGTGATCGACTGTGACAAAGGTCTTCTCCTGACTGTCCGCAGGACAGCACGCAGGTGAACAGCTCGGCGTGCATTTCACTCATGTGTCATCGGATGTATTAATCATCAGCAGACGTGTCATGTCTAGAGGGCAGTCGAAATCTCGCTGAAACCATAGAGTGTCGGATCCGGAGGGACGGGGCTGCATAGAAGACATCGGATGTGTATCCCGGCCAGGGTGTTGACGGGGCCTCACTTCCCGGCTACCGTCCTCAATCGGAGTCGCACACAACTGAACAAATTGCAACCTCTTCGAGGTGAATCCAGATGCTCCGACGCGCCCTCACCCGTGCGCTGGCGGCCCTCCTGAGCGTGACCGCCCTCCTGGCCGGCGGCTCCCCCGCCCGAGCGGCAACGGTCACCATCACCAACGCCACCCAGTTCACCGACACCACCGGCGCCGTCGTCCACGCCCACGGCGGCGGAGCGATCAAAGTCGGCTCGTACTACTACTGGTTCGGTGAGAACCGCAATGCCGACAACACCTTCAGGGCCGTCTCCGCCTACCGCTCGTCCGACCTGAAGAACTGGGAGTTCAGGCGCAACGTCCTGACCCAGGCCACCGACCCGGAGCTGGCGGTCGCCAACATCGAGCGGCCCAAGGTCATCTACAACTCCACCACCGGAACGTTCGTGATGTGGATGCACAAGGAGAACGGCACCGACTACACCCAGGCCCGTGCAGCCGTCGCCGTCTCCGCCACGGTCGACGGCGACTACACCTGGAAGGGCAGCTTCCGGCCCCCGACTGGCACCACTTCCCGCGACATGACCCTGTTCCAGGACGACGACGGTACCGGCTACCAGATCACCTCCGCCGCCGGCAATGCCGATCTGCAGATCTGGAGACTCACCGCCGACTACACGGCCTACGACAGGCTGACCGCCAACCCCTGGGCCGGTACCTTCCGTGAGGCTCCGGCGCTGTTCAAGCGCGACGGCGTCTACTTCCTGCTGACCTCCGGTAACAGCGGCTGGAAGCCCAATCAACAGAAGTACGCCACCGCCGGCAGCATCGCCGGCCCGTGGACGGCCATGTCCGACATCGGTGACGACACCGGCTACGGATCCCAGACCACGTTCGTGCTGCCCGTGCAGGGAAGCTCCGGCATCTCCTATCTCTACCTGGGCGACCGCTGGGGCAACTCCATGGGCGGCACCGTCAACGACTCCCGGTACGTCTGGCTTCCGCTGGCCTTCCCGACCCGGACCACCATGAACCTGCCGTGGTACCCGCAGGTCGCCATCGACACCGACGCCGGCCCGGTCACCGGCGTGGGCGGCGGCCCGTACTACAACCTGGCGGCCCGGCACAGCGGCAGGTGCCTCGACGTCTCCGACAACTCCGCCGCCGACGGTGCGGTCGCCCTGCAGTACACCTGCACCGGCGGTCTCAACCAGCAGTGGCGGCTCAGGGACGCCGGCAACGGGTACGTCCAGATCCTCGCCCAGCACAGCGGCAAGTGCCTCGACGTCGCGAACGGCTCGACCGCCGACGGCGCCTCCGTGAACCAGTACCGCTGCACCACCGGGACCAATCAGCAGTGGCAGTTCCAGGACCAAGGGAGCGGCTACCACCGGCTCGTCGCCCGGCACAGCGGCAAGTGCCTCGACGTGGCGGACGCCTCCACCGTCAACGGCGCCCGCCTCATCCAGTGGCCCTGCGGCACCGGCGCCAACCAGCAGTTCCAGCGGCGCGCGGCGTAACGCCTCTTCCCGGCGGACCCCGCCGCCCAGGCCGCCGTCGGTCGTCCCCACCACGTCGTCACCGCAAGCACTGCCATCGATCCGTACAGGAGCATGACATGCCATCATCAAGAATGAGTCGCCGTACGTTCCTCGGCGCAGCGGGTGTGGCGAGCGCCGCGACCGCGCTACCGCTCATCCCCGGCTTCTCCGCCCTTCTGTCGCAGGCGTCCGCCGCGGACACCCAGAGCAACCTCAGCAAGATGGTCGACATGCGGTTCGGCATGTTCAACCACTTCAGCCTGGGCACCTTCACCAACGAGGAGTGGGCGGAACCCAACCAGAGCCCCACCCGCTTCGCTCCCCCGAGTGTCAACTGCGCGCAGTGGGCCGACGCGGCGGTCGCCGCGAAGATGAGCTACGGCTTCCTGACCACCAGGCACCATGACGGCTTCGCCCTGTGGCCGAGCGCGTACGGCACCCAGAACGTCGCGAACAGCTCGTACAAGCACGACGTCGTCCAGGCGTACTGCGACGCCTTCCGGGCGAAGGGGCTGAAGGTCGGGCTGTACTACTCGGTCTGGGACCGCACCTTCGGTGTCGAGGCATGGGAGAGCCGCCACAAGGTGTCCGGGCTCCAGATCACCGATGCCATCCAGCCCGGCCACATGACCTTCATCCTCGGTCAGATCCGCGAGTTGCTGACCAACTACGGCACCATCGACATGTTGATGACCGACGGTTACGCATGGCAGATGGGGCAGCAGGCGGTCTCCTATCAGCAGATCCGTTCGCTGGTGAAGGAGCTGCAGCCGGACTGCGTCATGATCGACCTCGGCGGACTGTCGGAGCCCTTCCTCGGCGACGCGATCTTCTTCGAGGAGCCGCTGGGCGTCACGGCGCCGGTGGGCAACACCTACGCCGGCATGCAGGGGCAGACCATCAGCAACGGCTGGTTCTGGCACCCCTCCACCCCGACCGAGGGTCTCCTGAGCAAGGCCGCGATCCTCTCGCACCTGGCCGACCTGGAACCCAAGTACACCTCGTTCATCCTCAACTGCCCGCCCAACCGCAACGGTCTGCTGGACCCCAACGTCGTCAACCGGCTGGCGGAGGTCGGCGCGGCCTGGAGCCCCAACACTGCCAGGCCGCCACTGCCCGCCCAGCTGCTGCGCGCCGAGCATCCCGTCACACCGGTGAACGCGTACGCCACCGGATTCCACGCCGGCGAGGGCCCGTTCAACGCCATCGACGGGCTCAGCGACAACCGCTACGAGACCTGCTGGTCGACCTGGGGGCTGCCGGCGCCGCTGCCGCAGTCCATCACCATCGACCTCGGCGGTGTGTGGAGCAACGTCTCCACCCTGGAGTACCTGCCCAAGCAGTGGAGCCGCAACGACTCGATCGACGGCGACATCACCTCCTGCACCATCCTGACCAGCACCGACGGGATCACCTTCACCCAGGTCGCCACCGGTACCTGGGCCGGCAACCGCAAGACCAAGGTGGTCGAGTGGCCCAACCGGAACGTGGGCTTCGTGCGGATCCAGGTCAACGCGGCCACCGGTGGCTACGCCAACATCAGCGGCGTCCGGATCGGCGGCCGGTCGGTCAGACCGGCACTGGTCTCCACCACACTGCCCGGCGACGGCACCGTCTACCGGTTGGTCGCCCGGCACAGTGGTGAATCGGCCGACGTGGAGGGCAGGCGCACCACCGACGGCACCAAGATCCTGCAGTGGCCCTCGCTCGACCAGACGAACCAGAAGTGGACCTTCGTCAAGACCGGCGACGGCTACTACAAGATCAAGGGTGTGGGCAGCGGCAAGCTCCTGGAGGTCGCGGGCCTCTCCCGCGCGGACGGCGGCACCATCGGCATCTGGGGAGACGCCAACGCCCCCCAGCAGCACTGGGCCGTCACACCCACCGGTGACGGGGCCTTCATCCTCACCAACCGCTACAGCGGTCTCTCCCTCGCCGTGGACGAGGGCAGCACCGCCGACGGAGCCGCCCTCGAGCAGCAGCCCTACACGTCACAGACCCACCAGCAGTGGCGGATCGTCGCCTCCTGATCCCGCCCGCCGCGGGCGGGGCCCTTCGGCAGCCGCGCCCGCGAAACGCACCTGTGCCCGATTCGCAGCGGTGCTTCAGCACGCCGTTGAGCGTCGCGTTGGTCGCCCAGTACCGGACGTAGTCGTTGGTGGCCGGGCTCCAGATCGCCTCCGGCAGCCAGGCGTTGCGCCCGTCGGGGATCGCACCGGCGACGTTGAGCAGCCGCGGCGCGGACCAGGTGACAGCCGGTCGTCGGCTTCGACAAGGGACTGGCGAAGACGATCGACTGGTTCTCCCGGCTCGCCCTCGCGGGTCGCCGAACGGCGGCTGACCGGCCGTCAAGTACCCAGCCGGTCAGAGGCGTCGGGGCCCGACACCGTCCTCGGCGAGGGTGTCACCGGGGTTCAGCAGGGCGCAGGCCTTCATCGAGAGACACCCGCAGCCGATGCACCCGGTCAGTTCGGCCTCGAGCCGCTCGATGGTCTGCCGGCGCTCCTCCAGTCGAAGCTTCCAGCCTCGCGAGGCGCGCTGCCACTCCTGGTGACTCGGCGGCCGGTCGAGCGGCACGTCGGCGAACGCCTCCCCGAGGTCCTGCAACGGGATGCCGATCCGTTTCGCCACCGAGATCAGCGCGACCCGGCGCAACATGTGCCGCGGGTACCGGCGTTGGTTGCGCTCGTCGCGCTCGGAGGCGATCAGGCCGAGCTCCTCGTAGAACCGCAGCGCGGAGACGGCCGCCCCGGTCCGCGCGCTCACCTCGCCGATCGCCAGCCAGTCGTCCGGGGTGGCCCGGGTGTCGTCGCCGGAGCGGTAGCTCGTCATGCGGTGCCTCCCCTTGTTGACCTCAAGATTACTTGAGGTCATACGGTCGGCTGCGTCGGAACGGCAACAGGACCGGAGAGGACCGCAGTTCGATGACCTATGTGATCGCTTTGCCCTGCGTGGACGTCAAGGACAAGGCATGCCTGGACGAGTGCCCCCTCGACTGCATCTACGAGGGCGAGCGCATGCTCTACATACAGCCCGACGAGTGCATCGACTGCGGCGCCTGCGAGCCGGTGTGCCCCGTCGAAGCGATCTACTTCGAGGACGACACCCCGCCGGAGTGGCAGCACTTCACTGCCGTGAACGCCGAGTTCTTCGACGAGCTCGGCGCCCCCGGCGGCAGCGCGAAGCTCGGTCCGATCGGGCGGGACCACCCGGTCGTGGCGGCGCTGCCCGAGTGAGGTGGAACAGGTGCGAGGGCCGTGCTGATGTGCACGGCCCTCGCACCGGGTGTGGGGCGCCCCGTTCCCGCCCTCGTCGTCCGGATCTGCACGGTGGTGGTGAGTTGTGCGGTGTGCCCTGTCACCTGTACGCGGTGCTGAGCTGCACTGTTGGTGAGGAATCGAACCCCTTGCGTTGCTCTTCACGCACCAAGGGCCGGATAGACCGCCGACCCGCGGTTTGTGCACGCCTCCGTGACGACTACCTGCTTCCCACACCCGGCTCGTGGGGTCAGTCCTCGATCAGGTCGATCTCCCAGTTGGTGCGCTGGATCAGGGTGTCCACCTCGCGGATCTCCTTGGCCATGACGTCCGCCTGGGCCCGGAGTTCGGCGACCGGCAGGGCGGAGAGGATCCTCAGCTCGGACCGCATCTGCCGTACGGCTCCCCGCTGGTCACGTCCGGAGGCGGCGTCGGCGGCCGAGGTGATCACCGAGTGGCGCAGCCGCAGGACGTCCCGGCGGGCGAGGGCGTCGGTCAGGGTGCCGCCGCCCTCGATGATCGCGGTGGAGTTGGTCCGGTTGATCTGACGGATCAGCCGCTCCAGCTCGTCCAGCACCTCGCCGGCCTGGGCCAGGACCTCCGCCGCGTTCTCGGCCGGTTCCTCACCCTCCTGGTAGCGGGCACTGCCGACGACGCGCGTCCGCAACTGCTCCACCCGCCGCACCGCAGCCGCGCGCTGCGCGAGCGCTTCAGCCAGTTTCACCGCGTCATCACCTCAGACGTCCTTGATCGTCCGGCAAGTATGCACGTCCTGCGGGGGAACAGACGTGATCGTTTCCCGGCACCTCGTGTCGCAGGGGCATGTGATGCTGCCAAGCAGCAAGGAATGGCAGCGGACGACAGGGGCGGATGGGATGGGATTCGAGGGCCAGGTCTGGCGACTGGTGCAGAGGATGACGGTGATCACACCGTGAACGATTCGACGACACCTCTGAACAGTGGCGCTGACCCCGGCCTGCCGGTGATGACGTGGGGGCGGTTCTGGCAGCTCGTCGAGGTTCTCGGCGGCGAGGCCGGCACTGAGACGTGTCAGGGTTTCGAAGAGGCCTGCGCGCGCCTGACGGAGACGCTTTCGCGCGAGCCGGTGGGCCAGATCATCGGCTTTGGTGAGCGTCTCGCGGAAGCTCTCTACCGGTTGGACCAAGCGGACTTCGGCACACAGCCCGTCCTCGGGATGGCAGGGCCCGACGGTTCGCCGTTCCCGCAGTCGGACGACGGCTTCCTCTGCTCCCGGGCTGCCGTTGTGGCCGCCGGCCGCCAGGTATACGAGAGCATCTTCGGCCATCCGGAACGGTTCGCACCGTTCACCGCACGACACTGCGAGGAGCTGCTCTACGTCCACGAGGAGGCATTCGAGCAGGTGACCGGGGCGGAGTGGGATCGCCTCACCCGCTACGACTACGAGTCCTGCTCGAACAAGGACGGCTGGCCCGAGCTCGGTGGCTGAGCAGCGTCGGTCGCAGAGCCGGTGACCATCCGGCCGGGCGGGAGGGGGTGTCGCTCGAGCCACAGGAGACGACGTACTGCTGGTACTGCTCAAGTGCCATGGGTATTCGCGGGGCCGGGGATTCAGCTGTTCCTGGCGGGCGTGGCCCCCGGCGGGTTCCGGGGGCGGGCCCGTTACTCCTGCTTCTCGCCGGATGCGAAGCGGGAGATGATCAGCGCGACGATGATGATCGCGCCGTTGAGGAACTGGTTCCAGAGCGGGGGCACGCCCGCCAAGGTCATGACGTTGACGACCAGTTGGAGGGTCAGCACGCCGGTGAGGGCGCCGAAGAGGGTGCCGCGGCCGCCGTTGAGGCTGACGCCGCCGATGACGGTGGCGGCGAAGACCTGGAAGATCCAGCCGTTGCCCTGGTCGGCGGAGATGGAGCCGTAGTGGCCGGTGTAGAGGATGCCGGCGAAGGCGGCGAGCAGGCTGCCCAGGATGAGGACGATCCAGGTGATCCGGTCGACCCGGATGCCGGCGGCGCGGGCGGCCTCGGCGTTGCCGCCGATCGCGTAGAGGGCGCGGCCGTGCCGGAGCCAGGCGAGCGCGGAGCCGGCGATCAGGAAGAGCAGGGCACAGATCCAGATCGCGGCGGGGACGCCGAGCCAGCTGGTGCGGCCGAGGTACGTGAAGGAGCTCGGCAGGTTGACGATCGACTGGCCCTCGGAGATGGCGACCTGGAGGCCGCGCAGCAGGGTGAGTGCGCCGAGGGTGACGATGAATCCGTTCAGGCGCAGCTTGAGGATGAGGAAGCCGTTGACCGCCCCGATCAGCGCGCCGACCAGCAGACAGAGCGGGATGGCGGACCAACCGGGAAAGAGGCCAAGGCCGTTGAAGCGTGCGCCGTGGTCGGGCAGCACCAGCCAGACCGCGATGACCGGGGCCACGCCGATGGTGGACTCCAGTGAGAGGTCCATCCGGGCGGCGATCAGGATCAGCGCCTCGGCCAGGACCAGCAGGCTCAGCTCGGTGGCCTGCTGGCCGACGCCGAGCAGGTTGTCGGAGGTGAGGAAGGCGGGCGAGACGATGAAGCCGATCACGCCCAGCACCAGCAGGACCGGGACGAGGGAGAGGTCGCGGTAGCGCGCCAGGCTGAAGCGGGGGCGGGCGGGCGCGGGGACGGCGGTGGTCACGTGTGCGCTGACCTCAGTGGTGGGAGACATGGCTTTCCTTCGTGTCGGTCGGGCCGGTCATGCCCTCCATGGCTGAGACCAGTTCTTCGTCGCTCCAGCCGGGTGCGAACTCGGCGACCACGCGGCCGTGGAACATGGCCAGGACGCGGTCGCAGACCCGCAGGTCGTCGAGTTCGTCGGAGACGATCAGGGCGGTCTTTCCGGCGTCGGCGACCTGGCGGACAGTGCCGAGCAGGGATTCCTTGGACTTGATGTCGACGCCGTTGGTGGGGCGGATCGCCACCAGTACGTGCGGCTCGGTGGCCAGCGCCCGGGCGATGACCACCTTCTGCTGGTTGCCGCCGGACAGCGCGGAGACCGGGGTCGAGGGCCCGGGCGTCTTGATGTCGAGGTCGGCGATCATCCGCTCGGCGAAGGCCCGGGTCCGGGAGGGCAGCACCGTGCCGAACGGGCCGAGCTGGTCACCGACCGTCAGGGTGGCGTTCTCGGCGACGCTGCGCTGCGGGATGAGGCCCTGGATGTGCCGGTCCTCGGGGACGAAGCCGATGCCCGCCGCGAGGGCGGCGGGGACCCTGCCGGTACGTACCGGCCGGCCCGCGACGGTGACCGTCCCGGATTGGGGGCGGTGCAGCCCGGCGAGGGTCTCGCCGAGCTGGACGTTCCCGCTGGCGGCCGCGCCGGCCAGGCCGACCACCTCGCCGGGACGGGCGGTCAGGGCGAAGTCCTGGTAGGAGCCGGTCAGGCTGAGCCCCGCGACCTCCAACAAGGGTGTGCTGTCCAGGTCTTGACGGTCCGTCACCGACCAGGCGGGTTCGCCGTTCCGGGTGCTCTCGCCGGTCATCGCCTCCACCAGGGCCTGTTGGCCGAGTTCGGCGACCGGGGCGGTGACGATGTGCCGGGCGTCCCGGTAGACCGTGACGGTGGTGCAGAGGTCGTAGACCTCCTGGAGGTGGTGCGAGATGAACAGAAAGGCGACGCCCTGCTGTTGGAGCGAGCGCAGCTTGTCGAAGAGCTTCTCGATGCCGTGGGCGTCGAGTTTGGCGGTGGGCTCGTCCAGGATGATGAACCGGGCGCCGAACGAGAGTGCGCGGGCGATCTCGACGAACTGGCGCTGTTCGACGGTGAGTTCACCGGCGCGCGCGGTCGGGTCGACGTCCACGCCGTACTCGGCGAGCAGTTCGCCGGCCCGCCGGCGCAGCTGCTTCCAGCTGATCGGGCGCAGCGCGCGGGTGCTCTGCCGGTCGAGGAAGAGATTCTCGGCGACGGTGAGCGCGGGGATGATGGTGGAGCGCTGGTAGACGCAGGCCACCCGGGACCGCCAGGCGTCGGTGTCGCCGGGCGCGGGAGCCGGCTCGCCGTTGAAGCGCAGCGTGCCGGTGTCGGGGTTCTGCAGCCCGGTGAGGATCGAGACGAGGGTGGACTTGCCGGCGCCGTTGCGGCCGACCAGTGCGTGCGACTCGCCGGGCGCGACCGAGATGCGGGCGTCGCTGAGTGCGACGGTGGCGCCGAAGCGCTTGCTGATCCCGTCGGCCTCGACGACGGGGCCCCGGGCGGGGCTGGGGTCCGCCATGGCGGGGTCCTTTCACATCACAGAGCGAGCCCCGTGAGCGGCGGCGGCGGCTGGGGAACCGGTCCGCCGCTCACGGGAGTTGGTGGGTTACTTGCTGACGTTGTTGCCCCACAGGGCCTTGTCGTCGACGTTGTCCTTGGTGACCAGCGGGGCGGGGAGCTGGTCCTCCAGGCCGTTGGGCAGCTGGATGATCGTCGAGTCGTGGTCGGTGGCACCGGGCTGGAAGGTCTTGCCCTCGGCGGCGGCGTTGGCGTAGTACAGCGCGTACTTGGCGTACAGGTCGGCGGGCTGGGAGATGGTCGCGTCGATGTCGCCCTTGCGGATCGCGTCGAACTCCTGCGGGATGCCGTCGTTGGAGACGATGGTGATGTGGCCGGGCTGCCCGGCGGGCTTGAGCAGGCCCTTCTGCTGGAGCAGGGCGAGGGTCGGCTGCAGGAAGACGCCGCCGGCCTGCATGTAGATGCCGTTCAGGTCCGGGTTGGCGGCCAGGGTGGACTGGAGCTTGGCGGAGGCGACGTCGCCCTTCCAGTCGGTGGCCAGCTCGATCACCTGGATGCCGGGGAACTTGTCCTTCATACAGGAGGCGAACGCCTCCGAGCGGTCGCGCCCGTTGATGGAGCTCAGCGCGCCCTGGAACTCGGCCACCTTGCCCTTGCCGCCGAGCTGCTTGCCGAGGAACTCGCAGGCCTTGGAGCCGTACGCCTTGTTGTCGGCGCGCACCACCATGTAGACGTTGCCCTTGTCGGGGCGGGTGTCGACGCTGACCACCGGGATCTTCTTGCCGGCCAGGCTCTCCAGGGTGGAGGCGATCGCGCCGGTGTCCTGCGGGGCCATCACGACGGCCTTGGCGCCGGTGTTCTGGAACACCTGGACGTTGGCGACCAGCTTGGTGACGTCGTTCTGCGAGTTGCTGACCGGCAGGGTGTTCAGGCCCTGGGAGGTGGCGCCCTGCTTGATGTACTGCGCGTAGGAGTTCCAGAAGTCGGAGTCGGCGCGCGGCAGATCGATGCCGATGGCCGGCTTTCCGCCACCGGCGGTGGCGGACGCCGCGTCGCTGCCGCGGTTGCAGGCCGTGGCGAACCCCGCCAGGAGGACCGCGGCGGCGGCGGTGGCCGCGATTCTGGATGAGCGAGCCTTCATGGTGCTGGTCTCCTTGACTGGGGCCCCTGCTGCTGAGGGGGGCTGGTACGGCGGAACGGTGAGCCTCCCCGCAGGGCGGAGTGGAACCGGCTTCCCGGCCGGCCCTCAACCAGGAGAGAGGCCGGTTCCTGCACGGTCACGGGTGGCACAGCGCACCCGGACCGCGTCTTCCCGCAGTCATCGGATGGATTGCGGTAACGAGGACGATATGAGCCGGATACCTGGCTGACAAGAGGGAGGAGCGGACCAATCTCAATACGTGCCGCCCAGGGTTGGCGCCACTGGGGAGGGACGGTCGCCCCCTCTGAGCAGCGCATCACTGCAGGATGACCCCGAGTGGCCAGCAAACATCGGAGGACTTCTTGCCAGAAGAGCCCGGCGCTCGTATGGTCGGGGCGAGATAAATCATCCGATGTGTGGGACGGACGACGGGAGGCAGGGCATGAAGCTGCTGCGTATCGGGGCACCGGGGGAAGAGGTCCCGGCGGTTCTCGGTGAGGACGGGCGGGCTTTCGCCCTCTCGGCACTGACCGGCGACATCGACGGGGCGTTCCTCGCCGAGGGCGGGATCGACCGGGTCCGGGCGGCGCTGGCCGAGGGCTTGCTGCCCGCCGTGGACACGACCGGTATACGGGTCGGTGCGCCGATTGCCCGGCCGGGCAAGGTGGTGTGCGTCGGTCTGAACTACCGTGACCACGCGGAGGAGACCGGGGCGGCTGTGCCGGAGCGGCCGGTGGTGTTCATGAAGGATCCGGCGACCGTGGTCGGCCCGTATGACGGGGTGTTGATTCCGCGTGGTTCGGTGAAGACGGACTGGGAGGTGGAGCTCGCGGTCGTGATCGGCCGGCAGGCCCGCTACCTGGCGGACCCGGCCGAGGCATCCGATCACATCGCGGGCTTCGCGATCAGCAACGATGTCTCCGAGCGGGAGTTCCAGTTGGAGTTCTCCGGACAGTGGGACATCGGCAAGTCCTGCGAGACCTTCAACCCGCTCGGGCCCTGGCTGGTCACCCCGGACGAGGCCGGCGACCCGCAGGCGCTCGGCCTGCGCCTGGCCGTGAACGGCGAGAGCCGCCAGAACGGCAACACCAAGAACATGATCTTCGACGTCGCGTACCTGGTCTGGTACCTCAGCCAGTACATGGTGCTCAACCCCGGCGACGTCATCAACACCGGCACCCCGGCCGGTGTGGCCCTGGGTCTGCCCGGCACCCCTTACCTGCGCGCCGGTGACACCGTCGAGCTGACGATCGACGGTCTCGGCACCCAGCGCCAGACCTTCTCCAACGCGTGAAAGGCACTGAGTTGTCCGTTACCACCGCGCGGATCACCGCCGTCGACACCTATGACATCCGCTTCCCCACCTCGCGGGAGCTGGACGGGTCCGACGCGATGAACCCCGACCCCGACTACTCCGCCGCCTACGTCGTCCTGCGCACCTCGGCGGGCGGTCACGAGGGCCACGGGTTCAGCTTCACCATCGGCCGCGGCAACGACGTGCAGGTCGCCGCCATCGACGCGCTGCGCCCGCACATCCTCGGACGCCCCGTCAGCGACCTGTGCGACGACCCCGGATCGCTCTACCGCGACCTGATCGGCGACAGCCAGCTGCGCTGGCTCGGCCCCGAGAAGGGCGTGATGCACATGGCGATCGGCGCCGTGGTCAACGCGGTGTGGGACCTCGCCGCCAAGCGCGAGGGCAAGCCGCTGTGGCAGCTGCTGGCCGACGCCGAACCCGAATGGCTGGTCTCCCAGGTCGACTTCCGCTACATCGCGGACGCGCTGACCCCCGGCGAGGCCCTGGAACTGCTCCGCACGGGCAAGCAGGGCGCTCCCGAGCGAGCAGCCGAGCTGCTGCGCCGGGGCTACCCCGCCTACACCACCTCACCCGGCTGGCTCGGCTACAGCGACGAGAAGCTCACCCGGCTGGCGAAGCAGGCGGTCGCCGACGGCTTCACCCAGATCAAGCTGAAGGTCGGCGCGGACCTCGAGGACGACATCCGCCGCTGCCGCGCCGCCCGCGAGGCCGTCGGGCCGGACATCCGGATGGCGATCGACGCCAACCAGCGCTGGAACGTCGGCGAGGCGATCGAGTGGACCAACGCGCTCGCGGAGTTCGACCCGTACTGGATCGAGGAGCCCACCAGCCCGGACGACATCCTCGGCCACGCCACCGTCCGACGGGGCGTCAGCCCGGTCAAGGTCGCCACCGGCGAGCACGTGCAGAACCGGATCGTCTTCAAGCAGCTCCTGCAGGCCGAGGCGATCGACATCCTGCAGCTCGACTCGGCCCGGGTGGCCGGGGTGAACGAGAACCTCGCCATCCTGCTGCTCGCGGCCAAGTTCGGCGTGCCGGTCTGCCCGCACGCGGGCGGGGTGGGCTTGTGCGAGCTGGTCCAGCACCTGTCGATGTTCGACTACGTCGCGCTCACCGGCACCACCGAGAACCGGGTGATCGAGTTCGTCGATCACCTGCACCAGCACTTCCTCGACCCGGTGGTGATCAGCGCCGGCCACTACCGGGCACCCATCGAGCCCGGGTTCTCCGCCGCCATGCACCAGGCCGCCATCGACACCTTCACGTACCCCGACGGAGCGTTCTGGGTCGCCGACCGCGCCGAGGGGGACCAGGGATGACCGGGGAGCTCGCCGGGCTCACCGCCCTGGTCACCGGCGGTGCCTCCGGCATCGGCCTCGCCACCGCCTCCCTCCTGGCGGAACGCGGCGCGGACGTCGCGGTCCTGGACCTCGACCCCAGCGGCGCCCACCCCCCGCTGCGCGGCTTCACCGCCGACGTCTCCGACGACGAGTCGGTGCGCGCGGCCGTCGCTGCGGCGGCCGAGGCGCTGGGTGGGATCGACATCCTGGTCAACAACGCGGGCATCGGCGCGATCGGGACGGTGGAGGACAACGACGACGAGCAGTGGCTGCGGGTACTGGACGTCAACCTGCTCGGCCTGGTCCGCACGACTCGCGCCGCCCTGCCGCACCTGCGCCGCTCCACCTGCGCCGCCGTGGTCAACACCTGTTCGATCGCCGCGACGGCGGGGCTGCCGCAGCGGGCGTTGTACTCGGCGAGCAAGGGGGCGGTGCTGTCGCTGACGTTGGCGATGGCGGCGGACCACGTGCGGGAGGGTATCCGGGTCAACTGCGTCAATCCCGGTACGGTGGACACTCCTTGGGTGGGGCGGCTGCTTGGCGCGGCTGCCGACCCGGCCGGGGAGCGGGCTGCGCTGAATGCCCGTCAGCCGACGGGTCGTCTGGTCAGTGCGGAGGAGGTGGCCGCCGCGATCGTCTACCTGGCCTCCCCGGCGGCCGCCTCCATCACTGGCACCGCCCTCGCCGTTGACGGCGGCATGGCGGGGCTGCGACTGCGACCGGAGCCGAAGGCATGACGTTGGGCCGGAACATTCTCGGACGTGGCCGGGTGAGGGTGAGTGAGCTCGCCTTCGGCGCGGCGGGTATCGGCAATCTGTTCACGCCGGTGACCGACGCCCAGGCCGAAGCGGCCGTCGCTGCCGCGTGGGAGTGCGGCGTGCGGTACTTCGACACTGCGCCGCACTATGGTCTGGGGTTGTCGGAGCGGCGGTTGGGTGCGGTGTTGGGTGGGATGCCGCGCGAGGAGTACACGATTTCGACGAAGGTCGGGCGGCTCCTGGAGCCGGTTTCGGGTGCTGTGGGCGACGACCTCGCCAACGGCTTTGCGGTGCCTGCGACTTATCGGCGGCGTTGGGACTTCAGTGCGGAGGGTGTGCGCCGGTCGCTGGAGGGGAGTCTGGAGCGGCTGGGGGTGGAGCGGATCGATATCGCTTACCTGCATGATCCGGATGACCATGCCGAGTGGGCTCTGAGTGAGGCGTATCCGGAGTTGGAGCGGCTGCGTGCGGAAGGTGTGTTGGGGGCGATCGGGGTCGGTATGAACCAGGCCGGGTTGCCGGCCCGGTTCGTGCGGGAGACGGACATCGACGTGGTGCTGCTGGCCGGGCGTTACACCCTGCTCGACCACAGCGGCCTGGCCGAACTCCTGCCGCTGGCCGACGAACGCGGCGTCGGCGTCGTCATCGGTGGGGTCTTCAACTCCGGCCTGCTCGCCGACCCGAAGCCCGGTGCGACCTTCGACTACGCCACCGCGCCCGCCGAGTTGGTGCAAGGAGCGCTCGATCTCAAGGCGGTCTGTGAGAGCCACGGTGTGCCGCTGCGCGCCGCCGCGCTGCGGTTCCCGTTCGGGTATCCGGCTGTTGCGTCGGTCCTGGTCGGTACGCGTAGCGCGGGGGAGGTCGAGGACGCCGCGGCTATGCTCCAGCTCCCGATCCCGGCAGCGTTGTGGACGGATCTCAAAGAACGCGGGCTGCTGCCGCCCGACGTCCCGGTCCCGGTGGAGGTGGGCTGATGCGGATCGCCCTGTTCATCACCTGCTTCAACGACACCATGTTTCCGGAGACGGGCCGGGCGGTGGTGACGGTGTTGGAGCGGCTCGGTCATACGGTGGAGTTTCCGCAGGAGCAGACCTGTTGTGGGCAGATGCACTTCAACACGGGCTATCGCCCGGATGCGGTGCCGTTGGTGGCTCGGTTCGCCCGGACTTTCGGTGACTATGACGCGGTGGTGACGCCGTCGGCGTCGTGCGCCGGTATGGTCCGGGAGAATCATCCGCGGCTGGCGGAGGAGTACAGTCCGCCGGCGCTGGTCCGTCAGGTCGCTGAACTGGTGCCGCGGGTGCACGAGTTCACGGAGTTCCTGACCGATGTGCTGGGTGTCACGGACGTTGGTGCGTCCTTCCCGCACAAGGTTGCCTATCACCCGACCTGTCACTCGTTGCGGGGGTTGCGGTTGGGGGACCGGCCGGAGCGGCTGTTGCGGGCGGTGAAAGACCTCGAGCTGGTGGACATTCCGTCGGCCGATTCCTGCTGCGGCTTCGGTGGGACTTTCGCGGTGAAGAACGCCGACACGTCGGCTGCGATGCTCGCGGACAAGAACGCCGCCGTCCTGGACAGTGGCGCCGAGGTCCTGTGTGCGGCCGACAACTCCTGTCTGATGCACATCGGCGGTGGACTGTCCCGGCAGGGCGCGACGGTGCGGACCATGCACCTCGCTGAGATTCTGGCCGCGACCGAAGGAGCAGTGTGATGACCGGGCAAGGTGTGGTCTGGCTCGGCTCTCCGTCCTTTCCGGAGGCCGCGCGGGAGGCGTTGAAGGACAGTCAGCTGCGCGCCAATTTGAAGCGGGCGACCGGCACGATCCGGGACAAGCGGCTGGCGGTGGCCTCGGAGCTGGATGACTGGGAGGCGTTGCGGGAGGCGGGTGCCGCGATCAAGAAGCGGACAGCCCGTCATCTCGACCGGTACCTGGTGCAGTTGGAGGAGTCGGTCACCGCCGCCGGTGGCACGGTGCACTGGGCCGCTGACGCGGGCGAGGCGAACCGCATCGTCGCCGAGCTGGTGCGGGCGACCGGTGAGCGTGAGGTGGTCAAGATCAAGTCGATGGCCACCCAGGAGATCGGCCTCAACGAGCACCTGGCCGAGCAGGGCATCACCGCGTACGAGACCGATCTGGCCGAGCTGATCGTGCAGTTGGGTGACGACCGGCCGTCGCACATTCTGGTGCCGGCGATCCACAAGAACCGCACCGAGATCCGTGACCTGTTCACGGCCGAGATGGGCCACTGGGGCCAGCCCGCCCCCGACGGCCTGGGCGATGACCCGGCCGAGCTCGCCGAAGCCGCGCGCCGCCACCTGCGGAGCAAGTTCCTCACCGCGAAGGTCGCGGTCTCGGGCGCGAACTTCGCGTGTGCGGACAGCGGGACCGTGGTCATCGTGGAGTCGGAGGGCAACGGCCGGATGTGCCTGACCCTGCCCGAAACCCTCATTACTGTCATGGGCATCGAGAAGGTCGTGCCGACGTGGTCCGACCTCGAGGTGTTCCTGCAGCTGCTGCCGCGCTCGTCGACGGGGGAGCGGATGAACCCGTACACCTCCACCTGGACCGGCACCACCGACGGTGACGGACCATCAGCCTTCCACCTGATCCTGCTGGACAACGGACGCACCGACACCCTCGCGGACGAGGTGGGCCGGCAGGCTCTGGCCTGTATCCGCTGCTCGGCCTGCCTGAACGTCTGCCCGGTGTTCGAGCGCACCGGCGGCCACGCCTACGGCTCGGTCTACCCCGGCCCGATCGGCGCCGTCCTCACCCCACAACTGGTCGGTGTGGAGAACGCGGCGTCACTGCCGTTCGCCTCCACCCTCTGCGGGGCCTGCTACGACGCCTGCCCGGTGAAGATCGACATCCCCGAAGTGCTGGCCCACCTGCGGGCGAAGGTCGTCGAGTCCAAGGGCCGCACCCCGGAGGCGTTGGCGATGAAGGCGGCTGCCACGGTGCTGGACTCCCCGCGCCTGCTGGGCGCCGCGCAGAAGGCGGCGAGCGTCGGCGGCCGGGCCCTGGCCCGCAACGGACGCATCGGGCGGATGCCCGGCCCGCTGGCCGGCTGGTCCGACAGCCGCGACACCCCCGCGCCGCCGGCCGAGTCCTTCCGCACCTGGTGGCGCAAGAACAGGGAAACCGAATGAGCAGCCGAGAGACCGTCCTCGCCCGGATCCGGGCCGCCCTCGCCGACGTCCCGTCAGAGGAGACACCGGCCGACGTCCCCGTCCCCCGCGCCTACCGCCGCAGCCACACCGAGCCGGGGCAGGACACGGTGGCGCTGTTCGCGGAACGGGTCGCGGACTACCGCGCCACCGTCACCCGCACCCACCCGGCCGAACTGCCCGAAGCCATCGCCACCGCCCTGACCCACCGTCAGGCCCGACGGCTCGCTCTGCCCGACGGCTTCCCGAGCGACCTGCTGCCGGCCGGCGACTGGGAGTGGCACCCCGAACCGCTCGGCACCGAGGCACTGGACGCCCTCGACGGCACGGTCACCCTGGCCGCCGTCGGCATCGCCGTCACCGGCACCATCGTCCTGGACACCGGCCCCGGCCAGGGCAGGCGCGCCCTCACCCTCGTCCCCGACTACCACCTCTGCGTCATCCACGCCGGCCAGATCGCCGACGACGTCCCCGACGCCCTCGCCCGCCTCGACCCCACCCGCCCGCTCACCTTCATCTCCGGCCCCTCAGCCACCAGCGACATCGAACTCAACCGCGTCGAAGGCGTCCACGGCCCCCGCACCCTCGACGTCATCATCGTGGAGACCACATGAGAATCGCCCTGCACACCCGCGTCCGCGCCGACAAGGTCGCCGAGTACGAGGCCGCCCACCGCGAGGTGCCCACCGAGCTCACCGACGCCATCCGGGCCGCCGGCGTCAGCTCCTGGACCATCTGGCGCAGTGGCAGCGAGCTGTTCCACCTGCTGGAGTGCGAGGACTACGCCCGCCTGCTCGCCGAACTGGAACACCTCCCGGTCAACATCGCGTGGCAGGCCCGGATGACCGAACTGCTCGACGTCGTCCACGACTACTCCGCCGCCGGCAGTGACGCCGGACTCCCCGCGGTGTGGGAACTGTGACCAACCGTCGGGACGCCGACGCCGACCGGCACCACCAGGTCCGTGACCCGAAGCGCCCGGGTGGACCACCCGGGGAGGCCGTTCAGGGCGGGGCACTTCGGGGCTATGCTGCGGGGATCCGGACCAGGGAGGGCGACAGAGTGCCAGTCACAGACGAGGCGATCGAGAAGATCAAGGCCATGATCGTCAGTGGCGAGCTGAGCCCCGGGGCGCGCTTGCCGAAGGAAGCCGACCTCGCCGGGCGGCTCGGCCTCTCGCGCAACTCGCTGCGCGAGGCGGTGAAGGCCCTCTCCCTCATCCGGGTCCTCGACGTGCGCCAGGGCGACGGCACGTACGTGACGAGCCTGGAGCCCAATCTGCTGCTCGACGCGCTGGGCTTCATCGTCGACTTCCACCAGGACGACACGGTCCTGGAGTTCCTGGAGGTCCGGCGGATCCTGGAGCCCGCCGCCGCGGCCATGGCCGCCCGGATGATGCCCGACGAGGACATCACCGCCCTCGGGCAGGTGCTGGAGAGTCTGCGGGACGACGCCACCCTCGAGGAACTGATCAGCAACGACCTGGAGTTCCACCGTCTGATCGCGGCCGGCTCGGGCAACACGGTGCTCTGCTCGCTGATCGACGGCCTGTCGGGCCCGACCACCCGGGCCCGGGTCTGGCGCGGGCTGACGGAGGAAGGGGCAGCCGCCCGGACCCGCGAGCAGCACCGCGCCATCCTCGACGCCATCACCCACCGCCGCGCCGACCTCGCGCACGCGTGGGCGACCGTGCACGTGGCCGGGGTCGAGCAGTGGCTGCGCGACACGCTCGGTACGGCGGGGTCCGCGCTCGGCTGAGCTGTCGCCGAGCAGTCCCGCCGGGCAGTTCCTGCAAGATCCGGGGCACTGCTGACCGTCCGTCAGACCATCGAGCTCGTTTCGCTGTGAAGCCGCAGGTCGCCGGGCGGGACCGGGGCGCGGTGGGGGAGTTGGCGGCCGGGGCTGGCCGCTACCGGACATGACGCGGGCGTTGACCGCTGTGGTGGGCCGACACGACTATGAGTGCGCGGCGCCGGAACACAGTTGTTAACGCTCACAGCCAGCCACCCCTGGACGGAGAAGCCCCATGTTCCGATCCCGCTCCCTCATATCCCGCCTGCTGGGCGTGGTAGCCGCGCTCGGCCTGGCGATCGGCCTGAGTCTGCAGGCCGCCCCCAGGGCCGAAGCCGCGTCACTGACGCAGATCACCAACTTCGGCACCAATCCCACCGGTCTGCTCATGCACCTGTACGTGCCGACCAACGTCAAGGCCAACCCGCCGATCCTGCTGGCCCTGCACGGCTGTCAGGGGTCCGGGCCCTACCTCCACTCGAGCCAGGACTTCTCGTCGCTGGCCGACCGGTACGGGTTCCTGGTCATCTACCCCTCGACGACGAACCCCAGCGGCAGCTGCTGGGACGTCTCCTCCGACCAGGCGCTGACCCGCAACGGCGGCAGTGACCCGGTCGGGCTGATGTCGATGATCACCTACGTGGAGCAGCAGTACGGCGGCAACGCCAACGCCGTGTACGTGACCGGGCAGTCGTCGGGCGCGATGATGACGAACGTGATGCTCGCCGACTACCCCGACGTGTTCAAGGCGGGCGCGGCGTTCATGGGAGTTCCCTACCGCTGCTTCTACACCGGCTCCGTCCGCGGCTGGAACTCGGCCTGCGCCCAGGGACAGACGTCCAAGACCGCGCAGCAGTGGGGCGACATGGTGCGCACCCAGGGCTACCCCAACTACACCGGCCCGCGCCCGCGCGTGCAGCTGTGGTACGGGACCAACGACACCATCCTGAGCTACAACAACCTCGGTGAAGAGATCAAGCAGTGGACCAACGTCCTCGGCGTCAGCCAGACGCCGTCCACGACGGACAGCCCGGTGGCCAACTGGACCCGTACCCGCTACAAGAACAGCGTCGGCACCACCCAGGTCGAGGCGTACAGCCTGGCCGGGCTCGGTCACGAACTGCCGGTCAAGGGCTCCACGATGGCCGCCGAGGCCATCCGCTTCATGGGCCTGGACGCGACCGCCCCCGGCGGTAACACCGGCGCGCTGCGTGCGGTGGCCGCGGGCAAGTGCCTGACCGACGCGAACACGGCGCTGGGCACGCAGCAGCAGATCTACGGCTGCAACGGTGGTGCGAACCAGACCTGGACGCGTACCTCGTCGAACCAGCTGACCGTGACCGTGGGCGGCAGCACGCTGTGCCTGGACGCCAACGCGCATGCCACCACCCCCGGCACCAAGGCGATCGTCTGGTCCTGCAACGGCCAGACCAACCAGCAGTGGCAGCTGAACGCGAACGGCACCATCACCGGTGTGCAGTCGGGGCTCTGCCTGGACGTGGCCGGCCTGGCCACCGCCGACGGCACCCCGGTCCAGCTGTGGACCTGCAGCGGCGGCAGCAACCAGCAGTGGACGCTGGGCTGACACCGCCTGCGCTCCGGTCGGCCATCGGCTGACCGAGGCTCAGCCGTTGCGCGCGGAGCGTCGGCGAGCCGGACGGCGACGGGTACGTCGACCAGGGGGAAGGGGTCGTGCACCAGGTCAGGCTCAGGGGTCTCGCGAGCCGGGACGAAGCTGATCAGGTGCACGACCGTGCTGGTGGGGGTGCGGACGACGGTGGTCTCCAGGAGGACCGGTCCGCCGGCCCGGACGGACTTGCCGTCCGCGATGTCGGCGTGGACCCGGACCGCCGGTTCGGGAACCTCGTCCGTCCTCAGGTCCAGGCAGGCGAGCTCGGGCTCGCTCATGGCTGCTTCCCTTCTCGCCGGACGCCATCATGCATGGGATGAATTTATAGGAGCTGTGGGCGTGGGCATCCAGGGCCTTGAGGGGATGTATTTCAAACTGGCAAGTGAGAGCGTGGAGTTGGCGATACAAGGATGGCAGGGCCCGCTGGGTGAATGATCCCATCTCTTCTCAGACATAGGATCACCTGTTAGGTTGGCGCCGTGTCACCGACCGGCAGAGAGCTGAACTGTTGAGCCGTCACCATGCCACCGGGCTCCGGCTGCGTGACCACCTGGCCGACGACGGAAGGCAGTGCACGATGAACAGCGAGCCCGCGAGCGAGGGCATGGTCGAGCAGAAGGCCGCCGCGCTGTTGTCGGCCGTCCGCGAGGCCGGGCCGTTCGCCGTCGCCTACTCCGGCGGCGCCGACTCCGCCCTCGTGCTCGCGGCCGGCGCCCGGGCGCTGGGCCCGGGCGGCGTACTCGCCGTGACGGCGGTCTCCGAGAGCCTCGCCGCCGGCGAACTGTCCGCCGCCCGCGCTCTGGCCGACTCCCTCGGGGTGACGCACCTGGCGCCCCGTACCGACGAGTTGGGCAGCGCTGGCTACCGGGCCAACGGCCGGGACCGCTGCTACTTCTGCAAGTCCGAGGTCCTCGACGTCATCGCCGCCGTGGCCCACGAGCACGGCTTCCGGCAGCTCGCCACCGGTACCAACGCCGACGACGCCGTCGACCCCTTCCGGCCGGGCATCCGGGCCGGGCGGGAGCGCAGTGTCCTCACCCCGCTCCGGGACACCGGCCTCAGCAAGGTGGACGTACGGGCCGTCAGCCGGCTGTGGTCCCTGCGGACCTGGGACAAGCCGGCCACCCCCTGCCTGGCCAGCCGCATCCGCTACGGCATCCCCGTCACCGGCCACCGCCTGGCCCGGATCGACCGCGCCGAGGTGGCGGTACGGCAGTTGCTCGACGGTGCCGGGCTGCGCTCCGAGCAGGTCCGGGTACGCGACCTGGGCGACTCGGTCCGGATCGAACTCGACCCGGCGGTGGTGGATCCGGCGGCGGAACTGACCTCGCTGGCCGAGGCGGTGGCGACGGCGGGCTTCGGCGCCGTACCCGTCGTGATCGACGGATTCGCCTCCGGCCGGCTCAACCACGACCTCGTACCGGCGGAGGCCCGCCGGCCGGCGTGACCGCCCCGGCGCGGGCACCGCCGCCCTCACGATCGGATGACACCGTGCTGACGGACACTCAACAGGACCTGCTCTGGCACCGGTGTCCCGCCGACGACTTCCTGGCCGCACTGCCGCACTGCCGCACTGCCGCTCGGCAACGGCCGACTCGGCGCGATGACGTACGGAGGCGTGCACACCGAGCGGATCGAGCTCAACGCGGACACGCTGTGATCCGGCGGATCCTTCCCCCGCCAGCAGGAACATGGGCTCCCGGCGGCACTGGTACCGGCGGTCCCGGGTACACGATCAGGAAGGAACCGCCCCGGCAGGTCCACAGCCCCAGCCCAGGAAAGGAACGCGTATGCCGCCGCGCCCCTCTCTTCCACCCCTTCTCCTCGGCATCGTCGAAGCTGTCCACGATCGTGACGATCACGTCCTGCGCCGCCTCCTGGCCAAGTTCGCCGAACAAGCCACCATGACCCGCCACCCGCCCCTCAGCACATCCGTTGATCCCACTGCGCGCCGACCGTCGGAGACCGGACCCCGTCCTGGTCGATGATCTCCAGCAAGGCGGCCGACACCTCGTCCCGGGTGAACTTGCCGTGCCGGTTGGCGGTGGATCCTTGGACGGCACGGTTCTACCGTGGGTGTAGAGCGAGTTCCCGGAGCACGCCATGATCATCATCATCGGACTCATCATCCTGGCCGCCGCGGCAGTCGTCGGCGTGGCCGGTATCGTCACCAACAGTGGCAGCGGGCATGAACTCACCAACGAGTTCGAGGTGTTCGGCTACCACATCACCGGCTCCACCGGCACGCTGTTCCTCTTCGGCACCATCGTCGGGGCCGTGGCCATGCTCGGGCTGAGCCTGCTTCTGAGCGGAGCGCGCCGCACCTCCCGCCGCGGCCACGACGCGCGTCACGAACTCAAGGAGTCCCGCCGCGGGACGGCCGCGACCGGCAAGGAACGCGACGACCTTGTCGGCCAACGCGACACCGCCCGCGTAGAGACGGCGGATGCGCAAGGCAACGACTCACCCCGCGACGACCGCCCTGCCATCCCGGACGACGGCCGCCGACGCGGGCCGCACCTGTTCGGGCACCGAACCGACCCCCGGTAGGCCGCCACCAACGCACGTACAGCCCGCGCCCAGCAGATGAGTCACGAAGGGCAGCCACCCATGAGTATCGCCAAGAAGATCGCGCACACGGCCGAAGCGGTCAAAGGCGGCGCCAAGAAGACCGTCGGCCGCGTCACCGGCAACCGGCGCCTGCGCGCCGAAGGCCGCGGTGACCAGATCAAGGGCAACACCAAGCAGGCCGGAGCGAAGATCAAGGACGCCTTCAGACACTGACCACGCTGCCCCGTCGAGCAGACTTCAGGGCCTCGGCAATGCGCCGGTCCAGGTCTGCACGGGCATCCCGGCCCCGGCGGGACGCGTCGTTGGTCCACCCGGGCACGGGAGGTGCCAGACATGGCCACCAGCAAGGACAGCGCCGCGCAGACCAGATCCCGAGGGCGGCGCGTGGCCGACAGTCGCGCCATGGACATCACGGCCAGAGTCGGGCTCTGCGCCCGGGGAGTGATCTACGTACTGGTCGGAGCCCTGGCCGTGCAGATCGGCTTCGGTGCCGACAGCGGCAAGGAAGCCGAACGGACCGGCGCGATCGGGACCATCGGCGAGCAGCCGTTCGGCCGCGTCCTGCTGTGGGCGTTGGTGGTGGGGCTGGCGGCGATGGCCCTGTGGCGGCTGTCCGAGGCCGCCTTCGGACAGCGGGCGACGGGCGGTGACAAGTGGACCCGGCGCCTGGGCTCCCTGGGGCTGGCCGTGTTCTACGCCGTGATCAGCGTCGGCGTGGTGCAGACCGTCGTGGTCGGCGGATCTGCCGGGAGCCGCTCCGGCGACGAGACGTCCAAGGAGTACACCGCGAGAGTGCTCGAGTGGCCGGGCGGGCGGGTGCTCGTCGGTGCGGTCGGAGCGGTCCTGGTGATCGTGGGTGTGGTGATGGCAGTGCGCGCCGCGCTGCGCAAGTTCGAGGAGAACCTCCAGACGGGTGAGATGAGCACGGGTACGCGGCGGGCCGTCGCGCTGCTGGGCATCGCCGGCGGTCTCGCGTGCGGAGCCGCCGCGGCGGTGGCCGGCCTGTTCGTCCTGCTCGCTGCGGTGAAGTTCGACCCCGGCCGGGCCAAGGGCCTGGACGAGACACTGCGCTCGTTCGCGGCCACACCCGCTGGGCCCGTGCTGCTGATCGCCGTAGCGGTCGGCCTCGTACTGTTCGGCCTCTACTCGTTCTGCGAGGCTCGCTGGCGCAAAGCCCGCTGAACCTTCAGACCCGCCTGGGGCCGGCCGGCGTGGAACCCGCATCCTGTGCCGACGGCCGCTCGTTGTCTTGGCGGGCCCCTCGCGAGGGGCTGCGATCTCGCCCGCGAGCTGGTTGTCGACCACGAGTTCGCGGCCGAACCGACCCGGATCCGGGCCCGGTTGCGGAGCCCCGGGGGCGCTGCCGACGGGCGCCTGCTGGAGTGGTGGGACGACCTCCCCGAGGAGGACCCCGGCCACCGCCACCTCTCCCACCTGTACGGCCTCTACCCGGGCAGCGCGGTGGACCCGCTCGGCGACGGTCCGCTCGCCGGGCACGCCGTCGAGCGACTGTTCGTCACCTCCATCGCGCTCAACCTCTTCGACCTGTACCCGCCCCGGCTCTTCCAGATCGACGGCGCGGGGCGGGGTCACCGTCGACCTGAGCTGGCGTCAGGTGGCGCTGGTGACAGCGGAGTTGCGGGCCGTACGGGGTCTTGTGGTCGAGCTGCACCTGCCCCGGGACGTCGGCCGCCCGGTCGTGACCGATCAGGCGGGGAACGTGGTCGCGTCCGGCGACGGACAGGGCCTGCGGCTCCGGATCCCGGCGGACGGCTGCTACCGGCTCTCCTTCTCGTCCTCCCCGTCCTCCCCGCCCTCTCCGTCCTCGACGAACGGGGAGGGCTGACGCAGGGCACGCTCGGCGACGGTCCGCAGCGGCAGGCCCAACTCGGCGGCGGCCGCGGCGAGATCGTCGTGCTCGGGCTTGGCACCGTACGGGCCGTGCTTGATCCGCACGGGTACGCCGTCGACGTGGACGGTCCGCTCGTGCCGGGGCAGGACGGTGCGCGAGGTGACGGTCTGTCGGATGCCGAGGCTGCCGGTCTCGGCGAGGACGAGCCGCCGCAGCCGGGCCACGTCGTCGGGCCGGGCGAGGACGTGCAGGACGGTGGCCGGCCGGCCCTTCTTCATCGTGGCGGGGGTGGCCCAGGCGTCCAGCGCACCGAGGTCGAGCGCCCGGGCGATGGTGTGGGCGAGGGTCTCGCCGGTGACGTCGTCCAGGTTCGTCTCCAGGACGACCACCGACTCCGCGTCGGGCTCAGGATCGAGTGCTGAACCGAGGCTCAGCTGCACCATGTTGGGCCGGTCGGGCAGCCGCCTGGTCCCCGCCCCGTAGCCCGTCCGCCCCAGCGTCATCGCCGGCGGCCGGCCGTACCGCGTGCCGGCCGCGCGCAGCAGGGCGGCGGCGGTGGGGGTGACGGTCTCGCCCCGCAGGTCCGTACCGGTCACGGCCGCGCCCTCCAGGAGCGCGACGGTGGCCGGGGCGGGGGAGGGGATGACGCCGTGGGCGGAGGTGATGGACCCGGTGCCGAGGGGCAGGGGTGCGCAGTACAGCTCGGTGACGCCGAGCGCGTGCAGGGCGGCTGCGGTGCCGACGATGTCCACGACGGTGTCGTGGCCGCCCAGTTCGTGCAGATGGACGGAGGCGGGGTCGGCGCCGTGCAGCCGGGCCTCGGTCTCGGCGATCGCCGTGAGCGCGGCGACGGCGAGGGCCCGCACCGGCTCGGGCCCGGTCCGGCTCGCCAGCGCGATCAGTTCGGAGGCGTGTCGTTCCGCCTGGTGGTCGAGTACCTCGACGGAGACGCGGGTCCCGGTCAGGCCGTGGTCGACGACGCTCTCGGCGGTCAACTGCCAGCCGGTCAGGCCGGTTTCCTCGATGGCCGACCGGATCCGATCCAGCGGGGCTCCGGCGTCGATCAGGGCGGCCAGCAGCATGTCACCGGCGAGGCCGGTGACCGGGTTGATCCAGCAGATCACGGCAGATCCCTCCGACCCTGGGCGATCCGGGCCTGGGCGATCCGGTGCACGGCCATCGCGGCGCCGAAACCGGAGTCGATGTTGACGACCGTGACACCGGCCGCGCAGGAGGCGTGCATCGCCAGCAGTGCGGTGACCCCCTCCAGCGAGGCGCCGTAGCCGGTCGAGGTGGGGACCGCGACGACCGGGCCGCGCACCAGACCGCCGACCACGCTGGCGAGCGCACCCTCCATACCGGCGACGACGATCACCGCATCCGCCGCCTCGAGTTCCTTCCTGACCTGGAGGATCCGGTCCAGGCCCGCCACCCCGACGTCATGGATGGCAGTGGCGTTCAGACCCACCGCCCTCGCCACGGCGTACGCCTCGGCCGCGACCGGGCGGTCGGAGGTCCCGGCGGCCACCACCGTGACGGTGAAGTCCGTACGCTCGGGGGCCCGCCACACCAGCAGCCGGGCCTCGGCGTCGTACGACCCGCCGCCCACCGCGCCGAGCACGGTCTCGGCGACCTCCGGGGGGACCCGGGTGGCGAGCACGGGCCCGGTGTTGTGGGCCAGCAGGCCGGTGACGATGCCACAGATCTGCTCGGCCGTCTTGCCGGGGGCGTAGACGACCTCGGGCAGTCCTTGGCGTTCTTCCCGTCCCAGATCCAACCGGGCGAACCCCAGGTCGAGTACGGGGACGGTCCCCAGGCGTCGGCCGATCTCCTCCCCGGTCTCGCGCAACAGCCGGGGGGTCTCGGACATCGCGGTGCCGAGGTCACCCGCCCGGGCCAGCAGGGAGTAGCTGTCCTCGATGCCGTGCGCCGCCAGCTCGGTGGGGTCGGCCGCCACCTGCCCGGCCACCGCGACCACCGGCACTCCGGCCGCCGTCGCGAGGGCCGCGGCGCCCACCGGGGCCTTGCCGCGCAGACTCTGCGCGTCGAGCGAGCCCTCGCCCACGATCGCCAGGGCGGCGCCCGGCAGGACGCGGTCCAGGCCGAGTTCGGTGAGCAGGAAGTCCGTGCCCGCCGCGTGACGCGCCCCGAGGACGGCCAGCGCGCCGTAGCCGGTGCCGCCGGCCGCGCCCGTGCCGGGCCGCTCGGTGTGGTCGACGCCGGTGAGCCGGGTGACCAGGTCGGCGAACTGCCGCAGCCCCGCCTCCAGTTGCCGGACCTCGGCCGGCCCGGCGCCCTTCTGCGGGCCGAAGACCGCCGCCGCGCCGCGCGGGCCGAGCAGCGGGTTGTCCACATCGCAGGCCAGCGTGAACCGGGTGTCGCGCAGCCGGGGATCGAGGCCGGTGAGGTCGATCCGTACCGCCTCGGCCAGGGCCGCGCCGCCCGGCCCGGTCTCCGTTCCCCCGGCGGTGCCGATGCGCGCGCCGAGTGCCTGGAGCAGGCCGGCTCCGCCGTCGGTGGTGGCGCTGCCGCCGACCGCCAGGACGATGTCGCGGCAGCCGAGGTCGAGCGCCCGGGCGATGAGCTGCCCGGTGCCGTACGTGCTCGCGGTGAGGGCCGAGGGGCCGTCACCGGGGGCCAGGTGCAGGCCACTGGCCTGGGCCAGTTCCACCACGGCGCGGTCGCCGCGCACCGCGAAGGTGGCGGTGACGGGACTGCCGAGCGGCCCGGTCACCTCGACGGTCCGCGGCTGGTACCCGGTGGCGATCAGCGCGTCCACCGTGCCCTCGCCGCCGTCCGCGATGGGCACCGCCACGATCTCGCGTCCGGTCCCCGCGGCCCGGAGGCCGTCAGCCAGCCACCGGCTCGCCTCGGCGGCGGTGGCGGAGCCGCGGAACTTGTCGAGGCAGACCACGATGTGACCCTGCATCAGGAGCTCTCCGCCAGGTAGGGGATGGTCTGCGGACCCTCGGGCAGCACGCACAGCCGGGCGCCGGGCCCGGCCGCCGCGAGCGCCTCGGCGACGGTGGCGGAGATGTCGCGGGTCTGCTCCAGGTGCGCGGTGGCGAGCTCCGCGTCGCTCAGGTGGCCGGTGTGCATGATGACCCGGTTGCGGGACTGGATGCGGGCCTGGATCTGCACCTGCCACTGGTCGGGCACGGTCGTGGTGCGCGCGCTGATGTCGTCGAACAGGGACTGCGGGGACGGCGCGGACGCCAGCACCTCGCGGTACGAGCCGTGGTCGGGGAAGCCGTCGCGGCACTCCGCCGCGCAGACGATCGTGCCGCCCGGGCGGGCCACCTGGTACGCGGCGGACAGGCCCTTGACCGCCTGGTAGAGGTTCTGGTCCAGCGGGAAGCCGGAGTTGGTGGTGACCACCACGTCGAACGGCGCGACCACCGGGCGCATCGCCATCCGCTTGGCGGCCGCCGTCGCGGCGGCGTGCATCGGCAGCAGGTCGCCCCCGAAGGCGGCCACGATGTCCTTGTCCCGGTTGAGCACCACATCGAGGGCGAAGGTCACGCCGGTGGCCTCGGCGATCTCCCGGACGTCGTCGTGCACCGGGTTGCCGTGGATGACCCCCCAGGTCGCGCGCGGGTCGCCGATCCGGGCCGCGTCGTGCAGGACGAGCACGGTCTCCAGCGCGGCCAGCCCGGGCGCGACCAGCTTGGGGCCCCCGGAGAAGCCGGCGAAGAAGTGCGGCTCGACGAAACCGGTGGTGATCCGCACGTCCGCCTCGACCCAGGCGCGGTTCAGCCAGACCGGCACGTCCTTGCCGTAGGTGCCCATCCAGGTGAGCTGCGAGGCGTCGCGGGCATCGTGGTTGACGATCCGTACGGTGTCCGCGATCTCCGCGCCGAACATCTGCCGCAGCTCGGCCTCGGTGTTGCCGCGGTGCGTGCCGGTGGCGACCAGGATCACCACGTCCTCCAGCCGGACGATGCCCTCGAGTTCGGCGAGCACGGCGGGAATCATCAGGTGGCGCGGCTGCGGGCGGGTCCCGTCGCAGGCCGAGATCGCCACCGTCTGCCCCGGCCGCACCCGCTCCCGCAACGGCGGCCCGGCGACCGGCTCGCGCAGCGCGGTCCGCAGGGCGGCCACCTGGTCGGTGGCGGCCCGGTGGTGGACCGGCTCGACGACGGTGGTCCGGGACGGGTCCACCTCTAGGTCGAGGCCGGACTCGCCGTAGGCCAGGCGTATCTTCACTGCGAGTCCTTCCTGGGAGCGAGCCCGTAGGCGCGGGCGGCGGTGCCGTCGAAGACCTGGGCGCGTTCCTCCGCCGACAGTCCGGCGGTCAAGTCCTGTGCGGCGGAGGTGACTTCGGCGTAGGAGGCGCGCAGCAGGCAGACCGGCCAGTCGGTGCCGAACATCACCCGCTCCGGGCCGAAGGCGTCCAGCACCACGTCGGCGTACGGGCGCAGCTCGGCGGCGCTCCAGCCGGGTGCGGCCTCGGTCACCATGCCGGAGAGCTTGCAGAACACGTTGGGCTCGGTAGCGAGTTCGCGGATCCGGGTGGCCCAGGGCTCCAGCGCTCCGGCGGCGATCGGCGGCTTGGACAGGTGGTCCAGGACGAAGGTCAGCTCGGGCAGGGCGCGTACGGTGCGGATGGCGGCGGGCAGTTGGGACGGCAGGGTGAGCAGGTCGTACGCGAGCCCGGCCTCGGCCACCGCCCGCAGGCCGCGCCGTACGTCGGGGCGGTCCAGCCAGTCGGGGTCCGCCTCGCCCTGCACCAAGTGCCGCAGGCCGAGGAGGAATTCACCTCCCGGGCCGCCGCGCAGCCGGGCCAGCGTCGCGGGCAGCTGACCGGAGGTCAGGTCCGCCCAGCCGACCACGCCCGCGATCAGGTCGCTGCTGGCGGCCAGGGCCAGGAACTCGGCGGTCTCCTCGACGTCGGGCAGGACCTGCACCAGGACGGTCCGGTCGACGTCGGCGGCCTCGGCATCCGGCGCGAGGTCGTCGAGGGTGAAGTTCCGTCGGATGGCGGCCAGATCGGGACCGTCGAGCCAGTCCTGCGGACGGCGGGTCAGGTCCCAGAGGTGATGATGGGCGTCGGTCCTGTTCATTCCGTGTGCTCTCTCCCCGGTGACCACTACTGCTCTCCGGTGCCGGAGCGTAACAGGACATCCCATGTCTTGGAAGTCATCAAGGGCAGCCTGGTCGGCCAACAAGTGCTATTTACCGAGGTGGTTGCGGAATCCTGTGTCAGGTGCCGGATGTGCGCTGAGTTCCTTGGCGCTTTATACATCCTATGTATTCTGCGCGCACCAGATCGTCTTGCCGCTGGTGGTGTGCCGGGTGCCCCAGTCCTGGGTGAGCTGGGCGACCAGCATCAGGCCCCGGCCGCCCTCGTCGAAGGCGCGCGCCCGGCGCAGGTGCGGGGTGGTGTCACTGGCATCGGACACCTCGCAGATCAGCAAGGTGTCGCGAATCAGCGGGTTCTTGCGATGAACCCCAGGCGTTCACGCCCGAGAGGGATCGCATCCCTGGTTCGTAGCCGCGAAGCGGCGCCCATGAGGTCATGCTCCGCCCGGTCGGGGCCTGGGGGGGCCTGGCAGCCGGACGATCCGGCCGAAGGACAGTCCGGCAGGGCGTCGGTCAGTGGCAGAGTCACGACTACCGGCGACCCGGTTGTGACTGTCAGTGTCAGTGGGTCCTGTTACGTTGCCGGGGTGATGATCGTGACGCCGGTGAAGCTGGTGCCGGAGGGTGCACAGGCCGCCGCGCTCTCGGCTGTCTCTCATGGCAGTTGGACGCACAGACGGTGTCGATCTGGACCACTGCCGGGGCGGATCAAGAACCTGCGGTTCGCCTGCTCGGCGGACGTGCTCAAGATGCTGCGCCGGCACCGGAAGGGCGAGTCCGATCTGATCGAGCGGGACGGCTCTTTCTACCTGCACGCGGTCTGCGACGTGCCGGAGGCGTCGGTCAACGAGAACCGGCGGTTCGGTGGCCGTGGTGCGGGGGCGGCACGGCCGGCCTGCTGTCGAAAGTATTGACACGTCAATTGTTAGCGTTAACACTCATGCAACAAGACGGGCACCGCACCGAAACTCCACCGCTCCGGTGACGCATGCCCGGTACGGAAGAACGGCGCATCGCCGTGCAGCGCCTCCCCCACCTCTTCCCTTACGGACCACGGAGTTCGCCATGCCGGCACACCCCCTCAGTCGTCGTACCGTGATCAAGGCGACCGGCGTCGCGGCCGTGGCCACAGCCGCCGGCCCCGCCCTCGGTGCCGCCTCCGCCGCGGCGGAGACCTCCCCGGTCAGGCCGGACGCCGGAGTGTCGACGTTCCCGTTCGACCTGGGCGAGGTCAAGCTCACCAGCAGCCGGTGGCTCGACAACCAGAACCGCACCCTGGCCTACCTCCGCTTCGTCGACGTCGACCGCCTGCTGTACAACTTCCGCGCCAACCACCGGCTCTCCACCAACGCCGCGGCGCCGACCGGTGGTTGGGACGACCCGTCGTTCCCGTTCCGCACCCACGTGCAGGGCCACTTCCTCACGGCCTGGGCCCAGGCCTACGCCGCGCTCGGGGACACCGTCTGCCGCGACAAGGCCGACAAGATGGTGGTCGAACTCGCCAAGTGCCAGGCCAACAACGCCGCCGCGGGCTTCTCCGCCGGCTACCTCTCGGGCTTCCCCGAGGCCGACTTCGCCAACCTCGAAGCAGGGCGGCTGACCAACGGCAACGTCCCGTACTACTGCATCCACAAGACCATGGCCGGTCTGCTCGACGTGTGGCGCCTGATGGGCAGTACCCAGGCCCGCGACGTGCTCCTGGCGCTCGCCGGCTGGGTCGACCGGCGCACCGCCGCGCTCAGCCGCGACACGATGCAGTCGCTGATGGGTGTCGAGTTCGGCGGCATGAACGAGGTGCTGGCCGACGTCTACCAACAGACCGGCGACGCACGCTGGTTGACCGCCGCCCAGCGGTTCGACCACGCCGCGGTCTTCGACCCGCTGGCCTCGAACCTGGACCAGCTCAACGGCCTGCACGCCAACACCCAGGTGCCCAAGTGGATCGGCGCCGTCCGCGAGTACAAGGCCACCGGGACGACCCGCTACCGCGACATCGCCACCAACGCCTGGACGATCTGCACCACCGCGCACACCTACGCCATCGGCGGCAACAGCCAGGCGGAGCACTTCCGGGCCTCGAACGCGATCGCCGGTTACCTCGTCAACGACACCTGCGAGCTCTGCAACTCCTACAACATGCTCAAGCTGACCCGGGAGCTGTGGCAGCTGGACCCGGACCGGGCGGCGTACTTCGACTTCTACGAGAAGTCGCTGATCAACCATGTGATCGGCGCGCAGAACCCGGCCGACCCGCACGGGCACATCACCTACTTCACCCCCCTCAACCCGGGCGGTCGCCGCGGTGTGGGCCCGGCCTGGGGCGGTGGCACCTGGAGCACCGACTACGGCACGTTCTGGTGCTGCCAGGGGACGGGCGTGGAGTCCAACACCAAGCTGATGGACTCCATCTACTTCCGCGACGGCACCACCCTCACGGTGAACCTGTTCCTCCCGTCCGTGCTGACCTGGACCGAGCGCGGCATCACGGTCACCCAGACCACCGCGTACCCGGCCGAGGACACCACGACGCTGAAGGTCACCGGCAGCGTCAGCGGGACCTGGTCGCTGCGGGTCCGGATCCCCGGCTGGACCTCGGGCGCGACCGTCAGCGTCAACGGCGTCGCCCAGAGCGTCACGGCCACCCCGGGCAGCTACGCCACCCTCACCCGGTCCTGGACCTCCGGCGACACCGTCACCGTGAAGCTCCCGATGCGGGTGGCCCTCCAGGCAGCCAACGACAACTCCGGTGTCGCGGCGGTCACTTACGGCCCCGCCGTGCTGGCCGGCAACTACGGCAGCAGCACGCTGTCCGCCCTCCCGGCCCTGAACACCTCCTCGATCACCCGGACCAGCAGCACCGCCCTCGCCTTCACGGCCACCGCCAACGGGGCGACGGTCAACCTGGCCCCGTTCCACGACGCCCAGGGCTTCAACTACACCGTCTACTGGCGGACCGGGACCGACAGCCCCGGCTTCCGGCTCGTCAACGCCGCCAGCGGACTCGTCCTCGGCATCCAGAACATGTCCACCGCCGACGGCGGCATCGCCCTGCAGTGGAACGACTCCGGCACCGCCGACCACAACTGGAACCTCGTCGTCGACGGCACCGCACTGCGGCTGCGCAACGTCAACAGCGGCAAGGTCCTGGGCGTGAAGGACATGTCCACCGCCGACAACGCCACGGTCCTCCAGTGGTCCGACAACGGCACCGCCGACCACAAGTGGACCGTCGTGGACGCCAGCAACGGGTACCACAAGCTGCAGAACGTCCACACCGGCAAGCTGCTCGGCATCGCGGGCGGCTCGACCGCCAACGGCGCCGCAGCCGTCCAGGTGCCCGACGCCGGCGCGCTCTCCGGGCAGTGGCAGTTCGCCCCCGACGGCGCCCGGCGGATCCAGAACGTTGCCAGCGGGCGGGTGCTCGGAGTGACGAACGCGTCCACCGCCGACGGCGCTCTCGCCGTCCAGTGGGACGACAACGGCACCGCCGACCACCTCTGGACGGCCGTCCTCGACACCGGCGGCTACCTGCGCCTGCGCAACTCCAACAGCGGCAAGGTGCTCGCCGTGGAGAACGGCGGCACCGCCAACGGCGCCCGGATCACCCAGTGGGCGGACAACGGCGCCGCCGACCACCGCTGGCGCCTGCGTCACGGGGGAGGGGACACCTTCAAGATCCAGTGCGCCAACAGCGGCCGGGTCCTCGGTGTCTCCGGCGCCTCCACCGCCCAGGGGGCGCAGGCCGTCCTGTGGGACGACAACGGGACCAGCGACCACCTGTGGCGGTTCATCTGAGTCTGCGTCAGGTCATGCCCGAAGATCAGGTGTCCCCGGCCTTCGGGCATGACCCGTGCCTCACCCCAGGGGGCGGAGGCCGGTGATGCTCCCGGCGAGTACGGCCGCAGAACGCGAGGTGGTCGGGGCCGTAGCCACGCGGCCCGCATTCGACGACCAGCACAGCTGAGGGGCCGCCAGGTGACGCTTGGTCAGGCTCTCCATGGCAGGTCCGCCTCGGTGGTGCCGGCCGGGTGGGTGTGGAGGGGGCCGTCCGGGCCGCCGATCCGCAGCTGCCACGGGTGGGGGCTGTCGGTGGTCACCGTGAGGCGGTCGCCGGCGCGGTGCAGGTGGAAGCGGGCGGTCTCGCCGGGGCCGTCGGAGCGCGGGATCACCAGGGTGCGTTCGGCGCCGTCGGCGAAGGCGTGGACCCGCAGTTCGACGCCGTCCGCCCAGGCGGAGACCGGGTGTTGGTCGTCGGCGCCGAGCGGGATGACGGAGTCGGGGCGGGCGAGCACGGGCAGGGTGTGGAAGCCGTGCTGCTCCTTCACCCAGCGGGGGCCGGTGAGCTGAGCACCCGTCAGGATGTTGGTCCAGACGCCTTCGGGGACGTAGTACTCGACGGTGCCGTCGTCGGTGAAGACCGGGGCGACCAGCAGGTCGTCGCCGAGCAGGTACTGCCGGTCCAGGGTGGCGGCGGCGGGGTCGTCGGGGAACTCCAGCACCATGGCGCGCATCACCGGGATGCCGGTGGTGTGCGCCTGCTGGGCGGCGCGCTGGAGGTAGGGGGCGAGGCGGTGCTTGAGCAGGGTGAACTCGCGGGTGACGTCGACGGCCTCCTCGCCGTAGTCCCACGGGACGCGGTAGGACTTGCTGCCGTGCAGGCGGCTGTGCGAGGAGAGCAGTCCGAACTGCACCCAGCGCTTGAAGACGGTCGGGGTGGGAGTGCCCTCGAAGCCGCCGATGTCGTGGCTCCAGAAGCCGAAGCCGGACAGGCCGAGGGAGAGTCCGCCGCGCAGCGACTCGGACATGGCGTTGAAGTGGGACTCGCAGTCGCCGCCCCAGTGCACCGGGTACTGCTGGCCGCCGGCGGTGGCGGAGCGGGCGAAGAGCAGCGCCTCGCCCTCGCCGCGCTCCTCGCGCAGCAGCTCGAAGACGGCCCGGTTGTACAGGTGGGTGTAGTAGTTGTGCATCCGCTCGGGGTCGGAGCTGTCGTGCCAGACGACGTCGGTGGGGATGCGCTCGCCGAAGTCGGTCTTGAAGCAGTCCACGCCCTGGTGCAGCAGGGGGCGCAGCTTGCCGGTGTACCAGTCGCACGCGGCGGGGTTGGTGAAGTCGACCAGGGCCATGCCGGGCTGCCACAGGTCCCACTGCCAGACACTGCCGTCCGGGCGGCGGACCAGGTGGCCGGCGCGCATGGCCTCCTCGAACAGGGCGGACTTCTGGGCGATGTAGGGGTTGATCCAGGCGGAGATCTTCAGCCTGTGCTGCTTGAGCCGGGCGAGCATGCCGGCCGGGTCGGGGAAGGTGTCGGCGTCCCAGTCGAAGTCGCTCCACTGGTACTCGCGCATCCAGAAGCAGTCGAGGTGGAAGACGCTCAGCGGGATGCCGCGCTGGGCCATGCCGCCGACGAAGCGGTTGACCGTGGCCTCGTCGTAGTCCGTGGTGAAGGAGGTGGTCAGCCAGAGGCCCAGTGCCCAGGCCGGCGGCAGGGCCGGGCGGCCGGCCAGCGCGGTGTAGCGCTCCAGGATCTGCTTGGGGGTCGGGCCGTGGACGACGAAGAACTCCAACGACTGGTCCTCGACGCTGAACTGCACCTGGCCGACCGACTCGGAGCCGACCTCGTAGCTGACCTTGCCGGGGTGGTTGACGAAGACGCCGTAGCCCCGGTTGGTCAGGTGGAACGGGATGTTCTTGTAGGACTGCTCGCTGCTGGTGCCGCCGTCGGCCTGCCAGATGTCCACCACCTGGCCGTTCCGGACGAAGGGGGTGAATCTTTCCCCCAGCCCGTACACCAACTCGCCGACGTCCAGCGAGAGTTGACCCAGCATGAAGTGACGTCCGGCCGCGTCGGTGGCGAAGCCCGTACCGCGCTCGCCGACCGTGGTCAGCGTCCGTCCGTCGGCCGCGAACTCCAGGCGCCACGGCTGGGAGGTGTCCACCCGCAGCGTCAGTTCGCCGGCGGCGAGCTCCACCACCGCGCCGTCCCGGCGGACCTTGCCGACGCCCTGCTCCGCGCCGGGCAGTTCGAACTCCGGTCCGCGCCGTACCGATCCGGCGTGGTGGGTGGTGCGCACGCCGATCACGCCCTCGGCCGGGGACCAGCACTCGATGGTCAGCAGCGGGCTGTTGAGCGTGTCGCCTCGGCCGCGTACGTGCTTCACCGGCGCGTAGAGGGTGAGCCGGTGGTCGTCGGCCCGGACGTCCGCGACCTCGGCGGCGTAGCGCGCGGTGACACCCGGGCGCATCAGCCAGTAGCCGTCGGTGAATTTCATCGGGCAGGTTCCTCTGTCCGCGCGCGGTGCGCGGTGATCAGGCCCCGGTACCAGTGGTAGCTGTCCTTGGGCGTTCGGGTCAGGGTGTCCTGGTCGATGTGGACCAGGCCGAAGCGCTGGCTGTAGCCACGCGCCCATTCGTAGTTGTCCAGCAGGGACCACACGTAGTAGCCGCGGATGTCGACCCCGGCGGCGATCGCGTCGGTGACGGCGGTCAGGTGGTCCGCGAGGTAGTCGATCCGCTTGGCGTCGTGGACCACGCCGTCGGGGCCGACGGGGTCGAGCTCGGCGCAGCCGTTCTCGGTGATCCAGACCGGTGGAAGGTGTGGGTAGCGGGCGTGGAGTCCGCAGAGCAGCTCGGTGAGTGCTTCCGGGACGACGGGCCAGCCCATGGTGGTGTGCCGGGTCCGGTACGGGTTCAGCTCGGTGAGGCCGATGTCCACGGCCGTCCGGAGTTCGGGGTCGTCCGTGCGGTGCGGGGCGTCGGCGACGGTGATCGGGCGGTAGAAGTTGACGCCGAGGAAGTCCAGTGGGGCGCCGATCAGTTCGAGGTCTCCCGGCAGTCGCCACGGGCCGTCGGCGAGACCGGCCCAGGTCTCGGCCTCGTGCGCGGGGTAGCGTCCGGCGAGCAGCGGCTCGGTCCAGACCTCGTTGTGCAGGACCTCGGCGCGACGCAGGGCGGCGCGGTCCTCGGGGAGGGCGGAGGCGGTGTGGATGCGGTCGAGGTTGAGGGTGATCCCGACCTCCCGGGCGCCTGCGGCCCGCAGCTCCCGGACCGCGAGGCCGTGGCCGACCAGCAGGTGATGCGCGGCCGCGAGGGCGCCGCGCCCCTCCTCGGCGCCGGGCGCGTGACGGCCCTCGGCGTAGCCCACGAAGGCCGAGCAGTACGGCTCGTTGAGGGTGATCCAGCGCTCCACCCGGTCCCCGTAGCGCTCGGCCGCGAGGGCCGTGTACGCCGCGAACGCCTCGGCGGTCTCCCGGACGCGCCAGCCGCCCCGGTCCTCCAGGGCCTGCGGCAGGTCCCAGTGGTAGAGGGTGACCGCGGGGGCGACCCCGGCGGCCAGCAGTTCGTCGATCAGGCGGTCGTAGAAGTCCAGGCCCTTTCTGTTGACCGGTCCGGTGCCCTGCGGCAGCAGACGGGGCCAGGCGAGGGAGAAGCGGTAGCTGTCGACGCCGAGTTCGCGCAGCAGGGCCACGTCCTCGGAGTAGCGGTGGTAGTGGTCGCAGGCCGTGTCGCCGGTGTCGCCGCCGAGCGTACGGCCGGGGGTGTGGCTGAAGGTGTCCCAGATGGACGGGCCGCGGCCGTCCTGGTCGTGGGCTCCCTCGATCTGGTAGGCGGCGGTCGCGGCGCCGAGCCGGAACCCGGCGGGGAGGTCGGGGAACGGGTGGGCGGCCGGACCGCAGGTGTTGGTCACGGCGGCGGTCAGAGCTGCGGAGCGAGGCCGCGCTCGCGCAGCCAGGCGAGTTGGGTGGGCGGGGTGGAGCCGCAGCCGCCGCTGTGGTCGGCGAACGGCCAGACGGTCATCGTGCGGTCCTGGCCGGCGTAGCGGTTGAAGGCGGCGTAGACCGTGGACGGCGGGCAGACCGGGTCCATCAGGCCGACGCTGAACAGGGCCGGGGCGGTGGCCCGTTGGGCGAAGTGCGCGCCGTCGAAGTAGTCCAGGGTGTCGAAGGTCGGCTCCAGCCGGTGCCGGCTGTGCCAGCGCAGGTACTTGGCGATCTCCGGGTACGGTCCCTCGCCGGCGATCTGCACGGCGTGCCGGAAGTGGCACAGGAACGGTACGTCGGGCATCACCGCGGCGACGCGGTCGCCGGTGAGGCCGGCGACGGCGATCGCCAGGCCGCCGCCCTGGCTGCCGCCGGTCAGCACGATCCGGTCGGTGTCCAGGGCGGGCAGCTGCGCGACGGCGTCGACGGCGCGCACGCAGTCGGTGATGAGGCGTCGGTAGTAGTAGTTCTCGGGGGAGTCGATGCCGCGGGTCATGAAGCCCTCGACCCACTGGGTGCCGTCGCCCATGCCCCGGTCCGGGGTGTCGTGGCCCTGGCCTCGGCTGTCGACCACGAGTTGGGCGTAGCCGGCGGCGGACCAGAACAGGTGCTCTGTGGGCAGTCCGCGCCCGCCGCAGTAGCCGATGTAGGTGACGACGACCGGCAGTGGCCCGTCCACGCCGGCGGGGCGAATCAGCCAGGCGGCCACCGGCTCGCCGTTCCAGCCGGGGAAGCGCACGTCGTCGACCTCGACGGTACGCAGCCCGTACTGCGAGGTGACGCGTTCGGCCTTGACCTCCCCGTCGTGCGCACGGGCTTCGGCGAGGGTCCCTCGCCAGAACTCGTCGAAGTCCTTCGGGTCGGTCAACTCCGGCTGGTACCGGACGAGTTCGTCAAGTCCGAAGTCGGTGAGCGGCATGGGGTTTCCTCCGGATGGAGCGATGACGAGCTGGAGTGAGGGGAGGTGAGCGGTGCCCCGGAGGGGTGGCGGCCCGTCCCCCTCGGACGGGCCGCCGGTCCGGGAGGCGCCGCCTCAGGCCGTGGCGGACGAGCGGAGGCCGAAAGCGGCCAGCCGGAAGCCGCCGTGCAGGGTCAGCCGCAGGTCGTGGACACCGGCCGGCGGGGCGGTGAAGTCGGCCCGCACGGTCGCCCAGGTGTGCTGGTGGCCGGTGACGGGAATGTCGAGGTCCGCCAACAGCAGGTCACCGGAACGGAGTTCGAGCCGTGCCCGGCCGGCTCCGGCCTCCGCGCGGGCGATCTCGGCCTCCACCCGGACGGCGCCGGAGAGGTCGACGCCGCCGAAGACCAGCGTGGCGGGCCGGGCCGGATCGGCCGGGGTGACGGCGTCGCCGTCGGTGCGCGAGGCGTCGACGATGTCGATGTCCGTGTGGTCGTCGAAGTCGACGGCCAGGGTGCGCCGGTCGACCACGACCCGGGAGGCGGGGGCCGGCCCGGTCACGGTGAGCGGCGCGGTGAGCACCGGGTGCTCGGCGGAGCGGGCGACGGTGATCTCGTAGTCGCCGGGATCGACGGCGAAGGCGCCGGTGATGACGTCCCAGTGGGCCAGCCGTTCGGCCGGCAGACGGAACGTCAACTCCCGGCTCTCGCCCGGCTCCAGGCCGACCTTGGTGAAGTCGGCGAGCCGCTGCCGGGGAGCCTCGTAGCGGGCGTCCAGGGCCCGGACGTAGAGCTGGACCACCTCGCTGCCGGCCCGTCGGCCGCTGTTGGTCAGCGTCACCGTGACCTCGACCTCGCCGTCCTGGGCGACGGACGGCCGGGACAGGCGCAGGCCGCGGTAGTCGAACTCGGTGTAGGACAGGCCGTGGCCGAAGGGGTAGAGGGGTGCGGCCCGGTGGTACTGGTAGGTCCAGCCGGCCTTGATGATGTCGTAGTCGAGCGGTTCCGGCAGCTGGTCGTCACCGCGGTACCAGGTCTGCGGCAGACGTCCGGCCGGCTCGGCCCCGCCGAGCAGCACGTCGGCCAGCGCGTTGCCGGTCTCCTGGCCGCCGTGCGAGGTCCACAGCACAGCGGGCAGGTGCTCGTCGGCCCAGTCCACGGCGTACGGGTAACTGCTCATCACCACCAGTGCGGTCTCCGGCCGGACGGCGGTGACGGTGCGCAGCAGTGCCTCCTGGGCCCGGGGCAGGGCGGTGTCCACCCGGTCCTCGGTCTCGCGGCCGTTGACCATCGGGTGGTTGCCGAGCACCACGACCGCCACGTCGGCGGCCTCGGCCGCCGCGCGCGCCTCGGCCGCGCCGTCGTGGAGCAGTTCGCGCTCCCAGGGCTCGGCGGCCTCCGGGGTGTCGGCGGTGACGGTCACCCGGCCGTCGGCCGGGTCCACGGCGGCGTACCGGCCGGTGTGCACCGAACGCAGCAGGACAGTGCCGTCCTCGGCGGGCTCCAGGTGGAAGGTCTCCTGGACGAACCAGCTCTTGATCAGCTCCTGGTCGGCCACCAGGGTGGCGTCCTCCTTGAGGGTCAGGTAGCGGCCGGTCCCGGTGTCACGCAGGGTCAGCCGGTCGCGGCCCCAGTCGGTCACCTCGAAGGAGGTCTTGCCGAGCGGCTCGCCGGTGGTGCGCGAGCGCAGTGCGATCCGGTCATTGCCCTCGGTCCGGACCACCTCGGCGCCGAGCGCGGCGGAGAGCCCGGCGGCGACGCCGACCTGGTAGGGCATCGTGCCGCTGTACCAGTCCTCGAACAGCGTGTCGGCGAGCGGACCGATGACGGCGATCCTGGGCGTACGGGCCGGGTCGAGCGGCAGCAGGCCGTCGTTCTTGAGCAGCACCACCGACTCGGTCGCGGCCTCGCGGGCCAGGGCGCGGTGCTCGGGGCTGTCGATCACCTCGGCGCCGATACCGGCGTACGGGTCCAGCTCGGGGTCGAACTCGCCGAGCCGGAAGCGCAGTTCGAGCTGTCGCCGGATGGCGCGGTCCACGTCGGCCTCGGCTATCAGACCGCGCTCCAGCGCCTCGCGCAGCCGGCCGACGACCGTCGCACTGTCCTCGCCGTGGTCGGTGAAGCTGTCGATGCCGGCCTTGAGTGCGGCGCCGTGGGACTCGGCGTGGTTGTCGAAGTAGTACTCCATGTCGACCAGGTTGGAGGGCGCCTCGGCGTCGCTCACCACGAACAGCTCGTGCCCGGTGGGCCGCGCCCAGCGGCGCAGCTCGGTCTCGATGAGCGGACTCACGTGGCAGGGACGGCCGTTGACCAGGTTGTAGGCGGCCATCGCGCCGGTGGCCGCGCCGGAGGCGACGACGGGGCGGAAGGCGGCCAGGTCGTACTCGTGCAGCACGCGCGGGCGCAGCGCGGAGGAGCTGGTGCAGCGGTCGTCCTCGTTGTTGTAGGCGAGGAAGTGCTTGAGCACCGGAGCGGTCCGCAGGTAGGTCGGGTGGTCGCCCGAGAGGCCCCGGCAGAACGCCTCGCCGACCCGGGCGGTGTGCACCGGATCCTCGGAGTAGCCCTCCTCGTTGCGGCCCCAGCGCGGGTCGCGCAGCAGGTTGAGCACCGGCGCCCAGGACTGGAGGCTGTTGGGGGCGCGGTCGGGGGCGGTCATCGGCGGGCGGTGGCGGTGGAAGGCGCGCAGTTCGACCGAGACCGCCTCGGCGACCCGGCGCACCAGGTTCTCGTCCCAGCTGGCGCCGAGGCCGACGGCCTGCGGGAAGACCGTGGCGAGCCCCAGCCAGGAGACGCCGTGCAGAGCTTCGCTGCCGGTGCGGAAGGAGTCAACTCCCAGGCGGGGCACGGCCGGTGCGTACTGGTGCAGCATCGCGAGCCGTTCGTCGAGCGTGAGCCGTTCGAGCAGGTCGTCGACGCGCTTGCGCAGCGGGAGCGCGGGATCAGGGAAAAGAGGCAGGTCAGCCGCGGACGCGGACAGGGAACTCACGTGGGACAACCCCTCAAGGCTGAGTGCTGTGGCCGTTCATCGAAGCGCTTCGACGCTGACATGAAGCCAGGAATGTGTCAACTGCCTTGGCAATGGCCAGTTTCGGATTTGTTCACGCTATTGCTGAACTCCTAACACGTCGTTAGTGTCGCCGAAACACGCAAGCGCTTCGACAGTTTCGATCGGAAGGCCGCTTCGCCATGAGAACCGAGATGAACCGCAGGACCTTCGTCAGTGCCGCTGTTTCGGTGGCGGGGGCCGCCGCGATGACGCCGCTGCTCTCCGCCTGTGGCGGAGGTGCGGACCGGAAGACCGGTGCGAACACCGAGGCGGGCCTCAAGTCGGCCCTGCCGGCCTATGTGCCCAGCACCTCCGGCAAGCCGGAGATCCCCTCCGTGGCCGGTGGCCCCGACGCGGCGACCGACCCCGCGTACCTCAGCTACCCGTCCGCCCCGGTCACCACGGTCTCCGGCGTCCCGGGCAAGGGCGGCAGCTACACGGCGGTCACGCCGCTGTGGGGGACCGCCCCGCCGGCCGGCAACGCCTTCTACCAGGCCATGAACAAGGCACTGGGCGTCGAGCTGACGATGAAGCCGGCGGACGGCAACAACTACTCCACCATCGTCCCGACCATGACGGCCGCCAAGAAGCTGCCGGACTGGATTCAGCTGCCGAGCTGGTGGAACCCCAACTTCAACCTCGGGGGGCTGGCCGGGACCCAGCTCGCGGACCTGACCCCCTACCTGTCCGGCGACAAGATCAAGAAGTACCCGAACCTGGCCGCGATACCCACCGGCGCCTGGCAGGTCGGCGTGTGGGGCGACAAGCTGTACGGCATCCCGTGCTTCTCGAGCAAGTTCGTCGTCGCGGGCACCACCTTCTACCGCCGGGACATCCTGGAGGGGCGCGGGATCAAGGCCGAGCAGGTCAAGTCCGCCGACGACCTGCTGAGCCTCGGCAAGGAGCTGACCGACGCCAAGCGCGGCGTCTGGGCCTTCGGCGACCTGTGGACCTACCTGTACACGGCCTGGGGTGCCCCGCTCAAGTGGAAGGTGGACAACGGCAAGCTGGTCCACCTGTTCGAGACCCAGGAGTTCCTGGAGGCTCTCGACTGGCACAACCGGTTGGCCGCCTCCGGGTACGTGCACCCGGACTCGCTGGCCGGTGACGGCGCGAACGCCATCACCCGCTTCTACAGCGGAAAGGTGCTCATCGACGGCGGCGGCACGGGTGTCTGGAAGCTGAGCGACCATCAGGCCGGCACCGCCGCGGACCCGAACTACCGGCGTGGCGCCTTCAACGTCTTCGCCGCCGACGGCAAGAGCAAGCCGGTGGTCTACATGGGTGCTTCGACCGCCATACTCAGCTACCTGAACGCCGATCTGAAGCCCGCCCAGATCGAGGAGCTGCTCTCGGTCGCCAACTACCTGGCTGCGCCCTACGGTTCGGCCGAGTACACGATGGCCAACTTCGGCGTCGAGGGCGTTCACCACACCCGGGTGAACGGCGTTCCCACCTTCACCGACGAGGGCCAGAAGGCGGTCCAGAGCCAGACCTTCCCGTTCCTGGCCTCCCCGTCGGCCGTGATCAGCAACCCGGGCGGCGACATCGTCACCAAGGACCTGGCGGCCTGGCAGGCCGACAACGTCCAGGCCCTCACCAAGCCGCCCTTCTGGGGCATGAACATCAGCATGCCGCAGGCGATGGCCACGGCCGAGGCCGCCCAGGCCGTGTCGGACACCGTCCAGGACTGCTACCGGGGCAAGAAGAAGGTCTCGGAGGTGCAGGAAGCGGTGGCGAGTTGGCGGTCGAGTAGCGGGGACCGGCTCAAGGGGTGGATGACCGAGAACGTCCTGAACAAGTACGGCACGGGCCAGTGAGCACCGCGCAGCCGGAGCGCACCGGCGCACCGGAAGGCCTGAGCCTGCGGCACCGGCTGCGCCGCGACCGTTCGTTGATCCTGATGACGGTGCCCGCGGTCGTCCTGCTGCTGGTGTTCAACTACCTCCCGCTGTTCGGCCTGGCCACCGCGTTCCAGGAGTACGACCCGCTGGTGGGGGTCTGGCAGAGCGAGTGGGTCGGGTTCGACCAGTTCAGCCGGCTCCTCGGCGACGCGATGTTCTGGCACGCGATGACGAACACGCTGTACCTGAGCTTCGTCCAGCTGATCCTCTTCTTCCCGATCCCGATCGCGCTGGCCATGCTGCTCAACACGGTGCTCAGCGAGCGGACGCGCAACTTCATCCAGTCCGTCGTCTACCTGCCGCACTTCTTCTCGTGGGTGCTCGCCATCACGATCTTCCAGCAGATGCTGGGCGGTGCGGGCGCGCTCAACCAGTTCCTCCGTCAGCAGGACATCGGTACCTGGGACATCATGACCAACCCGGACACCTTCGCCCTGCTGGTCACCTCCCAGTCGATCTGGAAGGAGGCGGGCTGGGGGATCATCGTCTTCCTCGCCGCGCTCAGCGCGATCAACACCGAGCTGTACGAGGCCGCTGCGGCGGACGGCGCGGGACGGTTCCGGCGGATGTGGCACATCACGCTTCCGGGCCTGCGCGGGGTGATCGTGCTGATGCTGGTGCTGCGCCTGGGCAACGCGCTCTCGGTCGGCTTCGAGCAGTTCCTGATCCAACGGAACGCCGTCGGGCACGACGCGGCTGACGTTCTGGACACCTTCTCCTTCTACTACGGCATCGCCACCGGCGACTACAGCTACGGCGCGGCGGCCGGGCTCTTCAAGAGCGTGATCTCGCTGCTGCTCATCTGGGGTGCCAACCGGCTGGCGCATGCCTTCGGCGACGACGGGTTGTACCGCAAATGACCAACGTACTCACCATCGGACGCACGGGCGGGAAGCGCGACACGGAGACGAGGGCCGCCCGACGCCGGGCCAGGGCCGCCCGCCCGCCCTGGGAGGAGCCGCCGACCACGGCCGGCCAGGCGGCCAAGGGGATGACCCTCGGTGCGATGCTCGCCGTCGTCCTGGTCCCGCTCTGGATCGTCGTGCTGACCAGCTTCTCCACCCCGGGGGCCGTCAACCGGGCCGGCGGCCTGGTGATCTGGCCCGACGGGCTGACCACCGAGGCCTACCGCCAGATGCTGAGCGACTCCACCGTGCTCACCGCGCTGACGGTGAGCCTGGGCATCACGGTGGTCGGCACGGCGGTGTCGATGGCCGTCTCGATCCTGTGCGCCTACGGCCTGTCCCGGCCCAGGTCGCTCGGCCACCGCTCCGTCCTGGTGCTGCTGATCGTCACGATGTTCGTGAGCGGCGGCCTCATCCCGACCTTCCTGGTGGTCACCGGGCTCGGCGGCTACGGCCAGTGGTGGGCGCTGATCCTGCCGGGCGCGGTCTCCGTCTTCAACATCCTGGTGCTGCGCGCCTTCTACTCCGACACCTCCTCCGAGCTGATCGACGCGGCCCGGATGGACGGCGCGGGGGAGTGGCGCATCCTGTGGTCCGTCGTCCTGCCGACCTCACGGGCCGTCACCGCCGTGACCGCGCTCTTCTACGCGGTGGGCTACTGGAACTCGTTCTTCAACGTCATGCTCTACCTGCCGACGGACGCCGAGAAGTGGCCGCTCCAGTACGTCCTGCTCACCTACGTCAACCGGGGCAACGGACTGCCAGGCTCCGTCAACGCGGGCTTCGGCAGCATCCAGGCCCAGACCGCGCCGCTGTCGCTGCAGATGGCGGTCGTGGTCCTCACCCTGGTGCCGCTGTTGCTCGTGTACCCGTTCGTGCAGAAGCACCTGCGCACCGGTGTGCTCACCGGCGCGATCAAGGGCTGAGCCGGATGTCCAGCAGACCCGTCACGCTCGCCGACGTGGCCAGGCACGCCGGCGTCTCGGCAAGCACCGTCAGCTACGCGCTGAGCGGGAAGCGCCCGATCCTGGACGAGACCCGCGGCCGCGTCGAGCGGGCCGTCCGGGAGCTCGGCTACCACCCCAACACCAGCGCCCGGGCCCTGGCCGGCAAGCGTTCGCACATGGTCGCCCTGGTGGTGCCGCTTAACACCGACGTGTACGTGCCGACGATGACGGAGATCGCCATCTCCGTCACCGTGACGGCCCGTCAGCACGGCTACAACATCCTGCTGATGACCAATGACGAAGGCCCCGAGGAGGTGCGGCGGATCGCCGCCGGCGGACTCGCCGACGGGGTGATCCTGATGGACATCAGGGTGGGGGACGAACGCATCCCGGCCCTGCGCGCCCAGGGCATACCGACCGTGCTCATCGGCTGGCCCGACGACCCGGCCGGACTCTCCTGCGTCGACCACGACTTCCCCACCATGGGCGCGCTCTGCGCGGACCACCTGGCCGACCTCGGCCACCGGGACATCGCCTTCGTCGGCTACGCCAGGGCCGTCTACGAGCGGCACGCGGGCTACGCCGTGCGCACCCTGCACGGCTTCCGCGAGCGCGCGGAGCGGCGTGGCCTGCGCTTCGTGCACCGGCCGTGCGAGGGCACGTACGAGAGCACGGCGGGCACCGTGGCCAGGATCCTCGCCGACCGTCCGGACACCACCGGGTTCGTGGTGCAGAACGAGGGCGCGATCGGCCCGCTGCTCGACCTGCTGCGCGCCAGCGGGCGGACCGTCCCGGAGGACGCCTCGGTGATCGCCATCTGCCCCGAGTCGCTGGCGGAGCAGTACACGCCCCGGCTCACGGCCGTGACAGGACCGAAGCGGGAACTCGGGCAGGTCGCCTTCGAACAGATCATGGCCAGGATCACGGCGGCCACCGAGGGCGCGCAGCCCGAGGACGAACTGCGGCTGCTGGTACCGGACCTGGTGATCCGCGAGAGCACCGCGCCGGCCCCGGGCCGCGGCGCCCGCCCCTGACACACGGACAGAGAGAGGCTCTTTCCATGACGGCACGTCAGCTCACCGACCGCCTCGGTGCGCTCGCCTTCGGCGGCGACTACAACCCGGAGCAGTGGGGCGAGGAGGTGTGGAAGCAGGACGACGAGCTGATGCGCACGGCCCGGGTGAACCTGGTCACCGTCGGCGTCTTCTCCTGGGCGCTGCTGGAGCCGGACGAGGGGCGCTACGAATTCGGCTGGCTGGACGAGCAGTTGGACCGCCTGCAGGCCAACGGGGTCGCCGTCGACCTGGCCACCCCGACCGCCTCCCCGCCGCCCTGGTTCACCCTGGCCCACCCCGACGCCCTGCCGGCCGGCCCCGACGGCACCCGGCTGACCCACGGCAGCCGGGACACCTACTGCCTGGCCGCCCCCGCCTACCGCCGGGCCGCCCGCCGGATCGCCACGGCACTCGCTGAACGCTACGGCGACCACCCGGCGCTGGCCCTGTGGCACGTGCACAACGAGTACGCGACGCTCTGCTGGTGCGACCACACCGCGGCCGCCTTCCGGGTCTGGCTGCGCGCCCGGCACGGCTCGCTCGACGCGCTCAACGACGCCTGGGGCACGGCGTTCTGGAGCCAGCGGTACGGCTCCTGGGAGCAGATCCAGCCGCCCCGGGCCACCCAGTGGCACCACAACCCCGGCCAGGCGCTGGACTTCCGCCGGTTCTGGTCGGACGAGACCCTGGCCGCCTACCGCGAGCAGCGCGACGCGATCCGCGCCCACAGCGACCGGCCGGTGACCACCAACCTGATGCTGCCCGGCTACCAGAACCTGGACCTGTGGGCCTTCGGCCGCGAGGTCGACCTGGTGGCCATCGACCACTACCCCACCGCGCCCGGGGTGGACGCCGCCGCCGACACCGCGTTCGGCGGTGACCGGGCCCGCTCCTTCGGCGGCGGCGCGCCCTGGCTGCTGATGGAGCAGGGCACCAACACCGTCTACGCGGGTGACCGCGTCCTCCCCAAGGAACCGGGCGAGATCCTCCGGCACACCCTGGGTCACATCGCCCGGGGCTCGGAGGGCGCGCTGTTCTTCCAGTGGCGCCAGTCCCGGGCGGGCTCCGAGCAGTGGCACTCGGCGATGGTCCCGCACGCCGGGCCGGACAGCCGGATCTTCCGCGAGGTCACCGAGGTCGGTGAGGCGGTCGCCCGGCTCGGCGAGCTGGCGGGCTCCACCGTCCGGGCCGAGGTCGCCGTCCTGCACGACTCCGACGCCTGGTGGGCGCTGCAGTCCGACGGGCTGCCGTCGGCCGAACTCGACTACCACGCCACCCTGCGCCGGGCCCACCGGGCGCTGTGGGACGCGGGTGTCACGGTCGACTTCGCCCACCCCGAACACGACCTGAGCCGGTATCAACTGGTCGTCGCCCCAGCCCTGTTCCTGCTCACCGACGCGGGTGCGGCGAACCTGCGCCGGTACGTCGCCGACGGCGGCACGCTGCTGGTCCAGCACTCCGGCGGCTCCGTCGACGAGCGGATGCACGCCCGGCTCGGTGGTTACCCGGTCGCGCCGCTGCGCGAGGCGCTGGGCGTCCGGGTCGAGGAGCACCGCCCGCTGCGGCGCGAGGAGGCGACCGCCCTGTCCGACGGCTCGCACGGCACCGCCTGGAGCGAGCTGCTGCGCACCGAGGGGGCCGAGGTGGTCGCCGCCTACACCGACGGCGTGCTCGGCGGCGGCCCGGCGCTCACCCGGCACGGATTCGGCGCCGGGGCCGGCTGGTACCTCTCCACCCGCCTGGACGACAGCGGCTACGCCGCCCTGGTCGCCCGGCTGCTCACCGAGGCGGCGGTGCAGCCGGAGCTGCCGGGCCTGCCGTCCGGGGTGGAAGCCGTCACCCGCCACGCCGCCGACGGCCGCCGCTGGCACGTGCTGATCAACCACCGTACCGAGGCCGTCGCACTGCCGGAGCCCGCTCACGACCTGCTGACGGACGGCCCCGTGCACCGGTTGTCGCCCGGCGGCTGCGCGGTCCTGCGCGCCCACTGATCACCCGTCAGGCCAACGCCGCCATCCCGCGCGGCGGAAGCGTCCAGTGGGGCTTCAAGGCCACCTGGTCCGGCAGCAACGCCAATCCGCCCGCCTTCCGGTTCAACGGCGCGTCCTGCGCGATCGGCTGCCCCCCGATGACTGGTGGCGCCCCGGTCCTCCCCGGCCGGGGCGCCGCCCGAACCACCCGTACACCGAGAGGAACTGATCCAGTGTCAGGCCACCTGGCGGGCAGCACCGTCCCCAATCCCGTGATCCCCGGCTTCCACCCCGACCCGAGCATCTGCCGGGTCGGCGACGACTACTACCTGGTGTGCTCGAGCTTCGAGTACTTCCCCGGGATCCCCGTCTTCCACAGCCGCGACCTGGTCAACTGGACGCAGCTCGGCAACGCCCTGGACCGGCCGAGCCAGCTGCGCCTGCCGCGGGAGATGCCGTCCTCGGCCGGCATCTACGCACCGACGCTGCGCCACCACGACGGCCGGTTCTGGCTGATCGTCACCAACGTCGGCGACAGCGGCAACATGCTCTTCACCGCCACCGACCCGGCCGGCCCGTGGTCCGACCCGGTCCGGCTGCCCGGGGTGCCCGGCATCGACCCGGACCTGGCCTGGGACGAGGACGGCACCTGCTGGTGCACCGTAGCGGGCATCTCGCAGGTCCGGCTCGACCCGTACACCGGCGAGACCCTCGGCGAGCCGGAGCGGACTTGGTCCGGCACCGGCGGCCAGGCGCCCGAGGCGCCGCACCTGTACCGGATCGGCGAGTACTGGTACCTGCTGATCGCCGAGGGCGGCACCGAGCGTGGCCACGGCGTGTCGATCGCCCGCGGCCGTACGCCCACCGGCCCGTTCGAGTCGTGCCCGGCGAATCCGGTCCTGACCCACCGCAGCACCAACCACCCGATCCAGAACACCGGCCACGCGGACCTGGTGCAGGCGCCCGACGGCAGTTGGTGGATGGTGCTGCTCGGCGTCCGGCCGCGCGGTGGCACCCCCGGCTGGCACGTGATCGGCCGGGAGACCTTCCTCGCGCCGGTCGAGTGGGTCGACGACTGGCCGGTGGTCGGCCCGCTCACCCCCGAACTGCCCGCGCCCGCCTGGCCGTTGATCCCCGCCACCGGGCTGCCGGTCCGGGACGACTTCGACCACGCCGAGCTCCAGCCCTGCTGGATCTCGGTGCGCGAGCGCCCGGCGCAGCTGGTCACCACCAAGGAACGCTCCGGCTGGCTCACCCTGCACGCGGCCGGCGCCTCGCTGGACGAGCCCGACCCGGTCTTCGTCGGCCGCCGCCAGCAGCACCTGGACTGCTCGGTGCGCACCCTGATCGACCCCGCCGAGGGCCGTGGCGGCCTGGCCGTCCGGCTGGACGAGCGGCACCACTACGAGATCGAGGCCGTCGACGGCCGGGTGACGGTGTTCGCCCGGATCGGCCCGCTGCGCACCGAGGTGGCGTCCATCCTGGTGCCCGCCGGTCCGGTGGTGCTCGGCGTCGAGATCGGCCCGCACCCACCGGAGGACTCGCGCACCGCACCCGACCTGCTCTCCTTCGGCGTGGAACTGCCCGACGGCGGCTTCACCCCGCTCGCCTCGCTGGACGGCCGCTACCTGTCCACCGAGGTGGCCGGCGGCTTCACCGGGCGGGTCATCGGGATGTACGCCGCAGCCGGCACCGTCCACTTCGACTGGTTCGACTACGAGCCCACGTCGGCCTCATGACCACCCGTCAGCGAGAGCACCACCCGCACTCACGAGAGGGACGACACGTGAAAGACATCAGGAAACCCGCCCGCCACCGCGTCCGGGGCCCCGGCCGCCTGGCCGCCCTGCTGATGGCGCTGGCCGTCATGCTGGGCCTGTCCGGCGGCACCGCGTTCGCCGCGCCCGAGGAACACCAGCGGCCGCTGTGCCCGGTGGCCTGGGTGCCAGACAACCCGATGGACGCCGTCGCGCAGATGCAGCCCAGCTGGAACCTGGGAAACACCCTGGACGCCATCCCGAACGAGGACTCCTGGGGCAACGGACAGACCACCAAGGCGACCTTCGACACCATCGCGGCGGCCGGTTTCCGCAGCGTCCGCATCCCTGTGACCTGGACCGGCCACCAGTCCGCCACCGCGCCGTACACCGTCGACGCCACCTACATGGCCCGGGTCAAGCAGCTCGTCGACTGGGCGTTGGCCGACGGCCTGTACGTGGTGCTCAACGTCCACCACGACTCGTGGCAGTGGGTCTGGAACATGTCCACCGACCACGACAACGTGGTCGCCCGCTTCAACTCCACCTGGTCCCAGATCTCCACGGCCTTCCGGGACGAGCCGCGCAGCCTGATCTTCGAGGGCATCAACGAGCCGCAGTTCCAGAACGCCACGGACGCGCAGAAGCTCTCCCTGCTGAACGAGCTGCAGACCTCGTTCCACTCCGTGGTCCGCGCCTCGGGCGGCGCGAACGCGAGGCGCATGTTGTCGCTGACCACGCCGGGCGGCAGCGGTGACCAGGTCTACCTGGACAACCTGTACACCGCGATCGCCGCGCTGAACGACAGCCAGCTCATCGCGCAGGTGCACTTCTACAGCTGGTACCCGTTCAGCGTGAACGTCGCGGGCGGCACCCTGTACGACGCGGTCGCGCAGAAGCACCTGGACGACTCCTTCGCGGCCATGCACGACACCTTCGTCGCCAAGGGCATCCCGGTCTACGTCGGCGAGTACGGTCTGCTCGCCTACCCCGACCACTTCCACCCCTCCCGCATCGAGCGCGGTGAGGCGCTGAAGTACTACGAGCATGTGGGCTACGGGGCCCGCAAGAACGGCGTCACCACCGCCCTGTGGGACCCGTTCGCCTACCTGAACCGCGACACCCTCCAGTGGCGTGACCCGGAGCTGTTCGCCGTGATCAGGTCGAGCTGGACCACCCGCTCGGGCTCGACCTCCTTCGACAAGGTCTTCCTGCCGAAGTCCGCTCCGGTCACCGCCAAGTCGCTCACCCTGAACCTCAACGGCCTGGCCTTCCGGGGTCTGTGGCAGGGCGACACCAAGCTGGTCGCGGGCCGGGACTACACCGTCTCCGGCACCACGCTGACCGTCACCGAGAAGGCGCTGACCCGCCTGGCCGGCAACCGCGCCTACGGCGTCAACGCGACGCTCCAGGCCCGGTTCAGCCGTGGGCTGCCCTGGAACATCGGCATCGTCACCAACGACGTTCCGGTCGTGTCCGATGCCACGGGCACCAACGAGGCGTTCACCGTGCCCACCCGGTACAAGGGCAACGACCTGGCGACCATGCACGCCACCTACGCCGACGGCACCAACGCCGGCCCGACCGGCTGGACCCCGTACCAGGAGTTCAACCAGGCCTTCTCGCCGGACTACGCGAACGGCACGATCATCCTGACCCCGGCGTTCCTGACCTCGCTCCGCGAGGGTGAGACGGCGACGCTGGTGTTCCACTTCTACAGCGGCGACACCGCCACGTACCACGTCAAGAAGTCCGGCACCACGGTGACCGGCACCATCGCCTGACGATCCGTCATATCAAGCCCCGGCCACCGCACTTAGGCGGCCGGGGCTCCTCGCGTCCGGAGGTTCACCCATGTCCACGCTGCCCCCGCGCGTCCTGTTCGGCGCGGCCTACTACCACGAGTACCAGCCGTACGAGCGGCTGAAGGAAGACCTCGACCTGATGGCGCGGGCGAAGTTCACCGTCATCCGGGTCGGTGAGTCGGTCTGGTCCACCTGGGAGCCCTCGAACGGCCGGTTCGAGCTGGACTGGCTGCGGCCGGTGCTGGACGCCGCCCACGAGCGCGGCATCGCGGTCGTGCTCGGCACGCCCACCTACGCCGTACCGCCCTGGCTGGCCCGCCAGTACCCCGAGATCGCCGCCGAGGACGGCACCGGGAAGCCCGCCCCCTGGGGCGCCCGCCAGGAGGTCGACTTCACCCACCCCGCCTTCCGGTTCCACGCCGAACGGGTGGTCCGGCGGATCGTCGAACGCTATGCCGACCACCCGGCGGTGATCGGCTACCAGGTCGACAACGAGCCGGGCTGCCGACTGCCGCACAACCGGGGCGTGTTCCAGCGCTTCGTCGACGAGCTGCAGCGGCAGTACGGCGACGTGGAGACCCTCAACCGCGAATGGGGACTGGTCTACTGGTCGCACCGCCTGAGCACCTGGGCCGACCTGTGGACGCCCGACGGCAATGCCCAGCCGCAGTACGACGTCGCCTGGCGGGCCTTCCAGGCCCGGCAGACCGACGGGTTCATTGCCTGGCAGGCCGCGATCGTGCGCGAGTACGCGAGCCCCGGGCAGTTCGTCACCACCTGCCTCCAGTACGGCCACCCGGCCGTGGCGGACGACGAGCTGACGGACGCTCTGGACGTCACCGCGGGCAACCCGTACTACGACATGCAGGACGCCCTCGCGCTGCCCGACCCCACGCCCGACGACCACGTGCAGGGGTGGAAGACCGCCGGTGTCTGGGCCCTGTACCAGAGCGCCGACCGGATCTTCTCCTCCCGGCAGGAGCCGTTCCTGGTCACCGAGACCAACGCCCAGGCGATCAGCGGCACTTCGGAGAACCGGCCGGCCTTCGACGGCCAGTGGCGGCAGGCCGCCTGGGCGCTGGTCTCCCGGGGTGCGCGGATGGTCGAGTACTGGCACTGGCACACCCTGCACTTCGGCGCCGAGACGTACTGGGGCGGCGTCCTGCCGCACAGCGGCCGGCCCGGCCGGGTCTACGCCGAACTCGCCCGCCTGGGAGCCGAGTTCGAGACCGCCGGAGCACTGGTCGCCGGGATCGAGCCCGACGACGACATCGCGATGGTCTACTCGATGCCCAGCAGGTGGCTGATGCAGAAGTACCCGCCGCTGGCCACCAACGGCGGTGACCCGGACGGCAGTTCCTACCACGGGCTGTTCGACCCCTTCTACCGGGGCGCCTTCGAGGCCGGCCGCCAGGTCCGCATTCTGCACGCCCGCCAGCTGCACGACGCCCGGGGCGAACGGGAGGGCGTGGCACCGGAGTCGGCCGCGCAGCGGCACCCCGTGCTGGTGGTCCCCGGGCTGTACCTCGCCGAGGACTCGCTGCTCGACTGGCTCGCGGCCTACGCCGAAGCGGGCGGCCACCTCGTGCTCGGCCCCCGCACCGGCTACGCCGACCACGAGGCCCGGGCCCGCCACGAGCCCGCCCCCGCGCGCCTGGTGACGGCCGCCGGGGTCTGGTACGAGGAGTTCGGCAACCTCGCCGCCGCCTTGCCGGTACGGGCCGCCGCCGACAGCCCGCTCACCCTGACCGCCGACGCCACCGCGACCCGCTGGGTGGACGGCCTCACCCCCGTCGACGCCACGGTGCTGGCCGAGTACGACCACCCGCACTACGGCCGCTGGCCCGCCGTCACCACCCGCCGCCACGGCGCCGGCCGGATCACCTGCGTCGGCACCGTGCCCGGCCGCGAACTCGCCCGGGAACTGGCCGCCTGGCTGGCGCCGACCCCGCGCAGCGGCTGGCACGGCCTGCCCGAGTCCGTCACCGCGACCACCGGCACCTCCCCGGACGGACGCCGGGTCCACGTGGTGCACAACTGGAGCTGGCAGCCGGCCGAGGCCCAGGCACCCACGCGGCTGACCGACGCCCTGGACGGCAGCTCTGTTCCGGCTGGCGGGCCGGTGCGGCTCGCGGCCTGGGATGTCAGGGTCTTCGTCGGGGGACAGCGCGTCGGTTGAGCGGCCGGTGCCGCGGCGGGATGCTGGAGGGGCGCGGCAGGAACGAGGTCGGAATACCCGCCATGGAGAACGAACCCGGAACGCCCACACGGGGCGCAGCAGTGCCCGAGGACTTCGCGGTGGTCGTCGACGACCGCGGAGCCGTCCTGGTGTGGAGCGCCGGAGCCGGGCGGCTTCTCGGGTACGGGCCCGAGGAGGTGGTGGGCCGCCCGGCCGCCCGGCTGCTCGCCGCGGAGCTGCCCTCGGCCCTGCGGCATCACCTGGCCGCCGGTGAGCCCTGGACCAGCGATCTGGCGCTGCGGACCCGGGACGGCGACCGGGTCACCGCGCACCTTCGGGGCACGCCGCTGGCGGACTCCGACGGCCGGACCCCCTGGGTCGTCACCCCGGCGGCGGTACGGTACCCCGCCGGGCCGACCGACGCGGCGCCGGCCGAGCTGTGGGACCTCACGCTCGCTCAGCTCCCGCTGCCGGTCGCCGTGTACGACCGGGAGGCCCGGTTCGTGGCCTGCAACCAGGTGATGAGCCGGGCCATGGGGCTGACGCAGGAGGAGATGCGGGGGCGGACGCTGTGGGAGATCTATCCCAGCCCGCCCCTGGACGAGATCGACCGCCTGCAACGGCAGGTGCTGCGCACCGGCGAGACGGTCTTCCGGGAGGAGCAGCCGTTCCGGGCCTCCGGCGAGGTCCGCGACCACGCGTGGTCGGTCTACATCTCCCCGCTGAAGGACCGGGCGGGGGAGGTGCAGGGGCTGTCGGCCCTGGTGATCGACATCACCGAGCAGTACTGGGCCCGGCGCCGCCTGGCGGTGCTGAACGACGCCGGCCTGCGGATCGGCCGTTCCCTGGACGTGACCCGGACCGCCGAGGAACTGGCCGAGGTGGCGGTGGAGGGGTTCAGCGACTACGTCACCGTCGACCTGCTGGAGTCGGTCGCCCAGGGGCAGGAGCCGCAACCGGCACCCCCCGACAAGCCGGTCGTGTTCCGCCGCACGGCGCAGCGATCGGTGATTCCGGGGTGCCCGGAGTCGGTGGTCGCGGTGGGTGACACCGACGTCTACCCGCCAGGCTCCCCGCCCGCCCAGGCGCTGATCACCGGTCAGGGCGCCCACTACCGGATGGGTGACCCGCAGCTGCGCGATTGGTTGACGGCCTCACCGGCCCGCGCGGAGAGCATGCGACGGTACAAGATCCATTCGCTGATGCTGGTGCCGCTGCGCGCGCGAGGCATCACCCTCGGCGTGATGCACCTGCTGCGGCACCGCACCGCCGACCCCTTCGGTCAGGACGACCTGGTGCTCGCCGAGGAGATCGCCGCCCGGGCGGCACTGAGCATCGACAACGCCCGCCGCTACACCCGTGAGCGGCACACCGCGCTCACCCTCCAGCGCAGTCTGCTGCCCGAACGGCTGCCGGAGGTTCCGGCGCTGGACCTCGCCTACCGGTACCTCCCCGCCGGCGCGGGGGAGGAGATCGGCGGTGACTGGTTCGACGTCATCGCCCTGTCCGGCGGGCGGGTCGCGCTGGTGGTGGGTGACGTGGTAGGCCACGGGGTGCACGCCTCGGCCACCATGGGCCGCCTGCGCACCGCCGTACGGACCCTCGCCGACGTGGACTTCACACCCGACGAGCTGCTCACCCGGCTGGACGACCTGGTCCTCCGGCTCGACCGGGAGCGGGGGAGCGAAGGGGAGGGCACCTCCGGAGAGGTCGGGGCCACCTGCCTCTACGCCGTCTACGATCCCGTCACCGGCCGGTGCGACCTGGCCCGGGCCGGGCATCCGCCGCCCGTCCTGGTGACCCCCGACGACACCGCACGAATCCTGGACCTGCCCGCCGGGCCACCGCTCGGCCTGGGCGGGCTGCCCTTCGAGTCCGTCCGGATCGACCTGGCCGAGGGCAGCCTGCTCGCCTTCTTCACCGACGGCCTGATCGAGACCCCCGACCGTGACCGCGACATCGACGTCGGCCTCGAGCTGCTGAGCGAGGCACTGCGCCGCCCGGGCGCCGATCTGGAGGAGATCTGCGACGAAGTACTGCGCAAGGTACGTCCCGACCCGTCGGCCGACGACATCGTCCTGCTCCTGGCCCGCACCGCCACCCTCGGCGCCGACCGGGTCCGCAGCTGGCAGATCCCGGCGGACCCGGCGGCCGTGGCCGGCGTCCGCCGGGCGGCGAGCGAACAGCTGGCCGCCTGGGGGCTCTCGGAGCTCGACTTCGCCACCGAGCTGATCGTCAGTGAACTGGTCACCAACGCCATCCGCTACGGCAGCCTGCCCATCCAGCTGCGGCTGATCCGCGCCGACGTGCTCATCTGCGAGGTCTCCGACGGCAGCAACACCGCCCCGCACCTGCGGCGGGCCCGTAGTTTCGACGAGGGCGGCCGGGGCCTGCTGCTGGTCGCCCAGGTCTCCGAGCGCTGGGGCTGCCGCCAGAGCTCCGTGGGCAAGACGATCTGGGCCGAACAGCTGCTGCCTTGAGCTCTAGACGAGTAGATCCGAAGTTCGGTCCCGCCAAAGGGTCGAGGGCGTCCAAGATCAGTTTGTGACGACCGACCTGAACACCCTCTTGACCGCACTTTACGTGAAGATCGACGACGAGATCGGAGGAACGCGATGGCTGGGCCGCCCGCCCCTGCTCAGCGACTCTGAACTCGTCTGCCTCGCGGTGGCCCAGGCCCTGCTCGGGTACCACTCCGAGGCCCGCTGGCTGCGCTACGCGCACAAGCGCCTGTCCGGCATGTTCCCGTACCTTCCCCAGCGCGCGGGCTACAACAAGCGACTCCGTTCGGCACTGCCGCTGGTAAAGCGCGTGATCCGGGAACTGGCCCGGGATAGCGACTTCTGGACGGACACGGTGTGGATCACCGACTCCACGCCGGTGCCGTGCGGCATGTCGCGCCCGACCGTCCAGCGTTCGAACATGGCGGGCTGGGCCGGCTACGGCTACTGCGCCTCTCACTCCCGCTTTTTCTGGGGCCTTCGTCTGTATCTCGTGTGCACGCCGGCCGGCATGCCAATCCTGTGGGCGCTGGCGAACCCGAAGCTGGATGAGCGGGAGGTGCTGGCCGCGATGCTCGAAGTCGATGCGGAGCTGGTCGCCCGCCGCGAGGGCATGGTGCTCATCTCGGACAAGGGCTTCGCCTCGAAGACATTCGAGCGTGAACTCGCCGAGCTCGGCGTCGAGTTGCTGCGGCCCTCGTTCAAACGCGAGAAGAAGCGGTTCGGCGAGCCGATGCTCAAGAAGGTCCGCCAGCTGATCGAGTCGGTCAACGACACCCTCAAAGGGCAGCTCGACCTGGAACAACACGGCGGGCGGACCTTCGAGGGCGTCGCGATCCGGGTGGCCCAGCGAGTCCTGGCGATGGCCACCGCCATCTGGCACAACAACCGGACCGGCGCACCCGTCACGCGCTCGCTGATCGCGTTCGACCACTGACGGCATCCGGCAGTGACCGCAGGCAGGCTCTCGCCGAGTCAGAGGACCTCGGCCTGCTCTGGGGTCACGCAGTATTCGTGGTCGCCAACCTGCACGATGTAGCCCTTCGGTGGCTCCAAGGACGTCGTCCACCAGACCCCGGCGACCTCCCCGACAGCTTCCGTCGTCTCGCTCGGTGAGTCCGACTCAGTGCGGATTCGGACGCGGGTTCCGTCGGGCAGGTCGCTGCGATAGCGGGGCGGCATGTCGGGATGGAGTCGTCCCCTGGGGATCAGGAACTCCGGCCGTAGCCCCCAGGGACTGCCGTCCTCGGTCTCCACCGAGTAGATCGGCCCGACGTGGCCGTCGCGCTCGTCCTGCTTGATGACACACCCAACGACCACACCACGGCTGCCCACGATCTCCGGCCCGAGCCAACCCAGACTCGGAACTGGCGGATGCGGCGTCGTCAGTTCCACCAACTCGCCGTAAGCCAGGGTGGCCTGCTCTGGCCAGGGAGTCTCGTCCAGCAGCCACTGTTGCTCGACCGTCATGAGCCCCTCCATTTCATGACCTCGGTGGACCCACCAAACCATAACCGCGAGGTGATTGGCCTGATCGGTCTGGCCGGCCCTTCAACCGCGCGATCATGAGACTTCGGCCACCGTCACATCGGATCTACTCGTCTAGTACTTCGGTGAGAGTTCTAGGCGTCGCCCTGATGGCGCTCCGGCGTCGGGCAGACGCCGTCGCGCAGCGGCGTACCGCACAGCGTGAGAGCGACCAGACTGCCGAACACCGCAGTGCCCGTGACCTCCTCGCAGGTGAGGATCTTGTGGTGCGACTTCTTCGGGACATGGCCGAGACGCAGCCGCCGCTCCTGCTTGAGCCTCGTGCTCATGTCGTTCCACTCCTCTGAGTCACACAGCCGAGCGGGCTCGGAGACAAGCACCCGCATTGTCCACAGCTCCTCGATCCGAGTGCGGGACTCCGGCGTTGCCGGCGGCATGCGCAGATCGGTTTTAGCCCGGTGGCATCGCGCACACAGGAGTTGAAGGTTCGGCAGCTCGGGGGAATCGCCGTCGATGTGGTCGATCTCCGTACCGAGCTGTTCCTGGCACTGCTCGCACACGCCGTCGGCCTGGTCGCGGACCGCTTGCTTTACCTCGGGCGGCAGCCGTCGCGCCTTCCCGGCGTAGCCGCCCGCAAGGGCATGGGCGAGGGCGATCTGGACGCCGTACCGGACATCCGGGTTCGTGAAGAACTTGCCGTTGGCCATTGCGACTCGGGCCTTGCGGATGACCTTGGCCGTCTGTCGGCAGCCCTCGGTGCAGTACAGCGTGACGTTCTTCGAGGGCTGGAACGGCAGTGCGGCGTCGCAGTTGGCGCAGTGGTCGGGAGTGAAGGCGGTCATGATGAACAGTCTGGTGTAATGGCGCGGATGAGCACGCTGACCGGCTCCCGCCGGTGCCGCCAGCGCGTCGCGGCGTCGAGGGTGCGGTTGCCGTGGCCAGTGATCCCGCGCAGTCACAGCATGGTCTGCACGGCCGTGCGCTCGGCATCGTGCGGGACACCGAGTAGGTCTAGCCGAATCACGGCCCACCGCTGACCGAGACTCAGCTTCTCGGGAACGGCGCCGGTCCACTCGGCGTCCCGTCCGAAATTGCACCGAGTACACGCTGCGCGGAGGTTGTCCAGCTCGGAGGTGCCCTCGTCGGCCCGCCGGACGATGTGGTCCACGGTCGTCGCGGGCGCCTCGCAATCATTGATCTGACAGCGCCACCCATCGCGGTTCAGCACGGCCAGCCGCGGCTTGCGTTACTCGCGCGTTGTTACGTCCCACGGGGGTTGGGTCTTCGCTCTGTCCGGCGTCGCCTATGACGAGAACGGCCTCAAGCTCACCGCTCACGGCCTCCGCGCCGCTGGCGCCAGCATCGCCGACGAGAACGGCGCATCCCCCACCGACCTGTGACGGCAGGGCCGCTGGTCGCCGAACTCCAAGGTCGCCGACGGCTACGTACGCCCGCACTGCTCTGACCGTCCTCTCGAACGTGGCGCAGCCGCACGTCGATCGGCATCAGGCCGTAGGTGAGATGGCCTCACGCGGCGGGAACAGAGCGAATACGATGCCTTCACCTGCGAGCGGAGAAGGAACGAGATCGTGGCGATAAGGGTTCAGACAGGCTGTCAGAACTGCTCGAAGTGCACTGGGTCTATGGTCGGCAACGCGGGCCGCGCGGCTGGTCGCGCCGGAGCGGCCACGATGACCTTGGGCATGTCGGAGCTGGTGGCCCGCAAGTGCCGCGCCTGCGGGCACCTCCAGATGCTCCACGAGTCGACAACAACGGTCGTGCAGCAGAACGTCCAGGTGGCGCCTCAGCCCTACCCGGTTTACCAGCCGCAGCCTCCGTATCCGGCTCAGCCCTACCCGGCGCAGCCGCCGTACTACCCGCATCCCGTGCAGCCGCCCCAGTACCCGGCGCAGCCGTCGTACCCGCAGCAGGCTCAGTATCCGGCGCCTCCGCAGTACCCGGCTCCGCCAGTGCCCCCGGTGCAGCCCACCGACCGTGCAGCCCGGTTGAGGGAGCTCCAGGATCTCCGGGACCAGGAGCTCATCACTGAAGAAGAATTCCAGGCCCAGCGCCAGGAAATCATCCGCAGCATCTGACCAAATTCTCATCCTGAATCCTGGACGGCAACCGACGTGAACGACCCCATAGTCGTCGCCGAGCTCGTGCACGAGGCGGAAGCCGCACCTAGGGGTCGGCGCGCCAGCCTCGCGGTCGTCCCCGCACTCGCGATCGGAGCCGCCCTCCTCGGCGCCGGGGTTGCGATCGGCGCGCTTCTTCCCACTGCACCCGCCGATGGTGCCCGCGTTGACGCACCAACAGTAGTCGCGACCAGCCAGAGCCCGATGCCCTCCGCTACGCCAGACGCGTACAGTGCAGGCCGCACCTATGGAGCTTCGCTCTATCAGCACAAAGTGACTGGGATGCTTGATAGCTACGCCGAGGCCGCGTCGCTCTGTCGCGCGATCAAGAAGCCCGCCACCACTGACTTGTACAACTTCGTCAGGGGATGCGCTGACGCCCTCTCAGGGCAGTAGTTCCGGGCCGAGGTACCAATCGCCGGACCAGCGGGCCGATCACGTGCTCACAACGGGATGTACTCAATGGGTAGTGGCTGGGGTGCGGCCTTACGGTGGCCGCAGGGCGCCGACCTGGCTGAGAGGCCAACCGATGAGCAACGACAAGATTGCGTACCTCAGCCTACGGAGTGCTGATTGGGACGCGGATGCGGCCAGTGAAGGAGGTCGTCCGGCTCGCGCTGGGCCTGGAGACCAAGGAGGACGACAGGTTCCACTCCGAGAAGGCGTCAGCATGTCTGGACGCCCTCGGCCTGCGCGTCTTCGGCCTCACCCCCTTCACTGACGGCGGTGCGCTCATCCGCCACGACCGTGAGACCCATGAAGAAGGACACCGCGCGACGCCACGCGCGGGACGCCTGACTGAGTCCGGTGCGTGGCGCGGAGGGGCGGAGCCTGCGAAGGCCGCAGCCCGGTCAGGGTGGCCAAGGTAGGCGCGCGACCGTCCAGCATCTCGCGGAGGACTGGACTACGTCCGATCCTCCTGCAAAACCGCTGCGCTGGCTGGTCACTGTTTTCCCATGGCCTCTTCCAGCGCCACCAGCACCTCGGATCGACCACCATCCCCGCCGCGTGGTGGTGCGCGCGAGCCACCGTCGAATCCACGCTGACTAGTGACAAGTCCGCCTGACCGCGCCAGGCGGCCTCCGCGCTCAGCGCCTTCATCAGCGCGGCGAACATGCCCGAGTCACGCGGCCCGAGATCCGCAAGACGACGCACTGAACCAGGCGCGGCCACACTCACCAGGCAGGGGAACCCGGTCTCAGCAGCTTCACGTGACGATCCGTTCGAAGAAGAACTCGTGCTTGAGGAAGGAGACGTCGTACTCGTGGCCCGGGTACGGCGGGATCAGCTGGGCGGCCTGGAAGAGTCGCCAGCCGTCCCGGAGCGCCGCCACTCCCGTCTCGTACGGCGGCTCGTCGCTGTCGCCGGTGGTGGGCGAGGTGCGGCCGGTGCCGTCGTACCTCGACCAGCCGACGACGTGGGAGTCCAGCGCCGAGTCGGACAGGTAGAGCACCAGCACCTGCTGGCGTGTCGAACTCGTCGTCACTTCGCTGTCTCCTTCGGGCGGTTGGTGGCCCTGGTCACCCAGTGGTCGAGGTCGTAGCCGTCGTCGCCGGTCAGCTCCCGCCACAGCAGGATGCGGTTGTACCGTTCCAAGCGGCCGGTCGCCCCCTCGTACCACGGGAACATCGCGTCCAACTCCGCGTCCACCTGCGGGTCGTGGAGATCCGAGGTGTCCCACAGCCGTTGTTGACGCACCGTCGGGTTGAAGCGGATCTTGAACATGTAGCGCAGCGTGTCGCTGTCGTTGCGCCGGCCCCCGTGCCAGAGGCCGTGGTGCAGAAACACCACCGTCCCGGCCGGGCAGACCAGGCGGTCCTGGCCGCGCAGGTTCTGGTAGCGGCCGGTGTCCGACTCGTTGGTCCGGCGGAGGTGGCTGCCCGGAACGCTGAGGGTGCCGCCCATCTCCAGCGTCACCGCCTGCGGGTAGTACATCAGCTGGACGTCGAAGGCATCCGGCCGGACGTCGATGACGGCGTCCCCGTGCAGGGCCTGGGCGTCGCCGCCGTGCGGTTCGCGGGTGTGCACGAAGTGGTGGTCCACCCACGGCTCCGGCCCCACCAGGCTGTGCAACGCCCCGGCTACCTGGGGTAGTTCGAGCAGTCGGCGGACGAAGGAGCCGTCCGGGTAGGCCGTGGACACCGGTGTCCCGTACGGTACCGGTGGCACGTCGTCCGCCAGTACCCGCAGGCCCTCCGCGTTCAACTCCGCCGGGACCACCGCGTCCAGCCGCAGCGACCCGCGCGCGACGAAGCGCGCCATCTGTACCGAGCTGAGCAGCTCCTGTTTCTTCTCCACGGCGGCCACGCTAGGCCCGGCCACCGCCTCGCCGGGTGGGCCGTGTTCACCCAGTGGTGGTCGATTCTCACCATGCTGCGGGCGCCGTGGTAGAACTCCTGACCATGCACACGGCCCTCGCCCATCTCGACGAGCCTCCTACCCTCGCCGCCGTCGGCATCGGCGTGCACGGGCCGGCCGGCCGGGTGGAGGTGTTCTCGCTGCCCGACCTGTGGCAGCTCCATCTGTACGGCTACGACGCCGACTTGACGGTGGACGGTACCGAGCACACGATCCGCCCGGGGCGGGTGAGCCTGGTACCGCCCGGGACCGAGGTTCGCTACCGCTACCGGGGGCGCTCCGAACACCGCTACGTCCACTTCCGCCTGGGCACCGGGGGAGCGCCCACGAGCATCCCGGTGATCCAGTCGGCCGGTCCCGAACTCGCCTTTCTCGAAGCACAGTTGCAGCAGGCGCTGACCGCCTGGCCGCACACTCCGGCGCGGGCCGTGGCCGAGGTGTGGGGCGCGCTGTGGCGGATCGCCGGGCTCGCCCCGGCACGGGAGCGGACCGCGCAGGACTTCCATCCCGCGGTGGCGGCCGCGGTCGCCCTGATCGAGGCGCGGCTGACGGAACCCCTGACGGTGCCGGAGATCGCGAAGGCGGTCGGTGTCTCCCACAACCACCTGACCCGGCTGTTCCGGGCCGCGACGGGGGAGACGGTGGTCGGCTACCTTCGGGCCCGGCGGATGGAGCGGGCCCGCCACTTCCTGTGCGCGACCACGCTCTCCATCCCCGCCGTCGCCGCCTCGGTCGGCATCCCCGACCTGCAGGCGTTCAACAAGACCTGCCGCCGCGAACTCGGGGCGTCCCCACGCGGCATCCGGGCCGCCCGGCCCGTTCAGGCGGAACGCTCGTCGGCCCAAAAATACTCGGCAACCTTTCCGCCACCGGCGGCAACAGTGCACTGAACCATCGGCTCGACCCTCCGGACGGACGACATGCAGACAGCACGGCAGACACGGCAGGCCACCCGGCAGCGCAAGCGCTCACGCAGGCTGATGTTGGGCACCACGGCGGTGCTGAGCGTGGTGGGCCTGCTGGTCTGCCTGGCGATGGTGCTGCTGCGCCCCGACTCCGGGGTCGAGGCGGCCCCGGTCGCCGCTCCGATCGCCGGCACCGAGGCGACGGCGTCGCCCGCGCCAAGTGCGGCTCTGCCGACGGATGTTGTGAGCCCATCGGTGACCCCGACCCTGACCCCGAGTGCAGTCGTGACCTCCGCCACCGCGAAGCCCTCGCCGACGGCAAGCTCGCGGACCTCGGCCGCCACCGTGCCGTCGGGCGGACGGATCCAGCCCAAGGCCAGCTACAAGGGCGTTGCCACCGCCTACGAGGCCGCCGACGGCAACGGCGCCTGCACCTTCGGGCCGAGCGACGACCTCATGATCGCCGCGATGAACAGCACCGACTACGAGTCGTCGAGGGCCTGCGGCGCGTACGTCCTGGTCCAGGCCGCGAACGGCGCCTCGATCACGGTCCGGATCGTCAACGAGTGCCCGCTGCCCTGCGCACCGGGTCAACTCGACCTCAGCCAGCAGGCCTTCGCCAAGCTGGCCGATCTCAAGGTCGGCCGGATCCCGATCACCTGGAGCCTGCTGAGCCCCGGCAGCACCGGCGCGCTCTCCGTCCGGTACAAGGCCGGGTCCAGTGCCTACTGGTGCGGCATCCAGGTGATCAACCACCGCAATCCGGTCGCCCGGCTGGAGGTCCGTACCGCCGCCGGCTGGCGCCAACTGCCGCGCACCGCCTACAACTACTTCCTCGCCGCCGACGGCAACGGGTGCGGCGGCTCGATCAGGATCACCGACATCTACGGGGAGCAGCTGACGGTCGACGGGATCGCGGTGAAGGCGGACGTCGTGCAGCCGACCAGGGTCCAGTTCGCCGCGCACTGACGTGAACGGTCGGGGCGAGCTTGTGCGCGAGTACTTGACGGCCACTCACACCCCATGCTTTTCTCCCTGCAGCCGTTGTTCGACGTTCAAGTTGTTAGCGCTAACAAAGCGCGGGAACTCCGGTATCCCCCACCCCGCAGGGGCCATGTCTTGCCGCCGTCTCGGACGCGCCGTGCCGATGTGCACGCACCCGAGAGGGACTGACCCCTGCCCACGTCCACCCCTAGGAGGGTGCAGATGAACGCTCTCGGTAGATCTCCACGGACCTCGGCACGACGGGGTTGGCGCTCGCGCCTGGCCGCCGTGCTCTCGGTGGTCTCCCTGGCCGGCTTCCTGGTCTCCGTGAACACCACCGCCGCATCCGCCGCGTCGGTCGACACGGCCAAGTGGTACGTCCTGGTCAACCGCAACAGCGGAAAGGCCCTGGACGACTACAACTTCGCCACCGCCGACGGTTCGTCCGTCGTCCAGTGGACCCGCTCCAGCAACGAAGCCCAGCAGTGGCGCTTCCTGGACTCCGGCAGCGGCTACTACCGCCTGCAGAACCGCAACTCCGGCAAGGTCCTGGACAACTACAACTGGTCCTCGGCCGACGGCACCGACGTCGTCCAGTGGAGCGACCTCAATGCCACCAACCAGCAGTTCCGCCTCGCCGACTCCACCGACGGCTACGTCCGCCTCGTGAACCGCCACAGCAGCAAGGCCCTTGAGGTCCAGGGCGCCTCGACCGCCGACGGCGGCAAGATCGTCCAGTACGCCGACTGGGGCGGCAGCAACCAGCAGTGGCAGCTCGTCCCTGTCGCCGACACGGGCGGGGGCACCGGCACGTGCGCTCTTCCGTCGACCTACCGGTGGACCTCCACGGGTCCGCTGGCGGAGCCGGCGAACGGGCAGCTCGCGCTGAAGGACTTCACCACCGTGAAGTACAACGGCAAGAACCTGGTCTACGCGACCACCTCCAACGGATCGTCGTGGGGCGGGACGGCGTTCACTCCCTTCACGAACTGGTCGGACATGGCGGCAGCCACCCAGACCGGGATGAGCGACGGCGCGGTGGCTCCCGAACTGTTCTACTTCGCGCCCAAGAACGTCTGGGTGATGGTGTCCCAGTGGAGTCAGTGGCCGCTCTACTACCGCACGTCCAGCGACCCGACCAACCCCAACGGCTGGTCCGCCAAGCAGCCGCTGTTCACCGGCAGCCTCCCCGATGGCCCCCAGGGTCAGAAGGAAGCCCCGATCGACCCGACCATGATCGCCGACGACCAGAACATGTACCTGTTCTTCGCCGGTGACAACGGCAAGATCTACCGGGCGAGCATGCCGATCGGGAATTTCCCCAGCAGCTTCGGCTCCTCGTACACGACGGTCATGAGCGACACCGCGAACCTGCTGTTCGAGGCGCCGGAGGTCTACAAGGTCAAGGGCCAGAACCAGTACCTCATGATCGTTGAGGCGCAGGGTACGAACCGCTACTTCCGCTCGTTCACCGCCTCCAGCCTGAACGGTCCGTGGACCGTCCAGGCCGGCAGCGAGAGCAGCCCCTTCGCGGGCACCGCCAACAGCGGTTCCACCTGGGCCCAGGGCGTCAGCCACGGTGACCTGGTCCGCGACAGCCCCGACCAGACCATGACCATCGACCCCTGTAACCTGCAGTTCCTCTACCAGGGCCTCCTCAAGAACGTCCCGGCAGGCACCGACTACCTGAGCCTGCCGTACCGCCCGGGTGTGCTGACCCTGCAGCGCTGACCCGCCTGATCCCACCCGAACACGCCCGCGCCGCCGACTGGCCCCACGTCGGCGGCGCGGTGCGTTATGACGCGGCGTCAGCCGAGGGTGCCGCGGCGGATCACGTCGGCGTACCAGCGGGCGCTGGTCTTCGGGGTGCGCGCCAGGGTGTCGTAGTCGACGTGGATGATGCCGAAGCGCTTCTCGTAGCCGTACGCCCACTCGAAGTTGTCCAGCAGGGACCAGAGGAAGTAGCCGCGGACGTCCGCGCCGCCGGCGATCGCCTCGGAGACCGCGGCCAGGTGGTCGCGGACGTAGGCGGTCCGCTCGGGGTCGTGGACGCTGCCGTCGGGGGAGACCGTGTCCTCGAAGGCGGCGCCGTTCTCGGTGACCAGCAGCGGGAGGCCGAACTCGCGGTGCATGGCGAGCAGGGAGTCGGACAGGCCGGTCGGGTCGATCGGCCAGCCCATGGCGGTGACGTTGTCGTTGGCGAGGTGGAAGGCGACGTCCTCGGCGCCGGGCCAGGGGGACGGGCCGCCGCCGTGGCCGTCGTGGCGGGGGAGGTCCTTGGCGTTCTCGGCGCTCGAAACCACGGTCGGGTTGTAGTAGTTGAGGCCGAGCAGGTCGATCGGGCGGGAGATCTCGGCGAGGTCGCCGTCGTGGACCAGTTCGTCCCACTTGACCAGGTGGGCGGTGTCGGCGAGCAGGTCCTCGTCGTACCGGCCGTGGAACATCGGACCGGTGAAGATCCGGTTGCCGACGGCGTCGATCCGGCGGGCCGCCTCCAGGTCGTCGGGGTGCGAGCTGTGCGGCCGGACGGCGTGCAGGTTGAGTGAGACGGCCAGCTGGGCGGTGCGCGGCAGGGCGGCGCGCAGGGCGCCGACGGCGAGGCCGTGGCCGAGGTTGAGGTGGTGAGCGGCCTTGAGCGCGTCGGCCGGGTCGGTCCGTCCCGGGGCGTGCACGCCGGAGCCGTAGCCGAGGAAGGCGCTGCACCAGGGCTCGTTCAGGGTGGTCCAGGAGGACACCCGGTCGCCGAGGGCCTCGGCGGCCAGCGCGGCGTAGTCGGCGAACCGGTACGCGGTGTCCCGGACCGGCCAGCCGCCCGCCGACTCCAACTCCTGGGGCAGGTCCCAGTGGTAGAGGGTGGCGAGCGGGGTGATGCCGTGCTCGAGCAGCTCGTCGACCAGCGCTCGGTAGAAGTCCAGCCCGCGCTCGACGGCCGGGCCGCGCCCGGTGGGCTGGATCCGCGGCCAGGACAGCGAGAACCGGTAGGCGGTGAGGCCGAGTTCGGCCATCAGCCGGACGTCCTCGCGGAACCGGTGGTAGTGGTCGACGGCGGTGTCGCCGGTGTCGCCGCCGGCCACCTTGCCCGGGGTGTGGCTGAAGGTGTCCCAGATCGACGGGGTACGGCCGCCCTCGGTGACGGCACCCTCGATCTGGTAGGCGGCGGTGGCCGCGCCCCAGGCGAAGCCGGCCGGGAAGGTGTGGCTGACGGTCATTCGGATGGCTCCAAGAGGTGTGGTGATGGTGGGGCGGCAGATCTGACGGACGGTCAGCCCTTCAGTGCGCCCTGGGTGATGCCGCCGACGATCTGCCGGCCGAAGACGGTGAAGACCAGGAGCAGGGGCAGGGTGCCGACGAGGGCCCCGGCGGTGATGACGGACCAGTCGGTGGACCAGCCGGTGCCGAGCCCGGCCAGGGCCACCTGGACGGTCGGGTTGGTGGCGCCGTTCATTGCGATGATCGGCCAGAGGAAGTCGTTCCAGGACTGGACGAAGGCGAGCATCCCGAGCACGGCCATCGCGGGCCGGGCGATCGGGACCACGACGTGCCAGACCACCCGCAGCGAGTTCGCGCCGTCCACCCTTGCGGCTTCCAGGAGTTCGGTGGGCAGGGCCTGGCTGAGGTACTGGCGCATGAAGAAGACGCCGAAGGCGGTCACCAGGGTGGGCAGGACGAGCGCGCCGAGCTGGTTGCCGAGCCCCAGGTGCTTCATCAGGATGAACAGCGGGACGATGCTGACCTGGGCGGGCACGGCCATGGTGGCGACCACCAGGGCGAGCAGCGCGCCGCGGCCCGGGAACCGGAGCTTGGCGAACGCGAACCCGGCCAGCACCGAGAACGCCACGGTACTGAGCGCGACGGTGCCCGCGACCAGGGTCGAGTTGAGCAGCGCGACGCCCATGCCGCGCGCCCCGGCGTTGTTCCAGACGTAGCCGATGTTGTCGAAGAGGTTCCCCCCGGGCAGCAACGGCGGCGGCGTGGAGATCACCCGGTGGCCGTCGGTGGAGGCCGCCACCAGCGTCCAGTACAGCGGGAAGAGTGAGGCGAGGGAGACCAGGGCCAGTACGGTCAGGGCGAGCGGCCCGGCCCGGTGCTGGCCGCCCGCGCCGAGGGAGCGCGGCCGGCGCCGGCGCGCGGCGGTGGGGGAGTGCTGGACAGGGATGGTGGTCATGTCGGCGTCCTTCCCGCTCAGTTGGCGGAGCGCAGGCGGCGGGCGATCAGGGTGTTGGCCAGGCCGACCAGCAGGAGCAGACCGAACATCGTCCAGGCGATGGCGGAGGCACGGCCGAGCATGCTGTGGTGGAAGCCGGTGTCGTACATCAGGATGCCGAGGGTCTCGTACTGGTGGTCCGCGCCGCCCTGGTGGCCGCTCTGGCCGCCGAACAGGTAGGGCTCGCCGAAGAGTTGGGTGGCCCCGATGGAGGAGACCACGACGGTGAACAGGATGGTGGGACGCAGCTCGGGGATGGTGACGTGGCGGAACTGCTGCCAGCGGGAGGCGCCGTCGATGGCGGCCGCCTCGTACAGCTCGCGCGGGATCGCCTGCATCGCGGCGAGGTAGATCAGCGCGTTGTAGCCGGTCCACCGCCAGATCACGATCACCGAGACGGCGAACTGCGAACTCCACGGGCCGGCCTCCCACTGGACCGGGCCGGCACCGACCAGACCCAGCAGCCAGTTGGCCATGCCGCCTTCGGGGCTGAAGATCAGCGCGAAGACCAGGGTGGCGGCGGCCACCGAGGTCGCGTACGGCGCGAGCAGGGCGGTGCGGAAGAAGCCGCGGGCCGGGAGCTGGTAGTTGAGCAGGTGCGCGAGGCCGAGTGCGGCGAGCAACTGCGGGACGGTGGACAGCACGCCGAGGGTGATCGTGTTGCGCAGGGCGTTCCAGAAGAAGTGGCTGGGCGGGCCGAACAGCAGGTCCCAGTAGTTCTGCAGCCCCACCCAGTCGGCCTGGTCCACGTTGTAGAGGCTGACCCGGTGCAGGGAGAGCCAGCCGGTGTAGAGCAGCGGGAACAGGCCGAAGGCGGCGAACACCAGGAAGAACGGCGCGACGAACAGGTAGGGCGAGGCGGCGCGGTCCCAGCGGTGCAGGCGGCTCGTCCTGGCGCGGGCGGGTGGGTCCGTGGGCGGTGATCCTGGTGGGTCGGTTCGGTGGGTGCGGGTAGGGGTGGCCACTGGGGTCCTCCGTGCCGGGTGCGTCGTCGCGCTGTACTGGAAGGGGTTCTGGAGGCCGTACGGGCCGGGGCGCGGCCCGTACGGCGCGGCGGGCCTACTGGATGGTGCTGGTGATCTGCTTCAGGGTGGCGGCCCAGGCCTCGTCGGCGCTCTTGTGGTTCTGCTCCATCAGCAGCACGCCGTTGCTGAACGCCCCGTGCAGGGTGCCGTGGTGCGGGCCGGTCTCGGCCGGGGTGATCGCCTTCGCGGCGGTGGAGAAGATCTGGCCCGTCGGGGCCTTCGGGCCGATGTACGGGTTGGTGAAGTCCGTGACGCCGGGCAGCGTGTAGGCCTTCTGGTTGGCGGGGATGTTGCCGACCTTCTGGAAGACCTTGGCCTGCTGCTCGGGCGCGGTGAGCCAGGCGGCCAGCGCCTGGGCCTGCGCGACGTGCTTGCCGGAGGCCGGTACGGCGAGGAAGGAACCGCCCCAGTTGCCGGCGGCGGGCGCCTGGGCGATGTTCCACTTGCCGGCGTTGCCGGGGCCGGAGAACTTCTCGATGTTGGCCTGCTGCCAGGACGGGCAGACGGTGGTGGCGAAGGTGGAGTTGGAGAAGGCGGTCTGCCAGGGGGTGTCGAACTCCTTGAGCCCCTGGGTGACCCCGGCCTGGACCGCCTCGGCGGCCAGCTTCCAGCCCTGCTGGACACCGGCGGAGTCCTGGTAGGCGACCTTGCCCTTCCGGTAGTACTGCTCGGCGTTGGAGGAGACCACGCCGTTGTACAGGCCGGAGGCGGTGTCCATGAAGAAGGTGCCCTTGGGCGCCTTGGCCTGGTACTGGCGGCCCGCCTCGACGTACTTCGCCCAGTCACCCGCCCAGAGCGCGCTGACCGCGGCGGGCTCGGTGGGCAGGCCGGCCGCCTGGAACAGGTCCTGGCGGTAGCAGATCGCCATCGGGCCGACGTCCGTGCCGAGGCCGATGGTCTTGCCCTGGGCGGTGGTCGCCTGCTGCCACTTCCACGGCAGGTAGGCGTCCTTGTCGACGCCCTGAGCCTTCGACAGATCGGTGAACGCGCCCGCGAGTTGCTCGGAGCTGGCCAGCGCGATCCGGCTCAGCTCCAGCGCCTGGATGTCGTCGAGCCCGCCGCCCGACAGGCGGGTCTGCAGGGCGGTCCAGTAGTCGCCCTCCTGGGTGGTGGTGTTCTCGGTGATGGTGATGTTCGGGTGGGCCTTCGAGTACTCGTCGAAGAGCCCGGCCTCCTTGTAACCGAAGGTGCCGAAGTCGCCCACGCTGAGCGTGATCTTCGCGTTCGGGTCGTCGGAGCCCGTTCCGGCGGAGGAACATCCGGTGGCCAGCAGCGCGGTGAGTGCGGCGGCGGACACCAGGGCGGCGGTTCTGCGGGAACGGCGGTGCGCGGACATGGAATCTCCAGGAAAGGGGTGGGTGTGCGGGGTGGCGCGGCGAGGGCCCGGAGGGGCCGGAGCGCAGAGATGTGGGAGCGCTCCCAGGCGGCGGAGTGAAACCTTGCTCTCCCAGGTGAAGGGCTGTCAAGGGGTGATCTTCGCGGCCGCCGAAGGGCCGCGGGCCCGGGTGCGGGCAGGGCGGATCACCGCACCGCGCACGTGGCGGTGCGGTCGGCGGACCGACCGGGATCAGGCGGATTCGCGCCGGATCAGCGTGGTGGGCAGGATCAGCGGACTCGGCTTCTCGCCCGCGATCAGTGCGAGCAGCATGCGGGTCATCTCCCGGCCGATGTCCCGTATCGGCTGATGGACCGTGGTGAGCGGCGGATCGGCGATCTCGGAGATGGCCAGGCCGTCGAAGCCGACCACGGCGACCTCCGAGGGAACGGTGCGGCCCGCGCGGTGCAGCACCCGCAGCGCGCCCGCCGCCATGTTGTCGTTGGCGGCGAACACCGCGTCCAGGTCCGGGTGTCGGGTGAGCAGGGACTCCATCGCGGCCATGCCGTTCCGCTCGGTGAAGTCACCGCCGACCTCCGCGCGGTAGGGGAGACCGGCCAGGGTCAGCGCCTCGTGGTAGCCGCGTCTGCGGGCCCGGCCGACGTCGGTGTCCAGCGGCCCGGTGATGGTCGCGATCCGGGTGCGGCCGAGCGAGACCAGGTGTTCGGTCGCCTCCCGGGCGCCGCGCACGTTGTCCACGTCCACGTAGAACGGGGCGTGCCCGTGCAGCGGCTTTCCACCGAACACGGCGGGGACGCCGGCCTCCAGGGCTAGCTGGGACAGCGGATCGTCCCCGCGCAGGGACATCAGCATCACCCCGTCCACCGCCCGGCTCTGCAGCAGCTGCTTCACCCGGATCTGGCCGCGGGTGGAGGTGGCCAGACAGAGCACCAGGTGCAGGTCGGTCTCCTCCAGTGCGGTCGAGGCACCCGCGATGACCTGCCCGTAGAACGGGTCGGCCAGCACGGCCGGGTCCTCCCCGGCGATGATCAGGGCCACCGCCCCGGCCTGCTGGGTCGCCAGGGCGCGGGCCGTCGGATTGGGGACGTACCCGAGCTCCTTGATCGCGCGCTGGACGGCCTCGCGTTTGCCGCTGCTCACGTTCGGGGCGTTGTTCAACACCCTCGACGCCGCGGTACGGGACACCCCGGCGTGCTCGGCGACCTCGTCCAGGGTCGGCCTTCGGCGCGTCGGTTCGTCCGTCATGGTGGTTCACCTCGGTGTTGATGCCAGTGCACAGGATATCGCGCCTCCGTCGGGTCAAAACTGGAAGCGCTTCCAGTCGGGACTGTACCGCCGAGCACCGGCGCTGTGAAGGTAGCCGTAGGTATTGACATCGCGGCGCGCAGCCTCAATCATCTGGCAACTGGAAGCGCTTCCACCTCCCCCACTCCACCCACAGCGGAGGAAGCCCCATGCGCCGCACACGCCGCAGTACGGCACTTCTCATCGCACCAGCGCTGACCGCCCTGCTGTTCGCGGTCCAGCCCGGGACGGCGTACGCCGCCGACCCGACCGGCATGACCAACGGCTACTACGCCGACCCCAACTCCAGTTCCCAGCAGTGGGTCAACTCCCACCGCGGGGACGGCCGCGCCGCCGCGATCCAGAGCTCGATCGCCAACGTGCCGATGGCACGCTGGTTCGGCAACTGGAGCGGCACCATCGGGACCGCGACCGGCGCCTACGTCGGCGCCGCGGCGGCCGGCGGGAAACTGCCGGTCCTGGTGGCCTACAACATCCCCGGCCGGGACATCTGCGCCGGGCAGTCCGGCGGCGGGGCCGGATCCGTCGCGGAGTACAACTCCTGGATCGCCGCCTTCGCCAGTGGCATCGGCAACCGGCCGGCCCTGGTCGTCCTGGAGCCCGACGCGGTCGGGCACCAGGACTGCATGACGCCGGCTCAGATCTCCGACCGCAACGGGATGCTGCGCAACGCCATCGCCCAGTTCAACGCCAAGGCCCCGAACACCTGGGTCTACCTGGACGCCGGCAACCCCGGCTGGCTGAGCGCCGCCACCGCGGCCCAGCGGCTGGCCGCCGCCGGGGTGAGCGGGGCCCACGGCTTCTCGCTCAACGTCTCGAACTTCTACCCCACCGGGCAGAACACCACGTACGGCAACGCCGTCAACGCGGCGCTGAAGTCCTCGTACGGCTACAGCAAGTCGTACGTCGTCGACACCAGCCGCAACGGCAACGGATCCGACGGCAACTGGTGCAACCCGGCCGGCCGGAAGACCGGCACGCCCACCACCCGCACGGGCGGCGGTCCCGAGATGCTGCTGTGGGTCAAGGCCCCCGGCGAGTCCGACGGCAACTGCGGCACCGGCACCGGATCGACGGCCGGGCAGTTCCTGCCCGAGGTCGCGTACAAGATGATCTACGGCTACTGACCGGGGATCGACACCAACTCCGCTCGGGGCGGGCCACTCCCCGCTCCGAGCGGTCCAGAAGAGGAAAACCCATGAGACCGCGCATCCCCCGCACCCTGCTCCCCGCCGCGCTGGCCGCCCTGCTCACGGCCGTCGCCGTGCCGGTGCAGGCGGAGGCCCAGCAGGCCACCGGCCACACCCTGCCCGCCGGCACCCGGTTCTACGTCGACCCGCAGAGCGACGCCGCGAAGCAGGCCGTCCGCTACCTGCGGGGCCACGACTTCGCGGGCGCCGCCGCCATGGCCAAGCTCGCGAGCTGGCCGGAGGCCGACTGGTTCACCGACGGCACTCCCGCCGAGGTGGAGGTCCGGGCCCGTTCGCTGACCCGCCGTGCGGCCCTCACCGGGACCGTCCCGGTGCTGGTCGCCTACAACGTCCCGCTGCGGGACTGCTCGCAGTACTCCAGCGGCGGCGCGCAGTCCGACGCGGAGTACCAGGCCTGGATCGCGGCGCTGGCCCGCGGCCTGGGCAAGAGCAAGGCCGTGATCGTCCTCGAGCCCGACGCCCTGGCCAACCTGCCCACCGACTGCGGCCCGGACAGCGACCCGACCGGCGCGATCACGGCGGGCCGGATGGCCGACCTGCGGTACGCGATCGACGTGCTGGAGCGGCAGCCGAACACGGTGGTCTACCTGGACGCCGGGAACAGCCACTGGCAGAGCGTCGGCAACGCGGCGAAGCGCCTGCTGGACGCGGGCGTCGAGCGGACCCAGGGGTTCTCGCTGAACGTGTCCAACTTCTTCGCGACCGGCCTGTCCGACCACTATGGCACCTGGGTGTCGAAGTGCCTCTGGTACGCCACCAAGGGCCCGGAGGCCGCGCGCGGGCACACCGACTGGTGCGCGAGCCAGTACTACTCGCCGACCGCGCCGAACGACGGGCAGCCGGGGAACTCGGTCAACGCGGACGACCCCAGCACCTGGCACTGGACCGACCAGTGGTTCGAGCAGAACGCCGGAACCGCGCCGCTGAACGCGCTGACCCATTTCGTGGTGGACACCAGCCGCAACGGCCAGGGCGGCTGGACCCCGCCGGCCGGCAAGTACCCGGGTGACCCGCAGACCTGGTGCAACCCGCCCGGGCGCGGCATCGGGAACCGCCCCACCGCCGACACCGGCACACCGCTGGTGGACGCGTACCTGTGGATCAAGACCGTCGGCCAGTCCGACGGGCAGTGCAACCGCAACATCCCCGGCGGCACGATCGATCCCGAGTACGGCAGCGTCGACCCGGCGGCCGGTGCCTGGTGGCCGGAGCAGGCCATGACCCTGGTGCGCAACGCCAATCCGCCGCTGACCTTCGCCCCCTTCGGCCGGCCTGCGGCCTGACGGAGCGTCAGTGCCCGGCCCCGGGCTCAGGCACGGGGCCGGGCGAGCCTGGTTGAGACATGCAGCAGGTGCTCCAGCGGCCCGCGTCCGAACAGGGGTGACCACACGCCCGCGAAGAGCACCGACACCGTGACGAAGAGAGCGAGCACCGCCGGAGGGGAGCCGGGCAGCTCGTCGATCCCGAGCAGGCCGATGCCGATGACGTGCCCCACGTAGACCGTCAGCGACATCGTGCCGACGGCGATCACCGGGGCGAGCAGCCGCCGTACGGCGGGCAGCGCGTCGAGGAGCGCGAGGCAGCCGGCCACCACCAGCAGCGCCACCCCCGTGCCGCCGAGGATCTCGAAGGTGGTCCCGCTGTGCGGCGAGGCGATCAGCAGGCCGGCCGGGTTCGCGATCGGGACGGTGCCCGTCTCGGCCGGCGTGTCCGGCCCCGAGGTGGCCCGGAGCAGCAGCCAGGACAGGCCGTACCCGTTGGCCGCCAGAGCCAGACCGAGGCCCGCGAGCCGCCGGCGCACCGCCGCCGAGCCGAGGTCGAGGCGGCCCACCGCCATGCCCGCGATCACGAACGGCATCCAGGTCGCCGCCGGGTACACGCCGGTGAGCAGCAGCTCCACCGGGCTTTCGACCAGGCCGGTCGGAGGCTCGTCACCGAGCCCGAAGGCGGTGCGCACCACGAACGACAGCTGAGGACCGGTCAGGGCCCAGAGCGCCGCGATCAGCGCCAGCGTGTCGGCCGGCAGCCGGAGCAGCGGCAGCGCCAGCAGGAAGTAGACGGCGTAGTAGGCCAGGATCACCGCGACCGGGGTGCCCGACAGCGTGAGGCCGAAGCCGAGCAGCAGCAGGATCACCGCCCGGATCACGATCCGGGCCACCGCCTGCCGTCGGGCCGGGCCGGTCCTCGCCTGCGGGCGGCCCGCGACGATCACCAGCGCGACACCGGCCAGCAGGGCGAACAGCGCCGACGCCCGGCCATGGGTGAGGAACAGCAGCGCACCGCCGGGGCCGCCGACCGCCGGATCGGGGCCCACGTGCGCGGCGAACATGCCGAACACGGCGAGCGCCCGGGCCAGGTCCAGGCCGACCAGCCTCGCCGTCGGCGACACCGGGGCGGGGGACGGCCGGGCGCGGGTGGCGTGGTCGGGGCTCGGAAGCGGTCGGGTCATGTCCGTCAGCCTGGTTTCCGCGCGGGTACGTCAGGTACCCGGCGGCAGGCCGGACCTGACGGCCGGTCGGCGGTCGCCCGCCGCCACCCGGCCGCCCGGTGCCCGCCGACCGGCTGCCCACAACCGACCGCAGGGTCGGACGGCAGCGCGCTGATGGACCCGTAGGGTCGGGAGTCGGTGGGCTTGGGCGAGGACGAGGAACGTACGTGATCCGGGTAGTGGTGGTGGACGACGAGGCCCTGGTCAGGTCCGGATTCGGGCTGATCCTGGGCGCGTCCGAGGACATCGAGGTGGTCGCGACCGCAGGCGGGGGAGCGGCCGTCGAGACGGTGCGCCGGGAGCGGCCCGACGTGGTCCTGCTGGACATCCGGATGCCGGACGTGGACGGGCTGACCGTGCTGCGCGAGCTGCGGACGAGGACGGACGGGCCGGTGGTGGCGATGCTGACCACCTTCGACACCGACGAGTACATCCTGGCCGCGCTCGACTCCGGTGCGGCGGGCTTCCTGCTGAAGGACACCGAGCCGGAGCAGCTGGCCCCGATGGTCCGCACCCTGGCGGCCGGGGGCGTGGTGCTGTCGCCCAAGGCGTCCCGTGCCCTGCTGCGCGGCCACCCCGGCAGCGGAGCGGTGGCTGACGAGCAGTCGGCCCGGGTCCGGCTGCTCACCGACCGCGAGCGTGACGTGCTCGTCCTGGTGGCCGAGGGGCTGTCGAACGGCGAGGTCGGAGCGCGTCTGCACCTGGGGACGGGCACGGTGAAGGAGCACGTCAGCGCGATCCTGACCAGGCTGCGGGTGACCAGCCGGGTGCAGGCCGCCCTGCTGGCGCAGCGGGCCGGCCTGCTCGACGAGCACCGGCGGACGGAGACCGGCCGGTGAGCCGCGAACGGACCTGGTGGCGGCGGGTGCCCGCACCGGTCGTCGACCTCGCCCTGGTGCTGGCGGCCGCCGCCGACGTGCTGGTGAACTTCGAGGAGGAGGCGCCGCTCGGTCTGGCGCTGGCCGCGCTCGGCTGCGCCGCGCTGGCCTTCCGGCGCCGGTTCCCGCTCGCCGTCTTCGTGCTCACCCTGCCACTCGCCCTCATGCAGGACGTCGCGCTGGCCACCCTGGTCGCGCTGTTCACGCTGGCCGAACGCTCCCGGAACCGCCGGCTGCTCGCCGGGTGCGCCGTGCTGGCCGCCGCCGTGGGCACCGTCCCCTGGCCGCTGCTCGGCCCGGCGGAGCTCGGCCGGATCACCACGGCGATCTACGCCGCGTACAACCTGGCGACCGCCGCGGCGCCCGTCCTGATGGGCCAACTCGTCAGGGCGCAGCGGAAGTCCGTCCGGCAGCTGGCCGAGATCCAGGAGGCCAGGGAGCACGAACGGGCCCTGTACGCTCAGGCCGTGCTGGCCCGCGAGCGCGCGCAGCTGGCCCGCGAGATGCACGACGTGGTCTCCCACCAGGTCAGCCTGATCGCGGTACAGGCCGGGGCGCTCCAGGTCGCCACCCAGGACCCGGACGCCGAGCAGGCCGCCCGGACGATCCGGACCCTGAGCGTCACCACGCTCGACGAACTCCGCACCATGGTACGGCTGTTGCGCGCCTCCGGCGGCCGCGACACCGAGCTGACGCCCCAGCCCACGCTGGCCGATCTGCGCCGGCTGGTGGAGTCGAGCGGCATCCCGGCCGAGCTGACCGGACAGCTCCCCGCCACGGTGAGCACCCCGGCGCAGCGCGCCGTCTACCGCACGGTGCAGGAGGCGCTGACCAACGTCCGCAAGCACGCCCCCGGCGCCACGGCCCGGGTCGAACTCCGGCAGGAGGGGGAGCGGATCGGAGTGACCGTCACCAACACCCCGGCCACCCGCCCGGCGCTCCCGCTCCCCGGCTCCCAGCTCGGCCTGGTCGGGCTGGGGGAGCGGGCCGAGATCCTGAACGGCTCGCTGGAGGCGGGCCCGACGCCGGACGGCGGGTACCGGGTCCGGCTGCGGCTGCCGTTCGACCCGGCCTGACCTCCCCGGGAAAAAACTTTTCGCGCGGGCGGCAACCTTTCCTCCTCCGGCGGCCACCTAGGGATGCAACGTCGACTCGGGCAGGCGAACGGATGGGCAATGAGGACAACGAAACACGGCATTCCGCGGCTGCGGCGTGGGCGGGCGGTGCGGCGACCGCCGTCCTGACGTGGTGATGGGCACTGTTACGCTCAGGCCGATTGTTAACGCGCACATCGCAGGGAGAGGGCGACCGAGGGAGATGCTCCCCGACAACGCGTCCGCGGAGTTCCACGACTTCTTCGAACGCCACTACGCCGAACTGGCCCGTTTCGCCCACCTTCTGACCGGCGAGAAGGACGCGGCCGACGACCTCGCCGCAGATGCCCTGCTCGCCCTGTGGCAACGCTGGGACCGCCTGCGGGAGGCGCAGCACCCGGTCGCCTACGCTCGCGGCGTGGTGGCCAATCTCGCCCGCGAACGGATCAGGAGCGCGGTCCGCGAACGCCGCCGGATCACGCTGTTCTGGTCCCGCAGCCCGGAGGAGACAGCGGGGCCGGACGTGGCGGGCGTGCTCGACGTCCGGGCGGCGCTGGCCCGGCTGCCGTTCCGCAAGCGGGCGTGCGTGGTGCTGCGTCATGCCTTCGACCTGTCGGAGAAGGACACCGCCGCGGCCCTGGGCATATCGGTCGGTACGGTGAAGAGCCAGACCTCGAAAGGTATGGCCGAACTGGAACGAATACTTGGTGTACGAGCGGTCGGAGAACTGGCGATCGGAAGGGGGGCCCGATGAACGAGGAGATCAGCCGTCGTCTGCGCGAGGCGGCCGAGGCCCACCAGCCGGACCGCGCCCAGATCCTGGCGCGGATGGAGCGCGGCGCGGCCGGGGGCACCGTCAAGCACCGCACACCGTCGATCGCGAGGTCCTGGCGCAGGGCGGTGCTGGCCGGCGTCGTCACCTTCGGCATCCTGACGACCGGAGGTCTCGCCGTCGCGGGCATCGTCGGAGCACCGTCGCCGCCGGCCCCGGTTCCCGCCGTGCCGTCCCCGACCGCCACGCCGACTCCGACACCGTCGGCTCACAGCACCAGTGCCCCGGCCCCGGCCACCACCCCGAGCAGCCCGCGCCCCACTCCGTCGGCGAGCAGCCGGACCCAGAACGGCCCGCTGTGGTCGGAGGGGTCGATGGGCCCGCACAACACCGTGTACTGGGGCCAGAGTGACCTCGTCCTCAAGACCACCCAGCCGCTCACCTCGCTCACGGTGGAACTGCGGATCGCGCAGACCGGCGACGTACGGAGTACCGGAAACTGGCGGACCCTGCCGGTCGACGACTTCACCGTCACCGTCCAGGAGACCGGCGGCGCGCTGGTCTACCGCTGGGTCCTCAAGGCGGGCCGCACCGTGCCGGCCGGACAGCACGAGTTCGCGGCCCAGTACAACCACGCCACCGGCACGCGCAACACCGGCAAGGACAGCTATCGGGTGGAGGCGCCGAGCTCCGCCGGGTCCGCCGCGGTGTGGGGAGGTTTCGGCCCGGCCCAGTGAGCTTGCGCCTACCGTCTGCCCCTACCGTCTACGCGGCACGAGTCCGGTTTCGAAGGCGATGATCGCCAGGTGGACGCGGTCCCGAGCCTCGAGCTTGGCGAACAGACGCGCGACATGGGTCTTCGCGGTCGCCGCGCTGATCACCAGCCGCTCGGCTATCTCGGTGTTCGACAGTCCCTGTCCGACCAGTGCCAGCACCTCGCGCTCCCGGTCGGTGATCCCCGCGATGGGACTCGACTCCGCGGCGGGCCCGGCGTCCGGTTCGGGGGCCGCGGGGCCGGACGTTCCGGCGAAGTCCGCGATCAGCCGTCGGGTCACGCTCGGCGCGATCAGCGCGTCGCCCGCGGCCACCACGCGGATCGCTTCCAGGATCGCGTCCAGGGCCATGCTCTTGAGGAGGAATCCGCTGGCCCCGGCGCGCAGTGCGCCGTAGACGTACTCGTCGTGGTCGAAGGTCGTCAGCACCAGGACCTTGGGCGGGTCAGGCTCGGCGGTCGCCTGTCGGGTCGCCTCGATCCCGTCCATGCCCGGCATCCGGATGTCCATCACCACGACGTCCGGCCGCAGTTCACGCACCAGGCGCACCGCCTCGCAGCCGTCGCCGGCCTGGCCGACCACCTCCAGGTCGTCGGTGTCGCCGACCAGGATCCCGAGCCCCACCAGCATCAGTGGCTGGTCGTCGACCAGCAGCACCCGTACGCTCATGCCGGCAGCCTCGCCGTCACCCGGAATCCGCCCTCCGGACGCTGGCCGGCGCTGAACTGGCCGGACAGCAACGTCACCCGCTCGCGCATGCCGAGCAGGCCGAAGCCGCTCCCGCCGGCCGCGGAGAGCCTCGGACGGCCCGGCCCGCCATGACCGTCGTCCCCGTCGTCCACCACCTCGATCGTCACCCCTTCCGGCTCGTAACCAACCGCGACCCGGCACGTTCGCGCCCTGGAATGCCGCACCACGTTCGTCACCGACTCCTGGACGATCCGGAACGCCGACAGCTCGATCTCCGGCGGCAACGGACGCCGCTCGCCCCGCCAGGTCACCTGAACCCGCACCCCGGCGCCGGCCGTGCGTTCGGCGAGCTGCGGGACGTCGGCCAGGCTGCCGGCCGGCGCCAGCGGAGCGGCCTGCGGCATGGCGTCGTCGGGCTCGGCGCGGCGGAGCGCCCCGAGCATGCGCTGCAGCTCCAGCAGCGTCTCCCGGCTGGTGGTCTCGATGCCGGTCAGCGCCTGCCGCGCCTGCTCGGGCTTGGTCTCCACGACCCGCGCCGCCGCGCCCGACAGCACCGTGATGATCCCGATGCTGTGCGCGACGCTGTCGTGCAGCTCGCGGGCGATCCGCAGCCGCTCGGCCATGACGACGCGGGCCCCGGTCTGCTCCTGCAGGGCTTCGAGGTATTCACGGCGTTTGCGATACACCTGCCCGAAGACCCACGCGACCGCGAACCACAACGCGAACTGCCCGGCCCACTGGGACGCGTCGCTGACGGTCTGCTCGCGGCCGTGGAGGCAGTTGAAGAACGCGGCCACCACGGCCGCGACGGAGCCGACGGCGGCAGCCTTCGGCCGCCGGGCGGCGAGGTACCCGCCCAAGCCGACGAGCAGGACGAACACGATCAAGGGCCGCGCGCCGAAGGCGTCGCCGAGGACTGCTTCGCCCAGGACCGCCGCGAATACCGCCGCGGGCAGCCGGCGCACCAGCAGAACCGGCAGGGCGAGCAGGACGCAGAGACCGAGCATCTGGAAGGGATCGAGCCCGGGGAACCGGAACAGGCCGTCGTAGTGCGCCCAATCAGTGGGCAGCATCGTCAAGGCGAGAATCAGCGCGTACAAGCCGGCGGTGGCCAGCACCACGGCCTGTGACATCAGCCAGGTCACGCGCTTCGATGCCGAGAGACGCTGGAGAAGCTGTTCCATGCGGAGATCGTATTCAGTGGCGTCGGCGCTGCGCGTCGCCCCGGGGATGTACGCCGGATACGCCCCCGGGGCGATGGCCCGGGAAGGGGTGACATCCGCCGGCCGACGCGGTGGACCGTGGTCCGTTCCTAGGTTCATGGTCATGACGAATGCACCGATGATCGATCTTCGCGACACGACAAAGAAGTACGACGACGGCCCGCCCGCACTGGCCGGCGTCACCTTGTCCGTGGCGGCCGGCGAGTGCGTGGCGATCCTCGGCCATTCCGGCAGTGGCAAGTCCACGCTGCTGAACCTGATCGCGGGTCTGGACAAGCCTTCCAGCGGCACCGTGACCGTCGACGGCACCCGCGTCGACCAGCTCGGCGAGGCCGGTTCGGCGAAGTACCGCCGGGCCTCGATCGGCATGATCTTCCAGTTCTTCAACCTGCTGGACGACCTGACCGTGTTGGACAACGTCATGGTTCCGGCGCAGCTGGCCGGGATGGGCAAGGGCGAAGCGAAGCGGCGGGCCGTCGAGCTGCTCGACTCGCTGGGCATCGACCGGCATGCTCAGGCCTATCCGCAGCGGCTGTCCGGCGGGGAACGGCAGCGGGTGGCGGTGGCCAGGGCCCTGATGAACGAGCCGGCGCTGCTGCTGGCCGACGAGCCGACCGGCGCGCTGGACTCGGGCTCGGCCGAGGACGTGCGCGAGCTGCTGCTGGACCTGAACAGCGATGGCCAGACCATCCTGCTGGTCACCCACGACGCGCAGCTGGCCGCGCGCACCGCGCACCGCACGATCGAGTTGGTGGACGGCGCGGTGGCACGGGACGTGGTCAACACGGCGGGCGGCGCCACCGTCAACAGCTCGGCGGGAGCGGTCCGTTGAGCGCCCTGGGCAAGGTCGTACGTTCCGGCGTGGGCCGCCGTCGGGTCCAGTCCCTCGTCATCGCCCTGACAACGTTCGCCGCGGTGACGTCCTCAGTACTCTCCCTCGGCCTGTTGGCCGTCGTGCAGGCCCCGTTCGACCACGCCTTCAGTGCTCGGAACGGGGCGCACCTGGCGGTCCAGTTCGACGGCTCGAAGGCCACGGCCGCGCAGGCCGCCGCCACCGCGCACGCCGTCGGCGTCACCGAGGCGGCCGGACCGTACCCGGTCGCCGCCGCCCTGGACACGACGATCGGCACGGACTGCTCCAAGAAGGACTGGGCCGGTCACGACAACGGTCCGATCACCGTCACCACCCGGCCCGACCTGGGCAGCACCTCCGGGATGGACCAGTTGGCGCTGACCCAGGGGCGCTGGCCGACCGGCCCGGGCGAGATCGCCCTGCCGTGGCAGCACTATGCCACCGACTGCTTCGGCGATTCGGTGGTGTTCTCCGCCCTGCCGGGCAAGCCGTCGTTCAAGGTCGTCGGCTTCGCCAACTCGGTGACCAACAGCGCGACCGCCTTCGCCACCGCCGACGGTTTCGCGCGGCTCACCGCCGCCGGTGCCAAGTCCGACGTCCAGATGCTCTACCGGTTCGCCGAGGCCGGGACCGCCGCCGACATCGCCGCCGACAAGCAGGCGGTGGCCGCCGCCGTGCCGGCCGGCGCGGTCGAGGGCGGACAGTCGTACCTGACCGCGGAGCAGCAGGTGACCGGCAACGCCAAGGCCTACGTGCCGTTCCTGATCGCCTTCGGGATCCTCGGACTGTTCATGTCGGTGCTGATCATCGCGATCGTGGTCAGCGGGGCGGTGGCCTCGGGAATCCGGCGCATCGGGATTCTGAAGTCGTTGGGCTTCACCCCTTCGCAGGTGGCCCGCGCCTACACCGCGCAGGCCATGATCCCGGCGACACTCGGCCTGGTGCTCGGCACGGCTTTCGGCAACCTCCTGGCTGTACCGATCCTGGACGGGGCCACCAAGCAGCTCGGCGCGGCCAGTGCCACGATTCCGTTGTGGGTCAGCGCCGTGGTGCCGCTGGGCACCCTGCTGATCGTCGGTGTCACGGCTCTGGTCCCGGCACTGCGGGCCGGCCGGATGCCGACGGTGCGGGCCCTGGTGGTCGGCCGCGCCCCCAAGGCCGGGGGCGGTCGGGCGGCGCAGCGTCTGGCCTCGCGGCTGCCGCTGCCCCGGGCCGTGTCGTTGGGGCTGGCCCAGCCGTTCGCCCGGCCGGCCCGGGCCGTACTGGTCGGTGCGGCGGTGCTGTTCGGCGTGGTGAGCGTCACGTTCGCGGTGGGGCTGGAGTCCGGGTTCAACAAGTACCTGGACACCAGCACCTCGGGCTTCAACATCGCGTCGGAGTTCGTGATGCCCACAGCCGACGTGGGCGTGCCCTGGGATCGCTACGGCCCCAACGACCCGCGCAAACCGCACCTGGATGCCGCCGAGGTGGCCGCCGCGCTCGCCGAGATCCCGGGCACGAAGGCCGCGTTCGGCTGGGGCGACAGCGGCGCGACCATGGTCGGTGCCCCGCCCGGCGGCGAACCGCCCAGGGTGTTCACGGTCACCGGCGACTTCTCCTGGACGCACATGGAGCTGCTGTCCGGCCGCTGGTACTCGGCGCCCGGCGAGGCCGTGGTCGGCGACAAGTTGGCCTCGGCGGTGGGGATCCACGTCGGTGACGACGTCACCGTGGTGCAGCAGAACAAGCAACTGTCGCTGAAGGTCGTCGGCATCAACTTCGACACCAACCAGGGCGACTACACGGTCATGACGGATGCGGCCACCTTCACCGCCGCCGGTCTGATCCCGCACATCGACCTGTTCAACGTCGAGCTGGCCGACAACGTCAACGAAAAGGACTGGTCCGCCTCGGCCGCCGCCGCGCTGACCCCGCTGAACGCCTCGGTCGAGGCGAGCTCGGGCGGGGGCAAGAACATCATCGTGATCACCATGGGCGCCCTGGTGGCCACCCTCACGCTGATGATGATCGCGGTCGCCGCGCTCGGGGTGCTGAGCACGGTGGTGCAGGACACCCGGGAGCGGGTCCATGATCTGGGGATCCTCAAGGCCCTCGGGATGACGCCCAAGCAGACCGTTGCGATGGTGCTGACCTCGGTGACCCTCACCGGCCTGATCGCCGGGCTGATCGGGGTCCCGCTCGGGGTCGCGGTGGAGCAGGCGACGCTGACCCCGATGGGGAACGCGATCGGCCGGCACCTGCCGCCGAGCGTGTCCCACGTCTACACCCCCGGGCTGCTCGTCCCCCTGCTGGCCGGCGGGATCGTGATCGCCCTGCTCGGGGCACTGCTCCCGGCCGGCTGGGCGGCCCGGTCGCGGACCGCCACCGCGCTGCGGACCGAGTAGGACCGAGCCGAACAGTGAGTCAGCCGCGGCGCCGGGCGGCGAGCAGCAGGACCGTACCCGCGAGAGCGAGCCCGGCCGCCGCGGTGGCGAGCACCGCGAGTCCGGTGCCACCGGTCTCGGGGAGTGCCGGGCCCGGCTCGGTCGAGTCCGGCGCGGGCGTCGGAACGGTGGTGGGTGCCGTCGTGGGCGTGGGCGGCGGCGGGTTCTCCCTGGTGTTGGTGACCGTGCAGGTGGCGCCGCCCGCCGGGAGGTCGAGGGTGAAGCCGTCGGCGGAGGGGGTGGCGGTGGTGCCCTGGCAGGAGACCGCGCTGAGCGACCAGCCGTCCGGGATCGCCTCGGTGACGGTGTGTCGGCCGGGCGCCAGGAACGTCGTACCGGCGCTGACCGGGGTGTCCGGCTGGGTGGTGGTGGCCCGGCCGAGTGCGGTGCCGTCCTCGGCGGTGAAGCCGAACGGCCCGCCCACGCCGCCGCTGGTCTGCTTCAGCAGGGTGAGCGGCGCGACGCTGTCGCTCGGCGCGTCGGTGTAGACGCAGGTGACCGTGTCGGCGGCGGCCAGGGTGACGGAGGCCCGGGCGCCGCTGGTCGTGCTGGTGCTGCGGCCGTTGGCCGAGGTGCAGGCGAGCGAGGTCATGGTCCAGCCGGTGGGAACCTGTTCCTGTACGGTCCACGGCCGCCCGGTTTCGGCGGAGGCCGCCCGCCGGAAGCTCTGCTCGCCGTCGGCGCCGGGCCCGGCGGTGAGCTGGAACAGGCCACCGGGGTTGAAGGAGAGGTCGCCGTCGAAGGCGAACGGCCGTGCCGCAGCAGTGCCTTGCACGTGCTTGCGCACCACGATGGTGCCCGGCTCGCTGGGCTGACGGACGGCGTAGTAGTAACAGAACACGTGGGTGGAGCCGGTCGGGTAGGCGGCCCGGTCCACGTTGTCGGCGCGCTGGTTGTCCACGGCGCAGCGCAGCGTCGCGAAGGAGAACGTGTTGCCGAGCTGCTGCTGGTTGAGCGGGTCGGTGGGAGTGCCGCCCTGGATCTGCAGGCGGCGGTTCCGGGCGACGGTGATCAGGCTGTCGTCCAGGTCGACGGTGACGGCGCCGGCCAGGGTGCGGCCGGTGTCGGCGCGGTTGGTGTCCAGCTCGGGGACGGAGGCGACGGTGGTGGCCTGGGTGAGCCCGTCCGGGACGGGGGTGACGGTGGACAGGCCCTGCACCTCGCCGCCGATACCGCTGCCGAGAGTGAACCGCCAGCCGGTCAGCGGTGTGCAGTTCGGGTCGTTCGCGGCCTCGATGTCGGGGGCCACGGGCTGGCCGTCGGTGTACACCGAGTCCTTGCCGAGGTCCTGCAGCGACTGCATGTTGTCGCCCCGCTGCCGGTTGGCCATCACGTCGCCGTAGCTCGCGCAGACCCGGGCCACCAGGGTCAGCTTGAGGTCGCCGGTGGCCCGCGGCGCGGCGACGGCGGGGCCCGCCCCCAGCACGGGGACGGTCGCCAGTGCTGCCGCCGCCGCACACCGGAAGACGCTGCTGCGCAGGGATCTCATGCGCACCAGCCTGGCGGCTCCGCAGCGGATTCGTGATCAAGGCCGAGGGCGCGGTGGCGTGTCCACCCGATCGGCCCTCCCGTGGCTTCGGGTCGGGCGCGCACGCTCAGTGGGCCGCCAGCACCAGCGCCAGGGCGATCAGGGCGGGGACGGTCTGCACGAAGATGATCTTCCGGCTGGAGGTGGCGGCACCGTACGCGCCGGCCACCGCGACACACACCAGGAAGAACACCTTCACCTGGAAGCCCACCGGGTCGGACGCGACAGCGCCCCACACCAGACCTGCGGCGAGGATGCCGTTGTACAGCCCCTGGTTGGCCGCGAGCGTCTTCGTCGCGGCGGCGAACTCAGCGGTGGTGCCGAAGCTCGCCCGGGCCTTCGGAGTGGTCCACAGGAACATCTCCATGATCATGATGTAGACGTGCACGGCGGCGATGAGCAGGACTGCGACGGTGGCGGCGATTGACATGGGGTCAGGCTCGCACGGCCGTACCGGTGTTGCCCCGAGGCGCGTCGTCGGCCCGTCGGCAGCGCAGAGGTACCCCAGCCGATGCCCCGGCTGGGGTACCTCTAGGCGGTGCTGCCGATCAGCAGACGATCAGGTCAGCGCTGCAGGGTGAGGACACCCGGCCGCCAGGGCAGCTGGTCGTAGGGGCCGCCCGCGTTGGGGGCCTTGCCCTGGTAGAGGAGCTGGAGGTTGCAGGGGTCGATGGTCATGGTCTGGTCGGGGTTGTTGCGGACCAGGTCGCCGTGGCTGATGTCGTTGGTCCAGGTGGCGCCGCTGTTGGCCTTGCCAGCGAAGGGGTTGTTCTCGGTGGCGGCCTGCGGGGTCCAGTTGCCGTTCAGGCTGGTGGCCGTGAAGGAGCGGAAGTAGCGCTGCTCGTTCGTACCCCGAGCCTCGACGATCATGAGGTACTGGTTCTGGCCCTTGACCTTGTAGACCTGGGGTGCCTCGAACAGGTTGGCCGTCGTGTCGGTCATGATCGTGGTGTAGGAGGAGCCGAAGCTGCCGGGGAAGTTCCCGATGGGCATGCTGGCGCGGTAGATGTTGCCGTTGTCGCCGGCGAAGAACAGGTACATGTTCTGGTCGTCGGCGATGAGGGTCTGGTCGATGGGGCCGGTGCCGGAGTTGGGGATGCTGCCGGTGAACAGCGGCTGCGGCGCGGACCAGCCGTTGGGGTTGGTGGGGTCACTGGAGGTGCGGTAGATGAACGGCCACGCGCCCCACTGGTAGGCCAGCACCCAGATGTTCTTGGGCGCGAAGTAGAACAGCGTGGGCGCCACCGCGCCCTGGCTCATCCCGGTCTGGGCGGTGGACGCCATGTCGGACCAGTTGGTGAAGGGGGCGAACGCCATCGACCCGTACGAGGATCCGTTCACGTTCGAGGCGTAGACCAGGTGCTTGCCGTTGTACACGACGTTGGTGAAGTCCTTCACCGACGCCCAGCCGTTCGCGGGCTGCGCGAGTGCGCCGGTCGAGCTCCACCGGTACGTCGACGGGAGGGCACACGTACCGCCGGTCGGCGTGGGGGTGGGGGTGGGGGTCGGGTTCGGCGTACCGGTCAGGCCGGTCCACTGCTGGTTGGTGCCGCCGTTGCAGTTCCAGATCTGCACCGCGGTGCCGTTGGCCGTGCCCTTGGCCGCAACGTCCAGGCACAGCCCGGACTCCACTCCGACGATCGTGCCGTCGGAGTTCACCCGCCACTGCTGGTTCGCCGCGCCGGTGCAGGACCAGATCTGCACCCGGGTACCGGCCGTGGTGGCGTGGTTCGGAACGTCCAGGCACTTGTTGCCGTACACGGTCAGCTGGTTGGTGGACGTCGACGTCCACGTCTGGTTGGTGCCGTTCGAGCAGTCGTAGATCTGCAGGAGCGCGCCGTCGGCCTGGCTGACGTTCTGCACATCGAGACACCGGTTGGAACCTGTACCGCGCAAGGCGCCGCTGCCGGCCGCCTGGGCGGGGTTGGCGACGAGCATCGCCGCCAGCGCCACCACGGCCGCGACAACGGCGGTGAGCATGACGGACAGTTGCCTGCGGCTGGAATTTCCGCTGCGCACGGGTACCTCCTTCGTGATTGGGTGGGAGTTGTCACACAGCTCTGTGAGCGCTCACATTCGCGCGCTCCCTGAAGCGCGCGAACGTGAGGGTGATCGACCGGGCGGGTGCCGCCGTGAGCTGGATGGGGGTCAGCTCACGCTGCAGGAGACCGTCGGCCAGGTGGTGCTGCCGTTCTTCAGGATGGTCATGCCCCAGTTGTTGCCCGCGCCGTTGGGGGTGGCGACGAGCGTCTGGGCGTCGGGGAAGGACGTGGTGGCGTTCCACGTCGAGCCGACCTTCTCCGGGGAGGGGACCTTCACGGTCACCTTCCAGGCGTTCGATCCGGTGACCGAGACGTTCAGGTTGTAGCGGTCGCTCCACGAGGCGCCGGCGGAGAGCGTCGCGGTGCAGCCGCCACCAGGGGGGTTGCCGCCGGTGGAGCCCAACGTGATGTTGGAGCTGCCGCTGCTCTGGTAGCCCTCGGTGGCCATGATCTCGTAGTTCATGGTGCCGAGGTTCATGCCGGCCCTGGCCCACGCGTCGAAGTGGTTCGCGACGGTGATGGTTCCGCCGGTCCGCTTGGTCTGACGGACGCTCCAGTACTGGTTGAAGGTCTTGATGCCTTCGATGGAGGGGGCGTTGTAGCGCGTCGTCTGGTAAATGTCGTAGGTGCCGCCGTCACTGGTGACGGTGCCCTTGTACGTGCCGGAGGGCCGGTACGAGCCGTAGTTCTCGACGACGTAGTACTCGACCAGCGGGTTGGTGCTCCAGCCGTAGAGCGCCAGGTAGGCGTTGCCGTTGGTGCTCCAAGTACCCGAGTACGTCACCGGGTTGCGCGATCCGGTGCGCCAGCCCTTGCCGCCGACGAAGTTGCCGACGTTGTTCCAGGAGGTGCCGTAGTTGCCGCCGCCGTTCAGCGACATCGAGGACTGACCGGAGCCGTCGCTCCAGAACGAGTAGAAGTACCCGCCGTCGGTGCCGGTCTGGTTCGTGTTGATCGTCGCGGCCTCGGCGGTGCCGGGCAGGATCAGGACGGCCGCGAGGGCCAGCGCGAGGACGCGCGCTTTGCTGACGATCCGCCAGATGCGGTTGGTGGTGCGGCTCTTGGGGTGGGGGGAGTTCACGGGCGTGATCCGTCCTGCCGGATGTGTGGGGGTGGGGGAGGGCGTGGGGGTGGGTGCAGCCCGGCGCCACCGATGACCGCGAGGGGGCGGTTCGGCCGGACGGTGTCGCGCGGCGGTGCACGGAGTCGACCAGGCGTCAACATCGTTGAGCCCGAGGCCGGTTGACACGTGCGGCCCGGATACCAGGCCGTTCGGACTTGTCGACGGCGACAGTGTTGGCCCGTGCTCGACGGGCTGTCAACAGTTTCGACCGAAACGGCGACAGATTCGTTCTCTGTCAAGTCGACCCAGGCCAATGACTTCGCAGGTCAGGTAGTTGATGGTCCAGGGCGAGCCCGAGAACTTGACCAACACCTTGCTCATTTCCCGGTGACTACTCCCCGGGTTGGTCGAAACATTCGCGAAAGATCAGCGAAAGTTTCGGAATTCTCGGCATCAGGCGGGGGGTCAAGATTGGGTAACGGCGGATCCCACCTCTTGTCCCGCTGAATTGTGAGCGTTAACAATCTCACAGCGGCGAAACAGTGGCGTCATCTCCGGTTCACACAAACGACCCGGAAGCGCTGCTGCCCGAACCGCGCCGGACCGGGCTGAGCACGGCCCCGGCCCCGTCTGCGTCAGGAGATGTCCATGTCCGCGCTTCGCGCACGGCTGTCGGCGATGCTGCTCGCCGTCTGCCTCCTCTTCACGGGCCTGGCCGTGGCCGCACCACAGCGCGCCGTCGCCGCCGAACCGGGCTACCTGATGGTGCACTTCACCGGTGACGGGTCGACCGGCCAGCAGACGTACCTGTCGCACAGCACGGACGGCGTGCACTGGAACGACCTCAACGGCGGCGGCATGGTCCTGCGCTCCACGGTCGGCACGCAGGGCGTGCGCGACCAGGCGTTGGTGCGCTCCCCTGACGGGAGTCGGTACTGGATCATCGCGACCGACCTGTGCATCGGCTGCGGGCAGAACTGGGATCAGGCCGTGAACAACGCCAGCCGCAACCTCGTGGTGTGGGAGTCGACCGACCTGGTCACCTGGTCGAAGCCGTGGCTGCTCAACGTTGCCGGCGCGATCCCCGACGGCCGTAACGCGTGGGCGCCGGAGGCGATCTGGGACCCGACGACCAACGACTACGTCCTGTACTGGGCGACGAACGCGACCCTGAACGGCGTGCTCAAGCACCGCATCTACGCCGCCCGCACGAGCGACTTCCACTCCACCACCACCCCGCAGGTCTACATCGACCGCGCCGGCACCCAGAACATCATCGACACCCAGATCGTCGAAGTACCTTCGGGCGTCGGCAACTTCCGCTACGTGCGGGCCTCCGGTGACGGGCAGATCACGCTCGAAGGCAGCAACTCGATCATGGGGACGTGGACCAACCTCGGCAACCTCTCCGGCATCGGCCTCACCGGCTCGCAGGTCGAGGGTCCGATGTGGATGAAGTCCAACAGCGGTAACCAGTGGGCCCTCTACCTCGACCAGTACGCCTCGGGGGGCGGCTACATGCCGGTCCTGACGACCGACCCGTCCAACCCCGCCGCCTACCAGAAGCAGGCGTCGGGCAGTTACAACATGGGCGGCACGAAGAAGCGCCACGGCTGGATCCTGAACCTGACGGCCGCCGAGGAGAGCCGGGTGATGGCCCGCTGGCCCAACACCCCCGCCCAGCGGATCCAGTCGTTCAACTTCCAGGACAGGTACGTCCGGCACACCAACCTCGACGCGCGCATCGACCCGAACGTCAGCCCCGCCGACGACTCCCGGTTCCGGCTGCGGCCCGGCCTGGCGGGCACCGGCACGGTCTCCTTCGAGTCGGTGAACTTCCCCGGGTACTTCCTGCGGCACTCCAACTACGACTTCCAGCTGGCCTACTACGACGGCAGCACCCAGTTCGCCCAGGACGCAACCTTCCGTCAGGTGGCCGGGCTCGCCGACCCGAGCTGGTCGTCGTTCCAGTCGTACAACCACCCCGACCACTACATCCGGCACTACGCCTACGAGTTGCGGCTCGACCCGATCACCACCGCGACCGCACGTGGTGACGCCACCTTCCGCGTGACCAGCTGACCCGACCGGGGTGCCGGCGCCTCCGTGGAGAGCGTCGGCACCCCGAGTGCGTCGCCCCGCTCAGGCGGGGTGCTTGCCGCAGGACGTCCGGAACGGGCGCTTGAGCCCGCGTACCGGGAGCATCCCCATCAGCCAGCCGCCATCCGCCTCGCCGCCGCGCATCACCACCACGCTGTTGTGGTCACGGGCCAGTTCACGCCGGTAGGCCGTCAGGAAGCCGTCGGCACTGCCGCCGGTCAGTTCGAGCACGACCGCCTCCAGGAAGCAGACCGGGCAGCCACTGCCCACCTGAAACCGGGACCGCTCGATCCCGGCGTGCTCCAGGCCCCAGACCATCAGGGTCCCGTCGTGGCCGACACCGAAGCGGAACCCCTGCTCCTGGTTGGCCCGGGCGGCTGCCACCAGCCGGGCCGCGAACTCGTCCCCGGGGACCGGAACGACCGCGGGCATGGCGGAGTGCAGCGCGTTCACCACGCAGGCGAGCAGCGCCAACCCGATCACCACCCAGGCGAGCACCGACATCCAGCCCCGGTCGAGTTGCTCACCCGCCACCAACAGCAGTCCTGTCCACAGACCGACCGGCAGCAGCGACCGCGGCCCGACGTCCCCCGCCCAGAGCCGGACCAACGACCAGACGGCGGCCACCGCCAGCAGCCACGGCCCGGCCTCCTCGAAAACGAACACCACACCCTCCCCCCGGCGGCGGCGCGCGCCGACCCCCGGACGCCATTGGAGGGCCACCGCCACGTACTGTCAACGGCTCTGACGGTCCGTCACCTCTGTGCGCCGCAGTGACGCCCGGGCCCCGGACGGCCAGGGCGGGTATCGAGTCTTGATCGCCAGGGTCTGCCGCACTCAGCTCGGCCTCTCGAATCCCGCCAGCAGCATGCGGGGGTCGAAGGTCACCCGGATCCGGGTGACCTTCCCGTCGTCCACGTGCATCCAGTTCGCCGTCGGAGTGGGTGGCGCAACGCTTGTGTGCAGGTCGAACCAGGTGATCACGTCATCACCTTCCGCTACCCGCACCTTCATGTCGATCTTCTCCAGCACCTGACCGAGCCCCTTCAGCCCGGCGAGCGCCGCCTCTACCCCCGACGCCGTTCCCAGCGCTCCGACGAAGTCGACATTCTCGGCCAGCAACCCCCGCAAGGTATCGAAGTCGCCCGCCTCCCAGGCGGTGAAGTAGGCCTCGGCAAGCTCTCGCGCAGTCCTCGTCGTCGTCATGTCCCCATCCTCCAGCCATGCGATCCATCCGTCCAACAGATGGATCGGATGGCATCTATCATTGTCGGATATGGAGATGCACCAGCTGCGCTACTTCGCTGCGATCGTGGACGAGGGTTCCTTCACCGCTGCCGCCCGACGTCTGCACGTCAGCCAGTCCGGCATCAGCACCCAAGTGGCCAAGCTGGAGTCGGAACTGGGCCAGCAACTGCTCGACCGCTCCGGCCGTCAAATCCGCCTCACCCCGGCCGGTGAAGCCGTTCTCCCCCTTGCGAAGAACGCCCTTGCCACCTTTGAAGCCATCAAGCACACCGCCGCCGAGTTCGCCGATGCCGTCCGTGGCCGGGTCCGTCTCGGCATGATCATGGGCTGCTCGATCCCGGCCTTCCTCGACACCATCGCCGACCTCGGCCGCACCCACCCCGGCATCGAGGTCAGCCTGCACGAGGGCTACTCCGACGACCTCCAGACCCAGGTCCTTGCCGGCTCTCTCGACCTCGCCCTGATCGGCTACGCGGGCAGCGTCGCCCCAGGTCTGGAGGCGAGCACCGTCATCGACGAGCCGATCACCGCAGCCGTCCCTGCCGGGCATCCCCTCGACCGGCCGGACCTGCGCCTCGGCGACCTGCGGGGCGAGAAGATTCTCTGCCTCTCCCCGGGCACCGGCATCCGCGCCGCCTACGAGGACTCCTGCCACAGGATCGGCCTCGACCCACGCGTGGACATCGACGCCAGCTCTCCAGCCACCCTGCTCCGCCTCGCTGAGCGCGGTGCGGGCATCGCTGTCCTCAGCGCGTCATCCACAGAAGGCACCGGCCTGCGGACCGTCCCGCTCGCCAACGCGGCCACGCACGCCCGGCTCGGACTCATCACTCGCCGAGGTCAGCACTCCCCAGCCGCACAGCTCCTGCGCACCAGGCTCCTCGCCGCTCTGCAAGCCGGCTAGGTATCCCTGCTTGAGGGCCTGAGCTTGAGGGCCTGATCGCGGAAGCCGCGAAGCGGGGCGAAGTGGCGCGGACGGTTTCAGGACCAGGCGATCTCGCCATGGCGGGAGACGAAGCGTCCGCTGCCAGCGCCGCGCCCCTCGGTGGCGAGGGCGACGATCGCGTCCGTGCCCTCGGTGACGGTTTGGGGGCCGCTGTGACCGTTGAGGTCGGTCGCGGTGTAACCGGGGTCGGCGGCGTTGACGCGGATGTCCCTGAGCCCCTTGGCGTACTGCGTGGTCAACATCGTCAGCGCCGCCTTCGAGGAGGTGTACAGCGGCGCGACGACGTGGGACTCGGGCCGGCCGGGGTCGTGGGTGAGGGCGAGGGAGCCCATGCCGCTGCTGACGTTGACGATCACAGGGTCGTCCGAGCGGCGCAGCAGCGGCAGGAACGCGGTGGTGGTGCGGACGACGCCGATGACGTTGACATCGAGGACGGCGCGGGCGTCGGCGGCGGTGAGGTCGCCGGGATCGCCGACGGGGCCGTGCACACCGGCGTTGTTGATCAGGACGTCGATCCTGCCCTCGTGTTCGGCGACGTTCGCGGCCGCGGCGGCCACGGACGCGTCGTCGGTCACGTCGATGGGGACGTAGCGTGCGCCGAGCGCGGCGGCGGCCTCCTCGCCCTGCTCGCGGTCGCGCGCTCCGACGAGCACGGTGTGGCCACACTTGATCAGGCGGCGGGCGGTCTCGCGGCCGAGTCCCTTGTTGGCTCCGGTGATGAAGGTGATCGTCATGCGTTCGATCCTGGTCCCGACCAGGGAGGCGGGCCAGGGACGCTTCGACGGTAGGAAGACCAGTACCACCCTCGCGCCCCCATGCACGACCGGGGATGCCGGAGGATGGAGTCCATGTCGGCGACACCCGGAATCGGACTGGGCGCGATGATCCGCACGTGGCGGGACCGGCTGCCCCCGTCGGCCGCCGCGCTGCCGGTGGCCCGCGGGCGCCGGGCGGCCGGGCTGCGGCGCGAAGAACTGGCCGACCTGGCCGGGGTGTCGGTCGACTACATCGTGCGCCTGGAACAAGGGCGGGCCACGACACCCTCGGCGTCGGTGGTGGCGTCCCTGGCGCGTGCCCTGCAACTGTCCACCGCCGAGCGGGACCACCTCTACCGGCTGGCCCGGCTCGTACCGCCGGCGGACGGCGCGATCGGTGACCATGTCCCGCCCGGCATGCAGCGGGTGCTCGCCCGCCTCGGGGACGTGGCGGTCGCCGTGTTCGCGGCGGACTGGCAACTGGTGTGGTGGAACCGCGGGTGGGCCGCCCTGCTGGGCGACCCTGCCGCCTCGCCGCCGCGGCTGCGCAACTTCGCCCGCGACAGGTTCCCGGTGGACGCCGGCCCCGCCCGCCTCGCACGGTGGCCGGTGACCGAGGCGGACCGCGACACCACCGACGCCGCCGTCGTCTCCGACCTGCGACGCGCCACCGGCCGCTTCCCCCAGGACAGCCGCTTGGCCGCGCTGATCCGCGATCTGAACGCGGGCAACAGGAGGTTCGCCGAGCTGTGGGCGACCGGTGAGGTGGCCGCGCACCGCGAGGACCACAAGACGATCGACCACCCGTCGGTGGGCCGGGTCACGGTGGACTGCGACGTCCTGACCGACGGCGACTCCGAACTCAAGATCGTCATCATGACCGCCGTGCCCGGCAGCGAGGACGAGACCAAACTCCGCCTCACCGCCATCGCCGGCCCACCGGCCACCACGCGCAACTGATCCCACCTACGCGTCGATCGACCGGCCGGACCCGGCGGCCGCCGTCGACCACCTGGTCCGCGATCTCGCCGCCCAGCTCACCCGGTGGCGGAGGCCATCCACCGGCTCGCCGACAACCTGGCGGAGGCCCGCGCAGGGCCGGCCGCTGCCCGAGCACGTCGCCGACACCGGCCGCACCGAGGACGCCGGACTCGCCCGTCTCGCCAACGACATCGGCATCACCACCGACAAACTGCTGGCGTGCCGCCGCTACGTCATCTCCGGCAACGTCCGGGCGATGGACGGCTGGTAGAGCCGCAGGCCACAGCGGGGGTCTTACAGATTCGCGACCGCTGTCGAGACGGCTCGGCCGAGGCCCGGTCTATGAAACCCTCCCAGGTCAGAGCCGTACGGTCTCACCGCGTCCAAGCCCTCTAGGCCGACCCGCCACCCCACCAGGGGTGCGCATGCTGAGCTATTGGTGCAGCTCGGGCTGGTGGCGGTGACGGGGCTATCAAACCCTGTGGCTGCTCCGGGTGGTCGGCTGCGGCGCGGCGGTCGGCCGAGAGCTGCACGGGACCGCCGCGCCGGGGACGGCAGCAGGACCCGTCGGATGCAGTGCCGCCCTGAGGCGGCAGTGCGTCAGCTCTGTGCGGTTTCGTCGCCCGCCTGCCCGGCGTCGTCAACTGCGCTTTCCTTCTCGCGCATCTTGCGTACCAGCTCCGCCTTCTGGTCGGCTGCACCCTGGCGGTCGAGGTTGCGGTGCGGACCGTTGTTCTGCCGCTCGGTGCGGGACAGCCTCTTCCGCTGGCCACCGCCCATGCCCACGGGGTTGTTGATGTTCTTGCTCACGGTTATGGGTTCTCCCGGTAGTGATGTGAAGTGATCTGCGGATTCATCGGTGGGGACGGGGGTGACGTTGAAGTATGTCAGCAGGGGCGATCACGCTCTCACTCGTAGATCGGCGCCTAGAAGAAGATGACAACGACGTCACCCGGTTCCGTCGGCCCTGCCCGGCGCTGCGTGGCGAACTGACCACGGCCTTCGTCGCGGGCCTGCACGAGATCCGCGAGGAACTGCAGCGCGCCGTGGGCCGGGAGTCGATGATCCTGACCGACGCGCAGCGGGAGATCCGCCAGCTGCGCCGGCAGCTGGACGAGGCCCGCGCCAGCGCCGGTGGCGGCCTCTGCGGCCCCGAAGGCGGCGTTGCCGCCCGGCTCTCCGGATCACGGCTCGGTCTGGAAGTCCGCTGGGCGTGACGCTTCCGACCCGGCCCTTGTCCTGGACTGTTCGGAGGTCCGGCATCTTTCCCGTTTGTGCGGGTGGTTCAGGTGCGGGCGAGGCTGGTGATGGTGCGGGCGGCGGCGAGGAGCAGGCGGTTGGCCGTGCCGGGCACGACCGTGGGGCGGCTGCGGCGGCGCAGGGCTGTACAACCATCAGTCTGGACGACCGCCCTGGTGACTGGACCGAGCTGGATCTCGATGTGTGCTGGACGCGAGACGGACTGCTCGAAGTAGCGGCGGACATTGGCGTCGCCTCTGCTTGCGAGGTCGATCACGGAACGCACTACGTACGGCAGTTCAGCAGGACAGTCGCCGATGGCCTCCCCCTGGCCGAAGCGTTCGAGCAGGCGACCGTTCAGGCGATCGCGTGGACCTCAGGACCGAACGACCCCAACCTCCTGCGGGCCGGCGCCGGACTACCGTCGCCGACCGCGTAGGGGCAGCCCGGACACCCGCAACAGTGCTCAACTCCCCAACTGAAGCGCCAGCTGACCCGGGCTCAGGTCTTTGCCGCCAACCACGAGGCGATGATGCGCGAGACCTTCCCGGACCAGGACTGCCGTGCCTGCTTCTCACCGAGCAACCGGTGTGAGCCGCCTTGGGCTTGGCGCTGTTGTCCTCCGGGGTTCAGCAGCCGCCCCTGAAGGGTGGACGCGGCCGTTCGCCGGGCGACCGGTTCAGCGGAACGCGGCGACGTGCCGGGCGGCCCAGTCGGAGAAGGGGCGCGGAGCACGGCCCAGGACCTGCTCGACGTGCGGGCTGATCCGTAGTTCGGCGGCGTTCGGGGCGCCGATGATGTCCAGGGTGTCGTCGGCGAGCTCTGCGGGCATGGCCAGGGCCATGGCGGCCTTCGCCTCCTGGCGCGTCAGTTCGTGGAACCTCACCGGGGCTCCCAGCGCCGCCGCGAGGTCCGCCGCCTGCTGACGGGGGGTGGTGACCTCGGGGCCGGTCAGCTCGTACACGGCACCCGCGTGCTGCTTCTCCAGTAGGCAGGCGGCCGCGACCTCCGCGATGTCGGCCGGGTCCACGAGGGGCACGCCGGTGTCGGCGAAGGGGGCTTCGACCAGCCGCCGTCCCCGGACGGAGTCGGCCCACCACAGGGCGTTGGAGGCGAAGCCGCCCGGACGCAGGATGCTCCACTCCAGGCCCGATCCGCGCAGTTCGTCCTCCAGCGAGCGCATCGCGACCCGGGTCGGCCCGGAGGGCCGGGTCACCACGCCCAGGGTGGAGAGCAGGACGACCCGTCCCACCCCGGCGTCCACGGCGTCGCGGACGAGGGCGGCGGGGTTCGCTCCGAGGGCGTGCAGGTCTCCCGACAGCAGCAGGAACAGCGCCTCGGCTCCCGTGAGCACGGGCCGCAGAGCGCCCGGCCCGGCCAGGTCGGCCACCACGTGGACGACGCCCTGCGGCACTTCGGCCGCGTGCCGGGACACGGCCCTGACCTGCTGCCCCGACGCCGCCAGCACCTGGGTCAGCGGCCGGCCGATGTTCCCGGTGGCTCCGGTCACCACGATCATGATCACTCCTTCTGGAAGGGTCGTTCGAGGCCCTCACGGTAGGAGCGGCGGCTTACTTCCGGTAAGGACGTACCTCGGGGTAAGTTCATGACATGAAGGAAGGCGTGCAGGACAGGCGGGCCGGCGCGGTGCGCCGCTATGACGTGTTTCACACCGACTGCCCCGCCCGCGAGGTGGTCGACCACGTGACCAGCAGGTGGGGCGTGTGGGTGCTGATCGCCCTGCGCAACAGCGACCTGCGCTTCTTCGAACTGCGCGAGAGCGTCCGGGGCATCAGCGAGAAGATGCTCGCCCAGACCCTGCGCGCACTGGTCGAGGACGGCCTGGTCTGGCGGAAGGTCGAACCGACCACCCCGCCCCAGGTCACGTACGGCCTTACCGAGTTCGGCCGTGACCTCGGCGTTCCGCTGACCGACCTGCTGGAGCGCATCACCCGGCGCCTGCCGCCGCCACCCGTCGTGCCGTAGCGGCCCGCGGTGACGAGGTTGGCCGGGGCGAAACTCACTGGGTGGGCGTGACCCGTCGGCCGCAGGTGAGTTCACCGGAGGAGCGGGCCGCGCTGGAGCCGGCAGCCGCGACCGGGGCCCGGGTGGTGAAGTAGCTGCGGGTGCTGGCCGACCGCGTCCTGGACGGCGCCAACCCGGCCGACGACGGCGACGAGCCGCGCTTCGGTCTCGGTGGGGGCCTGCGGCATCTGACGGGCACGGTGGCCGCGGTGATGGACGGAATCGACCCGGCCGGAGAGGGCGACGTCGACTTCGAGCAGCGGTACGGGCTGACCAGCATGGTGCGCCACTGCGTAATGGAGCCCGCCGGCCGGGAGCTGCTGAGCCGGGCCGAGCGCAGCGCGCTGATCGCGATCGACGACGCCCTGGTCCTCGCCACCGGTGACGAACCGGCAGCCGCTGTGCCCAGCACGGCGGGTGACGGGCCGTCGGATAGCGTCAGCGGGATGAGCAGCACTCCAGCACGCAGGCCGCTCGGCGCGGGGCCGGCCGCCGAACAGCACCCGACCGCACCCACGGCCGAGCGGGCGCCGCCGAGTAGGCCGACGCAGGCGCCCTTGCCCGGACCGGCCGGTCCGGGATCACCGTGGGTCTGCTTCCCACCAGCGCCAGCCCAGCAACTCCCCGTCGGGTGTGCGGATTCGTCACGCCTCGACCAGCCGGTGGTGATCCGGAGTGTCGTCGAAGCCGTAAGTGGTGAACGCCGGACCGCCGTCCAGGTACGCCTCCAGCGCGGTCTTCGACGTTGGGAACATCGGACCGGGCAGCGCGCCGGCCGGTGCCCAGCGGGCCTCCAGGTGCTTGGTGGGTTCGGTGTTGACCAGCTCGCCGGTGAAGGCGGAGGCCGCGAACACGAACATCAGGAACCCGCCCTTGCCGTCCCAGCCCTCCTTCACCTGGACCGTGTGGACCAGGCGTAGGTCGGCGGGCGCGACGACGAGGCCGGTCTCCTCCAGCAACTCCCGGGCGGCGGCGATGTGGATTTCCTCGCCCGGGTCGACCTTCCCACCGGGGATCGTCCACGCCGGACCGGGGCTCCAGCTGCGCTGGGCGTAGTGGAGGGTGGCGATCCGGTCGGTGACCAGGTCGTGGACGATGACGCCGGCGGCGAACCTGTTCGTCTCGTGCATCAGGTGCTCTCCTATTTCTCAGGTGCCGACTCGTGGGTAACGGTGCTGGTAGCGGGTGAGGGCCGACCGGGGTGGTGGTGCGCGGCCGTGCGGTCAGCACACACTCCGACCCTCGTCCCGGCCGGGTAGGTGCCAGGTCAGGCCCGTCCCGCCGTCCACTACTTGGCGCTCGTCCCTGCAGTCCAGGTCGAACGTTGTCGGGCATTCGGCCGCAGACCAGCGGGTGTGGACTTTCTCGGCCTCGGCCCACAGGTCACGCGGCCCCCACGCCTCGGCGAGGGAGCCGTCCGGGGCGACGTGTGCGCGGGAACCGTCCTCGCCGACCAGCACCACCGTCGGGTCCGGCTCGGTGGGCCAGTGGCGGCGCACTCCTGGCAGCAGGTGCGCGAGGGCGACCCAGAACCCGCGTTCGCGGAAGTCCGGGGGCGCCAGCACCCAACTACGCTGCCGAGAGACCCCGTCGGGCTGCTCGGGTACGGGCAGCCACGGGACGCCGCGTGCCAGGACATGCCCCAAGGTGTCGGCGCGCAGCCGCCCGCCGAGGGTGCCGTCGGGGTTGTGTTCGATGACGGCGGTGGCGTGCCAGCCGGGCGCGCCGGTGGAGATGGTGCAGGTCAGCGCCCCGCCCACCGCGAGCTGACGCAACCACGGCTTGGGGATGGCTGGGACGGCGAAGGAGCCGGCGATCCGGTCCCACGGTCCGTCAGGAAGTCCGCGCAGCCCGTCTCGGGCGACCATCCGCACGTCGATGCCGGCCTGGGCGGTTCGCACGGCCGCTGCCCTGGCCAGGTCGGGGTCGATCTCGACGCCGGTGACCTGCCGGCGGGTGATCAGCGCGGCAGCCGCGGACAGGATGCCGGTGCCGGCGCCGACCTCGACGAAGCAGTGCCCCTCCTCCAGGCGCAGGTCCTGCAGCGTCACGGCCAGCAGGCCAGCAGGCCGGCACCGGAGCTCTGTGCGGTCGGCCGGCCGCGGTGAACGGCGCCGCGTTGGGCAGCCGCTGCGGGCCGACCCTCGACTTGGACGACGACCTGGTCCATCGAGTACACCTCCTGCAGCAACGCGGCCGGGTCGTGCTCACCGCGTACCGCCCGCCACGCGGTGGTGGGCCGAAGCGCACCAACGGGGGTGAAGGCCGCGTCGATCAGCCGGTGCCGCTCCACCGCCCCGAGAGCGGCGACGACCCTGTGATCACGGACACCGGGCTGCTGGCCCGGGTCCTCCACGAAGGCCCGTCGCGCCTGCTCCACGGCAAGGCCGTCCCACCAACGCCGGGCTGGCGGCAGGCCGGTGAGTGCCGCGCGCCTCATGCCACGACCCCGTGAACGGTCAGGGCACTGCCACCGCTGATCGCCGCCGGTCCGGTACCGGGGCTTGAAGCGCGCTCGATCGCGATCCGGTCGGTGGGCTTGTCGTGGACGATGCCGCTGAGCGCCTGCCTACTCGTCTCGTGCATCAGTTGCTCGCCGCCACTCGGTGGGTCGCTTCGGCGGTACCGCTGGCGGGCGCTCCTGACCCAGTGCGACGGGCGGCCAGCAGGACGGCTGCCAGGGTGCCGGCCTCGGTGATACGGCCGTCGCCGCACATCGCCACCGCTTCCTCCAGGGGCACCCAGCGCAGGTTCATGTCGGCCTCGCTCGCGTCCCGGTGGTGCCCGCCGACCGTCAGGCCCCTGGCGAGGTACAGGTGTTCGCGGGTGCGCGCGCCGGCGGGCATCCGCCACATCGTCGTCAGCAGCTCGACCTCGTCGGCGCGGATACCGGCCTCCTCGGCCAGCTCCCGCCGGGCGGCCGCGAGCGGTTCCTCCCCGGGTTCGCATCCGCCTCCGGGGCACATCAGCAGCCGCAGGCCGCAGACGTAGACGTTCTCCTCCACCAGGGCGATCCGGCCCCGGTCGTCGAGGGCTAGGACGCGCACCCCGTCGACGGACTCGGTGTACTCGTACGTCCCCAGGCTCTGGTCGGTGCGCCGCACCGAGTCGCGGCGCACCACCACCCGCACGCCCGTGAACTGGACAGCCGAGGACAGCGTGGTTCAGCCGTCGAACAAGGCGGGCACCGTGGCGGCGGGTGCCGCCCTGCTCGGCCGCGCGCGGCCGAGCAGGGCGGTGTGGTGGGCGTGGATCAGCCGGCGGGTGGAGTCGCGCAGCCGCAGCCGGTGCAGTTCCTCGGGGCGGAACCAGTGCAGCAGGACGCCCTCGCGGAGGTCGGCCGCCTGGGGGTCGCCCTGCCAGCGGGTGGTGAAGATCTGGATGGGCACGGCCAGCCCGTCCACGCCGGTGGTCCACTCGACGGTCAGCGGCTCCACCTCACCGAGGGTCAGCCCTGGTGCTTCCTCGGCGAGTTCACGACGCAGCGTCGCCTCCAGGCTGCCGTCCCCGGGTTCCGCGCCGCCGCCGAGCAGGCTGAACTCGCCCGGGGTCCAGATGTGGTCGAAGTTGTCGCGCAGGTGCAGGAGGTAGCGGCCGGTGCCGTCGTGGATCAGCGCGCTGGCGTTCACCGGCTCCGGCCTTCCGTCCAGGCCAGCGGCGTGCAGCTTTGCGCGCAGTGACGGCGAGGCGACCTGGTCGAAGGGTCGCCACTCGCAGCCGGTGACCTCCTGCTCCTGGAGCGCGGTCTCGGGCGTCGCGGGGTCGGCGAGGTAGAAGGCGAACCGGAAGTCGTAGTGCTGGTGGGCGCCTTCGCCCTTGCCGGGGTTGGGGTCGATGTCGTTCGCGTCGATGTCGACGGGCCGGTCGAGCAGCTGCGGGGGCAGGCACAGCGCGCCGGGCGGGATGCCGGCCTCCTCGGTGACCTCGCGCAGCGCGGTGGCCAGTAGGCTGGTGTCGGCTTCCTCGCCGTGACCGCCGGGGCACAGCGTCAGCCCGGTGGCCTTGTGGTGGATGTGCAGGACCTGCCGGTCGTGGTTGATGACGACGGCGCTGCACGTGACGTGCGCGGGCAGGGTCTTGCGGCTGGCCGGCTCCGCCGTGGTGGCCAGCATGGCGAGCAGCGGTGCGAGCTTGGCGTGCTCGGCGGGATGGCGGTCCAGGTAGGCGCGGGTGACGGCGGCAATGAAGTCGGAGGACGGCGGCAAGCGGGTCTCCTTCGAAGTGAGGTTGGGCGGGGCACGGTGGTTCCGGGCGCAGCGGACCGCTCCCGGGTGCGCGCCGGGAGGGGAATCTGCCTCGCTGGGACGTCCCACCGTAGAGGGTCCGGCAGGGCGCGGTCGACGTGTCGCCGCACATCCCACACGATCCGGTGAAGTCATCAACTCACTTCAATTCCAATGGCGTTGAGGGCCCGCCCGGATTCTTCCAGAACGCTCTGACAGCGTCGCCCGCCGTGCCCCGCGAGCCGGCCTCTGCACCAAGACGAGCCCACCGAAGCCTCCCGCACACAATCGGATCCCCGGGGCGCTCCTCCACTCCCTCGGCGAGGCCCTGGACCTCTACGAGCACGTGCTGCGCGTCAACACCGGCCTCTTCACCGGCACCGACCATCCGCTGCTCGGCCTGGACGTGGACGACCACTACTCCGTCGCCGACGCCTTCCTCTACCTGACCCCGCCCGGCGCCAAGCGCGAGCTGGTCACCCTGGCGCTCACCGAGATCCCGGAAGCGGAGTACGGGCCTTCGTCGTTCACGTCCACAACGCGATCGCCGACGTCGGCCCGGCCCGCGAACTGCGCCGCGCCCTCATCCCGGCGGCCGAGGCCGAGCTCAAGCGCACCATCGCCGACACCGCTGGCCGCCGCCAGGCCGAGCAGCACCTGTAGCAGGTCACCGCCCGGGCGAAGAGCGACATCCGCATCCCCGAGCCCGCCGCGAACTCGAAGCCGCCCACGACCGCTGGCACGAACTGGCCGGCCGTCGGCACACCTGACCCCGGATTCCGGCTGGCAGTGCTTCTCCCACAGACCCCGGCCGCCACACTGCGAGACCCCTTCACCCCGGCACAGCTGGAGCAATGCCTTCCACAGCCGGGCCACCGAAGACCCCTGGGGCGACACCGTCCACCAAGTTCCTCGGCCTCGACGCTACGCACGCCGACCACGCCGCACCGATGATCTGTTCTCAACCCTGGCCATGGGTACGGTCGGCGGTGTGGACGACAGCGTGGAGAAGCCCTCCGCCTCAGGTGTCGATGCCGGGGCGGGCAGCGCAAGCACCGTGCTGGTGGCGGTGCGCGGACCAAGCGGCGCCGGGAAGTCGAGCACCGCCGCCCGGATCCGCTCCGCGTACGGCCGGGGCCTGGCGATCGTCGGACAGGACCTGCTGCGCCGTGAGGTGCTGCGTGAGCGGGACGTCGCCGGCGGCGCGAACATCGGCCTGATCAGCCTGGTTGCCCGGCATGCCCTCGACAGCGGCTGCCACACCGTCGTCGAGGGCATCCTCGACGCCGAGCGCTACGGCGCGATGCTCACAGACCTGGTGGCCCACCACCGCGGGCGCAGCTTCCTCTACTACTCACCCCACCGGACTGGACACCGCTCCCCTGAAACCAACGGCCAGGCGGGCCGGCCGGCCCGTGATCCGTGGGACCACGGCGTGTGGTGACGTGCTCGGTCGACGCGAACCGCACGGCGGGCCGACCAATACGCGAAGCGTGACTACCAGACCAGGTGACGGTCAATCAGGCAGACAGTACCCCGGGCAGCGCGGCAGGATGGTGGGGCGGCGCGCGGCGGTACCGGCCGGCGGCCGTCGGGGAGGGGAGCATGGAACGGTTGCGCGTCACCGGGGTGACCTATCTCGGCGGGCATCCGCGACACCCGCGCCTGATCGAGGGTCTGCGGCTGGACGTCGCCCTGGCGGGCCTGTCGGTGGGACGGCCGCTACGCAGCCTGCTCTCCGTGAGCTGGCCGTCGCTCACCTCGCTCTACGTCCTGACAGTGGAGGACGTAGAGCGCAAGGCGCACAGCTGGGAGTTCCTCAACTTCCCGAACCTGCCCCGCACATGGGATCCCGGCGACGCCGCAAGCGTGATCGGGCTGGGCATCGACGACGTCACCTGCTGGCTGCTCGTGCCGCAGATGCCCGTCCGGGAGCTCAGGACGCGGCTGGCCTCCTGGACGCTCGGCGCCACCGACGCCCAGCAGCAGGCGGGCACGGGCGACGCGGGTACACCGGAACAGACGGCTTCGCAGGCCATCGCGTTGTGGCGCGCGGCCGGCCTGGGCCGGGAGCCGCTGACCGACCGCAAGACGCTCAGCTACCGGCTCGCGGTCGCCGAGCAGCACCGCCGCAGCGGCGACCTCCTCAGCGCGCTGACGCTGCTCCAACAGCTCGCCACGCAGGCAGTCGAGACCTTCGGCGCGACGGACCAGGCCACCGTCGTGGCACGCAACAACCTCGCCTTCGCCCTGGCCGTCGGCGGCTTCCGGCACGAGGCCATCGAGGCGTACTGGGAGATCCTGGACGATCTGGCAGCCGCCGGAATCGCCGACCAGGCCAAGGCGGAGATGTTCGCCCGCCAGAACCTGGCGCGACTGCACGACCCCCACTGGCAGCCCTGACCAGCCTCGCCGCCACGACGGGTCGGCCTCGCCAACCGCCGACGGGATCCGCATTTCAGTAGTGCCACCCACTTCGTCGGAGCGCCAGGTGTGTTGACCGGCAGTCGTACGCGTCCCCGGTGCGGGGCGCGGCCACGGGGACGAGGACAGCTGAGGGGCCGTCACCACCGGTGGTGCCCGCCGACTCGAGGTCCCTCTCGGCCACGGCCGCCGCCTTCGGCAGCTTGTCCGGTGGTTCTCCCCGTACACGCGGGGGCAGCCGCCTCAGGTCACCCGGGCTTCCCGGCAACTGACCAACGATCAGGGTCTCCTCCGCTGTTGTCCCCTCGCCGCTGGCCGTAATGCGGCAGGATGGCGCCGCTGGACCACCGTCCGAGGAGACCACTGTGGAGCCCTGGCACTTCGTCGTCATCGCCCTTGCGCTGCTCGCCCCCGCCGTCGTCTGCATCGTCAAGAGAATTCGCCGCAGGTAGCTGTCCCACCCAATTCGGTGTGACAAGTCGTCACCTGTTCGGCGGGTCATGCTGCGGCCGCGGGGCACCGCAGGCCGCGGCATGACCAGTGAGCCTCGGGCGAGCGTCAGAGCGGCTTGATGCGGGCCTTGAGCAGGCAGAACTCATTGCCCTCGGGGTCGGCCAGGACATGCCAGTGCTCGTCCCCGGTCTGGCCGATGTCGGCCCGGCGGGCACCGAGCTTCAGGAGGCGTTCGAGCTCGGCGTCCTGGTCGCGGTCGGTGGGGTTGAGGTCGATGTGCAGCCGGGACTTCCCCGGCTCCGGCTCGTCCCGGACGCTGAAGAAGATCGTGGGCTGCGGACCGCCGAACCCTTCCGGCGTCCCGATCTCCACGCAACCCTCCTCGCGGCCGACCACGACGTAGTCCAGGACCTCGCACCAGAACCGCGCCAACAGTTCGGGGTCGCGGCAACCGAGCACAAGCTCACCGATACGACATGCCATAAAGCAAAAACCTGCTCTCAGTCGGCGGGCCGCCGGGGCCACGCGTGCAGCTCCGGGGCTCCCAGCAGCGAAAACAACTCCGCGACCGTACCGGACGAGGCAAGCACGAGAAAGATCTTTTCCGTGCCGAGGGCCGGCCGGCCGGCCGTTCTGTTCGGTGTGGGGTGGCCGCACAACAGGATTCCCAGGAGTCCGCTCACAGTGCCTTCCCGCGACAGCCGGCCGCAGCCAGGTTCCCCGCCCCTTCGGAGCGGGTAGTGCCCCGGGATGGCTGTGACATTCGACGAGGCCGTACGGGCCCGGCTCCGCGCTCCCAACATCTGGTACGTCGGCACCGTGTTCGCCGACGGTGCCCCGCAGGTCAGCCCGATGTGGGTGGACCTGGAGGGGGAGGGGGAGCTGATGTTCAACACGTCGGTGGGCCGGGTGAAGGAGGAGAACCTGCGCCGGGACCCGCGGGTCTACCTCTCGCACGCGGACCCCGCCGACCCCTACGACCGGGTGCAGATCAGCGGCGTGGTGAGCCGCTTCGTCGAGGGGGAGCCGGCCCGGGAGCTGATGGACCGGCTCGCCCGCAAGTACGTGGGCAGCGAGCGCTACGAGTGGATGCTGCCGGGTGAGCGGCGGATCGCGGTGGTCGTCCGACCGCTGAAGGTGCGTCACATCGTCGGAGTGGAACGGTTCCGTCCGGGCGGCCCGGGGAACTGAGACGGGGCGCCGCCTCTGCGGCACCGAGTCGGCTAGCGTTCCGGCGCCCGGTCGGGCCAGAGCAGCAGGACGGGGCAGGGCGCGTGGTCGACGACGTAGCGGCCGGCCGGGCCGAGGCTGTGCGGTCCGCGGTGGGTGCGGGAGCCGTCGCGGGCGAGCACGAGCAGTTCGGCGTCCTCGGCGGCGGCGACCACCTCGCGTTCGGCCCGGCCGTGGGCCACCCGGACCGTGCACGGCCGGGCCAGGCGTTCGGCGGCGGCCCGGAGCAGGTCCTCGCCGGTGGCGGAGGCGAGCTGCTCCAGCCGGTCGCCGGGATCGCTGCCCCATCCGGCGGCCGGGTGCCGCGGGCCCGGGTGGCCGCGGCCGAGCAGGCCCGCGAACGCTCCGTGCGCGGCGCCCGGTACCTCCGCCGACGCGACGTACAGCAGGACGATCTCCGCGTCCTCCGGGAGCCGGGCGCGGGCCGCGTCGACGCAGGCCGGCCAGGTGCCCTCAGTGATCCAGACGACGACTCTCACGGTGTCACACTCCGAGTGCGTGCAGTGACCCCCACAGTGCCACCACGGCCAGGACCAGGGAAGCAGGCACGGTCAGCAACCCGAGCCGGGTGAACTCCCCGAGGCCGACCTCGGTGTCGTGCGCGTGGACGATGCGCCGCCACAGCAGGGTCGCGAGCGACCCCGCGTACGTGAGGTTGGGGCCGATGTTGACTCCGAGCAGCACCGCGAGCACCGCGCCAGGTCCGGCCGGCGCGGTGAGCGGGAGCAGGACGAGGGTGGCGGGCAGGTTGTTGATGACGTTCGCGAGCACGGCGGCCAGCGCGGCGATGCCGAGCAGGGCCGCCAGGCCGTGACCGGTCGGCACCAGGTCGCCGAGTGCGTCGGCGAGGCCGTTGTCGACGACCGCCCGCACGACCACCCCGAGGGCCAGCACGAACGCCAGGAACGGCACGCTCACCGACCGCAGGATTGCCCGTGGCGTGGTGCGCCGCCGGGCCAGTGAGCGGATCCCGAGCACCAGCGCGCCGGCCAGCGCGGCCCAGGCCGGATCGATCCCGATGATCGAGGTGAGGACGAAGCCGGCCAGCGTGCCCGCGATCGTCAGCAGGGCGAACAGTGGCATCTCCGGCTCTGCCGCGGTGGCCTGCGCCGTGGCACCCGCGTCCAGGTCGGCGGCGAAGAAGCGCCGGAGGACCGCGTACTCGACGCCGATCGCCACCAGCCACGGCAGGGTCATCAAGGCCGCGAAGCGGGTGAAGCTCAGTCCGCTGGCCGCCAACGCGAGCAGGTTGGTCAGGTTGGAGACCGGCAGGAGCAGGGACGCGGTGTTCGACAGGTGGGTGCAGGCGTAGACGTGCGGCTTCGGGCGGGCCCCGAGCCGCGCCGCCGTGGCGAACACCACCGGGGTCAGCAGCACCACCGTCGCGTCCAGGCTGAGTACCGCCGTGATCACCGAGGCGGCCGCGAACACCTGGACCAGCAGCCGCTTGGGCCGGCCCGCCGAGGTGCGGGCCATCCAGGCCCCGCAGGCGTGGAACAGCCCCTCGTCGTCGCAGAGTTGGGCGAGCACCAGGACCGCCGCGAGGAAGCCGATGACCGGGCCCAGCCGCGCCGTCTCCTCCGCCGCGTGGTCGAGGGAGATCGCGCCGGTGCCGATCACCAGCCCGGCGGCCGGGACCGCGACCACCGCTTCCGGCCAGCCGAACGGGCGCACCACCGCGCAGACCAGCACCAGTACCAGCAGGCCGACGGACAGCGCCTCGGCGACAGACGTACTCAGGACCCGATCCCTTCTCGACGTACAAGATGTACGGACAGTCAGGCCCTCATCGAAGCAGACCGGTTCGGCCGGGGAGGCATCGCACCCGGCGACACGAGCAGGCGGCCCGGATCGCCCTGCGCTGGCGAGAACATCATGTTAACGCTCACATAATCTTCCGCGACCATCAGGCCTTCTACGAAGAACCTGCAGCTCACAGGGGTGACGGCGGCTCAGAGGCGATGTTGACGTGGACATTTGACGCTCATACGCTCCGGGGCGCCGGGTCCTTGCGCCTCCTGATCGGAGCTCGATGAACAAGCACCGCTTCCGCCGTTCCGTCGGTACCTGCCTCGCCGGAGTCCTCGCCGCAGCGGGTCTGCTCGGCGTCGTGCCCGCGCACGCCGCGCCGACCGCGTCCGGCGGGTCGCTCTCCGTCCTGACGTACAACGTGGCCGGGCTGCCCCAGGTGCTGTCCAGCGCCTCCACGGACCGGCAGACGAGCACGACCGCGATAGGTCAGCGGATCGCGCCGTACGACCTGGTGCACGTCCAGGAGGACTTCAACTACCACGCCGCCCTGTACGCGGCCGACGCACACCCGTACCGCACCGCGACCAGCGGCGGCGCGGGCATCGGCAGCGGCCTCAACACCCTCTCCGGATCGGCCTACGACGGCGACGACTTCGAGCGGGTGCGGTGGAACGACTGCCAGCTCGACTCGGGTGACTGCCTCACCCCGAAGGGCTTCACCTTCATGCGGGTGCGGCTCGCCGAGGGCGTGTACCTGGACGCGTACAACCTGCACGCCAACGCCGGTACCGAGGACGGCGACGAGAAGGCCCGGGCCGCGAACCTCGCCCAGCTCACCGCGTTCATCAAGACCCACTCGGCGGGCAACGCCGTGCTGGTGATGGGCGACACCAACACCCGCTACACCCGGGCGGCCGACACCATCGCCGCCTTCGCCGCCGACAACCGGCTCACCGACCCCTGGGTGACGCTGGAGCACGGCGGCGTGGCGCCGAGGCCCGGCGCCGACCCCCTGCTGTGCGACCCGAACGCGGTGACGGACACCTGCGAGGTCGTCGACAAGGTCCTCTACCGCGGCAGCCGGCTGGTCTCGCTCACCGCCACCTCGTACGCCAACCGGCACGCCGACTTCCTGGACCCGGCCGGCAAGATGCTCTCCGACCACGACCCGATCGCCGTCGGGTTCTCCTGGAGCCGGAACCCGGCCTACCAGGCGAGCGAGCAGTACGGCGGCCCGCACGGCGACTACTACACCGACATCGACCGGGTCGCGCCGGGCGCCGGGGTGTCGGTGGTCGGCCTGCGCGCCGGATCGCGTCTCGACCAGGTCGGGCTCACCCTCGCGGACGGCACCGCCCTGACCCACGGCGGCACCGGGGGCACCGCCTCCTCGCTCACGCTGGCGAGCGGCGAGTACCTCGACTCGGTCGCGCTCTGCCAGGGCCAGTACAACGGCCGGACCCGGATCTTCTCCGCCAAGTTCACCACCAACCTGGGCCGTTCCCTGGCGGGCGGCGCGACGACGTCCGACTGCGTCACCAGGACCGCGCCGGCCGGGTGGCAGATCGCCGGGTTCACCGGCCGCGCCGGCGACAACGTCGACAAGCTCGGGCTGATCTACACCCAGCGCTGACCCGCCGCCCCACACTCTCCCCGGTCCGGGCCGCCACCCGGGCCGGGGGTACGTACGTCCCCACGAGGCGTCCAGAGGACGCCACAGGAAGAAGAACATGAACGAGCAGAACGCCATGGGCCGCCGCCGATTCCTGCGGACCTCCGCCGGTACGGCAGCCGGCCTGTTCGCCGTCCCGACGGCCCTGGGCCTGCTGACGGCCCCTCAGCAGGCGGTGGCGGCCGAGCAGGGCGCCGCCCCGGCGGCCTTCGTCGACGCCTACACGACCAACACGATGGCGGACCTCACCCCGGAGGGGAACGCGGCGGTCCGCATCCTCACCGGAATGAACCGGGTGTGGAAGACCGGGCCCACCTGGAACACCGGCTCGCCGCTGATGGCCGAGATCCTCCGCGCCAACATGGACTACTGCGCGAGGGTCACCGCGCGGCGGACCGCCGCGCAGGCCCGGGAGGCGTTCATCTACGACCGCCAGCACCAGAGTTACGCCGTCATCGCGGGGCTCGGCCCGCTCGCTGAGCCGTACCGGACCGGCGCCAGGGCCGTCACCTCCATCACCACGGCACCGGATGGCACCCCGCCCGCGAAGATCGACGACGCCGTCCCGGCGGGCGCGCCCGCGGGCGCCGCCCTCGGGCCCGGCGCCGAGGACTCCGAGCTGGGGTCGGTGGTCCGGCTGGTCAACACCGTGCGCGGCCCGTACGCCTCCGGCAACCCCTCCAAGTACGCCTACCGGTACCCGCGGCCCTGGCGTTCGAACCGGGACAGCGCGGTGGTCCCGACCGGTGCGACGGACGCCCTCGGCTTCCCCGTCTACCAGTCCGAGGTCATCGTCGCGCCGCAGCTGCTGCGTCAGCGCAGCACCTCCCCGGCCGACGACGGCGGCTTCGTGAGCGGGCACACCAACGCCTTCCACCTGGCGGCGATCGCCCTCGCGTACGCGGTGCCCGAGCGCTTCCAGGAGCTGATGGCGCGGGCGAACGAGCTCAGCCACACCCGCATCCTGGCCGGCATGCACTCGCCCGTCGACGTCATCGGCGGCCGCACCCTGGCCACCGCCCTCGCCACCGCGACCCTCGCCGACCCGAAGAACGCCGAGCTCAAGGCGGCCGCCCGGGCCCAGGCGGCCGCGTACCTCCAGGCGCACACCGGCTCCACGGCCGACACACTCCAGTCCTTCGCCCACTCGGCCGGCCCCGGCAGCGACCCGTACGCCGACCGGGAGACCAACGCGCGGAACGTCACGCCCCGGCTGACCTACATCCTGCAGCGGCACGGCCGGGAGATCCCGATGACCGTGCCCAAGGGCGCCGAGGTGCTCCTGGAGACCCGCCTGCCCTACCTGGACGCCGCGCAGCGCCGCGAGGTCTGCCGGACCACCGCGCTCCCGTCGGGCTACGTGCTGCTGGACGGCCCGGAGATGTGGGGGCGACTGAACCTGTTCGCCGCCGCGGACGGGTACGGCGCGTTCGACCAGGACGTGTGCGTCACCATGAACGCCGCCGACCGCGGCTTCTCGGCGGCCGACGCCTGGCGCCACGACATCGGCGGCTGCGGCGGCCTCACCAAGCAGGGCACCGGGACGCTGACCCTCAGCGGCACCAACCGCTACACCGGCGGCACCGTGGTCGCGGCGGGTGTCCTCACCGCCGCCTCGCGCGACGCCCTCGGGCGCGGTGACGTCGAGGTCCGCGGCGGTACGTTGCGGCTGGACGTCACCCGGGGCGGGGTCCGGATCGGCGGCGACTACCGGCAGTCGGGCGCGTCCGAGCTGGCGGTGACGATCCATCACCCGCACGCTCCGGCAATGGACGTCCGGGGGCAGGTGACCCTGGAACGCGGCGCGCGGCTCTCCGTCCGGCTGGCCGACACGCGGGGGCTCGGGCGGGAGGCGCTGGTGCCGGTCATCGGCGGCGGTCCGATCCAGGGCGAGTTCGCCACCGTGACGGTCGACGCCGAGGGCTACCGGGCCGTCCCGGTCCGCACCTGGGCGGGCCTCTCGCTCCGGCTGACCCGGCGCTGACCCTGTCGGCTGAGGTCGAGCCGACGAGTCGTCAGTTCCCCTGCTGTCACCCGTTGTTGGTGGACCGGGTGGCAGCAGGACTCGAACAGACTGTCGGTACGAGTCGGTACGATCTTCCGGACCGGCGGGCGACGGGCCCGTCGAGGGAGGGGGTATCGCCATGCGTGTCAACCGTCGGGTGGGGCTGGGGGCGGCCGGAGTCGTACTGCTGGGCGGGCTGCTGCCGGTCCAGGCCGCGAGTGCGGCACAGTTGCCGGCCACATTGCAGCTGGAGTGTGAGACCGCCAATCCGGACATCAGGGTTCCGTGGTCGGCCGACCGCCCGTTCGAGCTCGCGGGCGGGGTGGACTACAACCGGGTCTGCGTGGCCTTCATTCACAACCTGCCGCCCGCAGGTCTGGCGGGCCTGAGGGCGAGTTACACGATCTCCGCCGAGTCCGTCACCGCCAGCGGCTACACCGCGCAGCAGCTCTCCCGGACGATCGTGATGAACGCGGCCATCACCGACGGGGGCGGTCTGCAGAGCGCCGAGACCTGGCCGTGGAAGGTGAACGGCGACGGCTCGCTGACGATGGAGTCCCCGGTGTTCAGCGTCCTGCCGCACGGCCCCGGGACGACCGCCAACGGCGCGATCACCATGCAGTTCTCGGCCGGCTCCGGCCTGCGGTCGGCCCAGCTGCCGGGCCAGTTCAAGGTCACCGGCGCCCAGGGCACGGTGCAGGCCGGCGGCGGTCTGCACTACGTCGCCGACGGCAAGAGCTTCCCCACCGGCACCGCCGGGACGTTCAAGCCCGTCACGCCGGTGCGCGCCCTGGACACCCGGTCCGCGATCGGCGCCCCCCAGGCCCCGGTCGGCCCGAACGGCGAGGTCACGCTGCAGATCGCGGGTGCCAACGGCATCCCGGCCACCGGCGTCACCGCCGTGGTCCTGAACGTCACGGCCACCAACGCCACCCAGAACAGCTACGTCACGGTCTATCCGCACGGCCAGAGCCGCCCGACCGCCTCGAACCTCAACTTCACGGCCGGTCAGACCGTCCCGAACCTGGTCACCGTCCCGGTGGTGGACGGCAAGATCACCCTCTACAACGCCGCCGGGACCACCGACCTGGTCGGCGACATCGGCGGCTACTACACCTCCGCCGGCACCGGCTCCCGCTTCACCACCGCCGGGCCGACCCGGGTGATGGACACCCGGTCCGCGATCGGCGTCCCCAAGGCCCCGGTCGGCCCGGGCCAGGAGGTCACCCTCCAGGTCGCCGGGCAGAACGGCGTGCCCGCGACCGGCGTGACCTCCGTCGTCCTGAACGTGACCGCGACCCAGGGCACCACCGGCGGGTACGTCACGGTCTACCCGCACGGCCAGAGCCGCCCGACCGCCTCGAACCTCAACTTCACGGCGGGCCAGACCGTCCCGAACCTGGTTTCGGTGCCGGTGGTGGACGGCAAGGTCACCTTCTACAACGCCGGCGGCTCCACCGAGCTGATCGCCGACCTGGCCGGGTACTACTCCGGCACCGGCTCGGTCTTCGTGCCCACCGGCCCGACCCGCGCGCTGGACAGCCGCAACGGCACCGGCGGCGTGCACGCCCCGATCCAGGGCGGCAAGAAGGTCAACGTCCCGATCGACAGCTGGAGGAACGGCGTCCCGCCGTTCGGCGCCACGGCCGTCGCGCTCAACGTCACCGCCACCAACGCCTCGACGGCCGGCTACGTCAGTGTCTTCGGCGGCAAGCAGGCCACGCCCAGCTCCTCCAACCTCAACTTCACGGCGGGCCAGACCGTACCGAACGCCGTGATCACCCCCGTCGGCGGAGGAGTGTGGTTCTTCAACGCCGCGGGCAACGTCGACCTGGTCGCCGACGTCGCGGGCTACTTCACCGCGAACTAGTCCGGATACCTGAAGAGCAGCGGGCCCGGCCGTCGGCCGGGCCCGCTGCTGTCGGTCCGTCAGGACAGGGTCCAGTTCTGGCTGGTGGCGCGAGCACCGGTGCTGCTCTCCTGGGCCACCGCGACGCCCTGGGTGGTCGAGCCGCCGGTGCCGATGGTCAGGCCGCTGGCGATGTTGACCAGCGCGTACTTGCTGCCGGTGAGGCTGCCGGTGAGGTCCAGCGCCCACTGCTGGTTGGTGCCGCCGTTGCAGGTCCACTGCTGCAACTGCACACCGGTGGCGGTCGACCTGCCGGGAACGTCCAGGCAGAGTCCGCTGCTGACGCCGGCCAGGGTGTAGACGTTGTCCGCCACCTTGCTGAGCGTCCACTTCTGGTTGGCCCCGCCGGTGGCCGGCCACTGGATGATCGCGCCCCCGTTGGCGGTGGAGTTGCCGGACACGTCCAGCAGCATCGAACTGGCCGCGTTGGTCAGGGAGTAGGTGCCGGGGGAGGGGATTCCGCTGCCGGCCGACCAGGTGCCCGCCGCCGTGTCGAGGGACCAGCTGGGGTACTGGCCGAGGTTCACCGTCGTCCCCCGGATGGTCAGCGGGAGCCAGATCAGCTTGGAGTTGCCCAGGTCGCCGGTGTCCCAGCGGTCGCCCGCGTAGAGGTACGTGGTGCCCGCGGAGCCCTGGACGGTGATGATGTTGGCCGTCTGGCTCGCGTACGTGTTGGTGCCGGGAGCGGCCAGGTTCTTCCAGGACGACCACGGTCCGCTCAGGGAGGTGGCGGTGGCGTAGACGTTGTCGTTGAGGTTCCAGCCCGTCAGGTGCGACCCCAGCATGTAGTAGGTGCCACCGACCTTCACCAGGGCCGGGGACTCGATCGGGCCGCCGCCCATCAGGACGACCGCGCTGTCCACCGAGAGGTAGTCGGCGGAGAGCTTGTCGATCCGCAGGCCGCCGCTGTTGCGGTCCTCGGTCAGCAGGTAGCCGGTGCCGTCGCTCTCCTGGAACAGACCCAGGTCACGGCTGACGTTGCCCAGCGGGCGGAAGCTGCCCCGGTAGGTGTACGGGCCGCAGGGGGTGCTGCTGGTGGCCACGCCGGCTTTCGCGTCGGAGTAGTCGGCGTTGTCGATGTGCAGGTACATCACGTACGTGCCGGTCGAGGCGTTGTGGATGACCTTCGGCCGCTCGACGATCCGGTTCGGCCCCAGATCTCCGCTGCTCTGCCTGGTCAGCGCCGCGCCCTGGTAGGTCCAGGTGCCGAGGTCGTTGGAGGTGTAGCAGGGGATGTTCTGGAACGAGGTGTCCGTCGAGTTCCGGCCGGTCTTGTCCTCGCCGAAGCCGTACCAGGTGCTCCCCGCCTTGACGATGCCGAGCCCGTGCAGTTGGAGTGCGTTGCCGTTCTGGTCGGTGCGGGCGGCGCCCAGGGTGAATCCCACCGAGGCCGCGTGGGCCTCCGCGGCGGGCAGCAGCACCGTCCCGAGGGTGGCCAGCAGGGCAAGAAGCCACCGGCTGATCGGGCGACGGTTGCGTAAAGGGCTGGGGTACAAGGTTTCACCTCTGCAAGGAGAACGGAACCGACCAGAACCAACCGAGATCGAACACTCTCGACGGTTCAGCAAAACGCCGGTCGCGGGTCCATGTCAAGGCTCGTGCACACAGAACGATCCGATGAATCCCCGGAGTTGAGTGCCGGTCAGCCCAACTGGTCGCTCAGCGAGGGAGAAACATCGGATCTCGTCGTCGCCGCGACGCGCTACCCGAACAGGCGGCGCTGGATCTCCCGTCGGTAGTCCTCCAGCGTCCGGTCGAGGTGGATCACCGTGGCCGCGGCCGCCTCCTCGGGCCGGCCGTCGCGGATCGCCCGGTAGATCGCCTCGTGCTCCTCGACCGCGGCCCTGGCGGCATCGCCGAGCATGTCGTGGATGCCGATGGCGCTGGACTGCCGCTGCAGTCGACGGGCGTCGCGTACGGCGCTGAGCAGGAAGGTGTTGTGCGCGGCGGTGGCCACGGCGGTGTGGAAGTCGTCGTCCGCCTGGTTGAAGATGTCGACCTGCTCGTGTTCGACCCCGTGCCGGCACTGCTGCATGGCGACCTCGATGGTGCGCAGCTCGGCCGGCGTGGCCCGGGTGGCCGCCAGACTGCTGGCGGCGGTCTCCTGAACCTTGCGGAATTCGAACAGCATGAGGACGTGGTCGAGGTCGACGGGGCGGAAGAAGCCGCCCCAGCGGCTGGTGATGAGCATGCCCTCGTCGTCCGCGACGAACAGACCGCGCCCCTTGTGGGCACGGACCCGGCCGAGCGCCGAGAGGATCTTCACGGCCTCCCGCACCACCGCCCTGCTGGTGTTGAGCGTCTTGGCCAGGTCGTGCTCGGTGGGCAGCCGGTCGCCCGCCACCAGGCGTTCGCCGGCGATGTACTCGAGGATCTGCTCCGACACGATCTCGTACCCGGGCCGGTAGTCCCGCCGCTCCTCGCCCGAGCCGTTCACGGCTGCTGCGACGGCGGGGGTGGCCTGCCCGGGCAGGGCCGTTCCGGTCGTGGGCGTGTCGTTCATCTGTCCTGCCTCCGGGCTGACTGGCGCGAGGGTTCATTGATCGCTGTGGAGCTGGCTCATCGTACCGCAGGCATTGATGAGTACTACTCATCTGCCAAAGATTATCGGTGTGAATCGACCAGTGAGTCGTAACAAAGGCTGTTATCTCGGGCATAAGGTCGTTGTGTCGACGGGGAGTCGGTCCAAAGGTGTCCGGAATGAGCCTGTGAAAACCCTTGACGGCTCTCTCGATAGGGCGGCTAATTTATTCCACCAAGGGCGGCAGTGGAACGGCAGCCCTCCGTACCGACGGCGGAGCGGGATGGCCCGGCGTCGACCCACCCCACCTCCCGACCTGGTCGGGGCCTCTGCAGTGGAGTCGTTCATGACGAAGAGACGATCGGTGTTGCTGGCCGCGTGTGCGGCCACGATGGCAATGACCGTGGCCGCCTGTGGTGGTTCGGCACCCGAGAAGACCACCAAGGACGGCTTCGCCCAGGCGGCGCAGACGGACGGAACGGTGACGGTCTGGGTGGACGCCACCCGGGTCGCCGCCGCGAAGCAGTATCAGGAGCTCCACCCGGAGGCGAAGTTGGACATCGTCACCTACGACGGTGACGCCAACGGGTCGAACTACCTCCAGACCAAGGTCCAGCTCTTCAACCGGACCGGCAAGGGCTGGCCGGATGTCGTCTTCAGCTCGCAGAACAACGAGGTGACCTGGGCGGTCGACGCGGGCTTCGCGGCGCCGCTCGACAAGGGCCTGATCCCGGCGGCGACCCTGGGCGGGTTCGCCAAGGGCGCCAACGACGTCTGTACCGTCAACGGCACCGTCCACTGCCTGCGCAACGACCTCTCGCAGGCGGTGCTCTGGTACAACGCGCCGCTGATGAAGCAGTTCGGCTACACCGTCCCCAAGACCTGGGAGGAGTACCAGAAGCTCGGCGAGAAGGTGGCCGCCGAGCACCCGGGTTACCTGGTGGGCGACGCCGGTGACTCCTTCAGCCCCGAGATCTACCTCTGGGCGAGCAAGTGCGGGGCCAACCACATCACCGGCCCCAAGTCCGTCGAGGTGAACACCACCGGTGAGAACTGCACCAAGATGGCCAATCTGATGGACGGGCTGATCAAGAACAAGTCGATGTCCATCAGCGGCGTCTTCAGCACCGAGTTCGCCAAGAACGAGGCCGACAAGGTGCTGCTCATGCCCGGCCCGGCCTGGTTCGGCGGCGCGGTGTTCAAGGACACCCTCAAGACCGCGAGCAAGACGATCGCCGTGGCCCCGATCCCCCAGTGGCAGGGCGAGACCTCGCCGGCCACCGGCAACGTCGGTGGCGGTACCTGGCTGCTGTCCCAGCACTCCACCAACCTCAAGGCGGCCACCGACTTCCTGACGTGGGTCACCACCGACAACGCCTACCAGGGTGAGAAGTCCCCCGGCTTCCCGGCGTACGCGCCCGCCGCCGAGAACTGGCTGAAGGCCCAGGGCACCGCCGGGTACTTCGTCGGGGACCTCGGCGCGCTCAAGGAGGGCTCCTCCCAGGTGTGGCCGGGCTGGGGCTCGGGCCAGTTCAGCCAGGAGGCCATCTGGGCGGCCACCGTCAAGCCCGGTCTGACCCAGGGTCAGACCATCGCCTCGCTGCTGCCGGCCTGGCAGGACGCGATCGTCAAGCACGCCCAGTCGTTCGGATACAAGGTCAACTCGTGAGTGTCACCTCCTCACCGGCCGGCCCCGGTCGGCGCCCTCGTGGCGCCGGCCAGGGCTGGGCCGGCCCGGCCTTCGTCGCCGGTTACACGATCCTGCTGGTCGCCTTCGGGGTCCTCCCGATCGGCTACGCCGTGTACTTCGCCTTCACCGACGCGGGGGGCACGTTCACCGGCTTCGCCAACTTCGTCGGCACGGCGCAGGACTTCCGGTTCCTGGACGCGGTCGGCCACGTGGCGGTCTACTTGCTGTTCTGGCTGGTCTCGCTGGTGGTGTTCGTGGTGGCGCTGGCGCTGCTGCTGCACCGGCTGGCCTCCGGGCCGGTCAGCCGGACGCTGCGCTTCCTCTACTACATCCCCGGCGCGCTGGCGGGTGCCGCGAGCGTGCTGGTGTGGCTCTTCATGCTCGACCCGACGGTGAGCCCGGTCAGGTCGCTGCTGTCGGGCATGGGCTTCGACACCTTCGGCCAGGTGATCGCACCGGGCAACCTGGCGGTGCTGTTCACGATCATCGCCTTCTGGACCGGGGCGGGCGGCTGGATAGTCGTCATGTACGGCGCGCTCAACAACATCCCCCAGGACGTGCTGGAAGCTGCCCGGATCGACGGCGCGGGTGCGTGGAAGACCGCCTGGCACGTGCAGATCCCGATGCTCCGCAAGTGGATCGTCTACATGGTGATCCTGGCCTTCGCGGGCGGCGTCCAGCTCTTCGTCGAGCCGCAACTGCTCTCCCTCGCCAGCGTGGGCGTGGCCGGTCGCGACTACTCCCTCAACCAGCTGACCTACGACTTCGCCTTCCAGATGAACAACATCAACGGAGCCGCCGCGGTCTCGGTGGAGCTCCTGGTCGTCAGCGCGTCGGTGGCCGGCTTCTTCGTCGCACGGTCGGGATTCTTCGATGCTGATTAAGAGCAAGACCCCTGCCACTTCGAGCACTTCGTACCGGCTGCTGGCCGGCTCCGTACTCACCGTGTTCGTGGTGTTCTTCGTCCTGCCGGTGCTCTGGCTCGTCCTCGCGGCGACCAAGACCGACCAGCAGCTGGTGCACGGCCACCCGCTCTCCTTCGGCTCCTTCCAGGCGCTGCTGGACAACTGGGACTCGCTGACCGGCTTCCAGGACGGCGCGATCCTGCTGTGGCTGGGCAACTCCGCGCTGTACGCCGTGATCTCACTGGTCATCACGCTCGGCGTCTCGGTGCCTGCCGGGTACGCGCTGGCCATGACCGAGTTCCGCGGCCGGCGGACCCTGCTGATCGCGACCCTGATCGTGATGCTGATGCCGACCGCCACGCTGGTGGTGCCGCTGTTCCTGGAGATCAACGCGGCCCGGCTGATCGGCACGATGTGGTCGATCGTCCTGCCGTACGCGTTCTACCCGTTCGGTGTGTACCTGACGTACATCTACTTCACCACCGCCGTACCGAAGGACCTGCTGGCGGCCGCCCGGATGGACGGCTGCTCCGAGTTCGGTGTCTTCCGCCACGTGGCACTGCCGCTGGCGACGCCGGTCATCGCGCTGGTGGGCTTCTTCAGCTTCGTCGCCAACTGGACCAACTACTTCCTGCCCTACGTGATGCTCCCCGAGAGCGACCAGATGCCGATCCAGGTGGGCGTCGGCAACCTGCTCAGCAGCGTGCCGCAGTTCAACCCGACCGCCGGATCGCTCGCCGTCGAGCGCCCGCAGCTGGCCCTCGCCACCCTGGTGGCCATCACACCGGTACTGGTGGTCTTCCTCTTCGCCCAGCGCTTCCTGGTCAGCGGAATGCTCGCCGGAGCCACCAAGGAATGACGCCCGTGCCGTCACCCCGATCGGAGATCCTCCCCATGTCACTCAGCTCCACCGAACACCCCTCGGGCGAGGACGCCTCCCCGCCGGAGATCCAGGCCGGGGTGCCGCTGCTCGAACCGCCCGGCTGGGCGGTGGCGCAGCGCGCGCTGTTCGACCTGCTCGACCACGGCTGGCGCCGCTTCGCCCGTGACTTCACCGGCCCCGACGGCCGGCTGAACTACAACGGCGAACTGACCACCCGGGACGGCGTGGACGACTTCTACGAGGTCTTCTTCAACTGGCCGCAGCTCTACCTCCTCGGCGGCGCCGACGACCTCCTGACGGCCAGTGAGAAGCACTGGGAGGGGGTGACCAGGCACCTCACCGAACTCGACATGCTCCACGACGAGTACGAGCGCGGCTACGACTGGTTCCACCAGGGCGAGAGCCTGCTGCTGCTCTACTTCCTGTGCATGGCCGACCCGGAGCGCTGGTCCGAACGCGCCCTGCGGTTCGCCGACCTGTACGTCGACCCGGCCCACGGCAACTACGACCCCGAGCACCGCATCATCACTCGCCCGCACAACGGCAGTGACACGGAGCGGCGGGGCCTGTCCGAGGGCGACGTGTACCCGTGGCTGCAGAAGGAGGCGGACACCTACGGCTACCCGCTGGAGTGGATCCCCGAGGCGGAGGGCGGCCCGTTCCCGCTGTCAGCGGACCCGCGGCTGGGGACGCAGATGCGGGACCGGATAGGCGTCGGCGACACCGCGGTCAACCTCGCGGCGGCCGGTCTCGTCCTCAACGCCTGGGTGGTCTCCGGCGAGCAGCGCTACCGCGACTGGATCGTCGAGTACGTCGGCGCGTGGCGGGACCGCACGCTGGCGAACGACGGCATCATCCCCGACAACGTCAGCCCGGACGGGGAGGTCGGCGGCCTGCTGGAAGGGCGCTGGTACGGCGCCCACTACGGCTGGTCCTGGCCGCACGGCTGGCACAGCGTGGGCCACGCGGCGACCGTGGCGGCGCTCGCCGCGGCGGCGACCACCGGGGACGACGACTACCTCTCGATGGTCACCACCTCGCTCGACGCCCTGATCGCCCGGGGCAAGGTGATGCCCTTCAGCGAGGCGGACTCCAGCCTCCGGTCCAAGTGGGTGGCCGAACTCGGCCCGGACGTCGACAAGCCGACGCTCCACCTCCCGTTCCGGCACAACGACTCGGGCTGGTTCGACTACAACCCGGTCACCGCGCCGGTGCCGGTGGCGCTCTGGCACCACACCGCCTCCGACGCGGACCGCGTCCGGCTGGAGCGGCTGCGCGAAGCGGACCCCATCGACTGGCGCACCGTCAGGCCGTTCCGGGCCAAGGAGGAGTCCGGGCACGAGAAGGCCTGGTTCGCGTTCCTGGCCGGTGACGACCCCGGCTACCCCGAGCGGATCCTCGCGGCCGCCCAGGCGCAGGTCCGCCACCGCCTGCGGCGGATGGACGCCTACCGCGACCTGGACGTGGACGAAGCCGACATCCACGTGTGGCAGCAGTCCAACCCCGTGGCCACCGAAGCCCTCGTCCAGCTGACCTGGGGCGGCCCCCAGGTGCTCTACAACGGCGGCCTGCAGCAGGCCCGGCTGCGCTACCACGACGCCGAGGCCCGCCGCGCGGGACTGCCGCAGGACGTGGCCGCGCTGGTCACCTCCATCGACCCGGAGGCGACCACCGTCGAGCTGGTCAACCTCTCGCCCGAGGCGGAGCGGACGGTGATCGTCCAGGCGGGCGCCCTCGCCGAGCACACCATCACCTCGGTCCGGTACACGACCTGTGCGGACGACGGCTGGATGGGCGGCATGTACGACTACGGCCACACGGAGCCGGTGGTCGGCGAGGCCGAAGCGGTCTGCGACGGCACGTTCCTGACGGTCCGGCTGCCCGCGTCCACCCGGATCCGGCTGACGCTCGGGCTCGAGCTCCGCACCCAGGCACCCAACTACCGCTCGCCGTTCGGCAGTTCGGCCGGCGAGGCGCAGGTCGACGGGTCGCAGGCCGACGAGTCGCACGCCGCCACGGAGGAGGAGTCCGCATGAAGCGCTTCGCCCAGACCATCAGGCTCCGGCCCGAGCACCGCGAGGAGTACCTCGAACTCCACTCCGCCGTCTGGCCCGGAGTCGAGGCCGCCCTGCACCGGGCGCAGATCCGCAACTACAGCATCTACCTGCACGGGGACGCGCTGTTCGCCTACTTCGAGTACCACGGCGAGGACTTCGAGGCCGACATCGCGGTCCTCGAAGCCGACCCCGAGACCCAGGAGTGGTGGAAGCTCACCGACCCCTGCCAGGAGCCCTGGCCCGACCGGGGCGACTCCCGCCAGTGGACGGAACTCCCCGAGATCTGGCACCTGAGCGAACCCGGCGCCTGACCCGGCCGCCGCGCCGGACCGACCCCACCCGGAGCCTCCAGTGACACCCACCCCGCCGCCCGCGCTCATCGACGCCCACCACCACCTGTGGGACCTCGCCCAGCGCCCGCAGTCGTGGCTCGACGAGCCCGCCCTGACGTCGATCCGCCGTACGTTCACCCCCGACGACCTGCGCTCCACCGCCACCCGGGCGGTGGCCGGCCGCCGCCTGCACAGCACGGTGGTCGTGCAGTGCGTACCGGACGTGCCCGAGACCGAGGACCTGCTCGCGCTCGCCGCACGGGAGCCGCTGATCGGCGCAGTGGTCGGCTGGGTGGACCTCACGTCCGCCGCCGTCGGTGACGAGCTCGACCGGCTGCTCGCCGGGCCGGGCGGCGGCCACCTGCGGTCGCTGCGCAGCCTGGTCCAGGGCGAAACGGACCCGGAATGGCTGCAACGGGCCGACGCGGAGCGCGGGTTGGCGGCGGTCGAGGCGCGTGGGCTCGGCTACGACGTGCTCGTCCGCAGCCACCAGCTCGACCAGGCGGCCCGGCTGGCCGAGCGCTTCCCCGGCCTGCCCCAGGTGCTGAACCACGCGGGCAAGCCGGACATCGCCGGCGGCGACCTGGGGGAGTGGGAGAGCCGGCTGCGCCGGCTGGCCGGGCATCCCCAGGTGGTCTGCAAGGTGTCGGGCCTGATCACCGAGGCCGACCACCACGCCTGGACCACCGCCGACATCCGCCCGGTGTGGGACGTGCTGCTGAGCGCCTTCGGCCCCGACCGGCTGATGTTCGGCTCGGACTGGCCGGTGGCGAACCTCGCGGGCGGCTGGAACCGCTGGGCCGCCACGGTGGACGAACTGCTCGACGGGTGCTCCGCCGACGAGACCTCGGCGGTTCTCGCGGGCACCGCGACCGCCTTCTACCGCCTCACCCGTACCGAAGAGACTGTGGGATCACGATGACGCTTGCTGTTCGTTACACGGCCGCCCGGACGCTGGACACGGCTCCGGTCGAGCCGTCCGAGCCCGGCCCCGGCGAGGTGCTGCTGGCGCCCGCGTACGTGGGGATCTGCGGGACCGATCTGCACATCTTCCACGGCGACATGGACGCCCGGGTGGCCGCGCCGGCCGTCCTCGGCCACGAGATGTCCGGCCGCGTGCTGAAGGTCGGCGCCGGGGTGGAGGGCTGGCAGCCCGGGGACGCGGTGACGGTGATGCCGCTGCGCTGGGACGGCACCTGCCCGGCGTGCCTGAGCGGTCATCAGCACATCTGCCAGAACCTGGACTTCATCGGCATCGACTCGCCGGGCGCGATGCAGCAGCGCTGGACCGTTCCCGCGTCCACCCTGGTGCGCCTGCCCTCCGACCTCGCGCTGGAGCACGCGGCGCTGGTCGAGCCCACCGCCGTGGCGGTCCACGACGTGGGCCGCGCCGCAGTGCTGCCCGGCGAGCGGGTCGTGGTGGTGGGCGGCGGTCCGGTCGGGATCCTGATCGCGTTGGTGGCGCGGGCAGCCGGGGCGGAGGTCCGGGTGGTGGAGCCGAGTTCCCACCGGCGTTCACTGGCCGAGGAGTTGGGGCTCGCCGCCTGGGACCCGGCCGCCTCCGACGTGCCCGCGGCGGTGGTGGAGTGGACCGGCGGCGCGGGTGCGGATGTCGCGTTCGAGGTGTCCGGTGCGGCGGCCGGCGTCGACACTGCCGTGGAGGTGCTGGGGGTGCGCGGCAGGCTGTGTCTGGTGGCGATCCACCCCCGGCCCCGCGAGATCAACCTGCACGGGTTCTTCTGGCGTGAACTCACCCTGGTGGGCGCCCGGTTGTACGACCGTTCCGACTTCGAGCGGGCGGTGGCGCTGGTGGCTGACGGCACGATCCCGGCCGAGCGGCTGATCAGCAAGGTCGTGCCGCTGACGGAGGCGCCCGCGGCGTTCGAGGCCCTGGAGGGCGGCGGCGACGTGATGAAGATCCTGGTGGACTGCACCGACGACACCCAGGGAGCGACCGCATGAGCGCCTTCGACCTGACGGGCAGGCTCGCCGTCGTCACCGGAGCCCGGCGCGGCATCGGCCGGGCCATGGCCCGCGCCCTGGCCGAGGCCGGCGCGGACGTCATCGGCGTCAGCGCCAACCTGGAGGACACCGGCAGCGACGTGGAGAAGGACGTCCTCGCTGCCGGGCGTACCTTCGAGGCGATCCGTACCGACTTCGCCGACCCGGACGCGGTGCGGGTGCTGGGTGCGGACCTGGCGGGCCGTCAGCGGCCGGTGGACATCCTGGTCAACAACGCCGGTACGATCCGCCGCGCACCGGCCGCCGAACACCCGGACGCCGACTGGGACTTGGTGCTCCAGGTCAACCTGAGTGCGCAGTTCGCGCTGGCTCGGGCGGTGGGCGGGGCGATGGTCGCCCGGGGTCAGGGCAAGATCATCTTCACGGCCTCGCTGCTCAGCTTCCAGGGCGGCATCACGGTCCCCGGCTACACCGCCGCCAAGCACGGTGTCACCGGCCTCACCAAGGCGCTGGCCAACGAGTGGGCCGGGCGTGGCGTCAACGTCAATGCCATCGCGCCGGGCTACATCGCCACGGACAACACCCAGGCGCTGCAGGACGATCCGGCCCGCAGCAAGTCGATCCTGGAGCGGATCCCGGCCGGCCGCTGGGGCCGGGCCGAGGACCTGGCGGGCGCCACGGTCTTCCTGGCCTCGGACGCCGCCGCCTACATCCACGGCACCGTGCTGCCCGTCGACGGCGGGTGGCTGGGCCGATGACCACCTCCCTGGGTGCCGTCCTGGCGGGCGCTCGTGTCGTGCCGGTGCTGACCGTGCGTCAGCCGGCCACGTCGGGCCCGCTGGCCGAGGCGCTCGCGGCAGGCGGCGCCACGTGCGCCGAGGTCACCTTCCGCACCCCGGACGCCGAGCAGGTGCTCAAGACGATGGCGGCCCACGGCGGCCTGGCCGTCGGGGCCGGCACGGTCCTCACCGCCGAGCAGGCGGAACGTGCGGTGGCGGCCGGGGCCCGGTTCGTCGTCTCCCCCGGCTTCGACGAGGAAGTCGTCGCCAAGTGCCGGGAGTTGGGCGTGCCCGTGGTGCCCGGCATCGCCACCGCCACCGAGCTGATGCGGGCCCTGCGGGCCGGCCTCGACACCGTCAAGCTCTTCCCCGCCCAGGCCGTCGGCGGCCTGCGGGCGCTCCGCGCGCTCGCGGCGCCCTTCCCAGGCGTGCGCTTCATGCCGACCGGTGGGATCGGTGTCGACCTGCTGGCCGGCTACCTCGCCGAGCCCTCGGTCCTTGCCGTCGGCGGTAGTTGGATGGCGACGCCCGCGCACCTGGAGAACGGGGACTGGGCGGAGATCCGTCGCCTGACGGCCGAGGCCGTGGGGACGCCATGACCGAGGTGGTGGCGCTCGGCGAGGTCATGCTGCGGTTCGACCCGGGGGAGGGGCGGATCCGCACCGCCCGAACCTTCCACGTGTGGGAAGGCGGCGGCGAGTACAACGTCGCACGCGGTCTGCGCCGCTGCTTCGGCCTGCGTACGGCCGTGGTCACCGCGCTTGCCGACAACGCGGTGGGCCGGCTCGTCGAGGACCTGATCCTGCAGGGCGGTGTCGACACCTCGCTGATCCGCTGGGTCCCGGAGGAGGGCATCGGCCGCACCGCGCGCAACGGCCTGAACTTCGTCGAGCGCGGCTTCGGCATCCGTGGCGCGCTCGGCGTCAGCGACCGCGCCCACACCGCCGTCTCCCAGCTGTGCAAGGGAGACGTCGACTGGGACACGGTCTTCGCGGCGGGGGTCCGCTGGTTCCACACCGGTGGCATCTTCGCCGGGCTGTCGGACACCACCGTCGAGGTCGCCGAGGAGGCGATGGCGGCCGCCCGCCGCCACGGTGTCACCGTCTCGTACGACCCCAACTACCGCTCCAGCCTGTGGGCCGGCCGCGGTGGACCGGAGCGGGCTCGCGAGGCCGACCTGCGGCTCGCCCGGCACGCCGATGTCATCGTGGGCGCCCTGGGGATGGCGGGCCGTCATCCGGGCGCCGACCGCTTCGGCGCCGACGAGGTGCCGGACGCGCTCGCCTCGGTGGCTGGTCTGCTCCCCGACGCGCGGGTGCTGGCGACCACCCTGCGCGAGGTCCCCTCGGCCGGCGTCAACGACTGGTCCTCGGCCGCATGGTCGGCGGAGACCGGGTACGTCACCGGCCCCCGGATGCCCGGGCTGCACGTCCTGGACCGCATCGGCTCCGGTGACGGGTTCGCCGCCGGCCTGATTCACGGCCTGCTCGCCGGCGCCGATTTGGAGCGGGCCCTCGCCTACGGCACTGCCCTCGGCGCCCTCACCATGACGACACCCGGCGACGTCGCCATGGCCTCGATCGAGGAGGTGGAGGCACTGATTGCGGGCGCCTCCGCTGTGGTCAGACGCTGACCGGTGGCCCTGCCTGTACCACCAGATCCATTTTTCGAATGCCTTTGCCTTGATGGGAGTTCACGTGAAACTGCGGCTGCGATCGGAGGTGGCTTTGTGACGCTACGTCAGAATGCGGTTGGGCGTGGTTCGGTGGGGGTGAGTGAGCTCGCTTTTGGTGCGGCGGGTATCGGGAACCTGTTCGCGGCGGTGTCCGATGCTGAGGCGGAGGAGGCTGTGGCCGCGGCTTGGGAGTGTGGTGTGCGGTATTTCGATACCGCTCCGCATTACGGTCTGGGGTTGTCGGAGCGGCGGTTGGGTGCGGTGTTGGGTGGGATGCCGCGCGAGGAGTACGCGATTTCGACGAAGGTCGGGCGGCTGCTGGAGCCGGTTTCGGGTGCTGTGGGCGGTGACCTCGCCAATGGCTTTGCGGTGGCGGCCGACCACCGGCGGCGTTGGGATTTCAGTGCGGAGGGTGTGCGCCGGTCGCTGGAGGGGAGCTTGGAGCGGCTGGGGGTGGAGCGGGTCGATATCGCTTATCTGCATGATCCGGATGATCACGCCGAGTGGGCGCTGAGTGAGGCGTATCCGGAGTTGGAGCGGCTGCGTGCGGAAGGTGTGTTGGGGGCGATCGGGGTCGGTATGAACCAGGCCGGGTTGCCGGCCCGGTTCGTGCGGGAGACGGACATCGACGTGGTGCTGCTGGCCGGGCGTTACACCCTGCTCGACCACGGCGGTCTGGCCGAGCTGCTGCCGCTGGCCGACGAACGCGGCGTCGGCGTCGTCATCGGTGGGGTCTTCAACTCCGGCCTGCTCGCCGACCCGAAGCCCGGTGCGACCTTCGACTACGCCACCGCGCCCGCCGAGTTGGTGCAACGAGCGCTCGATCTCAAGGCGGTCTGTGAGAGCCACGGTGTGCCGCTGCGGGCTGCCGCGCTGCGGTTCCCGTTCGGGCATCCGGCTGTTGCGTCGGTCCTGGTCGGTACGCGCAGTGCTGACGAGGTGCGCGACGCCGCCGCTATGATCCAGCGCCCTGTCCCGGACGCGCTCTGGGCGGATTTGAAGGAGCGCGGGTTGCTGCCCGTGGGCGTTCCGACTCCGGTGGAGGTGGGCTGATGCGGATCGCTCTGTTCATCAACTCCAGTGCTGCCAGTGCGGGTGGCGCGGACTCCGCCAAAGCCGCACCGGCCGTGGTCAATTCGACGCTGCGGGTGTTGCGGAGCAGCAGGGCCGTACCGAGTTCCGTAGCTTTGAACAGGCCGTCGCGGCATACGAGAGCGAGGCGTACCAGAAGGCGCTGGTGGCCCTCCCCGACGGCGTCGAGCGCGACTTCTGCGTCATCGAAGGCATCGACTGACCGGCGATTGCGAGTACTCCCCACCAGCCAAGTGCCGTTCGTTTCGGCGTCACGGTGACGCGGAAACGAACGGCACTCTCCGGCTCAGGACGTCGGCCCAGGAAGTGAACCCGACAACCGCTGCCCTACCAGGTGGTCAGGAGGTGGGCTGGAACGTCCACAGCAGGTTGGTGGTGCCGGCCACCCAGGTCCACTGCTTGGCCACGGACCCGGAGGGGACCTGCCCGCCGCCGTCGAGGACAAGTCCGGTGCCGCGGTTGGCGATCGAGTACTGGCCGTTGCCACGGTCGGTGATCTGCCACTGTTGGTTGGAGCCGCCGTTCCAGGCCGCCTGCCGTGCCGTTGCGCCGGCGTTGGTCGAGCCCCAGCCGTCCACGACCATGCCGTTGGTCCGGTTCACCAGCCGGTGGTAGCCGTTGCCGAGATCGACGGCCTGCCACTGGAGGTTGGCGCTGTCGACGAGGGTCCACTGCTTGAGGTCCGAACCACTGGCGACGTTCCCGCCGCTGTCCAGGGCGAGACCGTCGGTGACATTGACCAGCCGGAAGTACGAGGCCGAGTTGAACGTGACCTTCAGCGAGACGATGGCGTCGTTGTTGCCGGTCACCCGCAGGTCGGGGTTGTCCGCGCTGAACGTCCAGGCCGTACCGGTGAAGTTGTCGGCGGAGTAGCCCGTCACCTGGTACCCCTGGGGCACCCGCAGTGAGGAGATGGCCGAGGGTCCCACCCCTGCGGTCGACAGCTGGGCGGAGGTGTAACTGCCCAGCGGCAGAACGGCGTTGCCCGCCGAGTAGCCCGTGTCCTGGAACGCCACCACCCTGGCCGCACCGCTGGTGGCGGTGGGGATGCCGCTGACCTCGACGCAGACCACGGAGTCGCTGGCGTCCGGCGCGGAGGCCGGCACGGTGACGCTGATCTGGCCGCCGCCGACGGTGTAACCGAGCGCGGCCGAGGGGTTGTTCATCAGGTAGACCCGGCTGATGGAGTTGGAGACCGCCGGGATCTGCAGCACGCCGTTGGCGGGCCAGTTGAAGACGTGGGCGAACAGCTTGCCGTCCTTCTTGGTGACCTTGCCCCAGCTGGGCTCGGTGGCGAAGGGGCTCGCCGTGGTCCCGTGCACGCTGTCGCGGTACGTCGCCATCCAGGAGGCCAGGCCACGCAGCACGGTCACGGATCCGGCGGTGACCGAGCCGTCGCCCTTGGGTCCGATGTTCAGCAGGAAGTTGCCGTCCCGGGAGACGCAGGTGACGAGCTCCTGGACGAAGTCCCTGACGGGCCGGTAGGAGTTCTCGGCACCCGCGTTGTAACCCCAGGCGCCGTTCATGGTGTCGCACCGCTCCCACTGTCGCTCCAGCGGCGCACTGGGGAGGCCGAACTCCGCGACCGCGTAGTCGCCGAGGCCGAACTCACGCTTGACCCGCTCGTTGACGACCAGGTTCGGCTTGCGGGCGATCAGCCAGTTGTAGAGGTCGACGCCGTCCGACCGGACCCACCAGTCCTCCAGGGTGGGGCTGGCCGGTTCGGCGAACCAGTCGCCGTCGAACCACAGGAGCGCCGGGTCGTAGCGGTCCAGCAACTCCTGCAACTGGGCCTTCATGTCGGCGATGTACGCGGTACGGGCGGCCTGCGAGGTCATCGTGGTGAGGCCCCCTCGGTTGTTCTGGGAGGGGTGGTTCCAGTCCAGGATCGAGTAGTAGAGCCCGAACTTGACGCCTCGCGCCTCGCACTCCTTCTTGAGCGAAGCCAGCAGGTCACCCTGGTAACCGGCGTAGTCGTGCAGGTTGTACAGCTTGGTGCCGGTGCTGTCGGTGAAGCCGGGGACGTTGGTGTCCCACATGGCGAAGCCCTCGTGGTGCTTCGCGGTGATCACCAGGTACTTCATGCCGGCGTCCGCGGCCAGCTGGGCGATCGCGGCGGGGTCGAACGCGGAGGGGTTGAAGCCCGCGGAAACCTGGCTCTGGTAGGCGGACTTGGACCAGCTCTCGGCGCTGAAGGCCCATTCACCATGGCCGAGACGGGAGTACGACCCGAAGTGGATGAACATCCCGAACCGGGCCTGGTACCACCAGTCCAGCTTCGAGGGGACAGTGTAGGCCTCGGCGGTGGCAGGCCACAGGGCCTGCGGCAGCCCGATGGCCACGGTTCCGCCGGCGAGCGCGATGGCCTTGATCAGGGAACGCCTGCTCAGGGGTGCGGAGGACATGGTGCGGCTCCTGAAGTGTCGGGGGACTTCCGGGCATGCGCCTTGCTCCTCCAAGTGGGGTGGATGGAGGGGCAGTTGACCGGTTGGCGACACCCTAGGACACTCGATACATCGGATCAATAGCCTGGCAACAAGTTCGTCACACGACTTGTGACCGCTCTCATCGCGAAAAGAGCGGGGACTCATCGGATCACTGGCCGATGGCGGGCGGGCTTGCTACGTGACGGCATGCCGATGCACCGGCCCGGCACGCCCTTCAGCGGGGCCGCCCGCCTGAAGCACGCGTCAACGCCGCGCCACGTAGTAGACGTTCAGGATGTCCCCCTCGACCCGCTGGGTGTCGACCTGGCTGAAACCGGCCTCGGCGAGCATCCGCAGGGCGGTTTCCTCGCCCCACGCCGTTCCCAGCCCCTCGCCGCCCTCGCTGAGCGAGACACTCATGCAGTAGAACGTCGAGAACGTGTACAGCGCCGGACCCAGGGGGTGCTCGATGTTCTCCTCCAGACGGCTGGACGCCGCGATGTCGCCCATCAGGAACACCCCGTCGTCCTTCAGCGCACCGGCGACCGAGGCCAGCGCCTGTGCGGGTCGGGCCAGGTCGTGGATGACGTCGAACGCCGTGACGAGGTCGTAGGCGCCGGTCAGCTCGGCGCAGTCGCCGATCCGGAACGCCGCGTTGGCCAGGCCCAGTTCGGCGGCCTCGGCGCGAGCTGCGGCGATGCCGTCCTCCGACATGTCGATCCCCTGGAAGGAACTGGCCGGGAAGGTCGTGGCGAGGACGTTGACCGCGTGACCCTGGCCGCAGCCGATGTCCAGTACGTCGGCGCCCGCGGCCAGCCGCTCCGGCAGTCCCGGAACCAGCGGAACGATCCCGTCCACCAGCGCCAGGTCGTAGACCTCCCCGGACTCCTCCGCCTGGAGCGCCTGGAACCTGGGGTACGCCGAATACGGAACGCCGCTCCCGGTGCGGAACGCCTCCAGCACCTGCTGTTCCACCTCGCCCATCATGCCGAGGTCCTGGGCGATCCGGGCGAGGTTGTCCGGCCCCGACGCCCTCGTCAGGGAGGCGGCGTGCTCGGGCGGCAGCACGTACGTGGTCCGCTGCGGGTCGTAGTCGACGACCCCGCCTACCACCATCGCCCCCAGCCACTCCCGTACGTAGCGCTCGTTGAGCCCGGCCGCCCGGGCGATCTCCCCGCTCGTGGCCGGAGCCATCCCGGCCATCGTGTCGAACAGGCCGCTCTCGTGGCCCAGACCCGCCATCAGGCCCAGGCAGGCGTCGTTCACCATCTGGAGCATCCGGCCCGCGAACGCCTCCTGCTTCACCGCGTCCAGCTCTGCGACGGACATCATGCCTCCTGACCATCGGGCCAGGACGTGAGGCGGGACGCGCTGCCCGCACTCGCGGGCGGCTCGATGAGACTGCGCGGGAAAAACCTGCTCTGTCAGGCTACGTCTGCCCACTCACGCCGACCGCGCGAACCTGGCCGACCGGTCCGTGCCGTCCGCCGGGAGGATCCGGCTCCTGCCGCCGCTCACCGCGAAGTACAGCGAGCCGGCGACGATGACGCCGATGAACCAGGTGTACGGCCCGAGCGCCGCGCCGTAGCCGGCCGGCCCGTAGACCGGGAGGAGGCTGGAGAAGACCGCGCCGACGGCGGCGGCCGCGAAGGCCCGGATGTTCCAGCCGCCTTGGAAGCGGAACTCGCCGTCAGCGCGCCGGCCTTGACCGACAGGACGACGGCGAGGACCAGCATCATCAGCCAGACGGCCGGCCCGGCGAAGTCCTGGAACCGGCGAACCGTCTCCATCCCCTTACTGATGATCAGCAGCTGCCCGGCCGACACACCCAGGAAGCACACCACCTCCAGGCTGCTGTGCCCGAGCAGGTGGGTGCTCTGGTGGAAGTGCTTGGGGCCGCTGTATCTGGTGAGGAACGCGACGATCGCACCGGCCGCCGCGCTGGTCTGCGCCCCGTACCAAAAGGTGGCGACCACGGCCCGCACCAGCGCCGGGACGAGGGAACGGGCCGTGCGTTTCCTCGCGATTCCGGAGAGGTAAGCGACACATCAACGTCGGAAGCATCATTTCGCATGGCGGAGAACAGTGGTGTGGCCCTCCCCGGATCGGCCGACACCGAGCGGCAGGGTCCCGCTCGGTGTCGTGGGGGAGGGGCGGGTTCAGACGGTGCCCAGCGGGTTGAGGAGGGTGAAGCGCCAGCCGCCGTCGGCGCCCCGGTGGGCGATGTTGGCGGTGGTGCCGGTCGGAGCGATCCGTTCGCCGTCGGGGCCGTCGATCTCCAGCGTCCAGTCGGTGACCAGGAGGGCGGTCTCCGCGCCGACCAGGGTGTGGCGCTGAACGTTCGTCAACTGGCCATGGGCGAGGACGGTTCCGGCGAGCTCCGCGCGCAACGCCTCGGCTCCGGTGACGAGTTCGCCCGTCACCGTGCGCATGCCCGCGTTCGGGGCGAACAGGGCCAGTACGGTGTCGACGTCGCCGTCGTTCAGGGCGTCCTGGAACAGGATCGGCAGCTGCGCGGGATCGGTGACAACAGGGGACATGGTGAAAGGTCCTTCCTTCGGAACAGGGTGATGTGACGGCTTCTCAGTCGGCTGCGCGGTGTGTGGCGCCCGCTGTCGGCCGTGCCTCCACCATGCCTCCGCGGGCGCCCGCGCGACGAGGTAGAGTCACGCCTCGACATGGTCGAAACTGGACAGCACGACATCATCGACATCGCCTACGACAACCCCGGCCGCCGGCCCACCGGCGTCGAGGTGCTGGCCTTCGACGCACTGAAGGCACGGCTGAAGAGCTCAGTTGCCCGGCGGCCGAGCCGCCTCGACTTCCACCAGCTCATGCTGGTACGCCACGGCAAGGGCACCGCGATGGTTGATTTCGTCACCTACCCGTGTACCCGCGGAACACTGCTCCATCTGCGACCCGGCCAGGTTCAAGGTCTGCCCGTCGGCTCGGATGACGCCATCGCGGAGCTCGACGCCACCCTGCTGCTGTTCACCGCCGACTTCCCGCCACCGTTGCCTGCGACCCATGAGGTGCTCGACGCGTTCGGCCCGGTGTCCTGGCGGCTGCCGCCCGCCGAGTTCAACGCCCTTGACCGGGCCGTGATCGACCTGCAGTCGGAGTACCGGAGACTGCAGGACACACAGGCCCCCGCTCCCACCGAGCTGACCCAGGCGCTGCTGCGCCAGCTGCTCGGCGCACTGCTCATCCGCGTGGCGCGCCTGCCGGGCCCGGCCGGACGCTCCGCCACGACCGGCCTCCCCGGCGCGGAGGTCCATCTGGCCTTCCGACGCGAGCTCGAGCGTTCCTTCGCCACCACCCGCTCCGTCGAGGACTACGCCGCGCGCCTCGGCTACTCGTCCCGGACCATCACTCGCGCCTGCCTGGCCGCCACCGGCCGAAGCGCCAAGCAGCTGGCCGACGCCCGCGTCGCCCTGCAGGCGCGGCGGCTGCTCGCCCACACCGATCTGCCCGTGGCCGCGATCGGCCGTGCGCTCGGCTTCACCGAGGCCACCAACTTCGGAAAGTTCTTCGCCCGCGAGACCGGCCGCACCCCCGGCGACTTCCGCCGCACCCACCGGTGAGGTGACGGCCCGTCAGCTGACGGGCGCCTCCGGCGGATTGTTGTGGCAACTGGGCGAGCTGGTCGTCCGCGCGTCCGGGGTGGTCGGGAGTGGGGGCCGGCCGTGCTCGGCTTCGTGCTGCTCGATCTCGGCGATCCGCTGGTGGACCTGGGCGTCGGCCTCGACCCACTGGCGGTGCAGGTCGATCAGGTCTGCGGGGATCTCGATGGTGTCGCTCGCGTGCGCGATCGTAGGCCCGGCCACCGACAGCCCGACGGAACAGCGCGGCCCACTACGCCAGTCGGTGCGGGCCGAGGTAGTACGAGAGTGCGGCGAGCGAGGGGCCGTCTGCCACGTTGCCCGAGGTCAGCAGCTTTACGACCTCGACCTCCGGCAGCCACTCCACTTTGCCCTCGCTCGAATCGACCGGCACTCCAACCTGCGCGCACCCGGTGGCGTGGAAGCTGCGGAAGTGCATGGTGCTGATCCCGGCCAGGGCGTCGTACTCGACGAGCGGCTCCACCTTGCCCGGCCGCCAGCCCGTCTCCTCCTCGATCTCCCGGGCGATCGCCGCAGCCGGGTCCTCACCAGGCTCGGCCCACCCAGCCGGGACCTCCCAGCCCCACCGCCCGGTGATGAACCGGTGCCGGTAGAGCAGCAAGAAGTCGCCCGCCTCGTTGGTCACCACCGAGGTAACCGACGCCTTCGGCATGGTGATGACGTGGTGGTCGATGCGGCCGATCCCGGGGATGTCGACGTCGTCCAGCCAGACCTCGACGTAGGGGCTGTCGTAGACCCGCCGTCGGCCGTAGCTTTTCCACTCCACCGGGTCCTCCTCAGGTACGGACGAGCTGGTGCTCCGACTCTCTCACGCGAGCGCTGAGCTCCCGTACGGGGCCGGATGCCCGCCACGGCCCGAGGGATGCCTGGAACGCGCGAGCCCGCGCGACCAGGGGCTGGATGATGCTGCCTCCCGCGATGTCCAGCGCGCTGTGCGCCAGCGAGCAAGCGCTGGCGACATCGCCCTGGCCGATCCGACACTCGGCGAGGTCGAACGTCAGCAGTGCCAGGCCCTTCACGTCAGCCTGGTCTCGCCGCTCCAGCGCAGTGGTCAGCAGGTCGGCCGCGACGTCGTGGTGGCCGAGCAGGGCATGGCTCTCGCCGGTGATGCCGTCCAGACGAGGCCTGGTGAAGAAGTCGAGTCCGCCGAGCGGTTCGACTGGCGCCAACTCCAGCAGCTCGGCGGAGCGGTCCAGCGTGGCCAACGCGGACCGGTGCTGGCCGGTGGCGGCGAGGGAGCGGCCGAGGTTCGCGGCGATCCACGCGCGGCGCCGGGGGCTGGCTCCTGCCGCCAGGACGTCGGCCTGCCCGAGGAGGCCCGCGGCCTGCTCCGTCCGCCCCGCCGTGTAGTCCACGATGCTCTGCATGGTCAGCAACCAGGCCGTCAGCTCGGCGGTCTCGCTTTCCTCTGCGGCCACCTGGCCCATGTGGAACGTGGCGTCGGAGCGGCTTCGGTCGCCGCAGTCGTGGTAGGCCAGGCCCAGCAGGCCAGACAGGACAGTCAGTATCCGGACGCACCGTCGGCGAGCACCGAGAGCCTGCGGCCGGCTGAGAAGCTCGTGTACGGCGGCGAGCTGACGCTGCATCAGCGGTACGCTCGCCGCCGGCGAGGTGACCGGGTACCTGAACGCTGACTCGGCGACCGCTGACTCCAGGTGCAGCAGGGTGGCGTCGCTTGCGGTCGACCGGGTCAGCATGTCCAGGATCTCCCAGGTCTCGGGGATCGCGGCCGACTGGTAGCTGGCTGGTGTTGCGGGGGTTTCCCAGGGGCGGTCAGCGAGACCGAGCATCCGGCCCGGGATGCCGAGGCCGTCCGCGACACGCTCACAGACGTCCATGCTCGTGGCCACTCGCCCACTGGTCACGTACTCGGTGACACGGCTGGTCTGGAGCCCGGTGAGCCGAGCGATCTGTGCTGGGTAGATTCCAGCACGGATCTTGGCGAGGTGAAACACCGTGCCGATCTTGCGGTCGGCGCACGCGGTGACGAACTGGCGGTCGGCCAGCAGGTGCGCGGGCACCTGATCCGGGCTCGGCATAGGGGTCTCCCGTCGCGGCGATCCACCGAGGCTACCGACGCCGCCTGCTACATGGTGAGTACTCATGGTGGCCCTAGGGCGTGTCTGATAATTGATCACGTGACTGGTCGGGGTGAGTTGACGGATGCGGCGTGGGGGCGGATAGAACCGCTGTTGCCGCAGGTGGATGGGCGTGGCCGTCCGTGGCGCGATCACCGGCAGGTGGTCAACGGGGTGCTGTGGCGGCTGCGGACGGGGGCTCCGTGGCGTGATCTGCCCGAGCGGTACGGGCCGTGGCAGACGGTCTACGAGCGGTTCGCCCGCTGGGAGGCGGACGGGACGTGGGCGAGGCTGCTGGAGCACATCCAGGTTCGTGACGACGCGGTGGGCCGGGTGGAGTGGACCGTCTCGGTCGACTCCACGATCAACCGAGCCCAGCCGGCCAGCAGTCCGAGGAACACCCCCTTCACGGCGCCGTACCCGACCGGGGTCCAGACGTTCCACGGGTAGTTGGCCTCGTGCTCGGCCCGCCGGGCCCCCGCAAGGCCCCAGACGAGCGCGCCCGCTGCCACACCCCATGGCACCACGCCCGCCACGCGCCCAGGCCGGTCCGCACCGGCAGGTCCGCGCTCCGGGGGCACGACCATGACGCCCTCCACCATCTCCGCCAAAGACCGGCCCACCCGCTCCGTCGCTGTCCCGTACGCGGACGCACCGCCGCGCTCGTACGGGGGACGCACGCGCCCGCTCCGCGGTTGCGCACCGCCGGGGCGACCGGTGAACCGGAGCCAACGGCTCCGCGAACCGGCCAGGTGATCATTTGTCAGACACGGCCTAGGCCGTGTTTTAGAAGGCGTCGAAGGTGCCTCTGGTTGGCCGTCCGGGGAAGCTTCGGGCGGCCAGCCAGAGGATGAGGTCGCGCGCGATCGTGTGGATGCTGGTCTCGGTGACCACGTCGTGTTCGCGACGGCTCGCGTCACGGCGGACGATCTCGTATCCGCCCTTGTCGAGGACAGCGACCGAGAGGTACCAGATCGGGTCGTCCTCGTCGGGCTGGATGACGACGAACGTGTTGTCGGTGTCGTTGAGATCGTCGACCAGCATGAAGATGGCGTCTTCGGACGGGTCGTCGATGTGGTCGCCGTTCTCGCTGTCGGCGCAGTAGTAGTCAGCGGCCACCGGTCTCTCCCCTGTGCGACACCCCGCTCCGGGCTCGCGGCCAGCATGGCACGCGAGCCCGACACATCGGTTCTCACAGCCACTGGTTGATCGCGGCGACGAGGACGGCCGCCTCGAAGCGGACGGCGAGTTTGTCGAACCGGGTGGCCACCGCCCGGTGCTGCTTCAACCGGTTGATGCCGCACTCGACGGCATGGCGGCCCTTGTAGTCCTCTCGGTCGAAGTGGGGCGGACGTCCCCCGCTCGCGCCGCGCCGCTTGCGGTTACGGATCTGGTCGGCCGGCTCCGGGATGGTGCACAGGATGCCGCGTCTGCGCAGGTAGGCGCGATTGGCCTTGGACGAGTACGCCTTGTCGCCGCGCACTCGAAGCGGCAGGGTGCGGGGGCGGCCGGGCCCGGTCCGGGGCACGCGTATCGCGTCGAGCACCGCTTCGAACTGCGGTGAGTCCCCGCGCTGGCCGGCCGTGACGAGGAGGGACAGCGGCTTCTGCCGTTGCTCGCAGGCCAGGTGAATCTTGGTCGTGAAACCGCCTCGCGACCGGCCCAGTCCGTGGTCCGCGGGCTCCTTGCCCACGCCGCCTGGCGGCTCCTTCTGCGCGGCCCCGTCCCGCCGGGCGCCAGCGGCGTGTTGGTGGGCTCGGCAGATCGTGGAGTCGACGTTCACTTCCCAGACGATCAGCCCCGCCGCATCGGCCCGCGTCTGCAGGCCAGCCAGGATCTGCTGCCAGATGCCCTGACGCTGCCAGCGGCGGAACAGGCCATAGATCGTCTGCCAGGGTCCGTACTCCGGCGGAACGTCCCGCCACGGAGCTCCCGTCCGCACCCGCCACCGAATCCCGTTGACCAGCCTGCGGCGCGACCTCGCCGGACGACCCACCCCGGCCATCGGCAGCAACGGCTCCAGCACAGCCCACTGATCATCCGACAGATCCCCACGCCCCATCCACAGAGCCTGGCATCACGCCGGACGACCTTCCAAAACAGCCCCTAGTCGCCGTCCTGGCCCGGCCCGAAGCTCGCCCCATGACATCTGCATCACCGGCCCCGGCGGCCGTGCTCGTCACGCTCCGGCCCCTCACCGGGGACGAGTGCGAGGTCGAGGTCACCAGCGAGCAGCTCCACGGCCGCCGCTGCATCGGCTGTGGCACCGACCACCAGCTGGTCGACGCTGGCCACGTCTACACCCCGACCGGGGAGGCGCCCCTCGGGTGGCCGGTCCGGTCCTGCGCGCGCTGCATGGCGGCCGAGCGGTGACCCCGGAGGAGCGGTTCATCGTCGAGGAGTTGGAGCCCGACGAGAAGGGCCGGCCGGGCTGGGGCCTACGCGACCAGGTCACCAGCGAACTGGTCCTCGCCGGTGGCGAGACAGACCGGTACGGCACCCCGTTCCAGGCCCGGATGCACATTCAGAGCCACTGGTACCACGCCCAACGCCTGGCAGCAGTGGACGACCACATCGACCTGTTCGTGGCCGAGGCCGCACACCGCCGCAACGGCCAACTACTACCGCCAGGCGAGCCGCTGTTCGCGCCGGCCCGCCGAGTACGCCGCGCCATTCCCAGCCCGGAGGCCACCAGTGCCTGACCGCTACGAAGCCCGACTGCTGCCGCCGGTCGGCGCGGCGGAGCCCCTGTGGGGGGCCTGGGACCTCAAGAACAAGGACTGGGTCCGGGTCCCGTCGCCGGACCGCCGGCCGGAGTGGTTCACCACCGAGGCTCGCGTCAGCACGTGGGCTGCTCAGCAGGCTTCCGGCCGCAAGGTTCCCAGCTCAACGAGAAGGAGTGCGCATTGAAGTTGCCCGGAAAGAAGAGCGGGCCCAGCGACACCGATCGCGCCGAGGCCGCCAACCAGGCCGAGCTCGCCGGGGTCAGCCTGGATGCCAACGACTCTGCAGCAGGCGCCGCGATGATCGGGAACGCCTGGCGGGCCCTCGGCGGAGGCAAGTTGGCCCGCGAGAAGCGCGACGTTCAGCACCTGTTGGACGTCCCGCGTGGGAGAGGTGCTCGGAGCATGGGCTGGTCGCTGTCTGTTCGTTGTCGGGCGGCGTTGGCCGCCGTTCTCGTGGTGTCCGTGCTGGGTGGGGCGGCGCCGGCCCGGGCGGCGGGGGGCGTCGAGCACTTCGTATGACTTCCACATGGATCTGCCCGACGGACGGTATGTCCAGAGCGGCCTCGACCGGGACGACTTCGCGGTGGTGCTGCGGCTGCCGTACAGCACGGCGGGCAGCTTCAGCGCGCAGGACGAGCGCACGATCCACGCTGCGGACGGGACGGTCATCGGGACCCTGACGATCCGTGAGGACCACGAGGTGGTCTACCGGGACCTGAACACCAACGGGGAAGCGGACCCGGGTGAGGTGACCCTCGAGCGGCACGAGTTCCGGCTGAGCTGCGGCGCGCCGTAGGCGTTCCGTGCCGAGAAGGCCCCGGAAGGCCGCCGCCCCGTTGCGGGTGGCGGCCTTCGGTGCTGCCCGGAGTGGTCAGCCGTTGAGCCAGTCCTGGTAGTGGGTCGGTGCCAGGCGGGCGCCGGGGCCCGGGGTGAGGACGTCTCCGTGGACGGCGGCGAACAGGCCCGCCTGGGCGTCGACGATGACGGGGCGTCGGTCGCCCCGGGCGGCGAGCGTCATGCGGCCGATCTCGTCGAGGGTGAACTTGTCGGGGCCCGCGATGTCGAGAACCCCGCCGAGCGGCGTGCCGGTGGTCACGTCCGCGAGGATGTCGACGATGTCGCGGCTGGCGATCGGCTGGAGCAGCGTCGCGGGCAGTCGCACCGCGGTCCCGTCCGAGGTCCAGGACATGGTGGGCTCCATGAACTCGAAGAACTGCGTGGCGCGCACGATCGAGTAGGGCGTCGGACCGCCGCGCAGCAGCTCCTCCTGGAGCGTCTTGGCGCGGTAGTAGTCCAGTTCGGGGACCTGGTCCACGCCGACGATGGACAGCACCACCTGGTGGCGGACGCCGGCCCGCTCGCCCGCGGCGAGGAGGTTGCCCACCGTGGTGCGGAAGAACTCGATCGACTGCTCGTCGAAGGTGGGGGAGTTGGTCACGTTCACCACGGCCTCCGCGCCGGCGAGCGCCGTGTCGAGACCGGCCCCGGTGAGCAGGTCGACGCCGGACGACAGCGACGCGGTGGTCACCGCGTGGCCTCGTGCGGTCAGCTCGGTGGCGAGCTGCGAGCCGATGAGTCCGGTACCGATGACGGTGATCTTCATGGTGCGCCTTCCTTCGGGTGGGGCATGCCCTCGCAAACTCGGACAGCTTATGTCCGAGATAGTACTCGGATATCCTGTGTCCGAGTCAAGTGGAGGTGGCATGAAACTGTCCGGTGGCGTCGAGTGGGCGCTGCACTGCTGCGTGGTGCTGACGGCTGCCGGTGATCCGGTGCCGGCGGCTCGGCTGGCCGCGCTGCACGACGTGTCGCCGAGTTACCTGGCCAAGCAGCTGCAGGCGCTGTCCCGCGCGGGTCTGGTGCACTCGGTGCAGGGCAAGACCGGCGGGTACGTCCTCACCAGGAGGCCCGAGGAGGTCAGCCTGCTGGACGTGGTGCAGGCCGTCGACGGGGCGAATCCCGCGTTCGTCTGCACCGAGATCCGTCAGCGCGGACCGCTGGGGACGCCGCCGGAGCAGTGCACGAAGCAGTGCCCCATCGCCCGGGCGATGGGAGCCGCCGACGCGGCGTGGCGCGCGTCGCTGGCCGCCGTCACGATCGCCGACCTCGCCGCATCGGTGGAGGGCGACAGCGGTCCGGAGGCGCTGCCGAGGGTCGGCGCCTGGTTGAACGGGGACCCGGACGGACGGCCCCGCTGATCGGCTGCGTTACGGAGCGTCAGCCCGTCACTGGAACGTCCACGCCTGGCGGGACTGGTTCAGGGCCATCGACTGATCGATGACGGCCCCGTTCGTCGTCGATCCGCCGGTCGCCTCCACCACCGGCGGAAACGGTGGCGTGGAGAACATCAGCGGGCTGTCCGGCTCCGGACGCTACGTGCGGATGTACGGCACCGCGCGCGCCACCCAGTGGAGCCACTCGCTGTTCTCGATGCAGGTGTTCAGCAGCCAGTGACGGGGCGGCGGGCCCCTCGATGTACTTGAGGGGCCCGCCGCCTGACGGTCTGTCAGTCCCGAGCTCAGGCGCAGACGGCGCCGTTCAGGGTGAAGGGGCTCGGTGCGGCGTTGGTGCCCGAGTAGGTGGCCTGGAAGCCGAAGCTCGCGGTGGCGCCGGGTGCGAGGGTGCCGTTCCAGCCCGAGTCGCGGGCGGTCACCGCGCTGCCCGACTGGGTCACGGTGGCGTTCCACGCGTTGGAGACCTTCTGGTCACCCGCGAAGCTCCAGCCCAGCGTCCACCCGGAAATGGTCGAGGTGCCGGTGTTCTTGACGGTCACCGTCGCGGTGAAGCCGTTGCCCCAGGAGTTGTCGACCTTGTACGCCACGGAGCACGAGGCCGTCGGGGGAGCGCTGTCGTCGTCCGCCTCGGTGGCGGTGAAGGCCGCCGCCGTCACGCCCGAGCCGCCGGCCGAGAAGGTCGCGCTGCCCGCCAGGGTGTCCGCGTCCTGCGCGGCGGACAGCGAAACCTGCTGCGCGCTGGCCCAGTTGGCCGGGGTGAAGACCAGGGTGGCGCCGGACGAGACCGCCAGGTCCTGGTCGCCGGAGGTGCGGGAGACCGCCACCGTGACGTTCTGCGCGGGCGCCGAGGAGAGCCGCACGCCCACCGCGGCCGAACCGCCCTCGGGGACGGTCACCGCCGCCGGGGTCACCTGGACCGCAGGCGTCGTCGGGGTGCTGCGCCGCTCCGCGGCGAAGGCCGCGAGCCAGGCCAGCGAGGCGTTCCAGTTGATCGCCACCTCGTTGGTGGAGTACGAGCCGATGTCGTCGACGTAGCAGGCCGCCGGTGCGCAGCCGGTGAGTTGGGCCTTCGCGATCGGGTCCTCCAGGCCCGCGTTCGGACCGCCCGCGAAGGAGCCGGCCGGCGGGTGCGGCAGCGAGGCGTCGTTCTGGTGCGCCCAGAACCGGTGGTGCTGGTTCTCGGAGGCGCGCTCGCCGTAGCCGCTGACGTACGAGCGGTCCAGGGCGTTGCGGCCGAGCAGGTAGTCCAGCGACTCCAGCGCGCCGGTGCGGTAGCGCTGAGCGCCCGTCAGCTCGTACGCGACGCCCAGCACCATCGCGTTGTTGGCCACCGAGCTGTTGGAGCCCCAGACGTAGGCGTCGGCCGCGATCGGCACCGCGTAGCCCTGGCTCGACATGGTGGAGAGGTGGGTGTCGGCGGCCGAAGTGAGCAGGCCGCGCACCCGGGTGATGTCGTCGGCGGGCAGGGCCACCCCGGGGACGGTGGCGAGGGTGATCCGGCCCAGGCTCGCGGTGCCGCCCCACCAGAAGCCGTCGACCGGCTTGGTGTGCTGCGGCGAGGAGGTCACCGCGTCCCGGTACTGCGACTCGCCGGTGGTGGCCAGAAGTTCGGCCGCCGCCCAGTAGAACTCGTCGGAGACGTCGGCGTCCTCGTACGCGCCGCCGCCGGTGTTGTCGGTGGCCGGGGCGAGCACGTTGGGGTTGGCCTTGGCGGCGGCCCAGGCCCGTTTGGCGGCGGTCAGCGCCCGCCCGGCGAAGGCCGCGTCGTACGGGGCGTACACCCGCGCGGCCTGCGCCGCGGTGGCGGCCAGGTTGAGCGTGGCCGCGGTCGAGGGCTTGTGCAACTCGCGGTTCTCGGCGTCGAGTTCGGGCCTGGTCGGCAGGGCGGTCCACTTGGTGTCGTGCATCTTGTGGAAGGCCATGCCCGCCTGCGGCTTCCCCTCCGGCACCTGCATCCGGAGCAGGAAGTCCAGCTCCCAACGGGCCTCGTCGAGCACGTCCGGTACGCCGTTGCCGCGCTCGGGCACCCGCAGGGTGGAGTCGCCGAGCGCCGCTTCGGCGCCCGAACGGCGGGCGCGCTCGAAGGAGTTGACGATCTCCCAGGTGGCGATGCCGCCGTTCACCACGTACTTGCCCTGGTCGCCCGCGTCGTACCAGCCGCCGCGCACGTCCAGCTGGTAGTCGCAGACCCCGGCCTGGCAGGGCACGCTGGTGTCGCCCTTGTTCGGCGCCACGCCCAGGTGGCCGGCCGGGTGGGCGTAGGCGGAGCCGGCCAGGGCCGCGTCGATCGCGATGCCGCTGCGCTGCTGGTAGAAGAACGACATGCTGTCGGAGCGCAGGCCGTCGTAGAGCGAGGCCGAGATGTCGAACGGGTGGCTGGCCCGGCCGTCGACCACCAGTGTGTAGCCGGTGCCGGTCCCGGTGTACGCGCCGAAGTCCACCAGGTGGGTGGACTGGCCGGAGGCCCGGTCGGCGCCGCGCGCCGTGGTGCTGCCCGAGGCGGCCAACGCGCCGGAGCCGTCGCGCAGTTGCCAGACGAGCGGGGTGGTGGCGGTGCTGATGACGGTGGCCCGCTTGGGGCCGTCGGGCAGGTAGCCGAGCTGGTTGACCCGGACCGGGACGTCGGCCGGGGCCGCGGCGGTGGTGGCCGCGCCCGCCGGGAGGGTCGTGAGCGCGGCGGTGGTCAGACCGCCGGCGGCCACGGCCAGACCGGTGAGCAGGGCGGCCGCGCGGCGTGACAGACCGCGAGAGGAGAGGACAGGAGGCACGGGTGGAGCCTTCCTAGGTGGGGTGGGGGATTGTGGGAGCGCTCCCATAGGAAGCCAGAGCCGGACGGCTCGCGTCAAGAGCCAGGATCGATACGGCCGTTGACGAACTCCCAGGCACCGGGTCGTGCGGATGCCCCGGGCAGCAGGAGGTGCTGCCCGGGGCATCCGTTCAGCCCGGTGGGGCCTGGACGGTGATCGCGGGGTGCAGTCTTCGGGTGTGGTCGACCCGGCGGACCGGACCGGTGAGGCGGAGCGGTACGGCGAACCGGACGTCGGTGCTGGAGGCGGAGATCCGCAGTTCCAGGGCGCCCGGCTCGACGATCCGGTGATGGTCGCGGCCGGTGAAGGAGGCCAGGTCGGCCGGGAGTTGGAGATCGACTCGGCAGCCGGCCCCGGCGTCCAGCGTGATCCGCCGGTAGCCGACCAGCCGTTGCACCGGCTGGACCACGGAGGCCACCGGGTCGTGCAGGTAGAACTGGACGACTTCGGTGCCGGTCCTCTCGCCGGTGTTGCGCAGGTCGAAGGAGACCCGGAACTCGCCGTCGGTGCCGGTCTCGGCCGTCTCCACCGCGAGGTCGGACCAGGCGAACTCGCTGTAGCCGAGGCCGTGTCCGAAGCCGTAGGCCGGTGTCGGGTCGGTGCTGGAGACCTCGCCGGCCTGGGCGAGCCGGGCGGCCAGGTAGGTGGAGGGCTGGACGCCGGGGTGGGCGGGGACGGAGACCGGGAGCCGGCCGGAGGGGTTGACCCGTCCGCTGAGCACGCCCGCGAGCGCCTGGGTGCCGGACTCGCCGGGGAAGAAGCACTGCACGATGGCCGCCGCCTCGGTGACGGCGCGCCCGAGCGCGTACGGCCGCCCGGCCAGCAGGGCGAGCACCACCGGCGTTCCGGTGTCCAGCAGTTCGTCGAGCAACTGCTGCTGTCGGCCTGGCAGTTCGAGGGTCGGGGCGTCGCAGCCCTCGCCGCTGGTGCCGCGGCCGAACAGCCCGGCCCGGTCGCCGAGCGCGAGCACCACCACGTCCGCCTGCCGGGCGGCCAGGACCGCTTCGGCGATCCCGTCGGTCTCCTCGCCGTCGACCGTCACCCCGCGTATCGTGCGCACCTCGCTGCCGGGGAACTCCTCCGCCAACGCCTCGCGCAGGGTGGGCAGTTCGATGCCGAGCGGGGTGTCCGGGTGCTGGCCTCCGACGTGCACGGGGAAGGCGTAGCAGCCGAGTACGGCGGTGGGCTCGTCCGCGTTCGGTCCGATCAGGGCGATCCGCGGGGGCCGGTTCAGCGGCAGGTGCCCGTCATTGCGGAGCAGCACCACGGCCTGCTCGGCGAGTTCGGTGGCGAGCGCCCGGTTGGCGGGCGGGTCGAGGTCGACCAGGCCGCGCAGCTTCTCCGGTGTGCTCAGGTCGGTGTCGGCGAGGACGTCCGGCACCGGGTTCCAGTCGGCGTCCAGCAGGCCGAGTTGGGCCTTCTGGACCAGGACCCGGTGCAGCGCCCGGTCGATCAGCGCCTCCGGTACGGCGCCGGCCTCGATGGCGTCCAGCAGCGGCTGTCCGAAGGTCTTCACGGTGGGCAGTTCGACGTCGACACCGCTGGCCAGGGCCAATCCGGCGGCGTCGGACCAGTCCTCGGCGACACCGTGCAGCACCTTGAGGAAGGCGATGCCGAAGTAGTCGGCCACCAGCGTGCCGGTGAAGCCCCAGGTCTCCCGGAGCAGTCCGGTGAGCAGGGCTTCGTCGGCGGCGGACGGCAGCCCGTCGGTGTCGGTGTAGGCGTGCATGACCGAGCGGGGGCGGCCCTCGCGGACGGCCATCTCGAAGGGCGGCAGGATGACGTCGGCCCGCTCGCGCGGGCCCATGCTCACCGGCGCGAGGTTGCGCCCGGCCCGCGAGGCCGAGTACCCGGCGAAGTGCTTGAGGGTGGCGACGATCCCGGCGGACTCCAGGCCCTGGACGTAGGCGGTGGCGACGGTGCCCACCAGGTACGGGTCCTCGCCGATGGTCTCCTCGACCCGGCCCCAGCGGGCGTCGCGGACCACGTCGAGCACCGGGGCGAGGCCCTGGTGCACGCCGACGGCCCGCAGGTCGCGGCCGATCGCGGCGGCCGTCCTCCCGACCAGCGCCGGGTTGAAGGTGGCGCCCCAAGAGAGCGGCACGGGGTAGGCGGTGGCGCCCCAGGCGGCGAAGCCGGCCAGGCACTCCTCGTGGGCGAGGGCCGGGATGCCGAAGCGGTTGGCGGCGGCGATCCGCTGCTGGCTGCGCAGCAGGGAGAGCGCGCCGAGCGCCGGGTCGACCGGGGCGGTGCCGAACGGGCGGGTCAACTGGCCGAGCCCGTAGGGCAGTAGCTCGTCGAGGTCGGGTGGCGCTTCCATCTCGTGCTGGTGCGGGGCGACTTCGCCGCCCTCGTCGCTGGCGCCCACCCAGACGCCGACCAGTTGGGCGGTCTTCTCGCGCAGGGTCATCGCCGCGATCAGGGCGTCGGCCCGGGCCTCCGGGGGGAGTGAGGTGTCGTGCCAGGCGGGCCGGGTGTTCTGACGGTGGTTCACTTTCCTCCCACACCCATCAGGCCCTGGACCAGGGCACGACGGGCGAACAGGTAGACGACGAAGATGGGGAGCACGGACAGCACGACGGCGCTGAGCAGGCCGGGTACGTCCACGCCGTGCTCGGTCTGGAACTCGTACAGGCCGAGCGTCATGACCTTGGTGGCGTCGGACTGGGTGAGGATCAGCGGGAACAGGAAGCCGTTCCACGCCTGGAGGGCGGAGAAGACCACGATGGAGGACAGGCCGCCCTTGGACAGCGGCAGCACCAGCTGCCGGAACACCCGCGCCGGGGTGGCCCCGTCGATGGCCATCGCCTCGTACAGTTCGGGCCCGATGTCGCGCATCGCGCCGGTCAGCACCAGGGTGCACACCGGCAGGCAGAACGCGGCGGTCGGCAGGATGACGCCGATCAGGTGGTCGTACAGGCCGGTCTTGCTGATCACGTAGAACATCGGCACGATCACCGCCTGGGCGGGGATCGCCAGGCCGAGCAGGAACAGCCGGAACACCCAGCCGGTGGCCCGGCCGCGGGCGCGGACGATCGCGTACGCGAGCGGCGGGACGAGCAGCAGTACGATGGCGACCACGCTCACGGTGACGACCAGGGTGTTGAGGAAGTCCTGCCCGAAGCCGTTGGACAGGTCGTTGAGGTAGTTCTGCCCGGTCCACTCGCGGGGCAGGCTGAGCGGGCCCTCGGTGGAGTAGTCGGAGCGGGTCCGCAGGGTGGCGATCAGCAGCACGTAGAGCGGCAGGCCGACCAGCAGCAGCCACACCAGGGATCCCAACCCGGCGAGGTAGTTGGGTCGTTGACGGAGCATCAGAGGCCTTCTGTCGTGGAACGCATCCGGTCGTAGCCGGTGAACCGGACCACCGCGAGCGAGATCAGGGTGGCGACCACCACCAGCACCAGGGCGATGGCCGAGCCGGCGCCGAAGTCGAAGCCCTTGAAGGCCTTCTGGTACATGTAGTACGCGCTGACGGTGGTGTCGGTGCCGGGGCCGCCCTGGGTGAGGATCAGCACCGTGTCGAAGGTGGTCAGGCCGCCGACCACCATCAGGACCGTCGAGGTGATCACGGTGTTGCGCAGCTGCGGCAGGGTGATGTGGATGAACTGCCGTACCCGGCCCGCCCCGTCGATCGCGGCGGCCTGGTAGAGCACCTGCGGGATCGCCCGGGCGCCGCCCTGGTAGATCAGCGCGTGCAGCGGGGTGAACTGCCAGACCCCGACGAAGGCCAGCACTCCGATCGCGCCGCTCCGGGTGCCGAGCAGGTTGCCGTCCCCGAACAGCCAGGTGAGCTGGGAGGGCACACCGAAGTTGGGGTCGAGGACGGCGCGCCACACCACCGAGACGGCGGTCGCGGACAGCAGCAGCGGGACGAAGTAGATCGCCGAGAGCACGGCCCGGTTGCGCTGCCGGCCGGCCGCCCAGACCCCGAGCAGGATGCTGACCGGGGTCTGGGCCGCCACGCCGAGCGCGGTGAGCAGCAGGGTGGTGCCGATCGACTCGATCATCACCGGGTCGTGCAGCAGGCCGGTCCAGTTGTCCAGGCCGTTGAACTTCGGTTCGTTGATGCCGTTCCAGCTGGTGAAGGAGAGCACCGCGACCAGCAGCAGCGGCACGATCGCGAACAGCAGGAAGAACACGGCGGCGGGCGCCGCCCAGCCGAAGCCCGGCCGGGTCACCCCCGCACCCGGTTGCTTCGCCGTCATGAGGTCGGCAAGGCCTGCATGGCCTTGATGAAGCCGTCCGCGTCGGTCTTTCCGTTGAAGAACTGCTGGACGGCGGTGTGGATCGAGGTCATGGCGCTCGGCGGGTAGGCCTGGTCCCAGGAGAGCTGGAACGAGGGTGCGGCCTTGACCAGGTCGTACTGGTACTTGGAGTACGCCGGGCTGGCCGCCGTGTCGAGGAAGTTGACGGTGTTGGTGGTGGTCGGCAGGTTGCCGATGGCGAGCTGCGCCTGCACGAACTCGTCGGAGTACATGAGCTTGAGGAACGCCGCGGCGGCCTCGGGGTGCTTGGTCTTCTTCAGCACCGAGTAGAAGTTGTTGGTGTTGCCGACCACGTCGGCCTGGTCACCCTTGCCGCCGCTGACGGAGGGGAAGCCGGTGTAGCCGAGGCCCGACTTGGCGAAGTCGGGGTTGGCGTCCTGCTGGGTGGAGTAGTACCAGGAGCCCATCAGCTCGAAGGCGGCCTTGCCCTTGGCGACCAGGGCGGGGGCGCCGCCGTCGGTGAACTTCACCGAGTCGAAGTTGGTGCCGAAGGCGCCCGCGTCGATCAGTTCCTTCAGGGTGGCCAGCGCCTTGCGGCTGTCCTCGCTCGCCCAGGCGGCCTTGTCGCCGTTGAGCGCCTGCTGGAACAGGCCGGGCCCGGCGACCCGGTCGTACAGGTACTCGAACCACATCAGGGTGGGCCACTTGTCGCCGCCGCCGAGCGCGATCGGGGTGATGCCCTTGGCCTTCAACGCCTTGGCGTCGGTGACCAGTTCGTCCCAGGTCTTCGGCGCGGTGAGGCCGGCGTCGGCGAGCACCTTCTTGTTGTGGAACAGCAGCACCGGCTGGGTGCCGCGCATCGGCACGCCGTACGGCTTGCCGTCCACCACCGCCGAGTTGAAGACCGACGGCAGGAAGTTGTCCTTCAGGCCGGGCTCCTTGGCGATGAACCCGTCCAGCGGGAGCAGCAGGTCCGCCTTGACGAACGGCTGGATGGAGCCGCCGCCCCAGTTGAAGAAGACGTCGGGGGCCTGCGGGGTGTTGATGACGGTCTGCAGCTTCTGCTGGTAGTCCGCGCCGGGGACGGTGTCGAGGACGACCTTGACCGGGGAGGTCTTGTTGAAGGTCTCGACGAGCTGCTTCTCGACCTTGTTGGCGGCGTCGCCGTAGACCAGCACGTGGATCGTCCCGGAGTCCCCGCCGGAGGCTCCGCCGCTGGAGCCGCAAGCGGCGGTCATGCTCAGGAGAAGCGCGGTGGCCGCAGCAGTCGCGGCAAATCTCGAACCCATACCCTGCCCTCGGTTTCGAATGTTTCGGTTATATTGCCGAATGTTGTGGGAAACTTAGGGCCGTGCCAGTCGCCAGTCAAGGGGTTCGGCGGGATCGGATCCGGCCCGCCGAGGGGCTAGCATTCGGGCCGTATGCAGGCCGACAACGGTGTTCGCCCAGCAGGGGCAGTGCAGGAGGTACTCGTGACCAGAGCAGCCACGCTCGCCGAGATCGCGCAGGAGGCGGGGGTTTCCGCGCCGACTGTTTCGAAAGTTCTGAACGGACGGGCCGACGTCGCCCCGGCCACCAGGGAGCGGGTGGAGGACCTGCTGCGCCGGCACGGCTACCGGCGGCGGCGCGGCACCGCCCAGGCCGCCCCGCTGCTCGAGCTGGTCTTCCACGAGCTGGAGAGCGTCTGGGCGATGGAGGTCATCCGCGGGGTCGAGAACGTGGTCCGCGAGGAGGGTCTGGGGATAGTGCTCTCGGAGTCCTCCGGCCGGCTCAGCCCCGGCCAGTCCTGGGTGGACGGGGTGCTCGCCCGCCGCCCCACCGGCGTCCTGCTGGTGCTGTCCGGCCTGGACCGCGCCCAGCAGCAGCAACTGGCGGGCCGGGACATCCCGTTCGTGGTGCTGGACCCGGCCGGCGACCCCGGCCAGGGGGTGCCCGCGGTCGGCACCACCAACTGGGACGGCGGCCTCGCCGCCACCCGCCACCTGCTCGACCTCGGCCACCGCCGGATCGGCCTGATCGGCGGCCCGGCCCGGATGATGTGCAGCCGGGCCCGCGCCGACGGGTACCGGGCGGCGCTCGACATCGCGGGCATCGCGTACGACCCGGAGCTGGTCCGCGAGGGCGACTTCCACCACGAGTCCGGGCGCCGGGTCGGCCTGGAGCTGCTGAGCCTGCCGGACCGGCCGACCGCCGTCTTCGCGGGCAACGACCTGCAGGCGCTCGGGCTGTACGAGGCCGCCCGTGAACTGGGCCTTCGCATCCCGGAGGACCTCAGTGTGGTCGGCTTCGACGACCTCTCGCTGGCCCGCTGGGTCGGCCCGCCGCTGACCACCGTGCGCCAGCCGCTGACCGAGATGGCCGAGGTCGCGACCCGCCTGGTGATCGACCTGGCCAGGGGCGTGCAGCCCGGCACCCTGCGGGTGGACCTGGCCACCAGCCTGGTGGAGCGCAGCAGCACCGCCCCGCCCCGGTCGGTCCGCGCGAACGGTTGACGGACGGCCGGACCGGCCCTAGGGTCACCGATCGGAATCGGCATGGACAGCGAAAGTTTCGAAGACTTCGCCTCCCGTCGGCCTTCCGTGCCCCACCGCACGTCCAGCTCTTTCCCCCACCCGAGAAGAGAAGGGACCACGCCGGTGCCCGTCCGTACGCTCCGCACCCCCCACCCGAGGAACGCCCGTCGCGCCCTCGGCACCGTCGCCGCCACCGTCACCGCCGCCGCCCTGGCGGCGGCCGCCCTGCTGCCGGCCGGCCAGGCCGGCGCGGCAGGGCCGAGCCTGCGCACCCTCGCCGAGTCGAAGGGGATCTACTTCGGTACCGCGATCTCCCAGTTCGACCTGGGCAACGCCACCATCACCGGCCTGGCGAGCAGCCAGTTCGGCATGCTGACCCCCACCAACGAGATGAAGTGGGACACCGTCGAGTCCTCGCCGGGCAACTTCAACTTCGGTCCCGGCGACCGGCTGGTCTCCTTCGCCCAGGCCAACTCCATGAAGACGCGCGGCCACACGCTGGTCTGGCACAGCCAACTCCCGTCCTGGGTCAGCAACCTGCCGAACAGTCAGGTGCAGGGCGCGATGCGCAACCACATCACCACCACGGCGACCCACTACAAGGGCAAGCTCTACGCCTGGGACGTGGTGAACGAGATGTTCAACGAGGACGGCAGCTTCCGTAACGACGCCTTCTACCGGGCGATGGGCAGCGGCTTCGTCGCCGACGCGCTGCGCACCGCCCGGGCCGCCGACCCGAGCGCCAAGCTCTACCTGAACGACTACAACACCGAGGGCCTGAACGCGAAGAGCGACGCCATGTACAACCTGGCGAAGTCGCTCAAGAGCCAGGGCGTCCCGCTGGACGGCATCGGCTTCCAGGGCCACTTCATCCTCGGTCAGATCCCGTCCAGCCTGAAGGCCAACCTGGAGCGGTTCACCGCGCTCGGCCTCGAGGTCGCCATCACCGAGCTCGACGTCCGGATGCCACTGCCCGCGGACGGCGCCAAACTGGCCCAGCAGGGACGCGACTTCGCGAGTGTGACCAACACCTGCCTGGCCGTCAAGGGCTGCGTCGGCATCAGCCAGTGGGCCGTCGGTGACCCCGACTCCTGGGTCCCCGGCACCTTCCCCGGTGAGGGCGCCGCCACCCTGTACGACAACAACTACCAGCCGAAGCCCGCCTACACCGCCACGGTCAACGCCCTCGGCGCCTCCACCGCCAGTCCTTCGCCGTCCACCTCCCCGTCCAACTCACCGAGCCCGAGCCCGAGTCCGAGTTCCAGCCCGAGCCCGACGTCGAGCCCGAGTCCGACCGGTGGGGCCACCTGCAAGGTGACCGGGGAGATCAACGCCTGGAACACCGGCCTGACCGAGAACCTGACCATCACCAACACCGGTTCCACCACCGTCAACGGCTGGGCGCTGGCCTTCACGCTGCCCGGCGGCCAGACCGTCACCAACGGCTGGAACGCGACGGTCAGTCCCGCCACCGGCCAGGTCACCGCTCGGAACCTCAGCTACAACGGCACCATCGCCCCCGGCGGCTCGGTCTCCTTCGGATTCCAGGCCACCCACTCCGGGAACGCGGGCCCGGCCGGTCAGTTCAGCCTGAACGGCGTTGCCTGCAGCACCGCCTGACGACCCCACGGCACCTCGCCCCGCCGCTCCGTGCGGCGGGGCGAGGTGCCGTGCGACCTTGGTAGCGTGCCGGGATGGGAATGACTGTCACGTACCTGGAGATGACCGGTCCCGGGGAGCTGAAGCCCGGTCGGACCGTGCCGGCGTTGGAACTCCGGCGTGAGGCGGGGCTGTCGGCGCTGGTCCGCTCCGTCCAGGCCCGGGTCGGCGCGGCCTACGGGTGGCGCAGTTCGACGCGCTCCGAGCAGGACTGGCAGGAACTGGCGCTGGCGCACCCGCTCCGCCAGTACTGGCTGCTCATGCTGGCGGGCGAGACGGCCGGGATCGCGGCACTGGAGCCCCAGCCCGGCGGGGACGTGGAGATCCGCACCTTCGGACTCCTGCCGGAGTACGTCGGCCAGGGCCTCGGCGGGCACGCCCTGACCCTGGCCCTGCAACAGGCATGGGCGACCGAACCGTTGGAGGCGGAGGCCGTCCGCCGGGTGTGGCTGCACACCAACTCCAACGACCACCCGAGCGCGCTCGGCAACTACCGGAGCCGGGGGTTGCGCGTCTACCGCACCGAGGTTCAGGAGTAGCGGTCGGTCAGGTGCCCTTCCGCGGCGCGCCAAGCCGTGGTGACGGCGTGGTGGGCGGCGGCGGTCGCCTCGGTGATGTCGCCGGGCAGCCGGACCGGGGCGCCGAGGTGCACGTGCAGGGCGGGTCGGCGCAGCGGGGCGGTGGCGAAGCCGGCGAGTTGCTTGGTGGTGCTGCCCGAGCTGAGTCGCCGGGCGCCGCACTGGCCGAGCGGTACCACGGGGGCACCGCTCGCTGTGGCGAGGCGGGCCGGGCCGGTTCGGAACGCGCGTGGCTCGGCGTCTCGGGGGTCCCGGCGCTTGGGCAGGCCGCCCTCGCCGTAGATCAGTACGACGCGGCCTGCCGCGAGCGCGGCGGCGGCCAGGTCGAGGGCCTCGGCCGCCCGGGCCGTACCGCGCTGGACCGGAATGTGCCGGCCGGCCCGCAGCACTGCGCCGAGCGCTGGCACCCGCCACAGACCGGCAGCTGCCATCACCACCGGCTCGGTACCCAGTCGGTGCAGTGCGGCCAGCACCACCCCGGGGTCGGCGAGGGAGCTGTGGTTGGCCACCACGATGCTGCCCGGAGCGATCGGGCCCGGCAGTTCGGAGGTGACGGACAGTCGGCCGAGGACGGGTACCAGCGTGCTGGCGATCCGGCTGAGCATGGACGGTTCCTTTCGTCGCCTCGGGCGAGGCCATGACCCCATCCTCGTGGATCGCCGCTGGTGGCGGCTTGAGTACCCGTACTCACCTGGGACGGCACGTGCCGTCGTCAGCCCAGGGTGTGCCGCTGAAGGACTTCAGACCACGGCCCCGTTGCGGGGCCGTGCCGGGCTGCTCGGGTGCGGCGGCTGGGTGTCGCGCGGTCGGTCAGGGAAGCGTCCCTGGAGCAGGACGATCACCGGCATGGCCGTGAACACGGTGGACGCCATGCCCAGGAGGACCCCCGCGAGCAGGGCCACCGAGAAGTCGGTGAGCGAGTCACCGCCCAGGAAGGCCAGCGAGATCAGGACAAACAGCGCGCCCATGCCGGTGTTCACCGTGCGGGGAAGGGTCTGCGCGACGGCGTGGTCCGCGAGCTCCGACCGGTCCGACGACGGGCTGGTGCGGCGTAGTTCGCGCAGGCGGTCCAGGACCACCACCGTGTCGTTGACGGAGTATCCGACGATGGTGAGCAGCGCGGCGAGGAAGACGCTGTCCACGGGCTTGCCCAGCCAGGCGAAGAGGCCGACGACGAGCAGCACGTCGTGCACCATGGCTGCCACCGCCGCGGCGGCGTACGTCCAGCGGAACCGGACGGTGAGGTACAGGAGTTGGGCCGCGACCGCGAGGCCGAGGGCGATCAGGGCGTAGTTGCGCAATTCGCTGCCGAGGCTCGGTCCGATCAACTCGTCGCTTTCCAGGGACACTTGACCGGTGACCTTGGTGAGCGCCGCCTGGATTCGCTGCTGCTGGTCGTCGCCGGTCTCCTTGGTGCGGACGGACACGCCCGCGTCGCCGGTGGTCTGCACGACGGCCTGCGGGAAGCCGGCGTCGACCACCGCTGCTCGGGCGGCGTCCGCGTCGACGTGTCGGGCGGCGGTGTACTGCGTCACCCGGCCGCCGGTGAACTCGACCCCGAAGTCCAGGCCGCGCACGCCGATCCCGGCCACGGCGAGCAACAGCAGCCCGGCGCAGATGCTCAGCCAGCGCCGCCGGTGGCGCATCAGCCGGGGCGGTCGCCGGGTCAGGCGGGAGCGCAGCCGGCCGGTGCCCGCGATGCCGGTCAGGGCGGGCCGCCGGGCGACGGCCGGCCGCCGGACCGCCCATTCGGCGAGCAGCCGGGTGATCACCATGGTGGAGACCATCGAGGCCAGCACACCGATCGAGAGCGTCACCCCGAAGCCCTTGACCGGCCCGGTCGCGAAGACGAAGAGCAGCCCGGCGGCGAGCAGCGTCGTGACGTTCGAGTCGGCCACCGCGCTCCACGCCTTGGCGAACCCGGTGCGCAGCGGGCGGCTCAGGTCGTGTTCCGCTCCGGGGGCCGTCTCGCGGCGCTTGGTGTACTCCTCCCTGGCCCGTTCGAACACGAGCACGTTGGCGTCCACGGCGATGCCGATGGCGAGCACGAACCCGGCCAGCCCCGGCAGCGTCAGCGTGGCGCCGAGCGCGACCACGGCGGCGTACGAGATCAGCCCGTAGAGCGTGAGCGCGACGGTGGCCAGCAGACCGAGCAGTCGGTAGACCACGATGACGAAGACCCCGGTGCACAGCAGGCCGATGCCCGCGGCGAGCGCGCTGGCCTGGATCGCCGCGGCGCCGAGGGTGGGGCCGACGGTGCTCTGCTCGATCGCCGTCACCGGGACGGGCAGGGCGCCGCCCTTCACCAGGGCCGCCAGGTCGTGGGCCTCGTCGGCCGAGAAACCGCCCGTGATCTGTGCCGACCCGCCGGGGATGCCCCGCCCGCAGGGCACGCTGTTCTGCATCCCGGGGGCGGACACGATCCGGTCGTCGAGCACGATCGCCACCCGCCGGGCGGGGTCTGACGGTGCGGCACACGCGGCGTCCGCCGTGAGCCGGGCCCAGGTGTCGCCGGCCGTGCCGCGGAAGGAGAGGTCGATGCTCCAGCCACGGCCGGAGCTGGAGTCGAGGGTCGCCTCGGCGTCGTCGACGCCCTCGCCCGTCAAGGCCGTCGGGCCCAGCCGCAGGTGCCTGCCGGGTGCGTCCGGATCGGCGAGGACCCGTGAGCCGTCCGCAGCCGGAGACCCGTCCGGGCCGTCGGCGGCCGCGGTGACGGCGTGGAAGGTGAGTTGGGCGGTCCGGCCGATGACCTCGGCGGCCTTGCGGGGGTCCTGGACGCCGGGGAGTTCGACGACGATGCGCCGCTCCCCGGAGCGGGCCAGGGTGGGTTCGGCCACGCCGAGGCCGTCGACCCGGCCGCGCAGCACCTCCAGGGCCCGGTCGGTGGCGGCCGCGTCGGCGCGGACGGTGGGCGAGTCCTGGCTCTCCAGGACGATACGGGTCCCACCGCGCAGATCGAGTCCGAGGCGGGCGGGTGTGGTCAGGGCGACGTAGAACGAGACCCCGACGATGGCGAGCGCGACGAGCGCGCGCCAGAACGTGGCACGGCGAGAGGGCATGAGTACTCCACGGGCGGTCCATGGGATCGGTGTGTCCGCGCGCAGGCGGACGCCACCACCCGGGGACGGGCGGACGCAAGGGGATGACGCACCGTCAGGACGGTCCGGCGCAGGGCGGCCGGAAGCCTCTTGCGTCCCGGGCCGCGGGCATGCCGCGGCTCCCGGAACGGCGGGCGCGTGAAAACGTCAGCTGTGCCAGGTGGAGGGAGGACCGCGGGTGTACCGCGGGTCGTACACGTCACGGGGCGGCGCCCGCTCCTGGCGCGGTCCCGCGACGAACGCCCCGAGCAGAGGCCCCGGACCGGCCGTGTGCACTAGCGGGAGCAGGGCCGGCGGGAAGCCGGGCAGCCGTACGGCGGGCTCCGCGGCCGTGGTCCGCTGCTGGACGGTGTCGGACCGGTCGTGCTCCGCTGTGCGCCGGACTTCCGGGCGGGCCGGGCCGCTGCGTAGGGGCGGGGCGGGCGAGGCGGACGGGGCCGCCAGTGGGCCGGGGGTCGCGTTGGCGCCGGGGGCCGCGCCGAGGAAGACCAGCAGCAGGGCCCAGGTGACGAGGAGCAGGCACGGCAGCGCGGCCGCGACGGTCGGCCGGACGTGTCGGTTCATCCCAGCCCCCCTCGGCACTTGTTCCCCATCTGGCCCGCCCGGTAACGGACTTACTGTAGGTGTACGACGGTGCACCGTCCAGGCCGGCGCCGACTACGCGCCGCTGGCGAGGGCGTCACCGCGGGCAGGTCTGCTCGTAGGGCAGGCCGGACGCGTACGTCTTCGTCCAGACCTGCTCGGCCAGGCCGGTGCCCACGAGCCGGCAGTCGAGGCCGGTGGTGTTGGTGACGGTCGTGGGCAGGTCGCCGAGGTCCCACAGTTGGACAGCCCCGCCCTCCTCGGGGAGCAACATCAGCGTCCGGCCGTCCGGGCTGAACCGGACGTCCTGCGCGGTCTGTTCCAGCGTCACCGCGAGGACGGGCAGGGCAGGGTCGGTGACGTCCCAGAGCCGGACGGCGCCGTGCTTCTCGGCGGTCACCAGCAGGTGACCGCCGGGGTGGTAGCCGACCTGGACGGAGTTCCTGGCCGGCACGGAGCCGAGCGGGTGGGCACCGACGGCCTGGTCGGCCGGCCACAGGCTGACCTCCTCGTCACTCCCGCGCCCGGCCTCCGCCAACCGGTGTCCGTCGGGGCTGAAGGCCGCCCGGTCCATCCCCGACAGCGAGGGTCGCGGCCAACGCCGGTCATCTGCCGGGAGGTTGGCGTGACGCACGCGGACAGGCGCCGACGGGTCCGACACGTCCCAGAGGGAGCCCGACAGGGCCAGCAGCCGGCCATCCGGGCTGAAGGCGGTGGGGGTGGCCGCGACGATGAACGGCACCGCGAGCGGCTTCGGGTCCTCGGTGTCGTGGAGCAGCTGGTTCAACGACTCGTGCAGGTACGAGCGGGTGGGCACCGGCGTACCGGTGTCCCAGAGAGCGACCCAGGTGTTGCCGGCGCCGTTCGTCTTGCCCGAGGCGGCCAGCGTGGCGGTCCGGGGGCTGAAGGCCAGCGAGGTCACACCCGTGGGAGTGGCCAGCACGGCCCGCCGCTGCGGCCGGTCGGTGTCGGTCACGTCCCAGAGCACGATCTCGCCGTGGTCGGAGTTGGCGTCCGCGATGGTGCCCGCGGCCAAGGCGGTGCCGTCCCGGTTGAACGCCACCGTCTGCACCGGTTGCGCGGACTGGCTTCGCAGCGGCGGCAGTTCACGCGGCCGGGCCGGGTCGGTGACGTCCCACCGGTGGATGTCACCGCCGAAGCCGCCGACCGCGAGACGGTGGCCGTCGGGACTGAACGCGGTGCCCTCCGGGTTCGGATCGCCGCTCGGGAAGGTCGCCGCGAGGCCGGGCGCGGTGCGTGGGGTGACGCGCCAGCGCGAGATCGAGCCCGGGAGGAGGGACGGGCTGTCGACCGTGACGACGTGCCGGCCGTCGGCACCGAACGCGAACCCGGCCAGATCGGCCGGACACGGGATCCGGGTCGGCCCGGCCGGTCGGGCCGGGTCCGTGAGTTCCCACAACTGGGCCCGTCCCCCCTCGGACGCGGTCAGGATGCCACGCCCGTCGGGCCGGAAGGCGGCCCCCGTGACCCGGGTCGGATGCTCCAGTACGGCGATCCGCCTGGGCGCGGCCGGGTCGGTGAAATCCCACAGGGCGAGCCGGGCCCCGATCCCCACCGCCAGCACCGGGGCGGTCGGGCTGACGGTGAGCGGTCCTTGGAAGCCGAGTTCGCGGAAGACGGCACGGGGCCGGCGCAGATCCTGGACGTTCCAGAGCTGCCAGCCGGAGTAGTGCGTGATGGAGTTCCCGTCGAACGAGAAGTCCGTCTTGCGCAGCTCGGCGGCCGTGACCAGGGTGCGCCCGTCGGGGCTGAACCGTACGGTGTCGGCGTCGGTCGCGGCGGTCGGCTCGGAGAGCCTGCGGGGCGAGGCGGGGTCTCCGAGGTCCCAGAGGGTCAGCGTGCCGTCCGCGCCGCCGGCCACCACCGCCAGCGTTCTGCCGTCCGGGCTGAAGGCGGCATCCGTCACCTTGTCCGCGCCCGCTCGGAAGGGCAGGCGGCGGGGCCGCTCACGGTCCGTCAGATCCCACAGCGACAGCTCGTGGACGGCCTGGGAGCCGAGGTCACTGGTGACCACGGCCAGCAGCCGTCCGTCGGGGCTCGCCGAGACGTGGGCCACCGGCTCGGGGAAGTCGGCCAGGGTGGCCAGTCGGCGCGGGCGGACGGGATCGGCGGTGTCCCACAGGTCGACGGACTTGGCGCGGTAGGCGCTGCTCGCCAGCAGGGTGCCGCTCCGGAGGAAGGTGGCGATGCCGTCCGCCCGGCCGAGTACCCCGTCGGGTGACGCCCCGTCGAACCGGGTCTGCTGAAGGGTGGTCAGCAGACCGTGCCCGCCCTCCGGAGTCGGGTCGACCCGCTGGGCCGTCAGGCTGAGCTGAAGGGAGGTCCGGGGGTCACTGTCGCGGAGGTTCTCGGCCTGCGCCCTGAGCGCCCGGCCGACGGCCAGGCGGGTCTGCTTCTCCGCCTCCGTGCGCTGCGTGTCGGCCCGGGTGCTCTGCGACTGTGCGGTGACGGCGCCGACGACGGCGAGCAGGGTCAGCACGACCAGGGTCGCCACCGCACCGCGGAACAGCGCGGTGGTCCGGCGAGCCAGCCGGAGCGAGGCGTCGAGGAAGTCGGCGGCGGTGGGGCCGAGGCCGTCGCGGTCGGTCCGGTCCGCCCACGTGCGGGCGTCCGCCAGCCGGCTGCCCCGGTAGAGGTGGGCCCGGTCGCGGTCCTTCCCGGCCCAGGCCGCCGCGTCCTCCTCGAGCTGCTGACGCAGCAGGTTGTCGGCCCGGTGGGCGTCCACCCAGTGCCGCAGCAGGGGCCAGGCCCGCAGGAGGGCCTCGTGGGTGATGACCACCGTCTCCCGCTGCCGGGTGAGCAGCCGCCGTTCGGTGAAGCCGGTCAGCACCGCCTCGGCCACCGCTGGGTCGATCCCCTCCGTCAACTGCTCGACGGGCAGGGGTCGTCGGGTGTCGTCGGTGCCCTCGCCGATCCGGACCAGGCGCCGGAACATCACCTGGGCGGCCTGCCGACCGCGATCGTCCAAGCCGCTGTGGACGTCCTCTGCGCTCCGGGCGACCGCGCCCCGGATGCCTCCGGTGGCGAGGTAGGCCGACAGGGTCAGCGTCCGGTCGCCCTGCAGCCTCCGCCAGGTCTGCCGGAGCGCGTGCGCCAGGTGCGGAAGCCGGCCGGGTTCGTAGCCCTCCTCGGTACCGAGGTCGGTCAGCAGCAGCTCGACCAGCCCCTCCGCCACCTCCACGCCGAGTGCTTCGGCCGGCGAGACGATGGCCTGGCGCAGCTCCGTCCGGTCCATCGGCTCGACCAGGACCTGACGGTGCTTCAGGGCCTCGCGCAGCGGCCGGTACCGGGTGCAGTGGCCGTAGAAGTCCGCCCGCAGGCCGTACACGACCAGTGCGGGCCCGTCCGGTCGGGCCAGCCGCTCCAGCGCGGTGACGAACCGCTGCCGTTCACGCTCGTCGGTGACGAGGGTGAACAGCTCCTCGGCCTGGTCGACGACCACCACCAGGCGGCCGGCCTTCCGCTCGGCGAGTGCGGCGCGCAGATGGCGGGCCAATTCGTCTGGTCCGCTGTCCAGTTGCTCTGCGATCCGGCCCGGCGTACTGTCCGTCAGCACGGCCAGCTGCGTGGTCAGCGCGGCCATCGGCGCGGCGGTCGGGGTGAACACCAGGCAGGGCCAGTGACGCGAACCCGGCAGTGCGCCCAGGGCCAGGTCCGGTACGAGGCCGGCCCGCAGGAGCGAGGACTTGCCCGCGCCGGAGGCGGCCACCACGGCCAGGGCGCCGCCCCGTTCCAGGCACTCGTCCAGACGGTCCGTCAGCCGGGCGCGCAGGGCGTCCCGGCCGAAGTACCACTGCGCCTGTTCGGGACCGAAGGCGCTCATGCCGGGATAGGGGCACTCGTCGACCGGGTCCGGATCCGGCCGCACCCGGTGAGCGCCGTCCTCGTAGTGCAGGTGCAGGTCCCCGCCGGCGATGTACTGGCTCCCGGCCGCCACGTAGATGGTGGCGGATCCGGAGGCGTACGCCTCCAACCGGACCTCGGGCCTGCTCTCCTCGGTGGTCACCGGTTGTTGACGTGCACGTCGCCCCCGGCCATGTAGATCGTGGCGTGGTCGGAGGCGGTGCCGCGCACCACCCGGCTGCCCTGGGCCGCCTCGGGCGCCAACGGGCCCAGCTCGGCCAGCAGTTCGCGCAGGTCACCGGCGAGTTCCGGGTCCGCCGCGAGCAGGCTGCGCAGCCGGGTGCGCCACACGATCTGCAGCTCTCCCTCGGTCTGACGGTTCGTCAGCAGCTCGGTGCGGGTCTCGACCAGTTCGGCCTCGATCGTCTCCACCTCTTCCGGACGGCGCCGCCGCCACACGGCCGCGACCGCCCGCTTGGCGCTCTCCCAGCCGTCCGTCGCCATCATCCCGACCACCGTGGTCGCCGCCGACGACGCCAGCGCCATCAGTTCCGCATCCATGGTTGGACCCCCTCCTCCGGTACTGAACTGACGCCCACCATAGCCGTCTGCGTGCACACGGTCAGGGCTTCATGCGGTCACCCCGACTACGGAGGCGAGCAGGGAGTGGTGGGTCGGCGCCTCGGGTACGTCGGCCGGCCGGCCCTTCGCGAACTCCTCGCGCAGCACCGGTACGACCTCCTCGCCCAGCAGGTCGAGTTGCTCCAGGACGGTCTTCAGCGGAAGTCCCGCGTGGTCCATGAGGAACAGCTGGCGCTGGTAGTCGCCGGCGTACTCGCGGAACGACAGGGTCTTCTCGATGACCTGCTGCGGTGACCCGACGGTCAGTGGGGTCCGGTCGGTGAAGTCCTCCAGGGACGGCCCGTGCCCGTACACCGGCGCGACATCGAAGTACGGCCGGAACTCGCGTACCGCATCCTGGGAGTTCTTCCGCATGAAGACCTGGCCGCCCAGGCCCACGATCGCCTGCTCCGGGGTGCCGTGCCCGTAGTGGGCGTACCGCGTGCGGTAGAGCTCGACCATGCGCTTGGTGTGCTCGGCGGGCCAGAAGATGTTGTTGTGGAAGAAGCCGTCGCCGTAGTACGCGGCCAGCTCGGCGATCTCCGGTGAGCGGATCGAGCCGTGCCAGACGAACGGCGGTACGCCGTCCAGCGGGCGCGGGGTCGAGGTGAAGCCCTGCAGCGGGGTGCGGAACTTCCCATCCCAGTCCACCACGTCCTCGCGCCACAACCGGTGCAGCAGGTGGTAGTTCTCGACGGCGAGGTTGATGCCCTGCCGGATGTCCTGGCCGAACCACGGGTACACCGGGCCGGTGTTGCCGCGGCCCATCATCAGGTCGACCCGGCCGTCGGCCAGGTGCTGGAGCATGGCGAAGTCCTCGGCGATCTTCACCGGGTCGTTGGTGGTGATGAGGGTGGTCGCGGTGGAGAGAATCAGCTTCTCGGTCTGCGCCGCGATGTAGGCGAGCATGGTGGTCGGCGAGGACGGCACGAACGGCGGGTTGTGGTGCTCACCGGTCGCGAAGACGTCGAGACCGACCTCCTCGGCCTTCAGCGCGATGGCGACCATGGCCTTGATGCGCTCGCGCTCGGTCGGCGTCCGCCCGGTGGTGGGGTCCGGTGTGACGTCACCGACGCTGAAAATTCCGAACTGCACGGTTTCCTCCGGGATATCAGGTGATGCAGTGGCTCGTCAGGCGCGGACCAGCGGCGTGTCGGCCAGGCGCTCGGCCACGAACCAGGCCGGCCCTCGGCGGTCCGGGCGGCGGCGTCGTGGGCGTCGATGAGGATGCTCTCATGGGGCGGCCGGCGGCCGGGACAGCATGGCCGGTACTTCCTCAACTCCGTCCGGGGGCCGCGGGATCGACCTGATCTCGGCGACGTGCCGGGGATCGCCCTCCTGGATCACCTCGCCCTTCTGGTGCAGCCAGGGCGGGCTGCTGTCGATGCCATTCGAAGCGCTTCGACACTGACGCTTCGACAGTTCCGTCCGAGGGTGAGAGAAATGTGTCTTCCTGTGCAAAGCATTGCTGTTGAAGCGCCCCATCATTACTGTCCACAGACGCAAGCGCTTCGACGCTTCGCACCTGCGTGTGCAGTCGGCCAACTGCGCACGCAGTTCGGACGGGGTTGAGTCGCGCCGTCCCGAGCCCGGACTCGCCGGCGAGCGACACCTCGCGGCGCCGGAGTCCGCCACCAGACCGGGGGGTCCGCCACAGCCCATCGCCGTCCTTGGAGGGACACATGAGATGGCAAGCCGTTAAATCCATCAGCAGCAAGTCGGTCGGTTTCGGTCGGCTGGCCGTGATCGGCGCCGTGACAGCCGGGCTCCTGAGCTTCGCGTCTCCGGCGCAGGCCCAGGTGTACTCCACCTGCGACCAGTGGGGTCAGTACACCCAGGGCAGCTGGACGATCTTCAACGACGTCTGGGGCCAGAACCGCGGCCCGCAGTGCCTGACCGTGAACAGCATCAAGTCCTGGTACGTCGACGCCAACCACTCCGGCGGCGGGATCAAGTCCTACCCGAACACCGGGGTCCGGCCCCAGACGCCCCTGTCGCAGTTGAACTCGGCGGGCTTCTGGTACAACACGTCGTCGGCTCCCGTCTCCGGCAGTGACTGGTGGAACTGGACGAGCGACATCTGGTCGGCCGGCAACCAGGACGAGATCATGGTCTTCACCAGCTGGTCCGGGACGGCAGGCGGCTGGGGACGGCAGATCGGGTCCAACGTGACCATCGGCGGGATCCTGTACTCGTCGGTCTGGCAGGCCGATCCCGGCTGGAACGTTCTGCAGCTCATCCCCGCCCGGCAGAGCAATACCGGCACCATCGACGCCTCGGCGGTCTGGCGATGGGCCGCGTCGCAGAACCTCCTGCGCAACACCAATTTCGACAACATGCAGTTCGGCATCGAGATCACCTCGACCAGCGGTGTACAGAAGCGGTACTCGCTGAACGCCTACAGCGCCTGGTGGAACAACACCTCCGGCGGCGGATCGACCATCTAGCCGCGAGGCGAACGCCGGAGCGATTCCCGAACGCATGCCTTTCCGCCGGGCCTGTGGCTCAAGACCGGTGGACGCTGAGCTCGCCGTAGGCCGACAGGTCGCCGGCCAGGTCGCCGGGCTTGTTCCGCAGGGTGGCGTCCAGGAAGGCGAGCGTGGTGGCGGCCACGACGTGCGGGCCCTCGTTGCGGCCCAGGGTTCCGACGATCGAGGGCACGGGCGGCAGGTAGAGGGGGCCGTCCATGAAGGTGAGGTGTGCGGCGCCGGGGACGGTGAGCCGGTAGGTGGTCGCGGTGCTGTGATCGAGGGCCTCGGTGAGACGGGGCAGGTAGCGCGGGTCGGTGCCGGGGGTGATGGCCTGGGTGAGCGCGAGCGTCGGCTGACCGAGGGTGGGCGAGGTCGGGCCGTGGGGGTAGCCGTCCAGGTCGATGACGGCGTCGAACCGGCGGTCCTGCCGGGCCGCCTGCAGAGCGGCGGCGCCACCTGTCGAGTGTCCGGTGACCGCGACTCGGGCGGTGTCGAGGCGTCCGGTCAACGGGTCCGCGATCTCACCGCGGTCCAGAGCGTCCAACTGCGTGAGGACGAAGCCGAGATCGGCGGCCCGGACGGCCGTCCAGCCGACCGCGAGCTCGTTGTCCTTGTCCCGGTCCCCGGTGGAGGCGATCGCGGTGTCGACGGTCCGACCGTCGGCGAGGACGACGGCGGCGGAGTCGTACGGGTGGTCGAGGGCGGCGACCAGATAGCCGTGGCTGGCCAACTCCTCGGCCCAGGCGGTGTTCTGGGTACGTACGCCACCCGACCCGGGAGAGAACAGCACGACCGGGAACCGTTCGCCCCCACCGGCCACCGGGGCGTCGAAGACCGACCGGCTGCGGGCGTGCGGGACACCGTCGACCAGGAAACCCGGCAGGCCGACCGCGCGGGCGAGGGCCGTGGAAACGGTCCGCGCCTCCTGCTCCGTGCGCCCGAGGTACTGGGCCCGCGGCGCGCCGGCGGGGCTCTGCTGCGCGGGGTACCAGAGCTGGACCACCACCGTGCGCCGGTCGTTCGGATCGGCGGTGAAGCTCTCCGGGCGGAGCGGGTCGGTCCACTGCATCACTCGGGTGCCGACCGCGAACTCGCCTGTGGGCCGGGGGAATTCGGGCACCGGAAAGGCCCAGGCGACCACCGGGCCGGTGGCGATCGAGCCGACGCAGACCAGTGTTCCCGGCAGTGCCAGCCACCAGCGGGCCCGCCACGCCGTCCGGCCGGTGAAGCGGCGCAGCACGGGGGAGAGGGCGAACGGCGTCGCGAGGGCGGCGCCCGCCAGTACCGGCAGCAGCTGCCAGCGGATCCCCGCCACGCTCAGCGCGATCGCGGACGGCACGAGGACCGCCATCGCCGCGATCGTGACGCGTGGTCGGAGGACGGGAGGAAGCCAGCGGGCCGGCACCAGCGTGACGGCACTCAGCAGGACAAGGATTTCCAGGGGGGACATGTACAGCCCCGTGATGATCTCGGTCACCCGGCCATCCTCGGCGTCGGGTACGCGCTGCCGCATCGATCCCGGGTCGCGGTTCGAGACAGGTGCCGATCCGACCGGGGTGGCAGGTGAGCAGGCCGGATCAGCGGCCGCCTTGCGACCACGGTAGGTACGGAGTCTCCTCCTCCGGTCGTACCCCGGTACGGTTCCCTCGGCCGGTGGGCTCATGTGCTCCGCGCGCCGACCGCCTAGCGTGACAGGGCCGCGGTACGTGCCGGGTGCACCATGATGCCGATCGACAGGAACGTGTGATGACCGAGGCGGCCCCCGGACGAGTGGCGCGACTGCTGGGGTTCGTCCGGCGTTGGGGGCTCCGACTGCCGCCCGTGGTGCGGGACTTGCTGTTGCCGGCGCTGCTCCTGCTCCACATCCTGACCACCGGCGCGCCGCCGCGGGAGCTCCTGGTGGGTGTGGCCCTCACCGCCGGCCTCGCGCTGCCGCTGCTGTGGCGGCGCCGGGCCCCGCGGGCGGTCTTCGGAGCCGTGGCGGCCGCGGCCTTCGTCCAGTGGCTGATGGACGTTCAACTACCGGCAGACGTAGCCTTGTTGGTCGCTCTCTACACAGTGGCCGCGAGCTCGGGCCGGCGCGCCACGCTGGTCGCCGGTGCCGTCGCGGAGGGCGGCGCGTTGCTGGCCTGCCTGCGCTGGACGACCGAGGGCGCCTTCCTGGCCCCCTTCGTCGCGGTGACCGCCACGGTCGTCGCCGCCGCCGTGCTGGGTGTGAACGTGCGGACCACGCGCGCCTACCTGGCGGCCCTGGAGGAACGGGCCGCGCGTCTGGAGCAACAGCAGGACCAGCAGGCACGGTTGGCCGTCACCGAGGAGCGGACGCGGATCACCCGGGAGATGCACGACATCGTCACCCACAACCTGTCCGTCATGGTCGCGCTCACCGACGCCGCCGTCTACGCGCAGCACCGGTCACCCGACAAGGCCACCACCGCGATGCTCCGGATCTCCGAGACGGGCCGCCAGGCCCTGACCGACATGCGGCGCTCGTTGGGCATCCTGCGGACCGACGAACCGGACGGGGAACGCCACCCGTTGCCCGGCATCGCCCAACTGGCGGCCCTCGCGGGCCAGATGTGCGCTGCCGGACTGCCGACCCGGGTCGAGGTCGAGGGCGGCCACACCCACCTGCCCGCCACCGCACAACTGACCGTCTACCGCCTGGTCCAGGAGGCTCTGACCAACACCCTCAAGCACACACCCGCCGGCACCCGGGCGAGGGTCCGGATCCGGTGCTCGACCGAGACCGTCACCGTGGACGTCACCGACACCGGCCCCTGCCCGCCACGTCCCGGTGCCGCACCGTCGGGCCACGGCATCCCCGGCATGCGCGAGCGCTCCGCCGCCTACGGCGGGACGTTGCGGTCCGGGCCGCTTCCGGGCGGTGGCTGGGGAGTTCACACCCGCCTCTTCCTCGACAGCGGCGGAACGGCGTCCGCGTGACGATCCGCGTCCTGATCGCCGACGACGAAGCGCTGCTCCGGATGGCGTTCGGCATGGTCCTGGAGGCCCAGCCCGACATGGCGCCGGTCGGCGAAGCCGCGGACGGTGCCCAAGCCGTCGACCTCGCCCGGGAGTTGCGCCCCGACGTGGTCCTGATGGACGTCCGGATGCCCGGGACCGACGGGATCGAGGCGACCCGGCAGGTCGTCCGGGCCTCCCCGCGAAGCAGGGTGCTGATCCTCACCACCTTCGACCTGGACGAGTACGCCTTCGCCGGACTCAGCGCCGGGGCTTCGGGCTTCCTCCTGAAGAACACCAGGCCCGAGGAGCTGCTCACCGCGATCCGCAACGTGGCCGCGGGCGACGCGGTGGTCTCGCCCCGGATCACCCGCCGCCTGCTGGAGTCCTTCCGCCCGCACATCCCCGACGGCGGCAGCGCCGCCCGCGACCGTGCCGAGCGGCTGAACCGGCTCAGCACCCGTGAGCGCGAAGTGCTGGTCCAGGTGGGCTGCGGCCTGTCCAACACCGAGATCGCGGCCACCCTCCACCTCGCGGAGGCGACCGTGAAGTCCCACCTGGGGCGAATCCTGCACAAGCTCGACCTCCGCGACCGGGTACAGGCCGTGATCTTCGCCTACGAGAGCCGCCTCATCCACCCGGCCTGACGATAATCGGTTGCCCACGCATGGCGCTGTGGCGCAGAGTTGGCGCATCAGCCCGCACCGCCCGAAGAGAGGAACGCAGTCGTGAGCAGCAGCCGGTCGTATCAGCGTTCCTCGAGCTCACAGCAGAGCCAGGGACATCCCACCGGACGGTAGAACGGCTGAAACGCCGGGCCGCCCACGGGACTTCCCGTCCGGGCGGCCTTTCTCGTGCCGCCCCGCAGTGCCGGATGGTGCAACTGGCAGCACGCCTGATTCTGGATCAGGAGACTCGGGGTTCGAATCCTCGTCCGGCAGCCAAGGGCGAGCTGGGCATTGGAGAGCCCAAGGGTCTGTAACACCCCCGCTTCTGCTGTGCCGGTTCGACTCCGGCCTCGCCCACATAGACCGACGGCACGTCAGGCGACCCGACCCCTGCGCCGGTTCCGGCGCAGGAGCGCCGCCCGTTCGTCCTCGGTGAGCCCGCCCCACACGCCGTACGGCTCGCGGACCGTCAGCGCGTGGGCGAGGCACGCGGAACGGACCGGGCAGCGGACGCAGACCCGCTTCGCCGCGGTGTCCCGGTCGTCGTGGGCCTGGCCGCGCTCTCCCGCCGGGTGGAAGAACAGGGCGGCGTCCTGGCCGCGGCAGGCGGCGCGCTGCTGCCAGTCCCAGTGCTGGTCGAGGGCGCCGGGCAGGCGCGAGATGTCGGTCATCGGTTCCCTCCTCCGAGTGGAAGTCCGGTGGAGTCCAGTCGTCCCTGCCTCCACCGGGTCGGCGGCGCGGCCGAGCGCCGCACGCACGTTCCGGTCCTCCGTCTCACCCCGTTCCGCCCGGCCAAACCCCCGGGCTCCGCGACCACCACCGGAGCGGGTGGCATGAAGTCCTGGGGCGGGGGCAGCCGGAGGTGCAGGACGCGCCCGGCGGGAAGGGCCCGCAACGGCGCACGAGGAGAGGAAGCCCGCATGAGCGGCGTCGAGATCTGGAAGTTCCGCTCCACCTCCGGCCACGTCTCCGGTCACGATCTGATCGGCTATCACGTCGAGGCCACCGACGGCCGGATCGGCAAGGTCGACAAGCACTCGGACGAGACGGACTCCGCCTACCTCGTGGTCGACACCGGCCCCTGGATCTTCGGCAAGCACGTCCTGCTCCCGGCCGGCACCGTCCTGCGCGTCGACCAGGCCGAACAGGTGGTCCACGTCGACCGCAGCAAGGACGAGATCAAGAACGGCCCCGCGTTCAACCCGTACGAGCACGAGATCGACCGGGGCTACCGGGAGGCGTACGGCGCCTACTACGGCCCGTTCTACCGCGGCCCGTTCGCCTGACCGGAGGTCAGGTCCCGGTGGCCGGGGCCGGGGCTGGTGCGCCGGGTGGGTGCCGCGATCGCGGGCTACCACCCGGCGGGCCGCCAGCCTAAGGTCGTGACGGGAAGCACCGCTCCGCCACAGCTGTCGTGCACCGAACGGACCCGGAAGGCCTGACCGCATTGAGTACCGACAGAACCGGCCCGCAGGCCGCTGCCCTCACCGTGACGTCCCGGACCGAACCGGACGGTTCGATCGTCTGCCGGCTCTGCGGCGAGCTGGATCTCGATTCGCTGTCCGCCGCCAAGGTGGTCTTCGCACAGCACCTCGAGGCCCGGCCCGCACGGCTGCTGGTGGACCTGGAGGAGCTGACCTTCTGTGACTCCTCCGGCCTGAACCTGCTGATCAAGACCCGGCAGGCGGCCCAGGAGGTGGGCGTCGACCTGCGGCTCGGAACGCTCTCCGCCCAGGTCGAACGGCTGCTGGCGATCACCGGAGCGGGCGAGGTCTTCACCGCCCACCCCGCCGACGCCGCGGCCCGGCCCACCACCCCCGATGAGACCTTGGACTGACCCGATGACCACTGACGGGGCACCGCCGCCCATCAGCACGCCCATCCGGCCCCAGCTGCCGGCCGCGGGCCAGCGCAGACGCCTGGTGCTCAAGGGCATGCGCCGACAGGTGGCGGCCGGACGCGACTTCGGGCGGCAGGCACTCCTCGACTGGTACGCCGTCACCGGCGGCGACGAGCTGGAGGACACTCCGGCGGACGACGTGCTGCTGCTGGTCAGCGAGCTGCTGGCCAACGCGGTGATGCACGCGGGCGGCGCGCACCACCTCCTGCTGCACGGCACGGCCGACACCCTGCGGGTGGAGGTGGCCGACGGCGACCCGACCATGCCCCGCCCCCGCGCGTACCAGCCGGGCACCCCCGGCGGGCACGGGCTGCACATCGTCGGGCGGCTCGCGGACCGGTGGGGCGTGGACCTGCTGGCGGACGGGAAGGTGGTCTGGCTCGAGGTCCGGGCCGAGTGGCTGACCTCGGGTCAGCGGGCGACCTGACCGACCCGGGCGGAGTGCTCGGAACGCCGTGTCTCCCCGGCCGTACCGGCCGGGGAGACGCGGACCGCAGGTGCCGGGTGGTGTCAGTCCTCGTGGGTGAGCTCCGCACGCAGCCCGGCGAGGGTGCGGCTGAGCAGGCGCGAGACCTGCATCTGCGAGACGCCGAGCCGCTCACCGATCTCGGACTGCGTCAGCTCGCCGACGAAGCGCAGCGAGAGCACCAGCCGGTCGCGCTCCGGCAGGGCGGCGATCAGCGGCTTGAGCGACTCGAGGTCGTCGACCCGGCTGATCCGGTTGTCCTCGTAGCCCAGTCGCGCGGCGAGCCTGCTGTCCGGCGAGTCGTCCGCCAGGCGCATCTCCAGCGAGCCGGCGGTGTGGGCGTTGGTGGCGGTCATGCTCTCCACCACGTCCTCCGGGCTCACCTCCATCCGCTCGGCCAGCTCGGCCACCGTCGCCGCGCGGTCCAGCCGCTGCTCCAGCTCGTCCTGGGCCTTCACCAGCGACAGCCGTAGCTCCTGCATCCGCCGGGGCACGTGCACCGCCCAGGTGGTGTCCCGGAAGTGACGCTTGATCTCCCCGATGATCGTCGGCAGCGCGAAGGTCGAGAACTCCAGGCCCCGGTCCGGGTCGAACCGGTCGATGGCCTTGATCAGGCCCACCGTCCCGACCTGCAAGATGTCGTCCATCGGCTCCGACCCGCTGCGGAACCGCCCCGCGGCGTACCGCACCAGCGACAGGTTCAGCTCGACCAGCGTCCCGCGCACGTAGGAGTACGCCGTCGTGCCCTCCTCGAGGTCCGCCAGCCGGACCAGCAACGTCCGGGCCAGTTCCTTGGCATCGCGCGGCGCGACGGCCGAGGGGTCCTCGATCACCGGAAGACCGGCGAGCCCGGGCGGACGGGTCGTGCCTGCCGACACCGTATGCGCGGGAGTCGGCAAAACCTCACTGGACACTGCCATGACACACCTTCCGTCGTCCGGACATCCTGTTCTCCGCCGCCTACCCCCGCCCGTCGGGAGCATGCCGCACTCCCGGAAGTCGGCACCCTATGTCGGTATTTGTCCCTTTTCTCTCAGTGCTGACCCTCGGTCAGCCGGGCCAGCACCTCATCCCAGGAGATCCGCCGCCACTCCGATCCCAGCGGCACCGCCCGGTACGTCGCGGACAGGAAGGCGCGGATGTCCTCGGTCCGGAGCAGCAGCACGGCGCAGGCACCGTCCACCCAGAACTCGATCACCGTCTGCTCCGGGTCGTACGGCCGGACCCGGACGTCCCCCAACCCCGCCGAGGTCGTGACACCGTCGACCAGCAGCTTCCGGGCGAAGACCCAGGCGACCGAACTGCCCCCGAGGGCGCACCCCGCGCCGAAGGCCATGCTCACCGCGTAGGGGTCGTCGACCCGGTACTCCAGACAGGCTTCGACCTCGGGCGCTCCGAGGGCGACCAGTGCGGCCGGCACTCCGTGAGCGATTACCTCGTGCATCGTCGGACTCCTCCGTTGGCGCGAGCAGGTGTGGCACGCGTCTACCCGGAGCCCTCCAACCCATGCCGGTGAACTTCGGTCAGCTGAATGCACTCAATGGGGTGGATACGCGATTGTACGTTTCGACCTGCGCGCCCCGTCGGGTTAGATGGACGTATGAGCTTATCCGCCGTTGCCATCGTCATGGCCTGTGTCATTTCGTCGGTCTTCATCCTGGTCGTCATGGTGCGGTACATTCCGCAGCGCTGGCGCGAAGGGTCCGTTCTAAAGGACGGTATCGAACATTTCTCGACCCTCAACAGGACACTGTTCGCTTTCATCCTGGCCCTCTCGATCGTCTCCGCCGGAGCGAGCCTGAACAGAGCCACCGACGAGGTCAGCAATGAAGGTGCGAGTCTCGTCAATCTGTACTGGGCGACGCGACCCCTCCCGGTCGCCGCACGCACGGAGATCCGTGAAGCGACCCGCCGGTACACGACCACGGTGATCGAGGAGGAGTGGCCGGCGATGGCCGCGGGCGGCTCCAGCGCCCGAGCCCAGCAGCTGTACGACGACCTCCGACGGGTCCTCCAGGACACGACGGGCGAGTCCAAGCAGGAGCAGACCTTCGCGCGGGATTCCCTCGTGGCGCTCCGGGAGGTGGGGGATGCCCGGCGGGCCCGGATGCTCGCGGTGTCCCAGGAGGTGCCGAATTACCTCTGGATCGGATTGATCCTGTCCGCAATCCTGCTGGTGGCCACCTCCGCGCTCCAGATCCAATCCCTGACCTGGCCGGGAATCGTCGGTATCGGCGGATTGGCGCTCCTGGTGTCGGGTGTGCTCACCATGCTGTCCGCGATGAACCATCCGTTCGGGGGTGGGATTCACGTGGAACCCGATGCGCTGAAATTCGCGCTGTCCCGGTTCTCCGTCATCTGACACGGATATTCCTGACCGGAATACGGTGCCCGAGTCCCCGCGATTCCCGGCCGTCCTCCGCCGGGCGACGGTCCGTCAGACGGCGGTGTTCGGGACGAGGGTGTTCTCGTTGCGGCGGCCGGCCTCGAAGTCCTCGATGTTGCGGACGGTGGCGTCGATGACCTGGCCGACCGCGGTGTGGGTGAAGTACGCCTGATGGGATGTCACCAGGACCTGGGGGAAGCTGATCAGCCGGGCCAGTACGTCGTCGCCGATGCCCGGTCCAGGCGTGCTCGGCCGCGGCGTAGGGGGAGTAGTAGGAGACCCGGGCAACGGTGAGGCCGAGGTCGGCGGCGCGGTGTCGGCGTTCAGAAAGACAGCCAGGGTGCGCAGTTGGTGGCTGGTCTCGAAGGCGGCGCGCAGCAGCGGCTGTTCGTCGGCCTGGACTCCGTAGGCGATGATCTCCATCGGGCCTGCGCTCCTCCTGGTCGCGGCATCGAACCTCTCGTACGCCAGCCGCCCGGCGGCTCACGGTCCGTCAGCAACGCGTGGCCTGGGTGCGGGTGTCCTTTCCACGTTCTCACGCGTGCGGACCGAGTTGGTGCAGCCGCCCGCTTGGTCGGGATGACCTTCATCGAATTGCAGCTCCTGACCAGTGAATGGACATATTTTGATGATTCGTTATGCACGGTCTCTTCACGCGGTGACATTGCACCGGCCAGGCTTCGTGATGTTTCGCCGGGACACGCGACCGCGCGCCCGGTTCCATCCGGGGAGGAACACCACACCGTGGCCAACAGGCAACGACGACGGCTGCTCGCCTGCGCCGTCACTCTCACCGCACTCGGACTGACCACCACTCAGGCCATCGCGGCCCCCGCACCCGCACCGCAGCCCTGGCAGGCCCGCCACCTCAAGGACGTCGGCCGCCGGCACGCCCAGAAGCTCGCCGCCGGCAGCAAGGTCAACCCGCTCTTCGCCGCGACGGCGGCCGACGGCGGTGAGGAGGACGAGGCCGAGAACTCCGCCGAAGCCACCGAGCAGTTCACCGAGGCCCGCACCGCCCCCGGCGTCGTCGCGCCCGGTGCGTACGGCGCCGCCTGGGCGCAGCTTCAGTCGATGCCGCACACCTCCGGCTCCTGGGACCACGTCACCAACAAGCCCTACAACTCCGACGACCCGCGCTACCGCGATATCGACTCCAACTCGAGCGGCGGCTCGGGCTACGTCACCGGCCGGATCACGGGCATAGCCGCCGACGACGACGGCTACGTCTATGCGGGCGGCGCCAACGGCGGCGTGTTCCGGTCCCGCACCGGCGGCGGTCACTGGCAGTCCATATCCGACAAGCTGCCCTCGCTGTCCACCGGCGCGCTCGGCCTCGACGGAGGCGGTCGTCTCTGGTACGCCACCGGCGAGTCCAACACCGGCGCCACCAGCTACGTCGGCACCGGCGTGTACGTCCTCGCCGACCCGAAGCGCGGCGAGTTCCAGCCCGGCGGCCGGGTCGGCGGTGCGGAACTCGAGTCCACCACCATCCACGCCCTGCGCTTCGCCGACGACAGGGTGTGGGCGGCCACCAGCCGAGGCGTGTGGAGCCACTCCACTACGACGCTGTCCGGCCCGTGGACGCTGGAGTTCGCGCCGAACCCCAGCCACCTGCCCGGCGGAGCCGACGCGAAGGCACCGAACGCCCCGTACAAGAACATCGCCAACGACATCGCCATCGACCCCAAGGACCCATCGAAGGTGGTCCTCGCCGTCGGGTGGCGCGGCGGCGACACCTACAACGGCTTCTACGCCAAGGCCGCGGACGGCACCTGGCAGCGGGTCACCTCGCTCGGTGACCTGCCGACCGGCGCCGGGGATGTCGGCAACGTGACCTTCGCCCGCTCGAAGGACGGCTCCCGCTACTACGCGATCGACCAGTCTCCGACCAGGACGGCCACCGACCCGGACAGCGGACTGCAGGGCATCTACGTCTCCAAGTCCGGTGACCCGCTGGGCCCGTGGACGCTCATCGCGGACAAGGACAAGCTGAAGAACTCCGGCTCCGCCCTGCAGGACGCGGGCTACCAGCCGGGCATCCAGTCCTGGTACAACCAGTTCCTCCAAGTCGACCCGAACAACGCCGACCACCTCTATGCCGGGCTGGAGGAGGTGCTCGAGACCAAGAACGGCGGCACCGGCTGGACCGTCCCCGGTCCGTACTGGAACTTCGGCTTCCCGTGCTGGTCCATCGACCCCGCCAAGCAGACCGGCGACTGCGCGTCGACCACTCACTCCGACCAGCACGCCGTCGCCATCGGCAGCTACCACGGCCAGAGCTTCGTGTTCGCAGGCAACGACGGCGGCATTTACCGCCGCCCGGTCAACGGCACGGCCGACGCCTCCGGCCACGCCACCGACTGGACCTCCCTCAACGACGGCACCATCGACACCCTCCAGTACTACTCGGTGGGCATCGGCAAGGACCCGGCCGACCGCTCCGGCCGCGGCGTCATCGTCACCGGCGGCCTCCAGGACAACGGCCAGTCCATCCTGCGCGCCCACGACAAGGTGATGGGCTCCAACTTCGGCGGCGACGGCGCGGACACCATCGTCGACCCCGGCAACGGCTGCAACATCGCCGAGGAGTACGTCTACCTCGCCATCCAGATCACCCAGAACTGCGCCGTCAACAACGGGGACTGGACCACCGACCCGGCCAAGGCCACCTCCTACTCCGTCGCCCCGGTGGACAACGAGACCGGCGAGGCCCGGTTCATCGCCCCGATCACCGCCGACACCAAGGACATCAACACCTGGATCGCCGGCGGCCGCCACGTCTGGGTCCAGAACAAGGGCTTCGCGATCCGCAGCGGCGAGGAGTGGACCGCCGCGTACGACCTCGGCGCCGGCCACGTCGCCACCGCCGTCGCCTCCTCCGGTGGCACGGTCTACGCCGGTTGGTGCGGGCCCTGCAACAACCAGGGCTTCACCCGTGGCATCGCCACCGGCAAGGCCGACGGCACCGGCTGGCACCAGCTGAACCTGCCCGTCGACGGCACCCTGCCCAACCGGTACATCTCCTCCTTCGCGGTCGACCCGGCCGACGGCCAGCACGTCTACGTCTCCTTCAGCGGCTTCTCCCGCACGTGGACGGAGGGCCCGGGCGCGGGCGTCGGCCACGTCTTTGAGAGCCGTGACGGCGGCGCGAGCTGGACGGACCTCTCCGGTAACCTGCCCGACGTCCCGGCCGACTCGATCCGCGCCCTGCCGAACGGCGCACTCGCCCTCGGCACCGACCTGGCCGCCTTCCACCGCGCGCCCGGCGCCAAGGACTGGAAGGTCCTCGGCACCGGCCTGCCCACCACCACGGTGATGCAGCTCAGGACCGGCCCCGACGGCAACCTTTACGCCGCCACGCATGGCCGCGGCATCTGGTCCTTCGACCTGAGCCGCCTCGGCCACGGCCACCGCGACGACGAGGACTGACCAAGCCCCGACGCCAGACCGTCGGTGTCCGGTCCGCTCGGACGAGCGGACCGGACACCGACGGCGGGCGATATCCCGGCCCGCCGCCCACCTGGATCCGGGAGCGCCGACCCGGGTGCAACGGCCTGCCACTCGACCCGTACTCCACAGCCCGGCCCTCCTGCCCCACCGGCGACCCCCTGTCGACCTGCAGCACCGCTCCACCACCCCGCCGCTTCACCCGGCCGGCTAGCAGAGATGGTCCGCTGACCGGCCGCTGGCGGCCCGGTCCGTGACGACCGGGAGGGTGAGTGCCGGCTGCTCGCATAGCTGGAACGGGCACGGGCCCTGGTGTCCGGGCGCGGACGGAGGCACGCTGGTAGGGCGGGCCTGTCAGCGGGCCGGAGTCGATCCAGTGGACAGTGCCCGCGGGTGCGGGCCGTGCGAAGGGAGTCACGGTGATCGCGGTAGGGGACATCCGTGAGTGGCGCACCCACGACGTCGTGGACGCAGGCGGTCACAAGATCGGCACGCTGGAAGCGATCTACGTGGACACCAGCGCGGACGAACCGGCGATGGCGACCGTCCAGATCGGCCTGCCCACCCGCCACCGCCTGGTCTTCGTCCCCCTCGACGGCGCGACCGTCGGACCCGGTTACGTCAAGGTCGTCTACGACAAGCCGCTCACTGACGACCTCCTGCCCGCAGAGGACGAGGAAGCGATCCTCCGCCACTACGGCCTGACCTACCAGCCGGGCACCGCCGGGGAGCGCCAACTCGCCCGCGGCTGAACACACCCCGCCCCGTGAAGGAGGCGCGCGATGGTCCTCTTCCTCCTGATCGTCATCGTCGCAATCGTGCTCGGCATCGTCGGTGTCGTAGTCCACGGAATGCTCTACCTGCTCGCCATCGGCGTCCTGCTGGTCATCGCAGACGTGGTCTACCTCATGGTTCGCTCGGCCAGGAACCGGCGCCCCCTGCGCTGACCCGTCCCTGTCAGCTGGCGAACCGACCCCTCAAGGCGAGTTTTCGGCCTGCACGGTCGGATTGGCGGCCGCCGAAGCGAACCCGGACTGGTGCGACCTGGGTCGGCGCAGCCCTGTTCGCCCTGATCTGCTGCTGCTCCTGATCTTCATCCTGGAGAACACCCAGCAGCCGCGACCTGGAGTGACGTGCGCGGCGAAGCCGGGAACGCCGGCATCCGCCGCCGAGATCCGGGCAGCAGCCCCCTGTCCTCCCCGCGCGGCGTCTGTCATGGACATACCGGCTGGTCGGCGCGACAGTGGAGGGGAGTCTTCAATGGAGGTCGTCGTGATCGTCCTCGGAGTCATCCTCCTCGTCATCGGTTTCCTCGCCGGCATATCCATCCTGTGGACCATCGGCATAGCCCTCGTCGTCATCGGACTCGTCCTGTGGGTCCTGGGCGCGGTAGGCCACCAGGTCGGAGGGCGCAAGCACTACTGGTGACAGCCCACTCCTGCGGTGCTGTCGGACATGGCTCTGCCTGTTCTCGGATCCCGGGCGGGCGCCGGGGGTCTCCAAATCTCCGTGACGCCTGCGGCGTAAGACATCCAGGCACCTCAGCCGGGTCCCTACCCGTTGCGGCAGACCCTCTCGGGGTAATGGGCGTGCGGGAGTGGCACCACCGACCGCTTGGGACCTTGTAGGGGTCTGCCGCTGCCGGATCGACCCCTGAGCTCCGAACGGCGCTGGCAAGCTGCGGCCGTCAAGGCGCCGACTCACCGCCCCGGACCTCTGTGTAAGCGGGGACCGGGGCGGCCTTTTCCCGGAGCCATTACTCTCGCGCGCTGGGGACCTTGAGCGGATCGCGCGGGGCTTCGCCCCTGGCCGCTTGCATCTGCTCGCCGAGTTCGGTGAGGCGGTTGCGGCCCATGGCCTTGTGGACCTCGGGGAACCAGTCCTTCTCCTCCTCCTCGACGTGGTGGCGGACGTTCTCCATCAGCACCGTCATCTTGGCGTCGAACCGCTCGTCCCTCGGGTCGAGCCCGGCGAGTTCGGACAGCATCCACAGCACCACGTGGTGCTCCTCGACGCTCTCCAGCACGTGGTCCTTGGTGTCGGGGGCGGCCTCGCGTGCGGCCGGGTAGAAGACCTTCTCTTCGATCCAGGTGTGCACGGTGAGTTCCTCGATCACCTTGTCGGCGATGTCCCGCTTGTGCTTGTGCGCGCCTGCGCCGGCCTTCTCGAACTCCTTGAACAGCTTCTCGACGGTCTTGTGGTCGTCCTTCAGCAGCACGATGGCATCCATCGGGGCCCTTCCGGTTGTGGTGAGAGGGGGACAGGCGGGGTCAGGTGGCGGGGATGGGCCAGGGGCGGCCGGTGAGCGCGGACGCGAGGTGGTGCAGGTTCGCGGCCATCGTGCGGCCGGTCCTGTGGGCCCACTCGTGGCCGCGCTTCTCGTCCAGGTAGTCCGGGCCCGGGCCGGGGCCCAGGTGCCAGTACGTCCAAGCCTGCGCGGGGATGGTGTAGCCGATGTCGACCAGGCCGCCGCAGACTTCACTGATGACGTGGTGGGCGCCGTCCTCGTTGCCCGTGACCACCACCCCGGCCACCCGGCCGTACGCCACGGGCCGGCCGCCGTCGTCGGTCTCGGAGATCATCGCGTCCATCCGTTCCAGCACCCGTTGTGTCACCGAGGACGGGCGGCCCACCCAGGTCGGGGTGGCGACGATCAGGATGTCGGCGGTCAGTAGCTTCTCGTGGAGTCCGGGCCACTCGTCCCCTTCGCCTTGGTCGGTCTTCACACCGGGCAGCAGATTGAGGTCGACCGCGCGCACGGTGGCGACCTCGACCCCGCGCGCGGTCAGCTCCGCACCCACCACGGACGCCAGCGCCTCTGTGTTGGACGGCTCGGGGGACGGCTTCAGAGTGCAGTTGATGATGAGAGCTCGCATACGGGTCCGGCTACCCCGTGAGCCGAGGAATCCACACAGAGACGCGGAACCTTGTCCCAACGGCCCCGCCGTTCCTCCCGGTAGGCCCGGTGGCGGGAGGGTCCGGCCGCACTGGCGTGGCCGGACCTGTCGTCGTGGAAGGCGAGGACGACGGGGGATGGGCATCTCGGCGGGCTGGACATGCGGACAACCTGCCCGGCCTGGGCGGCGTCGCCGGCTCCGACGAACCACCGGCTACTCCGATTGGCCCCGCTCAAGCGGGGCAGGCGCCCGGTGCGGGAGCGGAGAGTGCGCTCCCGGAGCGTCCCGAGGAGGATCAGTGAGCAAGGTCAAGGAATCGATCGACGTCGACGTCCCGCTGCACACCGCCTACAACCAGTGGACGCAGTTCGAGGAGTTCCCGAAGTTCATGGAAGGCGTCGAGGAGGTCCGCCAGATCGACGACCGCCACACCCGCTGGCGCACCAGCATCGCCGGCGCGGAGCGCGAGTTCGACGCCGAGATCGTGGACCAACTGGCGGACGAGCGGGTGTCCTGGCGGACGGTGGGCGGCGAGGTCCAGCAGATGGGCACCGTCACCTTCCATCCCATCGACGCCGACCGCACCAGGGTCAGCCTCGCCATGGACTTCCAGCCGCACGGCATGGCGGAGAAGGTCGGCGACATGCTCGGCATCCTCGACCGCCGCGTCAAGGGCGACCTCAAGCGCTTCAAGGGCTTCATCGAGGAACGCGGCCAGGAGAGCGGCGGCTGGCGGGGCCGGATTCACCCCGCCTGACCGAGCACGCGACCAGCGGTCGAGGCCGGACGGCACCGACCAGGCGGAGGGGGAGCGCCATGCACAGCAGGTCATCGACCACCTGTACGAGGGGGAGCAGTTGCTCAACCAGTCGCTGAACCGGCGCGAGGCAGCGGCGCTCGGCGTGGACGCGATTACCCCAACAACGACTGACGCGGCAGCCCGGCCTCGCTGGCGGTGCGGTCCGAACGGCTCAGTCCGGCGCGCCCATCCCCGCGGGCCAGCCGGTCGGCGCCCGCGCCCACCTGGCCGCCGGGTTCGCTGTCTTCAACACCGGCCTGTGGAACCCCGACCCGCTCCACCCGAGCAGGCCGCTGCGCATCCGACTGCTGGACGGCACCACCGCCGACACCGGCCGGGCCAAGATCGGCGTCGTCTCAGAGACATCGTTCCGATTCGTGTGTCAGGTCGATTTGATCACCTGAAGGGGCTGACGCCCACCAGGGCGCAGCCGTCACGGTGTGGCGGGGCTTCCCAGGGTGAGGCGGAGGATGTGGGTGACCTCGTTCTTGAGTCCGCCCTCCAGGCCGAGCGAGACCGTGCCGTCTTCCTCGAGCGCGAACTGAAGCTCGACCGTGCTGTCCTTCAGCACGAACGGGTCGTCGCCGGTGCCCGCGGCGGTGATCAGGCGGCGCAGTGTCTCGATCGCGTCGACCAGGGCGGTCTCCACCGCGCCGTCTCGGATCTCGTGGCCACTGGCCGCGAGGTCTTCGGGGACGAGCGTCAACTCCAGTGCGTGGGTGTCTCGGTGGGTGACGGTGCCGCTGAACTTCAGCTTCATGCCGATGAAAGGTATGCGGAAGTCGATCCCGCCGCCGGTCTTGGTGGTGGCCACGGTCTGGAGCTTCAGGTAGACCGAGGTGACCCGCAGGTCGCGGTCGGTGTCGGTGTCGGAGATGTCGGCTTCCTTGATGGCCCGCTTGATGGTGGTGACGAGATCGTCGATGGGCAGACCGGTGGTCATGTTCTGACTCCTTGGGGGTTGGTCGGTGGTTCGAGGGTGGCGGTCGGGTTGCCGTACGCGCTGTAGGCCAGCCAGGTGGGGTCGTCGTCGGCGGAGGCCTCGCGGCGGGCGGTGAGAACGGCTTGGCCGAAGGGATTGCCTTCGGCGAGGGAGGTGTAGAAGGAGGTGGCGAAGGAGGTCGCCTTGTCGCCGCGCACTGCCCAGAGGGTGCCGATGAACGCGCCGGCGCCGGCGGCGAGGAACTGCTGCGCCCAGCCCGTCATCTTGGTGAAGTCCGGGACCGCGCCGAGGGTGCGGCAGGCGTTCAGGAATATCAGCGGGTTGTTGCGGGCCAGGCTGCGGCTGACGGCGGCGCTGTTGAGCAGTGCGGGGACCAGTGGGCCGCCGACCAGGTCGATGCTCGATCCGGCGTCCGGGTCGAAGTCGTTGTGGCAGGCGAAGTGGGCCAGTCCCAGGTCGCCCGAGGCGACGGCTGTCAGGACGTCGCTGAGTTGGTCGGTGATGCGGCCGGGGCCGATGATTCGCTCGATGGCGGCGAACTCATCGCGCGCGGTCTTCGGCTGCCGGGTGGAGACGACGAAGGTCTGCTCGCCCCGCCGGAGCGAGCGGGTGAGGCCCTGGCCGCGGGTGCGGCGCAGTACCGGAAAATCTTCGATCAAGAAGCTGTCGCCCCGGCCGTCGCCGGTCAGCGGGTAGAGAAGCTCCCAGGGGATGTCGTCGTCGGTGGCGATGTTGAAGGTGGTGATCTGGTCCCGCAGCCTCCAGAACTCGTGCTTGATCGCCTCGGGCAGCATCTGGTGCCACAGGCCGACGCCGATCTCCTTCATCAGGAGCCGTGCCGTGGCCGGTCCGTACGGGCTCTTGCCGGCCGCCAGTTGCCGCAGCGTCGCCTTGGCCCGCTCGACCGCGGCGTTCGGGCCCGGTGCCGGGACGTCGAGCTGAACGAAGTCGCCCAGGAAGCTCTTGGAGAGAAGCTGGAAGGTGGGTCGGCCGTCAACTGTGCTGATCTGCAGAGTCACCTCGCCTTCCTCGGCGTGGAGCGGTCCGACCTCGGCGGAAAGGGTTATCGCGGGTGCCGCTCCCCGATGCGCGGAGGCGCGGACAGACACCTCGGCGGTGATTTCGCCGAGGAAGGTGCCGCCGACCCAGGCGGTGAGGGACAGTCGGTGGAGGCCGCCGCCGCGGGCACGGAAGGGGAAGCGGACCGGCGCGGTGGAGCGGGCCTGCGGGGTGACGAGCAGGGTGCGCTCCATCCCGTCGAGCGGCACCAGGTCGGCCTGCGGGTGTACGACCACGGTGACGCTGGTGCCGTTGTCCGCGACGGCGAGGGTGACCGGGGTGGTCAGCGTCCCGCTGCCGGGCGACGGTTGTGTGGTGACGATCCGTACGATCACACTGAACTCGTCGTTCACGCGGACGGCACCGGGCACCTCGGCTTCGAGTACCCGGCGCTCCGGTTTCGGCGTGGGCCCCGTCTGTAGCGGTCGGTTCGGGGATGCCGGCCACCGCTTGGGAGGACGCGCAGTGACCCTGTCCTCCCGGCGAGGCGTCCTGGGAGTTCCTTGCAGCCCAAGTGGTGCCCCGTATGACACCGGGGCTGCCTCGTATGGATCCGGGGCAGCCATGGACTCCAGGCGACGTTCTGACCCGGCGCGAGCGGCGGAAAGGTCGTCGAAATTCCGGTGGGCCCGCACCACCGCCCGCACCAGGGTGGAGTCAAATTCTTCCAGGGTGCCGGGGCGGTCCGCCTCACCATCCCTGACGAGCTGGTTGCGCCACTGACGCACCAACCGATCGCCGGGGGCGAGCGTGCTGGGCATCTGCTCGTTGTCCCGAGACTGCTGGTCGCTCTGGCTCCAGGGTTCGATGATGCTCAGGGTGCCGGGATTCCGGCGGACCAACTGTTGCACGGCTTCGGCTCGTTGAGCGTCGAGGAGGGCCCAGCGGTCGACCAGCAGGACGCTCGGCCCGGGGAGCCGGCCGGAGCTTGCGAGCGCCGCGGCAGCCTCCTCGAACTCATGCACAGTGGGCTCGAAACCCAGGCTGCGGGTCAGGTCAGCGGCTCTGTCGGCCAGGGGCTGACTGGGCTGCGGCCGGAAGGGCTGCCAGTCGGTGCGCCGCGCACCGTACCAGGAAGGGTCGCGCGTTGGGGGCAGCTCATCTTGGCGGTAGGAGTAGACGTAGATTCGTAGCTGCTCACGCGGTGCCCTTGGGCCGAAGGCGCTCGGCTGGGCCTGGAAGTCCAGCGGCCGCCCCGGCGGGATCACCGTGCTGGCCGCCACGTCCACGATCCGCTCGGCCAGCCGGTGCACGGCCAGCTCGTACGCCCGGCGGAAGTAGCCGAGCCGCATCAGCGCGTACAGGCCCTCGGCCTCGTAGTCGGGGCCGAAACCCCGGTGGTTGAACTGGAGTTGACGGGCCACCTCGGGCAGCTGATGGTCACTCATCGGGATCCACAGCACCGGCACGATGCCGGTCGGGCGCTCGGTGCTCTGCCGCTCCGGGAAGACCGGGCGCTGGACGAACGAGTGCCACTCCTGGCCGCAGGCCACGCTGGTGAAGTAGCGCGGCGAGTAGAGCGGCACGAAGACCCGGCAGCTGGCCAGCTCCTGGGAGAGCCGCTCGGCCCACAACTGGCCCTGGTGCATGGACTGGTCCATGAAACCGACCGGCGCTCCGCCGCGCAGGTCGGTCAGGTGCAGCACCTCGTCACGGAGATCGTTGAAGAGGCGGTTGACCCACTGGTTGGGATCACCGGCCCCACCGGTGCGGGATCTCGGTACGTGCGCGTAACTGAGAAAGAAGTACGGACGCTCCGCGCTCTCGTCCCACCCGCCAGGGTCGTCGTCGCCGTACACACGCGCCTCCCCCGAGACAGTTCCGACGCGGAAGAGCCTAGTGCGTGGGCGAGGCCAACTGCCAGCACGGGGCCCGGAGTAGTTGGCGGGGTCAACGAGGACGGTACCGACAGGCCGCACCGGTAGTGAGAGACGGATACGGCTGCCGCGTTGAGCTGCTGCTGCGCCCATTGCTGATCTCACGCCGAGGGCGCCGCCCGGCGACTCGCACATGGCTGCGGGGGTGCCGCTGCTCAGGCCCCGAAGTGCTGCTGGCTCTCGGCTGCTTGGTCAAGCCCGACGGGCCCAGGGCCCAACCCCGACGGGGGCGCCGACCGGTCTGGGCGCTGGCCTCGGCGCGGGTATGGAGCAGGGCGAGTGCGGCGTCGGCGTCGAATCGGCCAGGGCTGTACAGGGTCGGATCGGTCGCCGGCTCATCTTGGCCTGGGCGACTACCGGCGCGCCAGGCCCGGGAGACGTGCCGGCTGCGGCCCGGCGGCATGTCGAGGAGCTCGCCGACGGGTAGTTGCCCGGTTCAGGCAGGCCGAGCGGTGCACGGAAGCTGATGGGGTCTCAGTCGGTGGCTTTCGGGACGAGGGTGTTCTCGTTGTGGCGGCCGGCCTCGAAGTCCTCGATGTTGCGGACGGTCGCGTCGATGATCTGGCCGACCGCGGTGTGGGTGAAGTACGCCTGATGGGACGTCACCAGGACCTGCGGGAAGGTGACCAGGCGGGCCAAGGTGTCGTCGTTGATGCCTTCGAGGGAGCGGTCGTAGAAGAAGATGCCGGTCTCCTCCTCGTAGACGTCCAGGCCGACGCCGGAGAGCCTGCCGTGCCGCAGGGTCTCGACCAGGGCGGCGGTGTCGACCAGGCCGCCGCGGCTGGAGTTGATCAGGATGGCGTCGTCCTTCATGAGCGCGAGCGCGGCGCCGTCGATCACGTGGTGGGTGTCGGGGAGGAGAGGGACGTGCAGGCTGATCAGGTCGCTGCGGGCGAGCAGTTCGGCGCGCTCGACGTACGTCATGCCGAGGTCGAGGCAGGCCGGGTTCTCGGCGATGTCCCAGCCGAGCAGGCGGGTGCCGAAGCCGTGCGCGATCCGGGCGAAGCACTCGCCGATCTTGCCGGTGCCGATCACGCCGACCGTCATGCCGTGGATGTCGCGGCCGAGCAGACCGTCGAGCCGGAAGTCGAACTCCCGGGAGCGGGTGGCGGCCCGGGTGAGCCGCCGGTTCACGGCGAGCGCCAGGGCCCAGGCGTGTTCGGCGACCGCGTACGGGCTGTAGTGCGAGACCCGGGCGACGGTGAGGCCGAGTTCGGCGGCGGCCGCCAGGTCGATGTTGTTGAAGCCGGTGGAGCGCTGGGCGATCAGCTCGGTGCCGCCGGCCGCGAGCAGGGCGAGCACCTCGGCGTCGAGTTCGCAGTTGACGCTGGTGCTGACGGCCGGGTAGGCGGCGGCCAGGGGTGCGGTGTCCTGGTTGAGGAAGACGGAGAGCGAGCGCAGCTGGTGGCCGGCGTCGAACGCGGCGTGCAGCAGCGGCTTCTCGTCGGACTGGACCCCGTAGGCGAGGATCTTCATCGGGCTGTCCCTCCTGGCGGTCGCACCGGCACTGTGCACGCTATCCGCCCCGGCGGTGACGGTGGCTCAGCGGCGCGCGGGGTACTGCGTACCGGCCGAGGGCGCGCCCCGCTACGTATCGACGAATAGCCGGACGTGCCGGGTCCGGTTCCGGGAAAGGGGCCGCCGCCCGAGTAGCTTGCATACACACAGTGCATATGCAGTCACTCGGCGGAGGGTTCCCCGTATGAACGACAGTCAGCATCCCGGCACGTCGTCCGACCGTTCGGGGCCGATCCCGCGGCGGTCGGTGCTCAAGACCGCGGGGGTCGGCGGGGCGGTGATGGCGCTCGGTCTCGGGGTGGCGGAGTCGGCCGGGGCCAGGGCCGTGCCGAAGCGTTCGGTTGCTGCCGATGGCCGGGTGGGGGGCAATTCGGTGGATCTGTTCTGCCGGGTGAAGATGGGGGAGTTCGACGACGCGGGCAACGGCACCATGACGGTGACCTGCGGGAACTACGGGCCGGACGACGCCACGGGGCCGGTGTCGCTGAAGTTCATCACGCCGTACTTCATCAACGTGGCCACGCTGCCGAACGTCCCGGGCGGAACGACCAGTTGGCTGTACGAGAACACGGCCCCGGACGTGCCGTCGATGTTCAAGGTCGCCTTCGACGGGATCACGGTGGGTACCACCGTCGATGTCGTGGTGCAGCTGACCCTGCATCCGGAGGCGCCGAACATCCCCGCCTCCGGGCGGGTGATCTTCACGACCGACGAGGGGAACACCGAGGACACGGACGGCGACCTCAGCCACAACGAGTTCCCGGTGATCAGCGTGCGCAAGAGCAAGCAGCACCCGGTCAAGGGCAACAGCAACCTGTACTTCACCACTGAGGGGGCGCCGCTGGTCATCGGCGGCCCCGCGAAGCCGATCGCCTTCCAGTTCTACAACGGGGCCGGACTGCTCCATCCGACGGAGAGCGTTTCGCACTTCACCTTCTCCACCCCGTTCTACGCGCGCGTCCCGGCCGGCGGCCGGCCGCCGGGGCTGACCATGCTGTACGAGAACGACGACCCGGCCGTCCCGTCGATCTACCAGCTGGCGATCCCGCCCGGGATCGGCCTGTTCGGGCCCGTCCCGACGGTGGTGCACATCCCGTTCCAGGCCCAGCCGGGCGGGCCGTTCGGTCACATCGGCGGTCCGGGGATCGTCGTCCCGACCGGGTCGGACTCCCAGGGGGACTACTCCGACAGTCATCACTGGTTCGGCTTCGTGATGGTCAAGGAAGGCGCGGTCTGACGACAGCAGGGGTGGTCCTCCGGCTCGGAGGACCACCCCTGCTGCGGTGCGGGAGCGTCAGATGACGGTCTCGGCCTCGACGTAGCGCTCGGCCGGGACGGTCTTCAGGTCGGCCACCGCGTCGGCGAGCGGGACCAGCTTGATCTCGGTGCCCTGGAGGGCGGTGATGTGGCCGAAGGCGCCCTTGTGGGCGGCCTCGACGGCGTGCCAGCCGAAGCGGGTGGCGAGCACGCGGTCGTACGCGGTGGGGGTGCCGCCGCGCTGGGTGTGGCCGAGGATGACCGGCTTGGCCTCCTTGCCGAGGCGGTGCTCGAGCTCGCGGGAGAGCTGGTTGGCGATGCCGGTGAACCGCTCGTGGCCGTAGATGTCCTTCACACCCTCCTCCCAGTGCATGGAGCCGGGCTCGGGCTTGGCGCCCTCGGCGCAGACCACGATGGCGAACTTCTTGTTCCGGTCGAAGCGCTCGCGGACCACCGCGGTCAGCTTGTCGATGTGGAACGGCCGCTCGGGCACCACGATCGCGTGCGCACCGGCCGCCATGCCGGCGTTCAGGGCGATCCAGCCGGTGTGACGCCCCATCACCTCGACCACCATGACCCGCTGGTGCGACTCGGCGGTGGTCTTCAGCCGGTCGAGCGCGTCGGTGGCGACCGAGACGGCGGTGTCGAAGCCGAAGGTCACGTCGGTGCAGGCGATGTCGTTGTCGATGGTCTTCGGGACGCCGATCACCGGCAGCCCGCCGTCGCTCATCAGCTTGGCGGCCTTCAGGGTGCCCTCGCCGCCGATCGGGATCACCGCGTCGATGCCGAGGTCCGCGCAGTACTGCTTGGCCCGCTCGACGCCGTCCCGCAGGTGGCTCGGCTGCACCCGGGAGGAGCCGAGGATGGTGCCGCCCTGGGCGAGGATGCCGCTCACCGAGTCGAGGGTGAGCGGGCGGTGGACGCCCTCCAGGAGACCGCGCCAGCCGTCCTGGAACCCGATGATCTCGTCGCCGTGGTCGACCACCCCCCGGTGGACCACGGAACGGATCACGGCGTTCAGGCCGGGGCAGTCACCGCCGCTGGTGAGCACTCCAATACGCATTGCTTTGCAACTCCCAAGGGGGCCCCTCCCAGCCGAAGGCTGGGGGAAGTGAGGTCAGCCGGACTTCCACCATACGGCGCCCGGGTCCGACCGGGCAGGCGCCGATGTGGGCCGCGTCACCTTTGACCCGGCCCGCGCGGTACTGCGCCGAACGCCTTAGGAGGGTGTGCGTTCGGCTCTTCTATTGTCGTACGAAACCCGGGGGTTGTTGACCCCCGGCTCAACCCGTGGACAGCTCAGGCGGGCTGACGGGTCGCCGAGATCCGCTCGGCGCGCAGCGCGTCGTACCAGGTGGTGTCGGCCGGCGGCAGCGCGTTCACGTCCAGCGCCAGCTTGATCAGCATGTCGGCGACGGCGGGGTTACGGGCCATCACCGGGCCGTGCAGGTAGGTGCCGAAGATGGTGTCCCGCCAGGCGCCCTCGGTGCCGTCGCCGGTGCCGTTGCCCCGGCCGACCTGGACCTGGGCCAGCGGCTTGACGCCCTGGCCGAGGTGGGTGACGCCCTGGTGGTTCTCGAAGCCGGTGAGCTGAGGGAGGTTCAGCTGAGGGTCCGTCTCCGCCAGCACGTCGCCGACGCAGCGGGCGCCCTCGCCCCGGCCGGTCCAGACGTCCAGCAGGCCCAGGCCCGGCTGGCGCTCGCCCCGGTCGTTCAGGAACTCGTGGCCGAGGATCTGGTACCCGGCGCAGACCGAGAAGATGATCGCGCCGTTCTCGGCCGCCCGGACCAGACCCTGGTCCGCCGCCAGCCGCTCGGCCGCCAGCCGCTGCGGACGGTCCTCACCGCCGCCGATCAGGTAGATGTCACCACTGGTCGGCACCGCCTGGTCCGAACGGACGTCTATCCGCTGGACGTTCAGGCCGCGCTGGCGGGCCCGGCGCTCGACGACCAGGGCATTGCCGCGGTCGCCGTACGTGCTCAGCAGGTCCGGGTAGACCCAGACCAGGCGCAGGCTGCTCTCGCTCATCCTCTGGGACCTTCCGGACTGCGGCCGCACCTGGGGCGGCTCGGTGGGGTACGCGGGCTGCTGCGGCGCGCCGGGGTGGACGGGCTGCTGGTACGGGTTCTCCTGGAACGGGGGAGTCGCCATCAGTTCGCCACCGCCTTGCGCAGCTGCTGGAACGCCGTGTAGTTGGCGATCGCCTCGATCCGCCCGGGCGGGGCCGCCCGGACCGCCTGCTCCAGGGTGTCCACCACCTGGAACTGCAGGCCCGCCACCTCCAGCCGGACCGCCAGGTCCAGCTTGCGCTGGCCCATCACGAAGATCGGGTGGCCGGAGAGCCGCTCGTAGTCCACGTCCCACAGCCAGGAGGTGTCGGTGCCGTCCGCGTCCAGCGCGTTGACCGAGAGGATCACCGGGGCCGGCGGCTGGTCGATCAGCGAGAAGGTCTCCAGCCAGCCGGCCGGGTTCTTCGCCAGCAGCAGCCGGACGTCGCGGCCCAGGTACTGCACCACGTCGTAGCGGCCCGCGACCGCCGTGACGGCCTGCATCCGCTGCAGCGCGACCTGCGGGGCGACGCCGAAGACGGCGGCCACCGCGGCCGAGCTGGTCGCGTTGGCCAGGTTGGCCCGGCCCGGCAGCTGGAGCTGGATCGGCCAGGCGCCGCGCTGCGGGTCGATCACGTGGGTGCCCTGGAGCGCCCAGTGCGGCTGCGGACGGCGGAAGCCGCAGTCCTGGCAGAACCAGTCGTCGCCCGGACGCTGCATCACGCCACCGCAGGACGGGCAGGACCAGGCGTCCTCCTTCCACGCCTGACCGGCGGCCACCCAGACCACCTTGCGGCAGGACGAGGCGGCCCAGGTCACCAGCGGGTCGTCCGCGTTCGCGATGATCACCGCGTCGGTGTCCTGCAGGCCCTCGCGCCACTTCTCGGCCATCATCCGGGTCTCGGCGGCGCGGTCCAGCTGGTCGCGGGAGAGGTTGAGCAGCGCTATGGCCTTCGGCCGGGTGTCGCGGGCGACGCCGGCCAGGTACTTCTCGTCCACCTCGATCACGCCGAAGCGGGCCTCGCTGCCACCCGCGAGGGCGGCGGTGATCCCGGCGGGCATGTTGGCGCCGAGGGCGTTCGAGACCACCGGGCCGGCAGCGCGCAGCGCCTCGGCGATCAGGCGGGTGGTGGTGGTCTTGCCGTTGGTCGCGCTCACCAGCACCACGTCGAGGTGGTCGGAGAGGGTCGCCAGCAGGTCGGGGTCCAGCTTGAGGGCGATCTTGCCACCGATCACCGAGCCACTGCCCCGGCCGGCCTTCTGCGACAGGGCGGCGGCCACACGGCCCGCCGTCACGGCGATCTTGGCACGGGCGGGCAGCGAGGCGTCGCGTACGGCTGCGGCTTCCGAATCGGGGCCTGGCATGCTCTGTGGTCCTCCTTGCTGCGGCGCCGCTTGCGCGGCAGAACGGGGCCAGCCTACCCACTCCGTCCCGCGACACCGCGCAGGGGCACTTCTGACGCTCGCTCAGCCGTGCACTACCAGGGACTCGGGGAACTGCGACGCCGGCCTCAGGAGCGTCAACGTACGTAAAGGGTCAGGCACTTTCGCAGTGATACCCGCCAGCCACGAACCGTCGCCGTTCCCCGAGCCCCTGACCGTAGACGTCCGACCGGCTGCCTATCGGCTGGGCCACGGGGTCGGGAGCTGTTCCGTGGCTTCGGAGAGGTGGGCGGTGATGACCAGGGTGCCGTCCTCGACCTGGTAGTCCAGCGGGGCGGAGAGGCGGCGCATGGTGGAGATCAGGCCGGTGTTGGAGGCGTGGGTGACCGCGTAGATGGTGGGGACGCCGGCTTCCAGGGCCAGGGCGGCCATCCGGCGGAGGAGGTCGACGCCGAGGCCGCGGCGCTGCCAGGCGTCCTCGACCAGGAGGGCGATCTCGGCGCTGTCGTCGTCCCACATCAGGTGGGCGAGTGCGACGATGCGGCCGTCGGAGGTCTCCACCGCGAGGGTCTGGCCGTGGCGGGGGTCGAGCAGGTGGTCGAGGTAGCGGTCGGCGTCCTTGACGGGGCCGTGGTAGCGCTTGCGGAGGGCGTCGGAGGAGCAGCGGCCGTGCATGGCGAGGGCGGCGGCCTTGTCCTCGGGGTCGGCGCGACGGACCGTCAGGTCGGTCCCGGCGGGGAGGGTGAGCCGGGCCTCGACCTTGGGGACGCGGGGGCCGAGCAGCGAGTCCAGCTCGACCAGGGCCTGGGCCCGGGCGAACTCGGTCGGGGTGAAGGGCAGGTGCGGGCGGCTGAGCTCGATCAGGTCGCCGGACGGGACCGGCAGGCGCATCACGTGGCCGTCGGCGCCGGCCACGGCTGCCGCGCCGCCGTTCGGGAACTGCCGGATCGTGCACCGGCCGAACAGCCGGCGCAGCGCGACCGGCAGCTCGGCGGCGTCCAGCGCCGTCCGGGTGGCAAGTGCGAGGACATGGGTCGGCTCGTCCACCAGGTCGTGGGCGTCGGCCTGCTCGGTCCAGATGTCCTGGCCGCCGCCGGAGGCGACGGCCCGGGCCAGGTCGGCCCGGCTGAGCGCCAGCGGGGCGCGGACCAGGAACTCGTCCACCGCGCCGACCGGCAGCGGGTGGGTCTGCATCGAGACGATGCTGACCTGCTGCCCGGCCAGGGCGGTGCAGATCCGGGCCAGGCTGCCGGGGGAGTCGGAGACGGTGGCGCGCAGCCGCCAGAGGGCGGTCTGCTCGAAGTCGCGCAGCGGTCCGGTCACCTCGGCCGCCTCCGCTCCCGGGGGTGCGGCCGGGTCGGGGCCGGGCGGCCCGTGCGGGTGCCGGTGTGCCCACCAGGCGTGGAACACGGCCGTGGCGACCAGTGCGAGCGCCGAGGCGACCAGCAGGACCGGGCCGTCGTGGCCGTGCACCACCGTGTTGGCGACCAGGTCGGCGGCCGCCACCGCGACGAAGACCGCGGCGAGCTCGGTGGTGTCGCGGCGCCAGCGGTGGTTGCGGGCGCTGCGGCGCTGGGCGCGGGAAGGCTGTGAAGTCGTGTCCATGGAAGCATCGTGCTCTTCCGGTGTTTCGCGATCACGAATCCCCCGTGACCTGTTGGTAAATGTCTGCGGATGGCATCCGAACTGCCTCCCCTCAGATCAAGAACCGGTCGGACGCTCCGTCAGTTCCCGTCCTGCGCTGCGGACTTCGGACAACAGCAGGTCCAGGTCGGCTTCGGTGGTGGCGGCGTTCAGCAGACACGCCCGGAGCATTTCGCGGCCCTGGAGGAGCGCGCCCGTAACAAAGGCCCGCCCGCGCAGTTGGACGGCGACCGGCAGTTCGCGGTTCACGGCGTCGGCGAGCGCCGGGTCGGCGGGCAGGTAGCGGAAGGCCACGATCGAGGTGCGGACCGGCGCGAGCAGTTCCAGCTCCGGGTCGGCCTCGACCAGCGCGCCCAGCCGGCGGGCCAGTTCGGTGCAGCGGGCGATGTCGGCGGCCAGCCCGGCGCGGCCGCGGTGGGCGATGGTGGCCCAGACCTTGAGCGAGCGGAACGGGCGGGTCTGCTCCATCCCGTACTCGGAGAACCAGCCGAGCGCCCCGGCCGCCTCGTCGCGCAGGTAGGAGGGGACCAGGCTGAACGTGCCGCGCAGCTCCTCGGTGTCGCGGACCAGGGCGCAGCCGCAGTCCACCGGGACGCCGAGCCACTTGTGCGGGTCGAGGGCGAGCGAGTCGGCCCGGTCCATCCCGGCGTACTGGTCGGCGATGGCCGGGTCCAGGACGCCGAAGGCGCCGTACGCGCCGTCCACGTGCAGCCACAGGCCCTCGGCGGCGCAGACGTCGGCGATCGGGTCGAAGGCGTCCACCACGCCGGTGCCGACCGTGCCGGCGGAGGCGACCGCGAGGAAGGGGAGCAGCCCGGCGGCCCGGTCGGCGGCCACCGCCTCGGCGAGTGCGGCCGGGTCGAGCCGGCCCTCGGCGTCGGTGGCCACGGTGCGCAGGTGCCGGCTGCCCAGGCCGAGCAGTTCGACCGCCTTGCGGACGCAGGAGTGGGTCTCGGCGGTGGCGTACGCGACCAGCGGGGGCAGCCCGGCCAGGCCGTCGGCGCGCAGGTCGTGCCCGGCCCGGCGGGCGGCCCGGTTCCGGGCGGCGGCCAGGCAGAGGATGGTGGCCATCGAGGTGCCGGAGGTGAGGATGCCGCCGCCGGCCGGGTGCGGGAAGCCGACCAGTTCGGCGATCCAGCGGACCACGGCCCGCTCCAGGTGGACGTCGGCGTGGTCGCCGCCGGCCGAGCTGGGGTTCATCGCGGCGGCGGCCAGGGTGGCCAGCACCCCGGCGGGGGCGGGCGCGGAGTTCACCCAGCCGAAGAAGCGCGGGTGGCCGTTGCCCATCGGAGCGGTCATCAGCTGACTGCCGATCACCTCCAGCAGGCCCTCCAGCGGCACGCCGTCGGCGGGCAGCGGCAGGTCGAGCAGGGCCAGTCGGTCGGCCGGGTCCATCGGCTGCCAGACCGTGCGCCCGGGCACCGCGTCGAGGTAGTCGGAGACCAGCTCGGCGGCGGCCCGGGCGGCGGTGCGGAAGTCGTCGGCAGTGTCGCTCATGCTGCTGCTCCATCAGGGGGCATGGAGGCACGGCTTCCTCGGCGTACCCGGTTCACGGATGACCTTAGTCGAGGGTGGTGGCGAGGCCGCCCGCCGTGCGGCAGTAGCCCGCGATCTCCTTGTTGGTGATCTTCGAGCAGAGCCGGGAGCCCGCGCCCGCCTCGGTGTAGTTGACGGTGTAGTAGCTCATCAGGCCCTGGGTGCAGGCCTTGCGCTGCCAGGAGTCGGCGGCGGTGGCGCACTGGTTGGCGGCCCAGTCCTCGCGGTCCAGGTTGTACTTCATGGTCCGGGAGCCGACGCCCCGGCTGCAGTCGTTGGCGCCGCCGCTGGCCTGGCCGTTGAGGCACCACTTGAGTGCGTCGGCGTAGACGTTCTCGTGGTTGGCGTAGTCGTGCGAGCTCAGGTAGAAGGTCGGCGCGTAGAAGAAGCAGGCGGACTGGAACAGCGAGGGCTGGTCCTTGCAGGGGTAGAGCGGGTCCTTGGCCAGCGCGGCGGGGTCGAGGTTGGCCTTGGCCTTCTCGTCCTCCTCGTCGGGGCCGAAGAGCTGCATGAAGAGGCCCTCGGAGCAGGTGATCTTCCGGCTGTCGGTGGGGAACTTGTTGCACAGCGCGCGGGCCTTGGCCACGTCCTGCTTGGCGACGAACATCGTCCCGTGGCCCACGCCGTGGATGCACTTGCCCTGGTTGGCCGGGGCGCAGAGCTTGAGCAGGTCCTCCTCCGGGTTGGCGGAGGCGTTCAGCATCTCCTCGACCGCGCCGTGCAGGTAGCCCGCCGCGCAGGTCTCGTGCGGGAAGGAGATCACCTTCTGGAAGTCCGCGTGGTACCGCTTGACCGCCGTGTGCCCGAGCTCGTGCGCGATCGGGTGGCAGAACCGGACGGTGTAGGGGAGCTTCTTGCTGATCGCGTCCAGCTCGGCCAGCGCGACGCCGGGGTCGGTGGCCTCCATCTTGGCCATCAGCTTGTTGCGCAGGGTGGAGCGGGTCCACACCGCCGGGTCGCCGGTCGGGCTGGGGGAGGCGGCGGGGCCGCTGCTCTGTGCCGCCGGGGCACCCGAGACGCCCGGGGCAGCCGGGGCGCCGGCCTGCACGGCCGCCTGCGGGGTCCACTGGGTGACCGCCACCGCGCCCAGCCCGAGCACGCCGAGCAGGAAGGCGGTGATGATCGCGAAGAGTCGCGGTTGCATGAGCTGTGGTCCCCCGGCGGTTCGCTTCGGACGGTTGCGTCTCCCATCCTGGCGTCAGCCGCGCGAAACGGAACGTTTCTGACGGCCATTCGGGAAGTGTCGGGCCGGCCGTTCCCCGAGCGGCCGACAGGTCAACGAGGAGAGCGCCCCCCGGTCACCAATCCCACACACTCTCACAGGACGACTACGGACCGTCCGCCGGGGGCCGTTCCGAGCCGGATCGGAGCCGAAAGCGGGAACCCCTGCCCGATTTCGGGCAGGATTCTTGGAGTACGCCCGTTCGACGCCTAGGCTCCCCTCTCGTGCCTGTCTCACCACACCCTCACGAAGACCTGCTCGCACACCTGACCCGGACCACCCCACTGGGGCCCGGCGAGGCGGCGCGAGTGGTCGCGGAGGTGCTGGCGTACTTCTCCGAGAGCACCGAGGAGTACGTCCGCCGCCGCCACGGTGAGCTGCAGGCGCGGGGCCTGACCAACGAGAAGATCTTCGACCGGCTGACCGGTGAGCTCACCGCCCGCAGGGTCGCGGCGCCCGAGCTGTCCACCCGTCAGCTGCGCCGGATCGTCTACGGCTGAGCCCGCCCCGCCCGTACCACCCGACGACGTGACAGAGGAGTACCACCATGTGCGGCATCGTGGCCTACATCGGTCCCAAGGACGCCACCGCGTTCCTGCTCGAAGGACTCCAGCGGCTGGAGTACCGGGGCTACGACTCGGCCGGGGTGGCCGTCATCGGGAAGCCCGGCACGCTCAAGGTCTGCAAGACCAAGGGCCGGGTCGCCGACCTCGCCGCCGCCGTACCCGCGCGGTTCAAGGGCACCACCGGCATCGGCCACACCCGCTGGGCCACCCACGGCGTGCCGAGTGACGCCAACGCGCACCCGCACCTGGACAACGCCGAGCGGATCGCGGTCGTCCACAACGGCATCATCGAGAACGCGGACGAGCTGCGCGCCAAGCTGACCGCCGAGGGTGCGGTGTTCCGCTCCGAGACCGACACCGAGGTGCTGGCCCACCTGGTCGCCGCGCACGTCGGCGAGGGCGTCGAGCTGGAGGACGCGGTGCGCGCCGCGCTCGGCCACGTGGTCGGCACCTACGGCATCGCCGTGGTCGACGCCGACCAGCCGGACCGGATCGTGGTGGCCCGCAACGGCAGCCCGATCGTGCTCGGTCTCGGCGAGAAGGAGATGTTCGTCGCCTCGGACGTCGCCGCCCTGGTCCGGTACACCCGCCAGGTGGTGCACCTGGAGGACGGCGAGCTGGCCACCGTGCGCGCCGACGGCTTCCGCACCCTCACCGAGGACGCCCGCACGGTGACCCGTCAGCCGTCCACCGTGGACTGGGAGATCGACTCCTACGACACGGCCGGCTACGAGCACTTCCTGCTCAAGGAGATCCACGAGCAGCCCGCCTCGGTCGAGCGCACCCTGAGCGGCCGGCTCGACGAGCGGTTCGCCACCGCGCACCTGGGCGGCCTCAACCTGGACGCCCGCGAGCTGCGCGAGATCCGCCGGGTGAAGATCCTCGGCTGTGGCTCCGCCTACTACGCCGGCGAGATGGGCGCCCAGCTCATCGAGGAGCTGGCCCGGATCCCCGCGCACAGCGAGCCCGCCTCGGAGTTCCGCTACCGCAACCCGGTGATCGAGGCCGACACCCTCTACGTGGCGGTCAGTCAGTCCGGCGAGACCTACGACACGCTGGCCGCCGTCCAGGAGATCAAGCGCAAGGGCGGCCGGGTGCTGGGTGTGGTGAACACCGTCGGCAGCGCGATCGCCCGCGAGTGCGACGGCGGCATCTACCTGCACGCGGGTCCGGAGATCTCGGTCGCCTCGACCAAGGCCTTCACCTCGACCGTGATCGCCTTCGCGCTGCTGGCGCTGCACTTCGGCCGGATCCACGACCTCTCCCCGGCCGACGGCCGCCGGATCGTCGCGGGCCTGAAGGCGCTGCCGGACCAGATCCGGGAGATCCTGGCCGGCGAGGACAAGATCGCCGAGCTGGCCGCGGAGTACGCCAAGAGCGAGGGCATGATGTTCATCGGCCGGGTCCGGGGCTTCCCGGTCGCCCGTGAGGGTGCGCAGAAGCTGAAGGAGATCAGCTACGTGCACGCCGAGGCGTACCCCGCCAGCGAGCTCAAGCACGGCCCGCTCGCGCTGATCAACCCGGACCTGCCCACGGTGGCGCTGGTCCCGGACGACGAGCTGCTGGACAAGAACCTCACCACCCTCGGCGAGATCAAGGCCCGGGCCGGCCGGGTGCTGGCGATCGCCCACCGCGCCCCCGACGCCAAGCTGGCCGACCACGCCATCCTGGTCCCGCGCAGCGAGCCGGAGCTCGACCCGCTGCTGCTCAACATCCCGCTCCAGCTGCTCGCCTACCACGCGGCGGTGGCCCTCAAGCGGGACGTCGACAAGCCGCGCAACCTGGCCAAGAGCGTGACCGTGGAGTAGTCCGCCCCCGTCGGAGCGCCCGTCCGGGAAGGGCGGGCGCTCCGAGGTGTGGACCCTCCCGGCGGCCTGACCGCGGCTCAGTTAGGGTGTCCGCACAGTCGGTTGAGCACGGGGAGTCACACCATGCGGGTCGGGATCATCGGGACGGGCAACGTCGGGCGGACGCTCGCGGGCAAGCTGGTGTCGCTCGGGCACGAAGTGACCCTCGGCTCGCGCAGCAAGGAGAACGCGGCCGCGCTGGCCTGGGCCGAGCAGGCGGGACCGTACGGGCACAGCGGGACCTTCGCCGAGGCCGCCGCCTTCGGCGAGCTGGTGATCAACGCGACCTCCGGCGTGGTGGCGGTGCAGGCACTCCGGCTCGCCGGGGCCGAGCCGCTGGCGGGCAAGGTGCTGATCGACGTCTCCAACCCGCTGGTCTTCTCGCCGCTGGGCGAGGTGAGCCTGGAGCCGGTGAACACCGACAGCGTCGGCGAGCAGATCCAGCGCGAGTTCCCCGAGGCCCGGGTGGTGAAGGCGCTCAACACCGTCAACTCCGAGGTGATGGTGGACCCGGGCCGGGTGCCGGGCGAGCACAACCTGTTCGTGGCGGGCAACGACCCCGAGGCGAAGGCGGACGTGGTGGCCCTGCTGGCCGAGTTCGGCTGGCCGCAGGGCTCGGTGCTGGACCTGGGGGACATCACGGCGGCCCGGTCGCTGGAGATGCTGATGCCGTTCTGGCTCAAGCTGATGGGGCACTTCGGGCACGCCGACTTCAACTACTCGATCCGCAGCGCGGGCTGACGATCCCTCGGGCTCACCGGCTCCGGCTCCGGCGCTTGCTCCGGAGCCGGAGCCGGTAGCCGATCAGCCCGGCCAGCAGCACGCCGAGCGCCGGCAGCACCAGCACCTGGTAGCGCATCACCTGTTCGTACAGCGGGCCGATGTTGTCGCCGGCCAGGTACCCGGCGCTGCCCCAGACGCCGACCCAGAGCACCGCGCCGAGCACGTTGGCGGGCAGGAACCGCTGCCAGCTCATCCCGGTGGTCCCGGCCACGATGCCGTTGGTCTGCCGCAGCACGTCGACGAACCTGGCCACCGTGACCACCTTGACCCCCTGCCGGGCGAAGAACTCCTCGGCGTGCGCCATCCGGGCCGGGGTGAGCAGCACGTACCGGCCCCAGCGCTCGACCAGCCGGTGGCCGCCGGTGCGGCCGAGCAGGTAGCCGAGACTGTCCCCGGCCACGGCGGCGACCAGCGCGATCGCGAGCACCGCGGCGATGCTGAGCCGGCCGGTGCCCGCGTAGACCGCGGCCAGCACCAGCACGGTCTGGCCGGGGACCGGGATCGCGCAGTTGTCCAGGAACACGAGAACCCCCACTGCCAGGTAGCCGTAGCTGTCCAGCAGTGGGGTGAGGTGTTCGAACGGGCCGGGGAGTGGGGCGGGGGTGTCCACGGGGCTCCGGGGGAGATGGGTTCAGTGGGCGGGCTGCTGACGTTCGATCACGGTGTCGGGGCCGGGGTAGACCAGTCCTTCGTGGCCGTCCTCGAAGCGCACCAGGTACGGGGGCTCACCTTCGGGGCCCCGGACCTCGATGATCTCGCCCTGCCGGTCCGCCATCCCGACCGACCTGCTGTGGGTGTGGAGGTGATCGCCTACCGTCGCTTGCATGGTCTGCTCCTTGTCGGGTGCGGTTGCCGTCCCGATCTCCACTGTGCGGCGGGAACGGGGCGGTCGCAACGCCCGGGCGGTCCGTGCGCTCAGCCACCGGGATCGGTGAGGTAGCGGCGGAGCAGGCGCTTGCACTCGGCGATCAGCGCGGGGTCGCCGGCCGGGTCGGTGCGGAAGGCCAGCTTCAGGACGGCGTCGGCGCTCTCCATCGCCACCCGCAGCGCCAGCGGGTGGCCGGGCCCGTCGAACAGGCCGCCGCTCAGGGCGCGCAGCCGGCGGGCCACCGCGGCGTTGTTGTCCAGCTCCCGGTCGAGCAGGTGCTGGTCGTCGGCGACCCCGGCCGGGAGCTGCTCGACCAGGCCGAAGTCGAGCCGGCCAAAGCCCGGGACGACGCGCTTCATCGCGACGAACTCCTCCACCGCCAGGTCGACGAAGCCCGCCACGTCGGGCGGGGTCTCGGCGTCGAAGCGGCGGGCCAGCCGGTCCAGGTAGCGGTCGAGGTTCCGCTCGGCCAGGGCGGCGAGCAGGTCCTCCTTGCCGGCGAAGAACTGGTACAGGGTGCCGATCGGGACCTCGGCCCGGTGCGCGGTCTCCTTGGTGGTCAGCGCGCTCGCGCCGACCTCGTCCAGCAGGCCCGCGCAGGCGTCGAGCAGGCGCTCATACCGCTCCTGGCTGCGCTGCTGCACGGGGCGGCGCCGGGTGGGGACGGCGGTGCCGAGGTCCGACTTCATGCGCCAACTGTGCCGCATCGGGCGGACGGGGCGCTAATCACTGCCCCGGTTCAGCGCTCATCCCGTGCGCTGCAAGGGAGTTGGGGTCCGGCGTGTTCTTCGGAGCGAGGAGGAGTACGGCGGCCGTGCCGAGGGCGAGCGTGCCGGCCGTGATGATCTGCACCCGGTAGTCGAGGCCGGCCACCATCCCCGTGCCCACCAGCAGGGCGAGTCCGGTGGGCGCGTACAGCAGGGTGCTGGCGGTGGCCGCGACCCGGCCGAGCAGTTCGCCGGGAGTCTCCCGCTGAACGGCGGTGAGGGCGGCGATGAGCGGGTACGGCAGGCCCAGGCCGATCGCCAGGCTGCCGGCCAGCACCAGGGGCAGCGAGGGGGTCGACCGGGCGAGCACGCCGAGGGCGAAGAGCGCGATCCCGGCCGCCGCGAAGGTGCGCTCGGGCATCCGGCGCAGCAGCGCACCGGCCGCCAGGCCGCTGACGACGGAGCCGAGACCCTGGAGCGTGGTGAGCACCGCCGCGAAGGCCGGGGACCGGTGCAGGCCGACATCGAGCATCGCGTACGTGGCCGCGCTGCTCAGGCTGGAGGCCACCATGGCCACCCCGCCGGCGAGGACCAGCGGGCGGAGCACCGGGTGGTGCCACAGGTAGCGGGCGCCTTCCGCGGTCTCGGTGGTCCAGGACCGTTCGGAGCGGGGGGCGGGCCGGGGTTCGCGGACCCGGATCAGGCGGAAGGCGGCTGCGGCCAGTACGAAGGTCACCGCATCCAGCAGGGCCACGGCCGGTCCGCCGAAAGCGGTGAACAGACCGGCTCCGGCCAGTGGGGCGACCAGCTTCATGCTCTCGATCGAGGTGCGGACCAAGCCGTTGAAGTCGCCGCGCAGTTCGCCCGGTACGGCGGCGGCGATCAGTGCGGTCTCGGCCGCGTCCACGAGCACCGTCCCCACGCCCACCAGGGTGAGCACGACGAAGAGCAGCCACACGTCCTCGCGTGAACGCAGGGCCAACGGCGCGGTCAGCACGGCGGCGAGGACGAGATTGGTGCCGACCAGCAGCGGGCGGCGGCGTACCCGGTCGGCCAGGGTGCCGATCGCGGGGCCGACGAAGGCCGGCAGCCACATGCAGAAGCCCACCAGCGCGGCGAGGCTGTCGGAGCCGGTCAGTGTCTTGACCCAGATCCCGGCGGCCAGCGCCATGGCGGAGTCGCCGAACCCGGAGAGGATCACCCCGCCCAGATACAGACCCGCATTGCGGTCCCGCAGGACCCGGACAATTCCCCAGCGCATGCGCCGCCCCCTCGCAGTCTCGATCGCGGCACACCCTACCCCCAATCATTTCATTGGCGGTAGGGGTGGCAGGTGGCCCGATGCGCTTTACTGGCTTGCGTGACCGAGACCGATCCCGTGCTGCGCGCGCTTGCCCACCCCCTGCGGCTCCGGATGCTGAGCCTGATGTGGCCCGGCCCGATGTCGGCCGCGGAGCTCGCCCGCGAACTGGACGTCTCCCATGCGCTGGCCAGCCAGCACCTGCGCCGCCTGGACGCGGTCGGGCTGGTGGAGCTGGCGGAGGAACGCACCCGCCGCGGCGGCCGGGAGCGCCGCTACCGGACGGTCCAGGGGTCGCCGCTGTCGGACCAGCGTCAGGCGACACCGCTGCTGGCCGAGACCCTGGCGCACAGCCTGCGGGAGCGGGCCGCCCGCCGGGTGGAGGGGAGCGAGGGGGTGACGGTCGACGGCGAGCTGTGGGTGGACCCGGAGACCTGGCGGAGCGTCAGCCGGCGGCTCGCCGATCTGGCGGTCGAGCTGCACGACGCCGCGCGGCCGCCGCACACGCCGGGGACCACGCCCGTCGGGATCACCGTGATGGCCTTCCCGCTGCAGGACGCGCAGGGGACCGGCGGCGCCGGGACCGCCTGAAGTCCGGTGCTCCGACCGGCAGTTCGGCGGCAGTTTCACGGCTCGGGCACCGGATCGACGCGGTCCGCACGGCATGCTTCTGCTCACGTCGCTCGCTACCGGTGCCCGGGCTTCCGGGCGCCAGATCAGGAGGTACCCCGTGTCGTCCACCCTGCTCGCCGCCGAGGCCCCGGCCGAGATCACCCTCTCCCTCTCGGCCGCGGACGGCCTCGACCGGATGGCCGCGCCGGTCAAGACCGCCGTCAACCAGGACAACTGCCCGAGCTGCCACTCCGGCTTCGACTGGTCCTTCGGCCGCTCGGCCGAGTTCACCCTGGGCAGCTCCGGCCGGGCCCGCTGACGCGGCGGCCGGGCGGCGCGGGGAGGTCGGTGCGATGCGGCGTCTCGGGGTCGGGCTCACGTATGTCCGGGGCCTGGAGCGGCTGTTGGAGGAGTGCGGCGACCGGCTCGACGTGGTCGAGATCGAACCGCAGACCTTCTGGCGGTCCCGCCCGGACGGCACCGTCGCGACCGACGACGAGGCCCTGCGCCGCCTGGCCGACCTGCCGGGTGCCCGGCTGCTGCACAGCATCGGCAACCCGGTCGGCGGCTCGGTGCTGCCGGACGCCGAACACACCCGTCTGCTGGGGGAGTTGGCCGAGCAGCTGGCCGTGCCCTGGGTGAGCGAGCACCTGGCGTTCAACCGGGTCGGCGGAGCCGAGGGCTTCCGGACCGGCTTCATGCTGCCGCCCCGGCAGACCCCGGCCGGGGTGCGGCGCAGCGTACGGTCGGTCCGGGCGATGGCCGAGGCCCTGCCCGTCCCGTTCGCGGTGGAGCTCGGCACCAACTACCTCCGGCCCCGGGCCGACGAGCTCGGTGACGGCGCCTTCGCCGCCCGGGTGGCCGAACAGGCCGACTGCGGGCTGCTGTTGGACCTGCACAACGTGCTGGCCAACGAGCGCAACGGCCGCTGCACCGTCGACGAGCTGCTCGCCGAGCTCCCGCTGGATCGGGTCTGGGAGGTCCACCTGGCCGGCGGCTTCGAGCACCGCGGCTACTGGCTGGACGCTCACAGCGGCCTGCCCGACGAGGACCTGATCCGGCTCGCCGAGCGCGTCCTGCCCCGGCTGCCCGCGCTCCGGGCCGTGCTCTTCGAGGTGACGGCCTCGGCCGCGCCGGGCCTGGAGGCCGGTGCCGTACGGGAGTTGACGGACCGGCTGCGGGAGCTGTGGCCGGTGGTCACGGCCGCCGCGCCCGTACCGCTCCGTCCGCCGGACCCGGTGGCGGGCGGGGCCGCGCCGGAGGAGTGGGAGGCCGCCCTCGGCGGGCTGGCCGTGGGGCGGGAGCCTCGGACGGCGCTGGAACGGGAGTTGGCGGCCGATCCGGCGATCGACCTGCTGCGCGAACTGATCCTGGAGTTCCGCGCGGGCGCCCTGGCCGGGACGCTCGTGCACACCGTCCGGCTGCTCCTGCTGACCCTGGGCGAGGCCGGGGTACGCGAGCTGATCGCCGGGTACGCCCGGCAGCGGACCCCCGAACTCTTCGCCACCGACGAGGCGTTCGCCTTCGCCGAGCACCTCAGGCGGACCTGCCCCGTGGTGCCGCTGTTGCCGGACGTGCTCGAGCTGGACCTCGGCCTGATGCTGGTCCGGCTGGACGGCGAGCCGCGCACGGTGACCGTCGGCACCGACCCGACCGTCCTGCTGACCGAACTCGGCGCCGGGCGGCTGCCGGTGGCCCCGCCGCGCGGCAGCTACCGGCTGCGGCTGGTGGACGACCGGGTTGTTGCCTGAGCGCTGGGCTGCGCCCACCCGACGAGGACATCCCGCCGCTGGTCGACTTCGTACTCTCGCCGGCCGCCCGACCGCTGGTCACCCACCTGGGGTACGCGGTGAAGGGTTAGGGCGTGGGGCACCGGGGTGATCCGACGGATCCGTGTCGGATCTCTTCCGGCAGACACGGCCTTCATACGCTGCTCGCCCAGGCTCGGCCCTCCACCGTTGCCTCATGACGGACGCGCCGACCCGTACAAGGCTGAGAGCGGCCATGCTGCCCGTTGGCATCACCGCGGGCCTGGGTGCCGCGGCAGCGCTCGGCACCGGTCTCATCCGCCTTGGCGCCGGGGAGTCCCCGCAGGGGCGCGCTTTCACGGGGCTGATGGAGTTCTCGCTGTGGAGTGCGCTGGTCGGCGCGTCGTTCGCCATGTGGGTGGTGGTGGCGGCGATCAGCGGACGGTTGCTGCGGGTGCGCTGGCGCAATGGGTCGGGACGGCCGACAAAGTCGGCACTTACGGGCATGGTCCTGGGGGCACTGGTCCTCCTCGTGGGTGTCTATTTCGCCCTGCTGGTCGTCCTCATGCGGCCCCCTCCAATCCACCGCCGCTGGACGGAAGGTGGCGGCTGCAGGTGCTCCTGGTGGTCGGTATGTTCGCCGCGGTGCCCGGGATCGTCGGACTGTGGGATGTCCAGATCCAGCTGTTCCGGCTCGACCGGAGCCTCCCGGAAAAGCTGCTGGGCACCCTGGACCAGGAGTGGCGGGCAGCCCAGACCTTCCTGACCTCGGGAAGCCTCATCATCTCGTCCGCCATCGTCAACACGGGCGCGTACCGCAACGCGCTCCTCGCCTACGCGCGAAAGACCCCCACCTTCGAAGTCGACTTCCCGCCCTCGTACTTGCTGATGTACGGCGCGTTCTTCAGCGCGGTCTTCGCGTTCGTCTTCATGCCGGTGGCCATGCAGTGGCGCTCGGTCGCGACGCAACTGGTCAACTCGGTCGCGCCGGTCCCCGAGGCGGCGGACCTGGACGACGAGTGGCTGGCCAGGCGCTCGCGTCTCACCACCTTCCTGCGCCTCGACCTCTCCCTCCCCAAGCTGCTCTCCCCGGCTCTGGGCATCCTCGCGCCGCTGGCGACGAGTGCTCTGAGTCTCGTGCTCCCGGGCAGCTAGTGATCTGCCCGTACAGGCCCGGCACCCGGCTCAGGTTCCGGGGAGGACACGGCGCGTTTCGTAGGCCCACATCGCGATCTCGACCCGGTTGCGGGCGCCGAGTTTGGCCATCAGGCTGGCCAGATGCGTCTTCACCGTGCTGAGGCTGATGTGCAGTGCATCGGCGATCTCGGTGTTGGTCAGCCCGCGGGCGACGGCGAGGAGCACCTGCTCCTCGCGGGCGGTGACGGGGGAGACCGGCTGGGCCGCGGGCCGGCCGGCGGGCAGGTCCGCGAATGCCTGGAGCAGACGGACGGTGACGCTGGGCGCGATGAGCGCCTCCCCGCCGGACGCCGACCGTACGGCCTGGGCCAGCAGGTCGGGTCCGGTGTCCTTGAGGAGGAATCCGCGGGCGCCGGCCCGCAGCGCGCCGTAGACGTACTCGTCGAGGTCGAACGTGGTGATGACGACCACGGCCAGCGGGTCGGCGACGCCCGGGCCGGCGAGCAGCCGGGTGGCCTCGAGCCCGTCGAGTACGGGCATGCGGATGTCGAACAGGCAGACGTCGGGGCGCAGTTCGCGGGCCAGCCGTACCGCTTCCCGTCCGTCGGCGGCCTCGCCGACCACCTCGATGCCGGGCTGGGCGTTCAGCATGATCCGCAGCCCGGTGCGGATGATCGTCTGGTCGTCAGCGACGAGGACGCGTATGGACACCGCTCTCGTTCCTCGCTCTCGGCAGCTCGGCTTCGACGTGCCAGCCCCGGTCGGTGCCCGGGCCGGCTCGTAGTGTGCCGCCGATCAGGGTCGCGCGCTCGCGCAGTCCGGTAAGTCCGTATCCGTCGCGACCCCGGCCGGTGCGTCGGCCGTTGTCCCGCACGCTCACCCGTACCGTGTGCCGTTCCGCGGCCACCCGGACGACGACCTCGGTCGCGTCGACCGCGTGGCGCACGGCGTTGGTCACCGACTCCTGCACGATCCGGTAGACGGCGGCGTCCACGGCCGGGGGCAGCGTCTCCAGCTCGCCGTCGAGCCCCAGGTCGACCCTGAGGCGGCCGCCGGGGGTGCGCACCAGGCGCTCCAGATCCGCGACACCGGCAGGCGGCGCCAGCTCGGCGCCGACCCCGCGGTCGCGCAGCGCGGCGACCATGGCGCGCATCTCCTCCAGCGTGCGCGCCCCTTCCTCCTCGATCCCCTCCAGCGCCTCGACCGCGGCGGACGGGTCGGTGCCCGCGACCACCCGGCCCGCCTGGGCGATGATCACCATGGCCGACACGTGGTGGGCCACCGTGTCGTGCAGTTCCCGGGCGAGTTGCTCGCGCTCGCGGGAGCGCACCTGCTCCACCTGCCGCTCGCGAGCGGTCACCCAGAGCCGCACCGCGGCCCCGAGCACGCCGGGCAGCAACCCGAAGACGAAGCCCACGACCTTCTCGACGACCGGGGTCCCGTCCGCGACGACACACAGCGCGAAGGTCGCGACGGTCATCGCGCCGCCCAGCACAATCTCCCGTCCCGATCCCCACCGGGGCAGCGCGTACACCAGCACGAGCACGACCGCGCCGGTGTACAGGCCGACGGGCTCGCGCAGTGCGGCGACCAGCGAGGCCACCTGAAGCAGGATCACCGCGCCGAACGCCAGCATGGCCACCGTCAGCGGGCGGGTCCGGCGCCACAGCGGCAGCAGGCACAGCCATCCGGCGAACACCACCGCCACCGGCCGCCACACGACGTTCTCGCGCAGCGTGGCCTCCAGCACCACACCGCCCAGGCCCGCGGCGAGCAGTGCCCAGTCCCGCCAAACCCGGGCGGGCACGTCGGGCGGCCGGGGTTCGGTCCACAGGGTTCGCAGGTCGTCTCGGAGCACGGTTCTCAGCCTAGGGAATGCTGCGTGCCGCGCATCGGCCGAAAGGACGGGTCGTCACTCCGCCCCGGGGCCGACGGATCCGCGGCCCGCGGGCCGATGCCGGGGAGCGCCGTGGCGACGAGCCTCGGTATCGGCGGCCGTACAAGGACGGCCGACGAGGTGGTTGGAGGACCCGATGCTCTCGAAAGCCCTGCTGCGCCTGGGCGCAAGCTCCGCTCGCCATCCCTGGCGGGTGATCGCGGCATGGCTGGTCGTCGCCACGCTCGCCGTCCTCGCCGCCGTCGCCTTCGGCGGGCGACCCGCGGATTCGATGACCGCCCCGGGACTGGACTCCCAGCGGGCCGCGCAACTGATCGAGCGGGCCGGCACCGGCCAGGAGGGGATGACCGCCCAAGTGGTCGTCACCCCGCTCGACGGCGCTGCGACGTTCTTCGACCACGGCAGTGCGCGCACCGCTCTCACGCGGCTGCAGACCGAGGTGCAGCGGCTGCCGCACGTGGTCGGCACGAGCGACCCGGCGGGGGCACTCGACGCGGGCGGGGACACCGCCGTGCGCGGCGGCCTCGTCTCGGCCGACGGGCGGATCGCGGTCGTCCGGGTGCAGTACCCAGAGCAGAGCCGGCTGTCGGCCGAGGACCTCGACGCCCTCGTCGGTCTCGGCGACCGGCTGCGCGCCGAACTGCCCCTGCGTATCGAGATGGGCGGGAGCCTCTTCTACGCCTTCTCCGACCCCGACGGCGGCGCGAGCGAGTTGATCGGCCTCCTCGCCGCGGCCGCGATCCTGTTCCTGGCGTTCGGTTCGCTGGTCGCCGCCGCGCTGCCGATCGGCATGGCGGTCTTCGGGCTGACCGTCGGGGTCGCCACGATGACCGTACTGGCGGGGGCGACGGACGTCCCGACCTTCGCACCGGTCCTGGGCAGCATGGTCGGGCTCGGAGTGGGCATCGACTACGCGCTGTTCGTGCTCGCCAGGCACCGGGAGTACCTCGCGCGCGGGCTCGAGCCCCGCGAGGCGGCGGGGCGAGCGGTGGCTACGGCGGGGAGGCCCGTGGTCTTCGCCGGCGGCACCGTCGTCGTGTCGATCCTCGGCCTGGCGGTCGCGAACGTACCGTTCATGACGATGGGCGGGCTCGCCGTCTCGATCGTCGTTCTGATCATGGTGGCCGCGTCGGTGACGCTGCTGCCGGCTTTCCTCGGCGCCGCCGGCCCACGCCTGGCCCGGGCCGGCCGGATCGGCCGGGCTCTGCAGACCAGGAAGCGGTGTGACCCGGTGCCGGACGCCGCCCGCGCCGCCGGGTGGCGTCGCTGGATCGGGCACGTCAGCCGGCACCCGGTGCCGTACGCGGTCGGCGCGGCGGGGCTGCTGCTGACCGCGACGCTTCCCGTGCTCGGCCTGCGTGTCGGTCTGCCTGACGATGGCTCACTTCCCCACAGCCGTACCGAGCGCCGGGCCTACGACCTCGTCGCCGAGGGGTTCGGCCCGGGCACCAACGGTCCCCTCGTCATCGCCGCGGACCCCGCCGGTGATCCGGGCGTGCTGGACCGACTCGTCGCAACGGTCGCGGCGGATCCGGGCATCGCGTCCGTCGCGCCGACGCACATCGACCGGGCCACCGGCATCGCGACCCTCGTGGTGTTCCCGACCACCAGCCCTCAGGACAAGGCCACGGCCGACACCATCGCCCGGCTGCGCACCGAGGTGCTGCCCACGGCGATCGGGCCCGGCCCGGCCAGGGCCCACGTCGGTGGCGCCGCCGCGAGCCTGTCCGACGTGGGCCGACGGACCAGCGAACGCCTGCCGTTGCTCGTCGCCGCCGTGCTGGCGATGTCGTTCCTGCTGCTGATGCTGGTGTTCCGCTCGGTACTCGTACCGCTCAAGGCGGTACTGCTGAATCTGCTGAGCATCGGCGCGGCCTACGGCATCATGGTCGCGGTCTTCCAGTGGGGCTGGGGAGGCGCACTCATCGGGCTGGAGGCGACGGTCCCGATCGTGTCGTTCATCCCGATGTTCCTCTTCGCCATCCTGTTCGGTCTGTCGATGGACTACGAGGTGTTCCTCCTCTCCCGGGTACGCGAGGAGTACCTGCGCACCGGCGACAACGGGACGGCGATCGTCGAGGGCGTCTCGGGCACCGCCCGGATCATCACCTCGGCCGCCCTCATCATGGTGGCGGTCTTCCTGTCCTTCGCCGTCGCCGACGACCCCTCCACCAAAATGTTCGGGCTCGGCCTGGCCACCGCGATCTTCATCGACGCCACGGTCGTACGCATGGTGCTGGTACCGGCGACCATGACACTCCTCGGCCGGGCCAACTGGTGGCTGCTGAAGTGGCTGGACCGGATGCTTCCCGGCGGCCCGGTCGGCACCGACGCGGTATCCACAGGTGAGGCCGCGGGTCCGCGGCTGGTCGACCGCTGACTGCCCTTGGCGTCCGGCACCTCGACGCGTCCTCTGCGGTTCGGCGCCCGCGCGCTCCCCTTACCGAGGTGCCGGCTCCGGTTGCGGGGTCGGTAGGCCGGCGACGGGCGACGGGGTGACGCCTCGTGACGGGCGGAGGAGGAGCGCGACGAGGAGCGCTGCGGCGGCCAGGGCGGTGCCCCCGCAGCGCAGTGCCTGGTGCAGGGCGTCGACGAAGGCGGCGTTCGTGGTGCCACCGAGGGTGGCGGTCAGCCGGCTGCTGAGGACGGCCCCCAGGACGGCGACGCCGATGACACCGCCGAGTTCGCGCAGGGTGTTGAGGGTCGCGGAGGCCATGCCGGCCCGTGCCGGGTCGACGCGCTGCATGACCGTGATGGAGACGGGGGCGAACGTCATCCCCATGCCGAGGCCCATGGTGAGCAGCACCCAGACGTACTGCGGATAGCGGGCGTCCGCGCCGTAGAGCGAGAGGGCGCCGAGCCCGGTGGCGCACAGGGCCAGGCCGGTGACCAGGGGGAGGCGGGGGCCGCGGCGTGCGGCGAGCGCGCTCGACAGCGGGGCGGCGACGACGATCATCGCGGTCATCGGCAGGCCCGCCAGGCCCGCGTCCGACGGGGACCAGCCGAGTACGTCCTGCATGAGCAGGGGCAGGAAGAACGCGGCTCCGAACATGCCGAAGCTGATCATGAAGCCGCTCACCGCAGCGCCGGTGAGCACCCGGTCCCGGAAGAAGCGCAGGTCGAGCATGGGGTCGGCGCTGCGGGCCTCGACCGCGACGAAGGCGGGCAGGGCCAGTGCCGCCACGGCGGCGAGGGCGAGCACCCGGGTGTCGGTCCAGCCGCGGGCGGGTCCCTCGATGAGCGCGTACACCAGCGCGCCGAATCCCAGCGCGGAGAGCGCCTGTCCCGGCAGGTCCAGCCGCTTCGTACGGGCCGCGAACTCGGGCAGCACCCGGGCTGCGAGCAGCAGTCCCGCCACCCCGATCGGGACGTTGATCCAGAAGACGGAGGCCCAGCCGAAGGCGTCCACCATCGGCCCGCCCAGGACCGGGCCGACGGCCAGGCCCAGCGCCGATACACCGGACCAGAGGCCGACGGCCCTGGCCCGCTCCTTCTCGTCCGTGAAGACGTGGCGCAGGATGGACAGGCTGCCCGGCGTGAGCAGCGCCGCGCCGAGGCCCTGGAACATCCGGGCGGCGATCAGCGTGCCGGTCGAGCCGGACAGCGCCGCGGCCGCCGAGCCCGCCGTGAAGACGGCCAGGCCGGCGAGGAAGATCCGCCGGCGGCCGTACCGGTCGCCGAGGGTGCCGCCGGTGAGCAACAGGGCCGCGTAGACCAGGCTGTAGCCCTCCACCACCCACTGAAGTCCGCTGACGCCGGAGTGCAGTTGCTGCCCGATGCGGGGCAGCGCGTTGTTGACGATGACGTTGTCGAGCATCGCCATGAACATCGTGGCGCACAGGGTGGCGAGCACGAGCCTCTTGTGTCGGGCGGGCGGCTTCATCGGCACATTCCCTAACAGTGTTAGTCGGTTGTTTCGGTGCGGCTAGACTGCCCCTAACAGTGTTAGATGGCAAGCGGGATTTCCGGTGGAACCCATGGACGGAGGTGGCCGATGGCCGTGGAGGGCAGTACTGATGACGGACCGTCACAGCCCGGACTGACCCGGCAGGCGCTCGCCCAGGCGGCCCTGCGGGTGCTGGAGCGCGAGGGCGTCAACGGCCTGTCGATGCGCAAGGTCGCCGCCGAACTGGGGGTGAAGGCGGCCTCGTTGTACTGGCACGTGCGCAACAAGGAGGAGCTGCTCGACCTGCTCACCGACGAACTCATGGCCGACGCCGAGGCGCCGCCCCGGGAGGGCGACTGGCGCGGGCAGCTGCGCGAGTACTGCCTGCGCTACCGCCGGCACCTGCTCGGCAAGCGCGACGCCGCCAAGGTCGTCGCGGGCCGGCTCGCCCCCGGTCCACACCTGCTGCGCCTGATGGAGGATCAGCTCGGCCGCCTGCGGGAGGCCGGTTTCTCCGACGCCGACGCCGCCATGATCAGCTACCTGCTCGGCGCCTTCGTCCAGGGCTTCGTGCTCCAGGAGCAGGGCCCCATCTCCGCGTCCGAGGCCATGGGCGCCAGCCGCCGCGAGGCCGCCACGACGGTGGGGGAGCAGCTCAGCGGGCTGCCGCAGGACACCTTCCCCAACCTGGTCGCGCTCGCCGGCGACCTGACCGACCCGTCCATGGAGGCCCGCTTCTCGTTCGGCCTCGAACGCCTCCTGGACGGACTGGCCGCCCTGCTGGACCCCGATGTACGCAGTGAAGGGACACCGCCCCATGAGTGAGCGCACCTACCGAGTCATCGTCCGCGGCGTGTTCGCCGACCTCGACGACGCCCAGCGCGCCGGACTGCTGGCCGTCGCCGACCAACACGACATCCTCAAGGCCGCGTTCACGGATGACGGCACCCTGATCTACGACCGGGAGCTGCGCACCTTCACCTTCCGCTGCGTGGTCCGGCAGCCGGCCGACCTCGACGGCGAGACGGCGGGCGGTGCGGCCTGCGACCGCGCGGCCGGGGCCCTCGCCGAACGCGGCATCGGGCACGGCGCGTTGCGTGCCCAGGTCACCAGCGTGGACGACATGAAGGTCCGGCGGCCGCGGCGGGGTTGAGTGCGTGGCGTTGCCGCCGTGAGCACCGCATTCCACCGGAGAACCCACGTGGCCAGCGAGAATGGGCGGATGGACGAACTGGGTGGGGCGCTGGAGCGGGCAGCTGCGGACGGCGATGTGGTGGAGGGTTGGCTCAGCGGGCTGGCGGGCAATCAGGTGTTGCCGGTGGAGGTGCTGGCCCGGCTGTTGGAGTTCGACGAGCTGCCGATGCCGAGCTACTGGCTCAAATACAGGACCTTGGATGCCGCAGCGACGGAGCTGCTGGTGGCGTCGCCGCAGATCCAGCGCCGGTTGGACGTTGTGGAGAACGCGACGGCGGACGTCGACGTACTGGCCCGGCTCGCGCAGGATCCGGAACCCCGGGTCCGGTTGATGTACGCGGTGATGCTCTTCGAGTACAAGCGCCGTGTCCCTGCCGGGGTGCTGGAGCTCCTGGCGGAGGACCCGGAGCCGAAGATCCGGCGGATCGTCAGCGACCGTACGGAGCTGCCGGTCGCGGTGCGGGAGTCGCCGCCGGTGCTGACGGTCCAGCAGCGGGTGGCGCACCCGGATCCGGCGGTCCGGCGGGAGGCGGCCGCTGATCCCGAGGTGCCGACCGCGCTGGCTCTGCGACTGGCGGAGGATCCCGAGAACGACGTCCGGCTCGCAGTGTCGATGCGGGAGGAGCTGACGGAGGATCAGCGCACCGTGATCCCTTGCACGGTGTGGCAGCACTTCTGGTCGCCGCCGTCCTGGATCGCACGGCAGGCGACCGATCCGGAGGCGGCCCGCCGGATCGCGGGGTCGGCGCACGTCGGGCTGCGGCGAGTGCTCGCGGCTCAGCCGCACCTGGCGCCGGACGTGGTGGCCCTGCTGGCGGCGGACGAGGACGAGTGGGTGCGGCGCACGCTGGCCGAGCGGTGCGAGGACGCGCCGCACGAGCTGTTGGTGGAGCTGTACGCCACGGTCCAGGACCGGAACTGGTCGGTGTACCGCTACCACCGCAACTTCGCCCGGCCCGGGCTGGCCCGGTTCGCCGACGACCCCAACCCGCGACTGCGGCACGCCGCGTTGGACGACCCGGAGGCCGGTCCTGAGCTGGTGCTGCGGCTCGCCGACGACCCCGAGGTGGGCGGCTGGGCGGTACGCGATCCCAGGCTGCCGGCCGACGAGCTGCTCCGGCGGCTGACCCTGCCCGCCCAGGCCTCGGCTGCCGCAGGCAATCCTGCACTGCCGGTGGCGGTCATGCACCGGCTGCTGGACCTCGCCCGAGCGCGCTGACCTGCCGGGCGGCGCCCCTATTGATCTGCGGCCGCTTCCTCGACGAACTCCAGGACGCGGTGATCCGCGGCGTCCAGGTGCGACTCGGCTACGTCGACGGCAAGGGCACCGGAACCGAGAGAAGACCAGATGCTGTGCAAGGGGTTCTGCACGGCGTCCGGCTCGGCGGCAACCGGTGCCGAGCCGGACGCCGTCTCTTGTCCGACCGTCTGTCGGAAGAGCTCCCAGCGGCTGTCCCGCGACCGCTGCCGAGCCTGTGGCCAGGTGTTACGTCCGAGATACCAGGGCTCGCCACGATGAAGCCAGGGGTGCCGAGACCGGCGGTCATGCCGTGAGCGGCTGCGACCCCTCAGTTCGTCTGGTGTGTAACGGGAATGGAGCAGGACAGATCATGAGGAAGTTCTTCAAGCGCATCGCCATGAGCGCAGCGGTCACCGCGATGGCGGCGGGCGGTGTCGCGGTCATGCCGAGCGTGGCCGAGGCAGCCAGTTACAACGGCGCATGCGGCAGCGGTTACTCCGTCATCGACACGCTGCCGTTGGCGGAGGGGACCGTATTCCTCACCTACAACAGCTCCAACGGCTACAACTGCGTGGTGACCGTCCGCACCAACCCGAGCTCGTACCTGAAGTCGATGGACGCGGGCATCCGGCTCTCCGGCGGCAGCTGGACAGAGGACGGCGGCTTCTTCACCACCTACGCCGGCCCGGTGCGCCTCTACGCGGCGCACTCGTGCATCGACTGGCGGGGCACCATCAACGGCGAGGTCAACTACCAGTACAACTCGCACTGCGGCTGACCACGCTCGTGACCGCTTGCGGTGGCGGTCCAGGATGTCCTGAGGAGAGGCGGGTCCGGGGATCCGGTTGGTTGGGTGCGGGAAGGGTTCTGTGGGTTCGTCTTGCTGCAGGGGCCGGCTCGCGGCTCCGCCGTCGAGGGGGAGCACCGGGCCGGTATTCAGCGCTGAAGGCCGTAGGTCGGATCGTCGGTGATCCGCACCTGCTGCGGGGCGTTGCGGGGGAACGTCCAGATCTGGCCGGCAGTGCTGGTGGCGGTCACCGAGGTCGCGTCCAGCGTGACCTTGCTGAACGGGTTCGAGGAGCAGGACACCGCCACCCATTCCAGGGTGCTGTCGTCGTCGTCCCGGGTCAGGGCGACCCATCCCATACTTCCGTGGTTCGCGGACTCGCCGCTCAGGGCGCGGCTGCCGAGGTAGGTGCACGAGTCGTGGGTCGAGTCGATGTCCATCCAGTCGTCGGGGGTCCATGCGGTGGCCCGTAGGAGCTCGCGCCACAGGTAGCTGTCCGGACCGTTGTGCGAGGAGAACCTCACCAGCTCCATCACGGTCAGCGACCCGTCGGCGAACATGACGAAATCGCCGCTGGGGGCCTCGCGGGCGCGCCAACGCGCCTGTACCTGACTGGTGTTCGGTATCCCGTCGATGGAAGTCATGCCCGTCATGATGGCAGGGCGCGGTTGGCGAAGATCCGCTTGGACGCCAGCCTCCCGGGCATGGCTTCATCCCCCCACCCTCTGCGGTTCGTCACGCGGCTCGTCGACGGACACATCTGTGCCTACGACCTGACTGCCGATGCCTGGGGCGTGCTGTCGCCCGTCGTGTCCTTTCAGCCGTCTCCCGATGACAGCGTCGTTGACCACGCCGTTTCCTCCGACTTCCAGCACGCCTACTACGCGACCCTCAACGCGGTCGTCTGCGTGTCGGCGGACGGGGCCGAGGTCTGGCGGTCGCCGCTCGACCCGGCGTCGGACCAGCCGTTCGGGCACCGGCCCAACTGCCTGCTGTCGGTGGACGAACGCGTGGTGTGGGTCTACCGCCCTGACGCCATGGCCGAGCGTGACCGACCCGACCAGTGGGCCGCCCTGGACGCCGGGACCGGAACGGTCCTCGCACAGGCGGACCTCCAGACGGTCGGGCACGGCGGTGAGCAGCTACCGCACCCGACGAGCGGTCAGGTCCTTCTCAACGTGGGTGAGGGGCAGGACGGTTCGGTCATCTACCGTGCCTCGCTGACCGGAGCCCGGATCGATCTCACCGAGTACCCCTGGGTCGACCGGTGCCTCATCGCCCTGTCGCCCGACGGGCACCAGTTCATGACCGTCGACCACGGGCAGGCCGACATCGCCCTCCACAGCTACCCCGATGGCGAGGTGGCCTTCTCCCTCACCGTCGACGCCTTCGGACACGACCCGGACGAGGTCTACCTGGAGTGGAGCGGCGGCTACCTGACCCGGGACACCGTCGTCGTCACCCTCCTCGGCGAAACCGAGGACGAGCAGGAGTGGTTCCGCCACTACCGCGTCGATGTGCCCTCGGGCCAGGTCCTCGGCGAGTTCGACGCCCACTCGGAGAACCCGTACGACATCCACCCCCTCGGAGACGGATCCTGGCTCACCGCAGACCCGTCCGGGCACCCGATGCGCTGGACCGACGCACAGGAACCCGAAGGCTCTTGACCCTGACGTGGCGTCAGCTGGAGCGACCAAGCCTGAGACTGCGGTCGTGTTCACCGAAGGCTGTTCAGCCGACGGAGGACGGCCTGCCGGCTCCTGCTCGATCACCTGCCGGAGGAGGTCCATGTCGCGGCGGGCCTCGATCTCCTCACGCACAATCTCGGCCAGGACGTCGGGCAGCAGCGCCTCGGCCTGGGTGGTCGTGCCTGGTGCCCGGCCATGTTCCGCTTCTCCTGATCACACCACCCACGTGCACGCCACGGATACGACCAAGCCTCCCTTCGCTGACCGAGGTCAGTGAAGGGAGGCTTGGTCGTCTGCCGGTACCGACCGTCAGGTCAGATGCTCAGCACCTGGCCGGGCAGGATCAGGTCGATGTCGCCACCGATGACGGCGGCGTTGCTGGTGTAGAGGGTGTTGACGTTCACGCCGTGGTCGGCGGCGATGGCGTTCAGGGTGTCACCGCTCTTGACGGTGTAGCTGCCACCGGTGCTGTTCTGCACGGGAGCGGCCGGAGCGGTCTTCTCGACGGGCTTGCGCTCGGTGCTGCGCGAGGCCGCCGGGGTGTCGTTCTTCGGCGCGGCCTTGGTGGTCTGGTCCGCCGTCTTGGTGGACTTCGCCGGGGCGGCGGCAGCGGAGGTGTCGACCTGGGCCGCGGAGCCGCCCTTGGTCAGGCCGGCCTTGACGGAGCAGACCGGCCAGGCGCCGGGGCCCTGGGAGGCGAGCACCTTCTCGGCGACGGCGATCTGCTGGCCCTTGCTCGCCTGGTCGGCGGAGGCGGCGTACTGGGTGCCGCCGAACGCGGCCCAGGTGCTCGGGGTGAACTGCAGGCCGCCGGAGAACCCGTTGCCCGTGTTGATGTTCCAGTTGCCGGTGCTCTCGCACTGGGCGACGGAGTCCCAGGTCGAGCTGGACGCGGCAGAGGCCGACGTGGCCGTGACGAGGCCCGCCACCGGGAGAGCGGCCACAGCGCCGCCCATCAGGACCATCCGCAGGCGGTTGCGCTTGGCGGAGGTGGTGGCAGCGGTGGTCTCGTTACGGAAGGTCATGCAGATCCTCTCGGAAGCCCCGGACGGACAGCACGAAGCAGCCCCGCACGGGGGTGTACTCCGAGATGTCGCACGTAGCGGGCGGCTGCTCACGTGTCCGACGTGGACTGCCGCCCCGGTCACCTTCACCGCGAGTGCCCGGCCGCCTGGTGGGCGGGGGCCGCGGGTGGTGAACCCGGGTGGTGCGCTGTGCACTGGTTACGAAGCTACGAGCCATCGGGGGCGTCGGGCAAGCATGTCGGTGAAATCGCAGCTCAGGGCGGGGTTACCGAAGGTACGGCCGGGACTGGACCCCCGATTTCAAGGGCCGGCCGGGTCCTCCGGAAGATCGTTCCGGGCCCCACTGTGCCCGCCGTCACCCCACGCGGGTGGTGACGCCGGGCACCTCGTCGACCCAGCGCGAGGACGCGGGCACGGATGGTCGGATTCGGCGGCGCCCGCAGTGGCCGCCCTCACAACCGTCTCCCCGGAGCCCGGCCGGCCCGTCGGCCGGCCATCGCGGGCACGGCAGGAACGCATCGACACCGCACCTCCGGGTACGGCCCACCGACACGGGTGGGGCAGGGCCGACGGCCCTCCCCCACCCGGCCCCGGGAGTGCTGGTATCGGTCCAGGGCGCGTAGTCGGCCAGCGGGCGGTGAGCGTGGACATCGCGGTGCCGGGCTGCCGGTCCGGTTCTCGGGCCGGGTGAGGAGGCCGCGGCCGTAGTCGAGGCGGGCCGCGCCGGCGGCGCAGCGGGGCGAGGGTGCGGTAGGCGGTCGTCCGGGAGGCCTGCTTCGCGCTGGCCGTCTCCCCTGACGAGTTCGACCTCTGCCGGCCCCGGCCGAGCGGTGAGCGGGGGCGGTACCGGAGCACTCCGGTTCCGCCCCCGGTGCCGTTCCCTTGTTGGATGGCTGACGGGCCGTCACCATGGGCTGATGGAAGCCGAGTCGGTCCGATTCGTCGACCGTGCGCCGGTGCGTGGCGCGGCCGCGCTCGTTCTGCTGTTCGCCCTGCCCGCAGCACTGGTCGGCCTCGACCGGGCCGTCGTCGCACTGCACGGTCGCGGTATCGACCCGCTGACGGGCGGAGCGATGATGCTCGCCGTGATCCTGCTGATGGGGCTGATCGGCGGGCTGGTCGCGGTCTGTGTCCCGTTCGGACGCGCAGCCGTGGTCCTGCTGGTCCTGGGATCGCTGCTGCTGTTCGTCGGCATCGGATTCCGGTGGTTCGCCGTCACCGCGGATGCCGACCGGCAGGCCCTGCACGACCGGGGTGTGGTGGCGGCCGCCGTGGTCCGCAGCCACTACCAGGTGGACAGGAGCGGCGGGGGGCTGGATGCGCAGGTGGTCTTCTACAGCGACGTCCAGCTGGCCGACGGCTCGGTGCTCTCCGTCGAGTCGGCCCGCTCCGCCCGTCCGGCCGTGGGCGGGGAGGTCATGGTCACCTACGACCCCCAGGACCGGGCCCCGGCCCGCTTCGGCTCGCGCCCCGGCCCGCCCGACGGCACCGCCGTCACTGTCAACCAGGCGGTGGCCATCGCGGCCGCCCTCGCCCTGGCCGCCGCCCTGCTCGCCCCGCGCGGCACATCCCCCGGCCGCGTCAGACGGTCAGCGCGGTGAGGGTGGCCGAGGCCAGTGCGTACGCGCGGAGCGCGAGGCCGGTGAACGGCCGGGGCGCCGACGGCCCGGTCAGGTAGTCGGCGGCAGCGGCCCCGAGCCAGGCCAGGATCGCGCCGTACAGGACCGTGTCCCATCGGAGGCCGGCGGCCAGCAGAGGGCGGAGACCGCCGACGAGCGCTGCGAGGCGTGTTGGCCGTGCCCGGGGAAGGCCGCGGCCCGCCTGACCAGTACCCGCCCTCGAAGGTGAACCCGGTGCCTGAGCAACCGCAGTCGCCGGAGTGCCGCTCCGGCTGCCGGCCACCCGGGCAGTCGGCGGGCTCCTGGTGGACCGGCACGTAGAGCCCTTCGCCCTGGTCGTCCCAGGTCATGGTCTCCATGACCATCCCGGTGCTGCCGCACCCGCCCGTGCAGAAGGGGTCGTGCGGCTCGTCCGGGTACGGCGCCCCGTCCTCGCCCTGGTCGTAGTGGACTTCGCCGAGGATGTCGGCGGCCCGCTGCAGCAGAGACTCGTCAAACTTCGATGAGACGGGTCACCGGCGCCCGGGTGGGATGTCCAAGCCCTGTCTCAGGCCGGGCGCGGAACGCTCCCACCAGGGGAAAAAGGATGGGACTGTCCTAATCCGTAGTGAAGGCGGTTCCAGATCGCCCTGGTTTGGGGTGCGATCCGGACTGACTTCGGGTGGCGGACACCTTGGACTGTCATGGTCCGCGAGGCCTATCGCTAGAGCGGTGCCGTCACGGCGGTGGGTTTCGCGGTGGTCGCGTGGGTACCGGGCTGATGCCTATGACATCCCCGACCTGCGAGGTCTCAGGAGAGAGGGGTGCTGTCCGGCGCCTTTGGGCCGCCGCGAAACCTGCCGGCGATCGTGTTGTCGTGGTCGTGGTGCGAGCCCGCTCCAGGGATGACCTCTTCTTGATTCCGCGAGCCTTCGAGCTCTGGTGCAGACGGGGGCCCCTGGGGCGCGCTGGTGTCATGAACGGCTACTGAGATGGCGGACCGAAGAGTCCTGGGATTAGGGTGCCGCGTGACCCACATGTGCTCGTGACCTGCGAAAACAGGCAACGTTGGGAGAGTCGGTTGAAGATCTTCTGCGGTATCGACTGGGCCGAATCGCACCACGACGTCGCCCTGGTCGACGACACCGGCGCACTGGTGGCCAAGCGCCGGATCACCGACGACGCGGCCGGCTACCGACTGCTGCTGGACCTGCTCGCCGAGCACGGCGACAGCCCAGAGAGGCCCATTCCGGTGGCGATCGAGACCAGCCACGGCCTGCTCGTCGCCGTCCTGCACACCGGCACCCGGCAGGTCTTCGCGATCAACCCGCTCGCCGCCGCCCGCTACCGCGACCGCCACGGCGTGAGCCGCAAGAAGTCCGACCCGGGCGACGCCCTGGTCCTGGCGAACATCTTGCGCACCGACCTGCCGATGCACCGGCCGCTGCCAGCCGACTCCGACCAGGGCCGGGCCGTCACCGTGCTGGCCCGCGCCCAGCAGGATGCCGTCTGGAACCGCCAGCAGCTCGGTAACCAGATCCGTTCACTCCTGCGCGAGTACTACCCGGCCGCCCTCGAAGCCTTCCAGAGCAAGGCCGGCGGCCTCGCCCGGCCGGACGCCCGGGCCGTGCTCGCCGCCGCGCCGACCCCGGCCCGGGCCGCGAAGCTCTCTCTGACCCAGCTGCGGGCCACGCTCAAGCGCGCCGGCCGCCAACGCGGCATCGACGCCGAGGCCGAACGGCTCCGTGACGTCTTCCGGGCCGAGCACGCCCGCCACCCCGACGCGGTCGAGGACGCCTTCGGCCACCAGTTGGCCGCCCTGCTGAAGCAGTTCGACGCGGCCTGCCAAGCCGGAGACGACCTCGCCGAGGCGGTCGAGGCCGCCTTCCGCGAGCACCCGGACGCGGACATATACCTCAGCTTCCCCGGCCTCGGCGTCCAGCTCGGCGCTCGCCTCCTCGCCGAGATCGGCGATGACCGCACCCGCTTCGCCGACGCCCGCGGCCTCAAGGCCTACGCCGGATCCGCACCCATCACCCGAGCCTCCGGCAAGAAGAGCTACGTCGGCAGACGCATGGTCAAGAACAACCGGCTCATGCACGCCGGATTCCTCTGGGCCTTCTCCTCGCTCCGAGCCTCGCCCGGCGCCGACGCCCACTACCGCCGCCGACGCGAGCACGGAGACTGGCACGCCGGCGCCCAACGCAACCTCCTGAACCGACTGCTCGGCCAGCTCTTCCACTGCCTCCAAAGCCGCCAGCTGTTCGACGAGAACCACGCCTTCACCTCCTCCATTACTTCGTCGATCACGGCCGCTGCTTGATGATGAGGGCGCGGAAAATGGCTCCGCCCGAAGTTCCGTGAAGCCCTGATCATCTACGGTGAACGTTCGACAGGGGACTTGTCGGCGAGGACGTGCAGAATGCGATCATGAGTTACGACCTGGCTGTATGGGAAGGCGAGCGTCCTGACGGCGACGCTGCGGCGCGCGTGGTGTTCACGGACCTCCATGGTGAGTTCATGGGTGGTCGGGGCGTCGAGCCAACAGCGCGTATCAGGACTTTTGTCGAGGCGCTCGTTGCCCGGTGGCCTGACTTGAGCCCGGACGACGAGGACGAGGACGCAAGCCCCTGGTCGGATGGGCCGCTCATCCGGAATGCGAGCGGACCGCTGTTCTACTTCGGGATGGTGTTCAGCAGGTATCAGGAGGCCGCCTCGTATGCCGTCGATGTCGCGCGGTCCTCGGGGCTCATCTGCTTCGATCCGCAGGACGGACGCCTGCTGACCTGAGCCACGTCCGCCAGAGCCAGCAGGCGGAGCCACTTATAACGACCCTCGTCCCCTTGACGACTTAGCTCCCTGAGATGTCTAGCGAAACGGTCGAAACGGGACATGCTGAGACAGGGGTGGGAAAGGTCTGTCCCAGCACGTCGGCCGCTCTGCAGAACGCCATCGATCACGCCGCCGGGGGCGGTCACCCCCGGCGCCAACGGGCGCCACATCTGCTGCATGTGCGCATCGGCCGGGTAGGCGACGGCCTCGATGCCCTCGGGGATGCACAGCATCAGGGGCTTGCCGGGCGGCAGGACGGTGAAGCCGCGCTTCTCGTAGTAGTCGGTGAGGTCGCCCTGCGGCATCATGCCCGCCGCCGCCCGGTGCGGGGCGGGCAGTGCCAGGGGTCCGGTCAGGCGTTGGCGAGGCTGATCTGGTCGTTGAAGACCGCCCAGTGCTGGCCCTGGTCCTTGGGGTCGCAGGGCTTGGTCGAGATGTTCGGCGTGCCCCAGGTGTTGGCCAGGCAGTACGCGGGGGCGAAGGTGAGGGAGATCTGCTGGCCCGTGACCGTCCAGTACTGGCCCTGGTCCTTGGGGTCGCAGGGCTTGGTGGAGACGTCCTGCTTGCCCCAGGTGTTGGCCAGGCAGTAGGCCCGCGCGTTGGTGAGGGAGATCTGCTGGCCCGAGAGGGTCCAGTGCTGGCCCTGGTCCTTGGCGTCGCAGGGCTTCGTGGAGGTGTTCGGAGTGCTCCAGGTGTTGGCCAGGCAGTACAGGCCCGGCGTGCGCAGGGACGGGGCACCGGCGTCCGCGGCCCCCGCCCCGGCGGCCGGCAGGAAGGAGGCGGTCAGAGCCAGTGCGGCAACGGCCAGCGTCTTACGGAATGCGACTGCCATGGAACCCGTCCTTGCGGTAGACGTGCGGCTGCGCGCACGACCAGGAAGCACCCTCCCGGCACGGAAGGGCGCGCAAGGCCATTGGTAGCAGCGAAAGTTGGTTGACGAACAGATCTGCCGGGCCCGTTCACCCCAACGGGCCAGCCAAACAGGATGATCCGACCGGCGCCAGCACCTGCTCCGGGCACAGGCAACCAGGCCGGGGCCGCTCACCGGCCCGAAATTTGGTCTGGCTGGACACGATTCGAGCACCCGACCAGCAGCCGACCGTCGCCTCCGGCGCCGCACTTGACGCCTTGGCTCGCTGAGATGTCTCTCTGCCGTCGACAGTGCGATGAACAGCAACACCCTGCTGCTCACAGCGGATTGCGACGTACTCGTCACGGCCGGGAACAGTCAGGACGTCGTGCATGCCTTCCTGTGCGATGCCCTGTTCGAGCGACTGATGCGTGCCGCCGACGTGCGTCGCAACTGGTACAACCTGACGGACGAGTACGGCAGCGAGCCTTTCAAGCGTCCGCTCCTGCGCGAGGGCTTCCGCGCCACGGTCAGCCCGCCCGATCACGCCGGCTTCCTGGCGCGGCTGCGTTGGATGCTCTGCGAGGCGCACAGCCCCTACGGCCGCCACTACCCGGCGGCGGACGCCGAGCGGCTGGTGTGCGACTTCGCCCGGGAACTCCTCGGCGCGGACGGCCCGGCGTGGTCCTTCGCCGCTGTCAGCCCCGATTTCCTGCGCTCCACCGGCTACCACAGTGGCGAGGAGCCGCTGCGGCCGGTGTACTTCGATGGCTGCGACTCCGACACCGCCACGTTCGTCCACCGGGGCCGCACCTTCCATCTGCCGCTGACGAACGGCTCGCCTTGAGGCGACACCTGAGCTGGTGTCCGGTTCGGGACTGTGACCAGGTGAGTTCGCTGGCGGGCGGCAGCAGGTCCAGCGCACAAAGCCCACGACGGCCTCGACCCCTGGCGCCAACGCCCGCATCGGCAACTGCCCGCATATCAGCGCCCGGGGACAGAAGAGACGTCAACGCCATGGCCGATGTGGCCCGGCGACCAACCATGCGGTCACCAGCTGACGCAGCAACAGAAAGAGCCGGCACCTGGTTTCCCAAGTACCGGCTCTCACAACCGACTTCACAGTCGGGACAATAGGATTTGAACCTGCGACCCCTTGGTCCCCAGATGGTCTGACGAGCCTTCAGCAGGGGATGTCGAGGATTATCCACATCCACCCGAATGCGCTCATCAGCGCTCATGGCGTCTTGTCCCAAGTGTGGTCCCCAGGGTCACTGGCCGCCCGCAGCCACCACCAGCAGACCATGACCTGATGGCGCCTTCAAAAGATCACGCTCACAAGCTTGTTGACCTCTCCGGCCGGTGGCGTCGACCGCGGCTGCCGTCACCCGGGCCTGCCGGCGGGGTGGGTCAGACCTGCGGAGACGGGCCGATCAGGTCGAGGCGGAACGCATTGGCCCCGGCCTGGAACCGGCTTTCGGCGTTGAGTGCGAGGAGGATCGCGGCGATGTGCCGTCGACAGGTACGCAGTGAGACGCCGGTACGGCGGGCGATCGACTCGTCCTTGGCGCCGGCCGCCAACAGTTGCAGGATCTGTAACTTCAGCGGGTCGTCGGCCAGGTTGTCCGGGTCCGTCGAGGAGTCGTCGACGGATTCCTCGGTCCCGAGGGCCTGCGCGGGCGGCGTGGACCGCTCGGCGGGCAGCGCGGTGGACCAGGCGGCCTCGAAGAGGAGTCGGGCGAGCCGGACGGCGGTCGGTTCGCGGAGGATCGCGACTGCCGGTTCGCCTCCCGGCACGGGCTGTGGCACCAAGGCGATCCGATCGTCGACCAGCAGGATCTCCTGCGGGAGGCCGGGGCTGCTCCGCACCTCGGACTCCCCGGTCCACGGGTGGGCCGCCAGCAGCTGGCCAGCGCGGGCGGCGTCGGGTACCGAGTCCAGCAGGGCCCGCACCCGCACCCCGCCGGACAGCTCGGCCAGCCCTCGGCCGAGCAGCGGCGCGAGCACGGACGGCCGTCGGCCGCCGGACCGCAGCCAGCCCACCTCGGACCGGCAGTCGGTGGCCAGGGAGTGGAGCAGCGCCGAGAGCGGTTCGGTGCCGACGGTGCGTTCGGTGGCCGGTCCGTCGAAGGCGGCGGAGACCTGCTTCTGCATCGTCAGCAGGGAGTCCAGCCGGCCCCCCGCCAGGTCGAGCACCGACCGCCAGTAGTTGCTCTCGCTGGCGAGCAAGGCGTGGAGTCCCGACGCAGCCGCTTCGGCCGGGGCCGGCCACCGGGCGGCTGCCCGAACGGCGGCGGGGGTGACGGCGGGTGCCGCGCCGGCCGACCGGCTCCGATCGGGCGCGGATCCAAGCGGGGCGCATCCGAGAGCTGCGTGGCCAAGAGGTGCGGGGCCGTGGGGGGTTGGGCACTGGCAGGTGCTGGGAGTGAACGCAGGTGGTGCCATGTCCGCCGCTGCCGCGCGGATGTGCGTCAAGACTGCTCCTGGATGAGGGGGATGAACGAGGTCCGCAGTCGCCGTTCCTGTGGTGGTGGGGCGGTGACGTCGCCGAATCTAGGGGCGAGGAGATTCGCCGGGCATCCGCAGAACTACCTAACTCATATACGTAGTGATGATCAGTCACCTAAGGTGAGCCATGGTCGGGCACGGTCCCGACGGCTGGGGAGCTCTGCTGGACCGGCGCTGGTGCGAGGTGGGGCGGGGCCTGTGGACTTACCGGACGCTGGTTCGGAGCGGTCGGCCGGGCTGGTCGGCCGGTCTGTCGAACTCGGACAGCTGGCACGCGCGGTCGACCAACTGCTGGGCGGTTCCGGTGGAATCCTGGAGATCGCCGGTGAGCCGGGCGTCGGCAAGACCCGCCTGCTCCTGGAGCTGTCGGCCGACGCCCGCTCGCGCGGCGTCCAGGTCCTGGAGGGCCGGGCGACCGAAGCCGAGAACGCGTTGGGGTTCGGGATCTACCAGGACGCGCTGGGCGACCGGTTCCGTGCCGAGGCCGCCGGACCGCTGCTGCCGACCGGCTTGACCGATCCACTCCAGCCGCTGCTCGGCGACGGCCCGGCAAGCGAGTTCTCTGCCGACCGGCCCGTATCCACCGGCGCCGAGCGGGTGCGGATCCACCAGCGGGTGCGCTCGCTGCTCGGCCGGTGGGCCGAGCAGGCGCCGACCCTGCTGATCCTGGACGATGCCCACTGGGCCGACCCGGGATCGGTCGAGCTCACCGAGCATCTGATCCGCCATCGGGTGCCCGGGCCGCTGCTGCTGGCCATCACCCACCGCCCCCGGCAGACGGCGCTGCGGCTGCTCGACGTGCTCGGCCGGGCCGACCAGAGCGGCCCGGCCGAGCGGGTCGAGGTCGGACCGCTGTCCGCCGCCGAGTCCGCCGCCCTCGCCCGCCTGGCCGGCGGCAGCGGGCAGCCGACCGGGCAGGCCGACGGCCGACCGCAGCACTGGGACGAGATCCACCGGGAGAGCGGCGGCAACCCGCTTCTGCTGCTCGCTCTCGCCGACCTGGCAGGGAGCGGCGAAGCGGGTGACGCCCGCCCGGCCGGGACCGGCGGCCGGACACTCGGCCAACCGGCGGCGGTGCTGCTGGGCGAGCTCGCCCTGGTGCCCGACGACGGTCGGCTGCTCACCGCCGCCGCCGCGGTGCTCGGCGAGCGCTTCCTGGTCGAGGCGATGGCGGAGGTGGCCGAACTCGGTACGGAGCGGGCCCACCGCGCGGCCACCGCCCTGATCCGGCGCGACATCCTGCGCCCGGTCCCGGGCACACCCCAGCTGACGTTTCGTCACCCGGTCCTGCGCCGGCTGGTCTACCAGCACGCCGACCCGGTCTGGCGGGTCGGTGCACACCGTCGCGCGCTCGCCCGGCTGACCCGCGCCGACGCCCCTGCGGTGGAGCGGGCCCGGCACGCCGAACGATGCCTGGTGGACGCCGACCCGCAGGTCGTCCGGATCCTGGAGGAGGCGGCCGAGGCGGCGCTCCGCACCGCCCCGGGCGATGCCGCACGCTGGCTCGGCGTCGCACTGCAGGCCATCCCCGGCACCCCCGCCGAACAGGACCGCCGGCTCCGGCTCGAGATCGCGCGCACCCTCGCGCTGGCCGCCTCGGGGCGGCTCTCGGAGAGCCGCGACCTGTTGCACGAGGTGCTGGCACGGGTGCCGACCGACCCACTGGACCGGCGGCTGGAGACCGCGACGTTGTGCGCCCGTACGGAGCGCATGCTCGGCCACTACTCCGAGGCCGAGGCCCTGCTGCGCGGCGAGCTGCCCAGGATCGAGGGCTGGTCCTCGCCCCAGGCGGTCGGCCTGATGACCGAGTACGGCACGGTGGCCCTGCTCACCGGAGGCTTCGCGGAGGCCGACCCGTTCGTTGGACGGGCGGTCCTGATGGCCCGTGAGCTCGGCGACCCGCCGGCCGAGGCGATGGCCCTCGCCGTCCGCGGACTCGGCAGCATCTGCCTCGGCCGGGTCGACCAGGCCCGCCGGGAGCTGGCGGCCGGGGCCGCGCTGGCCGACCGCCTCTCGGACGCCGACCTCGCCCGGGAGCCGGAGGCACTCGGTCAGCTGGGCTGGGGCGAGCTGTTCGCCGAGCAGTACACCGACGCGGCCCGCCACCACGACCGGGGCCTGCGGCTGACCCGCAGGAACGGCCAGGACCACGTGGTGCCGCACCTGCTGATCGGCATCGGTTTCCGACAGCTCTGGACGGGCGAGCTGGACCGGGCCGTGCGGACCGCCGAGGAGGCCGAGGAGGTCTCCAGGGAACTCGGCAGCCGCGAGCTGATGGCGTTGTCGATGGCGCTCCGCGCGGCGGCGATGGACTCGACCACCCGGCCCGCCGTCGACGGACCGGTGCTGGTGCTCGCCGAGCGGGCCGTCCGGCTGGCCCCGAGCGAGGGCTGGTGGAGCCGGAGCACGGCGGCCGTCCACGCACAGGCCCTGCTGGCGGCCGGTCAGGCCGAACGCTGCGCCCGGGTGCTGCTGGACGCCGGGGGCGGCCCCGAGCTGCCGCGCACCCAGGTGATCCTCCGACCGCTCTGGTACGCCCTGCTGTCGGCTGCCGCGCTGGCCACCGGGGACGTCGCGGAGGCCGACGCCTGGGCCGCGCTCGCGGACACCGTGGCCAACCGCCTCGGACTCCGCGGCCCGCAGGGCTTCGCCCGCCGGGCCGGAGGTCTGGTCGCCGCCGCCCGCGGCGAGCCCTCCCGGGCCGTGGAGTACCTCGCGGCGGCGGCAGGGTGGTTCCAGGAAGCCGGATTCGCCGTCCAGCGCGCGCTGACCCTGGTCATCGGCGCCCCGATCGCGGCCGCCGTCGGGGACCGCCGCCAGGCCGACGCGTGGCTGGACGAGGCCGACCGGCTGGCCGCCGAGACGGGCGCGGGTTCGATCGCCGCGCAGGCCGCCGCCGTCCGCCGCGGCCTGCTCGAACGGTCCGGGACGGCCGGGCAGGCCCCGCCGGACCCCGGACCCGGGCTGGCGCTGCTCACCAAGCGGGAGCGGCAGATCGCCGCGCTCGCGGTCGAGGGCACCCGTACCCGGGAGATCGCCGACCGGCTCTTCCTCAGTCCTCGTACGGTCGACACCCATCTCGCGAAGATCTACCGCAAGCTCGGCGTGACCTCCCGGACGGCACTGGGTGCGCTGCTGGCCGCCGAGGGCGGTCGGCAGGCGCTCGGCGTGGACGGCCCGTAGGGCCCGGTCACGGGCGCAGGTCGAGCATGGGCTCGGCGTACCGGGTCGCGCCGCAGGCCGTCAGGAACACCGGGGACTCCGCCTCGGGCAGGCGCAGCAGGTCGGCGAGCCGGTGCTCGTCGAAGGAGCGCGCGGGGCGGGCGAACAGGCCGTGCGCCGCCGCGCCGAGGGTCAGCCCGTGCGAGACCCAGCCGCACCAGACCTGGAGCAGACCCCAGGCGGCCGGCCCGAGATCCTCGATCAACGCCCGCAGGTCGGTGGAGAAGACCCAGACCGCGGTGGCGTGCCGGACCCCGCAGTCGTTGGCCGGGGTGAGCGGGTAGCCGAAGAGCGCCTCCAGTCGGCGCGGCAGCTCCGGGTCGGCCTCGGCCGGCCGCAGGACGCCGTCGGTGAACCCGTACCGGCCGGTGGGCAGACCGGCCAGCCGCTGCGACACCACGGTGACCCTGACCCGGGCGGCCACCTCGCGCAGCGCGGCCGGTGCCGGGGCCGCCGCCCAGGCCAGCAGGTCCCGCAGGCAGTCCTCGCCACGGGTGACCGGCCGGGCGGAGAACCCGCTCAGCGGGTGCGGCACCCGGCCCGCCGACCTGTTCCACCAGACCCGGGCCCAGTCCTGGTCCGCCTTCTCGGCGCCGGGCCGAGGAAGGTCGGGGAGCGCGCGGCCGGGGCCGGCGGCGGTCGCGGGCGCGGTCAGCCGGGGGGCCACGGCGGCGGCGGTCTCGGCGAGGCTGGGATGGCCGGTCTCCATGTCGAGCAGGGCGTCCAGCTCCGCGTCGAGCGCCCCGCCGCCGACCGGTTCCAGCGGGCCGGCCGGCGGCAGCGGGCCCACCTCGTGCAGCGTGACCAGCACCGGCGCCGACCAGCTCCCCGGGCCGGTCGCGGCCACCAGCGCGGCGGCCTGGGCCACCTCGGGCCCGGACACCTGTACCGACGCCCGCAGCCCGAACAGCTCGGCCGTCGTCAGCAGGCTGCGCAGGTTGATGCCGACCTCCAGGTCCGCCAAGGCGCAGCGCAGTACGCCGTAGGGCGTCGGCAGATCGGTGTGGCGGCCGGCCAGCACCACGGTCAGGTCGTCGGGGGCGGGGCGCGGAGCGGGGGCCCCGGCCGGGTCGAGGTCGACCACGGCGTGCCGGTACGGGTCGAGGTACCCGGCCGGACCCTCGGCCGACACCGTGAAGACGTGCACCGGGAACTTGCTGCGGACGGAGGCCGTCACCCGGTGGTCGTTCGCCGGATTGGACGGCTCACGGCGCAGCGGACCGAAGGCCGCCGCCAGGACGGCGCCGACCCGTTGCCACCCGGTGGCCCCGGCCGGCCCGACCCGGCCGGCCGGGTACGGGGTGGCGGCCAGCAGGTCGTGCGCGTGGACGGGCAGTGGGCGGCCCCGGTCGCCACGGGCCGACCGCGGCGGCAGGCAGGCGGTGGTCGGCACCCGCTCGTCCACGGTGATCGGATCGTGCAGCAGGCCGCGCAGCGGCCCCTGACGCAGCGCGAAGCGGAGCACGTCGGCCGGGTCGGTCACGGTTCCTCCGGGGCTCGGGTGGGAGCGGTGGGCGGGTCGGCCAGCCAGATCAGGCCGCAGGGGAGCGGTACGGGGCCGAGCACCGGGTCGGTGGTGAGCAGGCGGGCGTGGACCGTACGGCCGCGCAGGACCTCCGGGGAGCGGAGCGCGGCGTCGAGGGCGGTGAGTTCGGTCGGGTCGGCCCACTCCAGGGCCCTGGTGCCGACGGTGGCGGCCGCGAGCGGTGCCCGGTCCTGCTGGAGCCCGGCCAGGGCACGGGCCAGGGCGGCCTGGGCGGCGGCTTGGGCGGACGGGCCCCACTGGCGGGCGAGGCGTTCACCGGTGTCCGCGTCGGTGGCCGTGACCAGGGTCCAGTCGGTGCCCGGGAGAGTGCGGCGGCCGAGCAGGACGGGGCGGTCGAAGTACTGCGTGAGGGCCCGGACGAGCGACCGGGCCAGCGGCGTGGCCAGGTCGGACCCGGGCAGCGCCGGGCCGTCGTCGGCTGCCTCGGTGGCCAGGATCCGGAGCAGTCCGTCGAGCAGCCAGCGCCGGGACGACGTCCCGGCGGCGGCCGTGCCCGGCTGGGCGGGATCCTGCCTCGAGTCCTCGGCCGTCGCCCGGAGCAGCCGGAGCAGGGCGTCTCGCCGGGCGTCCTCGGGCTCCGTTCCCCAGCCGACCAGGACGGGCCGCCCCGGCAGCACGATCGCTTCCAACGCCGCCAGGCGGAAAGGGAGTTGGGGAAGATCGAGATCGTCCCGCCACTGTCCGGTGCCGGACCACCGGGAGGTGAGTCGTTCCTCCGGGGTGCGGTCCGCGGAGGAGAGCGGGGGGTCGGCCTCCTCCGGTGCCGGACAGGTGACGGGGGACCAGAGCGGGCCGGCCGGGGGGACGGAGAACGGGTGGGAGGTGGTCCGCAGGGTGCGGCCGTGGACGACGTGCAGGTCGGGGGTGTCGAGGGCGGTCGCGCCGAGCAGGTCGAGAACGCCGCGGGCGGCGAGCGAGCCCGCGAGGGTGGCGGCGTGCAGCGTGGGGGCGCGCCCGGCGGGGTGGCCGTGGGACCAGGCCGCGGCACGCTCGGCGGCGGCCCGGAACGCGTCGGCCTGCGGCACGCCGCGCAGCACCGGGCCGACGATCTGGTGGCCGTCCCCGGCGGGGAGTGGGATGTACGGGGTGTCGGCCGGGAGGCGGGCGGCGAGCTCGGACAGCTCCACGGGCGCCGCGGCGGCCAGGACGGCGGCCGTGGTGCGCGGTGTCGGCCGGTCGGTGACCGTGCCGACGCCCAGGTTCCGCAGTCCACGGGCGGCGCTCCGGGCGGCGGGGCCGTCGCCGAGGACGGCCACCTCGGCCGCGCGCAGGGTGGCGAAGGCGGCGTACGGCTCGGCGCAGTGCTCCTCGTAGTGCGCCAAGGCGTCCCCGTACCGTTCGGCGGTCTCGGGGTCGGGAACCGGCCCGCCGGCCCGGTCGAGGTCGAACAGCAGGCCCTGGTCGAGGAGTGCCGCCAGGACCTGCCGCAGGGCGACCCGCTCGGCCGGCTCGTCGACCGAGCCGAGCAGGTCCGCCGCGTCGGCGCCGTCGGTGAGTTCGCCGAGCCGGTCGTCGAGCAGCCGCTGCAGGGGCGGTGGGGCGGCCAGCACGAAGGTGCGGTCCGCCCGCGCGCAGTAGAGTCCGCGCGCCACCGGCACGAAGTGCGCGCCGGGCCGCAGCTTCACCCGCACGGCCCGGCCCCGTCGTGGAAGCGCCCGCCGGGCGCGCGGTCGTACTCGAGGATCCACTCCAGGGCGTGGGCGCCGTCCTGCACGCCGACCGGGACCTCCTCCAGGTGGCCGCCGGCCGGGAGTTCGCGGACGGTCTCGGCCAGCAGCGCGCTGCCGAGGTCGACGTACCGGGTGCGGTCGGGTGCCGTCGCCGACCGGCCGAGGACGCCGGGGCCGGCCGGGCGTGGCGCGACCAGCAGCAGTTCCTCGGGGACGTCGTGGGCGGCCCGCCAGTCGGCGAGCGCGCAGAGCAGCCCGGGCCCGGTGGCGGTGGGCAGGTCCTCGCCCGGGTACCAGCGGCGGCCCTGGAGGACCACCCGGCCCGCCGTCAGCCTGGGCAGCACGAGTGTTCCGGTGGTGCGGCGCAGGTCGGCAGCGGCGTCGCCGAGCGGGTCGATCCCGAGGCGGCCGGTGCCGTGCAGCCAGAGGGCGATCCGCATCGGCGGCGCGAGCCGGTCGGGCCTGGCCAGGGCAGGGGAGTGCACGACGACCGGCGCACCGTCCCGGTCGAGCAGTTCCAGGGTGTCGGTGCCGGGATCGTGGGCCAGGGTGAGGCCGAGCCAGCCGAGCGGATCGATCCGGTCCTCGAGCAGCGGCGGGCGGTGGTTGCCGTCCAGCCCGTGCAGCCCGCGGTCCTCCAGCAGGACGGCCGGACCCGCGGCGCGGCTCAGCCGATCGGCGAGCCTGGCGTGGGCCCGGCCGCCGAGCATCCGGTCGGTGCCGGTGTACCGCAGCGCGGAACTCCCGCCGCCGGGGTGGTACCCGCGGACCGCGAGCCGGTCGCCGACCGGCCGCACCAGCACCCCGTACGAGGTGTGGGTGCGACGGAACCGCCCGGGAAGTCCGTCGGCGAGGGCGGCCAGTTCCGCCGGGTCGATCCCGACCTCGGCGGGTCCGGACGCGATCCGCTCGCCGAGCGACGTCCGGGCCGCGGCGCGCAGCCGCAGCAGCTCGGTGAGGGAGCCGTCGGCGGGGCCGAAGTCCGCGGCGGTGCCGGGGGTCAGCAGCTGGGACCTGCGGCCGACCACGGCGACCAGGTCGGCGGCGCAGTCGGCCAGCCTGATCCGGGCCCCGGTGCCGAACCGCTCGGTGAAGGCGGCGACCAGCAGCGCTCGGGCCTCGTGCACCGGGTCGGACAGGGCGGCGTACTCCAGCACCAGGGCGAGGTCGTCCAGGGCCGCCCGGTGCGGCGTCGCGGTGATCCCGACCGGCGGCAGCACGTGTTCCTCGGTGACCCGGAGCACGACCGGGTGCGGGAGCAGGGCGTTGAGGCCCTGCTGGTCCCCGGCCAGCCCGGCCAGGGCGTCGGCCGACTGCTGTCCACGGCTCGTGGCAGCGCTGTCCAGTCGCTCCTGCACGTCGGTGAGCAGCCTGGCGGCGCCGGGGTGACGGGTGGTCAGGAAGTCGGCGGCGGCAGCGGCCGGGCGCTCGTCCTGGCCTTCGAACTCCGATCCGCCGACCAGGAGTTGCAGGCGGACCGCCTGGGCGACGAGATCGGCGGCGGCCTCGGGTGTCAGGACGAGCCCGGCAGCCAGCTCCCGGAGCAGCACCTCGGCGGGCAGCGGACCGAGCTCGACCAGGCCGAGCAGCGCCCGGACCTTCCCGGTGACCGCGGTGCTCACCAGCCGGAGCTGCTCGCCGTCACGACGGTAGAAGTGGGCCCGGGCGTTCCGCAGTTGCAGGGTCCAGTTGGCGCGCAGCAGCGGCGGGAGCGGGCCGCCGGCCGCCGGGTCGGGCCCGGCCGACAGTGCGTCGACCGCCATCGCCAGCTGCGGACGGTCCAGCGCCAGAACGGGCCGACCCCGGGCCGGGTCGAGGCCGGGGCGGTCCAACGAGCCGCCGTCCGCGCTCCAGTGGCCCAGGGCGACGGCGGTGTGCGCCGTGGGCGGCCCGATCCGGACCATCGCCCGGGTGAACTGCTCCAGGACGGCGGACTCCAGGGCCGCGGCCTCCTGCTCGGTGGCCTGCTGCTCGCCGGCGGCGAGGTAGCGGCCCACCGGGTCGCCGGGGCGTCCGACGGCGAGCGCCGGGCGGAAGGCGTCCCCGAGCAGGGCCGAGCGGAGCGCGGCGCGTTCCGCTGCCACGGCCGGTCCGTGGGCGGTCGCCACCTGACGTTCGGCCGCCGCCCGGTCCGGGGCGGTGGCCAGCGCGGCCAGGGCGGCCCGCAGGGCGGGCGCGGCGAGGCGGCGGCCGGGGACCCGGCCGAGCAGCGCGACCGGGGTGTCGGCCAGGCCGGTGCCGGCGGGGGCAGGGGCAGGGGCAGGGGCGGGCGCGGTGGTCGCGGGGGCGGTCATGCGGTGGCTCCGGCGGGTTCGGCGGGGGTGGTTCCGGCGGTGAACTGGGGGCGGACCTGCTCGGCGAAGAGCTCCATCGAGCGCATGGCGTCGGTCCCGCCGAAGCCGCCGAAGTCCACCTGCCAGAGGATCCCGTCCGCGCCGACCCGGTCCTGGAAGTGGCCGATCTGGTCGGCGACGTGCTCGGGCGAGCCGACGAAGGCCGTCCCGGTGGCCCGCAGGTCCTTCGCGGTCATGGTGCGGACGACGCTGCCCAGGCCGGTGTACTGCGCGTAGTCGGTGGAGACGGTCTCGTCCCAGGTGTCCAGGGCGGAGGCCCAGACCTTCAGGTACTCGTTCAGGTGCGGGTCGGCGAGCTCGCGGGCCTTCTGGTCGGTCTCGGCGACCACCAGCGGCATGCTCGCCATGACCCGCGGGGTGCCGTCCGGGTGGTGCGCGGCGAACGCCTCGCGGTAGCGGGCGGTCAGCGAGGTGTCGAACTCGCGGCCGGTCGGGGTGATCAGCAGACCGTGGCCGAACCGGCCGATCCGCTCGAAGCTCTCCGGAGTCTGCACCGCGGCGACCCAGAACGGCGGCCGCGGGCTCTGGGTCGGCCGGGGGAGCACGGTGGCGTCCTTGAACGAGAAGTACGGGGTGTCCTCGGTGACCTGCTCCTCGGTCAGCAGCCGGTGCACCGCGTCGATCGTCGCCTCGAAGCGCTGCCGGCTGCCGTCCATCGGCACCTGGAAGGTCTGGAACTCGTGCGGCAGGTAGGCCCGGGCGAAGCCGACCTCCAGGCGTCCGTTGCTGATCGCGTCGACCATGGCGATGTAGGAGGCGAGTTTCACCGGGTGGTGGAAGACCGGCAGGGTGCAGCCGGTGATCAGCCGGATCTGCCGGGTCTGCGCGGCCACCGCGGCCAGGAAGGTCAGCGGGCTCGGGCAGTAGCCGCCGTAGGCGTGCAGGTAGTGCTCGGTCATCTTGACGTAGTCCAGTCCGGACTCGTCCGCCAGCCGGCAGAGGTCGAAGACCTCCCGGTAGTAGTCGACCGGGGACTTGGTCTCGGGTGAGGAGTCGGGGAGGAAGGAGACGCCGAAGCGCATGGTGTTGCTCCTAACGGGGCGTCAGTCGGTGTCGGGATCGGCGGGTGGGCCGAGCAGCACTGCGGTGTACGCGTCGGGACGCAGGTGGTCGGCGGCGGCCGCGCGGACCTCGTCGTCGGGTACGGCGCGCAGCCGGGCCGCGAGGTGGTCGGTCCAGTCGGCGGGGAGGCCGGCCAGCACCGGTCCGTACAGGCTGTCGGCCAGACCCTTCTGGGTGGAGAGAGCGAGTGCCTGGAGTCCGAGTGCGTGGCCCCGGGCCGATGCGATCTCCTCGGTGGTCGGCGGGAGTTCGCCGGAGATCGCGGCGAGTTCGGCGAGGGCTCCGTCGAGGGCCGCTGCGGCGTGCCGCGGCGCGCTGGCGAACTGGACGGTGCCGAGTGCCGAGCCGGTCCGCTGCTCGATCGCGGACTGCCCGGTGTAGATCCGGCCCTCCCGCTCGCGCAGCCGTTGCACCAGGCGCGACGAGAAGTAGCCGCCGAAGACCCGGTCCGCGAGCACCAGCGCGGGGTAACCCGGGTCGGTACGGACCAGCGAGGGCGCGGCCAGCCGGGCCTCGCACTGCCTGGCCCCGGTGACCGGGACGGCCTGCGGCGGTTCTCCCGGATGGGCCGGGGCGGGCAGCGGCGCCATCCGCACCGCCTGGGGCCCGGCCGCCCAGCCGCCCAGTGCGACCGCCAACTCCTCGACGACACGGGCGGGGTGGATGTCTCCGACCAGGACCAGCGCCGAGCCGCGCGGCACCAGTTGGGTCCGGTGCAGTTCGGCGACCTCGTTCCGGTCGACGGCTGCCACCTGGTCCTCGGTGGGGGTCTCCCTGGTGGCCGGATGGTCGCCGAAGCAGCGGCGGAGCAACGCCGCCCTGGCGGCCCTGGCCGGCATCGACCCGGTGAGCCGGATCCGGTGCAGCAGCCGCTCGCGCTCGGCCTCCAGGGTCGTCCCGTCGTACCCGGCGCCGGTGAGGCAGCCCGCGAGCAGGGCCAGCAGCCGGGGCAGTCCCTCGGTGAGCACCTGGCCGGTGATCCGGAGGTCCTCGGGGCCGACCACGGCCCGCAGGCTGCCTCCCACGGCGGCGAGTTCGTCGTCGACGGCGGTACGGCCGGCCCCGCCGCCCCCGGTCAGCAGGGTGCAGGCGAGCAGCTCGGCGGCGGCCGTGTGCCGGGCGGTGGAGCCGCCGAAGGGGACGCCCAGGCGGAGCTGGACCACCGGGACGGTGGCCCGGCGGGCCGCCACCACGCGCAGCCCGGTCGGCAGCGCGGTGTCCACCATCTCCAGCGGCGGTGCGGGCCGCGGTGGGGCGAGCGGGGGCAGTGCGGCCCCGGTGCTGCCGGGGTTCATCGGTCGGCCTTCCGTTCGGGGAGCAGCTGGAGCACGGCCGGGTGACGTCCGGTCAGGTCGGCCGTCACCCGGCGCACGTCCTCGGTGGTGACGGTGGCGAAGCGGCGTGGCGCGTCGAGGACCAGTTCGCCGTCGCCGTGGAGCAGTTCGTAGCCGGCCAGCCGGCGGGCGCGGATCCCGACCGGGTCGGTGTCGGCGAACCAGGCGGTCTGCAACCTCCGTACCGATCGGAGGAGTTCGTCCTCGTCGGGACCCTCGGCGGCCAGTGCGGCGAGCACCTCGTCGACGGCCTCCGCGGTGTGCGGGGCGGAGACTCCGGGCGGGCAGACGGCGTTCACCAGGAAGGCGTCCGGGTCCCGGGAGTCGAAGGGGCCGGAGAGGCCGGCCATCGCCATCACCTGGGTGGCCAGCCGGCGTTCGCGGACCAGCGAGCGGCGCAGCCGGCTCGACTCCCCGTCGCCGAGGACGGCCGCGGCGACCACGGTCGCCAGGTAGTCGGGCGAGTCCGGCGGCGGCATCCGTCGGCCCACGGCGACCGCCGGGAGGGGGGCCAGCGGGTCGGTGCGCCGAACCGTGCGGGGCCCGGCGAGCGGTGGCTCGGCGAGCTCGGGCGGCGGAACGGCCGTACGGGGCGGGATCGCCCAGAAGTGCCGTTCGGCCAACTTGACCACCTCGGCGGGGTCGACGCCGCCGCAGACGGCGAGCACCGCGTTCGCCGGGGCGTAGTGGCGGTCGAAGAAGTCCACGCACTCCTCGACCGTGGCGGCGCCGAGCGACGCGTGATCGCCGTACCCGTCATGGGCGTTGGCGAAGGAGTCGAAGAGCACCTGCGGCAGCTGGAAGGTGGGGAAGCCGCCGTACGGCCGGTTGGTGACCGTGCGGCGGATCTCCTCGGCGACCACCGAGGCCTGGGTGGCGATCGCCTCCGGGGTGATCCGGGGCGCCCGCATCCGGTCGGCCTCCAGGAAGAGGCCGAGCTCCAGGGCCTCGGCCGGCATCGCCTGGAAGTAGCAGGTGTGGTCGCGGTGGGTGGTGCCGTTGAAGAGGCCGCCGTTGGCCTGGATGTGCCGGGCGTGCTCCTGTGCCGCGAGATTGGCGCTGCCCTGGAACATCAGGTGCTCGAAGAGGTGCGCGAAGCCGGACCGGGACTCGGAGCGGTAGCCGACCCCGTAGGCGACGGCCAGGCCGACGGCCGGGCTGCCCGGGTCCGGGATCACCACCAGCCGCAGACCGTTGGCCAACCGGTGCCGGTGCACCTCGGCGACGGCGGGCGGGGCCGCCGCGGTGGGCGCCGTCACGAGCCGCTGCGGATCGCGCGGGAGGCGAACCAGGTGGTGAGTACCGCCAGGCCGGCTGCGACGGCTACCCCGACCAGGGTGTCGCTGCCACCGAACTCGCCTGCGAACAGGGCGCGTTCGGCCGTCACGATATGCGACAGCGGGTTGGCCTCGGCCAGTCCGGAGAGCCAGCCGGGTGCCAGGGCCAGCGGCAGCAGCACCCCGGAGAGCAGCATGATCGGCAGCATCAGGGTGTTGAGCACCTGGCCGTACGCCTCCTCGTTCTTCAGCACCAGCGCGAGCCCGTACGCGAAGCCCGACATCGCCAGGCCGACCACAGTGACCAGGGCGAACGCCGCCAGCACCCCGCCGGCCGGCGCCCGCAGCCCGGCGACCAGCGCGCCCAGGGTGAGCAGCCCGGCCTGCACGGTGAGCACCACGGCGTCCCGGAGCATCCGGCCCAGTAGCAGGCCGAGCTCGCCCGCCGAGGAGATCTTCATCCGGTCCAGCGCGCCGGACCGGACCTCCGAAATGATGCCGAAACCGACGAACACGGCGGAGAAGACGCCCTGTTGGACCAGCAGGCCGGGGACGAAGACCCGCCAGGTGTTGCCCCCGTCGAAGCCGGGCGCCTGGCCGATCCGGTTCAGCAGCGGGCCGAACAGGGCCAGGTAGAGCAGCGGTTGCATCAGGCCGAAGATCACCCAGGAGGGCTTGCGGAGGGTGAAGCGCATCGAGCGCCGGAAGATGATCCAGCTGGTGGCGGCGGTGGTCACGTGGTCACCTCGGTGTTCAGCGGCTCGGTGGCCGACGGGGTCCGGTCCCCGTCGGAGGGTGCGGTCCTGGCCGGCAGGCCCTCTTCGCGCAGGGAACGGCCGGTCAGTCGCAGGAAGACGTCGTCCAGGGTGGGGCGCTTGACGGAGACCGACTCCAGGGCGACGCCGGCGTGGTCGAGTGCCCGCAGCAGCTCGGGCAGCAGCCGCTGGGCGTGCGCGACGTGGAACTGCACGCCGTCCGGAGTGGTGTCCAGGTCACAGCCGGGGACCACCCTGGCGACCACGGTCGCGGCGTCGCTGATCCGGCTGGTCTCCAGGGTGACCACGTCACCGCCGATCCGGCCCTTCAGCGCCTCGGCGGTGTCGGAGGCGATCACCCGGCCACCGTCGATCACGATGATCCGGTCACAGAGCAGGTCGGCCTCGTCCAGGTAGTGCGTGGTGAGGAAGACCGTGGTGCCGTGTTCGGTGCGAAGTCTGCGCAGGTGGTCCCAGAGGTTGGCCCGACTCTGCGGATCCAGGCCGGTGCTCGGCTCGTCCAGGAACAGCACGGCGGGGCGGTGCACCAGCCCCAGCGCGACGTCCACCCGGCGGCGCTGGCCGCCGGAGAGCTTGGCGACCGGCCGTCCACTGAAGCCGCCGAGCTCGAACTGTTCGACCAACTCGGCGGTGCGGGCCGCGGCCTGAGCGGCCGTCATGCCCTGGAGCCGGCCCTGGGTGTGCAGCTCGTCCGCGACCCGGTGCTCGGAGCCGCCGGAGGACTGCCCGACGTAGCCGATCGTCCGTCGGACCGCGGCCCGTTCGCGGACCACGTCGTGGCCGGCCACCGAGGCGGTGCCACCGGTCGGCGTCTGGAGCGTGGTGAGCATGCGCACCGTGGTGGTCTTGCCGGCGCCGTTGGGGCCGAGAAAGGCCACCATCTCACCTGCGGCCACCTCCAGGTCGACCCCCTGGACGGCGTCCACGGTCCCGTTCCGGACGGCTTCGACCGTTCCGAAGCGGGTCCGGTACGAGTAGCTGAGGCCTTGCGCGCTGATCACAGAGTTCCTCCGGTCCTGAATCAAACAGGGCGCCGCGGGGCTGGATTGACGGATGGCGGTCAAGAATTTGCCGCTCATTCGACATCGGGCCGGCGGCGGCCGGGCACTGCGACACTCTCGCCAGTTCCGTGCCGCCGAGTCCAGCTCCGGACCAGGTCGGAGATGCCGTCTGACAGCAACGTGCCAGGGGCGGTGAGGGGGGATCTGCCGGATTGTCCGAACTTGGCGGCAGATTGGCACGCCAGGCTTTTCATGTCCCCGACAAGTGCTTTCGGCAGCGGCATATTGCTGCCGCCGGATTCCCCTTGCCGAGATCTCCCGAAAGGTAGTTGGCTCATGCCCAGTCACCGGCAGACCGCCGGTCGATCCGAAAGGGGAACCGCAATGAGCACCGCTGTGGATTTCGCCGCGTTCGACGTCAACGAGCTGGCCGTCCTGGACGCCAACGACGCCGTCGCACTGCCCGACATGGGCGCCTCGATCGTCTTCGTGTGGAGCTTCACCGAGGACGGCGAGGAGATCCTGACCGAGGACGCGCTCAACAGCACCCCGAGCGCTTCGGCCAGCACCTCTTCCTCCTGCTGCTGACTTTCCGTCAAACCAACCTGAAGGGAACCACCATGAGCACTGCTGTGGATTTCGCCGCGTTCGACGTCAACGAGCTGGCCGTCCTGGACGCCAACGACGCCGTCGCACTGCCCGACATGGGCGCCTCGATCGTCTTCGTGTGGCTGTACACCGAGGACGGCGAGGAGATCCTGACCGAGGACGCGCTCAACACCACCCCGAGCGCCTCGGCCAGCACCTCCTCCTCCTGCTGCTGATTTCCGGCAGCTGACCATTCCCGACTTCTCGTAGTCGGGTGCCGGCAGAGCCGGTGACACCGTGCCGAACGGCCGTCAGCGATCGTGCCGCCGGTTTCACGCCGACCGACCGATTCGTGTATTTCCTGGAGTCGTCATGCGAACTATCGATCCGGGCCTGGCCATACGGGTTTTCGACTACTCGGACAATCCGCGGGAGCTGCTGCGAGAAATCAGCGAGCCTCTGCTGCGCCTGAAAAGCTCGCAGCAGCTTCCCGTGGTCCACGTGCGCCGAGGCTGGCTGCACGGCTCACACCTCCTCCTGACCCTCCGCCCCTACGGCGAACGGTCCGTCGACGCGAGCGAGTTCGTCGCCACCGCGACCGGACTCGCCACCGCCCGCGGCGCGAGCGCCCCGGACCAGGAGACCTACCTGCGCCGCGCGCAGGAGCTCGCCCGCTGGGAGAACGTTCAGGACGAGCTGCTGCCCTGTCACCCGCAGGGCCGGGTGACCACCGAACCGCACCGGCCGCGTGCCGACTCCCCGGCGCTCTCGCAGGCCGTCGACCAGATCATGGGCCGTTTCCTCGAACCGGTGCTCGGCTCACTCGCCGTCCCCGAGGCCGAGCTGCTGCCGCACCTGGCCCAGGTCCTCGCACTGCTCGCCCGCACCCACCCGCGCGGCATCAGCGCCGGCGCGCTGCCGTACCGCTCGCACGCGGAGGGCGTCGCCTCGGCGACCGGCAGGCACACCGACCTCAGGTCCGCTTTCGCGGCGCGCTACGGGAGCGACCGCGAGGTCTTCCTCGACGCCCTCCGGGCACCCGTGCTGACCGACACCCTGCGCGCCTGGGAACGGGCCATGCAGTACGCCTGGGGCGTGGCCGAGGCCCACACCGCCGGCCAGGCCGTCGACGAGCACGTCCTGCAGGACGCGGCCGGCGGCGGGGAGTGGGAGCACCCGCTCGGCGCCCCGGTCCGCAGCGACTTCATCGGCGAGCTCCTGGACGGCGGCATGCTGCGCAAGCCCTCCTACCGCCACATCGCGCACCGGATCGTGCTGAACGTCCTCTACACCAGCCTGACCTGCTTCGGCATCACCCCGATGCAGCGGTACTACCTCTGCTACGGGCTCGGCGAGGGGACCGACGAGTTGACCGGTGAGTCGTCCATCGAGCGGGTACGAGCCTTCAGCAGGGAGCTGGCGTGACCGAGTCCTGGATCCTGGCCGACACACCCATGTACCGGGTGAATCCCACGCCGGGTCTGCGCCTCGGCGGCGAGCGCCTCGGCACCGTCCTGCGGGCCCTGTTCACCGCGCACCGGGAGTGCCGGGCACTGGCCGACGAGGTCTGCGAGGAGCTCTACCGACTCGCCGGCGCCACCACCGGCCGCGAACGCCACCGTCTGCTGCGGCTCAAGCGCGCCGCCTTCAACGACCGCGTCCCGGACGCCGCGGACCTGCGGGACACCTGGCAGACGCCGCTCCCGCCGGCCGTCACCGCCTGGCTGGCCGCCTGCGAACGCAGCCAACTCGCCCGCACCGCACTGGAGGCGGGCCTGCCGGCCTTCCTGGGCGAGGAGCGCGAACGGCTCGCCCAGGCGGTCGGATCCGAGCCCTTCCAGCTCTCACTGGCTCTCAACTCTCCCCAGGTCCTCGACGCGGCCCAGCGCTACCGCACCTCACCGGGGCAGCCGACCGCCCGTCAGCGCAAGTCCGAGCGCGGGCTCGTCCAGCACCTCGCCCGTGCGCTGCTGCGCGTCAGCCCGCTGTCCCGGCTCACCGCCGTCGGATTCGCCGACTGGTCCGAGGACGGCCGCCGCTTCGACGAGGCCGCCTTCGACCGGCGCCGCGCCCACTCCGTGCTCACCCCGGACCGGGCGCTCTTCTCCAGCCTGGTCAACGGCATCGTGGCCCCGCCCCGCCTCGGCGAACTCCCCGTTGTCGTGCAGCGCAACGCCATGCTCAAGCGGGAGGGCACCCACATCCGCTTCCAGCATGTCGTGAACGGCCGACGGCGCACCCTGTCGGCCGAGCTGAACGAACAGCTGACCGGCCTGCTGAAGCTCACCGCTCTCGGCCCGCTGCCGGTCGAGCTGCTGATCGCCGAACTCGCCCGGCGCTTCGCGGTGTCCGAGCCGGACGCCAGGCGACTGGTCACCGCCGCCGTCGACGCGCAGATCCTGGTGACTGCCCCGGTCCTCGACGAGCAGGCGCGCGACCCGCTGCCGGCTGCCGAGAAGCTGCTCGCCGAGCACCACCCCGAGGCAGCCGCCACGGTCGCCGCGATCGCGGCCGACCTCGATCTGATGGCCCGTGACTCCGTCGGTGGCCGCCGGGCCGCCCTCACCAGGATCCGCGCCGCCGAGACCGCGCTCAACGAACTGAGCAGCTGCCCCGCGAAGCTCCAGGTCAACGAGGACTACCTGCTGGAACCCGGCACCGTCTCGCCCGAGGGCTACCGCGCCGCACTGGCCGACCTCGGCCGGGTCACCGCCTTCCAGAGCCTCTTCGACCGGCACCACGAGATCCGCGCCCTGCTCACCCGCGCCTTCACCGACCGGTTCGGCGTCGGTGCGCGGGTCGACCTGCTCGACCACGCCGAGGAACTGGTCACCCTGGTCCGCAGCCGGGAACTCGCGCTCACCCGGGCCGACGCCGAGCAGTGGGGGCCCGCCGACGGTTCGCTGGCCGAGCTGCTCCGCCGTCGCGCGATCGCCACCGCCACCCTCGCCGCCCGGCTCCGCGAGGCCGGCGACGCCGCCGAGGTCTCCGTGGACCCGGGCCTGCTCGGCTCGCTCGCCGACGGCCTGCCCGACCGGTTCAAGCTCACCGCCGCCTCGTACGGACTGCTCGTCCAGCCCGTCGACGGCCGACTGGTGCTGAACGCCTGCTACACCGGGCACGGTCAGCTGGCCACCCGCTTCCTCGGCAGCCAGGCCGAGTTCGGCAGTGACGTCGCCGCCCGGATCGCCCGCCGGATCCAGCACCGGTTCGGCGCCGACGGCGTCCGGCTGGTCGAGGACCACGGGCTGCACCGGGCCAACATCAACCACCGGATCCGGCTGCTGGACGAGACCGTCACCCCGCAGGACTGGGTCGGCGTCACACTGGCCCACGACCCGGCCGGCGACCGGCTCGACCTCCTCGACCGGGACGGACGCCCGATCCGGGTGATGTCCCTGGGCATGAAGTGGATCGAACTCCAGCCCGCGCCGCTCAATCTGGCCGTCTGGCTCTACGACACCGGCCGGGTCGCCTTCGACCCGATCGGCCGGCTGCACTCCCAGCGCACCGACCTCGACGGGACCACCGTCCGCTACCCCCGGCTGGTCGCCGGAGACGTGGTCCTGCAGCGCCGCCGCTGGTACCCCGGGGACGACCTGCCGTCCGTGCCCGGCGGCGAGCCGGCGGACGAGGCCGCCCACCTGATCGCGATGACGCGCTGGCGGGCCACCCACGACATACCCGAGGAGATCGTGATGAAGACCCCGCTCGGCATGCCGGCCGGCGAGGTGATGTCCGGCGACGGCGCTGCCGCGGCGCTCACGCGCTACCTCAGGGCACGCAGCCGGGAGAAGCCCCAGTACCTGGACCTGGGCAGCGCGCTGATGGTGCGGGTGCTGCCGAAGTTCCTGGAGCGCCGGGGGCCCGGCTTCTTCGAGGAGGCACTTCCCGGGGTGCGCAGCGGGGTGACGGCCGGCGAGTGGCTGCTGGAGTACGACCTGACGCACGAGCCGGTGTCCGGCCAGGCGCAGGCCGAGTCCGCCGGGGAGGGCGCGTGAGGGTCAAACTGCGTCCTGGTACGCACTTCGCGCCCGCCCGGCAGGGCGTGTACGTCGCCCGGGGCGGCGAGTCCTTCGTCCTCACCGGACCGACGGCGCTGTACACCGTCCTCGACAGCCGGCTGGAGGAACTCACCCACGGTACGGACGTCGACGCCCTCGTCGCGGCCTTCGGGAACGAGTCCGCCCGCCCGGTCCTCGACCGGATCCTGCGCACCCTCCTGGAGCGGGACGTCCTGCTCGACCTGGACGCGCTGACCACTCCGGCACCCGACCCGGCCACCGCGGAACGCTACGCCGAGACGCTCGCCTACCTGGAAGCCCGCAGTTCGGACCCCTACGGGGACTTCGCGCGGCTACGGGGCGCGCGGGTGCGAGTGGTGGGGGACGGACCCGCCGCGGAGACGGCGGCGCGGTCGCTGCGGCGCCACGGGGTGGGGGACGCGGTGGCCGTCGCGCCCGGCGGGCGGGACCCGGCCGACGCCGAGGCCGCCGAACCGGTGGGGCCGGGCTGGGCGGTGCTGATCGACGATCACGAGTATCCGGCCGCCCGGCGCACCGCGCTGCCGTCCGGTACCCGGGTGGTCGCCGTGCATGCCGGGGAGCACGTGGCCCTGGTGGCCGAGCTGGACGACGTCACCGGCACGGCCGCCTTCGAGGCTGCCGCCCACCGCGCCGCCGCCTGGGCGGCCGGAGACCCCGAGGCCTGTGCGCCGCGTCCACTCAGCGCGGTCCTGGCCGGAGCGTTGGCGGCCCGCGCGGTCCTCGCCGGCCTCACCGACCTCGACCGGTCCCCCCACTCGGCCACCGTGATCCACGGCCGCCACCTCAAGACCGCTCGCGTTCCCCTCCCCGAAGCCGACGGCTCGTCCGGGGGCGACGAGGGGCTCGGTGTCCTGGTGTTGCCCACGGAGGACGTCGATCCCTCGGGGGCCGAGGAGCTGCTGGCGGCCTGGGCTCCGCTGACTACTCGTTGGGTCGGGCCGTTGCGGCGTGGGCGTGACCTGGACGTGGACCAGTTGCCGTTCTCGTTGGAGACCGTCGAGCTGCTCGCCGGGCCTTCCGGGTCCCGGGTCAGCGGGTGGGGGCCGGATCGTGCGGCCGCCGGGGTCAGCGCGCTCCTGGCCGGGGCGCGCCGGATGGCCGGGGTCGACGGCGCCGCCGGGACGACCGAGGGCCGCTGGCTGCTCGACGGTGTGCTTCGGCAGCTCGGCGCCGAGCGGCTGCCCGGTTACCCGGGAGACCGGCTCGGGTGGGACGAACTCGGCACCGAGGGCCGGACGTTGTTCGGCCTCCTGGAGTCCTGGTTCGGCTGCACGGTCGGTCTGACACACCATCGGTTCCCTGCTCTCGGCTGGTCGTTGGTGACGGTCACGGAGCAGGAGGGGAAGGTGGCCGCGGTCGAATGGGGCGAGACCGCGGCCACCGCAAGCCGGGCGGCCCTCGCCGCCGCGGTCGCCCACGCGCAGGCCGACCCCGAGGTGCGCGCGTTGCTCGCCGAACAGCCGGTCGGCACCAGCGTGTTGGAGACCTGTTCGGTCACCGCGGTGCGCCTGGCCCTGAGCCGCGTCGGCACCGAACCGGCCGTCCGGGGCCGTACCGTCCTCGCACGGCGGCTCACCCACGACCCGGTCACCGGGCAACTCCCGCTGCACTGCGGGCCGGTGCGGCTCTCATGACCGAGGACACCACTGTGACAGCCGCCCCCGAACAGCCGTCGGCAGCCGGGCACCGGATCGGCCCGGGCGCGCCGAGCTCCTGGGACTGGCAGACCTGGGCCGAGGACCTGGACGGCTGCCTGCTGACCGCCCATGGCGAGCTGGACCTGGACTGGGAACGCCGTGCGATGGCCGCCGCCCGTGCGGCGGGCCGGGATCTGCTGTCCGTCCGGATCGGCGCCGCCGAGATACAGATCGGACCACGCTGGACCCCGGACGGGCGGCAGGCCTGCCCCGGCTGTGCCGCCGCCGCCGACACCTACCGCCGCTGGGACCCCGAGCACCGTCCCGAACGCGACCGCCGCGAACGCGAGCGGCCGGCCGCCCACGGGAACGAACCGGAGGAGGCGGGCCGCTCGGAAGGACCCGGTCAAGTGACGGCCGTGTCACCGTGGTTGGAGGCGGTGGTCGGTGCGGTGCTCACGGCGGGGGCGGCTCCCCGGCCCGGTGAGCTGGTCGTCGTCTCGCGGACCGGTGTGGTCACCCGGCACCGGGTGATGCGTACCTTCCGGTGCCGCCTGTGCGGTGGTGGCCCGCCGCTGCTGGCCTCGGCCGCCGACGGGCCGCCGCCCCTGCCACGGCCGGAGCCGCGTCCGACTACGGCCGAGGTGCCGACCCGGCAGAGTTCGGCGCCGTTCGGCATGGACCCGGACCGGATGCGGGCCGCGTTCGCGGATCCCCGCTTCGGCCCGGTGGTGCGGATCGCCCGCTTCTCGTCGGGCAGCTTCCCGATGAGCGAGGTCGACGTACTGGCCGGGACGCCGTCCGGTCTCGGCCGGGGGATGCGGTTCCGCGAGGCCGAGGCGGTCGGCATGTACGAGGCGCTGGAGCGCCAGGCCGGCTACCCGCACGCGGCTACCGTCGTCCCCGACGTGACCCACCGGGAGCTCGGCGCTCTCGCCCTCGACCCGGCGACCCTCGGCGGCTACACCGACCGCCAACTCGCCTCCCCGTCGAGCAAGGTGCGGCGGTACACCGAGGACACCCCGCTGGACTGGGTGTGGGCGCGGCCGCTGACCGGCGGCGAACCCCGCCTGGTCCCGGCCGAGATCGGCTTCTACCGCTACGGCTACCGGATCAGGGCGGCGGCGGAGGAGAACCGGCGCGGTTCCTTCCTGGAATCCTCCAGCGGCTGCGCCCTCGGCGGCGGTTTCGAGGAGGCGGCTCTGCACTCGCTGCTCGAACTCGCCGAGCGGGACGCCTTCCTGCAGGCCTGGCACCTCGCCCGCCCGCTGCCCGCCGTCGATCCGGCCACCGTCCGCGACCGCCAGTCGCGACTGCTGCTCAGGCTGGTCGAGAGCCACGGCTACGACGTCCACCTGCTGGTCGCCACCGCCGACATCCCGGTGCCCGCGGTCTGGGCGCTCGCGGTCCGGCGCGACGGTGGTCTGCCGGCCAGCTTCAGTACGGCCGGCTGCCATCCCGACCCCGAGCAGGCGGTGCGCTCGGCGCTGTGGGAGCTGACCCAGCTCGTGACGGCCGGGCTCAACTGGGACCCCGAGCCGCTGGAGCCGCTGATCGACGACCCTTGGCAGGTGGAGGAGTTGGCGCACCACTGGCGCCGCTACACCTTCCCCGAACTGCTGCCCCGGGTCGAACGCGTGCTCGGCGGACCGGTGCGGTCGCTGGCGGACGCGTTCGGCGACTGGCCGCAGCCGTTGATCCGGGCGGCGGGCGGTGACGTGACCGGCGCGCTGGAGTACGTGCTCGACCTCTACCGGGCGGCCGGGCTCGGCACCGTGCTGGCCGTCGACCAGTCCACCCCCGACCACTCCGCGCTCGGCATGTCGGTGGTCAAGTGCGTGGTGCCCGGCATCCTGCCGATGTGCTTCGGCCAGGCACACCAACGCCTGTCCGGCCTCGACCGGTTGCTCTCGCGGCTCGACGTGGATCCGACCGACCTGCCCCTCGACCCCCACCCCTTCCCATGAACGCACCCGCAGCCACCCGTCCCGGTGCCCTGACCCCGGCCGACGTCCGCCGCTTCGCCTTCCGGCAGGGTCCCGGCAAGGCCCACCTCGGCGAGCAGCACCTGGTGGACGACAGCGCCCCGACCACCAGTGCTCTGCCGCCCGGATGGGCCCGCTCGGCCACCGGCGTGCCGCTGTCGCTCGGCACCCACGAGCTGCTGGCCGCCACCCCGTACCCCGGACCCTGCGGGCCCGGGACCGTCGCGGCGCTGGAGCCTCGCGACCTGCTCGGGCATCTCCTGACCACGGCCTTCGGCCTGCAGCGCCGCGAGCCCTCGCACCGCTACGCCGACCACCGTTCGGTCGCCTCGGGGCGGGCGAAGTTCCCGGTGCACGCCTTCCTCGCCCAGGGATCGGCGGTCCGCTATCTCGACGTGTACCGGCACGCGCTGGTGGACGTGACGCCGCCCGGGGGAGTGGCCGCGGTGACGGGTGACGGGACGTCGGTGCTGCTGGCCGCCCGCTACAGCGACCTGCCCGCCGCCTACGGCCGGATGCGGTACGCCGTCACCGAGGTCGAACTCGGGGTCAACCTACGGTCGTTGTGCGTGGCGGCGGACCTGCTCGGGGTGGAGGCCCGGCTCGCCCTGGACGGCGGGAGCACCGCCGAGGCCGAGGCCGTGGTCCGGTCGGCCGGTCCCGGCACCTGGTCCGCCCCGCTGGCCGTCCGGCTCGGCGGCCTCGCCCAGGTCGGCCCGAGCACGCCACTCCCCGGTCCGGACGGGAGCGGGCCGGACAGCCGCGACCCCCTGCTGGAGAGTGACGATCCGTCAATCCGGGACATGGCCGCCGTCAGCGCCCAGCGCCACGGCCTGCCGACTGGCCCGCAGCCACCGGCCCGTGGATTGCCCGAGGGCGGCCCGACCGGCCGGACCGACTGGGCGCAGGTGCTCTGGAACCGCACCGCGGGCCGGATGCCCGACCAGCTGTACGGCTTCGCCCTGCGGCCCGCCGAGGTCTCCGCCGACGCGCTGGCCGACCTGCTGGCCTGGGCCGACCGGCCCCCGCCGGACCGCCTGCTGGCCGAGGTCGCCGGCCGGGTCCGGCTGAGCGTGGCCTTGCAACGGGTCGGCGGTCTGCCGACCGGCGTCCACCGGGTCGAGGGCAGGGAGCTGACGCCCGGTCCGGTCCGGCCCATGATCATGGCCGCGCTCCAGCCCGGATTCGCCCAGCAGCCCTCGCCGAACACCGACTCCGGGATGCGCCACGCGGCGATGGTCTGGGTCCACTCCGTCGACATCGACGCCCTGCTCGACGACTTCGGCCCGTCGGCCCTCGGCCTGCTCCAGCTCGGCCTGGGCTGGAGCGTGCACGGCCTCTGCCTGGCGGCGGCCGCGCACGGACTGGTCGCCCGCCCGGCGCGCTCCTTCGTCGAGTACCACGTGCAGCCCCTGTTCGGCCTACGCCGCGAGGAGACCCCGGTGTTCATGACCGTCTGCGGGACATCCCGCTTCACCGAACCGATGCTGGACCTGCGCACATGAGTACACCCAACCCCGTTGGCCGCTGGCGTAGTTGGCACCTGCACACGGACACGCTGCGACCCGCCGCACTGGAGAGCCTGCTGCTCCGAGCCGTGGCCCCGGTGGTCGGGGAGCACACGGCCGGCCAGGGAGAGGGCGCTCCGCCCCGGCCCTGGTTCTTCGTCCGCTACTGGCAGGGCGGTCCGCACCTGCGACTGCGGATCGCCGACCTGGACGATCCGGCGGCCACCCGGATCACCGCAGAGCTGGTCGCCCGCACGGACGCCGTCAACGCCGAACTGCCGCCCGAGGACCGGCTCACCCCCGCCTCGTACCGGCAGGCCGCCCAGCCGCTCGCCGACCTCGGCGAGGGCGGCCACGCACTCGACCTCGGCGAGCTGCTGCCGCCGGGCGTCCACCCGGCGGTGTACGAGCCGGAGCTCCGGCGCTACGGCGGGCCCGGACAGATGGCGCTCAGCGAGGAGCTGTTCCACGCCTCCAGCGTGGTGGCACTGCGCGCCTGCCGGGCACGTCCGGGACACGGCCGCAACGTCGCCGACGGGTTGGAGGCGATGGCCGCGACCCTGTCGGCCTGGCCCGGCGACCGGCTGGTGCTGCTGAGCGCGGTGCGGGACGGCTGGACGGAGTGGTCCGGCGGATCCGCCGAGGGCTTCGCCCGTACGGCCGCCGACCAGGCCGACCGGCTGCGCGCGAGCGCGGGGGCCTTGGTCGCCCTGGCCGACGGCGCCCCGTCCCGATGGAGTGCCTGGACGACCAGGCTCCGGCCGGCCGCCGAACTGTGGACCGAATCCCACGGCATCCCCGGTGCCGGCCGGATCCTCGGCTCCCAGCTCCACATGACCCAGAACCGGCTGGGCGTCGGCGCGGGCCGCGAGGGCATGATGGCCGCGATCCTGCTGGACCTCTTCCAGCAGCACAGCGGTGTGTCTTGACGCAACGTCAGCCCACCGGGCCTGCGGTGATCGAACTCGTCGGCGTACGCAAGCAGTTCGGCGAGGTCACGGCGGTCAACGGCCTGAACCTGCGGGTCGAGGCCGGTGAGGTGGTCGCCTTCCTGGGACCGAACGGTGCGGGCAAGTCGACCACCATCGACCTGCTGCTGGGCCTGGCCAGGCCCGACTCGGGCACCGTCCGGGTCTGCGGCCGCCCACCCGCGGACGCCGTCCGGCACGGCCTGGTGGCCGCCGTCCTGCAGAGCGGCGGCCTGCTGCGCGACTTCACGGTCGCCGAGACCGTCCGGTACGTCGCCTCCGTGTACCCGACGGCCAGACCGGTCGACCAGGTGATGGAGGTGGCCGGGCTGACGCCGATCGCCGGCCGACGGGTCGGCAAGTGCTCCGGCGGCGAACAGCAGCGGCTCCGCTTCGCCCTGGCCCTGCTGCCGGAGCCGCAGCTGCTGGTCCTCGACGAGCCGACCGCCGGCATGGACGTCGAGGCACGTCAGGACTTCTGGACGGCGGTCCGCCGCGATGCGGAGCGCGGCCGGGCCGTACTGTTCGCCACCCACTACCTCGACGAGGCCGACGCGCACGCCGACCGGATCGTCGTCGTACGGGAAGGCGTCGTGGTGGCCGACGGCCCGGCGGCGAAGATCAAGAACCTGGCGACCGGTCGCCGGATCCGAGTGCTCTGGCCCGAAGCCGAGTTGGCGGCCGTCCGCGCCCTGCCCGGCGTCGACTCGGCGGAGGCGTACGGCGATTCGGTCCTGCTGCACACCCGCGACTCCGACCGGATCGCCCGCCACCTGCTCAACCACACCCTCGCCCGCGACCTGGAGATCACCGCCACCCTGGAGTCGGCCTTCATGGCACTGACCGGTCGCGACTCCGCCCGGCCGCCCGAGCCCGACCCCGAGGAACGCGGATGACCATGGCGCCCGCCCGCCCGCCGTACGGCGGATTCAACACCGTGGCCCTGCGGTTGGAGGTGCGACGGGTGCTGCGCAACCGGCGCACCCTGGTCTTCGCCCTGGTGATGCCCGCGCTGTTCTTCCTCTCCTTCGGCCTGCCGCAGGCCGGCCAGGCCGCCGCCGGGGTGCGCCGACTCACCATGGTCAACATGGCGGTCTACGGTTCGATGCTCGCCGCCACCTCCTGCGGCGCCGCCGTCGCGGTCGAGCGCAGCCTCGGCTGGACCAGGCAGTTGCGCATCACGCCGCTGCTCCCGCTCGCCCACCTCGCGATCAAGGTGCTGACCGCCATGCTGCTCGGGCTGCTGTCGGTGGTGGTGGAGTTCACCCTTGGCGCGGCCTCCGGGGTACGGGCTCCGCTGCGGGTCTGGCTGCTCTCCGGTCTGATCGCCTGGCTCGGCTCTGCGGTCTTCGCTTCCCTCGGTCTGTTCGCAGGATTCGTGCTGCCCTCGGAGAACGTCATGCAGTTCGTCGGCCCCGCACTGGCGCTGCTGGCCCTGTGCGGCGGCCTGTTCGTCCCGCTGCCCTTCCTGCCGGAGCCGGTCCGCTCCTTCGCCGAGTTCACCCCCGGCTACGGAGTCGGCCAACTCGCCCGCCACCCCCTCACCGGCGGCCCGGTAGGCGGGGCACTGGCCAACCTCACGATCTGGGCGACGGTCTTCCTCGCAGGAGCCGCCTGGCTGTACCGCCGCGACCCGGCCCGCTAGCCGGCCGGCCTGGTGGAGCGGCTCTCCGGCCCCCGAGGCGTGTCGGCACGAGTCGGTGATCGTTGTCCCTCGCGAGCGTCCTGACAATCGGCAGGCATTGGGGGCAGCACATGACCACACGAAGGGCCTTCCTCGGCTCCGCCACCGCGGCCGGCGCCGTGAAGCTTCTCGGCACCGCCCCGCCCTCGGCCGACCGGGCGGGCCGACGCGATTCGCCCGTGGACGGGGAGCAGGCGCGGGCCGCGCTCGTCCAGGTCGACACGGACACGCAGAAGTACTACGACGCGCTGCGGGTCGGGGTGGCGGCGCACCTGTCGCCGGTCATCGTGGTCTACAACGACTACGCGGGCGGTCTCTTCACGCTCGTGCACGACGGGGAGCGGATCTCCGAGCACCCGGTCTCGGAAGTGTTCGAGCTGGCGAAGTCGGTCGCGCACGCGCCGCTGGGGATCTATTCGATCCTGGCTCCCTATCTGGACAACCGGGTCCCGAATCTGCCCAACCACGATCACCTGGACGCGCACGACCTGCGGACGGTCGCGTTCAAGGGGCCGCGGTCGACCGAGTGGATCACGCCGCTCAGGGCGTTCGGGGACACGCTCTCGGCTGCTTGCCGCGAGGTCGGGTCCGCGGATCTCGCCCCGGATCTGGAGGCGTCGTGCAGGGTGATCCTCGATGCGGCGCTCCGGTTCATCGACCGGAGCACGGCGGCGGGTTCGTTCGACATGAAGTCGTTCGAGGACTTCTCGGGCAGCGTGTACGAGGACATCGGCACCACCATGGACTGGGCGGCGAAGGTCCAGATCGAAGGCGTCAAGGACGTCATGACGCGGTGGCGGGCCAGGGTCGGGGAGAAGGACTGGGCGGACCTCTACATCGTCGTCATGTCGATCTGGACGACCGCCGCGCTCAACCAGAACAGCATCATCCTCAGGCAGTACCTGAACGCGGCCAAGGTGGACAGCCACCTGATCGACCTGATGATGGCTCAGTTCCCGGCCGACCCGGTGGCCGTGGCCCTGGACAACCTGGCGCGGATCGTGCAGGACAACGTCGCGGCCGAGATGGTCTTTCCGCTGGACCGGAAGCTCGCGGACGCGCTGAAGGGCCAGGAGGACCTGCTGGCTCCCGCGATTCAGAAACAGCTCGCCTGCCCCTTCCAGAGCAAGCAGAAAGCCGCGAAGGCGGCTGCGCGTACGAAGGCGTAGCCCCGCGTTCGCCGACCTGGACGACGCGTGACGCGATCCTGCTGAGCGTTGCCTGCGTCCGCTACGCCGCGGATGCCACCGACGCCGCGAAGGCGAGCGTCGCGGGGATGTGGTGCCCGCCGCCGCCCTCGTGCCCGTTGTAGGTGTAGACGCTGATCTCCTTCGGGCCGAGGTAGTGGTTGTAGGAGGCGAAGACGGTCTCCGGCGGGCAGACCTCGTCCATCAGCGCGACCGAGTACAGCGCCGGGGCCGTGGCGCGGGCGGCGAAGTTGAGGCCGTCGAAGTACGACAGGGTGCCGAAGACGGTTTCCACCTTGTCGCGGTGGACCTTGCAGAAGTCGGCGATCTCCTTGTAGGGGAAGTCGTCGGTGATCTCGGTGGCGCGGCGGATGTGTTGCAGGAACGGGACGTCCGCGATGACGCCGGCCAGGTCCGGTAGCAGGCCCGCGACGGCCAGGGCCAGGCCGCCGCCCTGGCTGCCACCGGCCACCACGACGCGGGCCGGGTCGATGCCGGGATGCGTGCGCACGGCGTCGACCGCGCGCACCGCGTCGGTGTAGAGCCTCCGGTAGTAGTACGAGGCCGGGTCGAGGACGCCGCGGGTCATCGACCCGGGATGGGCCGGACCCGAGCCGGGCGCCTCGTCGGAGGTGTCGCCGACGGACCACCCGCCGCCCTGCCCGCGGGTGTCCATGACCAGGTGCGCGTAGCCCGCGCTGGCCCACAGGAGATGGTCGTGGGGCAGCCCCCGCCCGCCGCCGTACCCGACGTAGGTGACGATCGCCGGCAGCGGGCCCTCGGCGCCGCGCGGGCGTACCAGCCAGCCCCTGATCGCCTGCCCCGCGAAGCCGGGAAAGCTGACGTCCTCAACTGTCACGGTGGTGAGACCGGTGTGGACCGGGAGCGCGTCGAGGCGGGCCGGGACGGCTCTGGCCTCGGCCAGCGTGTCCGCCCAGAAGGCGGCGAAGTCGTCGGGCTCGGTCCGTTCGGGTCGGTACTTCCGCAGATCCGACAGGTCCATGGAGAGGAAGGCCATGGCGGAACAGTAGGGCACGGCACCGCTGCTGCCAATGGGCTTAAGTGCTTAAGTCAGAGAGCCCGGCATCGAGCACGGCAGGTAACGAACTGATCTCGATGCGTACGCGGTTGGTTGACTGAATCCCAGGCCGGCTCCTACGGTTCCCCCGAAACCAGACCAGGTAGTTCCTTTGCGTCCTGCACTTAAACGTATAAGGCCGAGCGAACCCGGGAGTCGGTACATGAAGAAGCGATCGGTGGCCTTGGCGGCCGCGGTGCTGATGTCGATGGCGGCACTCTCGGCCTGCTCCGGCGGAGGCAGCGGAGGCGGCGGCACCGGCGGCACGGCCGTGGCCCCGTCGGACCCGACCAGGGTGAGCGGGGACATCACCGTGCTCACCCACAAGACCGACCATGCCGCCGACGGCACCCTGGCCAGATACGCGGCCGAGTTCAACAAGACCTACCCGAACGTGCACGTCAAGTTCGAAGCGATCGTCAACTACGAGGGCGACGTCAAGATCAGACTGAACAGCAGCAACTACGGCGACGTGCTGATGATCCCGGCCGCCGTCCCGGTCCCCGACTACCCGAAGTTCTTCGCCCCGCTCGGCACCCCGGCCGACCTCGACCAGAAGTACCGCTTCATCGACGGGGGCACCTACAACGGGCAGGTCTACGGCATCGCCATCAACGGCAACGCGACCGGCATGGTCTACAACAAGGCCGTCTGGCAGCAGGCCGGGATCAGCAAATGGCCCACCACGCCGGACGAGTTCCGGGCTGACCTGCAGGCGATCAAGGCCAAGACGCAGGCCACGCCGCTCTACACGATCTACCACGAGGGCTGGCCGATCACGGCCTGGCAGAGCTACCTGGGCCAGGCCGGCTGCGACCCGAAGGCCAACGACAGCCTGGCCGCCGACACCGCGCCGTGGGCCGCCGGCAAGGAGCTCAACGGGATCGACACGCTGCTGTACGACGTGGTGCACGACCAGTTGACGGAGAAGGACCCGACCACCACGACCTGGGACGCGGCCAAGAGCCAGCTCGGCACCGGGAAGATCGGCACGCTGCCGCTTGCCTCCTGGGCGATCTCACAGATGAAGGCGGCCGCCAGGACGGGGGGCGCGGACCCGGCGAACATCGGCTTCATGCCCTTTCCGGCGCAGACGAACGGGCACTTCTGCTCGGTGATCTCCCCGGACTACCGGCAGGCCGTGAGCATCCACTCCGAGCACAAGGAGGCGGCGCGCGCCTGGGTCGACTGGTTCGTCGACAAGAGCACCTACGCCCAGGAGCAGGCGCTGCTGCCGACGTTGAAGGCCGGGGCGATGCCGGATGAGTTCAAGGCGTACCAGGACGCGGGGGTCCAGTTCATCCAGCTGAGCCAGACCAGGAACGCCGACGTCTCGAAGATCGACAACCAGTCCGAGATCGGGCTCAACAAGCCGGACTACCGGCAGCACATCGTCGACCTGGCACGGGGCGCTGGCGGCGGCAGCCTGGACGGCTACTTCGCCGAGCTGAACAAGAAGTGGGCCAACGCGATCAAGACGGTCGGCTGAGGCGCCATGTCCGACCGACAACGCACCGGACGGAGCCTGCTCGCGCGGTCGACGCCGTGGCTGTTCCTCGTGGTGCCGCTGGCCTTCCTGGTGACCTTCACCTACACGCCGGTGCTCAACATGCTGTTCTACAGCCTGACCAGCTGGGACGGGTTCGGCCCGGACATGGAGTTCGTCGGCCAGGCCAACTACACCGAGCTGTTCACCCGGCCGGATCTGTTCCAGGTCTTCTACGTCAGCCTGTTCTACCTGGCGTCCGGCGTGGTGCAGATGGTGCTGGCCCTGTACTTCGCCACGGTGCTGAGCTTCAACGTCCGGTTCCGGAACTTCTTCAAGGGCGTCCTGTTCTTCCCCTACCTCGTCAACGGCGTCGCCATCGGCTTCGTCTTCCTCTACTTCTTCCAGCCCGGCGGCACCCTCGACTCGGTCCTCGGCCTGTTCGGCGCGCGGGACGAGCACCTGTGGCTGGGCGATCCCGACCTCGTCAACTGGTCGCTCGCCTCGGTGTCCCTGTGGCGCTACCTGGGCCTGAACTTCGTGCTGTTCCTCGGCGCGATCCAGTCGATCCCGGGGGAGATCTACGAAGCGGCGGAACTCGACGGCGCCAACCGCTGGCACCAGGTCAGGCACCTCATCCTGCCCGGCATCCGACCGGTCGTCAGCCTGAGTGCGATCCTCGTCGTGTCCGGTTCGCTGTCCGCGTTCGAGATCCCGTACATCATGACCGGCGGTGCCAACGGCAGCACCACGTTCGTCATCCAGACCGTCAAGCTGGCCTTCCAGTTCAACAAGGTCGGCCTGGCCTCGGCCGCCGCTGTGGTGCTGCTCGCCATCGTCCTGCTGGCGACCTGGATCCAGCGGCTTCTCGTGCCCGACGAAGGGGTTGACCTGGTATGACGCGACAAGTACGCGGAGTCGGAGCCCGCTCGGCGGTCGCCGGCAAGTACCTCTCGCTCGTGGTCGCGTCGGTGCTGACGCTGCTTCCCTTGGCGGTCGTCCTGATGGCGGCGCTGAAGACCGAGTCGGAGTCCGCGAACAACGGCCCGCTGAGCGTGCCACACAACTGGTTCAACCTGGAGAACTTCCAGATCGCGTTCACGCAGGGGCACATGCTCCGCGCGTTCGGCAACACGGCCTTCATCCTGGTCTTCTCGGTCACCGGCACGGTCCTCATCGGCTCGATGACCGCGTACGCGATCGACCGGTTCAGGTTCCCGTTCCGCCGTCTGACGATCTCGCTGTTCCTGCTCGCGTCGCTGGTCCCCGGCGTCACCACCCAGGTGGCGACCTTTCAGATCATCAACTCCTTCGGGATGTTCAACAACCGGTGGTCCGCGATCGCGCTGTACACGGGCACCGACATCGTGTCGATCATCATCTTCCTGCAGTTCATGCGGGCCATCCCGATCTCGCTCGACGAGGCGGCCCGGATCGACGGAGCCTCGCCGCTGCGCATCTACCGCACGGTGATCCTCCCGCTGCTCCGGCCGGCGATCGCGACCGTCGTCATCGTCAAGGGAGTGGTCGTCTACAACGACTTCTACATCCCGTTCCTGTACATGCCCTCGCCCGAACTCGGCGTCGTCTCCACGTCGTTGTTCTATTTCAAGGGCCCGTACGGCGCGCACTGGGAGATCATCTGCGCCGGTGCGGTCCTCGTGATCATTCCGACCCTGGTGGTGTTCTTGTTCCTGCAGCGCTTCATCTACAACGGTTTCACCCGGGGGGCGACCAAATGACGGCGACCGGCGTTCACGAGGGCTGGACCGTCCACGCCGTGGGCGGCGAGGTGCCGGCCCACCTGGCCGGGGTCCGGGTGCCGGCGACCGTTCCGGGGTGCGTGCACCTCGATCTGCTGGCCGCCGGGCTCATCCCGGATCCCCACCTCGACGAGAACGAGGGCGAGCTGGCCTGGATCGGCCGGGTGGACTGGCGCTACGAGACCACGATCGACTGGGACGGTCCGGACGCGGACGGTACCGAGGTGGACCTCGTCGCGCTCGGTCTGGACACGGTCGCCACGGTCGAGTTGAACGGAACCGTCCTCGCCCGCACCCGCAACATGCACCGCAGCTACCGGCTTCCCGCCGCGCATCTGCTGCGCTCCGGGAGCAACGTGCTCGCCGTGACGTTCACCGGCGCGCTCACCGCGGCCGAGCAGGCCGATGGCGACCTCGGGGCGCGGCCGCACGTGAACCGGCATCCGTACAACACCGTGCGCAAGATGGCCTGCGACTACGGCTGGGACTGGGGCCCGGAGACGACCACGGTCGGCATCTGGCGGCCGATCCGCCTGGAGACCTGGCGTGGGGCGGGCATCGAGAGCGTCCGGCCGTTGGTGGAAATGGACGGCGACACCGGCGTGGTGCGCCTGCACGTGGAGCTCCGGCAGGCGCGGCAGCCGGCGGGGCCGCTGCGGCTGGACGTGTCGGTCGGCGACCTCCGGACGCGGGCCGAGGTGCCCGCCGGCCAGAGCTCGACCGTGGTGGAGGTACGCGTACCGCACGCCCGGCTGTGGTGGCCGCACGGATACGGCGAGCAGCCCCGGTACGACGTCGGAGTTCAGCTGACGGGCCATCAGAACCACGACGAGGAAGTCAAGTTGGACGACTGGCACGGCCGGATCGGCTTCCGCACCGTCGCGTTGGACACCGCGCCGGACGAGGACGGCACGCCGTTCACACTCCTGGTCAACGGAGAGCGGGTGTTCGCGCGCGGGGTCAACTGGGTCCCGGGCGACAGCTTTCCCGCCCGGGTCGGCCGCGAACTGTACGCCGCGCGGCTGAACCAGGCCCGTGACGCCAACGTGAACCTGGTGCGGGTCTGGGGCGGCGGCATCTACGAGAGCGAGGACTTCTACGAGCTCTGCGACGAGCTGGGCCTGCTGGTGTGGCAGGACTTCCTGTTCGCCTGCGCCTCCTACGCCGAGGAGGAACCGTTGCGCGGCGAGGTCGTCGAGGAAGCCCGGGAGGCGGTGACGCGGCTCAGCCCCCACCCCAGCCTGGTGCTGTGGAACGGCGGCAACGAGAACATCTGGGGGTACCACGACTGGGACTGGCAGGGCGAGTTGGGCGGGCGCAGCTGGGGCTGGCGGTACTACACCGAGATCCTCCCGGCGATCGTGGCGGATCTGGATCCGACCCGGCCCTACCTCCCCGGCTCCCCGTACTCCTTCGACCCGGCCCGGCACCCCAACCTGCCGGACCACGGCACGATGCACATCTGGGACGTGTGGAACCAGCTGGACTACACGGAGTACCGGCGCCATCTGCCCCGCTTCGTGGCCGAGTTCGGATTCCAGGGCCCGCCCACGTGGGCCACGCTGACCCGCGCGGTCCACGACGAACCGATGCGGCCCGAATCGCCCGGCATCCTGGTGCACCAGAAGGCCGAGGACGGCAACGGCAAACTGGCCCGCGGGCTGGCCGGCCACCTGCCGCCGCCCGGGACGTTCGCCGACTGGCACTGGGCCACCTCGCTCAACCAGGCCCGCGCGGTGGCGTTCGGCATCGAACACTTCCGCTCGCTGATGCCGCTGTGCATGGGCGCCGTGGTGTGGCAGCTCAACGACGTGTGGCCGGTCATCTCCTGGTCCGCCGTGGACGGCGACGGACGGTGCAAGCCGCTGTGGTACGCGCTGCGCCGGAGCTTCCGGGACCGGCTGCTGACGATCCAGCCGCGCGAGGACGGACTGTCCGTGGTCGCCGTCAACGACAGCGGCCTGCCCTGGCAGGAAGAGGTCCCCGTCCGCCGGGTCGACTTCGACGGCACCGTGCTGGCTGCCGCGACGATGCGGGTGGACGTGACCGCCCGAAGTGTGGCGACCTGGACGCTGCCGCGGTCGCTGGCGGTGCCGGACGACCCGGCGCGCGAGATCGTCGTGGTCGGGACCGGCGCCGACCGGGCGCTGTGGCAGTTCCGGGAGGACGTCGACGCGAAGCTGCCCGAGCCGCGGATGTCCGCCCGGAGCGAGGTGATCGCGACCGGGTACCGTGTGACGGTGACTGCTCACGCGTACGTCCGCGACCTGGCGCTGCTCGCCGACCGGGTGGCCGGCGACGCGCACGTCGACACGGCGCTCGTGACGCTCCTGCCGGGCGAGAGCGCGACCTTCGACATCCGCACCGGGGCGACGGTCGAGCCGGGGGAGTTCCTCGACCCGCTGGTGCTGCGCAGCGCGAACCAGTTGGTCACCGGTCCTGGGCGGGCCGGAGTCCTGGAAGCCGGAGGGGCGAATTGGTGAAGCGGGTGACGATCGCGGAGATCGCGGAGCGGGCCGGCGTCTCGATCGGCGCCGTGTCGTACGCGCTCAACGGGCGGCCGGGGGTGTCCGAGGAGACCCGAAAACGCATCATGGACATCGCCGACGAGATCGGCTGGCGGCCGAGCCTGGCGGCCAAGTCGCTGTCCGGCTCGCGGTCGCACAGCGTCGGTCTGATCATCGCCCGCCCCGCGGACACGCTCGGCGTCGAGCCGTTCTTCATGCGGTTCATCTCCGGGCTGGAACGCGAGCTGTCGGGACACCGGATCGCGCTCCTGCTCCAGGTCGTCGAGGACCACCGCGCCGCCATCGAGGCCATGCGGCTGTGCTGGGCCGAGCGGCGGATCGACGGCATCGTGGTCACCGACCTGTACGCGGAGGACACCCGGATCCCGGTGATCGAGGAGCTGCGGATCCCGGCCGTGCTGGCCGGCCGGCCCCGAACGGACGCCCGACTGGGCGCGGTCTGGACCGATGACACGGCGGCGGTGGACGCGTCGGTCGACTACCTGGTGGCGCTCGGCCACCGCCGCATCGCCCGCGTCGCCGGCCTGCCCGCCCTCGATCACACCCAGGTGCGCATCGCGGCCTTCCGCGAAGCCATGGCCCGACACGGCCTCAGCGAACCGCAGGTGGTCGAGACCGACTACACCGCGGAGGAAGGCGCGCAGGCGACCCGGGCACTGCTGTCCCGGCGCGACCGGCCGACCGCGATCCTGTTCGACAACGACGTGATGGCCCTCGCCGCGATCAATGTCGCCCAGGAGATGGGCATCGCGGTTCCCGGCGAGCTTTCGATCGTGGCGGGCGACGACTCGCAGCTGTGCGTCCTGGTGCGGCCTGCCCTGACGGCACTGTCCTGGGACATACAGGCGTACGGCCTGCACACCGCGCAGGTGCTGCTGGACATGATCGACGGCCGCCCCCCGCGCACGCACCAGGAGAACACCGCCCGCCTGGTCATCCGGGGGAGTACGGCTGCACCGCCGCCCGCCTGACCGTCGTCGGCCACCGTGTAGTTAAGTGCTTAAGTTGAAGATCGACATTTCTCGCGCGGCAGGTAACGGAAGTATCTCGATGGGTGCGCGATCGGTTGACTAGGTCACAGGCCAGGCTCTAGGTTCCCCGAGACCAGGCCAAGATGCCTCTCTGTGCGCGTCGCACTTAAACGTATAAGGCAAACGCTGGCGCCTTTCCCGACGGAGGTACATCCGTCGGAGTCGACTCGTCATCAGGAGCTTCCTATGCGTCTCGCGTTCCCCAACTTCCGGTCACCACGCACCCGCGCCTCGGCCGGCGCGGCGGCGATGGCACTGGCGGCGGCTTCCCTGGCGGTGCTGCCCGAGGCCGCGCAGGCAGCCGAGACCCGGTGCCAGGCGACGTACTCGGTGCAGAACGACTGGGGCAGCGGATTCCAGAGCAGCGTCACCATCACCAACCTCGGTGCGGCGTGGACCAGTTGGACGCTCGGCTACTCCTATGCCGGCAACCAGGCCCTGTCCTCCGGCTGGAACGGCGCCTGGACCCAGTCCGGCAAGAACGTGACGGTCACCAGCCTGTCCTGGAACGCCGACGTCCCGTCCGGCGGCACCGTCACACCTGCTGCCACCTTCAGCTACAGCGGTACCAACACCGCTCCGACGGTCTTCACGGTCAACGGCGTCGTCTGCGGCGGCTCCAGCCCGACCACCCCGCCGCCCACGACCCCGCCGCCCACGACGCCGCCGCCCGCCAAGGCCGCGCCGGCGCTCCACGTCGACGGCAACCGCCTGGTCACCGCCACCGGTGCCACGTACCGTCTGCTGGGCGTCAACCGGGCCGCCGGCGAGTTCGCGTGCGTCCAGGGCAAGGGGGTGTGGGACGGGCCCGCGGACCAGGCCACGATCGACGGGATGAAGACCTGGAACGTCCACGCCGTGCGCCTCCCGCTGAACGAGCAGTGCTGGCTGGGCACGAGTGACGTTCCCGCGGGCGGGGTCACCGGTGCCGCGTACCAGCAGGCGGTCAAGGACTACGCGAACCTGCTGGTGGCGAACGGCATCAACGTGATCCTGGACCTGCACTGGTCCTACGGCCAGTACACCGGGTCCGGCGCGGGCTGTTCGGACACCACGGCGACCTGCCAGAAGCCCATGCCCGATCTGCAGTACAGCCCGACGTTCTGGACCCAGGTGGCCAACGCGTTCAAGGGCAACAACGCGGTCCTGTTCGACCTGTTCAACGAGCCCTACCCGGACGCCGCCAACGGCTGGACGAACGCCACCGCAGCGTGGACCTGTCTGCGCGACGGCGGCACCTGCACCGGTATCGGCTACCCGGTCGCGGGCATGCAGACGCTGGTCAACGCGGTACGTGCGACCGGCGCCACCAACGTGATCATGACCGGCGGCCTGACCTGGAGCAACGACCTGAGTCAGTGGTCGGCCTACAAGCCGAGCGACTCCACCGGCAACCTGATGGCTTCCTGGCACTCGTACAACTTCAACGGCTGTGTGACCACGGCCTGTTGGAACAGCACGATCGGAGCGGTCGCGGCGCAGGTGCCGGTCCAGGCCGGCGAGATCGGCCAGAACTCGTGCGCCCACGACTACATCGACCAGGTGATGGCCTGGGCCGACGCGAACGGCGTCGGCTACACGGCCTGGACGTGGAACCCGTGGGGCGTGTGCAACAGCAACGGCAACGTCCTGGTCACCGACTGGACCGGCACCCCGACGGCCACCTTCGGCGAGGGATACCGAGCGCACCTGCTGACCCAGCACCCGTAGTCATGGTGCACCGACGTGCCCCCGGAGGGCACGTCGGTACGCCAGCTCGCTCGAGCCGATCGACACCCCGCCGCCGCAACGGCCCGGCTGCACTCGCCGCCACCAAGCCGCTGACCAGGGCACGTGGAGAACTCTCACGGAGTGCTAGGGACGGCGGCCCCTGTGTTGCCGGGGACGTTGATGAGGCTGTGGGCCGGGGCGAGGAGCGGGCTTGCGGAGCGAGGCGCTCGTACGGCCTGCCGGTGGCTTGGAGGTGGCTGGGGCGGGGGAGCGGTCGTGGTCGTCGGGTTCGGCACATGCACGGAGTGCCCGGTGGAGCTCTTCCCAGTCCGCCCTGGAGGCAGGGTCGGCGGGGGCTGGGCCGAGAGGGTTCACGGTGCCGTCGTCGGTGAGGTGGTGGAGCGCCCGCCAGGTGTCGGCGAGAGCTGCCACCTTCTGCCAGCGGGCGTGCCGTTCGGGTCCGTCGGCCGGGCCCGGTGGGGTGCCGAGGTGGCGGGTCCAGGCGGGAGGAGATGCCGCGAGCGCGCTGCCGCGTGCCGTGAGGAGGCGGCTCATCTCGGCGCGACGGTGCAGCAGTTGGTCCCGCCAGGAATCAGGGGTGAACAGGTCGGAGATCGCTTCGGGCGGGCACAACCAAGCCGGTGGAAAGTCCATGTCAGCAGCAGGAGTGTGCCGAGTGCGGCCGACACGCAGCGCCACCGCCAGACGGTGAAGTTCCAAGGCGGACTGACGCTTTTCTTCGCCGGCCGCGTACAACGCACGACGTAGTTGACGGGACGACGGCGCGATATAGAGCCGCTGGACGGCGTTGCGCTGTGCGTCTTCCTGCAGCCGGTCTCGCCGGTCCATGAAGGTGCGCAGTTGCCGCTCGAGCTCAAGGGCGTTGCCGAGCCTCTTGGCAGCTGTCTTGTTGGCAAGTGAGGAGGAACTGTCGGCACGCCTTCCTTGCTGGACGGCGGTGCGGTGGAGCTCGGCAGCCGGGAGACGGCCGTGCGGACGGTGCACCCACGCCGGGTGGGTACGGCCGAGGACGGTGACAGGCACCGGAACGGGGAAGTTGCCGGCCAGCTCCAGGGCGGCTCGGGCCTCGATCTCCCGCGTGCGGGTCAGCGCCTTGAGGACCGCGGCCTGTTCGTCGTTCCACGGTGGTGCAGGGCGCGCCGTGCGGGCGGTGGCGGTCAGCTCGTCGATGCACCGGGCGACTGCGGACGCGTCAGCAGATGGATCTGCGTGGCAGGCGAGCGCGAGGACCTGCCACGGCGGGACGCCTTCCTGATCGGCACGCGCCATTGCGCGGGCCACCACGGGTGGCAAGTCCACGTCGGCTGTCCCTCGGACGAACCGCAGCACAGCGCGGTGGCGCGGGTCCTCGGAACGTCGGGCGACATCGGCGTACTCGGCGGCCAGCCGGAGGATATCCCGGGACCGGCGCTGCTCCGCCTTGAGCGTCTCCAGGGCACTGGGCACCTGGTCGCTGTTGGTCGCGATCCGCAGCAGGGCCAGATCGAGGGACTGGCCCTCGGCACGGGTGACGTAGAGGTGGTTGGTGTCACGCCCGCGTGTGGCGCCGACGTACGCGGCCTCGCGGCCGGTGAACGGAGCGAGCACGGTGTGGGTGGTGTCCACGGTCATGCCCTGGGTGCGGTGGATCGTTGCCGCGTAACCGAGTTCGGTGTGGCGTGCGAGGTAGGCGGAGGGAAGGGTGAGCGTCCCTCGGTGCCGCGTGTGCCGAACGCGGGCCGCGCCCGTGGAGGTGTACCCGAGCACCGTCCAGGTGTCGCCGTTCTTCACGAAGTCGCGCCCGGACAGACAGGTGAGCCGGCGCTGGTTGAGCCGGGTGACGATGGTGTCCCCGACATGGGCACGGGTGCCGTCGTGCAGCCGGGCGTCCCGGGGGCCGACGCTGAGCCGACCGGTGGCCAGGACGGCTTGCTGGGCACGGAGATTGAGAGCTTTGACGAGAGTGCGTGTGGGAGCCGCCAGTATCGTGGAGCGCCCGGCGCCCCGGTCCTGCCACCACGCGGTGAACGCCGCGTCCAGGACGGAGTCCTCGTCGCCGGAGTGGATCCGGCCGTGCTCGCGGTACCACCTGAACGCCTCCTGGGGCGCTCCGTCGCGCAGCAGGAGAGAGGCGTCGGCCTCGCCCGCAGTGGCGAAGCGGTGAACCTGCGTCAGGTGGACCGCGTGCCCTTCGGCTTGGAGCAGACGCAGGATTCCGCCGGCCTCGACGGCTGCGAGCTGCGCGGGGTCACCCACCAGGCGGACATGCGCACCTGCGTCCCTGGCCCGCTTGACGACAGCGGCGAGGTCAAGGGTGGAGGCCATGCCGGCCTCGTCGACGATGATCACATCACCCCGCTGCAATGGCGCGTTGGTGAGGCGGACCCAGCGCTGAATGGTGTCCGCACTCTGCCCGAGCGCCTCGCCGAGGACAGCGGCGGCGCGCGCGGACGGTGCGAGTGCGATCACCCGTCGGCCTTCGGCTCGCACCGCTTTCGCGGCGAGCAGGAGCGCGGACGTCTTGCCGGCACCTGCTGGACCGATGGCCGCGATCAGCTGCCGGGTACCACTGGCGAAGGCCCGGGCGAGGGCCGCCTGGCTGTCGTCGAGCTTCCCCTTGTGGCGGAGACGGTGCTTCTCGAAGTGCTTGACCGGGCACGGTGGAGCCACCGTGGTCCGGGCTGCCTTCAGGATCTGCTTCTCCGCCGCGAGGACGGCGGGGGTGGAGTAGAGCCGCGTCTCCTGGTCGCGGTAGATGCTTGATCCGTCCGGCCGTTGCAAGGGCGCGAACGGTGGACTCGACGCAGGGGCACTGAGTTCCACGCACAGCCTCTCGAGGGCGAAGCGTGTGATGTGCTCGGCCCAGCGCGCCGGATCAGCCCTGCCGTGCGACGTGCGGGTGATCTGCCGGTACACCTCGGCCCGGATGTGCCGCGGCCCGAAGACCGCCCGGTGGGTGCCCACGGCCTTCACCACCGCCGAGGCCACGGCGGGTACCTCCAGCCGTGCTCCCAGACCACCGCGGGCAGCGAGCCGCTGGGTGGCGGCCGACACTTCTGCGAGCAGGCCGTTCACCAGAACACGGCCGAACGCTGCCACCACGCCGGCCCGCCACCGCGCGCGAAGCACCGGCAACGGCCGGGCCGCCTTCTTCGCGGGGCGCGTCTCCAGGGTCGCCTGGCGCCGAAGACGCGTCCGGACCACGGACGACGGCTCACGACCGTGTCGCGCCCGGAACACCTCCAGCAGCCTGACCAACCGCTGACCGATCGCCACCGATCTCCGGGCCGTGAACTCCAGGAGCCGTTCATCGACTCCGTCGATCTCCATGACGGGACGCAGCCCGTCCGCCCGGGGCCGCTCCACCGTCACGGCGTCCAGGCCGACGCAGACCCGGTGCAGGACCTGTGCGTTGTACAACTCCGAAGCGGTCACCATCTGGGCGAGCAGGTGCCGCGCGTCGATCGCCCGCCACTTGCCGTCCGCCCGGAGCACACGGTTGGCGATGAGCACGTGATCGTGCAGACCGGGGTCCCCGGCGCGGGAGTCGAAGTGACGGAATCTCACACCCACCAGACCGGCCGTCACTTGTTCCTGAACGATGCCGTTGCGTCCGCTGCGGGTGGCCAACGCGCTGTCCTCCACCCACGCCAGCGTGTCCGAGACCGCGGCGTCGTGAGCCGCCTCGACGATCGCCCGCACCTTCTCGGAGCCCAACGCCCACAGCAGCGTCACGCTCGGCGGGGGCTGCAGCACGGCATGGAACCCGGCCACCGGCTGCCTCTTCGGCACGGACTCGCTTCGGATGAAGCGCTCCAGCGCACGGCTGTCGGTCGGCCCCCGACCGAACCGCGCACGGAACGCCTCCTCCCCGACCTCCAGCCGGATCCGGTTCCGCTCCACCTCGTCCAGTGCCCTGCCCGACCGAGCCTGCTGCTCTGCCACACGCTCTTCCAGCGAGGCCACGAGGGGAGTGGGCGTGGCGCCGAACCGGTAGAACGCCGTTCCCAACTGCGCTGCTGCCACGGCAGCGTCCGCACTACTTCCGGTGCGGATCTCCTCCGCCGTGATCTCCTCCGCCCGAGGGTGCAGTCCCTCCCCGAACAAGGCACGCAGCTGGGCCTCGGTCACCTCTCCCGCGACCCCCAGGAGCGCGGCGGCACGGCCCACCCAGACACCGGCAGGCAAGCCTGCGCCGAGCTGATACTCACTCAGCGTGCAGCCGGCCGACCGCTTCTGATCTCCCGAAACCGTCTGCGACTCGAAGTACCGGTATCCATCACCTGGGGTCATCGTCTGGACCTGCAGCACCATGCCCACCTCCGTCCTCACCCGAGGATGGAAGAGGTGTTGCCACAACTCACGTCGGAGAGCGGGTACTTCCCGCCCTGCGGGATACGGCCCCGCAGAATCGCCACTCTTTCCGCTGGACGGGAATCCCCCTGAGCCGTGCTCGCCCGTGACCGGTCCTCGGCGGCGTACTGGGTGACGTACGAAGCCTGGCCGCCAACCTGCGGCCGGACCCCTCGAAGGGCATCAGGAAGGTGAACACCATGGCAGCAGCGACTCCACGGCGGGCGGTCAAGATGATCGACGCTCGCAAGCGGGCCCGCGAGCTCAGTGCCGGCATAGCCGAACGCCATCAGCGGCTGCTCGACAGGGCAGAGAGGTTCCTCCTGGCACAGGAGAAGACCGACCAGCAGGTGCGGGCCATCAACGCGCGCATCAAGGACCTGCACGCAGAGGTGGAGGAGGTCCGGCTGGCAGGTCAAGCCGACCTGGCTCGGGTCGCCGCCGAGATGGCTGAACTGGGTTGCTCCCGAAAGGAAATCGCCGAGCGTCTGGGCGTCGATCCGGCCGAGGTTCGACGCCTGCTGGCGGCGGTGAGGAGGAACGACCCGGTGCGGACCTCGGCCGGCCGGGTGTCGAGGTTGCAGTCGGTGGAGCCCGAGGAGGCGAGCACTGAACGACCTCAGCCGGTCACCCTCTTCGACACCACCGGGGACTGATCGACACCGCAGAGCGGGCGTCGTGAGTTGGCCGGGCCGACGAGCGCTCTCCGAGTTGCACGGCGTCGTTACTGTTCAACTCCAGTGGTGAAGGCGGGTACGGCGGTGCGCGCGCTGTCGGCTGTGCACTTCACCACCCGGACCGCCTGGTTGTGGGTGAGGGTGACGGCGTGGCCGCGTCCTGCGGCTGGTACTCCAGCAGAGTTTCGCTGTCTGAGCAGGCTGGGTAGCGAAACGCTGCCGGAGCATCGGGCTGGGGGCCGTTCGGGGCCCTGCGCACCCTGACCGCCGGCACCTACACCGAGCTGCGCCGCACCCAGGAAAGCGTCCGGATAGCCGAGGCGTTCAACCGGGCCGCCCGCCCCTGAACCGCGAGACAGGGTAACGGCCAGCCGCGCCACCTCGTGCGCTGGGCCGGTGGACCGAGACCAGGAATTCCCATAATCTGAAGGCGAGTTGGCACACACCAAGCCGCCTAACGACCTCGTGCATGGTTAGCCGTGGCCTGTGAGCGAGTTGCTCGTTGGACCAGACGTGGTGGGGACTGCGGCACGTGCGTTGATCGTCTCGGAGCGTCGGATCACCGGCCTGTCGCAGGTGGTGATCGCTGACCTGGTGGCCGAGTTGGGGCCGGTGTGGCAGGCCCGGCGTGACGCCGAGTTGTGCGACCGGCCGCGGCGTCGGGCCGTCGGCGCCGGAGCGAAGTACAAGCTGGTCTTCGTCGACCGGCTCCTGGCCACGCTCGTCCACCTGCGACACGGTGTCACCCACGACGTTCTGGCCTGCTGGTTCGGCGTGGACCGCTCCACGATCACCCGCGCGATCGGCGAGATCCGGCCCCTGCTCGCCGGCCGCGGCTGCCGCATCGCACCGGGCCTGCGGCTGCGCACCCTCGCGGACGTGATTGCCCACCTCGGCGCCACCGGGCGGACCGGGATCATCGACGCCACCGAGATCCGGGTCCGCCGACCGGCTGCCCACCGACGCGGCCGCAACCGCTTCGTCTCGGGCAAGAGCCGCACGAACGCGATGAAGGCGCTGGTGGTCACCGATGATCGCGGCAGGCTGCTGTTCTGCGGCGAGGTCCGGGCCGGCTCGGTTGCCGACATCACCCAGGCCCGCGACGCCGGCCTGGTCGACCTGCTCGCCGACACGGTTCACCTGGAGATCCTCGCGGACGCCGGCTACCAGGGACTGGCCGCCCAGACCTGCGGCCAGGTCGTCACCCCGCCCCGAAAACGCCGTGGCAAGAACCTCGAGCAGGTCCAGTGGCTGATGGCCCATCACGAACAGGCCCGCTTCGAACACTCCTCACGCCGCATCCCGGTCGAGCACGGAATCGCCCACCTGAAGAACTGGCGCGCCCTCGCCCGCCATCACGGCCACCGCCACCACCTGCCGGACACCATCCGAGCAGTAGCCGGACTCCTATCAGACCAACAAGCCACCCACAAAAGGCAGTTGGCAGCCCTACCGACAGGCCAAAGCAGGTGATCAGTGACGTCAGACCTCACCCAAACACAGGCCACGGCTAACCATGCACGAGGTCGTTAGTGCTGCAAGGCGGCGGCTAGTCCTTGATCAGTTCCTGGAAATCCGGGCGAGTTCGGGTGGCGGCAGCTCGCCGGACGCCTCCAGGTCCCGCACTTCTACGGCCGCACCCCGGCCGACGAGGCCCACGACGTCCTCGCCTACGAGGACGTGTTCGCCTCCGGCCGCTCCGGACACCTGCTGGGCGACCTGATCGCCCTCGCCGACGAAGACCCGGCCGCCGTCGACGCGGTCGCCGCCCTGATCGACGCGGTCTGCGACGACCTGATCGCCACCGTGGCCGGCAGCGGGCGCACCGCCGCCCTCGCCGAGTGCGTGCCCGGCCTCTACGCTGACCGCATCCGCCCCGCAGGCCGCATCGACACCTGGTGGCTCGACCCCACCCTCACCCTCAGCACCGGCACCGACGCCCTCCCGGCCGTGCGCGACCTCACCCACTGGACCATCACCGCCAACGGCACCCGCCTGCCACTGGACGTACCCGCCGCGATCCGCACCACCCGCACCGCCCTCGACCCGGCCAGCCGCTGGACCACCGCCCTCACCCAAGGCGACCCCACCGAACCCAACATCACCAACACCTCCTCCGGGCCCGGCGCGGTCTGGCTCGACTTCGAATACGCCGGCCGCAACACCATCGCCGGAGAAGCCGCCAACCTCCTCTGGTACCTCCTCGCCCTCGGCGGCTGGCTCGTCCCCCTCCACCAACGCGACACCTACATCCGCACCCTGCGCCTCCACCTGCCCCCGGCCGCGCACCCCACCGTCGAGCACGCCGAACTCTCCACCCGGCACCGCCACCTCGACCTCCGGTACACATGGCCCACCGGCCCCGGACGCCAAGCCGCCCTCCACCGACTCCTCGCCCGACTGCGCACCGACCTCGGCACCGCCGCCGACCTCCCACTCGGCCGCGAACTGGAATCCCTGCGACCGTTCCTGACCGCCCGAATCCTCGGCGTGATCGACCCCCGCCGGCTCGGCGACACCGAACGGCTGCTCCTCCTGGCCAAGATTGCCGAACTCCAAGCGTTCGACGCCCAGTTCGCCCGAACCGACCCGTTGCCTGCCCTCGCCACCGTGGAGCGACCGTGACCATCACCCTCCCCGAACTGCCGCTCGCGGTACGCCCCCTCCAGGGCCGCACCGCCCTGGTGACCGGCGCGGCCACCGGCATCGGCGCTGCCACCGCGAAGGCCCTCGCCGCGGCCGGTGCCGCCGTAGCCGTCGCCCACCACGCCCAGATCGGCCAGGCCCGCACCGTCCTGGAGGCCGTCCGCCGAGCGGGCACCGATGGCATCGAGATCAGCGCCGACCTCACCGACACGGATACCGTCGCCAGGATGGCCGACCAGATCCGCTCGGAGCTCGGCCCGGTGGACATCCTCGTCAACAACGCCGGCGCCTACCCCCGGCTCGCCTGGGCCGACACCGACGAAGCCGCCTGGGCAGCCGCACTGGAGATCAACCTCACCGCCCACTACCGAACCTGCCACGCCTTCACCCCCGGGATGATCGAGCGCGGCTGGGGCCGGATCATCAACGTCTCCTCCGTCAACGCCCGAATCGGCCGGGTCGGCCTGACCGCCTACAGCGCCGCCAAGGCCGGACTCCTCGGCCTAACACCCGCCCTGGCCAGGGAACTTGGCCCGCACGGCATCACGGTGAACACTGTCGTACCGGGAGCGATCCAGGTCGACGCCGAGAACGCCCTCCCGGCGCACCACCGCGCCCGCCCGCAGGAGCAGGTCGCCCGGCAGTGCGTCCCCCGCAGGGGCCAGCCGGAGGACGTCGCCGCCGCCGTCGCCTTCTTCGCCAGCCCGGCCGCATCCTTCATCAGCGGCCAGTCGTTGCACATCGACGGCGGCTGGCTGCCCAACTGACCGCCCGGAACAGCACCATGGAGACCAGCATGAAGCAGCGCGTGCGCGCCATCCTCATCACCCCGAACGGCACCACCCTCCTGATCAAGCGCATCCGGCCCGGCATCGACCCCTACGTCGTCCTCGTCGGCGGCGGCGTCGAAGACACCGACCCCACCCTCGAAGACGCCCTCCTCCGCGAGATCCGGGAGGAGATCGCAGGCGAGGGCCAGATCGAGCGCCCCTTCGCCGAACTCACCAACGACAAGGGCGAGACCGAGCACTTCTTCCTCGTCAGCATCAAGACGTGGAACTTCGCCGACCGCACCGGGCCGGAGTTCTCCCGTGACGACCGCGGCGAGTACCTCCTCGAGGAAGTCCCCCTCACCGCCGAAGCCGTCACGACCCTGAACCTGCTGCCGCACGAGATCAAGACCCGGCTGGCCGACGCCATCAAGGCTGGCGACCTGCTGGCCACCGCGTAGTCGGCCACGGCGTGGAGGGGCGGCAGGACGTGCACGAGGACGAGCCGCTGGAGCGGTGGGCCGCAAGGTGGGCGGCCAAACGCCGTCCGGTCGGGGAGCTGAAGGTGGTCAGGCTGGACGGCAGCGAAGGCGGCGCACACCTTCGCCCGGACGAGCCCCGCCTGATCCTCGGCTGGGACGGCTACCAGTGGCTGCCCGAAGCGGTAGCCCCCGACTACCCGACCACGCAGCGCATCCTCAACAGAATCGAGGGTGACGGCGTGGTGCGAGGCACCGCCCTTCCACCGCCGAAGAAGCCCGGCCAGCACCGCCGCCCCACCTGACCCCCAGCCCCAGCAGGAAGAGCTACGGCCAGGGCCAGGGCGCGCGGCCCGGCCTTGCGCCAGAGCCCCCGCTCACCGCGGCGGCCCCGGGCTCGATCGGGTTCGCATGCTGCTGCGCCTCCAGGCCGCGCCGAATCGCGGCCGTCCCGTACACCAGCAGAGGATGAACGGCGCTGACCGTCCGCGCACCCGCCCACACTCCGTTGGTCGGGACGGAGAACGGCCTGAGCTCGATCCCGCCCTGGCTGAACAGGTCCGGCTCGACGTACCGGGCCCCGCCCGTTCCGCACAGGTACGAGGTGGCGCCCACGGCCCGGCATAGGTCCACGAGCCGGCGAGTACGCCCGTGCCCGGCGCTGAGGCTGCTGCTGCGCAGCACGCGGCCCTTCCAGCCGAGCAGGTCGAGCAGCATCAGCGTCGACGCCTCGGTGATCGCCGCTGTCCGGTCGGTCGTCTCGACCAACTCCAGCACCGGCCGCAGCCGCTCCGCGAGCACCGGCCAGCCCGCACTGGACCGGTACTGCTCCCGCAGGATTCCGCCGATCCGGCGGCGGGCGAGCGCGCCGTCCACCACCCGGGCGTCCCGGATGAGCGTGGCCCTGCCCTGCGGCAGGTGAGTGGGGAGCGTCAGCCACCGCGCCTGGCCGTCACCAGCGAGGCTGCCGATCCGGGCGCGGTGCTGGTAGTCGCGGCGGGCGAACTGGACGTCGTTGAGGACCACCCACACGTCCGCCGCGAGGATCTTGGCCACGGTCGAGAGCCGCGGCAGCAGGTTGGGCTGGTGGATCGCGCACACCAGCCCACGAGCGGCCGGCGGACGCTCAGGTGAGAAGACGGCTGGTGAAGCCGTCGGCATGGAGACGCTCGTAGGCATCGGCTACTCCCTTGGGGACCTCTTGCTCCACGGCGAACCCCAACTCCGGGTACTTCATGACGCGCTGGAGGTCGCCCATCAGGTTGTCGATCACGTGCTTCTCGCCGCCGACCGTCTTCGAGTACTCGTCCAGCGACATCGGCGCCGACGCGCACACCACCTCGACCTCCGGCCACACCTTGCGGCACGTTGCGAACGCCCGGCGCTCCATGTACGGCATGGAGATCAGCATCACCGACCGCACCTCCACCCCGGCCCGCGCCAGCACCTCCCGCGAGAACGCGATGTTCTGGCCCGTGTTCCGAGCCCGGGGCTCCTGGAGCACCGCGCTCCCAGGCACCCCGAGCGCCACCGCGTGCTCGGTGAAGTGCACCGCCTCACCCCGCGGGAACGCCTCCGGCCGGGACGGGTTCGGCCCGCCGCTGAAAACGACCGTGCCGAACAGCCCCCGGTGGAACAGCTCAGCGGTGTACGCCGGCACCCCGAGGTCGTGCGAGCCGAGACCGATCGCCACGTCGCACGGCCGCAGCTCGTGGCCCATCTGGTGGTAGTCCCAGATCAGCGTGGCGTCCGCCCACTGCCGGTCGGTGATCGCCTGGGACTGAGTGCCTTTCACATGTGCTCCTGGTCAGATGCGCTGGAGGGATCTGGCGGGCTGCTCGAAGCCCCGCCGGATGCCCTCGATGCTGCGGAGTTGGTGGCTCATACCGTAGTGCGCCGCCGTGTCCGCAGCCCGGCCCAGCACGGCCAGCCCCTCGTCCGCCGTCCCCGGGTCCGACAGCAGGATGTGCCCTTCGGCCGTGGCCAGCCGAACCTGCTGCATGGGGGACGCCGTCGTGCCGGTACGCCGAGCCACCTCGATCAGCTCGCACGCCTTGGCCAGGTCGCCCGCCCCGCGGTGGGCCAGCGCGAGCTTCTGGTGAGCCACCGACCAGTCCTCCGGCTCGCCCAGCGAGTCGAACAGCCGGACCGCGCCGCTCATGAACCCGGCGGCGGCGGTGTGGTTGCCGGTCTTGTCCAGGGCCGTGCCCACCCAGAGCTGGGCGCGTGCACGGTCCCGGCCGCTGAGCCGAGGATCGGCGGCCAGCTGCTGGTAGCGGTCGGCCGCCTCGGTGTGCCTGCCGGACATCTCGCTGACCACCGCCAGCGACAGGTCGAGCTGGGCGATACGGCGCGGCACGGCCAACTGCTCGAACACCGACCGGGCCTCCAGGTAGGAGCGGGCGGCGGACAGCGGACCCAGCACGGACCCCTGGTCGCGCTGGAGGTCTCCCACCAGCGTCGTCGTCCGGGCGTAGAGGTACAGGCCCTTGTCGTCCAAGTCCCGCGCCGGCCACCGCGACCACCACCGCCCGAGCAAGTCGGAGGCGAACGCGAAGTCCTGGCGGCTGATCGCGGCCACCGCCCGCTCCAGATCGTCCACCCAGGTCTCGTACTCCCACAGGCGCGGGCCCGAGGTGGGCACTCGGGCTGGCCCAGGCCGGCTGGCCGTCTCGGACAGCAGGGTCTCGAAGAGCAGCACGGTGGCGGGGTCGCACCGGGCGAGAGCGGTGTCGAGGATGGCCTGGGTGTCCGGCCGGGGCCGATACGAGGCACCCTTCGCCTCCCAGTTCGAGACGGTCCGCACTGCCACGCCCAGCTCCTGGGCGAAGTCCCTCACACTCCTGCGCCGGGCCGCCCGTAACGCGCGCGCCTCGGCGCCGGTCCACTCGATCACTGCCACCACCGCCACCTCCCAGGCCGGGCTGCCATCGAAGCACCCCGGCAGGCCCCGGTGCGGCGGAACTGCCACGGAAGTGCAACAGCACAGCATTTCGGATTGGCCCAAGACCCGGGAGGCTGAGAGCAGCCGAGCCACCTCGCCGGCCAGACCGAAGGAGCGCAGTGGAGCTCACCGAGCAACGGCCCATCCCGCCGCCGACCGTCATCGGCCTTCTGCGCCTGTCCGCGCTGTCCCCGGGCCGTCGAGCAGCCCTGATTTCGGTACTCGAGGATTTCTGCGTCCGCCGGGAGCTGGATCTCGCCGAGATAGCCACCAACAACGCCATCGACAAGATCACCAGCAGATCGGGGATCTACGGAGTCGTCCTTCCGTCCCTGGCGCACCTGGGGGGCGTTGCTGAACGCGGCGCTCGACGGCGGCAACTGTCCACCGCCGGGCTGCAACTCCTGGTCGTCCGTGGCCCGAAGACTCCCCGTGGGGCCAAGATCGCCTCGCCGCTCAACCTCGGTGGGTCGAGAGCCCGGAACAGGCGTGCCCCGCCTAGATGTCACCCAGGGCGTCGCCCACTCCAGCACGGTGCTTCGGCCGCCAGCCCGAACGGCGGGCAGGTACGAACGGTGCTCGGACCGCGGCGGATGTTCCAGGCCGAAGTGTCAGCGGAGGTAGGTGCGTTGCCATTCGGCGATGGACATGGTCTGCGCGGCGTCAGCCAGTTGGATCGCGGAGGGCAGCTTGAGCTTCGCCCGGGTACTGTCGACCCATTCCTGCGCCTGCGGGTAGCCCTGCTGAAGGTACTCCAGCCCCTGGATCATGCACTCCAACTTGTCGGCGTCGTGGGCGACCTGGACCTCCAGCGAGTCACCGTTCTCGTAGTCGTGGACGATGGCGCTGATCCCCTCGGCGACGGCAGGGTGGGCCTCAGCGACCTGGTCCGCGGTGACCGCCTCGTTGGATGCCGTCGTGATGTATCGGCGACCCACCCAGGGGATGTCACCGACCCGGGTCTCCTGGGTGTCGTGGAAGGTGCACAGGAGCGCAACCCGCGCAGGGTCCGCGCCTTCCATCATCGCGAGAACGGCACCGACCACGGCCGTTCGCCAGCTGTGCTCGGCGATCGTCTCGGGGTCCTTCACACCCGCGATCCACCAGCCGCTGCGCTTCCCGCGCTTCAACGCTCCGGCCTCGAACAGGTAGCTCATCGTGCCCTCGGAGTGCTGCCGGTCGTTCAATGTGGTCGTCCTTCGTGAGTTCAGGTGGTCAGCTTCAGACCGTAGTGCAGGGAGATCAGCTCCTCGCGCGCTTGCGTCGAGATTCCGTCGGCATCGAGCAGCACAGCGACACGAGCCTGGAGAGTCCGACCAAGATCAGGCGCGGGCGCGAGAAGGCCCTTTCGGAGGGCCAGCAACGCCCAGACCGAATGAATGTTCAGGTCGATCGCGGCAATGCCGGGCTTCAACCGATCGGCGAGCCCCCGCAAGAGGGCAAGAGCGTCCCACGACTCGGCGGGTGCAGCAACCATGAACTGATCGTCGGCCTTGGGCAGCGAGTCGATTCCCAGCCAGTACGCCCAGTAGTTCAAGTTGGCGGCCTCACCGACTTCGTCGCCCATGCCGGTGGCCATGAAGGCCGCGAGCGCGTCGTGATCGCCGTGCCGAGTGAGGGACGTCGCCACGGAGCGGTCGTCGGCCCAGTCCGGGGACCAACCTTTCGGCTGGGCTCGTGCCGGCCGACGGCGTATCTCAGCAAGCCAGGCGGCGGTATCGGATGACGTGTCGTATGAGCACAGGTAGAGGGCTTGCCGACGCAGCAGCGCGCCGTCATCGCCGGACCACTGGGCGAGTTCGGCAGCTCGGCGCATCTGGCCGAAGAACGTCCTCAGCACGTCGGGCGGAAGCTGAGGCGAGGCCGGGGTAGGACCGCGGCGAGCGGGCTTCTCGACGGCGGGGAGGGACGCCGGCGCGATGCCGGTCAGGGCCCACGCCAGCATATGGGTGGTGTCCCGGGTGAGTACCCAGCTTGCGAGGGGGTGGTCAGCTGCCCGTTCGATCGTCGGGTCGTCCACCGCGAAGTTGATGATGCTGTCAGCGTCGAGTGCCTGGTCAAGGAGGACAAGGAGCGTGGGGTCCCCGCCGAGGCGGAGAAGGTTCCGCTTGAGTGCACGCAGTGATCCGGCCCGCGAGGAGTTCAGCGATCGGCGACCGGATTCCCAGCCCTGGAGAGTGCTTTTGTCGACCCCGAGCGCCTGCGCAAGCCGCTCTTGGGAGGTTCCCGTTCGCTCCCGGATCTCCTTGAAGAGGTGACCCGAGACCGTTGCGAAGCCCTGGCCGGCGCGAGGGCTGCTGCCAGTCAGCTTTTCCAGGGCGCGATCCCCGCCGTGAGGTGCCACGTCGCTCCCACCCTTGCACGAGAGATACCGAGTTACTCGTACTCGGGGTCAGTCCTTCTGATCCCGTGCGAAGCGTAGCGTTTCCGCCGTGAGACGCACAGTGATCACGCTTGTGGTGGCTCGTCACCGCCCTACGCGTAGTTCCTGCACGAAGACCGACTCCTCGCCCTGCCTCAGACGCCCACCAGGCGGTGCGCCGGACGGCTGGTGGGGTGACGAACTCGGCGCCCAACCCGGCGCCATCGGATTCACCCCCAGCCGCACCTTCCCGCACGGCCCGGAGGATTCGCCATGCCCGTCATCACGTTCAGAGCACCCGTCCAGCACGCCTCCGTCGGCCAGCTCCGCAGGCGCATCCCCAACGAACTCGCCACTCTCGAAGTCGAGCTGACGGACGATGAGCGGTTCGCGGTCTGCATCTGTCTGACGGAGCTGGTCACCAACGCGATCACCCACGGCTACCGAGGGGAGGGCGGCAACGAGTCCGCCGAGCTGACGGTCTCGGTGACTGTCGACCGCGACAGCGGCAGGCTCCGGCTTGCAGCGTTCGACCCCGGACGGGATTTGCCGGTCGAGCGCGACGGCGGCCTGTACGAGTTGAACGGCCGGGGCCTGGCATTGATCCGCGCCTACGCGTCCGCCCTGGGCTGGGAGTCGGTGTTCGGCCCGGTCGGGGAGAGGGTCGGGCAGCAGGTCTGGTGCGAGCTGGAGATCGAGTCGCTCACCGGCCGGGCCACCGCGACCCAAGCGCAGGCGCAGCCGGAACAGCGGCTCGACGTCGGGCTTCAGATCGCGGTGATGGACGCGGTGTCGGCCGTCCGTGCCGCCCGGCCTCGAATCGGGGTCGGCAGTCTTCGTGATCGGCCCCGGGCCCTGGCCGGAACCGACACCGCGGCCTGACCGCCACCCCGTTTACGGGCTTCGGCCAGCCGCTGAAGCCCGCCACCCACCAGTGACCGAAGGAGGTACGCCCATGCTCGCCGCACCCTCGCTCCCGAACTTCCAGCGGGCCTATGGCCAGGCTCTGGAGCACCTGATCACGACGCCGCAGTTCACCAACCGCCCTCGGGGCAACCACAGCCAGGAGTCCCTGGGGCTGAGCTTTACGCTGACCGACCCCCGGGCCAGGAGCTTGTTCCTGGAGTCCCGGCCGGTGAACCCGATCTACCACTTCGCCGAGGCGCTGTGGTACCTCGGCGGCCGGGACGACCTCGCCATGATCGGCTACTACGCCCGGCGCCGGCGGCTGGACTCCAGCGACGGGGTGACCATCGTCGGGTCGGCGTACGGGAAGCGCCTGTTCCCCGCTCCCTTCGACCAGGCCCTCGCGCTGCTGCGATCCGAGCGCGACTCCAAGCGGGCATTCCTGCCGGTGTTCTGGCCGGGCGCCCTCGACGACCCGGCCAGCCCGGATGTGCCGTGCTTGATTGGCCTTCAACTGCTTGCCCGTGAAGGCCGGTTGCACATGGTGGCCTACATGCGGGCGAACGACGCCAACCGCGGGCTGATCGCCGACGTGTTCTCCTTCACCTTCATCCAGGAGTTCGCCGCGCGCCTGCTCGGGCTGGAGCTGGGCACCTACACCCACCACGTCGGCTCGATGCACGTCGCGGTCGCCGAACTCCTACACCTGGCCGACGTGGCTGCCGAGGCGGGACACAGCGTTGGGCAGCCCGCCCGTTTCGCCCCCGAGTCGATGCCGGCGGGGTCCGGCTGGGAGCAGGTCCGGCAACTCCTTGTTCACGAGGAGGTGTTGCGTACCAACCAGATGCAGTACGCACCCGCCGACATCGCGGCCTTGGATCTGTCCCCGTACTGGCAGGAGATCGTCCGTCTCTTCGAGGTGCAGCGCCAGCTGATCCACTGTGCCGCCGACCCGGTCGACGCCGATCTGTTGACCGCCCTCACGCCGGCCCACCGCTGGCAGGTCACCCGCCGCTGGGCCAAGCGGATGCCCGCCGAGGTGACCGCGTGAACGCCCGCCCCACGGCGGCCGGAGCCGTGGTCGACGGAGTCGACTGGGACCGGTTCAGCGTGGTGCTGCTCAAGCCCGACTGTGTCCGGCGGGAGCTGACCGACATCGTCCTCGCCGCCCTGGCGGAGCGCGGTGGCGTCGAGGTGGTCTTCTGGATGCCGGTGACCGTCGCCGCTTGGCAGATCCACGTCCACTACTGGGACATGCTGGTCGACGCCGACTGGTGGCTGCCGTTGAACATCCCGCTCTGCCTGGACCAGGCCTACGTCGGCCAGAGCGTCGTGGTGGCGCTGGTGCGCGGCGCCGGAGGAACCCCGGCACGGCTTCGCGGCCTGCTCGGGCACTTCGACCCCGCCGAGGCCGGACCCGGCACCATCCGAGGCGACTTCGGCACCGACAGCCTCGCCACCGCCCGCCAGGCCGGACGCCTGGTGGAGAACCTGATCCACACCAGCGACGACGAGGCCGCCGTGGCACGGGACTTCGGGACGTGGTTCGGCGCCGACCGCCGCCACCTGCTCCCCCCGACCCATCGCGAGCCCGCGCCTGCCTGACCTTCCCCGTTCCGCCTCCAGCACCAACTGCCGCAAGGAGGAACCACCTTGACCACCATCACGCCCCGCACCCGCCGGCCGCTGCCGCTGCTCACCGCCGACCAGATCGGCTCCCTGAAGCCGGAGCTCGCGGACCCGATCGAGTACCGCAAGTCGGGCCTGTCGCTGAACCACGTCGTCGGCTGCCCCCTCGACTGCGGCTACTGCGTGCGGCACCTGTTCGACAACTTCGAGCTCAAGACGCCGCGCGCGCTGATGAGCGACGAGGACGCCGTCGAACTCCTCACCAGCCACCCGTACTTCCGGCCGCACGTGACGCCCATCCAGCTGTTCAACCGCGCGACCGACCCGATGCTGCCCGTCGTCAAACCCCACACCTTCAAGGTGCTGCGTCTCCTGGACGGCATGGGCCTGCGCAACCACGTGCTGGTGATCACCCGCTGGCGGGTCGACCCGGAGGACTGCGCCGTCCTCAACTCCTTCAAGAACATCAAGCTGACCGTGCTCGTCACCCACTCCGGGATCGACCACCCCGGCATCGAGCCCGTGGACTCCGCGATTGCCGCCGCGAGCCTCAAGACCCTGTACGAGCACGCCGAGAACTACCGCACCATCCTCTACTGGCGGCCGATCGTGCCCGGCCTCAACGACAGCGACGAGGACATCCAACGCGCCTACGAGCTGTCCAAGTTCGCGCACGCCACCGTCTTCACCGGCCTGTTCTTCCGCGACCAGATCGCCGCGTACTACCAGGTCCACGGCCTGCCCGAGCCTTACGAGGACACCGCCCGCCGCAAGATCATGCCTGAGGAGTCCGAGCAGCGGATCCTCGAGGCGTTCCACCGGCCCGAGAACTCCGACGCCCCCTGGGGGCCGCTGTTCCGCAAGACGAGCTGCGCCGTCGCCTACGCCCACGGGGAGGCTGACTACAACGGCCACTACGGCATCCGCGAGCTGTGCGACATCTGCCCTTTGGCGCAGCTCCAGGTCTGCCACCAGGCATGGAACGCCCCGGAGTTGTCCGTGGCCCAGGCCGCCGCGCGGGACCTCGGCGCGGTGGGCGAGGTGGAGGTCACCAAGCGGGCCATCATCGTGGAGGGCCTGGACGAGCTGCCGCGGTACTTCCTCCAGCATGGCTTCGGCTACCAGGTCCACGACCGGAACAAGCCGCACCACCCGCGCCGGCACGGGCGAGCCGACATCGGCTGGCCCGCCCCGGCCTCCTAGGAGACAACCGTGAGCACCAGCCCCACCTGGCCCCGTCTGCTCGTCGTCGACGTCGAAGGCAACGGCCAGCAGCCGCCGGACCTGGTCGAGATCGCCCTCATCCCCGTCGAGGGCGGCCTCGTCCGGCCGGAGGAGGCCAGGAGCACCCTGGTGCGGCCCCCGCAGCCGATCACCCGCTTCGCCACCGGCGTCCACGGCCTCACCAACCAGGACGTGGAAGCCGCCCCGCCCTGGGAGACGATCGCCGACCGGGTGCTGGCCGACCTCCACGGGGCATGGATCGTCGCCCACAACGCCTCGACCGAGTACAACGTCCTCACCCGGCACCTGCCGACCTGGCAGCCCGCCGGTGTCCTCGACACCCTCCGCCTGGCCCGCGCCGTCCACCCGGCCGCCCCCGGGCACGGCCTGGACAAGATCATCCCGCACCTGGGGATCGACCTGTCCGCCGTGCCCGGACAGCGGCACCGCGCAGCCTTCGACGCCCACGCCACCGCCCTGCTGCTGCTCACTCTCGCCGACCGCATGACCTTCGCCGAGCTGATGGCCGCGGCGGTGCCCCCGAACATGCCCGGCGCCCCGGCGGCGCCCGACCCCGACCATGAGGAGCAAACCCTGTGGTGACCACTCCTGTGACGATCGGCCTTGCCGGTACCCACCGCACCGGCAAGACCACCATCGCCCGCCGCATCGAGATGGAACTGCGCGCGCTCGGCCTCACCGTCACCCGCACCTCCGGCCTCGCCCGCCGCGCCGCCGAACTCGGCTTCCCGAAGATGCTCCAGCACACCGCGACCTCCACCGAGTGGATCATCGCCGCCGGTGCGGCTGACGCCCTCGCCGCCGGGCTCAACGCCGACGTGGTCCTCGTGGACCGAACCCCGCACGACGCCCTCGCCTACCTCCTCGCCGCCCTGGAGCGACGCGGCGAGGAGATCGGCGACGACGAAGCGGCGATGCTCAGCGCCCTCGCCGACCTCCACACCCGCCACCACACCCTGCTGATCGCCACCGTCCTCGACCCGGACCTCCCGCTCGGCGAACACCCCCGCAAGGACCCCGCCTACCTCGACCGGGACTTCCGCGCCGGCGTCGACCGGCACCTGCACGACCTCCTCGCCGGAGGGATGCTGGGCGAGCGCCTGTTCACCGCCCCCAACGGTGCCGCCGACGCCGCCGTTCAGGCCGCCGTCGCCGCCGTCAACGACCGTATGGCGGTGCACCGGTGAGCCGCCCCGGCGGCACCCTCAACCTCGCCGGCGTCGAGGTCGCCCGCCTCGGGCTCGGCACGATGCGCCTGACCGGCCCCGGCACCTGGGGCGACCCGGCCGACCCGACCACGGCCGTCCGGCTCGTACGCCACGCCGTCAACGCCGGGATCAACCACATCGACACCGCCGACGCCTATGGCCCCCACACCGTCGAGGACCTGATCCGCTGGGCCCTCCACCCCTACACCGATGACGTGCTGGTGGCCACCAAGGTCGGCATGATCCGCCCCGCCCCCAATGTCTGGAAGCCGCTCGGCCGCCCCGACTACCTGCGCGCCGCCGTCGAAGCCTCGCATCGCCGCCTGGCCGTCGACCGGATCGGTCTGTGCTACCTCCACCGCATCGACCCCACCGTGCCGCTGGCCGAACAGGTCGGCGTCATGGTCGAACTCCAGGTCGAGGGCAAGATCCGGGGCATCGGCCTGTCGAAGGTCACCGTCGACCAGATCGACCAGGCCCGCGCCATCGCCCCGATCGCCGCGGTGCAGAACGTCCTCAATCTGGACGAGCTCCATGACCCCGTCGTTCAGCACTGCGCCGACCTCGGCATCCCCTACGTGCCCTACCGGCCGCTGAACGCCGGACGGCACACCGGGCCCGACGGCACCGGGAAGGCGCTGCGCCACCTCCTCGACCTCGGCCCGCACATCGCCCCGATCCCCGGCACCAGCAACCCCGACCACCTCGACGAGCTGATCGCCGCCGTCACCGAGGGGGCCTGATGCGCCTCGGCTACAGCCACTGGGGATTCCTCGGTGACGGCGTTACCGACACCCCCGACGGAGGCCGGTCCTGGCGGAGCACCATGCTCACCACCCTCGCCGCCGACCACCGCCTCATCCTGCTCCAGCCCAACCGCGACCAGCTCGAAGCCGGCCACGACGTTCCCGGCCCCTACAGCTGGGACAGCGGCCTGCCCGACCTGGACGCCCTGTTCGTGGAGTGGCGCTGGCCGCTGCCCGGCCGAAACGACACCCCCTGCGGCAGCCCCGGCCACACTTGCGACCTCCACCGTCAGCAGGAACTCCTCAACCACTACACCCTGCGCCTCGGAGTCCCCACCCTGCTCTGGGACCTCGACAAGACCCTCGCCGACGACGACCCGCTGCGCACCCACCCGGCCGTCCGGGTCCTCGACCCGGCCACCCACCCGGCACCGGGGGCGCTCACGATGCGCGTCCCGGTCTTCGACGAAGTCCTCGACGGAGCCGACCCGGAGCACCTGGTGGGCGGGTCCCGAATCTGGTCGCTGTGCTACGTCGGCAACCAGTACGGCCGCGACGAGCACTTCGACCGCTTCTTCGCGCCGCCCGCCCGCCGCCATCCCCACCAGGTCATCGGGAAGTGGACCGATACCGCCCGCTGGCCCCACGTCCACTTCGCCGGCCGTCAGGGCTTTGCCGCCTCCCAGCGCCTCCACGCCCGCTCCGTCACCACCGTGTTGCTCGCCCCGCCCCGCTACGCGGCCACCGGCTCGATGTCCCAGCGTCTACCCGAAGCCGTCCTTGCCGGGTGCCTGCCGCTCGGCCCCGCCGACATCGCCGGCATCCGGGACTTCCTCCCGCCCGAGCTGGTCGTCCGCGACGGCAAGGCCGCCGACCTGGTCATCAGCAACCTCGACGCGTTCGGGCAGAACAACCGGGCGGAAGTGCTCGCCCAGTGCCTCGACCGGCTCGGGCCCTTCCGGGCGTCCCGTCAACGCGCCGTCGTGCAAGCCGCGTTCGCCGATATCGCGGGCGGCCGGGCAGCGGATGCCCGGACCGACATCAACGCCATGCACCGCAGCGTCCTGCGCACCCTGTCCGACCTGGCGAGCGACCCGGCCGGCACCGACGCCTCACCGCGGTAGCCGCCCCCTTTCCATCCCACTTTTGCCGCCACTCCACCGATGACTCGAACGGACACCTGACGATGCCCACCCGCCCCCGTGCTCAGACACCCAGCAGTGGGCCGTCCTGGGGCACGGCCTTGCCCATACCCACGCCCACCGGCCCGCACTGCGACCCGGGCAGCGCGCCCGTTCCCGCCCGGACGCGGTCCTATCGGGTCGTGCCCCTCGCGGCGCTCACCAGCGTCGAGCCACCGCAGGGCGACCGCCCAAGCGACCGACCGCACCCGGTGACGGCGCGCCGCGCACCGCTCTACGCCCCGGCCACACCTGTGACGGACACGATCGCGGTCGGCAGCGGCCGCACCGACTGGTTCGCCGGGGCCCGCCTGGCCGGGTACGTGCAGGCTGCCCAGCAGCCGCAGACCCGGCGGGGCCGGCGGAGTCTGGCAGGTCCGGGGGCCCGCAGCGATGATGACGACCCAGGATCTCCCATCGCTGGCAATCCCCGGTCTCGCGGCTTTCGCCCGGGGCGGCTGGCCGGAGACAGCGGAACCCGATGACGGCAACCCGTGGGCGGACGGGGAGTGCTGGCTCTACTGCGGTCGGTGGACCCGAGTGCTGTGGATCGGGCCGGTGACGGTGGCCGCAGCAGTGACCGCTCCCATGCCCGCCTGCGCGGACTGCATGCAGCGCCTGAGCTCGCGGGTGTGGGAGCACGTCCTGCACAAGGACACACAACCCAGTGTGGGCCTGTACCGCGCGTTGCCGACGGCCACGCCCCCAGCCCTGGGCCCGGACCAGGGGACGGACCCGCACCGGATGCTGCCCGGCTCCGAGCCCGGCAGCCGTCGCCGGGCACGTCACCGACGTTCGACGCTGGAGCGACTGAGGCACGGGTGGCGCCGCCGCGTCGTCGAGCGGAGCGCCTGGTGACCGCCGTCCGTGCCGCCGCTCCACCCGAGGAGAGCACCGGTGGTGACTGGCGAACGCTGGCCGGCCTCCCCGAGTCCGTGCCGGTCGCCAGAGCGGTGACCCGCGAAGCCTGCGAGAAGTGGGGGAGGCCCGAACTCGCCGATGCCGCCGCGCTGGTGGTCTCCGAACTCGTCACCAACGCGGTCACACACACCGGGTGCCGCTCGATCGGACTGTCACTCGGCATGGACGCCACCGGCGTCATGATCGAAGTCCGGGACTCGTCCTACGGCATGCCGTGCAGGCTCACCACCGACCCGACCTCGGCGGCAGGACGCGGCCTCATCGTCGTTGCGGCGTGCTCGAAGTCCTGGGGCGCAAGACCCGAGTGGCGAGGCAAGGTCGTCTGGGCACTCCTCCCGCACCCGCCCACCGGCCAGCCCCCGCCCAGCGCCGAGCCGCTCACCGCGCCACGCCGCAGGCCAGTTGTACAGCAAGCAGCCTGATCGCCCCGGCCACTGCGGGCCACCTCCGAGCTCCGTGTGACAGCACTGCCGCAGCTCGCCCTCACCGGCCGCCTGCCCTTGGCCGACCCTGTGGCGGTGCCGGTCCCCCCGTCCCTGCCCGGCTCGCCGGGCCCCACCAAGAAGGAGCCACCCTGTGGCGAACACCCCACAGATTATCGGCCTCGACCAGTAAGAACACCCTCATCAACCAGATTGACGGCCAACTGCGCGCGCAGGGCCTCGCCGTGGCCCGTATCCCCGACCTGAGCCGCCGCCGGACGGCGGCCGGATTCACCGCAGGGGAGCGAACGGTCGCCTCGACCGAGTGGACCATCACCGCCCTGGCCGGGGACACCCTCGCCGCTTCCGCCAGGGCCGACGTCGTCCTCGTGGGCCACACTCCACACGACGCCCTCGCCGACCTCCACACTCGCCACTACTCCCTGCTCCTCGCCATGATCGCGGACCCAGGCATCCCCTACATCCCCGGACCGGGCCTCGATCCCGCGTACGCGGACTCCGCCTTCCGTGCCGGCCTCGACCGACACCTGCACGAGCTGCTGGCCGACGGGCTCTTCGGCGACCTGCGTGTGCAGGTGCCCGCAAACGCCCACGCCGCCGCCGTCCAGCGTGCCGTCGAGTCCGCCACCCACACGCTCGCGGTGCTCGGATGAGCGCCCGGGTGCTCACCGCCGTGGCCTCCGGGATCTACATCCCGCACCCCGACGGCCGGGTTCTGCTCGTGCACCACGCCCGATCCAAGACCTGGGTCCTGCCCGGTGGCAAGGGCGAGCACGAGTCCCCCCGCCAGTGCGCCGCCCGCGAGGGTACCGAGGAGCTGCGCGTACCTGTCGAGATCGGCCCGCTGCTGTCTGTCCATCACCTCACCGGAGCGAAGCCGCTGTTCCCCGGCGCGGAGAACATCCCCGGCGCTTACCCGTGCAACCTGTTCACCTCCACCGCCCACCTCGCCCCCGCTGACTGGGACCGGATCACCCTGCCGGCGGATGAACTCCTCGGCTGGGACCTGTTCGACGTCGACCAGGCGGTCACCACACCCGGGCTGATGGAGCAGGCGAACGCCGCGAACCTGCTGGCCTGCCAGAGCGCCTACCGCACCGGCATCACCGCCTACCTGGAAGACGGCACCGTCACCTGACCCCAACAGCCGCAAGGGCAGACGGCGGTGTCCACCAACTCGCCGACCGGGACACGCTTTTGCTCACATCGAGTGAGCCGGTCCGAGACACGCCCGGCGGGCGGACCGGCCGCTGCCAGGATCAGCGGCGCACCGCGACCCCAGCCCTTCCGGACAGCCCCTCAGGCGCCAGTCCACTACCCCAGCACGCCACGCGCCGGGCCGCAGCACGGCCGCCCGGCGGGGCTGTCCGGGCTGCCCGCGTGCAGCACCACCGTGTCCAACTATCCAGGGAGTATGCGTGGTTGAGCAGCAGCAACAGCAGAACCTGAAGTCCTCCGGAGAGCAGCAGGGCGACGAGGTGGAGGAGGCCCGCTGGTCGTACCGCACCGACCGGATCGTGGAGGCCACCGCCAACCTGTCGGCGTGGGCGATGATGCGGCGCCTGCCGCAGCTGGTGCGCCGCACCCTCAAGCTGACGTGGCGGGTGGACCGGCGGGCCACCGTGATCCTGCTGGCCGGGCAGCTGGTCTCCGGTGTACTGGCGGCCGTGGCCCTGTGGGCGACCACCGGCGCGATCGGCGCCGTGATCTCCCCGCAGGCAGATGGCGCGACGGTCGCCGACCGGCTCCGCGAAGGTGCGGTGCCGGTGACGATCCTGGCGGTGGCCGCGGCGGGCCGGGCGCTGCTCGGCACCGTCAGTGTCGCGATCTCCGAGCGGCTCTCGCCGAGGATCGCCCGGGAAGCAGAGCTGGAGCTGCTGGCCGTGTCGGTGGCGGCCGAGCTGGAGGCGTACGACCAGGTCGGCTACGCCGAGCGGTGGGACGCCGCCGACCGGGGCGCCGACTCCTCGCAGGAACTCCTCGGCGTGGCGCAAGAGATCATCGCCTCTGTCGTCACCCTCGTCGCCGCCGCCGGCGTGCTCGCCGCTCTGCACCCTGCCCTGGTGCCGTTCCTGATCCTGGCGTCGATCCCGCAGGGCGTGGTCGCGGCCCGCTCCGCCCGCATCCGCTACCTGATGGCGATCGAGAGCATGGACGACCGCCGCCTGCTCGGGATGCTGCGGTACTGCCTGTGCCACGACGACAACGCCGACCAGATCCGCTCCGACACCATGGCCGGCTTCCTCACCGCCAAGTACCGCAAGGCCGGCGAACGCCTGGACACCGCCACCGACCGAGCCGCCCACCGAGCCGCCCGCATCTCCTTCCTCGGCTCCCTGGCCACCGGAGCGGCATCCGTCCTGGTCTGGGGCACCCTCATCACCCTGCTGGCCACCGGACACGTCGGCGTCGCCGCCGCCGGAACCGCCGTCTTCGCGCTGCGCACCGCCGCCTCCGGACTGCAGGGCATCGTCGGTGGCGGCACCCGGCTCTACCGGCTCGGCCTGTACCTGCGGGACTTCGACGACTTCGTGGTGGAGGCCGGCGGGCACGCGATGCGTCGCGGGACCGCAGTGCCCGATGCCCCGGCCCAGGTCGCGGCCCGCCAGGTCTCGTACACCTATCCCGGCGCCGACCGGCCCACCCTGGATGGCCTGGACCTGACGATCCGCCAGGGCGAGATCGTCGCGCTGATCGGCGAGAACGGCTCGGGCAAGAGCACCCTGCTGCGGCTGCTCTCCGGCCTGACCCTGCCGAGCGACGGGGTGGTCTGTTGGGACGAGGTGCCAACCCAGGAGATGGACCCGCACGCGCTGTGGAAGCGGGTCGCACTCGTTCCCCAGCAGTTCTCCCGCTGGCCGCTCACCCTGGGCGAGAACATCCACCTGGGTCACGACGGCGGCGGCCAGGACTTGGTGGAGCGCGCCGCCGTGCTGGCGGGCGCCGACGAGATCGCTGTCACCCTCCGCTCTCGCTACAACACCCTGCTGGCCCGCGCATTCTGGGGCGGCGAGTGGCTGTCCGGTGGCCAGTTCCAGCGCGTCGCCGTCGCGCGTGCCTTCTACCGCTCCCTGCGGGCACCGGGCCTGTTGGTGCTGGACGAGCCCACGAGTGACCTCGACCCCCGGGCCGAGCATCGGATCTTCCACAACCTGCGCACCCTGGCGGCCGGACGCGCCACCATCCTCGTCACCCACAACCTCGACAACGCCGTCCTCGCGGACCGCATCGTCGTCATGCGCGGCGGAAGGATCGCCGAAGAGGGCACCTTCGCCGAACTCGCCGACGGCAACGGCCTGTTCCGCGAACTCCTCGACCTGAAACACGACCGCGACCGCAAGCTGCCCGGCCAGCGCGCCCAGTAGCAGGCCCCGCAATCCTTCCGGCCCGGACCGAACAACCGGGACCGGAAACGGCAGGGGCGTCGGCCCGGCTGTGGGGCCCCGGGCCGACGCCCCGTCACACCCAACTCGAGCTACCGAAACAGGAGTTCGGTGAACACCGCACAGCTGCCCGTAGCCCAGGCACACTCGCTGCCGGACCTGGACCCGGAGGGCCGACGCCAGTGAACGGCAACGGGACGGCGAACTCGGTCACCTGCAGCCAGATCGGTATGGCGGTGCAGGCCGGAAGCGTCGGTGCGATCCACGTCCACCAGACGGAGCACTCCGCCGCCGCCACCGCGCCAGTTCCCGTGCGTCAGCGGCCGGTTCACCGACCGCACCGGCGACATCGCCCGGCTGGAGCAGCTGCTCGCCCTCAGCCACCCGGGCTCCTGGTCCCACGAAGAAAGAGCGAGCGCTGGTGGCGCACCACCACGGGACCAGCGGCCGGGCGCGCCCTGCTCCTCCGTCGGTTGGCCCATCTGAGGAGGCCGGTAGGCACGGCGCTCCTGCCGCCAGACAGACAGAGCGTGACCTCACCTCTTGGCTATCGCACGGACCACGAGCAGCGACTGATGACAGTCGAAGCTGGCCGCTGGATCAGCAACAGTCAGTCGCGTGCATGCGAAAGGCGGTCAGGTCACGTCCGGTGATGCTCTTATGGATGTCAAGCAGCGGTGGTGAGCTGCTTGGCGGTGATGTGTGTGGTGCTGGGTGCGGTCAGGACTTGGTAGATCTCGCGGGCGATGAACCGCTTGAGGCAGCGGATGATCTCCTTCTTCGAGAGTCCTTCCGTGGTCCTGCGCTGCATGTACTGCTTGGTGCGTTCGTCCCAGCGCAGGCGGCAGAGGACGACGCGGTAGAGAGCGGCGTTGGCGTCCCGGTCGCCGCCGCGGTTGAGACGGTGGCGGTGGGTGCGGCCGGACGACGCGGGTAGTGGCGCGACGCCGCAGAGCATGGCGAACGCTGCCTCGGAGCGCAGGCGCTCGGGGTTCTCTCCGGCGGTGACCAGCAGTTGTCCGGCGACGTCCGCGCCGACGCCGTTCAGGGCGAGCAGGGCTGGGGCGATCCCGGCGACCAGCGGGGTGATGAGCTCCTCCAGTTCGGCGATCTCCTCACCCAGTCGCTGGTGGCGGCGGGCGAGGGTCCGTAGAGCGAGCCTGGCGGCGACGGCCGGCTCGCCGGCTCTCTTCGCATCCGGACGCGAGGTGGCGCACGCGACGATCAGCTGCCGGTCGCCCAGGTCCCGCAGAACGGTCCGCAGCTCTTCCGGTGCGGTGATGATCAGCATCTTCATCTGCCGTGCCACATCGGCGCGTTGACGCACCGCGCTGCGGCGGGCAACCCGCAGGCTCCGCAGGGCCTCTACTTGGCCGTCGCGCTGCTTGGGTATCCCGGTGCGGCGGGCCGACAGTGCCGCGCGGGCGGCGGCCTCGGCGTCGACCGGGTCGGACTTGCCCTGCCATCGGCGGGCCTTGCGATCCGGGCGGTCGATCTCCACCACGGTCACGGCCCGCTCGTGCAGGTAGCGGGCCAGGCCGGCGCCGTAGGCGCCGGTGCCCTCCACCCCGACCAGCACCAGGTTGCCGAACGAGCGGAGCCAGGCCAGGAGTTCGCGGTAGCCGGCCGCGGTGGCCTCGAACTGCTCGGCGCCCAGCGGCCGTCCGGCCGAGTCGACGGCCGCCGCGGTGTGGGTGTCCTTGTGGGTGTCGACGCCGCCGGTGATCTCGCGGGTCCGCTGTGCGATGGTGGACATCGCCGTCCTCTCCATTGAACCGGTCAGGGCGGCAGCCACCGGTCCGGCGGGCGGACAGGACAGTGATGGGGCCTCTGGCCAGGCTCTTATGAAGTCACGCAGGCCGGGCCGGTGGATGCGCACGAACGCCTCCCGGGCGGGGCCGACAGATCACGTGAAGGACCCGTGGTCAGTCAGGCGGTGGGTCAGACCCCGCCGGGAGACGCTCATGAACATCATCACTGTCAGGCGGGCAAGGGGATCGAACACCTCTGGCATCTTTCGCGCGGCCTTGTGCTCTGAGGGTATGGGGCTGCCAACCGCCGGGTCGTGATCAGGCGTTGGCCATTCGATGTCTGGGTCCCATCAGAACGCGGAAGACCGGACGTCAATGGCCGGTATCGACTGGTGGCCGGTGCCCGAAGAAGTTGCCGACCGGTCAATCGAATCGGGACGAACTACGGCTGTACGCGAGGGATTCTCTTGGCGCCGCCTGCCGGGATCCAGCGCGAGGAACCCCATCGGGTGCAGGTGACCGAACTGCCGGCGAGGTGAACCGGGCTGGGGTGGGGCGACGGCACACCGGGGGCTCTGCAGCACCTGTACTGAGGGCTCGGGCGGTGCGATAGGCGCCGCAGCTGGAGCAGACGCGGGCGGCGCGGTTTTTTGGCCGACCCGCCCGAGCCTCGCCGACCCTGACGGTGATGTGGCTGGCGCTGGTGACCGTCTTCCTGTTCCAGTTCGTCGGCATCTGGAACAACTACCTGCTGCCCTCCCTCATACTCAACTCCGCCTCGCGACTGCCGGTGACGGTCGGTCTGGTGCAGTGGCGGTCGGAGTTCGCCAACGGCGTGCCACCGCTGCTGCCGATCACCGGTGCCTTCCTGTCGCTGATCCCCCTGCTCATCGCCTTCATCAGCCTCCAGCGCTACTGGCGCAAGGGCCTGACCGCCGACGCCGTCAAGTAGCGCGTTCGTGGCCGCCCCCGGCCAGGATGCTGCTGATCGAAGCGGTCCTCGGCTGCCGGGCGCGACTTCCGCGCGAGGAGGAGCAGCGTGCCGGGGACCGCACCCAGTCGGCCGTCTCCCACCAGACCGCCTGGGCCATGCTGCACACCCGCTTTCGTCGTTGGGCCGGTGACGGCACGTTCGAGCGGATGCTGCGGGCCGCACAGACCAGGGCGAACGTGGTCGGCGCCATCGACCGGTTCGTCTCGGTCCGACTCTGTGGTGGCCGATGCCTGGTGCCTTCACTACTGGCGGGCGGACGGGCCGGTTTCCTGAGCGATGCGGAGGTCTGTCTCGTGCTCGTCGGGGCATGGGTGCCCGTCTACCGGGCAGTTGGTGCCCAGCTCGGCCAGGAAGCCGGGACGCATGGCCTCGGCTTGCTCGATGCACATCGTGCAGACGGTTGTGACCGCGAGGTTGATGGTGTCCGAGTCGATGCCGCAGAACGCGGTGCGCCAGGACGGGTCACGACAGCAGACGAGGTGGCCGATGTCGTCAGGGTCGGCGTTCAGGCGCAGGTGCGTGGCGACGATCGGCTCGGTGCTGACGATCTGCTGGCCATGGCTTGGGGTGGGCATTCGGCACAGTTTACCTTCATCCAGTCGTGTCCGAACTGAACGGCGGCCGGGGGTTCGTTGTGATGTCGCCGGACCTCCGGTAAGAGCAAACTCTCTCGAGAAGCGTCCGCGACCGTGACAGCATGAGCCCATGACCGCAAACCGAAAGGCCCATGCCGCGTAGACGGCCGACGCGCATCCGCGTCGATCTCTGCCCCTCCCGGACTCGGGGTTCATGGCCCATGATCGACGGCGTCTCCTCGCGGACACGCTCCGAGATCGCTCACCTCGAGCGCACCCGGAACTACCTGCAGCCAGGGGAAGTCACAGCTGCTGTGCGCCTCTGGAAGGACCACGTTCACCAGACGGAGCGGCAGCTGTGGCGCGACTATGACCGGGGTGGCGTGCACTGGTATTGCTGCGGCAGTCCTTTGGAAGCCCGTGCCCTCATCGCCACAGTGATGCATGCGATGTCACCCCGGGCCGCTCGCGAACTCCGGAAGATCATCCACAAGTTCGACGCTGCGTACAGTCCTCCCCTGCCGTCCCGCGAAGGGGGCGGCAGATAGGGCGCGAGATTGGTCCGGTCGACGCTCGGTGGCCCGCTACGGGGCCAGTTTCGGCATCAACAGCTGAAGATAACGTTTGGAGATTCTCCCGGCTGCTGTGTTCCCATGTCTGTTCCGAACCCCTCGGACGGTGGGGGGAATCAGTGACTGGATATTTCCGAGCATGTACCCCGATCCCCTGACCAATCCGCAGCCGCAGCCCCAGCCCTGGCAGGCCCCGCCGATGGCGTGGTCCGCGCCCTACCGGTCGCCGCGCGCCCTGGGGATCACGGCCTCGGTCCTGCTCGGGGTGGTGGCCCTGTTCGACGTTCTGGACGCCGCTGCCGCACTGGCGGCCCGGGGCCAGTACCAGGAGCTCGTCGGCGAACCGGCGCTGTCGGGTGACGTGGTGGTGAATGCCGAGCTGGTGTCGGTGGTGACGGGGATGCTGGGGATGGCGGCCATGCTGGCCACCGGAGTGGTCTTCATCTGCTGGTTCCTGCGGGTCCGCAAGAACGCCGAGCTGCTGGCGCCGCAGCTGCGGCAGCGCCGGAGCCCGGGGTGGGCGGGCTGGGGCTGGTTCGTCCCGGTGGTCTCGATCTGGTTCCCGTTCCAGATCGCTCAGGACAGCTGGCGGGCCGCTGCTCCGGAGGGCACCCCGAAGGCCTCGGAGAAGCTGCTCGGCTTCTGGTGGGCGGCCTGGCTGCTCTCGCTGACGGTCGGCCGGGTCGACGGGCAGCTCTACGTCAAGGCGGAGACCGCGGAGGCGTACGTCACCAGCTTCGGTGTGACGGCGGTGTCCGACGGGCTGGAGCTGGTCGCGGCGGTGCTGGCAATCCTGGTGGTGCGCCGACTGACGGCGAGGCAGGACGCGGCGGCGGCCCGGCTCGCGGCGGCGCCGTACTGGCCGCAGGTCTGATGGTCAGTCAGCGGGGGCCGGGGATTGCTCCCCGGCCCCCGCTGTCGTGTCAACAGACGACTGTGGTGAACGCCGCCTCGTCCGGACGCGCCGTCCCATCGTTCCGCCCGCGCGGAGTTCGGTTGTCCGCAGCGCGCCGCACCTCGGGCTGGGGCAGGTGCGGATCTCCCAGACTCCGTCCTGGGTCAGCTCACCGGGCGGGAATTCCTGAGATCTTGTCCCACGGTTGCCACTGCCCGGTTGTGTCACGGAACTTGGCCCACGTCCGACCATCGGCTCCCTTCACAAGTACTGCAGTACCGGTTTCGAAGTCCTGGACAACGACGTTGCTCTTGGCGATTCCGCTCAGAGACTGCCAGCCGGTCCACGTCCCACCGATGGTCCAGCGCGTCCACACCGCCTGATCCATACCGACCAGGAACTGTTCCTTCTGGCCGGCCGGGAGCGCGTGGTTCGTCACGCCGTACTCGCAGACGTACAGGGCGCCGCCCCCCGTCTTGCACTGAGCGGCCATCGCCGGAGCGGCGGACACCGCAAGACCCGCCAGCACGGCAGCCGCGACAATCGCGGCTTTCATCTTCTTCACGCCTACACATCCCCATCAGTGAAGCGCCAGCAGCTCGTGATCCGGCAGCCCCCGTACGCACTGGCTACTGTCCGGTAACCAGTCGTGCCGCACCATCGTGGAACACCACGATCTTGACCCGACTCGGCAGACCAAGGCCCCGGACAAGCACACCCCCTGCGCCTTTGCCGCGCTCGTCAGCGCAACCGAAGCGGTTCCGCCGCACTCGACCAGCCCGGTCACGGGCTCAGTGACACGGCGCTATGGTCTGTCCATGGCCAACGAGATCCGCTCTTCCGTGTCGCAGTCGGCCCTGGGGTGGTTGCCGCCCGAGGAGTTCGTCCCGACGTTGTCGCACGGGATCGGCTACGCCGCCCTCCTCTTCCACGACACCGGCGGCCGGCTGCTCGGCCTGCGCTCCGCTCTCGATCCGCCCGTCATGCAGGTTCCCGGCGGTCTGCTTGATGCGGGTGAAGACCTTCTGGGGTGTGCCCGCCGGGAGACGGTCGAGGAGATCGGCTTCCTGCCGGCCTGTGCCGGGCCGGACGCGCCCGAGCCGCAGCTGCTGGTGCTCACCTTCACCGCCCCGAGGCCGCCGTGGCCGTGGAAGGTCGGCGCGTTCTTCGACGGCGGCATCCTCACCGACGAAGAGATCGGCCGCATCACCCTGGATCCGGCCGAGCACACCGCTCACTGCTTCAAATCCGTCGCCGAGTGGGTCGCCATCGCCGACCCGCGCCGCGCCGCGATCCTGGGAGCCGCCACCGAGGCCCGCCGCTCCGGCCGGACCACCTACCTCGCTCCCGACGGTTCCTGACCGGATGTCAGGCAGCGGCCTGGGCCGAGCGCTGCGCCCCCCGAGCAGCGCGACCCGGCGCTTCCCCGTACGAGTTGCCTGTTGGAATGAACCCACGTCCACCAGGTCGGCGACCCGCATCGCGCCTGGCGGCTGAAGCGCTACGCGAAGTGGGTGCCCGCGGTGCCGGGCAGCGGGTCCTCGACTTCGGTCAGGAGCTGGGGGCCGTCGGAGCGCACGTTGTTGACGGTGGTGACCACCGGGCGGACCGTCAGATCGGCGGCCGGGGCGTGGATCAGGTCGCGCAGGTGGCCGGGGTCGGTGGTCTCCGGGTCGAGCCAGGTGTCCAAGGCGTCGGGGTGGAGTGTCACCGGCATCCGGTCGTGGATCCGGCCGGCGGCGTCGACCGCCTCGGTGGTCAGGATGGTGAAGGTAGTCAGCCAGCCGGCCGACCGGCTGCACCTGGTCCTGCTGGAACTGTTGCGGTCGGCAGGGCAGTTGGACTGGTCGCGGGCGGTGATCGACTCCAGCCATGCGCGGGCCGCTCGGCGGGGCCCAAAAGCGGTCCCAGCCCGGTCGACCGCGCACGGCGGGGCAGCAAGCACCACGCAGCTGGCCGGCACCGGAGCCACGGTCGTTCTCGGCAGCCGGGACACGGCGAAAGCCGAGGCCGCGATCGCTTCCATCGGCTCGCGTATCCCCGGCGCCAAGGTGAAGCACCTGCCCCTGGACCTGGCCGACCTCGCTTCGCTCAAGGCATTTGTGGAGGCACTTGGGCTGGACCGCCTCGACGCGGTCGTCCACAACGCCGGTGTGGCGCTCGACCATCCGCCGCGCCGCGAGACCACCGACGGTCACGAGCTGATGTTCGCGACCAACCACCTGGGGCACTTCGCGCTGACGCACCAGCTGGCCCCGCTGCTCATGGCGACGCCGGGGAGCCGGGTCGTCACCACCGGCAGCTTCGCCGCCAAGTCCGAGCGCCTGGACGTCGACGATCTCCAGAGCACCACGACTTCGAGCCCAAGCGCGCCTATGAGCGCTCCAAGCTGGCCCAGATGCTCTTCGCCCTTGAACTCGACCGCCGCCTGCGTGCCGTCGGCAGCACAACGCTGAGCGTGCTCGTCCATCCCGGCGGCGCGCTCGACTCCCTCACCCCTTCGCGCCCGCCGATCCACGTCCGGACCACCGGCGAGCGGCTGAGCCACCTGCCGCTCGGTCTTGTCGTCCAAGGCAAGGACGCTGCCGCATGGCCCGCGGTCCGAGCCGTACTCGACCCGAGCGTCCGCGGCGGCCAGATGCTGAGCCCCGAGCGTTCGGACTGCGCGGTACGCCCAGGATCGAACCCCTCTGGCGTCACCTGGCCGACACCTCGACCGCGGCACGTCTCTGGGCGGCGAGCTGCGAACTGACCGGAAGCGACCCGACGTTCAGCGCACCGGCAGGGTCCGGCGAGACCGATGGCCCGGCGGCCGGGCGCGGCGAATCAGCCTCGACCGGATGAGATCGGTTGTGACCTGCTCCCGAGCCGGACCGAGGGGATCCCGGATGCCGCGCTCGCCCTCCTCGGCGTCGTTCCGGGCAGATCGGGAGTGGTGGGCCAGCGCGACCTGTTCCTGGAGGTGGCCCTGGACGGCAAGGCGATCATGGACGCGCTCGGGCCCGCTGATCGGTGCGGCCACCCGGCACCTTAAGGGGCTGCACCTTCAACTCGGCCCGCTGTCACGGGAGGAGGCCGTGGCCCGGCTGTGGGCTTGGGCCGTGGAGCAGGGTGCGGGTGCTGAGGTCCGGCGGGGCGGTCGGACGGTCCGTCAGCCCGGTGTGGTCAGCCGGTGTGGAGGACGCGGAAGCCGTCGGGGGCGGCCGGATCGCGTTCGGCGACCTGGACCGGCGGCCAGGCCCACTGGTGGACGCCGATTCCCGGCACGCGGGAGAAGCGGATCGTGCCCCGGGTGCCTTCGACCTTGAGCTGCGGCCAGGCCGCGGCGAGGCGGTCGCGGTCCGTGCCGTGGGTGCGGAGTGCCTCGGCCAGGACGGTGACGGTGTCGTGGCCCTCGAAGGCCACGAAAGAGGGGGCGGAGGCCAGTCGATCGCGCAGCTGCGCCTCGACGAGGGCCTGCCGCGGGGTGGGCCGCTTCGGCAGGTAGCGCAGGAACGGGACCGCGTCGCCGTCCGCTCCCAGCAGCTCCGCCCACTCGGCGAACTCGGGCTGCCCGGCCGGGGCACCGATCAACAGCCCCGCGAGGCGGGCGTCGTGACGGAGCGTGCGGACGAGCCCCACCGCCCGGTCGGGGAAGCCGGTCAGGAGCAGGAGCGCGGTCGCACCGCTGTCGGCGAGGGCGGCGGGGTCGAGCTCGGCGGCGGCCCACGCGGTGACGGTGCCGCCGTGGGGCGCGAGGTGGGAGCGGAGGACGGCGATGCCCGAGCTCCAGTAGACGCTGGGGTCGACCGCCACGGCGAGGTGCCGGTGGCCGGCGGCGAGGAGGAAGTCCGCGTAGACGCGCCAACTGTGCGACTGGGCGGGCGCGATGCGGGCGACCAGGTCGGTGGGGTGCTCGGTGAGCGAGTCCAACACGGCCGAGGAGCAGAGGAACGGCACGCCGAGCGCGTCGGCCCGGGCAGTGGCGGCGCGGGCCACGACGCTGTGGTACTCCCCGACCACGGCGGCCACCCCGAGGGCGGCCAACTCCTCGATCGCGGCCTCCGCCCGCTGCGGATCGGCGGCCGTGTCACGGACCGTCAGTTCCAGGGGACGACCGTGGATGCCGCCGGCCGCGTTCACCTCATGGACCGCCAGTTCGATCCCGGTGAGCAGGTGCCGCCCGGCCTCGACCCAGCCGGGGCGGGAGAGCGGGGCGAGGACGCCGATCCCGATGGCTGCGGGCGTGTTCACTTGGGTCTCCTTGGGTGGTTCCGTGGGGGAGGGCGCGGCGCAGGGCGGCGGTGAGGACCCCCGGGGCCTCGACCAGGGAGGGACCGTACCAGGTGAGGTGACGGCCGCTCACCAGAGCGGCGGGCACGCCGGGGAAGGCCTCCGGCCGTCGGTGGCCGTGAAGCGGTAGGGCTCGTTGGGGAGGATCGCCAAGTCGGGGTGATCGGCGCGGAGTTGCTCGCTCGGGAGGGGCGGGGTAGCGCTCGGGGTGGGTGGCGTGGACCGGTTCGACTCTGAGCCGCCGCAGCTCCAGATCGGCCGTCCGTAGTCGGCCAGATCGGTCACGCGGGCCCGTACCCCGGCTGCGCGAAGTGCCGCGAGGTCGACCCGGCGGAGGAGCGCTAGCGCATCTCTTGGTGCTCTCGCCAGGTTCCTGACTCGAGGTCAAGCCGTAGGACCTGAATCTCCCTGGGCGGTGGGTTCCTACGCCGTCTCGCCGAAGTCACAGTCCGTACGACTGCGGCGATCGCTGCCGAAAGCACGATCACAGGGACGGCCACGTAGATGACGAACAGGAGCACCAGTGCAGTCCACCCTGGTCCTTCGTCACTGCCTGCGATCTCCATGAAAGCCATGCACCTCAGGACGCGCGGTGAGAGCCTCCAGTTCCTGACGGATGATCAAACCGATGAGCGGAGGGTGGCGGACGCAGGGTGGCTGAGGAACTGCACCAGGCGCGTCTCCGAACGGCTGATGCGCTCCCGCTCCGTGGGCGGCAGTCCGGCAAGCGCGTCGGCGAGGACCTGCGTTCGCGGGACGCACACCATGGTGGCGGCGTAGGTCCGGCAGGAAGCGCACCAGGTGAGTCCGATGCAGCGCTCGAACAGGGAGGACTCGGGTGGGTGGAAGCGGTACCGGTATGAGCCGACGGGTGTTCGGCAGGCGCTGCAGAGGGGTTCGGGGCCGATGGTGACGGTGGTCAGGGTCGCGGTCTTCGTCCAGTACGGCCGGCCGTCTGCTCTTCAAGTCGTCATGTCGGCATTTTGCCAGCAGTCGGCGGGGGGTGAGGTGCCGTCTTCGGGGCGGCTGAGGTAGCCGTGGCCGTCCCGCGGCGGCCTGACCACTGGCGACACCGAGGTGATCCGCACCCGGCTCCTCGACGAGTACATCCACTGGTCGCCCCGCCTGCGCCAGTTGATCACCGACAACGAAGGCGCCTACATCGACCGTCCGATCCTCGCCCTCCCCGTCCCGCACACCTGGGAACACAACCCGCGATGCTCGACGCCGCCGACCTGGCCCTTGCCCTTGTCGGCTGCACCACCGTCGACGAAGCTGTCCGCAGCTACGAGAAGACCCGCGCTGACGGACGAACGCGACCGACCCGCCCGAGCCCCGCCGACCCAGACGCCGATGTGGCCGGCAAGGCGTCCTGGGTCGCTCGCGTCCTGCGCCCCCGCGATCGGGAGGCGTGGGCCGGGACCGTCTGGAATCCTGGCTGTGAAGCGCCTGCCAGACCCACAGCGAGGAGCCGACATGTCCGGACTGTTCGAGGCCAGCGTCGAGGTCGACCGCCCGGTGGAGGAGGTCTTCGCGTACCTCGCCGACGGTCGCCACGACCCCGAGTTCAGCCCCCGGGTCCTGGAGATCACGAAGACTCCGGACGACGCCCCGACCGCAGTCGGCACGGTCTTCCGCAGCACCGTGAAGGACGCCGGGATGAAGACCTCCCGTGAGTTCCGCATCACCGGTGTGGAGGCGCCGCGCACCATCCGTTGGAGCGAGCAGAGCAAGAACCTCATCACCGCCGAAGGCGGCTACGACCTCGAACCGCTGCCGGACAGCCGTACCCGGGTCCGGATCTTCAACGTGCTCGAAGGCCACGGCCTCGGCAAGGTGCTGCTCGGCCCGGCCGTGCACGCGGCCCGCAAGGACGCTCCCGACTTCGGCCGCCGGATCAAGGCAGCCATCGAGCGGTCCTGACCGCCGCAGACACGGGCAGCCGGCGCCCCGCCGCGTTCGGGAGTGTCAGCCCGAGTTTCGGACCTGCCGGTGCCTAGGCGAGCCGTTTTGACAGTTCGGTGAGCAGCTCGCTGGTGGCTTGTTCGGCGGCGGGGGAGAGTCCGAAGAGGTTGAGGAAGGCGTGGATCACGCCGTCGTAGTTGCGGTAGAACACGTCAACCCCGGCCTGCTGCAGGGCTTCGGCGTAGGCGTGGCCTTCGTCGCGCAGCGGGTCGTACTGTGCGGTTGCGATGATTGCCGGGGCCAGGCCGCTGTGATCGGCCAGCAGCGGGGACACCTGCCAGTTGCGGCGCGTCTGGGGGTCATCGCCCGCGTATCCGGTCCGGAACTCGTGCAGCAGGTCCTTGGTGAGGAAGTACCCCTCGGCGTTCTCGGTGATGGAGGGGTAGTCGCGGGTGAAGTCGGTCGGCGGGTAGGCCAGTAGTTGGGCGGCCAGTGGTCGGCCTTCGTCGCGGAAGGTCAGCGCGACGACGGCGGCTTCGTGGGCGCCCGCGCTGTCCCCGGCCAGGGCCAGGCGTTCGGGCATGGCGCCGTAGTCGTCGATGTGGTCGGCGACGTGGCGGGCCACGGCCAGGCAGTCCTGCATGGCGGCGGGGAAGTGGTCTTCGGGGACACGGCGGTAGTGCACGGCCACGACGACGGCCCGCACGTCGCGGCAGATCCTGCGGCAGACGTCGTCGTGGGTGTCCAGGTCCCCGGTCACCCAGCCACCGCCGTGGAAGAACACCACGGTAGGCGTCGGGCCCGCGTTCGAGGGACGGTAGACCCGGACCGGAACCGCACCGGCCGGGCCAGCCACCGTGGCATCCTGCACCGAGCCGACCTCGATCGGGGACGGCAGTGGGTTGGCCGCCACCATCTGGCGGTTCACCTCACGCATCTCCACGGCGTTGCCGCCGGTGAAGTGCAGGGGACCGCCGACGTTGACCTGTTCCCGGCGGCGATCGGTGGGTCGAGCGGCATGGCAAACCTCCGGAGCCGGCAGTTCGATCTGCCTCGACGCCAGATCCAGCCGGGCCAGGCCGCCCCATGACTGAGCCGTCCGGACGATGAGGGCAACGCGGTGAGCAACCCCTGCCGTACGGCGCCGGTTGCGGTGTTCTGCGGCGCGGTTCGGGGGTAGCCGCATCCTGGGCGATGCGATGACCAGTCGCCGGAACACTGTTGTGGAGGAGCAGATGGACCAGGACGAGTTGCGCAACCGAACCAAGGCCACCGCACTGCAAGCGACAGGACGGCGACTGCACCTGCGATTTGACGCCGCTACGGGCCCCGGTGCCGTCGAGGGAGCGTTGACCGAGGCTCGGTCCCATTTCGACGGCAGCAGGGTGCGGACCTTCATCCCGATCCTGGTCGAGCGCCGAGCCGCCGACACCCTCGAACGCATCGGCGCTGCCCGAGCGGACAGGAAAGGCCGGGGGCCGGGGTAGGCCGGCGGCGGGGGCTGAGCCGGGCTGGGGCTGTCGGCAGCGCACCGCCGCCGAGCTCAGCGATGGCTGGCCCGCCGGTCAGTCGATGCCTTCGATGATGCGGAAGTCGCGCTCGACGCCGTCGGGGAGGGCCACCAGCGCCTTCCGGTACGCCTCGCTCTCGTATGCCGCGACGGCCTGTTCAAAGCTGTCGAACTCGACCAGAACGACGCGTTGCGTGATTCCGGCCTCGTGGGCGACGACTCGACCGCCACGGGACAAGGTGCGCCCACCCGCAGCCCGGACAGCCGGACCGGCCAGCGTGTTGTAGGCAGTCAGCCCGTCAGGGTCGGAAATGGCGGGGTAGACACTGACCCAGTAGCCCTTGGCCATGGAAACCTCCTGTGTTCGGCCGGACACGTCCGACTTCTGATCGACACTCAGATCGATTCCGGCATGCGCAGGCTAGGGCTTGATGTGCGCCTGAGGGAAAGACCGGTTCGGACTAGACTCAGAACGGATCGTTATCAATCGGCCGGGAGGGCACGTGGCGCCGGACACGGTGAGCCTGCGCTACTTCCTGGTGCTCGCACAGGAGTTGAACTTCACCCGCGCGGCCGCACGGATCGGCATCGCACAGCCCGCACTCAGCGCCCGGATCCGCCGACTGGAGGCGGAACTCGGTACGGCCCTGCTGCTCCGCAACACCCGCAGCGTCGAATTGACCACGGCCGGTGCGGCTTTGGCGGAGTCCGCACCACCCGCACTGGCAGCACTGGACCGGGCGTGGGACACCGCCCGGAGCGCGGCAACCGGTGAACTGGGCACGCTGCGCATCGGATACAGCCTCAGCACCGGGGCCGAGACGACACCGGCCCTGGTGGACAGGCTGATTCGCGACAACAACGGACTCGAGGTCAGCGCGGTCCCGATGGCGACACCGGAGATCTCCCCCGCGGTCGCCGACGGCCGCATCGACGCCGGGATCACCCGCGGTGAACAACCGGGCCGTGGCGTACGCCGGTTCCTGCTGCGGCGTACGCGCATCGGGGTCCAACTGGCGCAGCACCATCCGCTCGCCGAACACCCGGAGATCGAGATCGCCGACGCGGCCGCGTATCCGCTGCGACTCCCGGACCGTGCGGCCAACCCCGTGATCCACGATCAGCTGTCCGCGCTGTTCCGAGACGCCCGACCACATCCCCGATTCCACACGCTCGCAGTCTCTTTCGACATGTCTCAGCGCGACCTGCGCGACGGGGTCACCCTCGCCCCGGCCGGAGAAACCGCGGCCACGGCACAACCGGCCGGTCTCACCTGGCGACCGCTGCGAGGCGCGCCCAGCCTGACGTTCCACCTGGTCCTCCCACGCGAGCAGTCGCCACTGCACCGCCGCATCCGCGCCGTCGCCAAAACCCTGGCGCACGAGCTGCACTGGCTGCCGAACTGACACGCAAGAGGTCAAGCGAGACGGACGCCTGCGGTGGCGAGGCCGAAGACCCTGCGCCCGGCGGACTTCGCGGTGATTCGGCACACAGGCCGCCAGGTCCGTCGCCGAGATAGAGGAACCCTGCCCCTCGGTAGGCGCGCAGGGTCTCAGCGGCCATCGGGTCGCGGTGCGGCGGCCAGAGCAGCGCCAGCACCCGGTCCGGGTGCGCGGCGGCGTCCTCCGCGGCCCGGCCCTGGCACACCTCCGTGTACCGGAACCGGTTGGTCCAGCCGTTGTGCTCCGTCGACGCCTCAGCGCCGAGTACCAGAGCAACGGCACCATCTGCGGGTTGTGCACGGCGAACTCGACGTCCTGCGCCGCGTTCGCCCCCGACCCCGGGGAGTCGCCGCCGACGACCGCATGATCCCGCCGGCCGCCCAGCGGCAGATGGCGCAGCGGGCGGGCGCGACCTTCAGCGAGGTCAACGCCAGCCACTCCGGCTACGTCTCCCAGGCGCAGGCCACCGCCGACCTCATCAAGCGGGCCGCCGCGAACGGCCGCTGACCCCCACTCGCTGAATGTCGCAAGCATCCTGCCGCACCGCGAGCCACTGGAGATCAGCGCGCGGGCGGTGAGCTGGCGTTCGCCGGTGAGCACATGCTCACCACTTCGACCTGGGGGGCCGATGGAACTGTCAGCGGCGTCATCACCGCGGGCCGGAGACGAGTGCCGTCACTCTCTCCTCCTGCGCCAGTTGTCCCTTCCTGGTCCACGGGAGGCGTCCGGGCGCCAGATCACGGAGCGCGGAGGTCAGCCAGGCATCGTCGCCGAGCAGCTCGGCGCCGGGGCCGCTGTACGGCAGGACGTTCGAATCGACCGCGCGCTCGGCCCTGCGGCGCGGTGCCGGTGTCAGGAGCCCCAGCGGGAGGCCCGCGCCGCGAGTTCGAGGGCGGTGACGGCGCCGGGCTCGCCGCGCTCGCGGAGGAACTCGCCCGGGAGGGTGTAGCGGGCACCGGCCTGTGGGGAGCGGGCGGCCTGGCGGACGATGTCGTCGACCAGCACGGTGGTCATGTCCAGCCTCGGGTATCGACCGTGGAGTGCCTCGCCCTGGGCGTCGGTGAGGAATTCGGTGCCGAAGCCGAAGTCCATGCCGATGCCCCGGCGGGTGAGGTAGGCCAGTACGCCCCGGCGTTCGGCGATGCCGTCCGAGGTGTGCAGGGCGATCGCCTCCCAGACCGGGTCGGTCCGGTCGGCACCGTAGCCGTGCTCGGTGAGGAAGCGGGCGGCCATGTCGGCGCCTTCGACCTCGAAGCGTGCCCGGCCCGGCGCCGACGGCGAGGCACCGAGATCGTGCAGGACGCAGGAGTGGAAGAGGAGTTCGGCGTCGAAGTCGGTGCCGGCCGCCAGCCCCTCGTGTTCGGCCAGCAGCGTGGCGAACACGTAACTGCGGATGCTGTGGTTGGCGACGGGTTCGCTCTCGCTCGACCGGACGAGCTCGACGGCGGCACGGGCGACGGGAGTTTGCGGGAGCATCGGCAGGATGCGGTCTTCGGTGTCCATGAGGCGACCGTAGGCGCGTATCGGGCCCATCGGGCAGTGGCACCCATGCCATGGAGCGATAGCATCGTGCCATGACGGATCGGGCTGCGGGCGAGGCACACCACGTGGTCGTGGTCGCCCTCGAGAACGTCCTCGCCCTGGACCTCGGGATCCCCTGGCAGATCTTCGGGAGCTGGCCGGACGGCCCGTACACGCTCTCGGTCTGCGCCGAACGGCCCGGCCCCGTCCAGGTGCACGGCGGCCCCGCACTGTCCGTCGCGCATGGTCTGGACCGCCTGACGTCCGCCGACACCGTGATCGTCCCCGGCTACCTGGAGCCGGCCGCGCCCAGCGCCGAGGTGACCGACGCACTGGCGGAGGCAGCGGCCCGCGGCACCCGCATCGCGTCCATCTGCACCGGTGCGTTCGCCCTCGCCGGCGCCGGCCTGCTCGACGGCCGCCGGGCCACCACGCACTGGCTGTACGCACGGGAGCTGGCCAGGCGGTACCCCCGGGTGACGGTCGTGCCCGAGGATCTGTACATCGACGAGGGCCAGGTCCTCACCTCGGGCGGCGTGTCCTCCGGCCTGGACCTGTGCCTCCACCTCATCCGCCGCGACCACGGCCCGCGCCTGGCGAACCGGCAGGCCCGCATGCTGGTGGCCGCCCCGCACCGTACCGGCGGCCAGGCCCAGTTCATCGACCTGCCGGTGCGCCCCGAGCCGTCCGCCATCCCCACCCTGTACGACTGGGCCCTGCGCAACCTCCACCAACCGCTCACCGTCGACCAGTTGGCGCGCCGGGCCGGCCTGTCCCGCCGGACCCTGATCCGCCGCTTCCACACCGACACCGGCCAACCGCCCATGCGCTGGCTGCTCGACGCCCGGCTCGCCCGCGCCCGCGAACTCCTCGCATCCGGCGACCTCACGGTCGAAGCCGTCGCACGCCGCTGCGGACTGGGCACCCCGGCCAACTTCCGGGCCCTGTTCAAGGCGCACGTCGGGGTACCGCCGCGCACGTACCGCGAGACCTTCAACTCCAACGCCGTGAAAGGCCGTTGACCCATCGATCCGGGCGGGCGGCCGCCGGTCGCGAACACACCTCTCCATACCGCGCACTCCCGCGGGGTGGTGCCTGCCACCTGCGGAATGCTGTAGTCGTTGCCAGATCACCGACGATGCCCGCCTGATCCGCCTCGCCGACGGCAGCACCGTGCTGCGCCTGGAGAACCTCGCCACCTCCGAGGGCCCGGATGTCCGCGTCTACCTCTCCACCCGCCCGGCCGCCGAGTCGAAGCTCGACAGCCTCGGCCCCGACGCCGTCGAACTCGGAAGCCTGAAGGGCAACTTGGGCAACCAGAACTACGCCGTTCCGGCCGGCTCGCACTCACCGGCCTCGGATACCCCTGCCGTGCTGGTGTCGGTACTGCCGCCCGCGACTTCGGGGGAGCGGTGGACAGCTGAGCGGTCGCCGCCGGACTGCTGCTCGACTGCGGTGAGGAAGTCGTGGAAGGCGCGGTCGGTGCGGGCGGTGTCTGCGGTGGCATCGAGGTCCATGAGGAGACCGCGGATGACGGCCAGCACGAGGGTCGCCAGCTCCGGTCGGCCGATGCTGCGCAGGCCGTCCTCGAGCGGCCCGAGCCAGTCGGTCGTGGCGGTGCGTCGGAAACCGGGCCACAGTCGTTGGTCCGTACTCTCGCGCAGCTGGCCGAACATCCGCAGGTACGGCCGCCCTTCCAAGCCGGTGATCGAGGTCCAGGCGCGACCCAGGGTGACGGTGTAGGGCTCGTCGGGCCGCACCCGGAGGAGGTCGCCGAACGTGTCGAGCTGGCGTTGCCGCGCGCGTTGGAGGACGGCCCGCAACAGCGCGTCCCGGGTGCCGAAGTGATAGATCAGCATGCGGGCCGAAGTGCCGGTGGCCGTCGCCAGTGGCTCGAGCCGGTCGGGGAGGCCGTGCGCGAGGGCGTAGTCGGTGCAGGCGTCGAGCAGTCTGTCCTTGATGTCCGGTTGCGGTCGTCTGCCCATGGCACCAGCTTTTCGCGTAACGGCGGCTACGTCTACCGTTGGGAACGAGCCGGTCGGGGCGGACGTGGAGGCAGCGATGAGGGTCGTGTTCGTGCACGGGGCGTGCGTTCGGGACGGGTCGTGGTGGTGGCACCGCACCGCCGAACTGCTGCGGGAGCGAGGGGTGCCGAGCGTGACTCCGGCGCTGCCGAGCTGCGGTGAGACGGGACTGCCGGGCGGTGTCGGCGGTCCAGGGCTGACCGAGGATGTCGCCGCAGTGCGGCAGGTGCTGCAGGCCGGCGACGAGCCGACCGTCGTCGTCGCCCACAGCTACGGCGGGATCGTCACGGCTGAAGCCGCCGCGGGAATCGGGGCGGTGCGCCACCTGCTGCTGGTCTCCAGCTACCTGCCCGAGGTCGGGCAGAGCCTGTCCGACTTCGGGGACGGCAGCCCCGCCCCGTTCCTCGACGTCGACCCCGTCGCCGGCACGTTCGGGGTCCGCCCCGAGCTGCTCGTGGACACGTTCCTGCACGACTGCGACCCCGAGGTCCAGGCGCAGGCGGCGGACCACCTCGCCCGGCAGAGCGTGCAGGTGACCGGGCAGCCGGTCGCGGCGGCCGCCTGGCACCAGGTGCCCTCGACGTACCTCGTCTGCGCCCAGGACCGGGGGACCCCGCCGCGCCTGCAGCGCGAGTTCGCCCGCCGGGCCGGCAACGTCGTCGAGCTCGGCGCGGGCCACCACCCGTTCCTCTCCCAGCCGGCCGCGGTCCGGGATCTGCTGCTGAGCCTGTGACGGCAGCGACTCTCGGCGTGCGCCGCACGCGCTTGAGGGACCAGGACGGCCGGGCCGAGTGAACTGGCCGGACTGCACCGCGGGTTCGAGTGGGAAGTGCCGGGAGGAGTCCTGCTGTCAGCGGTGTTCGACGCCGGCTTGCGCGGTCTCGATGTTCTCGTGCAGGTCACCGGTCGCCTCGGCCGTCGCTGCCGCGGATATCAGCAGGCCCACGAGCAGGAGTGTTCCGACGCGCCTGGCCACAGGGCCCGCGACTACGGGCGGGGCGAGCAGGGAAGCCATCCGGCGCGGGACCGGTCCGGCGGTGGCCGCGAACGCCACCGACGGGCGGGTGGCCGTCGGAGCGCTGGACGCAGCCAGCGCGGCCCTGCCCACGGCCCGCGCCACCAGGGACCGGTCTCCCACGGTGGTCGCCGCGACCTCGTCCGCCCACCGCTCCGATTGGTAGGCGAGCGGCTCCCGGAGAGAGCGCAGCGCCGGATGCAGGCAGGCCGCGAGATCTGAGGCGAGCGCCAGAAGGTGGTGGCGGCAGGCGAGATGGGCGCGTTCGTGGGCCAGCAGGACCGTCCGCTCGTCGTGGTCCAGGTTGCCGAGCATGCCCGAGGTGACCACTACCAGCCCCGGCGTGCCAGGCCGGCCCGGCAGGGCGTAGGCGTCCGCACCGTCGTCGGCCAGCACCACCACGTCCCCCGCCCGGGAGTGCGCGGCGGCGAGCAGTTCGCCGTGGAGGTTCCGGGTGCGGTGGCGGCGAGTTACGCGCGCGGCTGCCCACATGATCACGAGGCATGCGGGGACGGCGGCACAGCCGAGCGTGAGCGCGAGGGTGCCGGACGGCAGCAGGGTGGGGGACAGATGACCGAAGGCAGCGACGAACGGCAGGTGGAGCAGTGCGCCGGCGGTGAGCAGTGCCAGCGCGGCACCCGTCAGTGCGGCCGTCACCGCCGAGGTGAGTGCGAGGAGAAGCGCGGCTTGGCGGGGCGGCATGAGCTGGGCCAGGCGCCGGGCGACCGGCGCGACGATCCAGGGGGCGAGCAGGGGCGCCCAGATCGCCCAGGTCACCGCTGCTCCTTCGGCTCGGCGGACGACGCGAGCAGGGCGCGGACGAGGTCCTCGTCGTCGGAACTCAGCCGGGAGATGAACCGTGCGAGGGTGCCGGAGCGGTCGTCGCCGCGGTCCAGTTCGGTGTGCATCCGTTGGGCGGAGAGGGCGGCCGGGTCCTCGACCACCGGGCTGTAGGCGAAGGCCCGCCCCTGTCGGGTGCGCCGGACGGTGCCCTTGTCGTGCAGGCGGGCGAGGATGGTCGCGACGGTGGTCCGGGCGAGGCCGGCGGGCAGGGCCCGCTGCAACTCGGGTGCGGTTAGCGGGCGTTGGGAGGCCCAGAGTGCTGCCAGCACCGCACCTTCCAGTTCGCCCGCCTGGCGCCGTGTCGGGTCGTTCACCGGGTCCTCACTTCCCCCTGCCATGTCCACATGGGTGTAGTTCGAGTTCGGAGTCTACGTCCGCTTCACCCGAGCCTGTTCACGCCGCCGACCGTGCTGTGCCGTGTGGTTTCCGGCTTGGCCTGGAATGGCAGCCTGCCCAGCAACGGGACTGCCAGGGCCAGCCAGATCGCGGCCAGGGCCCAGGCGCCGGTGATGTCGAGCAGCCAGTGCACGCCGAGGTAGACGCGGCTCAGTCCGACGGCGACGGCAGCCGCGCCCAGTGCCACAACGGCCGGCCCGCGCCACGAGTGGCGGCTGCCTCGCAGGAGCGCCCAGATGAGCAGCCCGGCGGCGACAGCGGAGGTGAAGGCGTGACCGGACGGGTAGGAGTAGCCGCTCGGCGAGGCCGCGACCCAGTCCGCCACCGGCGGGCGGGGGCGCGCGAAGGCCTTCATCAACAGGTTGCGCACCAGCTGGCCGACGGCGAGCACCGTCGGCGGGGCGCAGGCCAGGGCGATCCAGGTGCCTCGCTGCCTGGGACGCGGGCACTTGCTCGCCAGCAGCAGTCCGGCGGTACCGGCCGCGAGGTAGGGCGGGATCCCGATCCCCAGGTCGGTGACGACGCCGACAAGAGTGACCGCCCACCGGGGACGGTGGGTCAGCGCCCAGTCGTGCAGCGCCGACTCCACGGGCAGGGGAGTCCAGCCGTGGACGGCGAGCACGACGGTGAGGGCGGCGAACAGCAGGAGCGGCAGCCCGATGGCGAGGGCCGCGGGACGTGCGTTCGGGTGCTGCGGGGTCATGTTCCCACCAGGTTTCGTAGTCGGCCGCTCCGGAGGGCTGTGACAGCGGGACCGGCCTGGTGCGCCGCCCGGGCCAGCAGCAGACCGAGGGCGAGACCCACCACCGCCCCCGCGACGACGTCGTGAGGGTAGTGCACGCCGACGAACACCCGGGAGAGCCCCATCGCCGCGGCGGCCACGGCGGCCACCGCGCCGAGGCGCCGGTCGCACCGCCACAGGACTGCGGTGGCGGCGAAGGCGATCACCGTGTGGTTGCTCGGCAGCGACCAGTCCCCGGCCGCCGGACAGGCTTCAAGGGTGGCTCCGGCCGGGAGGACCTGACAGGGCCTCGGTTCGCGCAACACCGACTTCAAGACGGAGTCGGCAGCGAAGGCCGTCACCACGATGAGCGGCGCCGTGAGCGCGACAGCCATCGTCGGCGCGGGGCCCCGACGAGCTCGCCACCAGGCGGCGAGCATCAGCGCGGCGAACACCACAAGGCCGTACGCCGACCAGGCGGCCACCGCATCGTCGACGGCGGCCGGGGCCCGGTGGGCGAGATCCGTGACGTCCAGGTACAGGGACCCGTCGAGACGGGAGCCGTCCAAGGCGAGCACCGTGCCGGTCATCGGTTCCGGTCCTTCGCGGACTTGCGGGAACGCAGAAGCTCCAGCGCGAGCGGCGTCAGCGAGACGGCCACGATGACGGCGACCATCGGCAGCAGGTAGCGGTCGATGCTGGGGACGGAGGAGCCCAGTGCGTAGCCGGCCAGCACCAGCCCGACCGTCCACAGCAGGCCACCGGCTGTCTGCCAGATCGCGAAGGTGCGGGTGGGAACACCGAGGGCTCCGGCCAGCGGGTTCAGGACAGTGCGCACGATGGGGATGAACCTGGCGAGCACGATGGCCTTGGCGTGGCCGTAGCGGTCCAGCAGCTCCTCGGCGCGCTGCGCGCCCTCGTGCAGCCGCTTGTTGTCGGATCGGGCGAGCAGCGCCCGGCCTCCGCGCCTGCCGATGACGAAGCCGGTCTGCGCGCCCACGAGGGCGCCCGTCACGGCCGCGAGCAGGACCTGGGGGAGTGACAGGTGCACCGCCCCGGTGGCGCCGGGCACGCACAGGAGTCCGGCGGTGAACAGCAGCGAGTCGCCGGGCAGGAAGAAGCCGATGAGCAGACCGGTCTCGGCGAACAGCACGACCGCGATGCCGAGGGCGCCGAAGGCCCCGAGGAGGGAGCCGGCGTCCAGGACGTTCACGGCCATGACTTGTGCTGGGTGGGGCATGGGCAGGCGCCTCTCGTCGGGACGTCTCGGCGCCCACGCTCGTCTACATCAATGTAGACACAACGATGCCGACAGCGCCAGTAACTGCCGGAATCCACGCTCCGCCCACACGCGATGCCCGCTGGTCGCGCTCTCTGTCAGGGTGCGGGTTCGTCGTGCCGAGGGCTGCGGAGCACCGCGGGGGCCGTCCAGCCACGCAGCATGGCGTGGATCGCCGATCGGAATGCGGCCTCTGCCGTGGAAGCGTCGAGGGCCCCGGCGAGTTCGAGCGTCACCAGCCCGTGCAGGGTCACCCAGAGCGAGACGGCGATCGCGGTCGCCTCGCCGTCGAGGACGGACTCTGTCACGGCGCGGTCGATCGCCGTGATGAGCGGACGGACGGGGTCATCGGTACCGACCACCCCCGACGGCTTGAAGGATTGCACTCCACCGAACAGAACCGAGTACAGGTGACTGTGTCCGTGTCCCCATCGTCGGTACGCGGCGGCCAGTGTGTAGATGTCGGCGAGGGGATCCTCGGAGTTCGGCGCCGCCGCAAGGGCCCGGAACAGTCCGGCGACGGCCCTGTCGCGTACCGCTCCGATCAGCCCTTCCTTGTCGCCGAACAGGGAGTACACCGCCGCCGTCGACGACTCGGCGGCCGTGGCCACGGCGCGGACTGTGACCGACTCCTGCGGACGGGTGGCGAGCAGCTCGGTCGCGCACTCCACGAGCCGCGCTCTGACGGTTGCGTCGTTCGTTCTCGGTCTCCCCATGACGAACAGCCTATCCTCTTTGGTAACGTTGTTTTGAAACAGTGTTTTGAAACTTCGGAGGCCCGCCGTGCCCACGTTCGCCTTACGCCTTGCCCGCTTCACCCGACGCCTGCTGCCGGCCCTGGCCGCCGTCGCGGCCCTGGTCGTCGTCTTTCTTGTCACGACCGTCCTCACGGACGGGGCAGGCTCGGGATTCGGCGCATGGCTGACGACCCTGGGAGCCGGGACCGCCGCCGCATCGTGGGGAGGTCGTCGTCGCACCCGCGCCGCGCGGCTCGCGCTGTTCATGCCGGTGGTTGCCGCGGCAGTGTTGACGGCGACGGTCTGCATCCCGACCGTGCCCACGGCCCGGCGGTACCCCACCGCCCTGCCCTTCGTGGCCACGCAGCACTGGAGCCTGGCCACCGGCAGCCGGGTCGCGGTGTATCACTACCCGCCCGCCGGTGCCGGCACCCGACGCCCCATTCCGTTGGTGTACCTCAACGGCGGACCGGTTCGCGGCCTCTCGGTTCTCGACCACCGGTTCCTGCAGCTCTTGGCGCGCCAGGGCTACGACGTCTACGCCTACGAACAGGCCGGCGGCGGACGAAGCGACCTGCTCCCCATGGACCAGTACACGATCTCCAGGTCCGTCCGTGACCTCGACGCTTTCGTCGACCGCCTGGACAGGGGCACGGTCGACATCCTCGGATTCTCCTCAGGCGCGGTCGTACTCACCCGAGCCCTGGCCGACCCGGGCATCGCCGCCCGCCTGCACCGGACGATCATCGCCGAGCCCGGCCCGATGGACGGCCCCACCGCGCAGATCGCCGGACACAAGGGCCAACCATCCGCGCGCGGCCTCGCGCCGGCCATGGCCGGACCGCGGTCGACACACATCCCCCGGTACGCCACCGCATTCGGCCTCATGCGACTCGGACTCCTCACCCCCGACACCGGGCTGATCGGGCAGGCCGAAGGCGACAACGCGTTCACCGCCGCCGATCTCGGCAGCGACACCGCGTCCGGCTACTGCGCGCGCGACGCCCACCGCATCCCGGCTGAGGACACGGCACAGAACTTTTCCTTCAGCCCCGCCGCCAGCCTCCGCGTCCAGCAGACGATCAAGGACTCGCCCTCCGTCGCCCCGCAACTGAGGGACTCACAGACCCCCACGATGCTGATGATCGCCGAGTGCTCCTCCCAGCTCCGTCAATGGGCGACCGGCGTCCTCGCCGACGATCCCGCCATCCAGCGCACGCAGCTCCTGCCCGGGGTCGGACACCACATGTGGAACGGCCTCGACGACAACAACGAACGAGCAGCCGCCGCCATCACCGCATTCCTCCAGGACGAGCCCGCACCCCTGCCGAACTACCCGACCCGCGACGAGATCCCCGCCTTCCTGCGCGACCACAAGTGAAGACCCCGCAACTCGTCTCCGGCCTCGGCGGGCGGGCACAGGTCCTGGTGATCATGGATCATACGACGCTCTGTGATCACCGGGGGACCTGTGCCCGCACGTCCGTGATGGCCAACTGAACCGCCTTGAGGTCGACTCGGCGCTGGGCTCCCGACCGGTCGGCCTGACCTGATTGGCGGTCAGCCCACGCCGGCATCCGTCCTCCACGTGGAGCGGAGCCGTGCGCCGGATCCCAAGCTGCCAGGCCGCTCGGCGCCGAGCCGCAAGCGCGCATCGAGGGGGGAACGGGGCCGATGATCACCACACCCGGTTGGTCCTGATCAGGATCGGTCGCTCCGTGATCGTGACGCCCTCACCGGAGTGGACGGAGCTGGTCGAACCGTCCAGGGTCTCCACTGCGATCGCGTCCCGTGGGACCGTCATTCGAGCCGTGCCCTCATGAGTCCACTGGATCATGAAGACCTTGCCGCCGTCGCCGGTGAACTGGCACTGCCACACGTTGGGTGGAAGGCCAGCTGAAGTGCCCGTCCCGCATCCGGTGATGTTGGCCCCGTGGAGCCAGCGCTGCAGCTCTTCGACGTACAGGGCCGCCTTGGTCGGTGCGTCGCCGGCCGGCTGGAGGACGATCGGGATCTTGCTGCCGCCCCAGTTGTAGAAGTACATCCGCCGAACCTGGGCGTACAGCCCGACCAGGTAGAACCTGACCGCGAAGTCGGCGGCCTTCTCCGCCTCGAGCCGCTCCGCGAGGGGGATGTCGTACGTCGTGCCCGTGCTCCACAGTCGCGGATGCGCACCGGCCCGGTGGAACGCCCGGTCGATCTCGGCGGCCAGCTGCACCATCGTCTCGGGCGGATCGCTCGCCTGCTTCTGGTAGAGCTTCACTCCGCCGGCGTCACAGTGCTGGTATCCGCCCTGCGCGGCGAACTCTCCCAGGAAGGCCTGGCCCTCGGGCTTCCACAGCTCGCCCATCGAGGGGCAGACGACGGTGGCCGCCGGATCCGCAGCCTTGATGATCCGGTTGGCTCGCCGGGTCATCTCCACCAGCGTCGCGACACTGCCGCTGTAGAACCGGCGGTCGTTCGCCAGCACCCAGAGTTCGTAGGCCTCGATGCGGCCGCGGTAGCGCCCGGCCACCTGCCGGACGAAGTCGTCCCAGTCGGCCAGGTCGTCCGGTGCAGCGGAGCGCGAGTCGTCGTCGTACGGCGTCTTGGGGCCGGCCGGGCTCGCCCACCCCGGTGTGCCGCCCATGGTGAACGTCACCGGAAGGCCCTGCTTCCCAGCGCCCGCCACCAGCCGGTCGAGAATCTCCCAGTCGTATTCTCCGCGCCGCGCCTGGATATTGGACCAGCGTGTCCTGCTGTCCCACAAGCGCACCGCGCCGACTCGGAATGTCGGCATCTCCCCGGTGGAGCTGTTTGTGGTCACGCCGAAGAACGACGCAGGAACGGCAACGGGCGCCTGCGACCAGTGGCTCGCGGTAACCGATGGGGAACCGATAGGGGAAGCCTGCGGTCTCGTCACGAGGAACGTCGCGATCAGCGCGGAAGCGCTGATCGCAGCTAGGGGAATCAGCCGGCGCAATTTCCTTCTTGCCACCGGCGTGGGCTCTTCCATAGGGGGCTGCTTTTCGCCCGCGTTGGACCACAGTTGATAAAGTTTATCGACCTCCTCGCGGGTGCCACCGCATACCCGTGCGATGCGTTCGACGATTCCGAATTCCGTCGGCAGGGTCCCGCCGTTGCAGTAACGGTGAACGCTCGACCGGCTGAGGTTCGCCTTCTTTCCGACTCGGTCGTAGCTGAGCCCGCTTCGCACCTTCAGCGTGCTCAGAAGCTCGAAGAACTCCTGTCGTTCCCCTGGTCTGGTCAACCCCGAACTCCCCATCCCGCTGTCAACCGAGCGCGGCAAGTGTGGCACACCATCCCAGCCCTCCCCATCACCGCAGCTCAACGCCTCTTTTTCGTCCCAGTGTCCCATCTTTCTCCCTATCCCTTGCCGGGCAGGGCCAGCACCTGTCAATCTCGCCTCGCGGGGGTCGCTCAGCACTCTGATCAAGCCCCCACGAAACCTTTGCCCGACCCTCCTCCGCCCGAAGCTGATCTCGCCCACGGGCCACCAATATGGGGACTCAATGAAAGCAATAAAACGGTGGCTGACCCTCGCCCTGGCGATGGCCGCCGCGATGATGTCACTGACGATCACCGCCGCTCCTCCCGCTTCCGCAGGAGGATGCCTGCCCGGCCCGCCACCCACGTTCGTCCTGTGTGGCCGGGTTTCCAACCACAGTTCCCGCGACGTAGTGGTAGACCTTGACTGGCGCTCCGGCCACAATCTCACGGTGGCGCCAGGTCAAAACACCAGCGGTCATGGTGACGTGGATGCATTTCAGGTTCCTGTGGACGCCTGCATGGGCGGTAAAGTCGACACGTTGAACTTCATCCTCCTCACCTGGGAACGGGTTTCCTTTGAGGTGTGCGGAAACCAGTCGGGCGAGACATCTCTCTTTCCCTTCGAAGGCGTCTATCCCGCAGAACAGGGCGCCTGGGTGAAGTTCGGCACCCACCAGCGGGTTTACATCGGCTGGATCGGCGGGCCTGGCCAACGTGTGGACATCTGCCACAAATACCCCGAGGAGTGCAAGCCGTACCCGCCGTACCCGCCGGTCCCCAGCCCGCCGCCGGCCACGGATCCCGGGCTCCCGCCGGATACCCAGCCTTCGACGCCGGCGGTGCCGGTTGGCTGGAAGCCCGCATTCTTCAACAACCAGTTGTCGGGCACTCAGGAAGTGGCGGCCGTCGGGACGGACGGCGTGATGTACCACTCCTATATGACCGCGACCGGTGACTGGACCGGGTGGCTGGCCTTCAACAGCAACGTGTGGTTTGTGGGCGCACCGGCAGTGGCGTTCAACCCGCGAGCCAACACGGAAGAGATCGTGGCGCTCGGCATTGACGGGATCGTGTACCACGAGTGGTACACCGTCGCGGGCGGCTGGAGCGGCTGGGCCGCCTACGACAGCAGCGTGCGGTTCAAGGGCAGCCCGGCCTTCACCTTCAACCCGCTGTCGGGGACGCAGGAGGTGGTCGCGGTCGGGACGGACGGCGTGATGTACCACTCTTGGATGACTGCGACCGGTGACTGGAGCGGCTGGCTCGCGTACAACCGCAACGTGACCTTCGCCGGTTCGCCATCGGTGGCGTTCAACACGGTTGCCAACACGTTCGAGATCGTGGCGGTCGGCACCGACGGGATCATGTACCACGCCTGGTACACCGTCGCGGGCGGCTGGAGCGACTGGGTGGCCTTCAACAGCAACGTCAGGTTCACCGGAACTCCAGCGTTCACCTACAACTCGCTGGCCGGCACCCAAGAGGTGACCGCGATCGGGACCGACGGGATCATGTACCACGCCTGGTTCACCACGACGGACGGCTGGAGCGGCTGGGTCAGCCTGGGCAGCAGCTTCAAGTTCGCGGGCAGCCCGGCGATGGCGATCAACTCGCTGGCCAACACGGCCGAAGTGGTGGCGGTCAGCACGGACGGGAACATGTACCACGCGTGGTACACCCCGTCAGGCGGCTGGAGCGGCTGGGTCCCCTTCGACAGCAGCGTCAAGTTCGCGGGCAGTCCCGCCTTCACCCACAACACCCGGGGCAACACCGAGGAGATCATGGCGACCGGGACCAACGGCGTGATGTACCACGCGTGGTACACACCCTCGGGTGGCTGGAGCGGCTGGGTCCCCCTCAGCGCCAACGTCACCCTCGCCACCAGATGACCGGCCAGTAGGCACCCTGGGGGATGTACACCACCAGCGGTGTACATCCCGCAGGCGACAGGCGAGTCCGGCCACATAACCGGCAGGCCCGCATGCTGGTGGCCGCCCCGCACCGTACCGGCGGCCAGGCCCAGTTCATCGACCTGCCGGTGCGCCCCGAGCCGTCCGTCGCCCCCACCCTGTACGACTGGGCCCAAGTGGCAACTATGCTCAGGTGCCGGTGATCTGACGGTGCGCCACCTCTCCTGCGGGGGGCTCAGGCGGCGACGGCTGGGGCCGTGCGCAGTGGTGCGAGCGCGGTGCTCCAGGCGATGATCTGGTCGAGCAGCGTGTTCAGGGCGGGCAGGTTGTAGTCGCCGGGTTTGAAGACGCTGTAGTTCTCGAATTCGGTGATCAGCGACAGTGCGACCTGTTGGCGTACGTCGGCCATCTGGAGCTCGGCGGCGACCGCGCGCAGGTGCTCGACGGCCCGTACTCCGCCGACTCCGCCGTAGGACACGAAGCCGACCGCCTTGTTGTTCCACTCGGTGTAGAGGAAGTCGAGGGCGTTCTTGAGTACGCCGGGGATGCCGTGGTTGTACTCGGGTGTCACGATGACGAACCCGTCGAACGAGGCGATCGTGGCCGCCCACAGCTTGGTGTGCTGGTGCTGGTACCGGCCCAGCGACGGGGGCAGTGGCTCGTCGAGGAGCGGCAGCGGGTGGTCGCGGAGGTCGATGAGCTCGAACGTGGCGTCGTCGCGGCGCGAGGCGATGTCGAGCACCCACTTCGCGACCTGGTCGCCGTTGCGGTTGGGGCGGGTGCTGCCGAGGATGATGCCGATCTTGAGCATGGCGTGTGCCTTCTCATCTGCGGCGCTTCGTGGCGGAAGTGCGTTGTTGGGCAGATCGTACGCTGCGCAGATGATCTGTCCAACAATGAGTGGGTGGGTACCATTCCTGGTATGAGCACCGAGAGCCCGACCGTGCCGGTCGCCGAAGGTGTCGACTCCGCTGGTGACTTCGGCCTCTCCCTCCTCGTCCTGATCCGCGCCTACCGGACTGTCGTCGAGGCGGTCCTCGACGACCTCCCGCAAGGCGCCCGCGGCTATCAGACGCTCGCCGTCGTCGCCCGGGGCGACCAGCACAACCAGCTCGCCCTGGCCACGTACCTGGGGATCGACCGGACGGTGATGACCTACCTGATCGACGACCTCGTCGCGGCCGGCTTGGTGGAGCGCCGCCTCACTCCCGCCGACCGCCGCCAGCGCAGGATCGTGGCCACCGCCCGGGGCGTCGACACCCTCCGCGACCGGCAGCGGTTGGTGCGGGAAGCCGAGGATCGGCTCCTGGAGACGCTCGACGCGAACGAGCGCCAGGTGTTCCGGACCCTGCTCGGCCGGATCGCCTGCGACGTCCGGGACATGGACCTGACCGCTGCCCCCTGCGACGCCACCGGCTGAGCAGTCAGGGTGCTGTGTTCGACCCGATCGCCGCCGGTGTCGAGGAGATCGCCCACGACTGCGGCACGTCGGTAGATCCGACGGCTGGTCGGTCAGGCGGGGGCCCGCTGAGGGAGCAGGGAACCCGATGGCTGGGCGCGGTCACCTTTCGCTGTCGCCGCGTCAGCTCAGTCGCTTGCCGCAGCCGCGGGAGTGAAGTGGACGGGAGCCTCGAAGTTGGCGCGGCGGGCCGCGCGGCGGAAGACGGTGAGGACGGCCGGGCCGACGATCAGTACGCACAGGCCGGTGGTGACGGCGCGTCCGGTGTCCCAGCCGAGCGAGGTGGTGAGGTCGAAGAGCAGGTAGCGGTGCCACTGTTCGGTGAACGGCAGGCCCGGGAGGTAGGCGATCGAGCTGTTCGGGTCGAGGCTGAACGGCCAGAAGGAGAGGTTCAGCAGGAAGCCGAACAGGTAGCCGGAGGCCGCGCCGTAGCCGGCCAGCATCAGCATCTCGGCCTTGCCGCAGAGTTTCGGCAGTAGCCCGGCGAGCAGGCCGACGAAGGCGCAGCCGAACATCTGGTACGGCATCCAGGGCCCGACGCCGCCGGTGAGCAGGGCGGAGGCGAACAGGGAGGTGCAGCCGAGGGTGAAGCCGAAGCCGGGGCCGAACGCCCGGCCTGCGAGGACCAGGATGAAGAAGACGGTCTCCACGCCGGCGGTGCCGGCGCCGAGCGGGCGCAGGCCGGCGTTGACGGCGGACAGGACGCCGAGCATGGCGAGCGCCTTGGCGTCGATGCCGCCTGCCGAGATCTCGGCGATGACGACGGCGAGGACCAGGATCAGCAGCGCGCCGAAGATCAGCGGCGGTGCGTAGGCGGAGCCGAACTTCCCCGGGGCGACGACGAAGGGCCACAGGAAGGCGACCAGGCCGATGAACGCGGCCGGCGCCACGGCGAGGCGGGCCCGGCCGGGGATCCTGACGGCGGTCGTGCGAGCGGCGGTCATCGGGCAGCCTCCGTCGCGGCCAGCGCCGACGCCACCTGAGCGGTGGTCAGGTAGGCGAGCGGAGCGAGGATCTTGGCGGTCTGGGGTGCGAAGGTCGGTGAGGCGACGATCACCTCGGCGGTCGGGCCGTCGGCGACGATCTCCCCTTCGGCCAGCACCACCACCCGGTCGGCGGATGCGGCGACGAACTCGACGTCGTGGGTCGAGACGACCACGGCGCGCCCGTCGGCGGCGAGTTGGTCGACGATGGCGGTCAGCGCCGTCTTGGCCTGGTAGTCCAGCCCTCGGGTGGGCTCGTCCAGCAGCACCACGGCGGGCGCGGCGGCGAGCTGGATCGCCAGCACCAGCGCCAGCTTCTGCCCTTCGGAGAGGTCGCGTGGGTGGCTGTCGTCGGGGATGCCCGGGGCGAGGCGGTCCAGGATCTGACGGGCCGTGAGCCCGGAGTCCTGTGCCGCGTCCCGGTCGGCCTGGGCCAGCTCCTGGGCCACCGATTCCAGGTAGAGCAGGTCGGTCGGGGTCTGCGGGACCAGGCCGACCAGGCGGCGGGCCTCGGCGGCGGAGACCCGCTTGGGGTCGACCGTCTTCTCCCCGGCCGCCCGGGTCACCTTCACGGTGCCGCCCTGGCGCGGGCCGGAGCCCTGCAGGGCCCAGAGCAGCGAGGACTTGCCCGAGCCGTTGCGGCCCATCAGCGCGGTGACCTGACCGGACGTCAGGTCAAGGCCGACCTCCCGGACGGCGACGACGTGGCCGTGCCGGACCAGCACACGATCGGCGGCCAGCACCGGCGCGCCCCCGGTGGCTTCACCGCGGGCGGGCGGGACGGGACGGTCGGCCAGCCGTTCGCGCAGCGGGGCGGCGGCCCGGCGGGCGTCGCGGACGGAGAGTGGCAGCGGCCGCCAGCCGGCCAGGCGTCCGAGCTCCACCACGGGCGGGGCGATGGCGGTGTCGGCGAACACCTCGGACGGCGAGCCGTGCCGTACGGTGCCGTCGCCGGGAAGGTAGACGACCCGGTCGGCGTACTGGACGACGCGCTCCAGCCGGTGTTCGGCGAGCAGGACGGTGACCCCGAGGTCGTGCACCAGCCGGGTGACCGCGGCCAGCACCTCCTCGGCGGCGGTGGGGTCGAGCGCGGAGGTGGGTTCGTCCAGGACCAGCACCCGGGGATGGGCGGTGAGGACCGCGCCGATCGCGACCCGCTGCTGCTGGCCGCCGGAGAGTTCGTGCAGGCCCCGGTGCCGCAGGTCGGCGAGGCCGAGCAGGTCGAGGGTCTCCTCGACGCGCTTGCGCATCACCTCCGGCGCGATGGCCAACTGCTCCATCGCGTAGGCGAGTTCCTCCTCGACGGTGTCGGTGACGAACCCGGCCGGCGGGTCCTGTCCCACCACTCCCACCACGTCGGCCAGTTCGCGCGGCGGGTGGTGGGCGGTGTCCCGTCCGTCGACGGTCACCCGGCCGCTGAGGGTGCCGCCGGTGAAGTGCGGCACCAGTCCGTTCACCGCGCCGAGCAGCGTGGACTTGCCGCTGCCGGTGCGGCCGACCACCAGGCAGAGTTCACCCTCGGGGATGGTGAGGTCGACTCCGTGCAGCACGGGGCGGTCGGCGCCGTCGTAACGGACACCGACCTGGTCGAAGCGGATCACTTGGTCACCTCGGTGGGTGTGCGGTCGGCACGGGGCGCGGCGTCCCGCTGACCGGGGAGGACGACGGGCGCGGGCGGGCGGCCCGGCGGCGGGGCGAGGAAGCCGGCGAGGCCCGCCAGCAGGAGGGCCGCCACCGGGACGGCGGGCAGGCCCGGCCAAGTCAGCGGATAGAGCGACGGGTTGAGGTCGGTGGCGTCGTACCCCACGCTGACGCAGAGCAGGACGGCGGCAGCCACGCCGCAGCCCGCGACGCCCCACTCGGCGGCCCGCCAGGGGTCCGGCCGGTAGGCGGTGCGCCGAACCCGGCGCCCGCCGAGGGCGAGGCCGCCGACACACAGCGCCGAGCCGACTGCCAGCGCGGGCAGGCCGAGCACAGCGGGCGCGGTGCCGTCGAGCAGTCCGTACATCCCGGCGCACAGGCCGGCCATGCCGAGCAGCATCAGTGCACCGGTCGCCCGACGGGAGCCGCGAGTGGCGGTGCCGGAGCGGCCGTAGCCCCGGGAGTCCATCGCGGCGGCCAGGTGCAGGGAGCGTTCCAGCGCGTCCTCCAGCACGGGCACCACGATGCTGCGAAGCGCACGGATGCCCTTGCTCCGGCCGGCCCGCAACCGCCGTGCCCGGACGACGCGTTGGACGCTCTGGACGAGCTGAGGTGCGACGCTGAGCGAGACCGTGACGGCGACGCCGAGCTCGTACAGCGCGCCGGGCAGAACGCGCAGGGCGCGCTTGGGATTGGCGAGGGTGTTGGCCGCGCCGATGCAGCACAGCAGGCAGGCCAGGCGCAGTCCGTCGGTGGCGGCGGAGAGGGTGGCCTCCAGCGAGACGGGGCCGCCGATCTGGATGCCGGCGTACCAGTCGGGGGTGGGGATGTGCGGGAGCGAGAAGAGCAGGTGGTCGTGCGGGGTGATGCCGGTGGCGAAGATGCACCGGAAGGTGACCCGGATGGCCACCACGGTCAGGGCCAGCCAGAGGTAGTACTTGAAGCCACGGGCCCACGGGGCGTCGGTGCGACGGGCGGTGACGACGTAGCCGAGCACGGCGAGCACCAGGAACAGCAGCAGCGGGTTGGTGGTCCGGCTGGCGGCGGTGCCAAGGGCGAGCGCCCAGATCCACCAGGCGACCGGGTGGAGGTCACGCGGGACCCGGCGGCCGGACCCCGGCCCGGGGAACTCGCTTGCAGGTGTGCGGAGTTGTGACACCCGGATCACTCGGCCTGTCGTCGTCGGCGCAGCGCCGTGACCACCGTGGCGACGCCGAGCGCCACCACGATGCCGATGCCGATGACGGCCGGGGCGATCGAGCCCGCCGAGTGCGGGGCGTCGGCGACCGGGGCCGCGTCCACGGGGGTGGTCCCGGGGGACGGTGTCGCTGGGCTCGCCGTGTCGGACGGTGCGGGTGTCGTGGGCGTCGGGTCGGTGGTGGCACTGGGCGAAGGCGCACCGTCGGACGAGGTGGCACCCGGTGGGACGGCGGGGCTCGGAGCGTCGCCGCCGGGCTGCGAAGCACCGGCTCCTCCCGACGTGGTCCCTCCGGAGGTGGACTTGGTGGCGGTGCCGCCGCCGGAAGTCCCGCCCCCCGAACCGCCCGTGGTCCCGCCATCGGCGGGGGGCGTGGGGGCGGGGCTCGGGGCGGTTCCGCCGGGTGTGGTGTTGTGGGCGCGGACGGTGTCGGGCGAGAAGGCCGGCCTGCCTTCGGTGCCTTCGATATTGGTCCCGCCGAAGATCCACAGGTCGACGCTGCCGGGTTTCGGCTTGTAGCTCATGGCACCCAACTGGCTGTAGGACCAGGTGTCCTGGCCCGGATCGGCGTGCCAGTACGACCAGTACGCCGAGGCGGGCGGGGTGAGGACGCACTTGTCCTGGTCGGGGGTCGGGTACTGCTTGCCGCCCTGGTGGCCGCTGTAGCCGATCCGGCAGATGAAGGCCGGGCCGTCGTGGCCGGTGCCGGTGGTCTTCCAACCGCCTTGGCTCAGCAGGGCGTAGCCGGTGGTGGGGATGCTGCCGCAGGAGCGCAGCAGCGGGCCGCCCCAGTGGCCGAAGTCCACCGCGAGCACCACCCCGGAGGTGGTGGTGCACTGGTCGATCGGCAGTGGCGCGGCGGCGGCCGGGGTCGCCCCGGCGCCGAGCCCACCGAGGGCCAGGGCCAGGGTGGCGCCGGCGGCTCCGAGCAGTCGGCTCAGTCGGCGGATCACCGGTGCCGCCCGTTCACGGCCGACCGGCGGCGGGTGGCGACCAGGACTGCGCCGCCCGCAGCTGTCAGCAGCAGGGCGGGGCCGACCAGCCCGAGCACGTCGGTTCCGGTCCAGGCGAGGTCGGGATCCGACGGTCCGGCCGTACCGTCCACGGGGCTGGTGCCGGGCGGCAGTTGGGTGGCGCTGCTGGTGACCGGGACGGAGGCGCTGGTGGATGCCGGGGAGGACGAGGAGAGGGAGGGGGAAGTGGACCCGGACGGGGAGGGCGACGGTGACTGCGAGGCCGACGGGGAGGGCGACGGTGACTGCGAGGCCGACGGGGAGGGCGACGGTGACTGCGAGGGGGAGGGCGACGGTGACTGCGAGGGGGAGGGCGACGGGTTCGGCGGGGTGGTGCCGAGGTCCCGCTTCAGCGTGCCGAAGGAGATCCCGGTGACACCGCCGAGCGCCTGGGTGGAGGCGCGGACGTCCGAGCCCTGCTGGCCGCTGGAGGCGACGTCGAAGCCCCCGTCGGCGTTCTGCCGGTCGGCGAGGAACTCGACGGCCTTGGCGATCTGTGCGGCGTAGGTGGGCTGACGGAGGGTCATTCCCTGGACGGCCAGCGCGGCGGAGTTGGTGGAGTCCCCGGCGGCGCCGGGGAAGCCGCCGTCGGTCTCCTGCTGGCCGGCCAGCCAGGCGAGGCCCTGGTCGACGGCCTGGGCGGCCTCCTCGCCGGGGACCAGGGAGAGCGCCATCACGGCCATCGCGGTGCTGTCCACGTCGGCGTCGCCGGTGGCCGGGATCAGGCTCGGCCAGGAGCCGTTCGACGCCTGGAGGCCGCGCAGGTAGGCGATCGGTGCGGCGGCGTTCGCGGTGTCGCCCGCGCGCAACTGGGCCATCACGCCCAGGGCTTGGGAGAACACCGAGGTGGCCCACGTGTAGTTGCCGGCCGCGTCGCAGCCGAGCGCGTCGTCACGGCGGGCGCAGACGGCCGCGTCGAGGGCGGCGATCAAGTCGTGGCCGCCGAAGTTGCGCGGGTCGCGGCCGACGATCTCGGCGAGCAGCGCCTCCTTGCCGAGGGCGCCGCCGCCCGCGTACTCGGTGCCGATGCCGGTCCAGTCGTTGACGGTGCGGTCGTTGCCGTCCTTGCCCTGCTGGTCGAGGAAGTCGACGATCCTGCGCAGCGCCGCGTCGTCGGTCCCGGTGGCGGCCAGCGCGTACGCGCCGTCCACGGTGAGCCCGAAGTCGGCGAACCCGGAGTCGGGGAAGGCTTCGTAGTAGTGGCCGCCGAGCAGGTGGGCCGGGTCGGTCAGGTAGCTGCTGCCCTTGGTGAGGTCCGGCGACCTGGCGGGCTTCGAGGTGGGCGGGGTGGTGCCGCCGGGATGGTGGGACACGGTCGAGAGGTCGGTGCCGGTGAGGGCCAGGATGGCCTGCTCAGTGCTGGGGACGTCGGAATCCGGGGCCCCCTCGTCGGGGGCGAAGCCGCCGTCCTTGTTCTGACGGGTGCTCAGCCACGCCTTGGCAGTGGCCTGCTTGGCGTCCTGGCCGGTGGCCCTGAGGGCCTGGGCCGCGGCCGCGGTGCTGCCGGTGTCACCGGAGGCACCGACGTAGGGGACGTACGAGCCGTCGGCCTGCTGGCTCGTGCCGAGCTGCTCGGCGGCCCGCTGGACGAACTCGCCGTGTCCGCCGGCCTTGCGCAGGGCGAGCACGGTGAGGGAGGTGCTGGAGGGGTCCGACTCGCAGAAGCCACCCGCGACGATCATGGAACCGGCGATCCCGCCGTCGGCGCACTGGAGCACGTCGAACCGGCTCAGCGCGGCGGCGGGCGGGGTGACGCCGCCGCGCGCCAGGGCGATCACACCGTACGCCTGCACCCACGGCGAGGCCGCGCCGTGGAAGTCGCCCGCCGCCGTGCACTTGCCGTTCTCGCCCTGGGCGGTGCACACGTGGTCGTTCAGGTCGGCCAGCAGATCACGCCCGCCGAACGACCGGGGGTTGCCGCCGGTGCTCTCGGCGACCAGGGCCAGCAGGGCCGCCGCCCGGGAGTCCGGCTCGGTGCCGGGGCCGTCGGGGAAGACGAACCGGTCGGTGTGCGCCTGCAGGAAGGTGACGACCTTGCGCAGCGCCGGGTCCTGGGTCCCCGCGGCGGCGAGCGCCAGGGCGGTGAAGGAGGTCCGGGGGAGATCGGGGCCCTCGAACGCCCCGTTCTCCATGTGGTCACCGCCGACGAGTTGACCGGCCAGCCAGGCCGCCGCTGCGGCCGGGTCCCCGGTGGCCGGGGCCGTGGGGCTCGCGGAGGCAGAGGCGGAAGGACTGGCGGAGGACGAGGGGGAGGGGCCGGCGGTGTTCTTCGCGCGGACGGAGTCCGGGGTGAAGGAGGGTGCGCCGCTGGTGCCGCCGATGTCGGTGCCGCCGTACACCCATGCCTCGACCTCGCCGGGCTTCGGCTGCTGGCTGCCCGCACCGAACTGGCTGTAGGACCAGGTCTGTTGGCCGGGTTCGGCGATCCAGAACGACCAGTAGGCCGTTGCCTGCGGGGTGTTGACGCAGGGCTCCTCGGCCGGCGTCGGGTACTGGACGCCGTTGCCGAAGGTGCTGCTGCCGAGGCGGCAGATGAAGGCGAGGCCGTCGTGCTCGGTTCCGGCGGTGGTGAACCCGGCGTTGTGGAGCAGGTTCAGGCCGGTGGTGGGGTGGGCGTCGCAGCCCCGGACCACGCCGCCGCCCCAGTGGCCGAAGTCGACGGCGACGACGGCTCCGGTGGTGGCGGTGCAGTCCTCGACCGGGTCGGCGGCGGCGCTGCCGGGGTGGCCGAACATCACGGTGGCGCCTGCGCTGACTGCGATGGCGGAGGTGAGCAGCAGGGAGGCCAGGCTCCGGCCTCTGTGCGTGCGACTGTTGCGAATGCTGCTGACCCTCACCGGCGACTCCCTGGTCGGTCGACGCTGGGGGTGACGGCGCAGCCGACAGGTCCCGGCACGAGGGGACTCCTGTGTGGACCGCGTCGTAGTCCGCGACGACGCACGTATTGCTGACAAGCCCCTCGGCGCAGGCATTCCGGCTCACTCGCCTTGGGCGGGTTCACGGTTGCGGGTCAGCGCCGGATTCGAACCGGCTTCCCCTGCTGCTGAGGATGAAAAGCGGTTCATCAGACCATGGGGTCGTTCGGGTCGTCAACGAGGCGTCATATCGCCTTCGACACACCGTGACTGGAGCCGACGTGCGGATTCCTCGGCCACGAGTCTCAGTCCGTGGGCGACCGCCTGGTCCGGATCGAGCCACAGTCCGCTGTCGGAGAACGAGTCAGGAGTGACGTTGAGAACGCCCACGACGCCGCGGCGGCCCCCAGTCCTCCATCCCCGGTAGCAGGAACTTCCGCGAATTCGAGTGGGCAATGCGACGCGCGTCGGCCCCGGAGCTTCCCATCCGCTGATCTCATCTCTCCCGTGCGACTTTCCGCCAGTTCGTATGGACAAGGCTGCCGAATGCCGATGGTAGCCCGATAATCTTTCCATGGCTCTAGGCATCCCCAGCACGAGGGCAGATCGGGCACTGTCCATCCGCGAACTCCTGGCGACAGGGGCCCGCTCGTACTCCTTCGAGTTCATGCCGCCCCGCAGCGCGCAGGCGGAGGTGAGTCTGTGGAATGCGATCCGCAGACTGGAGGTCTTGTCGCCGACCTTCGTCTCGGTGACCTACGGTGCGGGAGGTTCGACCCGCGGCCGCACGGTCAACATGACCGGACGGATCGCCCAGGACACCACCCTCACCCCGGTCGCCCACCTGACGGCGGTGGGCCACAGCATCGCCGAACTGCGCAACATCCTCGGCCACTACGCAGACCAGGGCGTTCGCAACGTCCTTGCGCTGCGCGGCGATCCGCCCGGTGATCCGCTGGGCGACTGGGTGCGTCACCCGCAGGGCGTGCGGTACGCCGCCGAGCTGGTGCGGCTGATCAAGGAGTCAGGGGACTTCTGCGTGGGCGTCGCAGCCTTCCCCGAAATGCACCCCCGTTCGGCCGACTGGGACAGCGACATCCGGCACTTCGTGGAGAAGTGCCGGGCCGGTGCCGACTACGCGATCACCCAGATGTTCTTCGACGTGGACGACTACCTACGTTTCCGCGATCGCGTGGAAAAGGCAGGGTGTGCCGTCCCGATCATTCCCGAGATCATGCCGGTCACCACGATCCGGTCCCTTGAGCGCATTCCGACGCTCAGTACAGCGGTGATTCCGGCAGAGTTCACCGAGCGGATGACCGCTGCCCAGGACCGCCCGGGAGACGTGCGGTCGATCGGTATCGAGCATGCCACCCAAATGTGCCGCCGGCTGATCGCGGAGGACGTTCCCGGGCTCCATTTCATGACCATGAACTTCTCCCCGGTCACGATGGAGATCTATCAGAACCTCGGTCTGCAGAACCGGCCCTGACCCTGGTGCACGGTCGGGGCGGACGCGCGTACCGCGGCCCATCCGCCCCGACCCGCCCGGCTCAGCCGGCCAGCTCCGCGCGGACGAGCTTGGCGGCCTCGACCAGGCTGTCGATCGAGGCCCGGGTCTCGGGCCAGCCGCGGGTCTTCAGGCCGCAGTCCGGGTTGACCCAGAGCCGCTCGGCCGGGATCGCGGCCAGACCCGCGCGGAGCAGAGCGGCCGCCTCCGTGCTGCTCGGTACGCGCGGGGAGTGGATGTCCCAGACCCCGGGTCCGACCTCGCGGGGGTAGCCGGCGCCGGCCAGCTCGTGGGCGACCTCCATGTGCGAGCGGGCCGCCTCCAAGGAGATGACGTCGGCGTCGAGTTCGTCGATCGCGGTCATGATCGCGCCGAACTCGGCGTAGCACATGTGGGTGTGGATCTGGGTGTCGGCGCGGACACCGGAGGTGGAGAGCCGGAACGCCTCGGTGGCCCAGTCCAGGTACGCAGGGCGGTCGGCGGAGCGCAGCGGCAGGGTCTCGCGCAGCGCGGGCTCGTCCACCTGGATCACGGCGGCGCCGGCCGCCTCCAGGTCGGTGACCTCGTCCCGCAGGGCCAGGGCGACCTGGCGGGCGGTGTCGCCGAGCGGTTGGTCGTCTCGGACGAAGGACCAGGCGAGCATGGTGACGGGCCCGGTGAGCAGGCCCTTGACCGGACGGTCGGTGAGGTCCTGGGCGTAGCGGAACCAGTCGACGGTCATCGGCGTGGGCCGCGAGATGTCGCCCGCCAGCACGGGCGGGCGGACGTAGCGGGTGCCGTACGACTGCACCCAGCCGTGCTGGGTGGCGAGGTAGCCGGTGAGCTGTTCGGCGAAGTACTGCACCATGTCGTTGCGTTCGGGCTCGCCGTGCACCAGGACGTCCAGGCCCGCCTTCTCCTGATAGGTGATCACCTCCCGGACCTCGGTCTCCATCCGCTCCCGGTACCCGGCCTGGTCGAGCCGGCCGGCCCGCAAGTCGGCCCTGGCGGTGCGCAGTTCGGTGGTCTGCGGGAACGAGCCGATGGTGGTGGTCGGCAGCAACGGCAGGCCGAGCCGGGCCCGCTGGGCCGCGGCCCGCGCGGGGTAGGCCTGGTCGCGGCGGGCGTCGGCGGCGGTGGTGGCCGTGACCCGGGCCCGGACGGCCGGGTCGCGGGTGATCGCGGAGCCGGCGCGGGAGGCCAGGTCGGCGCGGTTGGCGGCGAGGTCGGCCGCGATGGTGTCGGTGCCCTCGCGCAGCCCCCGGGCGAGCACGGTGATCTCTTCGGTCTTCTGCCGGGCGAAGGCCAGCCAGCGGGAGATCTGCGGGTCCAGATCGCGTTCCCGGTCGGCGTCCAGGGGTACGTGCAGCAGCGAGCAGGACGCGGCGACGTCGACCCGCTCGGCCAGGCCCAGCAGGGTGGCCAGGGTGCCGAGGGACTGCTCGAGGTTGTTGATCCAGATGTTGCGGCCGTCCACCACGCCGGCGATCAGGCGCTTGCCGGGCAGTCCGCCGACGGCGGCGAGGTCGTCCAGGTTGGCGGCGGCGGGGCCGGTGAAGTCCAGTCCGACGCCTTCGACCGGGGCCTTCGCCAGCACCTTCAGTGCCTCGCCCGCCCGGTCGAAGTACGTGGCGACCAGGATGCTGGGCCGGTCGGTGAGAGCACCGAGTTCGCGGAAGATCCTGGTGGCGGAGTTGAGTTCGGCCGGGGTGCGGTCCTGCACGAGCGCGGGTTCGTCCAGCTGGACCCACTCCGCGCCCGCTGCCTTGAGTTCGGCGAGGAGCTGGGCGTAGACCGGCAGCAGGCGGTCGAGCAGGGTGATCGGCTGGAAGTCGGCGGCCACGCCCGGGGCGGGCTTGGCGAGCAGCAGGTAGGTGAGCGGGCCGAGCAGCACGGGGCGGGCCCGGTGGCCGAGTGCGCGCGCCTCGCGCAGCTCGCCGACCGCCTTGGCGGGGTTGGCGGTGAAGACCGTGTCCGGGCCCAACTCGGGGACGAGGTAGTGGTAGTTGGTGTCGAACCACTTGGTCATCTCCAGCGGCGCGACGTCCTGGGTGCCGCGTGCCATGGCGAAGTACCCGGCCAGCGGATCGGCGTCCACGGCGGCCCGGTGGCGCGGCGGGATGGCGCCGACGGCGACGGTGGTGTCCAGCACGTGATCGTAGAACGAGAAGTCCCCGGTGGGGACTTCGGTGATGCCCGCCCCGGCGAGCCGGCGCCAGTTGGTGCACCGCAGTTCGGCGGCGGTGGCGTGCAGGGCGGCGGCACTGACGGTGCCCTTCCAGTAGCCCTCGATCGCCTTCTTCAGTTCCCGGTTCGGTCCCTGCCTCGGGTAGCCGTACACGGTGGCCTGGGCGGTGGTGGAACTTGTGGTCACGGAACTCTCCTTCGCGAGTCGCGCTGCGATCCCGGAGAGAGCACGAGGACGCGAAGGAACGGCAGTGGGGGCGCGGCACCATGATGTGCCCGCCCGCTCCGCCGACCCGCCCTCGAGGTCACCGAGATCACCGTGTGCAGGGTGCACACGGGCAGTGGCAGGTCTTCGGACTCGCGGGCGCATCCGTCCTCGAAAGGCGGACACCTACTGGCCGTCGCTTCCCGGGCCCCTGTTCGGGACCCAGTGCATGTGACGGCGGTCGTTCCCACTCACCGCTGCGGGGCAGTCCCGGATTCACACCGGGTTCCCTCTTACGACGCACCTGTCTGGCTGGCAGGGCGAACCGACTGCGAGGCACAGCCTAGGCCCAACGAGGTGGCTTCGTCGCCGATTGACCGGATGGGGTAGGGGATGAAGGTGCTGGTGTGCTCGTTGACGTCCAGGGGGTGGCCGATGACGGGGGCGGCGCGTTGGGGGCAGGAGGGGCAAGGAGGTCTGCGGTCCGGATGGCCGAGGCCGGCCACGCCACCGCCCAGGACATCGCGCAGTCCATGTACGACGAGTACAAGGAGCCGCTGTACGCGCCACCGCCGCTGCTCGCCCGGATGGTGGAGGCGGGCCTGCTCGGCCGCAAGAGTGGGCGGGGTTTCCATTCGCACAGGGGTGCCTGACCCGGCCTCAACTCGCCGGTGCCCCGGCCTCCTTCGCGAAGGGCCGGGGCACCGGCGTCTGAGCAGGTGTCAGGGAGCGGTGATGCCCGGCTGCGTGCCGGCGCCGAAGGACCAGCCCTCGACGTCGCCGGGGGCCGGGTTGTACGAGGCCGCGCCGAGGTTGCTGTAGGTCCACGGGGTGCCGTGCTGGGCGTGCCAGTACGACCAGTAGGCGGAGCCGGTCGGGTTGGTGCAGGTGGCGGGCAGTGCGTTGATCTTGCAGACGAAGCCGGGGAACCGCGGGTGGAACGCGTACGAGAAGCCCGCTCCGGTCAGCGCCGCCAGGCCGGTGGCGGTGTCGCCCGGCGCGCAGCCGGTCTGGATGCCGCCGCCGACGGCGGTGAAGTCGACCACCACCGTGACGCCGGTGGTCCCGGTGCAGGCGGCCGCCTGGGCGGGGACGGCGGTGACGACGGAGGCGGCCAGCAGGCCGGCGGCCAGTGCGGTGGCGCCGAACGTTCTTCTGGTGAGCATGAGTTGGTACTCCTTCGATCAGCGGCAGGCGAGCGTGGGCGCGTCCGGACGGGCGCCGGCGGCGGAGAGGGCGGTCAGCGGGGTGCCGGCCAGGCCGAGGACGGCCTGCGCGGTGGCCCGGGTGGCGGTGGCGGGGTTGAAGCCGGAGGCGTCGTAGGCCACCGCGCCCCGGTTGGCCGGGGTGGCCGAACAGCCCTGCTGGAGCTTGACCAGGCTGCTCCAGCCCTTCAGGCCGGCGACCAGGCGGCCGCCGGAGAGCAGGGCCTCGGTGGCCAGGCCGGTGCTGTTGGCGTTGGAGACGGTGGCTCCGGCGGCGGTGAAGCCACCGTCGGTGTTCTGATGGGCGGTCAGCCAGCCGAGGCCCGCGTTGGCCTTGGCGGTACGTCCGGTGGCGGCGAGCGCCTGGACGGCCAGGGCGGTGGCGTCCGGGTCGCCGGCGCAGGCGGGCCGGCCGGACGAGACCGGGAAGCCGCCGTCGGCGCACTGGGTGCCGGCCAGGAAGTCGACCGCGGCGGCCGGGGCGCCACCGGGGGTGCGCTTGAGCGCGATCACGGCGAGGGACTGGCCGAAGTTGTTGCTGAAGTCGCCCCACTGGGAGCGGTCCGAGAACCGGCCCGAGGGCGCCTGGAGGCCCCGGAGCCGGGCGGGGAGGTCGACGCCGCCGAAGGCACCCGGGTTCTCGCCGCGGACCTCGGCCGCCAGCAGCAGCTTGGCGGTGGCACCGGCGTACGCCTCGGTCGTGCCGTCCCCGATGTAGCCGGTGAGGATCTCGGGCTTGGCCAGCCAGGCGGTGGCGCGGGCGGCGGCCAGGTCGGAGCTGCGGGAGGCGGCGAAGGCCAGCACGGCGTCGATGGTCAGGCCCTGGTCGGGGTAGGCGGTGCCGTCGAAGACGGATTCGAAGTGGTCGCCGTTCACCAACTGGCGGGCGAGCCAGCCCGCTCCGGCGGCATCGGGGCGGACGGTCGCGGCGGACGCGGGGGTGGCCTGGGCGGCGGTGGCCGTCGGCAGGACGGCGGTGAGGGCGAGCGCTGATATCGCGAGCAGACCCAGCGGGCGGCGGAGAGTGGGCATGGACGGCCTTTCCGGGCCTGGACGCAGGGGCCCGGAGGGCACCCGGAGCGAGACCCGGACAACCCACGAGGCTCCGGCCCGCAGACCACGACGGGAGGAGGGAACACACCTCCGCAGCCGGGTGATCGGGCTCGCCGCCGACTCGGGGGTCGACGGCCTACCGTTGCGGGTCAGCGCCGGATTCGGACCGGCTTCCCCCAACTGCGGAGTCACGATATGACGGCCCATCATGGCGACGGCCGAAAGCCGGGGTCAAGGCCGCGTGCGTCACACTCCGGCCCGGCGGAGCGGATTCCGCCTCGTCCGCATCGGCTATTGGGCCGTCGGCCTGCCCGCCTCCTGGCTCCTCGCCCACCCCCTCGACGGCTAGACCCGCGGCCTGCGGATCGGCCTGCTCATCGGCCTCGCCACCACCGCTGTCCTTCTGCTGCGTCGGTACAGCCAGACCCTCGCCGTCCGTGCCGACATCGCTCCGGTCGCCGTACCCGCGACATGAGCCGTCAGGCGGCCACCAGGCCGGCCTCGTACGCCAGGATCACCAGCCGGACCCGGTCGCGGGCGTCCAGCTTGGCGAGCAGGCGGCCGATGTAGGTCTTGGTGGTGGCGGGGCTGATCACCAGCTGTTCGGAGATCTCCGTGTTGGACAGTCCCCGGCCGACCAGGGTGAGCACCTCCCGCTCCCGTTCGGTGATGCCGGCCAGCTCCCGCCGCGGCCCGGTGGTGTTCGGGCGTTCGGTGAACTCGGTGATCAGGCGGCGGGTGACGCTCGGGGCGAGCAGTGCCTCGCCGCCCGCCACCACCCGGACGGCGGCCAGGATCTCGTCCAGGGCCATGTCCTTGACCAGGAAGCCGGAGGCGCCGGCCCGCAGGGCGCCGTGCACGTTCTCGTCCTCGTCGAAGGTGGTCAGCACGACCACGTGCGGGCCGGCCGGGCCCGAGGTGATCTGCCGGGTTGCCTCGATGCCGTCCAGCACCGGCATCCGAAGGTCCATCACCACCACGTCGGGGCGCAGCTCCCGGGCCAGCGCGACGGCTTCGGCGCCGTTGCCGGCCTCGCCGGCCAGCTCCAGGTCGGGGGCGTCGGTGATCACCATCCGCAGGGCGGCGCGGACCAGCGGCTGGTCATCGGCGAGCAGGACACGGATGGTCATCGGACTCCTGACAATGGGGAAGCGGTGAGTGGAAGGCGGGCGGTGACCCGGAAGCCGCCGCCGGGCAGCGGGCCGGCGTCGAACTCGCCGTGCAGCAGCGCGACCCGCTCGCGCATGCCGGCCAGCCCGAAGCCGGCGGGGGCGCCTCGGCCCGGCCCGGCGCCGTGGTCGGTGACCTCGAGGAGCAGGGCGTCGGTGAGCTGGTCGACCGTCACCAGGCAGTGGTCGGTGCGGGCGTGCTTGATCACGTTGGTCAGCGACTCCTGCACGATCCGGTAGGCGGAGACGTCGATCTCCGGCGGCAGCGGTCCGGTGCCGCCGGTGCGCCGCAGCTCCACCCGGAGCCCGGCGGTGGTGGTGGTCTCGGCCAGCCGGAAGAGGTCGGCCACCCCCAGGTCGGGGGTGAGGCCGTCCTCGGTGCGCAGGGCGACCAGCATCCGGCGAAGCCCGGCCAGGGCCTCCCGCCCGGTGGTCTCGATGGTGCCCAGCGCCTCCTTGGCGGCCTCGGGCTGACGGTCGATCACCCGCTTGGCGGCGCCGGCCTGGAGGGCGATCACGCCCATGCTGTGGGCGACCATGTCGTGCAGCTCGCGGGCGATCCGCAGCCGCTCGGCGGTGACGGCCTGCTCGGTGGCCTGCGCGCGGGACTCCTCGTGGTGCGTCCGGGCCTGCCCGGCGGAGGAGCCGAGCAGCCAGGCGATCACCACCACCAGGGCGACCGGCAGTTCGGTGGAGATGCCGACCGGCCAGCCGCAGAGCATCCGGAGTCCCAGGTACCCGGCGAGGACGGCGAGTGCCGCGCCGAGCGCCCGCCGGGAGCGGGGGCGGGGGAGTGCCAGGGCGAGGAAGTACACCGCGACGTCCACCGCCAGGTACTGCTGGAGCGGAACCTCCATCACAGCGAGCGGGAGGCAGGCGATCACCGCCCCGGTCAGCACCCAGGCCAGCCCGGCCGCCGGACGCGCCGTCAGTTTCCTGGCGCCCAGCACGGTGCAGAGCCCGGCCAGGGCCAGCATGGTGAGGCCGTCCCAGCGCAGGAAGACCACTCCGGGCAGGAGCGCCGGGTCGTTCTCGCCCGGCAGCCTCACCCGGAACAGCGCGGTGAGCACGGTGCCCGCGCACCAGGCGAGCACCGTCCAGGTGGCCGGGGTCAGCCGTTTGAGCGTGGGTATCCGCATGGGGCCGATGTTAGCGATCATGAACGGTCCGGTCATCGGCCCGTGGTCGTACGCCCGTGGAGGACTGCCGTCGCCCCCAGGTGCCACCCCCGGGCCGACGCCCGCCCCCGGGCCCGACCGGCAGGCTGTGGACCATGATCGAGATCAACGAACTGACGAAGCGTTACGGCGGCACCACCGCCGTCCACGGGCTCACCTTCACCGTCCGCCCCGGGCGGGTGACGGGCTTCCTGGGGCCGAACGGCTCGGGCAAGAGCACCACCCTGCGGATGGTCCTGGGCCTGCACGCCCCGAGCAGCGGCTCGGTGCTGATCGACGGCCGCCCGTTCCGGGACCGGCCGCGCGGCCTGCGGCAGGTCGGCGCCCTGCTGGACGCCGGCGAGGTGCACGGCGGCCGCAGCGGCCGGGCCCACCTGACCGCGCTGGCCCGCAGCAACCGCATTCCGCGCTCCCGGGTGGACGAGGTACTGGCCGAGGTCGGCCTGGCGGACGCGGCCAAGCGCCGGATCGGCGGGTACTCGCTGGGCATGCGCCAGCGCCTCGGCATCGCCGGTGCACTGCTCGGCGACCCGCCGGTGCTGCTCTTCGACGAGCCGCTGAACGGTCTCGACCCGGAGGGCGTGCGCTGGGTGCGCGGGCTGTTCCGGCGGCTGGCCGCCGAGGGCCGCACCGTCTTCGTCTCCAGCCACCTGATGACCGAGATGGAGCACACCGCCGACGAGTTGGTGGTGATCGGCCGGGGCGAACTGATCGCGGCCGAGAGCCTGACCGCCTTCGCCGCCCGGGGCGGTGCCACCGTCACCGTCCGCACCCCGGGCCACGCCGCGCTGGCCGCGCTGCTGGCCGAGCGGGGCGCGCAGGTGCGGACCGACGGCGAGGTGCTCACGGTCACCGGGGTGCCCGCCGCCGAGATCGGCGAGCTGGCGCTCCGTCACCAGCTGCCACTGCACGAGCTCAGCCCCCGGACGGCCTCCCTGGAGCAGGCCTTCATGGAACTCACCGCCGCCCACGCTGCCCACCGAAGCACCAACGACCTTGCCCGGAGCGCCCGATGACCACCGCGACCCTTGCCCTTGAACCCCGCGCCCGCCTGACCGATCTGTTCGCCGCCGAGTGGATCAAGCTCTGGTCGCTGCGCTCCACCGCCTGGACCCTGCCGCTGATCGCGCTCGCCGTGCTCGGGCTGAACCTCGGCACCGCCTGGGACCAGGTCCGCTACTGGGACCAGAGGAGCCCGGCCGACCAGGCCGGGTTCATCGCCGACGGCCTGGCCATGATGACGGCCTACACCTCCAACGGGGCCTCGGTGCTGCTGCTCGCGGTCGGCGCCTGGGGTGCGGTCACCGTCACCGGCGAGTACGGCACCGGCCTGATCCGCACCACCTTCGTCGCGGTGCCCGCCCGCAGTTCGGTGATGGTGGCCAAGGCCCTGGTGGTGGCCGCCGTGGCCACCGCCTTCGGCGCCCTGCTCGCGGCGGCCTCGTTCTGGGTGACCCAGGCCCAGTACGCCGAGCACCACGCCGGGGTGACGATCGGTCACCCCGGTGCGCTGCGCCTGGTGGTGGCCTCGGCCCTGCTCGCCCCGGTCGCCGCACTGGCCGGGATGGCCGTGGGCGCGCTGCTGCGCCACGGTGCCTTCTCCGTGGTGGCCGCCACGGTGCTGCTGCTGATCGTGCCGGCCTTCCTGAGCACCCGTCGGCACGGGACGGCCGTCCTCGCCCACGCGATGCCCTTCCGGGCCTGGGAGACGCTGGCCGAGCGTTCCGACCTGGCCGCCCTGGAGCCCTACCCGGCGACCCCCGGCGGCGCCTGGCTGGTGCTCGCCTGCTGGGCGGCCGGTTCGGTCCTGGTCACCGCGCTGGCCGTCCGCCGCCGGGACCAGTGACGGACCGTCAGAACCCCGCTGGGTCCGGGCTGGTGGTCGGGGTCGGGCCACGGGTAGGTTCCCGGTGGTGACTTCGACGGAGACGCAGGGCCTCGTATCGATGACCGACGGAGCGCGGTTGCGTTGGCAGGCGTCGGGGGACACCACTCGGCGGCCGGCCGTGGTCCTGCTCCACGGCGGTCCCGGTCTGCCGGACTACCTGGGTGACCTCGCCCCCATGGTTGCGGATCTTGCGCCCGTGTACCGGTACGACCAGCGTGGTACGGGTCGATCCCCGTGGCAGGGCCGGCATACCTTCGCCCGGCATGTCGAGGATCTCGCCGAGCTCCTCGACGTGTGGGAGGTGCGCGAGGCGGTGCTGATCGGGCACTCCTACGGCACCGATCTGGCGAGTCGGTTCTGTTTGCGGCACTCCGATCGGGTGGCCGCCGTGCTGCTGATGTGCGGGCCGTTCGTCGGTGACTGGCGTACCGGGGACCGGGCGGAACGCGGCCGCCGCACGTCCGTCGCCCAGCAGGAACGGCTCCGCGCGCTGGAGGAGTTGCCGGACCGTACGGAGGAGCAGGAGGTCGAGCTGCTCACGTTGGCCTGGTTCACCGACCACTCCGATCCGGAACGAGGGTGGCGGTGGGCGGCCCGGGCCGCCCGACGGCGTCGGCCGGTCAACTGGTCCATGAACGCCGAACTCGGCAGGGAAGGACGCGCCGATCCGCTCGATGAGCACCTTGCCGAGCTGCGGGCACACCTGCCCGTGCGGACGGAGCTCCTCGGCGGGATCGACGATCCCCGTCCCGTGTCGGCACTTGAATCGCTCTCGCTCCGTCTCGCCCTTCCGCTGACCCGGATCGAGGGCGCAGGACATGAGCCGTGGCTCGAGCAGTCCGACGTCGTGCGTGCGCACCTTCGCCGATTCGTGCAGGACGCCATGGGCACATAGGCCCGCGCAGGATGAGACCGGCTTCGCGCCGTCGCCGCAGTCCCGCCCCGTACCCCCGGGCCCGTCGGCGCCGACCATGTGCGGCTCGGGCAGGTGCGGTCGCCTCAGGCCGACCGGTATCCGGGGTGGGAGATGGAGGACCGGCCCGGTGCCCCCGGGCCGGTCGTCGGGCCCGGGTCAGCCGCAGGAGTGCCAGGAGGTGGTGTAGTCGATGACCGTGTTGCCGTTCGGGTCGTGCATGACGATGCGCTCCCTGATGCACTCGTTCACGGCGTGCACCCAGACCGGGCCCGCGTAGCTGGCGAACATCCCGCTGTTGGTGCTGCCGCCACCGTTGCCGTCGGGGTCCGTGATGAACAGGTACGTCCAGGTCTTGGTGCCCGCGTACGCCGACTTCACGAAGACCGAGCAGTTCGCGTACCCGTCCCAGTAGGTGCGCAGCTCTCCGCCGGTGCCACCGGTGACGGTCGGGATGGACTTGGTGTAGACCAGGTTCGCCGCCACCCCGTCCCGGGTGCAGCCGTAGGCGCCGGCCTGCGCGGCCGGTGCGGTGGCGAGCATGGTGGCCCCGAAACTGGCGGCGAGGGCCAGTGCGGTGACGGTGTTGCGTATGCGCATAAGAGTGTTGCCGTTTCCTCGAACTGATGGACTGTCGCAACCTAGCAGCCGGTCCGCCGCCCTGCCGAGCCGCTGCCGGACGGGCGGCTGCCACAAGCTTTACAAGCGCGGATGCCCTCCTGGGGCATCGTTCCGGCCCCGCGGCGGACCGGCCGACCGAGCCGACGATCGCCCGGCCTGGCACACCGTCAACACCCGTTCACTCGACCGAGTGGACGCATGCTGGTGCCGCGTCGTCTTGATCATCCCGCCCTAGGGTTCTGTTCCGGCGGCCCGTCCGGTACTGCCCGCAGGAGCGCCTGTGGTGTGAGCAGAAGCTCTCGGCTCGATGGCTGCTCGGCACTGCTGTTATCGAGCTGTCGGGCTACTACCGCGGCAGCGCGCAGTACGAAGGCCGCTTCGACGGTGTGACGGACAACAACTCCGCGGGCCCGGGCCAGGACCTGATGAGCTGGGGTACGCCGGGGCGCTTCGACACGATCGTGCTGCCCATCACCGCGATCGTCGGCGACCAGGGCGAGCTGAAGGAGGTGATCAAGCGGTCGGCTGCGGACCTCGGTCGCCGGGCTGACGAGGTGACCCCCGTCGATGCGTGGGGCGCCGTCTCCTCCTACCGCAACGTGGGCTTCGACAGCTGGGCCGGCACCGACGACTCCAAGGAGCTCTTCACCCAGGCCCGGGCCCAGGGCCTGCTCGGTGGCGTACGCAAGCTCATCACCGAGCGCGACCCGGCCCTCAAGGTCGCGCTCGCCGTCGGCGCGTGGAAGACCAGCGAGGCGTTCCACGAGCTGGCCAAGTCCCCGGCCCGGCGCGCGACGTTCATCGACAGCCTCGCCGACATCGTCAAGCGCTTCCCGATGATCACCGCCGTGGTCCTGGACTGGGAGTACCCCGGCAGGCCGGGCAGAGGCAACCCGCACGGCCCGCAGGACGCCGCGAACTACGCACTGCTGATCCGCGAGCTCAAGCAGAAGCTGCCCGCCGTACGGATCAGCGTCACCCTGGGCGCCTCCGTCGAGACCCTGGAGGCCGCGAACGTCCCGGCCCTGGTCGCCGCCGGCGCCGACCAGCTGCACTTGATGGCCTACGACTACTTCGGCACCCCGTGGTCCAAGGCCCTGGGGCACACCGCCAACCTCCGCGTCACCGAGTCCGCGGAGAACTCGGTGGACGCGGCCGTCTCCTTCCCCCTGGATCAGGGAGTCGCCTCCCGCACGATCCACCGGGCGTCAGCACGATCAGCAACAACGCCCGCAACGCACAGATCACCAGCTGGTCCCCGCTGCTCGGCACCTACACCCCGGGCGACGGCACGACGGTCGGCACCTTCGAGTCGGGGCGGACCGAGTGGTTCGACATCCTCACCAACCACCTCGGTCTCGAATACCAGGGCGGCCGCAACGGTTTCGTCCTCTTCACCGACCTGCGGGCCGACGCCGACTACCTCTACAACCCCCAGAGCCAGGTCTTCATCTCCCTGGACACACCCCGCACGGTGCGGGCCAAGGCCCAGTACGCGGCCGAGCGCCAACTCGGCGGCCTGTTCATCGACGCGGCGGACGCCGACAACGGCCTCCTCTCGAACGCCGCCCGCGAAGGCCTCGGCGCCAAGGAGACCGATCAGGTCATCGACATGGCGCCCTACTACTTCACCGGCGAAACCACCGCCCCCTGACCTCTCCCCGTGGGGGGGCCGACGGGATTCCGCCGCTCAGACGCTGTGGCCCCGCCGCTGGCGGGGCCACAGGTGCTCAGGTGTGGGTACCGAAGCGCAAACGCATGAAGTGTCTTCGGCGGATGGCTCGTTGAGGCTGAAGAGCTGAGGGTGGGCGGCCGGGCGGACGCCCCGTCAGGTGGGCTCGGGTGCCGTCTCGGCCACGGTGTTGTCGCGCTGGCCGGGTGTAAGGCCCGTGCTTCGATGGGCACTGGGTCCTGTGGGAACGCACGATTCCGCGCCTGATGGGCACTGATTCTGGCAATGCTGCGTGGGCAATCGGCGCGCTCCAACGATCGGAGCATTCGTCGGAACGGGTGTGGCCGAGTAGGGCGGTAGGTCAGGCTGGGGGCTCGGATGCTCCACGGCGTTTGGATCGCCGGTGGAGGACGGCGGCAGCGGCAAGGGTTGCGGCGATGGCCGCGGCGATCGCGGCTATGACCAGAGCAGCCCCCTGGGAGTGGGCGGTTGGCTCACGTTGGGCGTCGGTTGTGGTGGGGGCGGACGCTTGCGGTGAAGGAGTTGGCGAGGTGATGCCGGCGGAGGCGGTGCTTGCGACGGCGGAGGCGTCTGTTCCCGGCGGGGTGATGCCGGCGGAGGGTGAGGCCGGGGCGGTGGTCGGGCGTGGCGAGGATGGGGCCGCGCCGGACGGAGGGGCGGTGGGGGATGGGGTGGCGGATGGTTTCGCGGGGGTGACTTCGAAGGGTGCGACGGTGTTGTCCTGGCCTGCGTTCAAGGTGCAGGGGACATCGACCTGGCCGGGTGTTGCCAGGTTGCCGTCGGCGTCCTTGGGCACGAGGTGGAGGGTGAAGTTCCCGACGGTCACGCGCCCGGTGCCGGGGTGGGTGAAGGAGAGCCGGGGCGCGTTACCGGTAGCGGGGATCTCGAAGGCACCTGAGGCTGGGACGGCGGTGCGGGTGATGGTGAGGTGGACGGGGACGGCTGTGGCGCCCTGCGGGGCGAGGACGCGGGTCTCGGCGTCGATCGAGCCTTCGATGGTGCGCACACCGAGGACGTAGCGCAGGCCGAGGGTGAAGGAGGCTTCGACGGTGGCGGCCGCCTGGATGGCGAAGGCCGGGCTGGACTCGCCGGCCGGCAGGGTGGCCGGGATGTCCGCGGAGATCCTGGCGGTGATGGCCTGTCCGCCGATGGTCGGGAAGACGCAGGTGTAGTGCAGGGTTAGGGCGGCGGGTCGGGCGGCTGCGGGAGTGGTGGCGAGGGTGCCGACGAGGGCGGTGGCGGTGGCGGCAACGGCCGCACGGCAGGTGCGCCTGCTCGGGCGGCGCGTACGGGATTCGGCGCTCATCGTGCCCCTTCCGTCGAGTGGTCGCGCAGGCGCTGTTCGCTGCCGTGGCGCTGCTGGTGGCTACGGCTCAGGTGGCTCTGGATCCAGGCGTGGCGGAACTGGTAGACCGCCCCGACCTGGCGGAGCACGCCGCGATGGTGGGCGTCCTCCAGGAAAGTGATCAGCGCCCAGGGCAGTTGCCCCGTGAGCGGTAGCCAGATGCGGGCCAGCGCCACCCACTGGCCCCAGGCGGTCAGGCTCAGTCCGTAGCTGAGCCCGGCGCCGAACGCGGCCTCGAGACCGAACACGAGGCCGACCTCGAAGCCGCGCACCGGCCCGTACACGATGCCGTTGAGCAGGCCGACACAGAGGCCGATGACGAGCGCCCAGGTGAGCAGGTGGAAGACGACGTTGCGGCGCTCGATGTGCAGCAGGTCGGCTGGACTGACAACGGATTCGGTGCGGACCGGTGCCTCGAACAGGGCGATCAGGGCGAAGACCAGCCCGGTCGCTAGGGCGATCGGCGGCACGAACAGCAACCCGGCCGTGAGGCCGGCGCCTTGGCCATCGGCGAGGCCGAGCGGGGTGACCAGCCCTTCGTCGACCAGGATCAGCAGCGCCATGCCGGCTGCTCCACAGCCCAGGCCGATCAGGAACCGGGTGAGTGCGTTGCGGCGGGTGCGCAGGGTGCCGGCACTGAGCCTCAGCCGGACGGGGGAGGGTCTGAGGGTGGCGCGGGCGCAGGCGTACCAGTACACAAGGCCGAAAAGCGCCCCGGCGACGGAGCCGTGCAGGAGGCCGACCACGAGGCCGCGGACGACGGCGAACCGGGGGCCGTGCGTGGTGGCGACCAGGTCGACCGGTACGTTGCCGACGGCGGTGGTGACGCCGAAGGCGAGGCCGGCAAGGAAGGCGATGATCAGGGCGCGCGGGGTGCGGCCCATGCTGGTGCCGATCTCCCACCAGGTGAGGTCCTGCTGTTCGCGGCCGACCTGGGTCAGGTGGTCGGCGAGGTGGCCGAGCCAGCGCTCGGCGCGTTCCGCGTCCCACGATCCGGGGCGGCGGTGGGCGGTGTCGAGCCGTTCGGTGGGACGGGGGCGGTAGACGGCGGGGACGAACCCGGCCAGAAGGTGCTCCTCGATCGCGTCGGGGTCGGGGAAGCGGTCGGTGTCCAGGAGCTCGCCTGGTCGCCGTTCGGGGTGGTCGCTGTACATGGTGCGGGCGAGGGCGATCATCAGCGGGGTGCGCAGCGCGGCGGCGAGGTTGGCGCGGCCGGCGCTCTCCGCAGTCCGGGCGGGGTCGAGGACGGCCTCCCAAGTCGCGCCCCGCACGTCGGTGTCGGCGGGCCCGGGGAAGGCCGGGTCGGTCCGGGGCAGGTAGCCGCGCAGGTCGTCGAGGTCGAGGTCGCGCAGTTCCAGGACGACGGCGGCGGCCAGCGGGGCGTGGGCGGTCCGGACGGCGGCGGTGAACTCGGCGTGGCGGCTGGTGAGGACGAGCGGCAGTCGGGAGAGGTTGATTGTTTCGAGGGCAGCGGCGCGCAGGCCTTCGGCGAGTTCGTCGAATCCGTCGAGGACGGGGAGGACGAGGTCGTCGTCGAGCAAGTCCGCGGCCAGTGTCTTGCCGCTGGGGACCCGGCGGGCCAGGTGTGGATAGTCGCGCAGCAGTCGGGCGATCAGCCAGTCGCGCAGGGCCACGGCGGTCGGGTCCCAGGAGCCGAGGCTGAAGATCACTGGCACCCGTTCGTTGCGGGTGCGGGCGTCCAGCAGGTCGAGGGCAAAGCGCACGGCCAGGATCGACTTGCCTGATCCGGCGCTGCCGAGGACCACCAGCCGGCCGGACGGTATGCGCTGGTAGATCTCGGCGACCCGCCGCAAGTCGCCGCTGAGGTCCGGTTCGGAGCGGGCCTCACCAGGGGCCAGCAGGAGGGCGTTCGCCGACTGGTCGGCCGTCCCCGCCGGCACCTGTTGCCAGCGCACCGGCAGTGCGAACGGGTGGTGCACCCGGTGGCGGGCCTCCTCGCGACGCCAGCGCTGCCGGCTCTCGCGGGCCAACTCCTCGGCAGCGTCCGTGAGGGGGCCATGGTCCCGGGGCGGTGGGAGCCGTTCCGGTGGGGGCGCCGGCGCTTCCGGCGCCTCCGGGCCAGTGCCGCCGCCGAGGGCGCTCAACCGTCGGCGGTCCTCGGGGCTGGCGTCGACCGCGTCCGCGATGCGGTTGATCGTGCCGAGCCGGTGGTCGAACGATCGGTCGGTCTCAATCCGGCGGACGGTGCTCTCGCCGAGCCCTGCCCGCTCAGCGAGCTGGAACTGCGTCAGACCGGCCCGCTTCCGTAACTGGCGAACCAGTGCTCCGAGCGTCTCCGCCACGCCCCACCCTTCCCCCGGGAACTCGAAAACAGAGGTGAGCCTACCTCTGACGACCGGTCATATATGACCGGCGCTGTGACCTGTGCACTTGCCTGACGCGACGCCAGCATCGGCGGTGCGGACAGCCGGTTCCGCGGCCCCGTGGCGCACTCCGTTGCGCGGCCCGGGCCGCCCCGTCCGCGACACCAGTTGCGTGAACTTGAGGGAGGCGGTGTTTGCGATGGCGGAGGCGAGGGGCGTCCTGCTGCCGGCATACGTGGTGGCCGACGAGTCGGGCTCGATGGCGCCGTACCAGCGTGAGCTGGGGGACGGGGTGGCGTCGCTGTGCGAGGGGCTGCGGGCGGAGCCGATGGTCGCGGCCAAGCTCCGGCTGGCCGTACTGGGTTTCTCTGACGACGTCCAGGTCCGGCTCGCGGTGGCGGACATGCGCACCGAGACCACGGTGCCCCGGCTGGTGATCCGCGGAGTGACCAACTACCGGGCCGTCTTCGAGGACCTGCTGCGCCGGATCCCCAGCGACGTGAAGTGGCTGCGCGGCGAGGGCTACCGGGTGCACCGCCCGGTGGTCTTCCTGCTCAGCGACGGCCAACCCACCGACGGCACGTCCTGGCACGCGCCGCACGCCGAGCTGACCGACCGAAACCGCACACCGACCGCGCCCAACATCATCGCCTGCGGTCTCGGCGACGCCCGGGCGCAGACCATGGTCGATGTGGCGACCCGCCCCGAGTTCGCCTTCCTCGCCAAGTCCGGCACCGACGTCGGCCAAGCGATCTCGGAGTTCTTCCACTCGCTCACCATGAGCCTGGTGGCCTCCGGGCACGCCCTGAACTCGGCAAACCCGCAGCTGGTGGTGAACCGGCCCGACCAGTTCACCATGGCCATCGACGAGGTCGGCCGGTGACACCCGCACACCGGGACGACCCGGACCCAGCGCCGCCGACGGTGCCTGCGCGGCCCGCCGGGCCACCCGCGACGGGACGGCCGGACCCGGCACCATGGCAGCGGATCACCGTGGACGTGCCGGGCCTGGAGTTCGAGGCCCGGCCGCCCAGCCAGTACGCCTTCGACTTCCCCGACAGCGAATGCGAGGGCTGGTCCACCGACCGGCTCACCCTGAGGTTCGCCTCCGTCCGCGGCGCCAAGCACCGCTACTACCGTCAGCCGCGCCAGGACGCGGCGCGCGCCGCCGTGCACGAGGCCACCGGCAGCATCGTCTTCGCGGTCGCCGACGGCGTGTCCAGCGCCGCCGAGTCCCACCAAGGCGCCGTCGAGGCGTGCCGGGCCGCCATCGAACGCATCCTGCACCTGCTCGACCAGGGCCAGGGGCGGCTCGACGGCTCGGACGTCGCGGCCCACGCCGCGCAGCGGCTGCGGGAACTGGCACGGTGGCGGCTCGGCGTCCCCGCACCGCAGCTGGCCGAGGTGACCCGCCTGTACGCGACCACCCTGGTGGCGGGGGCGGTCCGCGCCACGGGCGATGCCCTGGAGGCCGAACTCTTCCGGATCGGCGACTCCGGGGCGTGGCTCCTCGACCGGGCCGGCGGCAGCTACCACCCGTTGTTCGGTGGCAAGGCCGCACCGGGCGCGCCGCTGGTCAGCAACGAGGTCTCCCCGCTTCCCCTGGTCCCCGAACACCTGGAGACTGCCGTCAGACGTTTGGCCGAGCCATGGACGCTGATCATCGGCACGGACGGCTTCGGCGACCCGCTCGGCGAGGGTGACGGCCGGGTCGGGGAGCTGTTCGCCCGCCAACTCGCTTCGCCGCCACCGCCGTTGTGGCTCGGCCATGTGCTGGACTTCAGCCGGGAGACCTTCGACGACGACCGCACCCTGCTGGCGATCTGGCCCCGCGCCGAGGGGCCGAGGTGAGCGCCGGACCGGCCACTCCGGTGGAGTTCGCCGCGCTGACCCTGGGAGCGGAACTCGGCCGCGGCGGCCAGGGATCGGTCCATCAGGTGCGCAACAAGCGCATCAACGAGTCGGCAGCCGACGGCGGTTGGGAGGTCGTCTACAAGGAGTACGCCCCCGCGGTGCTGCCGCAGGTGGACTCGGCCGCGCTGGCCGCCGCGGCCGCGCTGCCCGGGCGGCTGACCGGCGAACAGGGGCGCTGGCTGTGCGAGAAGACCGCCTGGCCGGCCACAGTGGTCCGGCGCGGCGGGCAGACCTGCGGCTTCCTGATGCGCGCCGTCCCCGACCGCTTCCACTTCACCCTCCGGACCCTGGCGGCCGGCAACCAGGGCTCGCCCAGGCTCGCCACCCTGGAGTACCTCCTCAACGAGGACGCCTACGTCGCCGGGATCGGACTGACCGTCGCCGACCGGGACCGCCTCCTGCTGCTCGCCGACCTCGCGACCACACTCGACCGGCTGCACCGCTTCGGCGTCACCGTCGGCGACCTCTCGCCGAAGAACCTGCTCTTCACCCTCACAACAAAGCCCGAATGCTTCCTCATCGACTGCGACTCGGCCCGCACCGACGGTGCAACCGTGCTGCCGCAGGCCGAGACCCCGGACTGGCACGTCCCCACGGGCGAGGAACGGGCGACCCGGCACAGCGACACGTACAAGCTCGCCCTGCTCGCCGTCCGCCTCTTCGCCCGCGACCAGAACACGACCGACCCGGCCGCGTTGGCGGCGATCGACCCGGCCCTCGGGGCCCTGGCCCGTGCCTCACTCGGGACGGACCCGGCCGCCCGGCCGACGCCCGCCGCCTGGGCGGAGCACCTGGCCTCGGCGTCCGGCAGCCTGAGGCCCGGCAACAGGCCCAGGGCCAGTGGCGGAGCGACGCGAAACCCGTCCGGCGGACCGGCCACCCCGCGACCTTCCGTCGGCAACGGAGGCGCATCGGCTGGGCCGGCAGCCACCGGTGGCACGGGGACGGGCGGTGCTGCGGCGGCCGGGGTCGGCAAGGTACTCGCCGCAGTAGCCGTCGCCGTGGCCTTGCTGCTGTTCGTGGCCCACCGCGACGACTCCGACCGGGCCGACGCCCGCTCGCCCGCAGCCAGTCACCTGCCGACGGCCAGTCAGCCGCCGTACCCGCTCGGCAGTTCCGTCCGGACCGCGCAGCCCGATCCGACGCTCAGCAGCGCCCGCCCGACAACCCCGCCCACCCCGAGTCCGACCGATCCGATCGCCACCGCTGGCGTCGGCGACTGCTTCTTCGACACCGGGACCAGCGGCCAGGCCGATCTCAACCCGACCACCTGCACCAGCGGGGCGTTCAAGGTCGTCCGGATCAACGAGGGCAGCACCGACCTGGGCGGTTGCACCAACGTGCCCGGAAACGACGAGAGCGTCAGCTCCAAGCGCTACTCGCGGGTCTTGTGCCTCAGCTACCAGAGCCCCGGCGGAGACTCCTACCACGCCCAGCAGGGCGACTGCGTCTTCGGGCCGTCCGGCGCCGACCCATGGTCGGTGCTGTCCTGCCGGATCGCCGCCTTCAAGGTCCTCACCGTCTACAGCGGCACCAGCGACCACTCCAAGTGCGACAACTGGCCCCACTACAACCACTGGCGGACCGTCCCCGGCCCCAAGGGTGCCGACCGCGACGTCCTGCAGTGCCTGTCCATGGTCTTCCCCGACGATGCGGGCTACGCCACCGTCCGCCAATGCCTGTCCAAGTCGGGCTCCACCTTCACCAACGTCGGCAGCTGCGAGCGCTCCAACGTCTACGTCACCGGACGCACCGACACGCCCAACAACCCCGCGTTCTGTGGCCAGGACGCCTCCACCTACTGGCGCTCCAACGAGTTCCCCGACCTCGGCTACACCGTCTGCTGGCGCTGGCGCTGACCCCTCGGCCGGCCCACGGCGGCCATCCCGTCACCCCACCAACGAAGTCCGAGGACCTGACATGGCATTCCGCTACCGGTGCGGCGAGTGCGGCTTCAAGACCTCCTGGGGCACCGAGTCCCAGGGCGAGCGGGAACAGATCGCGCACTACGCCGACCGCCACCCCGGCCTGTTCCCTGGCGGAACGGTCGAGGCCAACACCAAGAACCCGGAGGGTGGCAGCGGCTGCCTCGGGGTCCTCGCCGTGCTCTTCCTGCTGTTCGTCCTCGCCGCCTCGTGCCACCGATGAACAGCGCCGACCCGAACACCGACCAGAGGAGGACGTCATGACGGAGCATTACTGGAACCAGGATCCGGCCGCACCGGCACCGCCGACCTGGCAGCAGACGCCACGCGCGGTGCCGCCGCGACTCGGTCACAGCGGCGGTGCCGCGGCATCGGCTCCTGCCGGGGCGCCGGCCGCCCAGCCGGTGCAAGCGCCAGGCCCGGGCACACCGCCGCCCACGTCGGCGGCGGCGCAGCCGCCGCTCGGGTCCGCGCCGCCGCCCGGGGTGCGGGGAACGCGCCGGGGAGCCGGAGTGCTGCGACACTGGCGGCTGCTGGCGGCCGCTGTCCTGCCCAGCCTCGTACTGGCCGGCATCGGGTGGTGGGTGTGGCCGCAGCAGCCTGCGGCGGGTGTGCCGCACATAGCCGCGGGGACGGTCCAGGCGGAACTCCTCAGTGCTGACAGTGTCAGCCGGCTGGCCGGGACGACGGTGGTCGCCGGACCCCGCTCGAACCGACCCCACGCCGCGCTCACCGTGACGCCGGCCGAGTGCGCCGTCGTGGCGGGACCGACCACGCAGGCGGTGTACGGGCAGTCGTGGAAGGCATTCCTGTCGGCGACCTACCAGGACGCGGATGGCACTGGCGCTCACACCGTGAACCAGGTGATCGGAGTGTTCCCGGACGGCGAGAGGGCGAGTGCCGCGTTCCGGACGCTCACCGACGGACTCTCCAAGTGCCCGACCTCGACCGTCACCGACCAGGCCGGTCGTAGCGCGAAGTGGGCCTACGCGACCCACGCTCCCTTCGCGGCCGTCGTGACGTGGCAGGCTGCGCAGGAGGGCGCCGCGAACTGGGCCTGCCACCACCAGGCGCGGGTGACCGGAACCAGCCTGGTACAGGTGACCGTCTGTCAGGGCGGCGACGGTGCGCTCACCACCTCCAAGATCGCCGACGAGCTCGCCGGGCAGGTGGCCGGATGACCGCGTCCCCCGTCAGGACGGCCGCGCACCGCCGACGGACATGGCCGCGCGTCGTCCTCCTGGTACTGATGGCACTGCTGGTGCCGGTCGTCGGTGCGGGGGTGCAGACGATCACTGCCACCAACGCCGTGGCCGTCACGGCACCCTCGGGCACGGCGGTCCCCGTCCGCCTCGCCCTGCCCGGGGGGTTCGAGGCCGCCTTGGCGACCCTCCTGCAAGAGGTCGAGGAGGAGAACAAGCGCGTGGCGGAGCTCGCGCAGCAGGAGAAGGAAGTGGTTGCGGAGGCGGAGCGGATCACCAAGGCGGCTGCCGCTCTCGACAACGACATCCAGGCGAACAACGCGAAGACCACTGCCGCGAACCAGAAGACCAGCAGCCTCAACACGCGCACCCAGGCACTGAACGCCAAGATCGACGCCCACAACGCGAAGCCGAACAAGTTCCAGCTGCCCGCTCAGGCCGCCGCCGCCAATGCGTACCAAGCCGAGGTGAACGAGCTGAGGAGCGAGCAGTCGCAGCTTCAGGCCGAGGCGAGCGGCCTCCAGAGCGAGCGAGCCCAGGTCGAGCAGGAACGGGCCGGGCTCACCTCCAGGAAGTCCGAGCTCACCAGCGCCTCCCGGGCGAATGACTCGAAGGCCTCCACCCTCCGGAACGAGGCGCAGCAACTCCAGAACCAGAACCAGCAGTTGCTCCAACAGATGGCGCAGGCGGTCCAGAGCCTCGTCGAGACTCCGCCGAGCCCGGCGGCGACGATGGACCGGGGCGGTGACGCGCCGGCCCCGCCGCAGCGCAGCGAGCCGTCGCAGGGCCAGGACACGGACACTGCCGACAGCCCGTACCGGCAGCCGCAGATCTCCGCCCTGAAGGCGTACGAGAAGGAGAGCGGCACCAGCGTCGACATGCGTCCGGGCACGGCGTACCTGACGCCCGAGGCCGTCAGCAAGCTTCCTGCTGCACAGGCGGCCGTGCTCGGCAGCCCCTCCATCACCTACGACGGCCTGGCCCGCAAGCCCAACGGGCGCTACACGGCGCTGCGGGTGCGGACGCCGGAGGCTGCCGCGCTTCCGGCGCTGGCGCCGGAGGTCCTCGGCACCGCCGGGCTCGTGGTGCACCAAGCCGGCCGGAAGCGCGTCGTCGACGAGGTCAAGGAGCTCCAGGAGGCTCCGAGCTCCTCGCAGCCGGCCCCGGGGAGCACGCCGACTCCCGAGCCGACTCGCGAGCCGAAGGACTGCCGAAGCGGCTTCGGCGGTGGATGGCGTACGTACCTACCGATCGATCAGTCCGGTCGAGCCCAAGGTGCGGAGGCGTGCCTCGATGAGGCATGGCTCAATACGCACGAGGGCTCGACAACCACGCGCGACATACGACCGCTCGGGTACGAGTGGGCCGGACGATACGGCGCATGGCTCGGAAGCCGTCCACCCAATCTCTGGATCAACAACTGCCACCTGCTTGCCGCCAGCCTGTCCGGAAGCGGCACCGACCTCGCCAATCTCGCCACCTGTTCCCGTGCGGCGAACGCCAGCAAGCAAGCCGTTGACGATCCAGGAATGAATCCCAACATGGCGTCCATCGAGGCCCAGGTAAAGAAGGCCATCGTGGCGGATCATCAAATCGTTCATTACACGGTTGTGGCGCGCTACGAGGGGACGCGTACGGTTCCCTATGAGTTTGACATCACGGCAGTCGGAACCCATGTTGACGGAAGTCCGGGGATCGACGTTCATTCCGCCATCCAGAACAGGATCTTCGGAGTCAATTCCGGCGGATGGTTCAACCTGGGCAGGGCCGACGAGAATAGTGCGCCGGTTCCGACGGGTGCGATGAAATGACCGACTTCGAGGGAGATGCCATGGCTTCCACGTCCGTTGACGGTCTTCGAAGGGTCCTCCGAATCGTTGCCGGAAGTCCGGAAGGTGCCGCTGCCGATGCCGCAGGTCTCGCCGACGTCGAATCCGGCTTGGGCACGGCCCTTCCCCGGGACTACGTCGACTTCATCTCCACCTACGGAGCAGGGAACATCAGCGACTTTGCCTGGATCGCATGTCCTGCCACTCCTGCCCGAAGCAAGGGGGCTCCTCCGAGTGTCAAGAGCGCGACCGATGCTTTCCGAAACTCAGCCGCCGGTGACGACTTCTGGCCCGCGGGCCGCCTTCCCGTGAAGGATTTGATCCAGTGGGGTGGTGACGATGGTGCCAACAACTACCTCTGGCATTCCAACGGGGCGGATCCTGACAAGTGGCCCGTCGTCATTGCACTGCACGGTCTGACCCCGGTGGTGTGCGACTTCGGAATGATCGAATACCTGCGGAGGGCGTGTGAGGACCTCCTGGCAGGCCCGATCCGGGGCCTTCGAATGGGCCCCGACGCCCGTTTCCTCCATTGGCAAGAATACAACCGCCTGTTCGACTTGGGCGTCGACCCCTGGACCGGTGAAAGGCACGAGTACTCATAGATGATGACCCAGCAGCGCGCACGGCCGCGCGTCGCGTTCTGCTGACACCGCGGGCGAGGAGCTGATCGGCACGATGGCCCGCTCGGGCCGCAGCAGCGAGACACGCACCCGGGTCTCGGCCACGCCTGACCTCGCCCCTCGAGAGCGGGCAGCACCTGCCGGGCCGCGTTCCCGATCCGCGTCGCTAACACCTCAGCCGGGCCCCGCGGTTGCGGGCCGGGAGCGCGGCGGGCTCAGGGTCCGGGGGCGGGAATCGGCAGGTGTGTCTGCCGGAAGTGGGGGTAGCCGACCCACCGTCAGATCGAGTTCGTCCGTTGAGGAGGCAGTTGTGAGCAGCGGACTGTGGGGTTACGAGAGCGCCCAGGACTACGCGGCGGGTACCGACCTGACCGGGTACCGGGTGGAGGCCACGGACGGTCACATCGGCAAGGTCGACAAGCACACCGAGGACGTGGACACGGCGCACATCGTGGTCGACACCGGCCCGTGGATCTTCGGTCGTGAGGTCCTGCTGCCGGCCGGCACCATCAGCCGGGTGGACGCGGTGGAGAAGACCGTGTGGGTGAACCGCACCAAGGACGAGATCAAGAACTCGCCCGAGTTCGACAGGGACCAGCACACCGACAACCGCGACTACCGCGACCGGGTCGACGGCTACTACACCGGCGGCACCGCCCTCTGACACCGGAGTGCGACAGCGGCGGGGCCCCGTACCGGCGAGCGGTGCGGGGCCCCGGCGGGGTGCACGAGGTCGGCGACGGCCGTTCCTACCGCCCCCGGGGCGACTGGGCGAAGCAGTTGTAGCGGTGAACCCGCGAACATGGTGCCGGGCAGTAGAAGCAACGGACTTGCGGCGTACCGCGGGCTCTGAACGCGCTCTGGTCCGCGAGTTGGACGCGGAACGGCCATGCCGAGGAACATAGTTACTGCCCGGAGTCATTGCCCGCGGACCCCTGGAATTGCCCACTCAATTGTCCATTCTGTGCAGGCACTGCCCATTTCACCGTGGAACCTACACCGGGCACCTCGGCGGCGAACTGGCCGGCCTGGAGCAGATAGGCGGCCCGGTATCCGCCGTCGGGGTCGGCCATGAGCTCGGAGTGCGTGCCGCTTTCGGACAGGCGGCCCTCGTGCAGGACGTGGATGAGATCGGCGTCGGCCGTCGCTCCGAGGCGGTGGGTGATCAGGATGACGGTGAGGCCCTGGTCGGCGAGTTCGCGGATGCGGGCGAACGCGGCGATCTCGCTCTGGGCATCGAGGGCGGAGGTCGGCTCGTCGGCGATGACCAGGTGGGTGGGGCGTCCGCCGGGTCCGTTGGTGAGGGCCCGGACGTGGGTTCGGGCGGCGCCGACGCGCTGCCACTGGCCGCCGGACAGCTGTACGCCGCCCTGGAAGCCGCGGGCGGCGAGGGTGTCCCAGCCCCTGTCCTGGGCCTCGACGACCGGGTGCAGGTCGGCGTAGTCGGCGGCGCCCTTGAGCAGGGCCGGGTCGTCGCCGTGCTCGGGGCGGCCCACCAGCACGTTGGCGCGCAGGGTGAACGGCCAGCGCTGGAAGTCCTGTTCGAGGACGGCGACGGAGGAGAACAGCTGGTCGCGGTCGGCGCCGGCGGTGTCGGTGCCGTCCCACAGGATGCGGCCGTTGTCCGGGAGGTAGAGGCCGCAGAGGACCTTGACCAGCGTGGACTTGCCGGAGCCGTTGTCGCCGACCAGGGCCACCACTTTTCCGCGCGGGATCTCCAGGGTGATGTCGGTCAGCGCCGGGGTGGTGCGGCCGGGGTAGGTGAAGCCCACGCCCTCCAGGGTGATGGTGTCGGGGCGGTGCGGGAGATCGGTGCCACCGGTGGGGATGGCGCGCCGCCCGGCCTCGCGCTGGAGGCGCTCCAGATCGGCGACGAACAGGGCCTCCTCGTAGAGGCCGTTGGCGGTGCGTACCAGGGAGGTGATGTCGGCGGCTCCGGTGCGGATGCCGACCACGGCGGTGCCGGCGACGGCAAGGGCCATCTGTCCGTCGTGGACGAACCAGCCCAGGACGGCGAAGGTTGCGGCGGCGGCCAGACCGGAGAGGGCGGAGGCGAGCACGGAGGTGGTGGCGGCGGCGCGGGCGAGGCGGTTCTGTTCCTGCTCGGACGCCTCGGCCATCGCGGTGTAGTGGCCGAGGATGAACGGGCCGATGGCGTGGACGCGGACTTCGGGCGCGGAGTGCGGTTGGGTGATCAGCTGGGCGAGGAGGGCGGAGGCCCGGTGGTGCTGGAGCCAGGCCATCATCGAGCCGTACCGGCGGCGGGCCGAACGCACCGCGCCCCAGCCCTTCGGAGCCGCGATCAGAATCAGCATGGGCATCAGCACCGGGTCGAGGGTGAGCAGGACCCCTCCGGCAGCGGCCAGGCCGAGCAGGGCGGTGAGGACGGCGATGCTCTGGCTGATGAGGCGTCGCACCGCCGCGGTGCCGAACCGGGCGGACTCCAGCAACCGGCTGAAGTCCGGGTCCTCCAGGGAGGCCAGCTCCACACGGGCCGCACCTTGCAGGAAGGCAACCGTGGCCGCCCGTTCGGTCTTGGGCTCCAGCCGGCCGCCCGCCCAAGAGGAGGCGATGCCCAGGAGCGCGGAGAGGGCGGAGGCGCCGCCGACGGCGAGCGCGGCGGGCAGGGCCGCGCGCAGCAGCTGGTCGGCGCCGCCGGAGGCGAACAGGGAGGCGAGGGCCCGGCTGGTGGCGAGCAGCCCGAACGCGGCGGCCAGGGCGCGGCCGATCTCGGCGACGGCGATGACCACCAGAGCGGTCCGGTCGGCCTGCCAGGCCAGGCGCAGGGCGGTGCGGAGCAGTCCGGGGATCTGGCGGGCGACCGTGAGAAAGTCGATCTTGAGCATGGTCTGCTCGTGGGAGGTGAAGCCGTAGTCGTAGCGGAGCCGGCCGCCGAACAGGAACTGTTCGCTGTCGGAGACGCTTTCGTCGGTCAGGGGCTCGGTCGGGCGGGTCTTCAAGAGCGCTCCTCAACTGTGCGGACGCTACGGGAGAGGGTCGTCATCGGTCTGCCGGTCGTGACGGCGAGGGCGGTCACCGGATCCACCCGCCGGGGCCGGGGCGCAGGGCCATGAAGCCGTCCAGGGGTTCGAAGCCGAGGGTGCGGTACAGGCTCGCGCCGGCGGCGGTGGCCCGCAGTTCGATGGAGCTGCAGCCGCGGTCCTTGAGCGCCTCGACGAGCGCGGCCGTGACGGCCCGGCCGTGCCCCTGCCGCCGGTGGGCGGGGTCCGTGACCACGGTGTGGATACGGCCCCAGAGACCGGTGGGGAAGGCGGGGCCGAGGTAGCCGCGGTAGACGATGCCGATCGCGCACGCGGCGAGGCCGCCGTCGGTGGGCACCACGAAGGCCAGCAGGTTGGGGTCGGTGCCCAGGCGCTCGCGCATGTCGTCGCGGAAGACGGCGCGCCACTGTTCGGTGAGCGGGCCGCCGTCCAGGACGGCGACGCGTAGGCGCAGCAGCTCGTCGGCGTCCTCGGGGACGGCGGGCCTGGCAGCGGTGGTGGTCATCGGCTGCTCCTCTCCAGGGCGGGGTGAGTGGTCATCAGGCCCCGACCAGGCCGCGCGGGTCCGCGGCCCTGTCCCAGCCGTGGGTGGAGAAGCCCCGGCCGCCGCCGAGATAGGCGGCCAACGCGGCGTGCGAGGTGGCGAACATCGGGGTCGGCAGTCCGGCGGAGTCGATCCACACCACGTCGAGGTGCTTGTCGGGCTCGGTGTTCGTCAGCTCGCCCTGCCAGGCTGAGAGTGGCCACAGATCCTCCGGACACAGGTCGGTACGCGGGCACCCAAAACGCCGGGCCGGCACGTACGGAATCATCAAGTCCATTACACACAAGCCGAGTTGGCGAAATTGCTACGGGTTGGAAGTGTCCGATGATGGTGCTGTTCGACGGCCCTGTTCAAGTGGATTGCCTCCGGGCGAGCCCGGGTCGAACGGGGACGTTTCGAGCACCTTCCCGGCGCGCTCCAGAGCACCGCCAAGGGCGCTTGGAGGGCGGCGAGAACGGCGCCGGAGTCCAGCGCGCAGGCGGCGAGCGCCCGTTCGAGCGCGGTCGCCGTACCGCTGTCGAGGCGACTCCGGATGCCGGGGTGGGCGAGAAGATCACGAGCCGCGTAGCCGTCACCGGATTCACCCGTTCGGCGGGTCAGCTGCTCCATGAGGTTTCGGAGAGACCCGGGTCGCGCTCGGTGCAGTATTCGATTGCACGCACCAAACTTCACGACCTGGCCGCCGCCGGTGGCCCGGCCCCGACCTGGGCCCAGTGCGCCCGCGACACCTGGAGGACCACCGCGTGACCGTCGAGCTCCGCCACCACCGCGATCTGACTCCCGAAGTTCGGCAGGACCTGCTGGAGGCGTACGCGGACGTGCGGGCCCCGCTGCTGCACCTGGCGAACTACCGCGTCGAGGCGTTCGTCGAACGCCTCGACCGGCACGCCACCGAGCCTGGCTTCGAACTCGTCCTCGGCTACGACGGCCAGGTGCCGGTCGGGTACGCCTACGGCAACACCGTCGACGCCGGCGACCGGTACTGGAGGCGCATGTCCGAGCCCCTGCCCGTTGGCTTCACCGACACCCCGGTGCTGGCCATCAAGGAGATCGGCGTCCGCACGCCCTGGCGCGGCACCGGAACCGCCCGCCGCATCCACGACGGCCTGCTGACCCACCGAGGCGAGGACCGCGTCGCCCTGATGGTCAACCCGCTCGCTGGAGACGGCAAGGTCCTGCGGCTCTACGAGGCCTGGGGCTACCAGGCGTTCAACGTCCAGCAGTCGTCAGCGGACTCACCCAGGCTGATCGCGATGGTCCGCCCGCAGCCGCTGTGACGCGGTGTCGCCGCGGTCCCGGTCGGACGACGAACCGTGAGACCGGTATGCCAACACTGCGGAAAGGGACGGGCCGACACTGACCATCCACGGCAGCGGGGTCTACGGGACCGATTGGACCACTGCAAGACGGTCTCCTGGCGATCACGAGCGGGGCACAGGTACTCGCCCCTGGTCAGGCGCTCGGCGGTGCGGCCGGCCTGGCCAGTACCCGGTCCAGGACGTCGGCGAGGAATCGCGCCGGATCCGGGACCGGCGCCGGGGCCCGCATCGCGACGATCGCGTCCGGTCGTACGAGCAGGGCGCCGTCGTCGGACAGCCAAGGTGCGGAGACCCGGTGTGCCGGTAGGCCGACGAGCGTTGCGCCGGCGAGCCAGCGGTCGCCCGCTGCACCCACCAGCAGGGTCCACCGGGACGCGACCAGGTCGAGGGTGGAGACCCCGTCGACCCACGCATGGGGCACCCGTGAACCAGGTGACCCGTCCAGAGCGGCCAACAGGTCGACCGTGGACGGGAGTTCCGGCCGCGGATCGACGACGGCGGCCGAGTCGTACCGCTGGCCGAGGTGCACGACCGGCGCCGCCCACACCCCCGCCGCAGCCCTGGTGGCGTCGGCCTCGGGTCCACGCCCCCAGTGCAGCGCCGGGTCGGCGTACCTGCGCATCGCCTGGTCCAGCGTCGCCGCAGCGACTGGCTCGCGCTCCCGCGCGTAGGTGTCGAGGAGGCCGGCGCCCGCCTCGCCGTGGTGGACGGCGGCCAGCTTCCACGCCAGGTTGTGAGCGTCGGCGACGCCGGTGTTGAGGCCGAACGCACCCAGGGGCGCCACCGTGTGGGCAGCGTCGCCGGCCAGGAACACGCGGCCGACGGCGAAGCGGTCGGCCAGGGCACTCCGGGGCCGCCACGGCAGCACGCTGCGTACCTCGACCTCGAGGTCGGGATCGCCGACCGCCGCGCGGACGACCGCGACGCAGCGCTCGTCCGTGAAGTCCTCGGGGCGCTCGCCGCTGTCCATGTCGCAGGTGACGTGGAAGACCCAGGTGGTCGTTCCGTCCACGGTCACCAGCAGGCCGGGTGCCTCCGGTGTGGTGATCGTGCAGGTGCCGAACGACATCCCCCGCAGGTGGGGTCGGAGGTCGGCGCGGAACAAGATGTTGATCTTCGACTTGCCCAGGTCGCCCGCCCCGGAGGTGCCCACGCCGAGCGCAGTCCGCACGGGGCTGTGGGTACCGTCCGCAGCCACCACACGCCCGGAGCGCAGCGAGTAGTGACCGTCGGGCCCTTCCAGTTCGACGTCGACGCCGTCGGCGTCCTGTGTGATGCCGACCAGACGGGTCGACCAGCGCACATCCGTGCCGCGGTGCGCCAGGTCGGCCGCCACCACGGCGTCGAGGCGGTCCTGTGCACAGACGCCACGCAGCCGAAACGGCGTCGGGTCCAGCTCGGTGGCGGACGGGATCGGCATGGGCACGGTCACGACATCGCCCGCGCCCATCTCGACGACGGTCCGTGCCACCGCCTTGGCCGTGGCACCCCGCAGGTCGACGGCGGCGGTGTCGACGGCGGTGTCCAGTCCGAGTTCACGCAGGATCTCGACCGTGCGGGGCCCGATGCCGGTGGCGCGGGGGTGGGCCGACGGCCCCGAGCGGCGTTCGATGAGCACCGCGGGGACGCCGTGACGGGCGAGCAGTGCGGCGGTGAGCAGCCCGACGCTGCCGCCCCCGACCACGAGGACCGGCACATCCGGATACGCTGTTTCTGTCATGGATACACCGTAGCCAGAAGCTAGAATGCCGGTCAACGAGAAGGGGAAGCACCCGATGACCGAACCCGCTCCCTGGTCGGTGTGGACCAGGCCCCGCCCCGAACCGGCCCGCCGCGCCCCGGGAGTGGACCAGTACGTGGCCGCCGCGCTGGCCGTCGCCGACGCGGAGGGCCTGGCCGCGGTCTCGATGCGCCGCGTCGCCGGCGATCTCGGCTCCGGCACGGCCACCCTCTACCGCTACATCACCAACCGCGACGAGTTGGTGGACCTGATGGTCGACGCGGCCCAGGGCGAAGATCCGCTCCCCGAGCCCACCCCGGACTGGCGCACCGATCTGGCCGCGGTCGCACACGCCCAGCGCGCGACCCTGCTGCGCCACCCGTGGCTGGCGGCCGAACTCGCGGGCAGGCCCTCGCTCGGCCCCAACACGTTGCGGCGGGCCGAATCCGCCCTGCGCGCTGCCGTCGCACTCACACCCGACATCACGCTGGCGTCGCAGGCGCTCAGCGCCGTGCACGCGTACGTGCTGGGCTCGGTGGCCGGCCAGCAGGCCGCCCGGCGTGCCGAGCAACGCACCGGCCTGAGCGAGGAGCAGTGGCAGCGCAGCCTCGGCCCCTACATCAGCGCCGTCCTCGCGGCGGGCGAGCACCCGATGCTCGCCCGCCGCGTCCACGAGGCCGAAGAATCCGACCCCGACGCGGAGTTCGCGTTCGGCCTGGACTGCGTGCTCGACGGCCTCGCAACCCGATTGGGTCGCTGACCGTTCGGTACGGCTGCTTCGGCGGTCGCCGGGCGCAGTGGAGCCCGGCAGGCCGATCGGCGAGGTGGCCGCGCTCAGCGAGTACGGCGGCAACGATCTGACGTCCTCGGTGACAGATGCGCTGGGGCCGGAAGGCCGGCCCGGGGGCCTGGCCCGACGCGCTGGTCAGCCGGACGGCGATCAGGCCGATCCGAGGCTGTCGGGGCACCGGGGCCAGCCGGAGCAGGCCCACGTACCGGCCGGCCTGCACGGCCACCGCGAACTTCGACGGGTCCGGCACGGTGACCCCGTCCGAGAGCGGGATGACCTCGGCCGGCATCGTCTGCCGGCTGACGCCGGCCCCGACCTCCGCGCGGATCACGCGGTCCAGTGCGCGCAGCGGCTCTTCCGCCGCCTGGCCGGCGGGCAGGACGGTCAGGCCCGACGGCGGCCGCAGGGCGTCCAGCCCCGTGCTGTTCGGATCGGTGGGCACGGCGTAGACCTGAAGGACCGTCAGGGGGTGCCCGGTCGGGCCGGGGGTGGGCTGCGTGGTGTTCATGGGTGTCTGCCTCTCGGAGTGCTCTGCTTTCGGGCACTCCGGGCGACGCCCCGCCCAACCCCTTTTCTCAGGCGGGGACCGGTTCGGTCCTGGGATACGGACTGAGCATGGTGTCGAAGTAGCCCTCCGGGGCTCCCTCCAGGAAGGTCGGCAGGTTTTCCAGGAAGGCACGCAGCGGGGGTGTCGCGTTGTGCCGGTCCAGGTCTTCCTGGGAGCGCCAGACCTCGTACAGGAAGAAGCGGCCGTCCTCGTGTTCGTGGAGGTGGTACTGCAGGTTTCCGGGCTCTTGCCGGGTGGGTTCCACGAAGGAGGAGAGGATGCGCCGGACCTCGTCCGCGCGCTCCGGCCTGGGGCGGAGGAAACCGTAGAGGGCGATGGGGTGATCCGTGTTCGTCATGGACCTCACGCTAAGATCTCACATCAATGTGAGATTCAAGAGCTTGTGAGGGGCGTCACATGAAGATCGGCGAGCTCGCCGCCACGACGGACACCTCGGTCCGGCTCCTGCGCTACTACGAGGAGCAGGGCCTCCTGCCGTCCTGCCGTCTCGACAGCGGCCACCGCCGCTATGACGACAGCGCCCCCGCCGCGGTCCGTCGCATTCGCGCACTGCTGGACGCCGGCCTCCCGACCCGGGTCATCCGCGATCTCCTGCCGTGTATTCGCCAGGACGGCACGGTCGCCGAATGCAAGCTGGAGACCCTCCAGGAGCACCTCCAGGGCCTGGACGACCGAATCTCCGCACTGTCGGAAACCCGCACCTCACTGGCGGGGCTCATCTCTGCCACCCGGGCCCACGCGTAGTCCAGGCACTGACTGGTCACGTGGTCGCCAGGCAGGTCCGTCCCAGCTGCCTCTGGTGTTTCGGCGACGGCCGACTAACATGAGGTGTCCTCATGTTTGATGCTCTGTAAGCAGGGAGTCAGGCCGTGCCGAACCGACTCGACCTTCCGGCGGGCTTCCGCTGGGGAGCCTCCACCGCCGCCTACCAGATCGAGGGTGCCGTCGGGGAGGGCGGGCGCGGCCCGTCCGTCTGGGACGTCTTCGCCGCCCGGCCCGGGGCGGTCCGGGACGGGCACACCGGGGCGGTGGCCTGCGACCACTACCACCGGTATCCCGAGGACGTCGCGCTGATGCGCGGCCTCGGCCTGGACGGCTACCGGTTCTCGATCGCCTGGCCCCGCATCCAGCCGACCGGCGCGGGACCGGCCAACCCCGAGGGGCTCGCGTTCTACGACCGACTGGTGGACGAGCTGCTGACGGCCGGGATCACCCCGCTGCCGACCCTCTTCCACTGGGACCTCCCGCAGTCTCTCGAAGAGACCGGCGGCTGGCTGAACCGCGACACCGCGTACCGGTTCGCCGAGTACACGACGGCGGTCGCGGACCGCCTCAGCGACCGCGTACCCGCCTGGATCACGCTCAACGAGCCCTTCGTGCACATGGTGTACGGCTACGCCCTCGGCATCCACGCCCCCGGCCGCGCCCTGATGCTCGACGCCCTGCCCGCCGCCCACCACCAACTGCTGGGCCACGGGCTGGCGGCCGCGGTGCTGCGCGAGCACGGCAAGGAGGTGATGATCGCGAACAACCTCACCCCGGTCCGCGCGGCCACCGCCGACCCCGCCGACCTGGCGGCCGCCGACGCCTACGACGCCCTGCACAACCGGCTGTTCACCGACCCGCTGCTGCTCGGGCAGTACCCCGACCTGTCGGCGTTCGGCGTCACGGAGGACCTCGGCGGCGCCGTCCGCCCCGGCGACCTGAAGCTCATCGCCGGCCCCGGCCTCGACGGACTGGGCGTCAACTACTACAACCCCACCCGCATCGCCGCCCCCACCGACCCCGGCCTCCCCTTCACCGAAGCCCCGATCGACGGCGTCCCCCGCACCGCCTTCGGCTGGCCGGTCGTCCCCGACGGCCTGCGCGAACTCCTGGTCGGCCTCCGCGACCGCTACGGCGCGGCCCTGCCGCCCATCACGATCACCGAGAACGGCTGCTCCTACGGCGAGGAGCTGGACGACCAGGAACGGATCAGCTACCTGGACGGCCACCTGCGCGCGGTGGAGGCGGCCGTCGCGGAGGGGGTCGACGTGCGCGGCTACTTCACCTGGTCGCTGCTGGACAACTTCGAGTGGGCCGAGGGCTACCACCAGCGCTTCGGCCTGGTCCACGTCGACTTCGAGACGCAGAAGCGCACCCCCAAGGCTTCCTACACCTGGTACCGCGACCTGATCGATACTCACCGAACCTGGCATTCACACGGTAGTTGAGCTCCGGTTCGGATGTGGCGCCCGTCAGGCTCGATGCAGCTTCGGCAGTGCGTTGCGAAGCAAGTTCATCGTCACCGTGGTGGGCCTCGCTGCCTGACGCCTCGTCGGCCTCCGCCCTCTCCGGTGGGGCTGACGAGGTGTCAGGCGCATGGCGACCCGTACGGTGGGTAACACGTTCACATGTTCGGGAACTGGCGAGTGCAGCGGGGTGTGCTGCTGATCTGCGCGGCGCTCGGCCTGACCGTGGCCCTGTGCCTCTGGTTCGCGCGCGGCTTACAGGACTTCGGCGAGAGCCTGGCCCTCAACCTCGCCCCCGAGCTCCTCACCACCGTCACCACCCTGCTGGTCATCCAGCCGGTCGTGGCCAGGCTGGAGGAGGACCGAGTCCGCGAACACCTCCGGCTGGACTACGTCTCCTTCTGCGACAAGGTCGCCCAGACCGGCGACATCGTCTGCATCCTCGACACCACCTCGACCATGATCTCGGGCGATACCGCCCAGCGATTCGCCGACGCCGCCGGCGCCGCGATCGGCCGGGGTGCGATCCTGCAGATCATGTTGCTCGATCCGGATTCCCTCGCCGCCCAGCAGCGTTCCCACGAGCTCAGCGCCGACGTACGGCACGAAATCCTCCGCACCATCCGCGACCTGCGCCGGATCGAGACCCGGCTCGCACCCGAGCGCCGCGCCCAACTCCAGGTCCGCGTCTACGACGCCGCGCCCTCCATTCAGCTCTACCGCTGCGGCCAGCGGATGATGGTGAGCTTTTTCCCGGTCGACCGCCGCTCCGGCGACGCCCAGCAGTTGGAGGTCCGCGCCACCACTCCGCTCGGCTCCTTCGTCTCCGAGCGCTTCGCCGAGCTGTGGAACAGCGGACGGCCCATCAACGACCTGCTCAAGAAGCAGGTCGAGCTCCTGGACGACTCCGACGCCGCAGGCGAACCCATCTGGCTGGAGTACGTCCAGAGCAACGGTGACATCTACGTCAGCGACCACCGCCTCCTCGTTGAGCTTGCCCGACGGGGCGGCCGTCCCGTTCGCGCCCTCCTCGACGGCAGTGCCACCCCCGTCTTCCACCTCACCCTCGTCGAGGACAGCGAAGCCCCCCTGTACCGAGCCCTCGCCTCCGCCCACGCCGACAAGTACGGTGCCGACGCCGACGTCTTCATGTGCTTCCGCCCTGCCCCGGCCGCACCGGATTGACTGGTCGTCATGGACATGGCTAACTCATTCGGGGCACCCGACTTGCGGTGGGGGTCGAGTTGTGCGCACCGGACCCCGGCGAGACGATGGATGAAGTCCCCCAATCGGCCCGACAGCCACCATGTCCGTCCTCAACCGCCGGTCACGAACCGGTGGTTGGCAGATCGGAGGCCCCCGTCATGGTGGACACCCAGGCGCCCGCGAGCGGCACCCCGCTGTACTGCACCCTCCAGCCCGCCACTAAGCCCGAGCTTCGCCCCGGACTCGGGCCGAACCGGGTGCGCGCGATACTTCAGATCCGAACCAAGTGGGTCAACGGCACCGTCCTGCACTACCACTTCCTGAACCGGACCGGCGGCGGCCAGGGCCCGGAGCAGCTGGACGAGGTCCGGGCCGCCTTCCACGACTGGAAGGGCCTGGGCATCGGCCTGGACTTCAAGGAGGTGGACGACGCTTCCGAGGCCGAGGTCCGGATCGCCTTCGCCGACGACGGCTCCTGGTCGTATGTCGGCCGGGACGTGCTGACCATCGGCGTCCACGAACCCACCATGAACTTCGGCTGGGACCTCACCACCCCGTGGGGCCGCGCCACCGCCCGGCACGAGACCGGCCACACCCTGGGCCTGCCGCACGAGCACCAGAACCCGTACGCGGGCATCGTCTGGGACGAGGAGGCGGTCTACACCTCGCTCGGCAAGCCGCCGAACAGCTGGACCCGCGAGGAGACCTTCAACAACATCCTGCGCAAGCTCTCCAAGCAGGAGGTCACCGGCTCCACCTGGGACCCGGAGTCGATCATGGAGTACCCCTTCGAGCCCGGCCTGATCAAGGAACCCGAGAAGTACGCCCGGGAGGGGATCGAGGGCCCGCTGTCCCTGTCCGCGATCGACAAGGACCAGGTGCTGCACTGGTACCCGCCGGTCTCGGTCGGCCCGGTGCGGCTGGAGCCCGGCCGGTCCGTCCCGCTGAAGCTGTCCACCGGCGAGCAGGCGGACTTCGAGATCACCCCGGCCGAGACCCGCAAGTACGAAGTCGGCACCTTCGGCCAGAGCGACGTCCTGCTGGTGCTCTTCGAGGACGTGCACGGCGAGCTGCGGTACGTGACCGGCGAGGACGACAGCGGTGCCGACGTGAACGGCCGACTGTCCGTCAGGCTGTTCAAGGGCCGCCGCTACGTGCTGCGGGCCCGGCTCTACTCCAACTACGGTTCCGGCGAGACCACGATCATGTACTGGTGACCCGGTGCCGGTGCGCTCAGAACGGCCGCAGGTCGGGCGGGATCGTGACCACCACCGTCGCCCGCTTCTCGGCAGCGGTGGCACCGGTCCGGACGGCCCACGGCTGTTCCGAGCGCATCCAGTCCGGCAGCCCGAGCGGAAAGTCGGCCGCCGGGACGGGCGTCAGGTCGCCCGCGGTCAGCTCGGGGCCGTAGGGCACCAACTGCCGCGCGTGGTCAGGGTGGGAGACGGCCGGGTGGAGAGCCTCCAGGCCCTCGTTCCAACTGGCCGTCAGCCGGGCCATCGCCGCGGCGTGGTCGCCGGAGCTCTCCGGGAAGGTCGGGTGGATGATCTTGTGGAAGGTGCCGTCGAAGGCCGCTCCGATCGGGCCGGACTCCCGCCACATCCCGAAGGCGGTGCCGGCCAGGCTGCCGAGTGCGATCACCGCCTCCACCTCGTTGTCCGTGACCAGCGCGTCCAGCCAGGAGTTCCGGTACTTCGCGATCTCCGGGTCCTCGGCGTGCGCCTGGCCGCCCTGCTGCCCGAAGACGCTGTAGAGGAAGGTGTTGACCATGACGTAGCTGCGGTCGATGCCCAGCCGGGCCAGGAAGCCCTGGACCCGGCGGTCGGCCGTGCCGACCAGGATCCGCCGGACGATCGCCTCGTGCTGCGCCGGGTCCTGACCGATCACCAGGACCCGAGCCGTCCCGTCCAGCCGCCCGCGGTGGAACACCGGCCCCCACTCGGTGCGGAAGTCGTCGGTCGGATAGACGTCCTCGCCCGGGAAGTCCCGCGCCAGGGACAGGTACGGCTCCCGGACCACGCCCGGATCGAACTCGTGCATCGCCAGCTCCCGCAACCCTCCGAAAGGAGGACGTGCCATGACATCCCGGTACGCCCTGCAGGGCCGCATCGTCACCATGGACCCGCACGACACCGTGATCGAGGACGGCGTCCTCTACGTCGGCGATGGTGTCATCGAAGACGTCCGCCCGGCCGCCGACCCGCCGCCACCGGGCCACGAACTCACCCCCCGTACCGCCAGCGGCGGGAGCGTCTACCCCGGGCTGATCGAACTGCACAACCATCTGGCGTACGACGTGCTGCAGCTCTGGCAGGTCCCCAGGGTCTACACCAACCGGGACCAGTGGGGTGGCACCGGTACGTACCGGCAACTGGTCACCGGACCGATGACGGTGCTCGGTCGCGACGCGGCGCTGATGCCCGCCGTGGCCCGCTACGTCGAGGCCAAGGCACTGATCAACGGCACCACCACCAGCCAGGGCATCGCCCTGTTCAGCAACGCGGGCGCCCGTCGGATGTACCGCGGCGTCCTGCGCAACGTCGAGCAGCCCGAGGACCCGGCGCTGCCCGCCGCCACCTCCCGGATCGCCGACATCGACGCGGCCGACGCCCGGCGCTTCCTCGACCGGCTCAGCCGCTCCCAACGACTGCTGCTCCACCTGGCCGAAGGCACCGACGAGCGCGCCCGGGAGCACTTCCGGGCCCTGGAGTTCGAGCCCGGCAAGTGGGCCGTCACCGAGAACCTGGTCGGGATCCACTGCGCCGCCCTCACCCGGGCCGACTTCGACGTACTCGCCGAGCACGGCGGCGCCATGGTCTGGTCCCCGCTCTCCAACCTGCTGCTCTACGGCCGCACCGCCGATGTAGCCGCCGCGCGGGCCGCGGGCGTGGCCGTCGCCCTGGGCTCGGACTGGTCGATCTCCGGCAGCAAGGGCCTGCTGGGCGAACTCAAGACCGCCCGGCTGGCCGCCGCCGGCACCTTCACCGACCGCGAGCTGGTGGCCATGGCGACCAGGGACGCGGCCCGGATCCTGCGCTGGGACGCCGCCCTCGGCGCCCTGCGGCCCGGCCTGCGGGCCGACCTGCTGGCCGTCGCCACCACCGACCCCGACCCGTACCGGGGGCTGCTGCTCGCCGCCGACACCGACATCCGGCTGGTGGCCGTGAACGGCGTGCCGCGGTACGGCACCACCCGGCTGATGCGCAAGCTCGCCGGTGACGCCGCACCCTCCGACCCCGGACCTGGCGCCCCGGACGGACGGCTCGTCAACCTGCTGGACGCCAACGCCGATCCGCTGGTCGCCGGCCTGACCCTGCCCCAGGCCACCGAGCGGCTCACCGCCGCCCTGGCCACCCTGCCCGCCCGTGCCGAACGCGGCCTCGCCCCGCTCGCCACAGCCCGCCCCGACGAACCGCCCCGCTGGTACCTGGCCCTCGACGAGCTCCAGCCCACCGGCGCAGAGCTCCGCCCCCGCCTCCCGGCCCACTCCGCCGCCACCGGTCCCTCGCTGGCCGCCCCGGCCCCCGCCCCCGCCGACCTCGTCCCCCTCACCCTCGATGCCCTCACCGCCACCCACGACAAGCCCTACCGCACCACCCTCGCCGCCGAGGCCAACCTCCCCCCGACCCTGCGGGCCGCCCTCACCGAGCTCCTGAACCCCGCCTGAACTCAGTCGGTTGGGTGGCCGGGGAGGGCTTCGCTGACGGTCTTTCGGGTGGCGTCCAGTTTCTTGAGGACGTGGGCGACGTGCCGTTCGACGGTGCGGGGGGAGAGGAACAGCGCCTCGGCGATGTCCTGGTTGGTGGCGCCCTGGGCCAGGAGTTCGGCGACCTGGTGTTCGCGGGGCGAGAGCCGGTCGCCGTAGCCGCGGCGTCCGCGGGTGGGCGGTCGGACCAGGCCGAGTCGGTCGAGGGTGTGTCGGCAGCGGGCGGCGTCGGCCGTGGCGCCGAGGCGGGTGAAGGTGTCGAGGGCCTCGGTCAGGTGTGCGGTCGAGGCGTCGGGCCGGGACGCGGCGAGGGCCCGGCCGGAGCATTCGGCGGCGCGGGCGGCCTCGTACGGGCGGCCGATCTCCTGCCACAGGTGCTCGGCCTGCAGGAAGTGCTCGGCGGCCGCGGCGGGTTCGGCGGCGGAGTGGAGCAGGCCCCGGGCGAAGCGGAGCTCGGCGTCGGCGGCGGGTGCGTCGGCGTCGCGCAGTCCCTGTTCGGCGTCGTCGGCGAGTTGTTCGGCGAAGCGGTGATCGCCGCAGGCGAGTGCCGCCTCGATCGCGACCGGGACCACGCCGGTCGCCCGCGCCCAGGCGGCGGCTCTGCGCAGCATGGCCGCGGCGGGGTCGGTGACGGCGCGGGCGTCCTCGGGTGCTCCCTGGGCGAGCCGGACGGCGGCGAGTCCGGAAGCGGCCCGGAGGGCGGCGGTGACCTGCGACTCGTGCTTCCCGTAGTCGGCGGCGAGGGTGAACTGCTCGATGGCGCGGGACCGTTGACCCTTCGCAGTGGCCAACTGGCCGAGTATCAGCGCCTGTTCCGTGCCGGTCATGGCGATGTCGGGGTGGGCGGTGTCGAGGGCGGCGAAATCCTCCTCCAGGCCGTCCCAGTGGCCGGCCAGACCGTTGAGGCGCAGCAGGGCGATCCGGCTGTAGCACTCCAGGTGGGAGGTGCCCGACCGGCGGGCGAGGTCGCGGCTCTCGGTGAGCAGGGTGCGGGCGCGGCGGTCGTGTCCGAGTTCGATGGCGATGTCGCCGACGTTGTAGAGGGCGCGGGCGGTCTGCCGCAGTACCTCGGGTCCGGCGGCGGCGCGGGGCAGTCGATCGAGCTGTGGCCAGACGGCGGGGTCCCCCTGCCGGGCCAGCAGAGTGAGACGGGTGGCGTGTACGGCGGCTTGGATGGCGTCGTCGGCGGAGCCGCGTACGGTCTGCTCGGCCCGGTCCATCCAGTCCCGGGCCTGGTCGGAGGCGCCGTCACGTTCGTACATCGCCATGGCGATCATCGCCCGGGCGGCCCGGTCCGGGCGGGTGGCCAGCTCCTCGACGGAGCGGCGGACCTCCCGGAAACCGGCGCGGTTGCCGCCGTGGTTGACCATGAGCAGGCCGAGGGCCAGCCGGATGTCGCCGCGGGTCGACTCAGACTGCTGCGGGTCGGCGATGAGTCGCCGCAGCAGGGCGATGGTGGCGACGTGGTCGATGCCGTCGACCGCGATCCGGGCGAGTGCCAGGGCGGCGCGGGAGCGGAGGTCGTCCCCGAGGTGCGGTTGTTCGAGGATCCGGCGCAGCAGAGCGGCGGCGGTGCCGGTGTCGCCGAGGGCGACGGCCTGGTCGGCGGCGGCTTCGGCGCGGCGGAACCAGGCTTCCCGGTCGCCGAGGGCGAGCGTGTGGTGGGCGATCTGGACCAAGGGCTGCGGGGAGTGCCGCTCCAGTTCCTCGACGGCCCGCTGGTGGAGGCGGGTGCGCTGGGGCCCGGGCACGTTCCGGTAGGCGACCTGCTGGGCGAGGACGTGCCGGAAGCCGTACCGGCCGTCCTCGTCCTCACGGAGCACGGAGAGCCGCAGGGCCTCGGTGAGGCCCAGTGCGCCCTGCTCGGGATCCAGTCCGGCGACGGCGGTGAGCAGCGGTTCGTCGGCGGGGACGGCGAGGACGGCGGCGGCGTCGACGACCGCCGCGCCGGGCGGGGACAGCCCGGCCAGGCGCTCGGTCACCGCCTCGCGCAGTCCTCGGGGGACCTGGGCCCGTTCGAGGACCGCGACGGCGTCTGCGGTGCCGCCGCGCCGCCCCTGGTCGTCGAGACTGATCAGGTCCTCCTCGGCGACCAGGGGCAGGCCCTCGCTGCGGCCGTACAGGGCGCGGGCGAGGACGGGTGTGGCCCGGGAGCCGAGGGCGCCGGTGGCGAGCTCCGCGACGTCGGCCTCGGTGAGCGGGGCGAGGGTGATCGTCGTTCCGCTGGTGCCGGGCGGGTGGCGGTACGCGGAGCCGAGGACGGGAGTGCGGGGCGGAAGGTCCTCGGCACGGTAGGTGAGCACCAGGCTGAGCTGGTCCGGCAGGTCACGGGCGATCAGCAGGAGGAGTTCGCGGGTGGCGTCGTCGACCCAGTGCATGTCCTCGACGACGAGTACCGCCGGGCCGAGCACGCCCAGCAGCGAGCGCACGGCCCGGACGAGCTGGTGGCGTTCGGCCTGCGGACCGTCGGGCGGCGGCATCGGAGGGGAGGGGAGCCGGTCGGCCAGGTCGGGCAGCAGCGGTGCGAGGGCGCCGGCCGTCGGAGGGACACCGGTGCCGGGCAGCCACGGGCCGGCCTTGGCGAGGGCGTCGAAGACCGGACCGTAAGGAAACGGTTCGCGCAGCGGCTGGCAGTAGCCGGTCAGCACACAGTGGCGCTCGGGGGCCAGGGTGGCGGTGGCTTCGCGCACCAGGCGGGACTTGCCGATTCCGGCCTCGCCCTCGATCAGCACGACGGCGGGCGGGTGCCGGACGGCGGCCAGCAGCAGGCCGAGCTCCCGCCGACGGCCGACGAACGTGAAGCGCCCGCCCGCGGGTACCGGATCCTGGCTGCTCGGCCGTGCCACGCGATCACCTTCCCTGCGTGGCCACGCTAGATCCGGTGCCGGGCTGCGGCAAGCGGCCGACGGGAGCGGTGGGAGTGGCTCAGTACACGTGATCCGGGGTCGGCGTGGCCGATACCTGGGCGAGGGACAGTCCCACCTCCACCCGGGTGCCGGCGACCGTACGCCACAGGGCGCAGCTGTCGGCGTACTCCTCGACCAGTCGCAGGCCCCGGCCGCCGCAGGCCGGATCGTCGACGAGGTCGCGCAGGGCCGGTCGGGGCCGCCAACGGCCGTTGTCCATGACGTGCACGGTGAGTGTGCCGGTGTCGACGGTGAGCAGCAGGGTCACGTCCGGGCCCCCGCTGTGCCGGACCGCGTTGGTGACCAGCTCGGTGACGACGAGCGCCAGCGCCTCGACGGTGTCCACGGCGACATCCCAGTGCCGCGCCGATGTCCGTGCGAAATGCCGCAGGGCGGGCACCGAGGTGGGGACCGCGGGCATCGTGCAGGCGGACGTTCTCCTGCGGCCGACGGCGGCGGTGGGGGCGGTGGTGGTGGCGAGCATCTCAGGCTCCAAGGGTGGGGGTGAGCCTTCCTGCCTCCCAGGCTCACCGCCAGGGCCGCCGGGAACAATGCGGGGCCCTATAGATGCGGGTACGCACAACCGAGTGCCGCTGGGTGCTAGGCCGGACGGCGTCCCCAGGCCGAGATCAGCGGCGCGAGGGTCAGGTCGAGTCCGCCCGCCTGGACGGCGGCCAGGTGCGCGTCGATCTCGGAGTCGTCGGCGAGGCCGGCCGCAAGCAGCTCGCCGCGCACGTGCCGGATGGTCGCCGCCTCCAGCCGGTCGCAGGCGAGCCCGCCGACCGGGAACGTGCCCGCCGCGGCGACGTCCACCAAGCCGGCCTCACGTAGTGCCCGCGGCAGTGTCCGGCCGTAGCGCAGGTCCGCGCCGCGGCGGGTCAGCAGCTCCCGGACCGCAGCACGCAGCCGGTTGGCCCGCTGCTGCGCGGGGCCGCTGTCGTCCAGGCACGCCAGTGGCTGCAGAGCGGTATCGGCGTCCTCGATCAGCAGCCAGCCACCGGGGCGTAGCGCTGCCGCCATCGTGGCCAACGCCCGGGCCCGGTCGGGTACATGGACTAGCACGAGCCGGGCGTGCACCAGATCGAACGTCCCCGGCTCCGGGGGCGGATCAGCGGCGACGTCGTGCCGGCGCACCTCGTACCCGTCGCCTGTCCTCAGCCACGACGGGTCGATGTCCGTGGCCAGCACGTACCCGGTCGGACCGACGGCCGCCGCGAGCGCCTCCGGGATACCGGGGCCACCCGCCCCCACTTCCCAGCAGCGCGAGCCGGCCCCGACCCCCAGTCGATCGAAGTGCCCGCGTGTCACACCGTCGAACAGCTCGGCCAGCCAGACGAATCGCTCACCCGCCTCGGCGCGCGCGTTGTCCAGCAGGTACCCGCGGCCGGGCGCGGTGGTCCCGTCCATCGGATTCGGTCGGCCACCAATGTCGGCCCGGCGGGGCGAAGAGGTCATTCCCACATGGTCAGCCTCCCCAGGGCACCAGCGCCACGACGACGGGAGAGGGGTATCTCACACAGCCGGCCGACCCCCTTCGTGCGGAGGTCATCCGAGCTTCCACTGCTGGTTGCTCTGCCCGTTGCAGGCCCACAACTGGACCGGGGCGCCGTTCGCCGTCGACGCTCCGCTGACGTCCAGACAGAGTCCGGACTGGACGCCGGTGATGGTGCCGTCGGCGTGCCGGGTCCACTGCTGGTTGGGCTGTCCGTTGCAGGACCAGATGATCGCCTTCGTGCCGTTGGCGGTGCCCTTGCCGCTGGCGTCCAGGCACAGCTGGCTGCTGCCGGAGTACACCGTCAGCTGGCCCGCGGACGTGGCGGTCCACGTCTGGTTCGCGGCTCCGGAGCAGGAGTAGATCTGGGTCGTGGTGCCGTTGGTGGTACCGGAGTTGGGAACGTCCAGGCACTTCGCGGCGCCGACGGCGTGCAGCGGGCCGGTGCTGGAGCCGCCGCCGGGGCCGGCGCTGTAGCCGGCTGCCGCGATGTTGGCCTGGACGGCGTTGTCGGTGGCGTCGGACGGGTAGCCGCTGACGACGGCACCTTCGTAGAACGTGCCGAGGCTCTGGTTGGTGTTGCCGGCGCAGCAGTCGCCGCCGCTGCCCAGGATGATGGCGCCCTGCTGCTTCATCGGGCTGTAGCCGGGTGGGAGCGCGCCGTTCCAGAGCGTCGTGAGCCCGCCTGACTGGGCGTCACCGCCCTTGAGCGCGAACTGGGAGGTGCCGTTGTTCTTCAGCATCGCGGTGACGTAGCGGCTGGCGAAGGCCCGCTGGTTCGGGTTCCACGACGAGCTGCCGCCGGAGTACAGGCCGTACTCGAGGTCGGCCTGCACCCACGGACCGGTCCCCGAACAGCCGCCGAACCAGCAACTGGTCCCGAAGTAGATGGCGTTCATGGCGCCCGCACCGTCTGCCTTGCGGTCCGTCTCGCTGTTCCCGTAGTCGAAGCAGCAGCCGCTGTTGACGTGAGTGCCGCTGGTCACCATGTACGCGCCCTGGGGGGCACTGCCGCGCGGCATCCCGGAGGAGGACCCGTCGTGCCAGTAGCTGTTCCCGGGGTTGATGTAGAGCGAGTACGCCTTGGCGCCGCCGAGCGTGAGGGCCTCGCTGGTCGCGCTGGCCGGGGTGTCGCTTCCTCCGGCGCCCCCGGGGCCCTGGTAGGCGAGGTCGTTGCCGTGCCCGGACTGGTCGAAGATCACTGTGACCACACACGAGGTTCCCGCGCAGAAGGCGTCCTGGGTGGCCGCGTTGGCGACGCCCCCGGCACTGACGACGCCGACGTTCTGCGTCCTGCCGTCCGAGCTCCGCCGGACTTGGTAGAGCGCTCCGCCGTACGCCGAGTAGAGCGCACGGGTCGTGGAGTGCGCGGCCACGCAGGAGGTCCCGCCTGCCGCGTAGATGTCACACGGGCCGGCGGTGGCGGCCCGCGCACTGCCGGCGAAGGATCCCGCACCGGCGAGACCGCCGACGACCAACAGGATCGTGGCGGCCACGCGGGTCAGCGTGCCGAGCCGGTGGTGAAGCGAAGCCGCGATCCTCGATCGTCCTGAGCCTTGACTGTCGCGCATCCGAGCTCCCTGCGTCTCATCGGGTGAACCGGGTGTGATGGGCAGCGCAACTGCCGTACTGCTTCAAAGGGTTGGGGAAGCGAGGACGGTACGGCAGTTGCGCCCGGCGACCGCTCAGACGGCCCATTTCTGGTTGGTCTGGCCGTTGCAGGTCCACAGGTCGATCAGGGCGCCGTTGGCGGTGGATTTGGCGGTGACGTCGAGGCAGAGTCCGGACTGGACGCCGGTGATGGTGCCGTCGGCGTTCACCTTCCACTGCTGGTTGGCCTGGCCGTTGCAGGTCCAGATCTCGACCTTGGTGCCGGGCGCGGTCTGGCTGTTGTACGCGTCCAGGCACATCAGGGTGCCGCCCGAGGTGACGGTCAGCTGGCCGGAGGAGGTGCGGGTCCAGGACTGGTTCGGCTGGTTGTTGCAGTCCCAGATCTGCACCTGGGTGCCCGGGGTGGTGGTCGAGTTCGGCACGTCCAGGCACTTGTTCGCACCGACCGCGCGCACCGGGCCGGTCGGGTTCGTTCCGCCGCTGGTGCCGCCCGCGACGCGGAACATGGTGGTGCCGTGCGCCGGGACCGAGGCGCTGATGGTGCCGGTGGTGGTCGAAGTCGCGCCGGACCACAGGTCGGTGAGGTTGTAGCCGGAGGCGCCGGTCTTCCCGATCGCGGCGGCGGTGGTGCTGATGGTCGCGGTCGATCCGGTCTCGTTGAACAGGGCCACCGAGACGTCACCGTTCGCCAGCGGCTTGGCCAGTACGTCGAGACCGCCGACGGAGGACACCAGGGTGCCCTGCTTGCCGAGCGGGTCCTGGTCCACCGCGATCACCCGGGCATTGGTGAGCGTGGCCAGGGTGGCCGGGCCGGCCGAGGCGATGTTGGTGCCGGCGATCAGCGGAGCCGCCATCTCCGCCCACAGGCTGAACTCCGAGCGGGCCTCGGTGTCGGTGAGCGGGCCGTTGCCGACCTCGAGCATGTCCGGGTCGTTCCAGTGACCGGGCCCGGCGTAGGCGGCCAGGTTCACGTTGCTGTGGAAGATCGACAGCATGCTGCCATAGCTGGCATTGATGTCGCCGGTGGTGCGCCAGCTGTTGCCGACGCCGGCGCCCCAGCTCCACACGTTGTCCTCGCCCCAGTTGCACAGGCTGAACAGGATGGGCCGGCCGGTCGCGGCCAGGGCGTCGCGCATCGTGGTGTACCGGGTCTGTGCGGGCGCCTTGCTGCCGTTGGGGCAGGAGTTCAGCCAACAGCCCGGCCCCGCATAGCAGTTGTCGTACTTCAGGTAGTCCACGCCCCAGGCGGCGAAGGTCTGCGCGTCCGTGGTCTCGTGGCCCAGGCTGCCCGGGAAGCCGGCGCAGGTCTGCAGTCCGGCGTCCTCGTAGATGCCCAGCTTCAACCCCAGCGAGTGGACGTAGTCGGCGGTGCCCTTGATCCCGCTCGGGAACTTGTTCGGATCAGGTACCAGGCGCCCGTCGGAGCCTCGGGTGTGGGTCATCCAGCAGTCGTCGATGTTGACGTACTCGTACCCGGCGCTCTGCATGCCGTTGTTGTGCATGGCCAGCGCCGTGCTCTTGATCAGCGATTCGGAGACGTTGCAGCCGTAGGCGTTCCAGTCGTTGAAACCCATCGGCGGCGTGAGCGCCAAACCGTTGCCCAGGGCTGCAGCCGGCTGGGCCGCAGCCGACGGGGTCGCGCCCAGGGCCGCGGCCGGCTGGGCCGCGCTCAGGGAAAGCAGTGGAAGCGCTATGGACAGGAGTAACGCCGAGAGTGCGCAGGCAAGCGTTCTCCGCAGACGTGTGCGCGCCAATGGTCGGGTGACGCGCAGGTTCGCGTGGAGCATGTGGTCGCCTCCTGATGGGAGTGGTGGGGGAGGTGTCTGTTCTTCTCGCGGTCCGGCATCCATCCGAACTCTTTGTGGGCATGACAATCGCGTTTCGGTGGATGACCCCAGCGAGGTTGCCGCATGAAGAAATGAAGAAGTGCGCGCCGAGATCTCCGGTTCGGCCTCGTGGGCGCCGAAAGAAAAGGAAGAATTCGGACTGAATGTTAGCGCTAACAAGTAATCGCAAAAAAAGATCACTCGGTGAATATCACCGGCGATGGCCAAGGGGAGCTTCCAATACCCTGCGCGCGGTGTCAACCCTTCTTGCAACAATGCGCGCCTCTGGTTGCCGGCCCCGGCGTTCGAGCGCCACGATCACCCTCGGTCGGGCGGGCGCGATGCGACGCCGGGTCCGCCGCTACGCGACGTTCCAGGCGGAGAGGACCGGCTGCCCGTGCTCGACCGCCAGGAAACTGAGGCTGCCGGGATGCGGATGCCCGAGCAGGCGGGCGGCGGACGCGTCGAGCCCGAGCCAGCGCACGGCGAGCACACGCGCCAGATGGCCGTGGGCGACCACGGCGACATCGCCCTCGTCCAGCAGCGGCCGGATCCGGGCCAGCGCCGCGTCCGTCCGGGCGGCCACCTGCTGGAGCCGCTCGCCCGGGTGGACGGTGCCGCCGGGGACGACACCGTCCCGCCACAGGTCCCAACCCGGCCGGGTCTCCTGGATCTGTTCGGCGGTCAGCCCCTCGTAGCCGCCGTAGTCCCACTCCAGCAGGTCCGGGTCGGGCTTGACGCCGACCAGGCCCGCGAGTTCGGCCGTCCGCATCGCACGGCTCAGCGGGCTGCTGAACACCGCGGCCGGACGACGTCGGGCCAGCCTCGGAGCGAGTGCCCTGGCCGCGGCCTCACCCGCCTCGGTCAGCGCGACGTCGGTACGGCCGGCGTGCCGGCCCGACAGGCTCCACTTGGTCTGGCCATGACGGACAACTATCAGCTCTCCCATGGCCGTACACGATATCTGATGACCTGTCGGCCCACCTTGGACGTCAATTCAGAGGGTGAAAGCCCGGAGCACCCAGCTCCTCGAACCAGCCCGGTGGTTCGGGCGCGGTGAAGGCGTCGGCCATGGCCTCCAGCCAGGCGGCGAACGTGGGGAAGTCCGGGGCTGAGCGGGTCTCGTCCTCCCACTCGCCGCTCTCGACGTAGCGTGCGCGCCCTTCGTCGTCGTCCTGGTGGTGGTAGTAGACCGGGTATTCGCCGTTCGGGTCCGGCTGGGTGACGTCGAAGCACCAGACCCCCTCGCCGTCCTCGTCGGCGAGGGCGAACCCGACCAGGTGGTTGGTGGACAGCCACCGGCCGTCGCCGCGGTCCACCCGCTCCGGCAGGTGTACGAGATCGGAGTTCAGTTCGGCGATGGCATCGGCACCGACGACGACGGTTGCGACATCCCAGCGCTTGCAGGCGAAGGTGTCGTGCTCGGCGAGGAACGCCCGGTAGCTGGGCGGAGCCGTCCACTTGACGGTGCCGAAGTGGGGTTCCAGCTCCGTCTCGCGGGCGCGGACGGCTTCGGTGGAAGCGGGGCCCGAGGCCGAGATCACGACCGTTCCGGCTTCGGCGGCGCGGCGCAGGGCGGCCAGGCTCTCGTGTATCGACATCGCGTCCCCTGATCTGCTTGACCCTGCGGTGGCATGGGCGTGGCTCGACGGCTGTGCGTGCCCGATTATGGCCGACGGCGGCGATCGGTAGGATCCGCGGACCACATGACTCTTGGCTTCATCAAGGTCCCGCCAGGCAAGGAGCAGCACGCATGACCGGATCGGAGCTGAAGTTCAGACGGCTCGCGGACCGGCTGCGGCAGGAGATCACCGACGGCATCTGGCCGCCGGGCAGTCGACTGCCGACCGAACCCGAACTCGCCCGGGACAACGTCGTCTCGGTGAGCACCGTCCGGCGCGCCGTCACCGACCTGGTCGCCGAGGAGCTGGTCGAACGCCGCCAGGGCTCGGGCACGTTCGTCCTGCCCGGCCGGGCCGCCCGGCGGAGCGCGCCGCTGATCGGGGTCATCGTCCCCGACACCGCCTTCTACTACCCGCGCGTCCTCGGCGGCATCGCGGAGGTGCTCGCGGCAGCGGGCAGCCGCCACCTGATCGCCTGCTCCGGCTACGACCCGGCCCGCGAGCTCACCGAGCTCCGGGAGATGCTCGACGCGGGCGCCGACGGGCTGCTCGTGGTCCCCACGCTGACCGGGCCGCCCGGCGGCCCGGCCGACTACCTGCACCGACTGGCCGAACTGCCCGTCCCGGTCGTGCTGGTGGAGCGCCGGGGGACCACCCTCGGCGACCCCACCGAGAGCGTCTGCACCCACCACGAGGCCGGCGGGTACGACGCCGTCCACCATCTCGCCCGGCTCGGCCACCGGACCGTCGGCCTGGTGCTGAGGGTCCCCAGCCCGACCGCGGAGCCCGTCCGGCGCGGCTTCCACCTGGCCGTCGCCGAACTGGACGGCCACTCCGCCGAGTTCCTGGCCGCCCGGGAGGAGTGGAGCCCGGCCACCGCCGACCGCTGCCTGGCCGGGCTGCGCGCCGAAGGCGTCACCGCGGCGGTCTGCTTCGGGGACCGGCAGGCCGTCCTGCTGCAGTCCGCGGCCCGCCGGGCGGGCCTGTCCGTGCCCGGGGACCTGGCGCTCATCGCGTACGACGACGAGATCGCCGACCTGGCCGACATCCCGCTCAGCGCGGTGGCACCGCCCAAACGCCTGCTGGGCCGGACGGCGGCGACCTTCCTGCTGAACCGGATCGAGCAGCCCGACCTGGCGCTCCGTCAGGTCCTCCTGCGCCCGGCCATCGCGGTCCGGGACTCCTGCGGGTCCGCCCGCACGGCGGCCCTCAACGGGTGAGCACCGCGGCCGCTGCCCCGCTCAGGGGGCCGGCTCGTCCGGTGCCGGCCTGGCCGCGACGTTCTTATGCCGAAGCCCCGCCACCGGGCCGGACCGCTGTGGGGCGGGGTCCGGGTCCGGTGGCGGGGCCCACCGTCGGCGGGTCAGCCGCAGTGGCTCCAGGGGCTCTCGTACGAGCTCTGGTCGTTGTCGCTGAACCAGCCGTTCCACTTGACGCACTTGCCTGCGGCGTAGGCGTAGACCGGGCCGGCGTAGGACCCGTAGTAGCCGGTGTCGGACTTCTGGGGGCTGCCCTCGACGGTGAGGCCGGCCGACATGTGCACCGGGGTGCCCGCGTTCCCGCGGATGGTGACCACGCAGTTGTAGCCGTTGGAGCTGTTGTAGGTCAGGTAGACCCACACGTCGCGGTTGATGAGCTGTTCGGAGTCGACGACCTTGTAGCCGGGGCCGCAGACCGCCGTCGGCGAGGCGGCGAGAGCCGAAGCCTCAGGTGCGGTCATCACGGTGGCGGCTCCGGCCATCGCGAGGGCACCGAGGACGGAGACGAACTTCTTGCGCACGGAAAAACCTCTCTTGCGCCGAACATCCAGTGGTTCGACACGGTCGGAAATGCGGGTCTGCCGGGCTCTGGCCGGTCCGCGGGGGGCCGGAGCAGGAGGTGGCGGCCTGCGCGGTGGGAGACGCGAGGAGGCTGACCCGGGCGAGCAGCGCCACACTGGCGAACACACTGCGAGGACTCGGCGAAGGACGCGCATACGGAACCCTGTCTGCGGCGGATCATCGATGGTCGATCGAACGTCGACCATGCTGGCGCAGCCGCGTAACGCCGCCGTATCGCACAAGAGCGAGTCCTACCGAGCCACAGCTACCTGGGCCTGACCCCTTGACGACACCGCCTAGGCGCGGAGCAGCCCGTCCAGGAAGGCGTTGCCGAAGACCCGGTGCGGGTCGTGGCGGTCCAGGACGGCGATCGCCTCGTCCCAGCCCGGTCCGTTGGCCGTGCGGAGGCTGTCGGGGATGGCGCGGGTGAGGACGTCCTGGTCGGCCCAGGCGGCGGTGTCGGTGTAGGCCCAGCCCTTGGACCACTCGACCCGCAGGCCGGCCCGGGTACCGTCGAAGGTGTGCAGCAGGGCCTGTTCGAGGTCGCGGCTGAAGCGGTGCAGGCCGGGGGTGCCGGGCAGGGTGAGGATGTCGACCCAGACGGCGGTGTCCCACTCGGGCTTGTCGGGCTGCGGCCGCAGGGCGGAGAGCAGCGGTGGCTGGGCGCCGGGGACACCGGAGACGGCCGGGTCGTCGAGGCCGGTGACCCGGATCTCGACGGCGCCGTTCACCGGGTACTCGCCGCGCTGCTGGTACTCCGTCAGCAGGCGCTGGTAGTGCGAGGTGAACTCGCTGACCGCCCACTGGAGATCGGCCCGCCGGGCCAGGATCGCGTACCCGCTGGCGGTGACCCGCAGGGTGGTCGGGCGGACGTACTGGAGCAGTGCCCGGGAGGGGCCCCACAGGTCGGAGCGCAGGCCGTCGGCGAGCAGGTGGGTGAGCAGCTCGCCGGTGAGCAGGCTGCGCAGCAGGCCGCTGGAGAGCAGGACGTCGGTCAGGTCGCCGGTGAGGCCGATCTTGGTGATCAGGAACTGGAGTTGGCCGAAGGTGGGGGCCAACCCCCAGGCTCCTTCGATGAGTTGGCCGGCGAGTTCGGCCACCGGCTTGGGGATGTTGTCGGAGAAGGGGTAGTTGTACGGCTCGGTGACGGTGCGGGCGGCGAACGGGCGGGAGGGGGTGACCCGCCAGGTCTTGAGCCAGGGGTGCGAGGTGAAGGCGTACCAGATCGCCTCGGCCCGGCCGTCGCGGGCGACGAAGTCGGCGAAGGTCCGGTTGCCGGACGTCCCCGGTGCGGCGAAGAGTTCGGTGGCCGGGATGTCGAGGCGGCTGACGCAGCGCAGGTTCCGGTCGGCGCCGACCCGGAGCACCACCTCGGTGAGGAAGGCCCGGCCCAGCTGGACCAGGAAGGCGGCGCTGTCGCTCTCGGCGCGGTCGAACTCCCGGAGCACGTACCGGGATCGGGCGGCGTCCCAGACCACGGCGGTGAGCGAGACGACGTGACTGCTGAGCGAGCCGTAGCCGTGGCCGGCGGGCGCGGTCTCGCCGGTGGCCGGCACGGCGGTGCCGTGGCCGCCGATGGCGAGTACGCCACCGACGGTGAGATCGCCGGGTGCCGGGCAGGCGGTGACGCCCAGGCCGTGACCGGCCAGCAGGGCGAGCAGGTCCTCCATCGAGGCGCCGGTCTGCACCCGGACGGTCGGCGCACCGGCCACCGAACTCCCGGTCAGGGCAATGCTGGTGAGGTGCTGGGTGGTGTCGAGCAGCAGTACCTGGGCCGAGGCCGGGGTGCCAGCGGCGACGGTCAGCGGTGCCCAGCCGTGCCGGTGCCCCTGCGGGCGCAGCCGCCAGCCCGCGGCGCGGGCCCAGTCGGCGAGGTCGGCGACCTGCTGCGGGCTGCCCGGCGCGCAGACCCAGAGCGGGTCGGTACGGACCTCGCCGGCCCAGTTCTCGTACACCCGCTGATAGGGCGTCACCCCGGCCGGGAGCCCGGCGGGGGCGGTGCCGACCGCCTGCGCGCTGTCCGGCCCGACGGTGCCGCGCAGCAGCCAGGCGGCGCCGCCCGCGCCGAGTGCGGCGAGTGCCTTACGCCGGGTCAGTCCACCGCTGCTGTCCTGCTGTTGGTCTGTCACGCGCCGACGTTACCAACGAAGATCATGCCGCGAGCCGGTTTCGGTCCGGACGGCAGGTCAGCCGGTTCACATGAACTGCGGCACCGTGACGAACGAGTAGCCACGGGCGGTCAGTTCGGCGATGACCGTGGGCAGTGCGTCGGCGTCCAGGGTGCTCCCGTCGTTCGGGTGGGATCCGACGTGCATGAGGACGATCTCGCCGGGCCGCAGGTTGGCCAGCACCCGGGAGACGACGGTGGAGACGCTCTGCCCACCGGAGGTGCCCTGCCAACCGAGGGTGTCGACGGTCCAGTTGACCGAGGCGTACCCGAGGCTGTTGACGATGCCGAGGGTCCGTGCGTCGGCCGCCCCGAACGGGAAGCGGAACAGCGGGCGGGCGTCGTAGGTGGCGCCCGCCTGGATGGCGGCCTGGGCGTGCAGGATCTGGTCGCGTACGGCGGCGTCGCCGAGGGTGGTCAGGTCGGGGTGGGAGAAGGAGTGGTTGCCGGTCGGGTAGCGCAGCCCGACCACCCGGGCGTCCTGCGGGAAGTTCTCGGTCCACGCGCCGGTCAGGAAGAAGGTCGCCGGCACGCAGGAGTTCTGCAGGGCACCGAGGATCTTCGGCAGACCGGCGGCGTTGGCCCCGGCGTCGAAGGTCAGCGCGACCACGTTGGCGCCGGTGGGCAGGACGGTCAGGTGCCGTCCCGCGAAGGACGCGGGAAGCGGACGGCCACCACGGTCCCGGATCAGCGTCGACGCGGTCGACAGGCCGAGGTCGCAGGTGTCGCCGAAGCCGAACGACACGTCCGCCACCCCGCTGGCGTTGCTGTTGCGCAGGTACCAGGTGCTGCCCCGGACGATGCCGGGCGTGCTGCTGCCGTTGCCGTCCCAGTCGCCGACCACCGGGCGGTCGCCCGGGTTGCCGTAGTTCAGCGACACGTTCGCCACGCCGCTGGTATTGGAGTTGCGGAGGTACCAGGTGGTGCCGCGGACGATGCCGGGGGTGGTGGTGCCGTTGCCGTCCCAGTCGCCGGTGACGGGTACGTCGCCGGGATCGCCGTAGCTGAGGACGGTGTCGGCGACGCCGGTGGTGTTGCTGTTGCGGAGGTACCAGGTGGTGCCGCGGACGATGCCGGGGGTGGTGGTGCCGTTGCCGTCCCAGTCGCCGGCGACGGGTACGTCGCCGGGATCGCCGTAGCCGAAGGTGGTGTCGGCGACGCCACTGGTGTTGCTGTTGCGCAGGTACCAGATGCCGCCCCGGACCACGCCGGGCGTGCTGCTGCCGTTCCCGTCCCAGTCACCGGACATCGGCAGGTCGCCGGGGGCGCCGTAGCCGAAGGTCGTGGTGGCGGTGCCGGTGGTCAGCGAATCCCGCAGGTACCAGGTGCTGCCCCGGACGATCAGCGGGCGGGTCGGGTCACCCACCTTCGCGGCCGCCTCCGGTGCCGTGCCGAGGCCGACGCCGAGCGCCGTGGGCAGCGCGAGCGCCATCGTCAGCAGAACGGCTCCGACACCTCTGTGAGTCCGCATCCCGACCACCTCCGGGGCACGCGTGCTCGGGTCGACCAGCTATCTCATCGTATGACCGCCACCGCCTTCCGGAGCCGCTCCCGACCCGGAAAAGAAGCGGGGTACTGTGGTGGGCCGGGTGACGAGGGGCAGGCGCTGGTGGGGACAGGAACCGGTACGGCTGAGCGGCGGACGCCGATCGGTGCGCTGCGCGCCCGTCTGCTGGACGAGATCAACGCGACGGTGCACGGGGAGGACCTGCACCTGGAGCGCTACGACCGGCCGCCCGGGGACCCGGGCCTGTTCGGCCCGGACAGTGTGGTGTGGCGGGTGCACGGGCACCCGGCCGGGATGCTGGTGGGCGGTTTCGCCGCCCTGCTGCTGCAGTCCCTGCACCCGCTGGCGATGGCCGCCGTCGCCACGAACTCCGACTTCCGGACCGACCCGACCGGGCGGCTGCACCGGACGGCACGCTTCGTCACCACCACCACGCTCGGCTCGACGGCCGCGGCCGAGCAGGCGATCGCGTCGGTGCGGCGGATCCACCTGCGGATCCGGGGCACCGCGCCGGACGGCCGCCCGTACCGCGCCGACGATCCGGACCTGCTCACCTGGGTGCACGCCGCCGAGGTGCACTGCTTCCTGACCGGGTATCAGCACTTCTCCGCCACGCCGCTGAGCGCTGCCGAGTGCGACCGCTACTACGCCGAGGCGGCGCTCGTCGCCGAACTGCTGGGCGCCACCTCGATACCCCGGTCGCGGGCCGAGATGGCGGAGTACCTGGCCCGGATCCGGCCCGACCTGCGGGTCACACCGCCCGCCCTCGAGGTGCTCCGGCTGCTGCGCGGCTTCGGCCGCAGCCGCCGGGAGCGGCTGGCCGTCCGGCTGCTCACGAACGCCTCGATCGACCTGCTGCCGGGCTGGGCCAGGGCCGAACTCGCCGTCCGCCGCCCCTGGTTGGTGCGGGTCGGCTGGGACCGCCCGCTGGCCCGGGCGGGCGGGCGGATCATGGTCTGGGCCTGCGGCCCGTCCCAGATCCGCGCCGCCGCGCACGCGCGGGCCACCGCACCGACCGCGCAGTAGCGCACGGAGCTGACGGCCGGTCAGAGCGGCAGGGTGAGCCCCAGCCCGCCCGCGTCGGCGGTGCCCAGGGCGAGGGCTTCGGCGACCTCCGCGGGCAGCGGCCGCAGGCCGAGCAGGCCGGCCGTCAGGTCGGCGGCCGCGCGGTGCCAGTCGGCGGAGCGGCGGAGCAGGGCGTGGCCCGAGCCGTGCACCGTGTAGCCGGCCACCCGGGCGCCCGCCTCGCGGGCCCGGGCGGCCAGGTCGCGGGTGGCCTCGGGCTCGGTGACCCGGTCGCGGTCGCCGTGCAGGGTCAGCACGGTGCGGTCCCTGAGCTGGGCCACCGGGTCCTCCGGCGGGCACCACGGGGCCAGCGCGATCACGCCGGTCACGCACGGGTGCCCGGCGGCGCGGAGGGCGGCCCGGCCGCCCATCGAGTGCCCGACCAGGACGGTCGGCACCGGGCCGAGCTCCTCGGCCAGGTCGCAGAGGGCCGCCGTGGCGTCCCGGGCGGCGTCGGCCTGCTCGCCGTTCCAGCCCCGGTAGCGGTAGCGCACCGAGCCGACCGCGACCCTGGTCCCCGCCGTCTCGCGGGCCACCGCGCGGGCGAACCCCTGCATCCGCAGCCCCGGCAGATTGACCGGCCCGGGCCGGCGCTCACTGGCGATCTGCCCCCCGTGCAGCACCAGGACCGCCGCCACGGCCCCCTCGGTCGCCCCGCGCCACGCCAGCGCCCGGTGCCCGGCGACCCGCACTCTGTTCATCTCCACCGACTCCAACTCAGACCACCCACCAAGGGACGGCCACTGTACGCCCGAATGCCCTTGCCCCGGAGGCATCGGCCACCGGGCCCGGTTCGTACAGTGGTGGGTGCCGGAGCAGCCGACTGAGAGGCCGTCACCATGAGCGAGAGCGCCGCCCGTCCCGTCCGCGCCGAGATCGGTGTGATCGGGGGCTCGGGCCTGTACGCGCTGCTGGACGACGTGACCGAGGTGGTGGTGGACACGCCGTACGGGGCGCCCAGCGACGCGGTGTTCGTCGGGGAGGTGGCCGGGCGGTCGGTGGCGTTCCTGCCCCGGCACGGGCGGGGCCACGGGCTGCCGCCGCACCGGATCAACTACCGGGCCAACCTGTGGGCGCTGCACTCGCTGGGCGTGCGGCAGGTGCTCGGGCCGTGCGCGGTGGGCGGGCTGCGGGAGGAGTACGGGCCCGGGACGCTGGTCGTCCCCGACCAGTTCGTCGACCGGACCGACGGCCGGCAGCAGACCTACTACAACGGCCTGCCGCTGCCCGGCGGCGGCCGGCCCGAGGTGGTGCACGTCTCGATGGCCGACCCGTACTGCCCCGACGGGCGGCGGGTCGCGCTGGGCGCGGCCCGGGATTGCGCCTGGGAGCCGGTGGACGGCGGCACCCTGGTGGTGATCGGCGGGCCGCGGTTCTCGACCCGTGCGGAGTCGCGCTGGTTCGCCGCGAACGGCTGGTCGGTGGTCGGCATGACCGGCCACCCGGAGGCCGTGCTGGCCCGCGAACTGGGCCTCTGCTACACCTCGCTGGCCCTGGTCACCGACCTGGACGCCGGGGTGGAGAGCGGCGAGGGCGTCACCCACGCGGAGGTGCTGGAGGTGTTCGGACGGAACGTGGACCGGCTGCGCACCGTGCTGTTCAAGGCACTGGAGAGCCTGCCCGCGACCCGCGACTGCCTCTGCTCGCACGCACTGGACGGCCTGGAGACCGGCCTGCCGGGCGTCTGACCGGGCGTGAGACGGCCTCTGGCCGGAGGCCGTCTCACGCCGAGCGTCCCTGGGTCAGGCGCAGCTGGGGGCCGGCATGTCGACCGAGAGGGGGCTGCCCTCCGGGACCAGGTAGGTGACCAGCAGGACCACCGGCTCGGTGCCGTAGTTGTAGCCGATGTGGGTGTGCTTGTGCCCGGCCGGCTCCACCACGACGCCGCCGGCCGGGGTCACCTCGGTCGCGCAGTCGTCCAGCTTGCGGGTCAGGGTGCCGGACTTGACCACGGCGAGCACCTGGCCCGGGTGGTAGTGCCAGCCGGTGGTGCCGCCGGGGGCGATGGTGATCTCCCGGAAGACCACGTCGGTGCGGCCCTTGGCCTTGAGCGTGATGCTGCCGTCCGAGGTGCCCTTGCCGAGCAGCGTGGCGGTGACGCCGCTGCCCGGGGTCGCGCCCGCGACGGTCGGCAGGAAGCCGAGGAGAAGTGCGCCGAGGACGGCCGTGCCGGTGCGCTTGATGTTCATGTCCACCCCGTGAGCAAGATAAGCAGATGATCTTTGCGGCGAAAACATATCAGGGGCTGATCGCCCGTCAGCCCCCCGCTGCCGGATGATGGACGGGTGCCAGAAGGAGACTCCGTCCACCGCGTCGCCGGGCAGCTGGACCGCGCGCTCACCGGCCGGCCGCTGATCACCGCCGAGCTCCGGGTGCCCGCCCACGCCACCGCCGACCTGACCGGGCGCCGGGTGCTCGGCACCGTCCCGCGCGGCAAGCACCTGCTGACCAGGTTCGACGGCGGACTGACCCTGCACACCCACCTGCGGATGGACGGCCGCTGGGCGCTGTACGGCCCGGGGGAGCGGTGGACCGGCGGGGCCGGGCACCAGATCAGGGCCGTGCTCGGGGTCGAGGGGCGGACGGCCGTCGGGTACCGGCTGCCGGTCGTGCAGCTGCTCCGCACCACCGAGGAACAGACCGTGGTCGGCCACCTCGGCCCCGACCTGCTGGGCCCGGACTGGGACGCCGCCGAGGCCGCCCGCCGACTCGCCGCCGATCCCGAACGGCCGCTCGGCGCCGCCCTGTTGGACCAGCGAAACCTGGCCGGGATCGGCAACATCTACGCCAACGAGCTGTGCTTCCTGGCCGGGCTCACCCCGTGGGCCCCGGTCGCCGACGCCCTCCCCGTCCTGGAGCGGCTGGCGGCCCGGGCCCACCAGCTGCTCGACGCGAACAAGGAACGCCCGGGCCACCCGACCACCCCGGACCCCCGCCCGGGCCGGCAGAACTGGGTCTACGGCCGGGCCCGCCGGCCGTGCCTGCGCTGCGGCACCACCGTGCGCACCGCCCAGCACGACCGCGACCGGCCCGCGTACTGGTGCCCGCACTGCCAGCGCGGCCCTACGCCTCGATGAGGGCGGGGTGCCGGGGGTCGTCGCAGCGGACGGTGAGGTCGGCGAGGGCGATCGGGTCGGTCTCGGCCTGGTAGCGGGCGAAGGCGGGCAGGGTCCACTGCTCCTCGGGCGCGGTCCGGCGGGCCAGGGCGGCCGGGCCGAGGGCGAGGTGCACGGTGAGTTCGAACGGCAGCCAGCGGCCGAGCAGCAGCGGGCCGTCCAGCAACAGGACGCCGCCGGGCGGCAGTTCGACGTACCGGGCCCGGGTGGACCGGTCGGTGGCCGGGTCCCGGAAGGTGGGCAGGATCCGGCCGGTGCCGCCGGGCTCCAGCGGGTCGAGCACCTCGCGCAGCAGCGCGCCGTCGTCCAGCCAGCCGTCGTGGTACGCGTCGGCGTCCTGGTGGCCGTACTCCAGACGGACCGAGGCCGGGCGGAGGAAGTCGGCCGCCGACACCCGCTGGACGGGGCGTCCGCGCAGGCGCAGCGGCTCGACCAACGCGTCCGCGAGCGCGCCGGGACCGGCGGCGGGCGCGCCGTCCAGGGCCACCCGGACCCGGCGGCCGTCGGCGGACAGGTCGGCGATCCGGTCGGCGAGCAGTTCGGCCAGCCGCTCCGGGGAGATGGGGTGTACCCGCACGGGATCGGTCTCCGGCTTCTCTTCGGTGGGTCGGTCGAAGTATGCCCCGGGCTGGTGCGGAGGGGGGGTTCGGGCCGGTGCTATCGTCGCGCCAGACCCGGCGGCCGTCCGGCTGACGGAGCGTCATCTGCCCCTGGGGGAGCGCCCTGTGCCCACGCTGAGCCTTGCCGACGTCGACGCCCTGGCGGCCGAAGCGCACGCCGGACAGTTCGACCTGATCGGCGCGCCGTACATCGGGCACGTCCGGGCGGTGGCGGCGGGCGTCGCGCCGTTCGGGGTCGGGCTGCAGATGGCCGGACTGCTGCACGACGTCCTGGAGGACACCCCGGTGACGGCCGACGACCTGCTGCGCGCGGGCGTGCCGTTCAGCGTGGTGGCGACCGTGCGACGGGTGACCAGGCTGCCCGGGGTGAGCTACCCGGAGATGCTCCGGCAGGTGGTGACCGACCACGCGGCCACCCTGCTGAAGATCTCCGACAACGCGCACAACTCGCACCCCGACCGGGCCGCCGCACTGGCGCCGGCTGACCGCGAGCGGCTGGCCGAGCGCTACCGCTCGGCCCGGGCGGTGCTCTGGCCCGCCGCGGCGGCGGCGGACGTCCGGGCGGTGCTGGAGCTGGTCAACCCCGCGCTGCTGGCGGAGCTGGCCCCGGCGGCGCGATGAGCGCAGGCTGGGAGTAGCTGACCAGTTGGGAGAGCCGTCATGTCGGACATGCAGGAGAAGTTCAGCGACAAGGCCGCGACCGACCGCGAGGACGTCCGCGCCGCCGACCCGGAGGAGGGCATCACCTCCTACCAGGTCGCCCACGCCTGGGAGGAGTCGCAGGCGGAGGGCGACCGTGAGGACGAAGCGAACGAGGACGCCCTGCGCTGACCGGTAGCGGCGGGCAACGCGCGACAATCACGGTATGGGTGACACGGAGAACGACGGCGGGGACGCGGCGTGCTGGCTGGAGCAGGTCTGCCCGGAGTGCGGGCGGCTGCGCGCTTCGTGCGGACACGATGAGGTAGCGGCGCCTTCGCCCAGCGCCGTACGGCGTCCCGGCCGGGACCGCGACGCGGCGGGCCGGGCCCGGAACGGACGTCCGCGCGACGGACTCGGCCGGCCGCTCCCGTACGGCGCGCAGGGCGCCCCGCGCCAGCCGGAGGGCGTGCACCGCTCGCCCGGGCAGACGCTCACCGAGGCCCAGCAACTGCTGGACGCCGGAATGCCGTTCCACGCCCACGAGGTGCTCGAGGACCGCTGGAAGGCCGCCCCCGAACCGGAGCGGCCGCTCTGGCGCGCCCTCGCCCAGTACGCGGTCGGCCTCACCCACGCCGCCCGCGGCAACCCGACCGGCGCGGCCGCCCTGCTGGCCCGCGCGGCGGACGGCCTGGCCCCGTTCGAGGCGGCCCCGCCGTTCGACCTCGACATCGCGGGCATCCGGCGGTGGGCGGGGCAGCCGGCGGCCGTCTCGACGACGGTGCCTGCGCCGGAGGCGCCGGCGCTGCGGCGGCTTCGGTAGGTGCAGCCGACGGCCGGTCAGGCCGGGTGCGGTCGTGACGCCGTGGGCAGCAGCGCGGCCAGGCCCGCCCGGACGGCGGCCGGGTCCACGTCGCCGAACAGGGCCTGCTGGGCGATGAAGCCCTGGGCGGTGGCGATCAGGACGCGGGCGATCTGGGTGGGCTCGGCCTCACGGGGCATCAGGCCGGCCTCCTGGTAGGCCGTGATCAGCTCGGTCCAGAGGCCGAGCAGGGAAGCGAAGCCGGCCCGCAGGGTCTCGGTCAGCTCGGGGCTGCGCAGGGTCTCCGACCAGACCTGGAGGATCAGCCGGGTGAAGATCAGCGGGTCGTCGCCGCCCAGGGTGTGGGTGAAGACCCGGTCGAGCACGGCGGGCAGCAGCACGTCGACCGGGGGCGGGGGAGTGCTGGCGACGGCTTCGGCGTAGGCGCCCCGGACGGTGGTGAAGACCTCCTCGGCGATGGCCGTGATGATCTCCTCCTTGCCGGAGAAGTAACGGTAGACGGCACCGGCGGACAGTCCGCTCTCGCGCAGCACGTCCTGCATGGAGGTGGCGTGGAACCCGTTGCGGGCGAAGCAGCGGGCGGCGCCGTCGAGGATCTGACGGCGGCGGGCGTCTAGGTGTTCCTGGGATACGCGAGCCATGTGGCCACCGTAGAACGAACATTCCTTCTTGACAATCCGCAGCGGGGCGGCAGAGAGTTGGCGACATAAAACGAACGATCCTTCTCTTTAATGGAGACCCGTCCGCCATGACCGCCAACCTGCCGCCGACACCACGTCGGATCGCCGCCGTCTGCCTGGCCGTACCCCTGCTGGTGGCCTTCGCACTCTGGGCCTTCACCTGGCCCGCCGCCCGCCTCGCCCCGCACGACCTGCCGATCGGGGTGGCCGGACCGGCTGCCGCCACCGCCCCGTTCGAGCAGCAACTGGCCTCCCATCAGGGCGCGTTCGAGATCCACCGGTACACCGATGGTGCCGCCGCCCGGGAGGCGGTGGAGAACCGGGAGGTCTACGGCGCAGTGGTGGCGGGCGAGGCCGGGCCGGAGCTGTACACCGCGTCGGCGGCCGGGCCGCTGGTGGCCCAACTGCTCCAGGGGGTCGGCGGAAAGGCGAAGCTGACCGACGTCGTCCCGGCACCGGCCGGGGACCCGCGTGGGGCCGTGTTCGGGGCGGGGCTGCTGCCGTTGGTGCTCGCCGGGATCGCGTCCGGAGCCCTGGTCACGCTGCTCCGGCTGCGCGGCGGCGCGGCCATCGGAGCGCTTCTCGGGGCGGCCGCGCTGACCGGCTTGGTCGCGGCGGCGATCGCCCACAGCTGGCTCGGCGCGCTGACCGGCAACTGGTCCGCCGAGGCGGGCGTCCTCGCCCTCACCACCCTCGCGGTCGGCGCCACCACCGCCGGCCTGGCCGCCCTGATCGGACCGCCCGGCATCGGCCTGACCGCCCTGCTGATGGTCCTGCTTGGCAACTCGTTCTCCGGAGTCACCTCCGCCCCCGAACTCCTGCCCGGCGCCGCCCGCGTGATCGGCGCCCAACTCCCACCGGGAGCAGCCGGCACCCTGCTCCGCTCCGTCGCCTTCTTCGACGGCGCGGCCGCCGCCGCCCCGCTGCTCACCCTCTCCCTCTGGGCGGGCCTCGGCCTCGCAGCAGTCGGCCTGGCCGCCGCCCGCCGCCGGCCGGCACCGGAGGCGGCCGCCCTGGCGGTCGGTGAGCCAGGCCAAGTGACGACGCCCGCCTGACGAGCCGTCAAGCACGGCGGCATCCATGCACCGCAGCGTGGCCCGTCGGACGGCTCTCCTGACTGCCGCAAGCGGAGCACTGTCTCGGCTGCGCCAGGTGAGGACAAAGTGGTTGCGTACGGGACACAACAGGAACCAAGATCTTGACCAGGTCGGGGCGACACCGAGAGGGCGCCTCACACGGAGGTTGGCCGGGTAGGGGCGGATGCCCTCCTGTTGGGAAGGGTTGCATGGCAACGGCGGGGTACGGCCGATACGAAGAGAGCCGGAGCGGCCGGCTCGTAGCAGCAGTCCATGCACGCGACGCCGAGCTGGTGCGTGCGCTGCTGGAAGAGGGAGCGGACCCCGACACGGTCGGCGAGGACGGGCTCCCGGTGTTGTGCGTAGCCGTGGCGGCGTACGACGAACGGGTCGCCGAGGCGTTGGTGGAGGGCGGGGCCGACCAGTACCGATCCTTGCCTGACGGGACGACACCGCTGCTGCGGGCCGTCGATCTCGGCTCGCCGACGATGGTCCTGACGCTCCTGCTCGACGAACCGCAGCTGCGAGTCCCGCAAGGCATGCAGGAGCGACTGCTCGCGTTGGCCAGGCACTGGTACGAGATCGGCGCAGCCGAGGAGTTGCGCCGCAGGACAGGTACACCCGGACCCGCTGCCGTACGCCTCATCCCCGACGGCGAGTACAACCGGATCGAGCAGATCTCCCTGGGTGAGCTCACCGTCCGGGCCGGGCACGGTGGCATCCTCACCTGGCTGGAGCGGGCCTTCCACATTCCGACACCGGTCGACGAGCTGGCGGCTCGTGCGCTCCGGTACCCCGACGAGGAGGACGCGGACTCGCACGGGGACTGGTTCGCGGCCTGCTTCACGCTCGGCGAGCGCCGCGACAAGGAGACCTGGGCGGCCGTGGCGGCCCTGCGCCACCACCCGTCGCCCGCCCACCGCGGGTTCCTGGCGGACGCCCTGGGCGTCGGAGGGGTCAGTGTCGGGACCGCAGGCCAGGACTGGTACCCAGATGCGAGGAACCGGCTGCTCGCCGCCTGGGCGGCCGACGAGACGGACGGCAGGGTCCTCGCCAGGGTCCTCGCCGCCTACCCCGGCTGCAACGAAGGCCCCGACAGCGAGGCGCTCGGGCTCCGCTACGCCGACCACCCGGAGTCCCGCGTACGCAGCGAAGTTCCCTACTACCTCCACACGCACGGCGTCCCCCTGACACCGGCGGCCACCACCGCGCTGCTCGCCCTCGCGCGCGATCCCGAAGCCGAAGTACGCGCTGCCGTGTGCCACGTACTCGGCGGGGGACGTGACCTCACCTCCGAGACCAGGAACGCACTGCTCACCTTGGTCCGAGACCCGGAGGCCGGCGTGCGGGTAACCGCTGCGGTCGCCCTGTCCAGCTCGGGCGACCGGGAGCCCGCTGTCGCGGACGCGTTCGTGCTACTGCTCGACGAGGAGGATCAACTGCTGCGCCTGGAGGGCGCCTACGGTCTTGCCAAGCTGGACGATCCGCGGACCGGGGCAGCGAACGAGCGTGTTGGACCACTCGGCCCTGGCTTCGAGCACGACCACCGGGCGAGCGAGCTCTGGTATTGGACATGGCGCAACCGACCCGACCAGGCTTGACCGATTCGCGCTGCAGATGGGTGTTGCGCCGCGGCTGGGCCCGCGAGGCCGGGTGGCTCGCGGGCCCCGTGCTTGGCCGGTCACTTACATCCAGATACAGATGCCGCTGTCGCGGCTGGTGGCCGCGTGCGCAGGGGTGGCGATGAGCAGCAGGCCGATCGTCAGGGCCATGCCGAGAGCGAGCTTCTTCACGTTGCTGTTCTTCCCTTTCAGGGATGACTTGCGTAGCGCGGACCTGAGTGATTAGATTCAGAGGATGGTCGGACCATCCTCTGATGGATCATCAGGCCGCGACAGTAGCGCGCGAGTTCGGGCGCGGCAAAATCGCTCGAGAGGCTGGGTGAGTGGTGATCAAAAGCGAAAGATCATGTCACTGAATCGGTCGAAGACAAGCGCGAAGATAGTCTGATTCGCCGAGGTCCAATGATGAGCCGAGGGCCACTGCTCGCTGCCACATCGCCTGGGCCTCCGAGGGGCGGCCGAACCGGAGCAGGGCGGCAGCCAGACTGTCGGCAGCTTCGGCCTCCGCGCCGGGAAGCCGGGTCGCGCGGGCCAGGGTCACGGCGGCGCCGAGGTGTTGGGTGGCCTGGCGCAGGTGCCCGAGTGCAGTCTCGGCCCGACCCGCGCCGCGTAGGGCGATGATCTCCTCGTGGACGGCCCCGACCTCGTGGGCGACCTGGGCGGCCTCGGTGAAGCGGTCGACGGCGTCGCGAGGCCGATCGGCGCGCAGGTAGGTGCCACCGAGGATGTTCAGTGTTTTGACGACGTGTTGGCGGTCGTCGAGCTGCCGGAAGGTCTCCAGGCCGGCCTGACACAGTCGGACGGCGGTAAGGAGCTCTTCAGGGAGGGGCAGGGTTTCGGCCAGATTGATGCGGATCATGGCGCGATCGGAATCGGTGCCGGAGATTCTGCTCAGGGTGAGCGACTCCTCGAAGGTCCGCCGGGCCGACTGCTGGTCGCCCATTTCCAGATAGACGTTGCCGATGTTGTTGAGGGCCTGTCCCTCTTTCCGGATATCGCCGCTGCGCCGTGCTTCGGAGAGCGCTTCGAAGAACGCGACGAGCGCCTCCGCCGGCTCGGAGAGATGGAGCAGGATGATGCCGTGCCCGTTGGAGTACCTGATCCGGTTGGCTCGGTTGATCGGCAGGGTCAGGGCCTTCCGCTGCAGATCCAGTGCGGTCTCGTACTCGCCGGTGCGCAGGTGCAGTCGGGCCAGTTGGGTGAGGGCCTCGGCCTCGCCCTCCGGGTCTCTCGCCGCCCGGGTCAGCGCGAGTGCCCGCTCGCCTGCCTCTCCGGCCAGGGAGTTGCGGGAGGTGTTCGAGTAGCTGACGCTCAGGTCGATCCGGCTGCGGCCCTCGGCGCGGCGGTTCCCGACGGTCCGCCAGTGGGCGGACGAGGCGTGGTGCATCTCCGCAGCCGCCACCCAGTGCCCTTCCTGGCGGAGGAACTCGGCCAGGACATGGGAGAGTTGAGCGGCCTCGACCATCAGTCCGGCGCCCCGGGCCTGCAGCTCGGTCGCCACCAGGGCTGCACACGACTCGGTGAGCCAGTGGTGCGGATCCGCCTCATCGGTCCAGTGCGGATCAGTGCCCTCGATGCCGGTGACGGGAAGCCTGGGTCGGCCGGGGTAGAGGATGCGATCGGCCTGGTCGGCGAGCCGGATACAGGTGAGAACCAAGCGGCGGACGGCTGCCTCGCGTTCGCCGGTGGGCTCCTCGCGTTGGGCCAGGGTGCGCGCGTACTCGCCGAGCAGGTCGTGGAAGCGATAGCGCTCGGGGGAGATCTCTTGCAGCAGGTGGCAGTTGAGCAGGCTTTCGATGATCCTCTCGGATTGGCCGCCCGGTCTGCCGATCAGGGCCTCGGCCTCGAAGGAGCCGAAATCCGGCCCCGGGTGCAGGCCGAGACGACGAAATCCCGAGCGCTGATCCCCACTGAGGGCCAGGTACGACATCTCGAACACCCGTGCCACGTCACGGAATTCGTCCCGGATCTCACCCAGGCGGCCGGGCTCGCGGGCCAGTCGGCGGGCCAGGCGCTCCAGGGTCCAGGTCGGTCTGCCCTTGAGGCGGGCGGCCCCGATCGCGAGAGCGAGCGGTAACTGGCCCAAGCGCGCGACGATGTCGCCGACCTGGGCGATGTCGTCGGTTCGCTCCTGGCCGACCAGGTGACGGAACAGGGCGATCGACTCGGCTTCGGGCAGCAGATCGAGGAAATGGGTGTGCGCACCGGAGAGTTCGGTGAGTCGGTGCCGACTGGTCAGCAGGGCTGTCGAGGAGGGCGAGTCGGGCAACAGCGGACGGACCTGCTCCGGGCTGGCGACATCGTCCAGGATCACCACCATGCGGCGGGCGGCGAGTTCGGTCCGCCAGCGCGTACTGAGCTCGGCGGTGTCGGCATGCAGGGAGTCGGCTGGAGCGCCGAGGGTGCGGAGCAGGAAGAGCAGTGCGGAGTGGGTGGGGAGCGGCGGCGACTGGGGTGTGGAATGGCCTTGGAGGCTGAGGTAGATCCGACCGTCGGGGTAGCGGGACTGGAGGCGATCGGCGGCGTGCAGGGCCAGTTCGGTCTTTCCGACCCCGGGCATGCCGGAGAGGACCTGGATCCTTGCCCGCTGCCGGTCGGCCTCGGCGACCTGGGCCAGCACGTCGTCCCGGCCGATCAGGTGGCTCATGCCGGGAAGATTGGAGAGCGCCGTGGACCGGTGCGATGTGCCGCGTGGAGCCGGCTGCCGGTCCGGCAGGAGCTCGGCCACCGGGGCCTGGTTCAGGATGCGGTCGTGGAGGTGGGTGAGCTGGGGGCCCGGGTCGGTGCCGAGCTCGTTGAGGAGATGGTGGCGGACCCGTTGGAAGGTGGTCAGGGCGTCGCCGGGGCGCCCGGCGCCGTAGAGGGCGATCAGCAGGTGGCCGGCCAGCGATTCGTTGCCGGGGTGCTGGTCGAGCTGGCGGGAGAGTTCGGGGACCAGGTCGGTGAAGCGGCCGAGGCGGAGCTCGATCGGGTAGCGGTGCAGGGTGGTCGCGAGCCGCTGCTCGGCCATCCTGGTGCGGGTGGCCTGGGCCCAGAGGCCGGGCAGGCCGGCCAGGGCCTCGCCGTGCCAGAGGGCCTCGGCCTGGTCGAAGGCGGCCAGGGCGGCCCGGTCGTCGCCCGCCTCGGCCAGGGTTCTGGCACGGGCGGCCGCCCGCAGGTAACGGTGCCAGTCGACCGCGGTCCGGTCGGCCTCCAGGGTGTAGGTGCGCGGACCGCTGGTGACCTCCGGGGCGGGGCCGTCCGAGCCGGTCTGCTCGATTGCGTCGCGGAAGGCCCGGCGGAGTCTGGAGACGTAACTGTAGAGCAGGGCCAGGGCGTTGGCGGGTGGCTCGTCGTCCCAGACCCGCTGGGTCAGCACGTCGTGCGAGACCGCCTTGCCGAGGTCGTGGGCGAGCGCCGCGAGCACCGCCCGCTCGCGGTTCGAGCGGAGGGGGACGAGCTGGGCCGCGGCGCGGATCTCCACTGCGCCGAACAGACGAATCGTCAGCATGGGCCCCCCAATGTCTGGTTATCGCTCACATCTTTATGGGAGCATGACACGGGCCGGGAAGTCGAGACATACCACTTGACCACAGGAGGCAGCGGAGTTCCGGAGAATTCGTCAACTGCCGGTGAATCACCTGCTATTCGCGGTAAACGGCCCCGGCCGGTCCGCTTCGGGTGACGGGCAGTGATCGGGGGAGAGGCCAGTGCAGCCACTGACGAACGCGTCACTGACCGCCGCGCTGCGGTCGGCCACCAGCGAGCAGCTCGACCAACTGGAGCCGCTGACAGGCAAGTTGCGCAGGCCGCTGACAGACGACCAGTGTGACGAGATCGCCCGGACGGTGCTGGCGGGAACACCCGGACTGGTGACGGGAATTGCGGTCTGGGTGGCGATGGTGAGTTCGGACGTGAACAACTCGATCTCCGGTTCGGCGCAGTTCACCGGCACCACCGTGCAGGCCCGCGAGATCCACGGCGGAATTCACGTCCGAGTAGAATCACCCGCGCTGCCGACGCCACGTCAACTACTGCCCATTCCCAGCCATTTCACCGGACGGTCGGAGGAGCTGTGCCGGCTGGACCGGATGGCCGACCCCGCCGGACCGGTGCTGGTGGTGGTGACCGGACCGGCCGGCGTGGGCAAGACCGCTCTCGGGTCGTACTGGCTGCGCGGTCTGGCGGCGGAGTACCCGGACGGCCAGCTGTACGCGGATCTGCGCGGACACGCACCGGAGGGGCCGACCGATCCGACCGAGGTGCTCGGTGGTTTCCTGCGGGCGTTCGGGGTCAGCCCTGTGCCGTCCGAGCTGGCCGAACAGGCCGCTCTCTGGCGCTCGTTGACCGCGCGGCGACGGCTGATCCTGATGCTCGACAACGCGGTGAGCGCCGCGCAGGTCCGGCCACTGCGGCCCGGGTCGGACGGTGGCGTGGTGCTGGTGACCAGCCGGCTGCGGCTGACCGGCCTGGCGCTGGACGGCGCGGACTTCCTGCCGCTCGGACTGCTGGCCCCCGAGGCGGGGACCGAACTGCTCCGGAGCCGGATCGGCACCGGACGGATCGAGGCCGAACCGGACTCCGCCCGGCAGGTGGTGGACCGGTGCGGCGGCCTGCCGCTGGCACTCTGTGTGGCTGCCGCCCGGCTGGCGGCCCGGCCGGCCCAGGCCATCTCGGTCACCGCCGCCGCGCTGGGACGGGACACCGACCGGCTGGGCACGCTCAGGATCGGGGACGAGGACGCCGTCCAAGGCGCGCTGGACGCTTCCCGCCGCCTGCTCTCCCCGGCAGCGCGGCGGCTGTACGGGCTCCTCGGCCGGCTGCCGTTCGCCGAGTTCGGCCGGGAACTGGCCACCGCCGTGGGCGGATCGGCAGCCGAGGCGGACGACGCGTTGGAGGAGCTGACGGAGGTTCACCTGCTGGAGGAGACCGGCCGCGAGCGGTTGAAGTTCCACGACCTGGTCCGGCTGCACGCCCGGGGCACCGACCCGGGCGGGGTGGACGCCGTGCGCCGGGCGGTGGACTGGTACCTCGCCGTCGCGACCGCGGCGGAGACACTGATCAGCCCCAACCACCGCTCGATGGCGCGGAGTTACGCGGAGCAGCTGCCCAGGCCGGTGCCGTTCGGCGATGAGCCGGGGGCGCTGGCCTGGCTGGACGCCGAGCAGTTCCAGCTGATGACCGCGCTGCGGACGGCGGCCGAGGCGGACTGGCACCCGACGGTCTGGCAACTGGCCGACGCGATGTGGCCGTTGTTCCTGCGGCTGCGCCCGTACGCGCTCTGGATCGAGGCTCACGAGCGGGGCCTCGCCGCGGCACGCGCCGCCGCTGATCCGGCGGCCGAGGCCCGGATGCTGACCTCCGGCGCGGCGGGGCTGCGCAACGCGGGCCGGCTGGTGGAGGCGGCGGAGTGGTACCGGCAGGCGCTCGCGCTGGCCGAGCGCTCGGGTGACCCGAGGAGCGGGTCGCAGGCGCGGAACGGGCTCGGGCAGCTGGCCCGGCTGGCGGGCCGACCGGCCGAGGCGGTCGGGCACTTCGAGCAGGCCGTGGCGCTGCGGGAGGGGATCGGCCACGACCGGGGCGCAGCCGTTTTCCGGATCTCGCTGGCCGAGGCCAGGCTCGCCCTGGACGAGCACCCGGAGGCCGTCCGGCTGCTCGAACTGGCCCGGGCGCAGCTGCTGGCCGTACCGGACCGGTACGAGGCGGCCAGGGCGCTGGCCCTGCTCGGCCGGGCGAACGGCACGGTGGACCCGGAGCTCGCCGAGCGCCATCTGCGGGCGGCGATCGACGAGTTCCGGGCCTGTGGGTCGCGGCACTGGGAGGCCCGCTGCCACGAACTGCTGGGCGAACTGGCCGGATCGACGGGAGATCCGGCCGAACAGCGGGCGCGCTACGAGCACGCGCTCGAGCTCTACCGGGCGGTGCGGGCGCCGGATGTCGACCGGCTGACCGAGAGGCTCGTGGAACTCTCGGCCCGCAGGGTCAGCGACTGACGCTCCGCCAGCACCACCGAGAGCAGCGCGGGCCGTCCGAGGACCAGCCAGGTGTGCACCAACGACCCGGCCTGCCAGGCTGGTTGGGCGGTCACGGTGATCAGGCCGACCGGGGTCGCGGCCCAGACCGCGCCACCCGGGGCCGGTACCGCGACCACCCGGCAGCCCGGGTGGCGGCGCAGCGTGAGCGCCGCCTCGGCGGCCGGGCGCGGCTCGGTGGCGGTCAGCACGTCCGCCCAGTGCAGCCCGGGGGAGCCGTGGTCGACGGCGAGGCGCAGGTGCTCGTCCACCAGGACGCCGCCGGACATCACCCGGACGATCACCGGTCGGTGAGCGGGCTCGGCAGCGGCAGCGGTTCGGTGACCGGTTCGTACGCGGGTTCGCCCAGCCCGAGCAGACGGTAGATCAGGGCGCGGGCATTGCGGTTGAAGCCGCCGGGCTCGGAGGAGATCCCGGCCGCGATGGCCTCGAACTCGGCGGGGCGGTGGCGCTCTTGGGTGTAGGCGAGCTGGTCGGCGAGGGAGTGGCCGAGCGAGAGCGCGGGCGCGGTCCTGGCCAGCTGGGCGGCGGGCGAGTCGGGGTTGACGTCCTGGAACGGGAAACGGGCGAGCAGCATCGGCGTCCGGGTGAGCGCCCCGTACAGGGTGACCGAGCCGTGGTCGCCGATCAGGTGGTCGGCCGCGATCAGCAGCTGCCGCCAGTCGGTCTCCGGCGGGATCAGCCCGACGCCGCGGCGGGCGTGCGCGTGCAGCCAGGCGTCGATCTGCCAACGCCCGTGCCCGGCGAAGACGTTGGGGTGCACCAGCAGGGCGGTGCGGTAGGTGTCGGTGGGCAGTTCGGCGAGCAGGCGGGGGAGCAGGGCGTCCAACCGGTTGAAGGAGGAGCCCAGGCCCCAGGTGGAGCAGACCAGTACCAGCCGTTCGGCCGGGCGCAGGCCGAGCGCCCGGCGGTAGTCCTCGCGCAGCGGCAGGCTGGCGGCGATCCGGTCGTAGCAGGCGTCGCCGATCACGCTGGCCACCGGCAGCGCCTCCGGGCAGGAGCGGGCCAGGGTGTCGAGGTCGGAGCGGTGGGCGAGCGCGATGGCGCTCGGCACCACCCGGCCCTGCCAGGTGAGGTAGCGCCGGCCGAGGCCGCCCACGGAGCGGTCGGACGTGTCGGCGAGCCGGGAGAGCTTGATGTGACCGGCGCCGTGCGGGAGCCGGAGCAGCGGTCCTCGGAGCTGCTCGACACCCTGCGAACCGGCGGCCAGCACCAGGTCGAAGTCGGTTCTGACGGCCTCCCGCCAGGGCAGCACGATGCCGCCCAGGCGGTGCAGGAACTCGGGTACGCCCGCGTTGAAGGCGTGCGGTGCGACGGTGAAGACGACGTTGATCCGGAGGTCGGCGCGGAGCAGCGGCAGCAGGTCCTGCAGCCGCTGACCGTAGACCAGGGTGTGGATCACGAACAGGACGCGCTTGCAGTCGGGCAGGGTGGCCCACTGACCGGGATTCCGGCGGATCGGGGCGCCGGCTTTCGTCCTGGGTGCTGCGGATGACACGGTGACTCCCCCTTGTGACGACTCGACGGCCGCCGTCGCGGCCGTCGAGGGAGGAGGTGCCCGGCCGGACTGGTGGAAGCCCTGCCACCGGCTTGCCGAAACCTTGCGGGCTCGGATCCAGGCTCAGATCCGGTCGCCGAAGTCGGCTTCCAGGCGGTGGAGTTGGCGGGGCCCAGGGATGCCGTCGGCGTCCGCTCCGGCGTCGCCGATGCTGAGTTGGTACTGCCGGAAGCTCTCGGTGTCGGCCGGGCCCCAGACCGGGCCCGGGCCCTCGGTGTAGTGCGAGCAGCCCGCCGCGACCAGCAGTCGGCCGAGCTTGGTGATGTGCTCGCCGACCGCGCCGGGGCCGTACGGGCGGCCGTCGATCACCACCTGACGGGGGATCAGCGGGCCGGGCAGGTCGGACTCGTCCGCCTGGTGGCCGAAGTACCGGACGCCGGGGCGGTCGCGCCAGGCGGGGTCGGCGGTGACCAGGCCCTCGGGGAAGTCGGGGTAGCCGTACGAGTCGACGTAGCGGGAGCGGCGCTGGTAGCTGCGGCGGTAGACGCCGTCGCCGTTGGCGGAGCCGTCGTCGTTGGTGTTGCCCGCGACGACCGTGATGGTGTCGGTGGTGTAGGCGAGCACCAGGCCGGTGTGCTCGCCGCCGGGGCCGAGCGGGCCCTCGGGCCTGCCGAACAGCACCTGGGCGCCGATCGCGGGGTACGCCGAGAGCCGGCCGCGCCGTTCGAACCAGTCCCGGGCGACCGAGCAGGAGGCGGTGTCGGGGTAGCGGCCCGCGTTGCCGCTCTCCACCGCGACGGCGGCGACGAAGTCGGCGCACCAGCTCTCGGCGGGGCGGCCCATCGCGGCCGAGAAACGGTTCTGGTTGTCCGCGCCCTCGCGGTAGCCGAGATGGCCTCGGGCGGTTTGCAGCATGGCCCTCGCACCGGACATGTCGTCTCCAAACTAAAAAGAAGCCGGGCCCTGCCAACGAGAGTCGGCAGGGCCCGGTTACGAGACGACGGGGCTGATCAGCAGCGGCCGAGCGTCTCGCACTCCTCCCAGCGGGTGGCCGGGACCTCGGCGGGAGCGTCGTGCAGCGCCGGGGCGTTGAAGGACTTCAGCGCGGGAGCGGCGGGCGCGGACGGCGTGACGGCCGGGCCGGTGGCCAGCCGGACGGCGATCGCGTCGAGGACGCTGCGCGGGCGCGCGCCGGGGAAGTTGTTCACCAGGATCGAGAAGGCGAGCCGGCGCCCGTCGGGCGCGGTGGCGTAGCCGACCAGGTTGTCGACGCCGCCCATCGAGCCGCTCTTGGCGTGCACGTTGTTCTCGGCGGCGGTGCCGCGCATCCGGGCGGCCAAGGTGCCGCCGACCATCCGCTCCGGGTTGCCCGCCACCGGGAGGGCGTCGTACCAGGTCTTGAACCACGGCTTGCCCGGGGCGAGCTTGAGCAGGCCGGTCAGCTTGGAGGCGCTGACCAGGTCGTAGCGGGACAGGCCGGAGCCGTCCACCTGGCGGCCAGTCGGCAGCTCCAGGCCGTTCGCCTTGAGGAAACCGTTGACCTGGGTGACGCCGGCGCTCCAGCTGCCCTGGCCGCCCTTGACCTTGCCGATCTCCTTGAGCAGGTGCTCGGCGATGCCGTTGTTGCTGATCTTGAGCATCGGGACCAGCAGCTCGCCGAGCGGGCGGGAGGCGTGGCCGACCAGGGCCTGCGAGGTCTCGGTGCCGGTGGCGGCCTTGGCCGGACGCAGCACCTTGACCCCGTGCCTGGCCAGCGCGCCGGCGAACACGTCGCCGGTGTAGCCGGCCGGGTTCTCCACCGTGGTGAGGAAGTCGACGGGCGCGGAGCCGACGGCCAGACTGCCGGTCAGCGCCAGCTCGTTGACGCCCCGTCGGCGCTCGACGTCGGCGCTGTTGCCGCTGCCGGCCGCGCCGGTGGCGATCTGCCCGGCGAACTTCACCGGCGCCTCGGCCGGGAACAGGGTGACCGTGGCGGGCTGGCCCGCGGTGGCGGCCGGGGTGACGGTCACCTTGACGGTGTCCATCGAGTACTCGGCGTCGGGGGCGACGGTGAGCGCGGAGATCTGCGGGCTGTACGAGTACGCCTCGTCGTCCCAGGCCCAGCCGGGGCCGAGCGGGACGGAGTCGTAGCGGCTGCCGTCGGCGAGCACCCGGCCGGTGACGGTGGTGATGCCGGCCGCGGCCACCTGGGCGGCCAGGTCGTCCAGGTCCTTGGGCTGCAGGCTCGGGTCGCCACCGCCGCGCAGGATCAGGTCACCGTTGAGGACCGAGCTGTAGCGGCTGCCGGTGGTGCGGACCTCGGTGGTGAAGACGTGGTTCTCGCCGAGCAGCTCCAGCGCGGCGGCGGAGGTGACGGTCTTCAGGGTGGAGGCCGGGGTGAGCAGCGCGTCGGCCTGGTGCTGGTAGACCACCTGACCGGTGCTGGTGTCGACCACCTGCACGCCCGCCTGGGCGGTGGCGAGCCGGGGGTCGGCCAGGATGGCGTCCAGGTCGGCGATCAGCTTCGGGTCCGCCGGGGTCGAGGTGTCGGCCTGGGCGACGCCCGCCAGCAGCGAGGCGGCGATGGCGACGGCGGCGAAGGGGAGGACACGGCGGCGGTGGGTGCGCGCGGGCAGCAAGAGTGCTCCTGGCAGTCGGGTACGACGGGAGCACACGGCAAACCCACCGCACCCGGGAGACCGGAGCGGATCGGCCCGGAGCCCCCCGTTTGGCGTACACAGACTACCAGTTGAGTGATCATCATCAGCCCTGCCGGGCCGTCCGCCTCAGCTCGGGACGTGCGCGCCGCCGCCCGCTTTGGTGGCCTCGACCATGGCCTGGTGCAGATTGCGCGCGGCGGTCTCGTCGGTCACCGTGACGGGGCTGCCGACCACGGTGAACCAGTCCTGCGCACCGGTGTACTGGATGGTGATCCGGGCCTCGCCGTCCACCCAGGTGGTGTGCAGGGTGAGGTCTCCGGTGATGGCTCCGAGCTCCTCGGTGAGCACACCGCCGTGCCCGGCCCGGATGCCCTGCGTGGTCCACGTCGCCCAGGTCTCCACTGTGCCTCCCCGCTGCTGTCCGGCCTCGCGGCCGTGCGTGATCATGCGTCAAGAGTTACCCGCCACGGTACCCCGGGACGCCGACCATCACCCCCTGTCACCTGTGAGGGGCGCGTGAGGGGGCAGACTGGAGGCATGTGCCGAAGCATCAAGACTCTGCGCGCCCCTGTTACCCCTGAGGTGACCGAGGACGACATCCACGCGGCCGCGCTCCAGTACGTCCGGAAGGTCTCCGGCTTCCGCGCGCCGGCGGCGCACAACCAGGAGGCGTTCGACCGGGCGGTGGCCGCCGTGACCGAGGCGACCCGGGAGCTGCTGGAGCACCTGGTGGTGCGCGGGGCTCACCAGCACGTGAACGGCCACCAGCACGACCACGACCACAGTCACGAGCACCAGCACCAGCACTGAGCCGGCTGGGGGTCAGCCCAGGAAGCCGCGGAGCAGCGCCGCGGTCGCTTCGAGGTGCTCCTCGGTGGCGCGCCGGGCGCCCTCGACGTCGCCGTCCAGGATGGCCCGCACCATGGCGTGGTGCTGCTCGGAGGCGTGGTCGATGTTGCGGCCGAGCACCGGGATCGCGTTCAGCAGGTCGTTCAGCCGCATCCGGCTCTCGGCCACCCCGGCCGCCAGTGAGTGCGAGCCGGTCAGCTCGGCGATGGCCAGGTGGAAGCGGGAGTCGAGCTGCCGATACTCCTCCGGCCCGGAGTGCTCCAGCTCGTCGAGGCGCTCGGTCAGGTACGCGCGCTGCTCGGGGCTGAGCGCGCGCCGGGCGGCCTGCTCGGAGGCGCCGGTCTCCAGCACCATCCGGAAGGTCAGCGCGTCCTCCAGCTCCGCCCCCATGTCCTGGACGGCGCGCCGGAGTTGGCCGAGATCCGGGTCGGGCGGTGGCAGCCGGTAGGTGACGAAGGTGCCGCCGTAGCGGCCGCGCCGGGACTCCACACAGCCGGCCAGCTGGAGTGAGCGGATCGCCTCGCGCAGGGTCTCCCGGCTGACGTGCAGCCGGGCGGCGAGCTCGCGTTCGGCGGGCAGCCGGTCGCCGTGGGCGAAGACGCCGAGTTTGAGGGCCTCCAGGATGCGCTCGACGGTCTCCTCGAAGGCGTTGCCGGTCCGGACGGGGCGGAAGATCGCGCCGCCCTGCCAGTCCATCAGCCCGCCGTCGTCGTCCACGCGGGAATCGTACCCAGACCCCCTTGACGCGCCCACCACGTGGGGTGAAACATGCTCACCACATCAATGGTCTGGTTTCAGTCCATTGATCTCCACACTGCCGTGGGCGCACGTTTCGGACCTCCCCCAACCGAACCCCCAAGGGGTGCGCATGTCCTCCGAACACACTCTCAGCGACGACGAACACCGCCTCCGCGAACTCGGGTACACCCAGGAACTCGCCCGCTCGATGTCGGGCTTCGGCAACTTCGCCCTCTCGTTCTCGATCGTCTCCATCCTCTCCGGCTGTCTCACCCTCTACGGCTTCGGCCTGAACACCGGCGGCCCGGCCATGATCATGTGGGGCTGGCCACTGGTCGGCCTGATGACCCTGTGCGTCGCGCTCGCGATGGCCGAGATCTGCTCCAGCTACCCGACCGCCGGCGGGCTCTACTACTGGGCCGCCAAACTGGCCAGAACCAAGGGCGCGGCCTGGGCCTGGTTCACCGGTTACTTCAACTTCATGGGCCAGGTCGCGGTCACCGCCGGGGTCGACTTCGGCGCCGCGTTCTTCACCAACGCCTTCCTGGAACTCCAGTGGGGCTACGCCGCCACCCCCGCCCACACCGTGCTGATCTTCGCGGTGATCCTGGTCCTGCACGGGCTGCTGAACACCCGGGGCGTCGGGCTGGTCTCGCTGTTCAACACGGTCAGCGTCTGGTGGCACCTGATCGGCGTCACGGTGATCGTCGGCGCGCTGGTCCTGCTGCCGGCCGAACACGCCTCCGCCTCCTTCGTGTTCACCAAGTTCGTCAACAACACCGGCTTCCAGAACAGCTTCTACGTCGCCATGCTCGGCCTGCTGCTGGCCCAGTACACCCTGACCGGCTACGACGCCTCGGCGCACATGACCGAGGAGACCAAGGACGCGGCCCGGTCCGGACCGAAGGGCATCGTCAACTCAGTGCTGGTCTCGCTGGTGGCGGGCTGGATCCTGCTGTTCGGCCTGACCTTCGCGATCACCGACTACGACGGCGCGCTGGGCAGTTCGACCGGGGTACCGCCCGCGCAGATCTTCATCGACGCGATCGGGGTGGGCGGCGCCAAGCTGCTGCTGCTGATCGTGATCGGCGCCCAGTTCTTCTGCGGGATGGCCTCGGTCACCGCCAACTCCCGGATGATCTACGCCTTCTCGCGGGACGGCGCGCTGCCGGGCTCGCGGATCTGGCACCGGATCAACCCGCGCACCCAGACCCCGACCGCCGCCGTCTGGCTGGCCACCGGCGGCGCGTTCGTGCTCGGCGCGCAGTACCTGTGGAACGCCACCGCGTACGCCGCCGTCACCTCGGTCTCCGTCATCGGGCTGTACATCGCGTACGTCGTCCCGGTGTTCCTGAGACTCCGTCAGGGTGACGCCTTCGAGCGCGGCCCGTGGCATCTGGGCCGCTGGAGCAAGCTGGTCGGTAGCGTGGCGGTCGGCTGGACGGCGCTGATCACGGTGCTGTTCATGCTGCCCACGGTCAGCCCGGTGACCGCCGTCAGCTTCAACTACACACCCGTCGCGGTGGCGGCCGTGCTCGGCTTCGCCGGAGTCTGGTGGCTGGTGTCGGCCCGGCACTGGTTCACCGGCCCGCGAGTCACCGCCGAGGACGAACCGATCACCGTATTGGAGAACCGATGAGCAGCCCCCGCCTCACCCTCGACCGGTTGCGCGAGCTGATCGCGGCCGGTGCCGTGGACACCGTGGTGCTCGCCCTCACCGACATGCAGGGCCGACTGCAGGGCAAGCGGATCGCGGCCGGGCACTTCCTGGACGAGGTGGTCGAGAATGCGGCCGAGGGCTGCGGCTACCTGCTGGCCGTGGACATCGACATGAACACCGTGGACGGCTACGAGGTCTCCTCCTGGGAGACCGGCTACGGCGACTTCGTGCTGAAACCCGACTTCGACACACTGCGGATGGTGCCCTGGCACCCGGCCACCGCGATGGTCCAGTGCGACGTGCTCCAGCACGACGGCACCCCGGTCGCGGTCTCGCCCCGGCAGGTGCTGCGGCGTCAGCTGGAGCGGCTGGCCGGGTACGGCTGGCAGGCGTACGCGGGCACCGAGCTGGAGTTCATCGTCTTCAAGGACAGCTACGAACAGGCCTGGCAGAAGGACTACTTCGGCCTCACCCCGGTCAACCAGTACAACGTCGACTACTCGATCCTGGGCACCGCCAGGATCGAACCGCTGCTGCGCCGGCTGCGCAACGAGATGACCGGGGCCGGGCTGACCGTCGAGTCCGCCAAGGGCGAGTGCAACCTCGGCCAGCACGAGATCGCCTTCAAGTACGGGCCCGCGCTGGCCACCTGTGACGACCACGCGGTCTACAAGACCGGCGCCAAGGAGATCGCCGACCAGGAGGGCTACAGCCTGACCTTCATGGCGAAGTACAACGAGCGCGAGGGCAACTCCTGTCACGTCCACCTGAGTCTGCGCGACGAGCAGGGCCGGCCGGTGTTCGCCGGTGACGGGCCCGGCGGCTTCTCCCGGACCATGGAGCACTTCCTGGCCGGGCAGCTGGCCTGTCTGGCCGAGTTCTCGCTGCTGCTCGCGCCGACCGTCAACTCCTACAAGCGGTACGTGCCGGGCAGCTTCGCGCCCACCGCCGTCGCCTGGGGCCGGGACAACCGGACCTGCGCGCTGCGGGTGGTCGGCCACGGCGCCTCGCTGCGGTTCGAGAACCGGGTGCCCGGCGGGGACGTCAACCCCTACCTGGCGCTGGCCGCGCTGATCGCCGCCGGACTGCACGGGGTCGAACAACAGCTCGCCCTGGAGCCCGAGTTCACCGGCAACGCGTACGCCTCGGACGCGCCCCGGGTGCCCAGCGCGCTGCGCGACGCGGTGGCCGCCTTCGAGGCGAGCGAGGCCGCCGGGCTGGCCTTCGGCAAGGACGTGGTCCGGCACTACGCGCACGCCGGTCGGGTCGAACTCGCCGCCTACGACGCGGCGGTGACCGACTGGGAGCGCCGCCGCGGATTCGAGCGACTGTGACCGGGGCCCTGACGGAGCGTCCGCTGATCGGCGTCAGCAGCTACCGGGACGAGGCCGCCTGGGGCGTCTGGCGTCAGCCCGCCGCGCTGATCCCGCAGAGCTACGTCGAGGCCGTCGAACGGGCCGGCGGCCTGCCCGTCCTGCTCCCGCCGCAGGACCCGGCGGGTGCCGCCCGGGTGCTGGCGCGGCTGGACGGGCTGGTGCTGGCCGGCGGCCCCGACCTCGACCCGGCCGCGTACGGCGCCGAGCCGCATCCGCGCACCGGAGTGCCCCAACCCGACCGGGACGGCTGGGAGTTCGCGCTCGCCCGGGCGGCGCTCGACAGCGGGCTGCCGCTGCTGGGCGTCTGCCGGGGCATGCAGCTGCTGAACGTCGTGCTCGGCGGCGACCTGGTCCAGCACCTCGACCCGCCGGACCACCAGGTCGCCCCGGCCACCTTCCAGTGGCAGGAGGTGGCGACCGCGCCCGGCAGCAGACTGGCCGCGATCCTCGGTAGCCAGGCCAAGGTGCGCTGTTACCACCACCAGGCCGTCGGCCGCCCGGGCGAGGGCCTGGCGGTCACCGCCCGGAGCACCGACGGCACCGTCGAAGGGCTCGAACTGCCAGGCGAGCGCTTCGTGCTGGGCGTGCAGTGGCACCCCGAGACCGACCCGACCGACCCGCGCCTGTTCCAGGCCCTGATCAAGGAGAGCACCCAGTGAGCCGAGCGGAGCCCGACCTCTTCGAGGTGGTCAACCCCGCCACCGAGGAGGTGATCGCCACCGTCCCGATGACCTCGCTCGCCGAGACCGACGCCGCCATCGACCGGGCCGCGGCCGCCTTCGACAGCTGGCGCCGGGTCGCCCCGGCCGACCGGGCCCGGCTGCTGCGCGCCTTCGCCGCCGCCGTGGACGCCGACCGCGAGCACCTGGCACAGCTCGAAGTCGCCAACGCGGGCCACACGGTGGGCAACGCCCGCTGGGAGGCGGGCAACGCCCGGGACGTGATCGAGTACTACGCCGCCGCCCCCGAGCGGCTGTTCGGCCGGCAGATCCCGGTGGCCGGGGGAGTGGACCTGACCTTCCAGGAACCGCTGGGCGTGGTCGGCATCATCGTGCCGTGGAACTTCCCGATGCCGATCGCCGCCTGGGGCTTCGCCCCGGCGCTGGCGGCGGGCAACACGGTGGTCCTCAAGCCCGCCGAGCTCACCCCGATGACCGCGCTGCGGCTGGCCGAACTCGCCCGGCAGGCGGGCCTCCCCGAGGACGTCTTCCAGGTGCTGCCCGGGCGCGGCCCGGTGGTCGGCGAACGCTTCGTCACCCACCCCGCCGTCCGCAAGGTGGTCTTCACCGGCTCGACCGCGGTCGGCAAGGCGGTGGCCGCCGGGTGCGCCGCGCAGGTCAAGCAGGTCACCCTGGAGCTCGGCGGCAAGAGCGCCAACATCGTCTTCGCCGACGCCGACCTGGACAAGGCCGCCGCCAGCGCGCCGGGCGCGGTCTTCGACAACGCCGGGCAGGACTGCTGCGCGCGGTCGCGGATCCTGGTCCAGGCCTCCGTGCTGGACGAGTTCATGGCGCGGTTCGAGACGGCCGTCCGGGCGGTCCGGGTCGGTGACCCGACGGACGAGAAGACCGAGATGGGCCCGCTGATCTCGGCCGCCCACCGCGCCCGGGTCGCCTCGTACGTCAACGAGCCCGCCTTCACCGGAAGTTGCCCGGACGGACCGGGCTTCTGGTACCCGCCGACCGTGCTGACGCCGGGCCGGACCGACGACCGGGCCTTCACCGAGGAGATCTTCGGCCCGGTGGTCAGCGTGGTCCCGTTCCGGGACGAGGCGGACGCGCTGCGGATCGCCAACGCCACCAAGTACGGCCTGTCCGGCTCGATCTGGACCAGGGACATCGGCCGCGCGCTGCGCGTCGCGCGCGGCGTCGAGGCGGGCAACCTCTCGGTCAACTCGCACTCCTCGGTGCGCTATTCGACCCCCTTCGGCGGCTTCAAGCAGTCCGGCCTCGGCCGGGAGCTGGGCCCCGACGCGCTCAACGCCTTCACCGAGACCAAGAACGTCTTCATCGCAACGGAGGAGCAGTCATGACCAAGCGTCTGGACGGCCGGGTGGCCGTCATCACCGGAGCGGGCAGCGGGATCGGTCTGGCGACCGCGAAGCGGTTCGCCGCCGAGGGGGCGAAGGTGGTCTGCGTCGACCTCGACCCGGAGAGCGGGGCCAAGGCCGCCAACGAGGTCGACGGCCTGTTCATCCAGGCCGACGTGACCGACGAGGCGGCGGTGATCGCGATGTACCAGCAGGCGGTGGACCACTACGGCAGTCTGGACATCGCCTTCAACAACGCGGGCATCTCGCCGCCGGAGGACGACTCGATCCTGACCACCGGGCTTGAGGCCTGGAAGCGGGTCCAGGAGGTCAACCTGACGAGTGTGTACCTGTGCTGCAAGTACGCGATCCCGCACATGCAGCGGCAGGGCAAGGGCTCGATCATCAACACCGCCTCGTTTGTCGCGGTGATGGGCGCGGCCACCTCGCAGATCTCCTACTCCGCCTCCAAGGGCGGGGTGCTGGCGATGTCGCGCGAGCTCGGTGTGCAGTTCGCCCGCGAGGGCATCCGGATCAACGCGCTCTGCCCGGGGCCGGTGAACACCCCGCTGCTGCAGGAGCTGTTCGCCAAGGACCCGGAGCGGGCGGCCCGGCGGCTGGTGCACATTCCGCTGGGGCGGTTCGCGGAGCCGTCCGAGATCGCGGCGGCGGTCGCCTTCCTGGCCAGTGACGACTCGTCGTTCATGACGGCGAACACCTTCCTGGTGGACGGTGGGATCTCGGGGGCTTACGTGACACCGGAGTAGGTGCCCTGCGGGCGGCTGGGGGAGAGGTGGGGTGGGGGCGGAGTGGACGGCGGTATCTCGGGGGCGTACGTCACCCCGGAGTAGCCGGAGCAGTCAGTCGGGCAGTTTCGACGGCCACCACATCCGGTGGCGGAGGTCCATGGTCAGGGCCGTGACCAGGACGGAGCGGACCACCAGGGTGTCCAGCAGGACGCCGAGGGCGACCGCGAAGCCGATCTCCGCCAGTCCGACGATCGGCAGGGTGCCCAGGACGGCGAAGGTGGCGGCCAGGATCAGGCCGGCGGAGGTGATCACTCCGCCGGTCGCGGCCAGGCCGGCCACCGCGCCGTCCCGGGTGCCCCGGTGCTGGGCCTCCTCGCGGACCCGGGTCATCAGGAAGATGTTGTAGTCGATGCCCAGCGCGACCAGGAAGACGAAGGCGAACAGCGGGAACGACTGGTCCGAGCCCTCGAAGTCGAAGATGTGCTCGAAGGCCAGCGCGCTCAGCCCGAGCGCGGCCGCGTAGGAGAGCACCACGGTGGCGATCAGCACCAGCGGCGCGGTGATCGCCCGCAGCAGCCCGGCCAGGATCACCAGCACCACGCCCAGCACCAGCGGGATGATCACCTTGTTGTCGTGCGCGGCGGCCCGCCCGGCGTCCAGGATCACGGCGGTGTTGCCGCCCACCTGGGCGTCGGCCCCGGGGACGGCGTGCACGGTGGTGCGCAGCCGGTCGACGGTGTCCTTGGCGGCCTGGCTGTCGGGCGGATCGGTCAGCGTCGCGTAGAACAGCGCGGTGCCCTGACGGACCGTCGGGTCGGTGGCCGCCGAGATGCCGGGGGTGCCGACCGTCGCCGCCTGGACCGGCCCGGCCCGGTCGGCGGCGCTGATCACGGTGAGCGGGGCGCCGGTGCCGCCGGGGAAGTGCTGGTTCAGCACCTGCTGCCCGGTGACCGAGTCCGGCGTGCCGGTGAAACTCCCGGCCTGGCTCAGGCCGTTGGCGTTCAGCGCGAACAGACCGAGGCAGCAGGCGGCCAGCGCGAGCCCGGTACCCACCCAGATCCGGCGCGGCTTACGGGCGATCGCGCCACCGACCCGGGCCCAGCGGCCGTGCGCGGTCGGCTCCGGCGTGCCGTACGCCGGGCGGACCGGCCAGAACACCCAGCGGCCGAACACCACCAGCAGCGCGGGCAGCAGCGTCATCATGGCCAGCAGGGCGACCAGCACACCGATCGCGCAGACCGGGCCGAGACCCCGGGTGGAGTTCATCTCGGCGACCAGCAGGCAGAGCATCGAGGCGACCACGGTAGCCGAGCTGGCGCCGATCGCGGGCCCGGCCCGGTGCAGGGCGAACGCCATCGCCTCGTGCCGGTCCCGGTGCCGTCTCAGCTCCTCCCGGTATCGGGCGGTCAGCAGCAGCGCGTAGTCCGTCCCGGCGCCGAGCACCAGCACGATCAGGATGCCCGCGCTCTGCGCGTTGACGGTCAGTCCGGCGTGCTTGGCGAGCAGGTAGATCACCGCCTGAGCCACCGTCAGGGCGGCCCCGGCCGCCAGCAGTGGCAGCAGCCACAGGACGGGGCTGCGGTACGTGAGCAGGAGCAGGACGACCACCACGCTGACCGTGGCCAGCAGCAGGGTGCTGTCGATCCCGGCGAAGGCCTCCGCCTGGTCGGCGCCGATCCCGGCCGGTCCGGTGACGTGGGTGGTCATGCCCTGGCTGTCCTCGGCGGCGGTGGCCCGCAGGCTGTCCACGGCGGGGCGCAGGTCCTCCCAGCCGCCGGTGCCGATGTCGACCGGCACGATGGTCTGCATCGCCTGCCCGTCCGCCGACGTGACCGGACCGACCACCTGGCCCCGGACGTGCGGGGCGTCCGCGAACGCCATCGCGTCGCGGGCAGCCGCCACCCGGTCGGCCGGGGTGAGCCCGCCGGCCCGTTCGTAGACCACCACGGCCTGGGCGGTGTCGACGGGCTGGAAGGCGCGCTGGGCGATCAGGACCTGGGTCGACTCGGCGGCGCCGGGCAGCCAGCTGGACGCCTCGTTATCCTCGGCGTCGGCCAGCTTGGCGGCCAACGGACCGGTCAGTACCAGCACGGCCAGCCAGATCACCAGCACCACCCACTTGCTGCGCCGTCCGCACGGCAGGGTGCTCAGTCTGCGAAGGGACATGCCGTCCTCCCGGTCCGTTCGGTGAGCGGGCGTCAGCCGGGTGGCGCCTCCAGTTCGTACCAGACGACCTTGCCCTCGTCGGTGGCCCGGCTGCCCCAGCGGTGGGCCAGCTCGTTGACCAGGTACATCCCGCGGCCGCCCTCGTCCGCGTCCTTGGCGTGCCGGAGCCGGGGCGGGCGGCTGTCCACGTCGGCGACCTCGATGGTCAGCAGGCGGTCGCGGAGTATCCGCAGTTCGACCGGTGAGCCCGCGTGCACCAGGGCGTTGGTGATCAGCTCGCTGGTGAGCAGCTCGGCCTGGTCGACCAGGCCGGTCAGGCCCCAGTCGGTCAGGGTGCGCCGGACGAAGCGGCGGGCGTGGCCGACCATCGCGTGGTCGTCGGCCAGCGGCAGCATCGCGAACCGGTCCGGGCCGACCGGGCGGGCCTGCGCCATCAGCACGGCCACGTCGTCCTGTCCGGCGGGCGCGTCCAGCGCGGCCAGCACGGCGTCGCAGGTCTGCTCCAGGGTGGCCCGCCGGTCGGCCACCGTCCGGCGCAGCAGGTCGATGCCCTCTTCCAGGTCCTGCCCGCGGCGCTCCACCAGGCCGTCGGTGTAGAGCACCAGGATGCCGTCCTCGGGCAGCGTGAACCGGTGGCTATCGAACGGCACACCGCCCACGCCCAGCGGTGCGCCGGACGGGAGTTCGATCAGCTCGGCGGTGCCGTCGGGCGAGCCGATCACCGGCGGCAGGTGGCCGGCCGAGGCGGCGGTGCAGGTGCGGTCCAGCGGGTCGAAGAAGACGCAGACGCAGGTGGCGAACTGGTCCTCGCCGACCGCCGCCGCCGCCTCGTCCAGCCGACGCAGCACCCGGGCCGGCTCCAGCTCCAGGGTGGCCAGCGTCCTTGCCACCGTACGGAGTTGGCCCATCGTCGCGGCCGCCCGGATGCCGTGTCCCATCACGTCCCCGACGATCAGCGCGACCCGGCCGCCGGAGAGCGGCACCACGTCGAACCAGTCACCGCCCACCTCGCTGATCACGCTGCTCGGCAGGTAGCGGTGGGCCAGTTCGAGCCCGAGCGTCCGGTGCACCTCCTGCGGCAGCAGGCTGCGCTGCAGGGTGAGCGCGGTCTCCCGCTCCCGCCGGTACAGCCGGGCGTTGTCCATGCAGACCGCCGCCCGGGCCGCCAACTCCTCGGCCAGCGCCACGTCGTCCTCGGTGAACGGCTCCGGGGTGTTGCCGGTCCGGATGAACTCCGCACCGCCCAGCACCACCCCGCGGGCCAGCAGCGGCACCATCAGGTACGAGTGCACGCCCGCCGCCAGGCTCGGGGCCACCCGGTCCGGCGCGGCGACGATCCGGTGCAGCGCGGCCTCGTCCACCTCGGAGACCAGGATCGACCGCCGGGTGCGCAGGCTCTCCGCGTACAGCTTGGCCGACTTGCTCGCCTCGCCCACCGCGTCGGCCGCCCCGGCCATCACCACCGAACCCTGCACCTCACCCACCGCGACGGCGCGCAGCATCGCGGGCCCGTTCTCGGGCGGCGGGGCCGGCTCCTCGCCCTCCAGCACCGACTCCAGCAGGTCGACGGTGACGAAGTCGGCGAACCGGGGCAGCACCACCTCCACCAACTCCCGGGCGGTGCGGTGCAGATCGAGCGTGGTGCCGATCCTGCTGCTGGCCTCGTTCAGCAGCAGCAGGCGCTGCTGGGCGGCATGCGTCTCGTCCAGCGCCTGCTGCCGCAGCCGGGCCGCGTCCCGCTCACGGGTGTAGAGCAGCGCGTTGTCCACCGCGACGGCCGCCCGGGCGGCGAGCTCGGTGGCCAGCGCCAGGTCCTCCTCCTCGTAGCGACGTTCCGTCAGGTTCCGGTAGAACGCCGCCACCCCGACCGCCGCCCCGCGCGCGATCAGCGGCACCACCATCAGGGAGCGGACGCCGTCGGCGCGCATCCGCGCGGTCAGTTCGGGGGTGTCGGCGAACCAGTGCAGCGCGGAGCCCTCGATCGCGGGCAGCAGCACCGGGCGCCGGTGGGTCAGCGCCCAGGCGTACGGCGCGGACGGCGGGTAACGGTGCACGGTGTCCACCGGCGCCAGCGGGGTCATGGCCGAGCCGGGCACGGTGTGGAAGGCCATCCGGCGCAGCACCGCCGAGCGGTCCGCCGGGCTGGGCGGGGCGGCCGACTCGCCCCGGGCCAACGTGTCCAGCACCTCCACCACCACCGTGTCGGCCAGCTCGGGCGTCGCCACCTCGGCCAACTCCTGGGCGGTACGGGCCAGATCGAGGGTGGTGCCGATCCGGGTGCTGGCGTCGTTGAGCAGCGCCAGCCGCTGCTGCGCCCGGGCCGCCTCGGACTCGGCGCGGTACCGCTCGGTGATGTCCACGATGGTCGAACTCACCCCGAGCACCCCGCCCTCGGGGCGTTCCAGCCGGAAGTACGAGGCGGACCAGGCGTGGTCGTGGGTCGGGTCGCCGGGCGTACGGCCGTGCGACCGGGCGTCGATCACCGCCTCGCCGGTCTCGAGCACCCGCCGCATCACCGCCTCGATCTCGGTGCCGTTGATGCCCGGCAGCACCTCGATGACCCGGCGGCCGAGCTGGGCGGCGACCGGCAGGCCGTTGGTGCGGGCCAGCGCTTCGTTCAGCCGGACGAAGCGCAGCTCGGTGTCGTACACCGCCATGCCGACCGGGGACTGGGTGAAGAAGCCGTCCAGCACCGCGAGGTCGGCCCGCAGCCGGTGCACGGCCGTCACGTCCGAGGCGACCGCGAGCACCAGTGGGAGCCCCTCCGGGCCGAGCACGGGGTGGGTGCGGAACTCCAGGTTCACGTGGTGGCCGTTGCGGTGCAGCACCGGGAAGACGCCGGACCAGGCGCGGCCCTCGAGGATGCTCCGGAACAGCTCCTGCACGCCGGGGCGCTGCGCCTCGGTGACCAGCAGCTGGGCGGCCCGGGCGCCGACCGCCTCGTCCGGCGAGTAGCCGAGCAGGGCCTGGGCGTCCGCGCTCCAGTGCAGGATGCGGCCGTCGGCCGCGATCAGCGCCGTGGCGATCGGGACCATCAGCAGGCCGCCCTGGTCCGGCTCGCCTCCCGCGGCGTCGAACGGGAAGGGGCCGGGGCCCGGCTCGTCGGTAGGCATGTAGTCGGTAGGCATGTATTCGGACCACCGCCCGGGGGTCGGACTTCCGTCCTGCCATGGTCCCACGCGGTGGGGTGGCCCGCCGGGGAGTGTTTTCGGCCTGGTCAGGCGGGGTGGTCAGGCGGGGTGGTCGGGGCGCAGCACCAGGTCCAGCAGGCCGGGGAAGCGGGCGTCGAACTCGGCCCGGCGCAGCCGGTTGACCCGCTTGGCGCCCTGGTCGCGCTGCTCGACCAGGCCGGCCGCGCGCAGCACGGTGAAGTGGTGGCTGAGCGCCGCCTTGCCGACCGGGACGTCGAAGCTGCCGCAGCTGCGGGTCCAGTCGGCGTCACCCGCGAGCTCACGGACCAGCTGGATCCGGACCGGGTCGGCGAGGGCCGACAGGGCGGTCTCCACCGGGACCTGGTCCGGGTCGCGGTGGACCGGGGCGGCGCGGTGGCCGCTGCTCGCCGTCTGGTCCGGCATGCCGATATCTCCTCTTGCCTGGTGTTCGATGAAAATCATACACTCCGAGTGTTCGCTTTCGATTGAACACATGCCGAGGGACGGTGCTGTCATGCGCGTGGTGGAGTTCCAGGAGTACGGAGGCCCCGAGGTGCTCCGCCCGGTGCGGGCCGAGGTGCCCCGGCCGGGGCCCGGGCAGGTCACCGTCGACGTGGCCTACGCCGGGGTGAACTTCGCCGACCTCAAGGCCAGGTCGGAGGGCTACCGGGTGCCGACCCTCCCGTACGTGCCCGGTCTCGAGGTGTCGGGCACGGTCCGCGCGGTCGGCGCCGGGGTCACCGGGCTGACGCCGGGTCAGCAGGTGGCCGCGCTCACCGCCGGCGGTGGCTACGCGGAGGTGGCGCTCGCCGAGGCCGGCACCGTCTTCGCCCTCCCGCCGGGGCTGGACCTGCGGACCGCGGCCACCCTGCCCACCGTGCTGCCGACCGCGCACGCCCTGCTGCACGAGGTCGGGCGGCTGCGCGCGGGTGAGAGCGTCCTGGTGCACGGCGCGGCGGGCGGCGTCGGCACGGTGGCCGGGCAGCTGGCCCGGGCCGCCGGGGCCGGTGCGGTCTACGGCGTGGTCTCCTCGGCGGCGAAGGCCGCGTACGCGCGCGGATTCGGCTACCACGACGTGTTCGTGGACTCCGGCGTCGAGGGCTCCGACTTCGCGGAGCAGGTCGGCCGTGCCACCGGCGGCCGGGGCGTCGACCTTTTGCTCGACCCGGTGGGCGGGGCCACCCTGCGGCGCGGCCTGGGAGCGCTGGCGGTGTACGGGCGGCTGGTGTCGTACGGCAACGCGGGTGGCGAACCGCCGTGGCAGCTGGGGCAGTCGGACCTCGCCACGCACGGCCGCTCGGTGGCGGGCTTCTCCATCCTGACGCTGGCCCGGACGGACCCGGGGGCGCTGCGCGCGCTGGCCGAGCGGGCCTTCCGTACCGTCACCGAGGGCGGGGTGGAGCTGCCGGTCACCGCAGAGTTCCCGCTCGACCGGGCGGCCGAGGCCCACGAGCTGATGGGCAGTCGGACCTCGACCGGCAAGCTGCTGCTGCGGGTGGCGCAGTGACCACCCCGAACCGCGACCTTGAAGGGTTCCACTTCTGATAAGGATTCTGATCGTCGGCGCCGGAGCGACCGGTGGCTTCTTCGGTGCCCGGCTCGCCGAGGCCGGACAGGACGTCACCTTCCTGGTCCGCCCGGGCCGGGCAGCAGTGCTGCGGGAGCGCGGGCTGCGGATCATCAGCCCCGAAGGGGAGGACGTGATCACCCCTCAGCTGGTCACCGCCGCCGAACTCGGCTCGCCGTGTCGTCTGTATACACGCCGACAGGGACGAACCGGTTGGAAAGTGGCGGATCGTGCCCGAGTTCTTGGCACACGGTGCCCGTTCGTCCGTCCGGCGGCTGTACCCCGGTGACTTCGCGCGGTGCCGCAGCCGTCGGCGAGCGCGTCTCCGGCCGCGACGACAGCGGGCAGCGGCCTTGAGTGAAGTCACCGGGGTACGGCCGCCGGTCGGCGTGACGATGGCCGAGTCCCGGGCCGGTGAGAGGATCTGCGCCTCGCAGGGCGTACCCCCTGCGGGCGAGCCACGGTCTGCCCCGAGAGCCTCGGGGCAGACCGTGGCTCAGGTTCAGCGGAACAGGCTCCCGTAGGAGGCGACGTAGCCCGGGGCGGGCGTGCCGACGCCGGTGACGTCGTCGTAGCCGCGCACCGCGTGCAGCGAGCTGTCCTTGCCGAGGCTGCGTACCGAGGTGCGCAGGCCGTCGGTGGCGTCCACGGTGTTGGCGAAGTCGACGCGGGCGACCGCGAGTTCACGGTTTGCGCCGAGCGGCCGGTCGGTCACGTCGTGGTAGAGCGGCGAGTCATAGCGGGCGTAGATCCCCGGGTTGGCGAAGCCGATCGGGAGGTGCCGGGCCTGCTGCGCCAGTGCCTGGACACCCGCGATGACCGGGGCGGCCAGCGAGGTGCCGCCGATCCGGTACTCGTCGTAGGAGACGGTGCCGTCGGGCCAGGACTGGGTCTGGCCGACCAGGAAGCCGGTGTTGGGGTCGGCGACCGCGGCGATGTCGGGGATGGTGCGCATCCGGGTCGGGCCGTTGGCCTTCGCCAGCGAGTCGGGCACCACCCCGCGCTGGTAGAAGGGCTGCTTGACGGTGGCACTGGTGCCGCCGCCCGCGCCGCCGGTGTAGGTGCCCGGGAAGTCGGTCCAGCTCTTGCCGTCGGCGGAGAGGGTCGCCTTCTGGGTGCCCCAGCCGGTCTCGAACTGGTACCGGTCACCCTTGCCGACGGCCAGCGAGGTGCCGCCGACGGCGGTCACCCAGGCCGAGCTGGCGGGGATGTCGACCTGCTTTTTGCCGGTGCTGGCGACCTCGTCGCCGTCGTCGCCGGAGGAGAAGTAGAAGCCGATGCCCTCGATCGCGCCCAGTTTGAAGGTGCGGTCGTAGGCGGCCGCGGTGTCCGAGGTCTGGTTGGCCTCGATGTCGCCCCAGGAGTTGGAGACGATGTCGGCGAGCCGGCTGTCGACGATCTTGTTGAGGGCGTCGAGCAGGTCGGGGTCATTGCAGGAGGCACCAGCGACGTACACGATGTTCGCGTCCGGGGCGAGCGCGTGCACCGCCTCGACGTCGAGGGACTCCTCGCCGTACCAGCCGGAGGCGTCGCAGTCCTCCACGCTGTTGTAGGAGGCCGGCAGGACCTCGGTGTACTGGCCCTTGCGGTAGGGCTGGTCACCGTTGCGCTTGGCGTACGCGGCCGCGTCGGCCGCCATGGTCGGCGAGGCGTAAGCGTCGGTGATCGCGACGGTCACGCCCTTGCCGGTGTACTTGCCCGCACCGTAGGCGGCGCGCAACTGCGTGCCGGTGTATCCGTGGACGGCGTACGGGATCTTCGTACCGTACGCGTCCGGCAGCGTGTTGGCGGTGTTCGAGCCGTAGTAGGTGGAGAACGGCCCCGCGTTGCGGAAGCCGGCGCCGGGGCCCGGCAGGGTGTCCTTCGGCTCGGCGCGGTGCGGCGCATTGTCCAGGCCGGTGACGGTGAGCACGGCGTCGGCCAGCTCGCGCGGGGCGGAGGCGGCGTGTGCCGGGGCGTGGAAGGTGTGGCCGTCCTTGCGGTAGTCGTGCAGCGGTGTGGCGAACGCCTTCTGCACGGCCGCGGCGTCGCCGGTGACCGCGAGGTAGTGCCGGCCGTCGCCGGTGACGCTCAGACCGGAGGACCTCAGCCACGCGGTGACCGCTGCGATCTGCTGCGGGCTCGCGCCGAAGCGCTCCTCGGCCTGCTGGGGCGTCAGGTACTTGCCGTACGAGGGCGAGGCCGGGTCCGAGACCGCGGTGGCGTAGGCGGTCAGCCCCTGGGCGTCCCGGCCGGCGAGGTACACGCGGGCACTGACCTGGGTGGATCCGGCAGTGGCCCCGGCGTCGGCGGCGCTTCCGGTCCATTCGGGGGCCGTGCCCTCCAGGGTGGCCCGGCCGTCCGGGACGGTCTCCGCCTGTGCGGACGGAATGCCGACGGCCAGCGTGCCGGCCAGCAGCGATACGGCTGCCATGGCCCGCAGGCCGGTACGCCGATGGATGCGATCGGTGGTCATTGAGCGATCCCCCCTGGGATGTCCTGGCGGATTGTCAGGTGCGGATCGTATCGACCACTTGTCGCATTCCCCAGTGATGGAAGCCAGTTGATCCATCGTCAGGTGAAAGCTTTACCCAGACGTGGGTGACCTCCTGCCGGGGGACAGTCGGCGGGGCAGCGCAGAGGTGACGGACGGCAGCACGACGTCCAGGGGATACGTGACGGGCGAGGCCACCCTGGCGGCCGATACGACGCCGACCGCCGCCAGTGGAGCTCGACCGGATGCTGCGGGTCGGCCTGGGCTCGTACGGCGGCCACTGCCTCCAGCAGGGGCCAGCCGTGGATCTCCACCGCCAGTGGCTCCTGCGGCTGCCACCCGCGGGAGACCGCCGCATCGAGCAGGGCCCGGACGGTGCCCGGTTCGTGCAGGTTCAGGGCGCTGCCGTGGGTGTAGCCCACGTCCCCCGAATCCGGCCTGTGAGGCGCTCGCCCAGCCACCGCCGTCGCCGACCCACAGGCCCCGAGCCTCTCGCGCCGCCGTCCAGGCGTGGTCGCGGGCGTGGTCGGCGGCCAAGGCGCGCAGTAGGGCCCGCAGTTCGCCCGACGTGGCGACCGGCGGCTCGGTGCCCAACGGAGCGGGATCGGCGAGCCCGGCCGGCGGCGCGGCGAGCACGCCGAGCAGTCGGTCGGCCAGACCGGTCCAGCCGGGATCCAGACCGAGGCTCAACAGACCTCGTTGGGACAGGTCACGGGTCGTCAGGCCGGTGGTCGCGGTTCTGGGTCGGAGCTTCCTGTCCGGGTGCTGCCGTGCGTTCTCGCCTCGCTCGTGCCGGGCCGAGAGTGTGGTCAGCGCCAGTGGTGCTGTCCGATCCCGGCCCGGCGCGACTGGCTTGCCCGCTGCGCCCCCGGACTGCCGGTGAGCCGGCCCCGGGCAGAGAGCCGGTCTCCGTCTCTGTCGCTGTCCTGCTTGGCCGTCCGCCCTGCGCAGCCTGGTTGCGCCGAGGCCGTCTGGGGCGATCGTCCAGACCACTGTGCGGCTGCTCCTTGCCATAGCCGGTCGGTTCGCTGCTCAGTGAGCGGCAGCTTCCTCGGCCGCCTGTCCGGCCGCAGTGGCCCGGCCCTGGCAGCTGGACCGTCAGGCTGCCATCCGGCTCCGGCTGTTGGCCCCTGCCACCCGCGTTCGCTCCGGCTGTCATTCGCCCGCCCGCGTTTGTCCCGGCCGGCTGCCCGCCAGGGCCGGCGGCTGGGTCGGCCGCCGGCCCTAGTGGTCGCTGGCCCTAGCTGTGCTGCCGGTCGGTCTCAGGGCTCGAAGAGCGCTGCGGCCACCGCCGCTGCGCCCACCAGGCCCGCGTCGGTGCCCAGTTGGGCGCGGTGGAGGTGGAGGGAGGCGGCGAAGGGGAGGGCGGCGTAGGTGGTGAGGTGGGTGCGGAGTGGGGCCAGCAGGAGGTCGCCGGTCTCGGCGACGCCGCCGCCGATGACCGCGGCGTCGAGCTCCACCAGGGTGGCGGTGGCGGCGATGCCGGCGGCCAGTGCGCGGGCGGCCCGGTCGAAGGCGGCGAGGGCGAGTGGGTCGCCGGTCCGGGCGGAGGCGGCGACTGCGACGGCCGACGCGTCGTCAGCCGGGGGGCGCCAGCCGGTGTCCAGTGCGTACCGGGCGATCGCGGTGCCGCTGGCGTAGCGCTCCAGGCAGCCCCGGCTGCCGCACGGGCAGGGCTCGCCGTCGAAGGCCACCGAGATGTGGCCGATGTGCCCGGCGTTGCCGGTGGTGCCGGTGTGCAGCTCGTTGTTCAGCACCAGCCCGCCGCCGACGCCGGTGGACACCACCAGGCAGAGCGCGTTCCGGTACGGCCGGGCCGCGCCGTAGCGGTGCTCGGCCGCCGCGATCGCGATGCCGTCCCCGGCCAGCGTGACCGGCAGGCCCTTGACGGCCGGGTGCGCGGCGATCCGTTCGACGATCGGGAACCCGCGCCAGCCGGGGATGTTGACCGGGCTGACGGTCCCTCGGGAGATGTCCACAGGACCGGCGCTGCCGATGCCGAGCGCGGCCACCCGCGGCCACAGCGCGGAGTCGGCCAGCTCGGTGAGCGCTTCGGCGGCCGCGGCGAGGACGGCCTCGGCGTCCCGGTCGGCCGGGGTGGGCCGGCGGGTCCTGGCCAGGACGGCGCCGTCGGGGGAGACCAGCGCTGCGGCGATCTTGGTCCCGCCGACGTCCAGGGCGGCGAGCAGGGCGTCCGACACGGTGCTTCTCCTCCCGGCGCGCGATCGGGTGGGGCGCGCCGGTTGGCCATTCTGGCACCTGGTCAGGACCGGACGGATGGTCACGTTCCCGTAACGGCGATGCAGCGAGACCGACAACTGCGGCTCGTAGGCTGCAGGGACCGATATACGAGGAGTACCGTGCCCCAGCCGCCCGCCTGGCTCGCCCACCCGTTCCGCTGGCAGCGGGGCCCGGTGCCCTGGCCCGCGCTGCTCCGGGGTGCGCTCGGGATGGGGCCGGTGCTGGCCGCCGGTCTGGCCACCGGGCACCGTCCGGCGGCGATCGCGGCCGGTCTGGGCGCGATGTTCGCCACCCTCAACGACCGGCCCGGCACCCGTCGGGTGGCCGCCGTCCGGATCGCCGTACCGGCGCTGGCCGGTGCGCTCGGGTTCTTCGGCAGACTGGCGCCCGGCTGGTGGGCGCTGCCGCTGCTCACCCTGGTCGGGCTGCTCTCCGGGGCGGTCAGCGTGGCGGGGCCGGTGTGCGCGGCCGCCGCCGTTCAGCTGCTGGTGCTGACGGCGGTCGGCGCCGGGATGCCGCTCGCGGCGCCGCCGTGGGTGACCGCGCTGTGCTTCCTGGCCGGGGCGCTCTGGCCGCTGCTGCTCCGACTGACCGTCAGCCCGTCCCGGGCGGACGGGGAGCGGCACGCGGTGGCCGCCGTCTTCGACGCCCTCGCCGACGCGCTGGACGCCGTCGGCACCCCCGCCGCCGAGGCCGCCCGGCGCAGGCTGACCGGGGCGCTCGACCAGGCCGACGAGGCGCTGCGGCTGTGGGGTCCGTGGCACCGGATCACGGGGCGGCCGCTGCTCGGACGGTTCGCGGCGGCCGCCGCGCTCTGCGAGGCGAGCGTCGCGCTGCTCTGGGAGGGCACCCCGCTGCCGCCCCGGGTCGCCGAGGGCCCGCGCCTGCTGGCCGCCGCCGTCCGGGCCGGGGCGGCGCCGGGTGCGCTGCCCGCCCCGGTCTCGGACACCGCCGCCCGCAGCGCCTTCGACCGCGCGGTGCTGGATGCCACGCTCGCCTTCGCGGATCCGGTCGTCCCGTCCGTTGTGCCACCGCGCAGCCGCCCAGGCGCGCGTCCGCTCGGTCCGGTGGGGCGGGAGAACGGCCTGCGGGTCGCGGTCTGCGTCGCCGTCAGCACCGCCGCGGCGCTGCTGCTGCGCGCCGACTACTGGTACTGGCTGCCCGTCACCGCCGCGTTCCTGGTCAAGCCCGACGTCGGCCCGCTGTTCTCCCGGGTGGTCAACCGCTGCGCCGGTACCGCGCTCGGAGTGCTGCTGTTCGCCGCGCTGCCGACCCGAGGGGCGGAGCTGGCCGCCGTCACGCTGGCCGGGGCGCTGATCCCGCTGGCGGGCCGTCACTTCGCCGCCCAGACCGCCGTGATCACCGTCACGGTGCTCGCCTTCGTCTCGCTCGGCGGGGACACCCGGGCCTCCGGCACCAGGCTCGCCGACACCGCGCTGGCCTGCGCGATCGTGCTGGTGGTCGGCCACCTGCCCCGGCTGGCGTCGACCCGTACCAGCGTCGGCCACCGGTTCGCGGTCGCGCTGCGGCACGCCAGGCACTACCTGGAGCACGTACTCTCCGGTGCACCCGAGGGCCCCGAGCGGGCCGCGCTGCGCCGGACCGCGTACCGGGCGCTGGCCGAGGCCCGGGCCGCCGCCGAGACCGCCGCCGCCGAACTGCACGCCGACCGGAACTGGCTGCCCGTCACCGCCCGGGCCGAACGGATCGTCGACGCCACCACCGCCTGCGCCGTCCGCCTCGACCACGGCCGCCCCACCCCGGCGGCCCCGACCGCCCACCGGATCACCACCGAACTGGCCGCCCTGGCCGACACCCTGGACGGCCTGACGCCCGACACCCCGGAGGCCGCCACCGCCCCGGCCGACTGCCGCACGCTCAACGACATCGTGGGCGAACTGCACCGGATCCGTACGCTCACCGACGCTCGTTAGACTGGCCCAATCCCACTCGTACGGCGGTCAGCGGCGACCGCCTCCCACCCTTGACCTGGAGTTGAACCCTCATGCCGCTGGCGCTCGTCGCCCTCGCCGTCACCGCCTTCGCCATCGGCACCACCGAGTTCGCCGCGATGGGCCTGCTGCCGCAGATCGCCGGGGACCTGGACGTGTCCATCCCGCAGGCCGGCTGGCTGATCACGATGTACGCGGTCGGGGTGGTGATCGGCGCCCCGCTGCTCACCGGAGCCTGTGCCCGGCTGCCCCGCAAGGGCGTGCTGATCGGCCTGGCCGCGCTGTTCACCGTCGGCAACCTGCTCTGCGCCGTGGCGCCGACCTTCCCGCTGCTCGCCGCCGCCCGGCTGATCACCGGGCTTCCGCACGGCGCGTTCTTCGGCGCCGGAGCGGTGGCCGCCGCTGAACTGGTCGCCCCGCACCTGCGGGCCCGGGCCGTCTCGGTGATGTTCTCCGGTCTGACGGTGGCCAACATCGTCGGCGTGCCGGCCGCCACCCTGCTCGGCCAGCAGCTCGGCTGGCGGGCCGCGATGCTGGTGGTGGTCGGCATCGGCGCGCTCGGCACCCTCGCCATCGCCCGGCTGGTCCCCGCTCTGCCGAGCCACCCCGGCGCCGGGCTGCGCCGTGAGCTCTCCACCTTCCGCAGCGGCCAACTCTGGCTCGCGCTCGGCACGGTGGTGTTCGGCTGCGCCGGACTGTTCGCCTGCTACAGCTACATCACGCCGATCCTGACCGAGGTGGCCGGCTTTTCCGAGGGCTCGGTCACGGTGGTGCTCGCGTTGTTCGGCGTCGGCATGACGCTCGGCAACGTGATCGGCGGGTACGCCGCCGACCGCGCGCTGCGGCCGGCCATCTGCGCGACCTTCCTGCTGATGGCGATCACACTGGCGGTCTTCTCGGTCACCGCCCGGACGGAGTGGTCGGCCGCGGTCACGGTGGTGCTGATCGGACTGTTCGGCTTCGCGACCGTACCGACCGTGCAGACCCTGGTGCTGCAGAAGGCCCGACGCGCCCCGACGCTGGCCTCGGCGACCGTCCAGGGGGCGTTCAACCTGGCCAACGCGCAGGGCGCGTTCTTCGGCGGCCTCGCGCTGAGCGCCGGGTTCGGCTGGGTCTCACCGGCGCTGGTCGGTGCGGGGCTGGCCGCGCTCGGCTTCCTGATCGCCGCCGCCTCCTGGGCCCTGGACCGGCCGGGCGAGCAGCCCGCCCCGGTCGAACCGGGCGTCGGGGCGGTGCCGCAGCACGTCGCCTGAACCGTGCAGCGGCCCGTCCGCACCGGAGCGCGCACGAGAAAGGCAAGGAGGTGAAAACGCTCCTTGCCACTCTCAACTTATAGCGCGCCCCGGGGCTTGCCGCAAGGCCCCGGTGATCATGGAGAATCGTCGGTCGAAGCCGGAACCGGCTGATATCCATGGGGGTTTGTGATGATCGACGTAATCGTGGCCGGCGGCGGGCCGACCGGGCTGATGCTGGCCTCCGAGCTGCGGCTGCACGGTGTGCACGTGGTCGTGCTGGAGAAGCTGGCCGAGCCGACCGACCAGGGCCGGGGGCAGGGTCTGCACGCGCGCAGCGTGGAGTTGATGGACCAACGGGGGCTGCTGGAACGGTTTCTGGCGGTCAGTGAGAAGTTCCAGGTCGGCGGGCTCTTCGGCGGCATCATGAAGGCGTGGCCGGACCGCCTGGACACGGCTCACCCGTACGGCCTCGCCACCCCGCAGCCGGTCACCGAGCGGCTGCTCAACGAGCGCGCCCTCGAACTCGGTGCGGAGATCCGGCGCGGCAGCGAGCTGGTCGGGCTGAGCCAGGACGAGGACGGCGTGACCGTCGAGCTGGCGGACGGCAGCCGGCTGCGCTCGCGCTACGTGGTCGGGTGCGACGGCGGTCGCAGCCTGGTGCGCAAGCTGATCGGGGTCGGCTTCCCGGGCGAGCCCGCCAAGGTCGAGACGCTGCTCGGCGAGCTGGTGCTGACGGAGGATCAGGAGACGATCGCCGCCGTGGTGGCGGAGGTCCAGAAGACCCAGCTGCGGTTCGGCGTCATCCCGCTCGGGGACGGGGTGTACCGGATGGTGGTGCCCGCCGCCGGTGTGGCCGAGGACCGTGCCGTGCCGACCCTGGAGGAGTTCAGGCAGCAGTTGCTGGCCGTCGCGGGCACCGACTTCGGCGCGCACTCGCCGCGCTGGCTGTCCCGGTTCGGCGACGCCACCCGGCAGGCCGAGCGCTACCGGGTCGGCCGGGTGCTGCTGGCCGGTGACGCCGCGCACATCCACCCGCCGACCGGCGGACAGGGCCTCAACCTCGGTGTGCAGGACGCCTTCAACCTCGGGTGGAAGCTGGCCGCCGAGGTGGCCGGCTGGGCACCCGAGGGGCTGTTGGACAGCTACCACACCGAGCGGCACCCGGTGGGCGCCGCCGTACTGGAGAACTGCCGCGCGCAGATCACCCTGCTGGGCACCGACCCGGGAGCGACCGCGCTGCGGGAGCTGTTCTCCAAGCTGATGGACTTCGAGGAGGTCAACCGGTACGTGACCGGGATGATCACCGCGGTCGAGGTCCGCTACGACCTCGGCGAGGGCGACGACCTGCTCGGCCGGCGGCTGCGGGACGTGCAGCTGAAGCAGGGCCGCCTGTACGAGCTGATGCACGGCGGCCGCGGGCTGCTGCTCGACCGGACCGGCCGGCTCTCGGTGGAGGGCTGGGCGGACCGGGTGGACCACGTCGTCGACGTCAGCGAGGAACTGGACGCGCCCGCCGTGCTGTTGCGGCCGGACGGCCACGTGGCGTGGGTCGGCGAGGACCGGGAGGAGCTGCTCGGCGCGCTGTCGAAGTGGTTCGGCGCCCCGGCCGGCTGAGCCCGTCGCCGGGCTGCCGCCGGTCGGCCCCGGGGTTCCGGGGTCCGGGCCCGCGAAGGTGGAGACCGCGCGTGCTGGCGCTGGGGGTGTCAGCACGCGCGGTGACTGTGGGGCGGCCGGCCGGGTCGCGGTGCAGCGTGGTCCCGACCGACCGCCTCGGTGGGGCGAGGTGGTCCGCTCCGCGGCCGCCGGTGAGCACTACCGGAGCCGCGGATACGGGGAGTCCCAGGAACAGCTTCAGGGCACCGGGTCGGGTGTATGGAGCCCGCCCCGGTGGGCACCTGTCCACACGGGGTCTCCGTAGGTCAGCGAACCACCTGCCGCACCGCTCGCCGTCCCGACCGGATGACCGGCTGAAGCACGCCCCCGCGCGCGCCCAGCCGGCTCCTACGGGCCGCCGGGCCCCGGAACTCCGGGGCCGGGATCAGTCTCACCCGGCCGGATTGCAAGAATCTTGCACGGGCCGACGGCACACCCCGCCGGACGGCCCGTCAGGTGGACACTCCGGCGGGCGGGACCGGCCCGGCGGACGGCCACCAGCAGGACCGCCCTCGACCGCGAGGGACCGCGAGGGGCGAAGAACGGGGTGCACGTGCTGGTCAGGCTGCTGGGTCGGGTCGGGGTCGAGACGGCGGACGGTTTCGTCCCGGCCGGGACGGCGAAGCAGAGCGCGGTGCTCGCCGTGCTCGCGATGACGCCGGGACGCCGGGTGGGGGTGGACCACCTGATCGACCGGGTCTGGGAGGAGCACCCACCGCCCACCGCCCGGAGCACCCTGTACGCCTACCTGGCCCGGCTGCGCCGGGTGCTGGTTCCCTGGCCGGAGCTCCAACTGCTCCGGGACGGCGCGGGTTACACGCTGACGGCCGAGCCCGAGCAGATCGACGTGCACCGCCTGCGCCGGCTGGCCGCCGACGCCGAGCGGGCCGAGCGGGACGGCGACCGGCCGCGCTCGGCCGAACTCCTCGGCGCGGCGGCCCGGTTGTGGGACAGCCCGCTCGCGGGAGTGCCCGGAGCCTGGGCGGACCGGATGCGGGAGACCCTGACCAGGGAGTACCTGGAGATCCAGACCAGCCGCTACCGCACCGAACTCGGGCTCGGCCGGCCAGGACCGGTGGCCGCCGAGCTCTCCCCGCTGGTGGCCGAACACCCGCTGGCCGAACCGCTGGTGACGCTCCTGCTGCTGGCGCTCCGGCAGAGCGGCCGGACCGCCGAGGCCCTGGAGCTGTACGAGCGCACCAGGACTCGGCTGCGCGAGGAGCTCGGCTCCGACCCCGGCGCGGCCCTCGCCGACGCCCACCGCCAACTGCTCGCCGGTGACCGGACCGCACCTGCTCCGCCACCGGTCGTGATCCCACGTCAACTCCCGCCGGTGGTACGCGAACTGACCGGCCGCCGGGCCGAGTTGGCGGAGCTGGACGGGCTGCTCCCGGACGGCCTGCCCGCGCTGGTGCTGGTCTCCGGGATGGCGGGCGTCGGCAAGACCGCACTCACCACCTGGTGGGCCCAGCAGGTCCGGAGCCACTTCCCGGACGGTCAGCTCCACCTCAACCTGCGCGGCCACGGCCCCGGCGAACCGATGACGCCGGGTCAGGCCCTGACCCAACTGCTCGGCGCGCTGGGCGTCCAGCCCGAGCAGATCCCCGCCGACGAGCAGCAGGCCGCCGCCCTCTACCGCTCGGTGCTGGCCGAGCGCCGGGTCCTGCTGCTGCTCGACAACGCCCGGACCGCCCAGCAGGTCCGCCCGCTGCTGCCCGCCGGGCCGCTGAGCTGCGTGCTGGTCACCTCCCGGGAGCGGCTCACCGGCCTGATCGCCCGGGACGGCGCCCGGGACCTGCGGCTCGGCCTGCTGACACCCGATCAGGCGGTCACCCTGATCGCCCGCCTGGTCGGTTCCGACCGGGTCGCCCAGGAACCGGAGGCCGCCGCCGAGATCGCCCGGACCTGCGGCCTGCTGCCGCTGGCGATCCGGATCGCCACAGCCGGGCTGGCCGGGGCCGACTACCCGACCCTGGCCGACCGCGCCGCCGCCCTGTCCGGCACCAGCGCACTGGCCGAGCTGGAGGTGCTGGGCGACGAGCAGGCCGCGATCCGGACCGCCTTCGACTACTCGTACCAGGCGCTGACCCCCGATCAGCAGCTGCTGTTCCGCCGCCTCGGCCTGCTGCCGGTCCCCGAGTTCGGCCCCCGGGGAGCGGCCGCGCTGACCGGCTCCACCCCCGAACGGACCGCCCCGCTGCTGCGCCGCCTGCTGGACGCGCACCTGATCACCCAGGTGGCCGCCGACCGCTACACGGTGCACGACCTGCTCCGCCGCTACGCCCAACTGCTGGGCCTGGAGTGCGACCCGGAGGCCGACCGGCTGGCCGCCTCCCGGCGGCTGTACGCGCTCTACCTGCACCTGGCGGACTCGGCCGCGCGGACACTGTTCCCGCAGTTCGTCCGGCTGCCGATCCCGGAGGAATTGCGGCTGCCGGGCGAGCCGTTCACCGACGCGCGGGACGCCGCGGCCTGGATCGCCCAGTACGAGGCCGCGCTGGTGCTGGCGCAGAGCGCGGCGGTGGCGCAGGGCGCGCCCGAGATGGCCTGGCTGCTCTCCGACGCGCTGCGCCCGCACTACACCGCCCGGCGCGGCAACCCGCACTGGCTGCCGGTCGCCCGCACCGCGCTGGCCGCCGCGCTGGCCCGGGACGACCGGGCCGCCGTGATGGCCTCGCTCACCAGCCTGGCGATGGCCCACCACTGCACCGGCGACTACCGGCGCGCGGTCGGCTACAACCGCTGGATCGTCCGGGTGGCCGAGCGGATCACCGACGGCCCGGCCGAGCTGCACCGGTTCCGGGCCTCGGCGCTGGAGCGGATCGGCGTCGCCTGCTCGATCCTCGGCCGGGCCGACCAGGCGGTGGAGTACATGTCGGCGGCGCTGGCGGTCTACCAGCAGCTCGGCCGGCGGACCGGCATCGCGATCAACCACAACAACCTGGGCGCCGACTACCTGATGTCGGGCCGGCTGACCGAGGCCGAGGCCCACCTGACCGAGGCGCTGGAGATCCACCGCTCGGCGGGCGCCCGGCGCGGCGAGGCGGCCGCACTGATCAATCTCGGGGTGCTCCGGCACCGCCGGGGCGATCTCGACGCCGCGGTCCTGGACCTGACCACGGCCCACCTGATCGACCGTGACCTCGGGCACCTGGACGGCGAGGCCGCCGCACTGGTCGAACGGTCGGCCGTGGCGCTCTCCGCCGGACGCCCCGAGGACGCCCTGCACGACGCCCGTACGGCACTCGCCCTGGTGCTGCGGACCGGGGACCCGTTCGCCGAGTGCGGCGCGCTGCTCGCCCTCGGCGGCTACCGGCTGGCGATGGGCCACACCCGCCCCGCCGCCCTGCACCTGCGCCGCGCCCTCCGCCTCGCGGTCACCAGCGGCGTACGGCACCCGGAGCTCCGCGCCACCCTCGGCCTGGCCGAGGTCGAGCTGCTGGAACACCGCCCGGCCGAGGCCGCCCGACTCGCCGGCCAGGTGGTCGACCTCTGCCGCACCGGCGGCTACCGCCCGCTGGAGGCCCGGGCCCTGCTGGTGATCGCCACCGCCCACCTCCACCAGGGCACCCCGGCCGCCGCCGTCCCGCTCGCCGAGCAGGCCGCCGCCATCCAGCGCGCCATCGACCACCGGTCCGACCTGGCCCGCACCGAGGCGCTGCTGGCCCGGGCCCGGAGGGCCTAGTCCAGGTAGTCGCGGAGGACCTGGGAGCGGGACGGGTGGCGGAGCTTGGACATGGTCTTGGACTCGATCTGGCGGATCCGCTCGCGGGTCACGCCGTAGACCTTGCCGATCTCGTCCAGGGTCTTCGGCTGGCCGTCGGTGAGGCCGAAGCGCATCGAGACCACGCCCGCCTCGCGCTCGGCCAGGGTGTCGAGGACGGAGTGCAGCTGCTCCTGAAGCAGGGTGAAGGAGACCGCGTCGGCCGGGACGACCGCCTCGGAGTCCTCGATCAGGTCGCCGAACTCGCTGTCGCCCTCGTCGCCGAGCGGGGTGTGCAGGGAGATCGGCTCGCGGCCGTACTTCTGGACCTCGACCACCTTTTCGGGGGTCATGTCCAGCTCTCTGCCCAGCTCCTCCGGGGTGGGCTCGCGGCCCAGGTCCTGGAGCATCTGGCGCTGCACGCGGGCCAGCTTGTTGATGACCTCGACCATGTGCACCGGGATGCGGATGGTGCGGGCCTGGTCGGCCATCGCGCGGGTGATCGCCTGCCGGATCCACCAGGTGGCGTACGTGGAGAACTTGAAGCCCTTGGTGTAGTCGAACTTCTCGACCGCGCGGATCAGGCCGACGTTGCCCTCCTGGATCAGGTCCAGGAAGAGCATGCCGCGGCCGGTGTAGCGCTTGGCCAGCGAGACCACCAGGCGGAGGTTGGCCTCCAGCAGGTGGTTCTTGGCCCGGCGGCCGTCCTCGGCGAGCAGCTCCAGCTCGCGGCGGAACTGCGGGGTCAGGCTGTCGTCGACGTCGAGCCGGTCCTCGGCGAACAGGCCGGCCTCGATCCGCTTGGCCAGCTCGACCTCCTGCTCGGCGTTGAGCAGCGGGACCTTGCCGATCTGCTTCAGGTAGTCCTTGACCGGGTCGGCGGTGGCACCGGCCGTGGAGACCTGCTGGGCGGGCGCGTCGTCGTCGTCCCGGTCGGACAGGACGAAGGAGCCACCCTCCTGCTCCTCGGGCTCGGCGGCGGCCGGCTCCTTGTCGTCCTCCCAGTCGCCGCCACTGTCCTCCGCGGACGGTGCGGGCTGCGGAGCGGCCACCGCGGCCTTGGCCGCCGCCCGCTTGACGGGACGCTTCTTCTCGGCGACGGAAACCCTGCTGGTCGAGCTGAGCGACACGAGGAGCCTCTCACAAGGGGGAGTGGGACAACGCGGTACGGGAACTCGTCCCGCGCGACAACACCTCCCCGTTCATCGCGGGGCAGGTCGATCCGTTACGGATCGAATTACGTGACGTGGACCACGGTTTTGCGCCCAATGGCCGAAAGGACTCCACCGGCAGCACCGGCGTGGGTGTTAGATCCGCAGTGACATCGAGGCTAGGGTACTGCGCGGAGGTGGCGTAATGACGGAAGCCGGGGCGTTGTTCCAAGCAGTGGACGCGCTGCTCGCGCGAGCGGAGGAGCTGCCTCCCCCCGACGAGCGGGCCCGTCTGCGCAAAGCCGCCCGGCTGACCCAGCAGCAGATCGCGGACGCCCTGCAGGTGAAGCGCGAAACCATCTGGACGTGGGAGAAGGGCCGGGTCGAACCCCGGACACCACAGCGGGAAGCATACGCGCGCCTGCTCCGGGGTCTTGCCGAGCGCTTCCCGGCGCCGGTGGAGGCCGAGGCGCCGGAGCGCTAGGGCCTGTCCGCCTGCACCGCCGCCAGGGCGTCCAGCTGCTCCTTCGACCACGAGAGCCGGCCGGCCCGCAGGTCCTCGACCACCGTGCGCACCCACGCCAGCTCCGCGGCCGTCACGGCCCGCAGGTACTCGGTTTCCAGGCGGGTGATGCGCGGCAGCCCGTGCCCCGCCTCCGCGGCCATGGCCGCTTCCAGCCCGTCGAGCTTCCGCGTGAGGGCGTCGGCCCGCCGCTCCAGCACGTCCGCCATCCCGTCCGACGTGAGCAGCAGAAGGTTCGAGAGGGCGGCCGGGAACTCCGGGAACTCCTCCTTGGGTGTGGTGAGCATCTCCTCCAGCCAGGCCCGGGCGGTCTCGCGTCCCGCGTCGGTGACCTCGTAGACGGTCCGCTCGGGGTACTGCTGATCGCGCTCGGTCTCGCGGACCGCGATCAGCCCGTCGGCGTTGAGCCGCTCGATCGTGCGGTAGAGGCTCGCGCGCTGCCGGACGTTGACGACCTGCTCCTTGCCCCAGTCCTTGACCAGCCGCTGGATGCCGTACGGATGCAGCGGCTTGTGGTGCAGCAGGGCCAGGACGGTCAGGGCGAGGGGGGAGCTGCGGGGGGCGGATGCGGTCATGGGCGGGATTCTAGCTTCGCGGCAACTAGTTGACGTGTAACTAGTTGCAGTGCAACTATCGACTCGTTCACAGGGCACCCCACAGAGAGGACCTCCGAGATGTCTCCCAAAGCCCGCACCGCGCTCGTCATCGGCGGCGGCATCGCCGGCCCGGTCGCCGCGATGGCACTCCGTCAGGCAGGTATCGAGGCCGCCGTCCACGAGGCGTACGACCACACGGCCGACGGGGTCGGCGGCGGTATGACCATCGCCCCGAACGGCCAGAACGCCCTCGACGCGATCGGCGCGGGCGACCTGGTCCGCGCCATCGGCATCCCGGTCAGCGCCCTGGGGCTGCGGAGCTGGACGGGCAAGCACCTCGCGCGGTTCGCGCCGCCCGCCCGCCTCCCGTCCCTGCAGTTCGTCTGGCGCGCCGATCTCTACCGGGCGATCTACGCCGAGGCGGAGCGCCGCTCCGTCCCCATCCACCACGGCAAGCGGCTGACGGGCACGACGGACACCGGCTCCGGCGTCACCGCGCACTTCGCGGACGGCACCCAGGCGAGCGCCGACATCCTGATCGGCGCGGACGGCATCCGCTCCACGGTCCGCTCCCTGATCGACCCCGCCGCACCGCAGCCGAACTACGCCGGCCTGGTGTGCTTCGGGGCGCGGCTGGACCGGTCGGGGCTGCCCTCCACCGAGGGCGTGATGTACATGTGCTTCGGCAAGCGCGCGTTCTTCGGCTACCAGGTCTTCGACGACTCCTCGGCGGTGTGGTTCGTGAACCTGCCGCACCGTGCCCCGATGACGGTGGCCGAGGCCCAGGCGATCGGCGCGGAGGAGTGGATGCGCACCCTGCGGGCCGCCTTCGCGGACGACCGGACCCCTGCGCTGGAAATGATCGGCCGTACCGACCCCGGCCAACTCCTCGTCACCGGACCGATGGAGAACATGCCGAGGGTCGCGAACTGGACCCGCGGCCGGATGGCCCTGATCGGCGACGCGGCCCACGCCGCCTCGTCCAGCTCCGGACAGGGCGCCTCGATCGCCGCCGAGAGCGCCGTCGAACTGGCGCGCTGCCTGCGGGACTTGCCCTACGACCAGGCGTTCGCGGCGTACGAACAGCTGCGCCGCCCCCGGGTCGAACGCATCATCAAGCTCGGCGTCCGCACGAACAGCAACAAGACCGCGGGCCCGGTCGGCCGCGCCCTGCGCGACCTGGTGATGCCGGCGGCCATGAAGCTGGTCAATCCGGAGAAGATGGCCTGGCAGTTCGACCACCGCATCGACTGGGACGCGAAGGCGGCCCCGCTCACCTGAACCCTCCGGTTGGGGTCAGTGGGCGGTGAGCGTGGCCTCCTCGAACTCCAGCACCGAGGTGAAGCCGAGGCGCTCGTAGAGCCGTACGGCGATGGTGTTGTCGGCGCGGACGTTGAGCCCGATGTGGTCGACGGTGCGGGCCAGTTGACGGCAGAGCACGGCCACGCAGGCGGCGGCCGCGCCGCGTCCCCGAGCTGCCGGACGGGTCGTCACATTGCCGATGGCGGCCACCCGGTGGGCGGGGGAGTAGACGTGCACACCGGCGACGGCGACCAGGCTGCCGTCATCGTCCCGGGCGCCGACGTACTGGCCGGTGTCGATCATCCGGTCGTCGAACCAGTTGCCCGGGTAGCTCGCCGCGAACAGCTCGGTCAGCTCCGGCAGTTCGGCCCGGCCCAGCGGCTGCGGCCGCCAGGGGCCGAGCGGGTGCCGGTCGGCGCGGGCGGGGTCGGTGAGGGCCATCCGCCGCAGCGTGCCGTGACGCTTCACCGCGTAGGCGGTGGACAGGACTTGGAGCGAATCCGCCGACAGATGGGCGAGGATTCGGCGTGGCAGCACCGGCAGCAGCGCGTGCGTGAGCGCCCGCCAGTCGGCCGCCTCCTCGGGCCGGCCCAGCCCGAGCAGGGTGGGCGGGTCGCCGACGCCGTACAGCAGGGCCACCGGACCGTCGTCGCCGAGGGTGTACCAGGTGGTGTGCGGCCACAGCAGGTCGTCGAGGTCGCCGAGTTCCAGCTGATGGAGTGCCGGGTCGCGTTCGAAGCGGGCCGCCAGGACGGCCTTGTCGTGCAGGCTGAGCAGGGACATCCGTGCACCCTACCCGGGGCGTTGCCCGGCGGTGCCGACGAGGGGATCATGCCGGGATGACTGCTCATCACCTCCCGCCCGCCCCGGTGCGGCTCGCCCGGTACACGAAGGACGACCAGGCCGAGATCCTCGGCGACACCACCGACGCGTTCGGAGTCGCCTCGCTCGGGCTGACCTGGCTGCCGAAGGAGGAGCACTTCGGCATCCGGCTCGACGGCCGCCTGGTCGCCCATACCGGTCTGCTCCGGCTGCCGATCGCGATCGGTGAGCTGGAGACGGAGGTGATGGGCGTCGGCGGCGTGGCCGTCGCCGCCGATCTGCGCGGTCGAGGGCTGGCCCGGGCCGTCATCGGGGCCGCCCTGGAGTACGCCCGCACGGTGGGTCCGCCGTACGCGCTGCTGTTCTGCCGGCCCCCGATCGCGCCCGTGTACCGGCGGCTCGGCTGGCGGACGGTGGAGGGCGAGGTGGAGGTACGGCAGCCCGGTGGGGTGGTCGTGATGCCGCTGTGCACCCTGTGGACGCCGCTGCGGGAGGGGGTGGAGTGGCCGGGGGGTGCGGTGCGGCTGCTCTCGCTGCCGATGTGAAGGTGATGGGGACCCGGAATCGTTCCCTCCGTATTTGTGGAGGGTGCATGGAGAACTCGTGAGGCCGGTCGGTAGTCTCTCTGTTCTAACGACTCCGGGGGGACTCCAATGCGCCGCGTCAGCTCCACTGCCGTACTGCTGGCCGGTCTGGCCTGCCTCGTCTCGTGCAGTTCCGGTCCGCACCCCACCGGCGGGGACCATGCGGACGGCGGCAAGGCGGACGGGGGCAAGTCCGCCACCGCGCCGAGCAGCCCGGCGGAGCCGTCGAAGGCAGCGGCCGGGGACCCGGCGGCGACCATCACGATCGCTTTCGCGGGCGATGTGCACTTCGAGGGCCGGACCGAGAGCCGGCTCAACGTGAAGGCCCCCGAGCAGGCGCTCGGACCGATCTCCAAGACGCTGGCGGCAGCCGACCTCTCGGTGCTCAACCTGGAGACCGCGATCACCGAACGGGGCGCGCCGGAGCCGAAGACCTACACCTTCAGGACCCCGGCCAGATCGCTCAAGGTGCTCCAGGACTCCGGCGTGGACATCGTCTCGCTCGCCAACAACCACGCCGTCGACTTCGGCCCGGCCGGGCTGGCCGACACCCTGGCGGCGAAGGCGGCTTCGCCGATACCGGTGGTGGGCTTCGGCAAGAACGCCGAGGAGGCGTTCGCGGCCCACGTGGCGGACGTGAAGGGGGTCAAGGTCGCGGTGCTCGGGGCGAGCCAGGTGGTCGACCTGACCAACCAGAAGTGGCGGGCCGGTGCCGACAAGCCCGGCATCGCCTCGGCGCTGGAGGCGGACACCCTGGTCAAGGCGGTGCAGAAGGCCAAGACCCAGGCCCCGGTGGTGATCGTCTACCTGCACTGGGGCGAGGAGGGCGTGGCCTGCCCGACCGGTGCGCAGACCACCCTCGCCAAGCGGCTCGCCGCCGCCGGCGCCTCCGCCGTGGTCGGCACCCACGCGCACACCATGCTCGGCGCGGGCATGCTCGGCGACACCTATGTCGCGTACGGCTTCGGCAACTTCCTCTGGTACGGCACCTCCAGCTACGCCAACTCCAACGAGACCGGCGTCACCACCCTCACCCTGACCGGCGCGGGCAAGGTCACCGGCGAGGTCTTCACCCCGGCCCAGGTCAACTCCCAGGGCATCCCCGCACCGGAGACCGGTGCCGTCGCCACCGCCTCGCTGAAGCGCCGGGACGGGCTGCGCGGCTGCACCGGGCTGGCCCCCGCCCCGAAGTAGTCCCGGCCCAGGTGTGGTGTGCTGGAGGGGGAAGCCGCCAGGAGGTCGCCGTGAGAGTTGCACCCGTCGCCGTTCTGCTGGCCGCCCTGCTGCTGACCGGCTGCGAGGCGGGCGAGCCGGTGGCGGGGAAGACGGTGGAGACCGTGGCGGACGGGTTGGACACACCGTGGGGAGTGGCTCAACTCCCGGACGGGGAGCTGCTGGTGGGGTCGCGGGACCAGGGGCGGATCACCCGGGTGCCGCTGTCGGGCGGCCCAAGGGTGGATCTCGGCGCCGTGCCCGGCGTGCGGCCGGGCGGGGAGGGCGGACTGCTGGGGCTGGCGCTCTCGCCGGGGTTCGCCGAGGACCGGACGGTCTACGCGTACTTCACCGCAGAGCAGGACAACCGGATTGTCCGGCTGCACTACCGGGACGGCCAACTCGCCGACCCGCAACCGGTGTTGACCGGCATCCCGAAGGGCAGCAACCACAACGGCGGCCGGATCGCGTTCGGCCCGGACGGCATGCTGTACGCCGGCACCGGCGAGGCGGGCCGGACCGCACTCTCCCAGGACCGGGCGTCGCTGGGCGGCAAGATCCTCCGGATGACCCCGGACGGCGCACCCGCGCCCGGCAACCCCTTCCCCGGCTCGGTGGTGTTCAGCCTCGGCCACCGCAATGTGCAGGGCCTGGCCTGGGATGCCCAAGGGCGGCTCTGGGCAGCCGAGTTCGGGCAGAACACCTGGGACGAGCTCAACCTGATCGAGCCCGGCGGCAACTACGGCTGGCCGGTGGTGGAGGGCAAGGCGGGGCGGCCGGGGTTCCTTGATCCGTACGCCCAGTGGACCACCGCCGAGGCCTCGCCCTCCGGGATCGCGTACGCCGACGGCGCGGTCTGGATGGCGGCCCTGCGCGGGAGCCGGCTGTGGCAGGTGCCGCTGGACGGCGGCGCGCCGACCGCCCACCTGACCGACCGGTACGGGCGGCTGCGGACCGTGCTCGCCGACCGGGACGGCACGCTGCTGGTGACCACCAGCAACACCGACGGACGCGGCCGCCCCCGGGACGGGGACGACCGCGTCCTGCGGTTCAGCGTCCGCCGTTGACGACGGCGCTGGTGACCGCGCCGCCCTGGACGTTCCACTTGGCCAGCACCTTGTCGTACTCGCCGTTGCGGATCAGCTGGTCCAGGGCCTTGGCCAGGACGTCGCGCAGGGCGGTCCGGTCCTTGCGCACGGTGATCCCGTACGGGCTGGTCTGGAACTGACCGCCCGTCACCTGGAAGGTGCCCTTGCCGCGGCCGGTGCGGGTGTTGTACTCGGCGACGGGGTAGTCGTTCAGGTCGGCCACCGCTGTGCCGGCGGCGAGTTCGGCGAGCGCCTGGTCGTCGGTGTCCAGCCGGTGGATGCGCAGCGGCTTGCCGGTCCTGGTGCAGGCGCCGGTCTGCAGTTCGGCCATCTCGTCCTGGACGGTCCCGCGCTGGAGGGCCACCGTCCGGCCGCACAGGTCGTCGAGCGAGCCGATGCCGAGCGGGTTGCCCTGCTTGACCAGGATCGAGGTGCCGGTGACGAAGTAGTCGACGAAGTCGACGCCCGGGTTGACCTGGTTGCCGGTCTCGTCGGTGCCCAGCTGGCGGCGGCGGGTGTCGATCACGGCGGACATCGCCAGGTCGGCCTTGCCGTTCTGCACGGCCGGGAGCACCTCGGCGAACGGCAGGTCGACGAACTGCACCCGCAGCCCGAGGTAGGTGCCGAGGGCGGCGGCCAGGTCCGGGTCCAGTCCGGTCGCGGTGCCGTCGGCGGCCTTGAAGTCGACGGGCGGGTAGTTGAGGTCGGAGGCGATCTTCAGGACGCCGGCGTCCCGGACGGACTGCGGCAGCCGGGAACGCAGGTCGGTCTTCGAGCCGGGGGCGGCCGAGGTGACGCTGCCGCACGCGGCCAGCGTCAGGCAGCCCACGGCCGCGAGGGCGCGCGTGGGTATGGCGGAGACGTGCATGAGGGTGCAACTTCCAGAGGGAGGGAAGAGGAGAAGACGCGATCACCGCTGCCGGCTGCCGGGGTACGCAGCGGTCGGGCCTGCTCGCATCGCCCCTGATACCGGTGCTGGATGAGCACCCGGCCGGTCGGCTGAGAGGCCCGCCCACGGCTGGCGGGAACGGCCATCCTCGCACCTCACACCCCCGGCACCGGCCGCCACCCCCGGCCGGTGCCGCCTCACCCTGGTGGCGTCAGCTCAGTTCGAGTGCGTCCCGGTACACCCAGGCGCCGTTCTCCCGGACGAACGCGCTGCGCTCGCTCATCACGCCCTCCTCGCCCTGGTGCACGAAGTGCGCCCGGAACGTGACCGTGCCCTCGGAGTGGAACGCCCCGCCCTCGCTGCTCGCCAGCACCTCGAGCCGCTGCCAGCGCAGCTCCAGGTCGAAGTCGACCGACGGCGGCCTGGTCGCGGCGGCCCAGGTGCGCAGCAGGTACGCCTCGTCACCCACCACGAACGCGCTGTAGCGCGAGCGCATCAGCTGCTCTGCGGTACCGGCGGCCAGTTCGCCCCGGTGCAGGCGGCCGCAGCACTCCCGGTAGCTGGCGGGCAGACCGCAGGGGCAGGCGGCGGTGGCGGCGGGGCGCGGCGAGGGCTTGGGGCGTCGTGACATGCCCCTATTCTGCGGCCTCCGGCGGGCCGATCTGCCGGGCTACTGCCCGCGCAGGCGCTCCATGTCCCGACGGTCGCGCTTGGTGGGCCGTCCGGCGCCGCGGTCCCGGATGCCCGCCATCTCGATCTCCGCGCGCGGCGGCGGGGGCGGGGTGTCGTCGCGGTAGCACTCGGCCGCCACCTCGGCGCCCACCCGCTTGCGGATCAGCTTGCGGACCGTGACGATCCGCTCCTGCCCGGCGTGGAACAGCCGGACCACGTCACCTTCGCGGACGGCCTGCGCGGGCTTCACCCGCTCGTCGTTGATCCGTACGTGCCCGGCCCGGCACTCGGCGGCGGCCAGGGACCGGGTCTTGGTGAGACGGACGGACCAGATCCAGGCGTCCACCCGCACGCTCGACTCGTCGGTTGCCATGATCCGACCCTACCGCCCGGGTGCGGGCGAAAACCGCTTGCCCGGTCCGGCGCCGCACGGCACGCTTTCGCAGTCCGCACCGCATGTACTGTACGCACCAGGAAACGAGTAGTCAGCAGATGCCCGCACCTTCGGGATTCGAGTACCAGCAGCGCCCCGACGGAACGGTGGTGATCATCCACCACCGCAGGCCGGCCGGCACCCTGCGCGGCCCCCGGGCCGAGGAGTTCCTCGCCGAGATCGAAGCGGGCGACCCCCAGTTGGTGATGGCCCGTTGGACCGGCCACTACAAGCACGGCAACGAACGCGCGGCCCGACAGCACCCGCGCAACCGGGGCCGCTGAACCGGAGTGCGGGCGCGGAGTTGACCCTGACACGGTGTGAGGGGGTTGACTCCTCTCACCTGCCCGGCGATCCGCGGGCAGGGATCACCGCTGTCTCCGCGAAGGATTCCCGTGCTCGGCTACGTCGGCTCCGGCCCCTACTGCTTCACCAACTCGCTGGCCATGATGCTGGGTCAGGAGGCTCCCTCCACCGCGGTCATCGAGACCCTGACGGGTTCACCGTTCGGCGCCCAACTCATCGCCGGTGCCCTGCCGTTGTTCGATCCGTACGGATGGCACCCCGAGCTCGGCCTCGACGCCGCGATCGCCCAGCTGGGCTGGAGCTGCGAGCGCAGTGACGGAGGCACGTCGGCCGAGGCGCTGGAACGGCTGCGGACCGCCTGCTCGCGGGGGCCGGTCCTGGTCGGTCCGGTGGACATGGGCCTGCTGCTCCACCAGCCCGGCACACCGAACGCCGACGGCGGTGACCACTACGTCGTGGTGATCGCGGTCGACGAGGACACCGTCGAACTCCACGACCCCCACGGCCACCCGTACGCGACGCTGCCGACGCAGGCTTTCCTCGCGGCGTGGGAGGCGAAGTCGATCAGCTACATCGACGCCCCGTACGTGCTGCGGACCGGTTTCGTACGTCAGCGTCGGATCACCCCCGTCGACGCGCTGCGGCAGTCGCTGCCGAGCGCCGAACGCTGGCTGGCCGGCCGCGACGACCTGCCCATGCCGCCCGGTTCCCTGAGCGGAGCCGCCGCCGTCGAGACCCTCGCCGACCTGGTCGACCAGGGCCTGCCGCCCGGCATCCGCATGCTGCTCACCGCGTTCGGTGTGCGCGTGGGCGCACGCCGCCTGAACGACGCGGCGATGTGCCTGGAGGAACTGGGCCTGTCGCACGCAGCCTCGGTGGCACAGCGTCAGGCCAGGCTGCTGGGCAGCCTGCAGTACCCACTGGTACACGGCGACGACCGGACCGCAGCGGCGCAGCTACGTCAACTGGCGCCTACCTACGGGCAGTTGCACGCGGCCATCAGGGCCGGGGGGCGCGCTCCCGGAGTGCGGTGAGCGCGCGCCTGGAAATCTCGTCGGGTGTGCCGACGGCGTCGACCGTGATCAGGAGGCCCTGCCCGGCGTAGTGCTGGGCGATGGGCACCATCATCGCTTCGTGTGACTCGAACCGGAGGCGGACGCCGATCTCGTTGGCGGCCCCTTGGCGGCTGGCCAGGAGGTGGACGTGACGCTCCACGTCCCGCTCGGGAAGCTTCAGGTACAGCACGCTGTCGAGCGGCGTGCCGAGCTCGCGGAGCAACTCGTCCAGCGCGAGCGCCTGGGCGGCGCTGTGCGGGTGTCCGACGAGGAGGAAGTCCGCACGGGCCGACCGATGCAGGTGGTCGCGGATGACCGCGGTGATCATCTCGTCGGGGAACAGGTTGCCGGAGTTGATGATCTCGGCGGCTCGGATCCCCAGCTCGGTGCCCTGGGAGAGGTGAGCGCGCATGAGATCGCCGAGGTGGATCTCCGGCACTGCCAGGGCCTCAGCGAGTGACGCGGCAGGGGATTCCCGCGTGAACACTGGTGATTGGAAGAGAACGACGCGCATCAGCCCATCATCGAGCCTCGTTGCGTGAGATGCGATACCCCCAGGCCCGCGCCTGCGCACGGGAGTTGCGAACGGCCGGAGGCCCGGCTCTGGTTGTGAGGACAGGGTGGCGAGGGTCCACGTGGGCTTCTCCTGAGTGGCGCGCGATGAGCCTTGCGGGGAGGGACACTACTCAGGCTTGTCATGGCATGCAATGTATAGATGAAAACTTTCACGATCTACGTCATGGATATGTTGCAAGCCAGCGGTCTGCGGCGAATAGCCACACCGCCCCGGTCGCCTGGTCGAGGCGGGCTTCACCCGACTGAATCAGGCTGCTGACCTGCTGATGTGCAGTTCCGTCCAGGCCGGCGTCAGCAGTCGGGGACGTGGAGGGCGACAGTCCTGATCCGAGGCACCCGGCCCGCAGGTGAGTGGAAGCGATGCGGTCGACTTGCACGCAACTATTGACACCACGTCACCACCAAGTACTCAATAGGCAACACAGTTCAACTACTTCCAACACAGCGAGCTGCGAAAGGCTCGGACGGCCCGCCCCGATCTCCCCGGCCCCGCCCCCTCCCCGGCCGGAGCGGAGCGGCGCTCCGTCCTGATGTGTGTTCCACACCCCCACCGGGGGCGGTCGAGATCGGCCGTCCCCGAATGAAGCGTGCCCCCACTCGAAAGGATCGATCGCACATGCGTCGTTTTGCCTGTGCACTGTCTGTCGTACTGGCATCAGTCGGCACCGCAATCGTGATTCCCAGCGCCCCCGCAGTGGCGTTGACGGCAGGGCCCTATGTGATCGAAGTCGAGAACATGTCGCTGACCAACTTCGCGACGGACACCGTGAACCACACCTGGAACGGCAACACGGTCGACAACGTCACCTACGCCCGGGGTGTCGCAGGGCAGACGAGCATCGCCCGCACGACCTTCAACGGCGTCGCCGGCACCTACGACCTGATCACGCGCTACAACGGCAAGACCGCCAACGGGGTGACGTACAAGCTCTCCGTGAACTCCGCCCTGGTGGATTCCTGGGCGACCTCCCAGCGGTACGGCCGGGACTACACCGACCCGATGAACATCGACACCCGTACGTCGAGCAAGGTGGCGCTCAAGGCCGGTGACACCGTCGAGTTGACGGCCACCTCCGTCGGCGAGGTGCCGCGGGTCGACCGGATCACGATTCAGGAGCACGTGGGGGCGCCGACCAGCACGCTGTCCATCGCTTCGCCGAACGCGACCCTGAACGACGGCTTCAACTGGGGCAAGAACCGGGCCCTGGGCATGACGTTCTATCCGGGAAACCCGATGATGGGTCACGAACCGGAGTGGTGGCGCCTCAAGGACGCCACGCACACGACGGTGGCGCCCGGCTACTGGGGTGCGTACACCAACCGGGAGTCCTACTACAACCGGGACATCTCCCACCAGTCGGACGGCGCGCACGTGCTCGGCCTGGACGCCGAGACGTTGAACATGCTGAAGACCTTCGCCGGTGACGCCGCAAAGCCGGGGCAGAACGGCTGGCCGCTGTGGGCGCACAGCTCGTCCGGAGCCATGTACTACATCGACGGCACCGGCTTCCGGGAGCTGCCGTCGCCGTTCAACCTGATGACCAAGGCGTACAAGCAGTACCAGTGGACGGGCAACGCGGACTGGATCAACGATCCGACCCTCGCCGCGTACTACGACTCGACGATGGGTCAGTTCCTCACCAACCACGAGGTGACCTGGAACGACGCCAACCCGGCTGCCGAGCAGCCGGTTTCGCGGAAGCAGGCGGGGGAGTACACGGCGACGTTCTTCGAGTTCCCGAACGAGAACCTGGTCTCGGCGGCCGATTCGCTCGGGTACCAGTACCAGTCGATGCTGGCGTACTCGGAGATCCTGAAGGCGAAGGGCGACACCGCCAACAGCACGAAGTGGGCCGACCGGGCCCAGCGGGTGCGCAACAACTTCGAGGCGAACTGGTGGGACGCGGCGAACAACCGGTACGTCCGCGGCAAGGACGCTGCCGGTACGGGCTACAGCAGTTGGGGCCACGAGGCCAGCTTCCTGATGATGCTGACCGGGCTGGGCGACCACGGTGCCAGGACCAACGGCTACCTGGACTTCATCGCCGCCAACGATGACAACCTGAACGTCGAGGCGACCTCGTACCTGCCGGAGATGTACTACCAGTACAACCGGTCCACCGAGGGCTGGGCGTGGCTCAAGAAGCTCATGACCGGCAAGGACAACTACCCGGAGATCTCGTTCCTGGCGGTCAGCAGCGTCGTCGACGGGATGATGGGCGTGCAGCCGGACGCCCCGCACCACAAGGTGTCCACCATCTCGCGGCTGACCTCCGAGACGCCGTGGGTCGAGCTCGACCACCTCAAGGTCGGCGACAACGACCTGAAGCTGAAGCACACCGGCACGACGGCCTCCACGTTGACCAACAACTCGGGTGGCACCGTGAGTTGGGAGGCCGAGTTCTACGGCACCCCCGCCACGATCACCGTGAACGGGGTCGCGCAGACGCCGCAGACCAAGACGCTGTACGGCAAGACGGTGTCCTACGTGACCGTTCCGGTGGCCGTCGGTGCGTCCGTGACCGCGACCGTCGGCACCGCCGGCGGGAACGAGCAGACTGTCGACCTGAGCGATCTCACCTGGAGCAGCGCCCGGAGCGACTTCGGCACGGTCCAGAAGGACCGGAGCGTCGACTCCAGGCCGATCACGCTCAACGGCACGGCTTACCCCAAGGGCCTTGGCACGCACGCCAACGGCGCGATCACGTACGCGCTGAACGGTGCGTACGCGCGGTTCCGTTCGGATGTGGGTGTGGACGACGAGGTCAGTGCGAACGCGACGGTGAAGTTCGAGGTCTGGGGTGACGGCGTCAAGCTGTACGAGAGCCCGGCCGCGATGACGCCGGCCAGTGCGACGCAGTCGATCGACGTCAGCGTCGCGGGCGTCAACTCGCTGGTGCTGAAGGTGACGGACGCGGGTGACGGCATCAACAGCGACCACGCCGACTGGGCCGGAGCCAAGCTCATCGGCAACCCCCAGACGCCGACGGCCCTCAGCGACCTGAACTGGACCGGTACCCCCACCATCGGTTCGGGCACCGTCCGCAAGGACAAGAGTGTCGACGCGAACCCGATCCGGCTGAACGGCACCGCCTACGCCAAAGGCGTAGGTACGCACGCCACCAGCGCCATCACGTACGCGCTGAACGGTGCGTACGCGCGGTTCCGTTCGGATGTGGGTGTGGACGACGAGGTCAGTGCGAACGCGACGGTGAAGTTCGAGGTCTGGGGTGACGGCGTCAAGCTGTACGAGAGCCCGGCCGCGATGACCCCGGCGAGTGCGACGCAGTCGATCGACGTCAGCGTCGCGGGCGTCAACTCGCTGGTGCTGAAGGTGACGGACGCGGGTGACGGCATCAACAGCGACCACGCCGACTGGGCCGGAGCCGAACTGACGCGGTAACAGTTGATCCCCGAGCCGGCGGGAGCCCCCGCCGGCTCGGGGAGTCACGGCGTCGGGTCGGCGGCTTCCGACCAGGCCCGGCGCAGAAACCCGACGAGGGTGAGCAGCCAGACGGCGGTGGCGATCCACAGGAGCGGCCGGCCCAGGGTGGAGAGCTGGTGGACGCCGGTGGCGGGGCCGGCGTTCAGGCAGGCGACGGCGGTCATGCCGAGCGGGAAGACGGTGGCCCAGCGGCGGATGTCGTAGGACAGCCGAGGGCGCGCGAGCTCGGCGGCCGCCAGGACCAGGTACCAGGCCAGGGCGAGGCCGAGCAGGGTGAGCGTCGCGGTACGGAGCACGGTGTGGGCGGTGCCGGTCCACAGCGGGGAGGGCAGGAGCTTGGAGCCCGCCAGCGCGGAGATCGCCATCGCCCCGCCGGCGACCCACTGGTCGCCGGCGCCGCTGACGACCTGTCGCGGATCGAAGTGGAACAGCGCCAGACCGTAGAGCAGCACGCCGAGGCAGAACAGCACGAGCGCGCCCCGGGCCAGCCAGCTGCCGTAGACCGGGGCGAGGACGGCGGCCAGTACCGCGAGCGCCTGGGTGGCGACGCAGACCAGGAACGCCGCCCCGGGCATCCGGCGCCGCCAGTGGCGGATCACGGTGATCAGCAGTCCCGGCCAGGCGAGCGTGGCGACCGCGAGCAGGACGGCGGCCGCCGGGTGCCGGCCGGACAGGGCCAGCCGGGTGCCGAGCACGCAGGTGGCGGCGACGCCGGTGAGGGCGGGCGGGGTGTCGGCCTCGGTGATCCACCGGTCCCGGTCACGCAGCAGCCGCCAGGTGAAGTCGGCGGCCAGGACCACCCACAGCCCGGCGGCCAGCACGAGCAGGACCGCGGACAGCACCTGGCGGCCGGTCAGGTGCAGCCCCACGGAGACGATGCCGGTGGCCATGACCGCGGCTCCGGCGGCGGGGGTCAGGTCGGCCCATCGATGCGGGCGGTGTCTCTCCACCGGTCCATCGCACCGTGTCCGGAGGGGTACCCGCCATCGGTGTGGTCCGCACGGGTCCTCAGGGGCCGGGCGCACCGGTCAGGCGGCGTACACCCGGAGCTCGGAGACCTGCCCGGCCGGCCAGCCCGTGTTGGCGGTGAAGACGAGCAGGACGTACCGGGTGGTCGCGGTGGCGGGCAGGGTCAGGGTGGCGGTGTTCCCGGTGGCCGGGTCGAAGGTGCAGCCCGTGGCGGCCAGCAGCTGCCCGAAGGAGGTGCCGTCGGTGCTGCCCTGGACGGCGACGGTCTGGGTCCGGGTGGCCCAGGCGGTGGCGGGCGGCAGGGTGAGGACGATCCGGCGGACGCCGGTGGCGGCGCCCAGGTCGACCTGGAGCCACTGCGGGAAGGCGTTGTTGGCGCTCTCCCAGTAGCTGTTCGGATCGCCGTCCACGGTGTTGCCGGAGCCGTACGCCTGGGTGTGGCTGCTCTCGGAGGTCGGCCGGTGCAGTGCGAGGTTGACGGGGGGTGAGCTGACTACTGGTGGGGTGGGTCGGACGGCAGTGAGGGCGAGCTGGCCCTTGAGCATCCGGCCGCCGTCGCCGGTCAGCCGCAGGTAGTAGTCGGAGGAGCAGGCGGTGCCGTCCTCGTCGAGCGCGAGGAAGCCCGAGCCGACCGGTACCCAGGTCTGGGACTCGGCGGTCTTGGCGATCTGGTTGCCCTCGTTGTACTCGTCGAACATGGAGATGTAGACGCTCGGCACCCCGGCCCGGCCCATGTTGTAGAACTGCCGCCACATGAAGTCGCCGTGGGCGCGCTGCCGACCGGAGACCCCGCCGGGCAGCACGCACGGCTGGTAGTCGATGCCGCGCGCGGCGCAGTCGGCGAGGTCGGGCACGGTCGCGACGTTGTAGAAGTTGTCGGCGTCCGCGACGCTGCCGATCCGGCCGACCAGCCACGGCGAGAGCATGTCGAACGCGTGGTAGACGCCGGTGAACCCGGGCCGGGAATCCCGGTCGCCGGTCCGCCACCAGGTCGGCACCCCGCCGATCACGTAACAGCCCTGCGCCTTGAACCAGTTCACCACGTCCAGGCAGGCGTCCGGCCCGAACGGCCGCTGCTTGTCGTTGAAGCCGAAGCCCCAGATGCACACCACCGGCTTGCCGTTCTGCCGCGCGTAGGCGGACGAGGAGGTGTGCGCCCCCATCTTGTTCGTCCAGTCGGTCTTGATGTCCGCCTGCATGGTCGTCCAGTCGGAGACGTCGTACATCAGGTAGAACTTGACGCCCTGGGACTCCGCCGCGCTGCGCACCTTGCCCGCCATCGCGTCGCGGGTCGGCCCCTCGCCGCCGGTGGGGTTGAAGCGCTGGAGAGCGGCGGTGTCGATGCCGTACTGCTTCATCCAGCGGAAGTGCACGTCGACGGTCGACTGGTCGTAGGAGGAGAACAGCGAGGCGGGCTGCCCGTTGCCGAGGCTGTCGTAGGCGGTGCGGTAGGTGGTCGGGTAGTCGCGGACGTCGGGCCAGGCGACGACGGCGCTGTTGGCGGGGGACGGCGCCTGGCCCCAGTTCTGGGCCCAGTGCCACCAGCCGTTGACCGGGGCACCGTCCCCGGGGCAGGCGAACCAGCCTTGGTAGCCCACAGTCACCTTGCCGACCACATCGCCGGGCGCGCTCGCCGCTACCGCGGTCTCCCCGAGCCCCGTTGCTCCGGCGATGCCCGCCGCGGCCGCGGCCTGCAGGAACGTCCGACGCGTGACACCCATCTGGATCTCCTCCGACTTGTCGTCAACTCCGTGGCCGGAAACGTTGGTTGAGCAGTGGTGGCAGCGCGGAGTCCGATGCGGAGAGCGTAATGAGATGGGCACGTAAGGGCAATAGATCGCTCGTCTGCTGCAAAAACATGCCAGCAGGGCGCAATAAGACGTCTATGGTGCCAGGATGGGCTGAACGCACGCTCGAGCTGGGAGCCCGCGCAGAGACCCGCCGACTCGTTCAGGGCGCCCCAGGCGTGTACTCAAGTGCCGTACGGGGGAAGGCCGGTAGGGTGCAACGGACGGCAGGGCACACCCGAGGGAGGAGTGGCTATGCGCGGAGGTCGGGTCGCGGTGGTCGGCGGCAGTATCGCGGGCTGCGCGTTCGCGTCGGCGGCGGCCCGGGCGGGGGCCGGCGAGGTGGTGGTGCTGGAGCGGACCAGTGGGCAGTTGGCGGATCGTGGGGTGGGTCTGGCGATCCATGACGACCGGGCCGCCGAGCTGGCGGGTACCGGGGTGCTCGCCCCGGGTATCGCCGCGCACCGGCTGACCCGGCGCAAGTGGCTGGTCCAGGACGGGGATTCCCGGACCGGGCGGGTGATGTGGGATCAGCCCTTCCCGTTCCACTCCTACCACTGGGGCCTGCTCTGGCGCGGGATGCGCGCGGCCACCCCGGCCGGCGTGGACTACCGGCAGGGCGCGGCGGTGGAGAGCGTGCGCGGGTACGCCGACCGGGCCGAAGTACGGCTGGCGGACGGGTCGGTGGAGCGGTTCGACCTGGTGGTGGGTGCGGACGGCTACCGGTCGGTGGTCAGGGAGGCGGTCTGTCCCGGTGCCCGGCCGAGCTACGCCGGGTACATCTGCTGGCGCGGCAGCTACCCCGCCGACCGGCTGGCCGCGCTGGGCACCCCGGCGGACGGCGGCACCGACTGGCCGACCACCGACGCGGTCACCGTCGGTATCCCGGGCGGCAGTTGCGTGATCTACCGGATCCCCGGGCCGGACGGGCCGATGGTGAACTGGGTGTGCTACGCCGTCCCGCCGGAGACCGGCCTGCGGCTGGACGACCCGACCAGCCTCCCGCCGGGCGGGGTGACGGGTGAACTGGCCGCCCACCTGGCCTGGTTGGCGCAGCGCTGGTTCCCGCCGTACTGGGTTGGGGTGATCGGGCTGACCCCGCCGGAGCGTACCTTCGTGCAGCCGATCTACGACCTGGAGACCGAACTCACGGTGGGGGAGCGCCTGTTGCTCGCCGGGGACGCCGCCTCGGTGGTCCGGCCGCACAACACCAGCGGCGCGGCCAAGGCCCTGCAGGACGCCACCGCCTTCGAGGCGGCCTGGCGGCAGGCAGACTCCTGGGACGGTCTGCTCCGCTCCTACCAGGCGGCCCGGGGCGCCACCGGCCGGGAGCTGGTCGCCCTGGCCCGCCGCCTCGGCCTGGCCCAGGCGGAACGTACCCCCGACTGGTCGGCGATGACCGAACCGGCGATGACCGCCTGGTGGCGGCAGCAGCTGGACGGCGTGGCCGACATCGGTGGCCAGGCCCTGCCGCCGACGCGGGAGAGCGTCCCGGAGGCGCCGCGCTGACGGTGGTGTCGGTGGCGGTTTATAGCCTGTCGCAATGATCCGTAGCGTGTTCGAGCAGCGACCGCTGGATGCTGCCGTCGCTGACGCCGGGAGCGCGACGCTGGAGTTCGACCGGGCCGGGGCCTGGTTGCGCTCTGCGCTGGTTGGCGCTGTGGAGCCGTTGGGCGCCGAGGTGTGGGTCCTGGATGCAGCCCTGGAGCAGATCGTGCTGGTCAGGCATCCGTGGCGCGGGCTGGTCCCGCCCGGTGGCAAGGTCGAGCCCGGAGAGTGTCCGCGTGCTGGCGCGGCCCGGGAACTGGCCGAGGAGACCGGGCTGCGGCCACGGTTGTTGGAGCGGCCCGCCGCGGTGGCGGTGCGGTCGTTCGGTCCGGGTTGGTCGGAGACGCTGTCCCTCTCCTATGCCGCGATCGGCGACCCGGAGGAGCCGCTGATCGCGGAGGACGGGCAGCCTGCGGCCTGGATGCGGCTGGACCAGGGCTGGGACAGCTGCTTCCCCGAAGACGTGCTGCGCATCCGGCAGTACGTGAAGCTTCTGAGGTCGGGACCCCCGCCTGGTGCCCCCTAAACGAGCGCCTGCGGAGGGCCACTTCGTCCTCGGCGTCGTTGCCCTCGTGCACGCAGAACCAGTGGTGCAGCGCGGCCTGGCGGAACTCGACGAGCAGCCCGGCGTACGTGCCGTAGGCGGTCAGCCGCTCCTGGCGGAGGCGGTCGGCGCGGGTGTTGTGCTCGGTGCGGCGGGCGGAGCGCTGCTGGAAGGCGTGCGTCACCGTCGATCCAAGGAGGGTGCCGAGGACCGCGATGACGCTGGTGAGTATTGCGTTCATGGGGCACCATGCAAGCAGACCGGCCCGACCCGAGGCGCCCGCTGATCGTGGGTCAGGCCTGCAGGGCCGCGGTGACCGCGTCGCGGATCCCGCGGGCGGTCCGGGGTCGCTGCCCGGCGAGCAGCCGGACCGCGCGGCCGAGCCACTCGCCGTCGCCGAGGCGGTGGACCTCGCCCGAGCTGCCGGTCCGGAGTAGGAGCGCCTCGAAGAGCGCGAGCTCGGTGAAGCCGTACGGGCGGGGGTGGCGGTCGAAGGGCGCGAGCCAGTCCTCGTACGGGTGACGCAGCGTCATGTGCAGGTAGCCGCGGCCGCGTCCCTGCCACGGGCCCCGCCAGCCGCCGAGCAGTGCCAGCATGCCGTACGAGCCCCGGGGGTAGCGGCCGCCGAGGGTGAAGCGGTTCAGGTCCATGATCCTGGCCCAGGGGGTGACCTGCTCCTCGGCGTCCGCCGTGTGCAGGCACAGGCCGTCGGTGCGGAACTCCAGCCAGACGCCGCCGGGCCGCTGGTGGTCGCCCACCAGCCAGCGGCCGTCGACCTGTACCAGCGGGCCGAGGGATGTGTGCGTGGTGCTCATGTCGTCAGTTGATCATATGAGAATGCGTCACGTGGGCGGATTCGAACGTACCGTCAGGCCCGGGCGCGGGCGGCCGGGATCACCAGGGGCTTGCCGGTCTCCGGGTCCTCGATCACCCGGCAGCGGAGCCGGAAGACCTGTTCGACCAGGTCGGCCGTGACGATCCGGGCCGGGTCGCCCTCGGCGAGCACCTCGCCGTCCCGCATGGCGATCAGGTGGGTGGCGTACCTGGCCGCGTGGTTGAGGTCGTGCAGGACGGCGACCAGGGTGCGGCCCTGCTCCTCGTGCAGCCGGGCGCAGAGGTCGAGCACCTCGATCTGGTGGGCGATGTCGAGGTAGGTGGTGGGCTCGTCCAGCAGGAGCAGCGGGGTCTGCTGGGCCAGCGCCATGGCGATCCAGACCCGCTGCCGCTGGCCGCCGGAGAGTTCCTCGACCTGACGGTCCGCCAGCTCCAGGACGCCGGTGGCGGCCATCGACTCGTCGGTGATCCGCTCGTCCTCCCGGGACCACTGCCGCAGCAGCCCCTGGTGCGGGTGGCGGCCCCGGGAGACCAGCTCGGCGACCGTGATGCCGTCGGGGGCGACCGAGCTCTGCGGCAGCAGGCCGAGGGTGCGGGCCACGGTGCGCGGTGCGACGGTCGCGATGTCCCGGCCGTCCAGCAGGACCTGACCGTCCTTGGGCCGGAGCACCCGGGCCAGCGCCCGCAGCAGGGTGGACTTGCCGCAGGCGTTCGGGCCGACGATCACGGTGAACGAGTTGTCCGGGATCGTCACCGTCAAGTCCCGGGCGACGGTGCGCTGTTCGTACGCGAGGGTCAGGCCCTGTCCAGACAGTCGGGGGTTCATGTCCGTGCTCCTCGTCATATCCGTCCCGCCTTGCGTTCGGTGGCCAGCAGCCACACCAGGTAGCCGCCGCCGAGCACGCCGGTGACCACGCCGACCGGCAACTGCCGGTCGGGGACCAGGTGCTGGGCCAGCCAGTCGGCGCCGACCAGCAGTGCTGCGCCGACCGTCATCGAGGCCGCCAGGTTCGGCCCCGGTGCCCGGGTCAGCCGGCGGGCCAGCTGAGGGGCGGTCAGGGCGACGAAGGAGACCGGCCCGGCGGCGGCCGCCGCGAAGGAGGCGAGCAGGACGGCGGCGGCCAGCAGCACCGGCCGGACCAGCCGCACCCGGACGCCGAGCGCGAACGCGGCCTCGTCGCCCATCTCCAGCAGGCGCAGCGAGCGCCCGAAGCCGAACAGCACCACCGGCACCAGCACGGCCAGTGCGGCCAGCAGCGGGACGGCCTGCTCCCAGCCTCGCCCGTCCAGGCTGCCGGTCAGCCAGAGCATTGCCCGGGCGGCGTCGGTGAGTTGGGCCCGGGTGAGCAGGTAGCCGTTGAGGCCGGTGAGGATCGCGGCGATGCCGATGCCGGTCAGTACCAGCCGGCTGCCGTGCACGCCGTGCCGCCAGGCCAGCAGGTGGATCAGGACGCCGGTCAGCACCCCGCCGGCCAGCGCGCCGAGCGACAGGGCGAACGAGCCGCCGCCGAACAGCACGATCGCGGTCAGTGCCCCGGCGGCCGAGCCCTGGGTGAAGCCCAGCACGTCGGGGCTGCCGAGCGGATTGCGCACCAGCGACTGGAACACCGCGCCGGACAGCGCGAGCGCGGCGCCCACCAGCAGGGCGGTGGCCACCCGGGGCAGCCGCAGTTCACGGACGATGAACTCCTGGGCCGGGTCGCCGTTCCCGGCCAGCGCCCGGAGTACCTCGGCCGGGGAGATCGGGAAGTCGCCGCTGCCGATCGCCAGCACCCCGACGGCCAGCGCCGCCAGCAGGCAGGCCAGGCCCACCGTCAGTGCCCGGGGCCGGAGTTGGACGGACAGTCCGCCGGTGGTCCTGAACACCTTCATGCCCGCACCGCCTTCGGCCGCCGGACGAAGTACAGGAAGACCGGCCCGCCGAGCACCGCCGTGACGATGCCCACCTGGAGCTCGCCGGGCCGGCCCAGCACCCGGCCGAGCACGTCCGCGCCGAGCATCAGCACGGGGGCCAGCACCGCGCAGTACGGCAGCAGCCAGCGCAGGTCGGGCCCGGTGAGGGTGCGGACCAGGTGCGGGACCAGCAGGCCGACGAAGACGATCGGTCCGCACGCGGCGGTGGCCGCCCCGCAGAGCAGGCCGACCGCGACCAGTGCGCCGGTCCGGACCCGGCCGGGCCTGGCGCCCAGCGCGGTGGCCGAATCCTCGCCCAGCGCAAGGGCGTTGAGAGGCTGGGCGAGCGCCAGCGCGAGCAGCGAGCCGGCCAGGACGAACGGCAGCAGCTTGACCACGGTGCCCGGCTGCGCGGAGGCGAGCGAGCCGACGGTCCAGAACCGCATCCGCTCCAGGGAGGCCGCGCTGAGCAGCATCACCGCGCTGACGTACGAGTAGAGCGTGGCGTTCAGCGCGGCTCCGGCCAGGGCCAGCCGGGCGGGGGTGGCGCCGCGGCCGCCGCCGACCGCGTACACCGCGGCCGAGACCAGGGCGGCGCCGAGCAGGGCGAACCAGATGTAGCCGGTGAAGCTCGTGACGCCGAGGAAGGTGATCGCTGTGGCGACGGCCGCCGAGGCGCCCGCGTTGATACCGAGCAGGCCGGGGTCGGCCAGCGGATTGCGGGTCAGGGCCTGCATCACGCCGCCCGCGAGGCCGAGGGCGCAGCCGACCAGCAGTCCGAGCAGGGTGCGGGGGAGGCGCATCTCGTGCACGACGGTCCAGCCGGTCGAACCCTCGTCCCAGAGCCCGTGCCAGACCTGGGGCAGCGTCAGCTGGCGGGCGCCGACGGCGAGGCTGAGCGCGCAGACGGCGAGCAGCAGCAGGAGGCAGGTGAACAGTCCGGCGGCCCGGCGGGCCTGACGCCCCGGCAGGCGGAGCGGGCCCGCCACCGAGGGGGGAGCTTTGGAGGACACGTGGCGCGACTTCCGGTGCGACCCGGGGCGAGAGCCCGAGCTGATGGGCAGTAACGAAGGTTAGGCTAACCTAATATTCGACGGGCCGGTTCCGACGGTCCCGGCCGTCCGGCATGCCTGTCCACCGGCGTGCCCGCACCCCTTGCCCAGACGAGAGAAGCCACCGCCATGCCTCACGCCGGTCCCGCCCAGTTCACCCGCCGCGGTCTGCTCGCCGCCACCGGCGCCGTCGGAGCCGGGGCCCTGATCGCCGCCTGCGGCAGCGCGGGCTCGTCCGGGTCGGACGCCACCGGCGCGGCGGCGGGCGGCCCGTGGTCGTTCACCGACGACCGGAAGAAGGAGGTCACCGCGAAGAGCCGGCCGCAGCGGATCGTCGCCTTCACCGGCACCGCCGCCGCGCTGCACGACTTCGGCCTGCACGACCAGCTGGTCGGCGTCTTCGGCGAGACCAAGGGCGCGGACGGGAAGCCCGACCCGCAGGCGGGCGACCTGGACCTGGCCAAGGTGCAGATCGTCGGCAACGCCTGGGGCGAGTTCGGCATCGAGAAGTACGCCGCGCTCCGCCCGGACCTGCTGGTCACCCACATGTACGACCCGGACGCCTACTGGTACGTCCCGGACGAGAGCAAGGACAAGATCCTCGCGCTCGCCCCCGTGGTCACGATCACCACCGGCCGGGTCCCGCTGACCGAGCCGATCCGCCGCTACGCCGAGCTGGCCGCCTCGCTCGGCGCCGACCTGAAGGCCAAGCAGGTGGTCGACGCCAAGGCCAGGTTCGAGGCCGCCGCCGAGACGCTGCGGCAGGCTGCCAAGGCGAGCGGCGGGCTGCGGGTGCTCGCCTGCTCCGGCGCGGCCGACCTGTTCTACGCCTCCAACCCCGGGGTCAGCACCGACCTGATGTACTTCCGCGACCTGGGCGTCGACATCGTCGTCCCGGACAAGCTCGACCAGGGCGGCTACTTCGAGAGCCTGAGCTGGGAGAACGCGGGCAAGTACCGGGCCGACCTGCTGCTGCTCGACCAGCGCAGCACCGCCCTGCAGCCCAAGGACCTGGCGGGCAAGCCGGGTTGGGCCCAGCTGCCCGCCGTGCAGGCCAACCAGATCACCCCCTGGGACGCGGTGCCCCGGTTCTCCTGGGCGGGCGCCGCGCCGCTGCTGGAGAACCTCGCCAAGGCCATCCAGGGCGCCCGCAAGCTCGGCTGACCACCCATCACCCCAGGAGTCCTCGGATGACCGTGCCCTTCGCCTTCTTCGCCGCCCACGTGGTCCGCACCGAGCGGATCAGCCCCGCGTTGCTCCGGGTCACCTTCGGTGGTGAGCAGCTGACCGGCTTCGCCTCGGGTGGCCGGGACCAGAGCTTTTCGCTGTTCCTGCCGCACCCGGGGCAGGACGCCCCGGTGGTCCCGGTGGCGGAGGGCGAGGGCTGGTTCCACGCCTGGCGCGCGCTGCCGGAGGAGGTCCGGGCGGTAATGCGCTCGTACACCGTGCGCGCCGCGCGGCCCGAACTCGGCGAGGTGGACGTGGACTTCGTGCTGCACGGCGACGCCGGCCCGGCCTCGCGCTGGGCCGGGCGGGCCGCGGCGGGCGACCGGGTGCTGCTGATCGGCCCGACCGAGGCGGACAACCCCAGCGTGCAGTTCCGGCCCCCGGCCGGGAATGACTGGGTGCTGCTGACCGCAGACGAGACGGCGTTGTCGGCCGCCGCCGCGATCCTGGAGTGGCTACCGGCCGGCACCCGGGCGCTGGCCTTCCTCGAAGTTCCGGACGGGGCCGACCGGTTGGAGCTGTCGACCGCCGCCGACCTGGAGCTGCACTGGCTGCCGCGCGACGGTGCCAGGCCCGGGGTGGTGCTGGACGCGCTGCGGTCCGCCGCCCTCCCGGAGGGCACCCCGTACGCCTGGGTGGCGGGGGAGGCGGCGGCCGTCCGCTCGGTCCGCCGCCATCTGGTCGGGGAGCGGGGCTTCGACCGACGGGCCGTCACCTTCACCGGTTACTGGCGACTGGGGGCCACCGAGGAGGACCTGCGCGCGGAGGCGGAGGCTGCGGCCTGACGGCCGGTCAGTGGTACTTCGTGCAGGTCAGCGCATCGCTGTTCTGCGGGCCGAGGCAGGCCTGGGCCTGGACGGTGCCGTCCACCATCAGCGTCCAGACGTACGTCTTGGCGCCGTCGGTGTTCCGGACGTACTTGGCGCCCTTCTTGTTGGTCACCAGCACCGCGCCGCCGTTCGGGGCGTTGACGCTGCGGGCCCAGTTGGCCTGGCAGGCGTTGCTGTGGAACAGCTCGACCTTGATGCTCCGGTCGGTCGCCAGCGGCACGCTCTCCACCAGCTTGCCGTCGGGCGCGCAGCCCGCCGTGACCGGGTCCTTGCCGTTGCAGGTGGCGGCCTTGCAGGAGGCGGCCAGGAGCGGCTGCGCGGGCTCGGCGAGGGCGGGGGCGGCGGCCGTGGTACCGAGCAGGACGGCCAGGGTGGCCCCGACCGTGGCCAGGATGCGTGGGGGTGTCATGCGGGTCTCCCGTTCCGGTGGCGAACCTTCGTGCTCGGAGTACCCGTTGGCGCGAACGCCCATGTGGGGTGTGACAGTGGTTCAGCAGTTCGGGTGACGGCCGGTGCCGTTCGAGGTCTGGGCAATGTGGTCCAGACCACCTAGGCTGAGTGGCCGTCAGGTTCGCGCACTGTGGCCCTTGGGGTGCTGGATGGTCTCGCGTCGGTCGGTCCTGGTTCTCGGCGGGGTGGGCGCCGGCGCGCTCGCGCTGCCCGCCGTCGCGGCGGGCGCCGCGTACGCGGATGCGGGTGCGGATGCCCGGGCGATCGAGCTCCCGGCCCCGACCGGCCGCCGACCGGTCGGCACCGTCGACCTGCACCTGGTGGACCCGGACCGGGACGACCCGTTCGCGCCGGACCGCCGCCCCCGCGAGCTGATGGTGCAGCTCTGGTACCCCGCCCTCAGTGCCGCCGGACACCGCCGGGCCCGCTACGCCAGCGCCCTGGTCGCGGCCGATCTGGAGGCGGGGCTGCCCCTGACACCGGGCACCGTGTCGGCGGTCCGGCCGCACGCCCGGATCGGCGCACCCGCCGTCCCCGGCGCGCTGCCGCTGCTCCTGCTCGGCCACGGCCGCCAGGGCGGGCGCGGCAACTGCACCGCGCTGGCCGAGGAGTTGGCCTCGTACGGCTACCTGGTGGCGGCGCCGGACCACACCTACGACGCCGCGCTGGTGGAGTTCCCCGACGGGCGGGTGGTGCGCGGCGTGCTGCCGGACGAGCCGCCCGACTGGGACGTCCAGGAGCGGCTGGAGATCGCTGCCCGGGTGGGCGACCTGCGGTTCCTCGCCACCGTCCTGACCCACCGTCACGGCAGCTGGCCAGTCGGAGACCCTGGACGGATCGGGGTGCTCGGGCACTCGATGGGCGGGTCCGCCGCGGCCGAGGTGCTGCGGGTGGACCCGCGCTTCCGGGCCGCGCTCGGCCTGGACGCCGCGTTCTTCGGCTCGGCCGTCCCCGACCTCGGTCTGGACCGGCCCTACCTGCTGCTCACCGCCCTGGAGGACCACGACACCTGGCGCCGCTGGCGGGACCACCAACGCGGCTGGGCCCGCCAGTTGCGCGCCCGGGGCAGCGGGCACCTGACGTACACCGACCTGCCGCACTTCGCCGCCGAGGGCGGGCTGCCCGCCAGCTGGCCCGCGGACTGGTACGCCGAACTGCTCGGCACGATCGCCCCGGCCCGGTCGACCGGGATCATCCGGACGTACACCCGGGCCTTCTTCGACCGCTTCCTGCTCGGCCGCCCGTCGCCGCTGCTGGACAGCGCCTCGCAGCGGTTCCCCGAGGTGGAGTTCCGCTGGAGCCACGACGGGCGGACGGCGCTCGGGGAGTAGCGCCGCGCGCCGCCGCGCGCCGCCGCGCGCTGGGCTTCACTTCGAGCGCTGCCGTTCACCTGCTGGGTGGTCAGGAGTGCGTGCCGCAGAGTTTGGTCATGGCACCGACGCACCGGATCGTCATCCGGCGAAGGCTGGACTTCCTCGCCCTGACCGTGAGCTGTTACGGGCTGCGGCTGCGTACCGACCCCGCACCGCCCGTGTTGGAGCGCACCGACCAACAGGCGCTGGTGGTACTGGAGTTCCCGCCGCAGGCGCTGCGCGAGCAGTCACTGCCGCCGTGGAACACCGGGCGGCCGGAGACCGCGTTGGCCGAGCCGAGCCGGCTGGTCTTCCGGGTGCCGGACGAGATCAACGAGCTCGCCTACGACCTGCCGACCCTGCTCGGCGTGGTCGGCTTCGAACCGGTGCTGGTGCCCGCCGCCGTCGAGCCGGGCGCGGTGTTCCCGCCGCCGGGACCGGAGCTGCGCGAGCCCACGCCGACCGAGACCGCGCTGGAGCTGCCGCAGCGTCTGCTGCTGTCACCCAGCGACCACGAGGGCTGGTCGCACGCCACCGGGCCGGTGGCGCACGACGGCCGGGTGGAGCTTTGGCACAGCCGGCTCGGCGTACGGGTGCGCACCGAGGACGGTTGGCGGATCGACGAGTACGGCGACCGGCTGCCGACCGTACGCGCCGTCTGGGCCCGGGGCGACGAGCTGCCGGACTTCCTGGCCGACCGGAGCCGGTCGCTGGTGGAGCCGGGCCCACCCTCGCTCCGGCCCGAGTTCCTGCCCGGTGACCGGCAGGGCGCGCAGATCGTGCTGGCCACCGCCGACTGGCAGATGGAAGGGTTCCGCCCGGAGCCGTTCCAGGCCGAGCGTCTGATGCTCAGCGCGTACGGCGGCTGGTTGAGCGGGAAGGTGGTGGTCGACCCGCCGAAGCTCGGCCCGCTGGACCTGGAGCAGTGGACCCACCGGGCCACCATGGGCCGGGACCAGTACGTCCGGATCGTCGAACGCGGCTACCTCTACCCGTGGGGCGTGCCCGCCGCGTTCGTGCAGGTCGCCGAGCGTCGGCCGGTGTCGGCGGACGGCATCCAGGCGGCCGCGCTGGTGCGGGAGGAGTTCGTGGTGGTGCGTCGGCCGCTCACCGACTACGCCGCGCTGCGCGGGCTGTCCGCGCGGTTCGATCACGGGTTCCCGTTCAGCCGGATCCGGGTGAGTACGCTGACCACGCCGCCGCTGCCACCCGGCGGGGCGGCGGTGACCGGGGTGCCCGGTGCGTTCCTGGTGACCTGTCCGGGCGGAGCGCCGTTCGAGTTCTCCGCGCTCGGCACCGACGCGCGCGGCCAGGAGGTGCCGCTCGGACTGCCCGCCGTGTTCGTCCGCAAGTCGGCCGCCGCCCAGCCCGGCAACTGCGCACCGCTCGCCGACTGGTGGAACGCGCAGACCGACCGGACCAGGGTGCGCGGCTTCGGCCGCCGGATCGCCTACACCCCGGACGCCGTCGGGGGGCCCGGCGGCTCGAGCCTGGAGACGCACTTCCTGTCCTTCGCCGTGGAACGGGACCTGCCCCCGGCCGACTTCGAACAGCTGTTGATCAGCGAGACCCCGCCGTGGCTGCCGGTCCTCAGCCAGGCCGTGGTCTCGCTGCCGTCCGCCCAGGGGCTCTCGTCGGCGCCGCTCGGCACCCCGATCATCGAACCGACCAAGGACTTCCTACGGCACGGCATCGAGGGTGTCCCGAACGGCATCTTCGCCCGACTGCCCGTCAAACTGCCGCTGGCCTTCGCCGGAGGGAGCGCGGGCGGGCTGGCGCTGCCCGACTTCGGCATCGACGGGCTCTCCCGCGAGCTCGGCCCGATCGGCAACCAGGCTGGTCTGAGCAGCGGCCGGTTCGACCCGAAGGCGCTCTTCCCGAGCAGCGCCCGGCTGCTCGGCGCGATCGGCCTGGCCGAGATCATCGCCGACGCGACCGGTGCCGACGCGGCGCTGCGCAGCCTGGTACTGACCCGCCGTCAGCTGCCGGACGCGCTGGAGACCCGGTTCAGCTGGGCGCCCGGGCTGACCAAGGACCGCCAGGGCGTGTTCGAGCCCGGCCCGGCCGCCACCTTCACCCTGGACGGGCTACTCCGCGCCCCGCTCGACGGCAGTCCGCCGAGCAGCCGGCTGGACGGCCGGCTCACCGATGTCACGTTGCACTTCTTCGGCGGCGGCGCGGGGAAGTGCGTCTCCATCGCCTTCGAGGAGATCCGCTTCCACGCGGCCACCGGCGAGGCGCCCAGCCTGCACCCGGTGATCCGGGAGGTGACCTTCGGTGGCCCGCTCGCCTTCGTCGACGCGCTGCGGCAGTACCTGTCGTTCGGCGGCTCCGGCCCGTACGTCGAGCTGACGGCGAGTCGGATCACCGCCGGGGTGCTGGTCGCGCTGCCCTCGATCACGGTCGGCGTGTTCACCCTGAAGAACCTGACGCTCCGCACCGAGCTGCAGCTCTCGCTGACCGGCGAGCCGACCAGGCTCAGGTTCGCCGTCAGCGAGCGGGCCCGGCCGTTCCTGCTCACCGTCTCGCTGTTCGGCGGCGGCGGCTTCCTGGCCCTGGCGCTCACCACCGCCGGGCTCGAACTCATCGAAGGGTCACTGGAGTTCGGCGCCTCGGCGGCGATCGACCTCGGGGTGGCGAGCGGCGCCGTCTCGGTGCTGGCCGGCATCTACTTCGCGCTGACCAAGCTCCCGGCGCCCGCGACCGGCACCAGGACCGCGCTGGACGGCTTCCTGCGGCTGCACGGCGAGATGTCGGTGCTCGGGCTGATCAGCCTCTCGCTCGACTTCCACCTGGCCATCGAGTACCGCGACCACGGCGACGGCACCTACAAGGTCAGCGGCCGGGCGACGCTGCACGTCGAGGTCTCGGTCTTCATGTTCTCCACCTCGGTCGAGGTCACCTGCGAACGCAGGTTCGGCGGCACCGCGAACGACCCCGGCTTCACCGACCAGATCGGTCCGGCCGACTGGGACGAGTACTGCGACGCCTTCGCCCCGCTCGTCTGATCACCTCTTGGAGCAAAGCCCGTGCCCACCACGCAGAACCTGCTCTTCACCACCCTCCCGCAGGGCCGGGCCGACGGCCGGCTCCGGCTGTCGGTGTTCGTCTCACCCCGGCTCCGGCCGGACGGCGGCCGCGGCACCCTGGCCGACTTCCCCGACCTGGCCGACTGGCCGGCCACCGTCGCGGCGATGGACTGGCAGGTGGAACTCGACGGCGTGCCGCACCCCACCACGGTCAGCACCCCCGCCGAGGCCGCACCGCAGTCCGGGCTCTGGCGGGGCCTGTTCCCCGCCGGCACCCCGGTGGCCGCCCACACCCCGGCCGACTACGCCGACCGGCAGGTGAGCGGCTACTCCACAGCCGACGCGCTCGGCCAGGTACGGGCGATCTGGCAGGCCGCACTCGCCGCCGGGCCGACCGAACTGCCCGGCGACGAACAGCTGTTGCGCACCGTCGCCGCCGCCACCGGCGTCGACCTGGGCTGGCTCGACCTCGTGCTGGGGCAGATCGCCGACCGCCCGCAGCCACCGGAGGGCGGCCCCGACCCCGCGCCGCCCGGCGACCTGGACGAGCTGCCCGACTTTCAGCCCGGCGACGGCGAGGGCCGGATCATCGAGGCCCGGGGCCAACGCTACCCGCGCGAGGCGGCCTGGCTGCGCGAGCAGGCCGAGCGCGCCGCCGCCTGGCAGGACCACCTGGACGCCGTGGAGACACACCGTCAACTGGTCGCCCGGCTCCGCGGGACCACCGACCCCGGGCAGCTGGACCAGGGCGGCCTGCGCGGCCTGTACGCCGTCCGGGACCACCACCGGCCGGCCGTCCCCACCCCGCCGGAGGCTCCGCACGTCCCGGTCGTGCTGCCCGAGCAGGACCTGCACCGGCTGCTCGCGCTGCTCGGCGGCCACCCGGCCGTACTGCGTCGGCTCGGACTGATCGTCGACCTCGAACTGGACGCCCCGGCCGGGCAGTCGGGCACCGTCCGGGCGGTGCCGCAGTGGACCCCGCAGCTGGCCGGGGCCGGTCCCGACCACTGCCCGGTGACCAGGCTGGACCCGGCCGCCGACACGTTCACGGCCGCCACCGGCCCCGGTGACCTGATCGAGCGCGGTTTCCTGCGGCTGACCGAGCCGGACGGCTCCCCGCGCGCCACCCCGGTGGTGGCCGACCCGGACGGTGCGGCGCTGGCCACGGTGGGCGCCGTCGAGGGCCTGGTCCGGCGCACCCTGTGGCGGGACCCGGACGAGGGGCAGGGCCGGGACGGGCTGCCCGCGCTGCGCACGGCCGGCTTCTCGCTCGCCCTGGACCGCCGCGCCGCCCGGCTGACCGATGCCTTCGGCCGTGCCCGCGACCTGGAGGCGGCCGGTCTCGGCGGGGCGGAACTGACGGCCGAGGACCTGACCCGCGGTTACCGGGTCGACGTACTCGACACCACCACCGGCCGGGACGGCCCCTGGCGCAGTCTGACCTGGCGTCAGCGCCGCTACTCGGCCACCGGGGCGGCGGACTTCACGGTGCTGGAGGAGGGTTACGTCCAGCCGGTCGCGACCGGGAACGGCGACGCGGGCAGTGACCCGGGCGGGCCGCTGCGGATCGGCGAGAGCCTGTTCCTGTGGCAGGGCTGGAACCTGGCGGTGCCCCGGCCCGGCACGCCGATCGACGCGAAGGACCGGGTCGGCGCGGCCGCCCCGGCGGACGGCACCGGGCCGCTCGCCCTGGCGCACGCCTCCCGGGTGGTGCCCGGCACCCTGCCGCCGCTGCGGTTCGGGCGGGCGTACCGGTTCCGGCTGCGCGCGGTGGACCTGGCCGGTGGCGGCCCGGCCCTGGCCGACCCGCTGCCGGACGGTCTGCCCGCGGTCACCGAGGACCTCCGCTACACCCGCTACGACCCGGTCCGCCCACCGGAGTTGCTGGCCCGGGCGGCGCGCGGCCCGGGCGAGACGGTGGAGCGGCTGGTGCTGCGTTCCGACTACGAGCGGCAGCCCGTGCCCGCCGTGACGGACCGTCACGTGGTGCCGCCTCGTGCTGCCCAACTGCTGGCCGAGCAGCACGGGTTGCTGGACCGGGACGGACGGCCCGACCCGGCCGCGTACGCGCTGTTGGCCGAGCTGGAGGGCGGCAGCTACGCCGCTCTGCCGGAGGCCCGGCCCGACCCCGAGTTCCCGGACGTGGTGTACCTGGACGCCGACCGGCTGCCGATGGTCTACCTGCCCGACCCGCTGGCCAAGGCGGCCACCCTGCGTGGGCTGCCCGGGCGGCCGGGCACGCTGCGGATCTCGACGGCGCCGGCCGAGGGCGACTCCTGGCCCCGGCTGCGGCCGTTCCGGCTGGAGCTGCGCGAGGGCCCGAAGGGCGCGCGCTGGTACGCGCACGAGCGGCTGCTGGTGGTCTGGCTGCCCAAGGCCGCCCGGGCCGAGGTCGAGCTCTCCAGCGGTCTGGAGCGGGCCGACCTGGAGCTGCTCGGGGTGTGGCAGTGGGCCCGCGAAGCCGGGCTGGCCACCCCGGCGTTGACCAGGGCGGCGCTGCGCGGCCAGGTCTGGACCCTCACCCCGGTCCGTCGGCTGAGCCTGGTGCACGCGGTGCGGCGGCCGCTGCGGCAGCCCCGGTTCGCCCGGCTGGCGCCGGACCGCCGCGCGGGGGAGTCGTTCTGCCGACTCGTCGGCCGGCTGAACTTCTCGCGGATCTCCACCGGCCGGGTCGACCTGGTGGCCCGCTGGACCGAGCAGGTCGACCCAGGCCAGGGCAACGTCCGGGCGGCGGCCGGTGGCCCGGAGCCGGTGGCCGACCCGTACACCCGCGAGTGCGAGACCACCCTGTCCGTGCCGCTGGACCACGGGCCACAGCACGCCGGGCGGCTGGAGCTGGCCCCCGAGCAGGAGTTCGGCGACACCCGACACCGTCGGATCACCTACCACGCGGTCGCCACCACGGCCTTCCGCGAGTACTTCGACCCCGACGACCCGGGGCCGTACACCCGGCGCTCGCCCGACCTGGTGCTGGACGTCCCGGCGAGCGCCCGGCCGGTGCCGCCGAAGCTGCTGTACGCGGTGCCGACCTTCGGCTGGCGGGAGCACGGGGACCTGGCGGCGGAGAGCCAGGTCGGCAGCACCCGGCGTGGGCTCGGCCTGCGGCTCTACCTGGACCGGCCCTGGTACAGCTCGGGCGACGGTGAGCTGCTGGGCGTGCTGCTGGCTCCGGACGGCCAGCAACTGGACGGTGAGGTCGGGGCGTTCACCAGCCAGTGGGGCACCGACCCGGTGCAGTTCGGCCGGCCGCTGTCGAGCGACCGGCCGGCCGCCGAGCACTTCCGGAGCGCGACCCGGAGGGGCGCCGGGCTGCGGCTGGAGGAGCTCCCCAACCGGCGGATCGCGGTGGCCGGTCACCCGGTGGCCTTCGACCCCGAGCGCAAGCTCTGGTACTGCGACCTGGTGCTCGACCCGGTGCCCGGCGGCCGGCCCGAGGAACAGCCCTACCACCCGTTCCTGCGGCTGGCGTTGGCCCGCTGGCAGCCGTCCGCCGTCCCGCTGTACGAGCTCTCCCGGGCCGTCGTCGCGGACTTCCTCCAGCTGGCGCCGGACCGCTACGCCACCGCGGTGCCGGGCGCCGCCGGCTCCTCGCTGCTGGTCACCCTGGCCGGTGCGGCCCAACGGGAGCCGCAGCAGGCCCAGTTGGTACAGGCCCGGGTGGAGCTGCGGGACCCGCTGGTCCCCGACCCGGACCTCGGCTGGTCACCGGCGGGCGAACCGGTGACCCTGCCGTGGGACGGGCGGGTGTGGACCGGCGAGGTACCGCTGCCGGACGGGTACCGGCCGGGGGCGGCGCGGCTGGTGCTGGAGGAGACCGAGCTCCACCCGCCGTACCGGGAGGGGAGGTTGGTCCACCTGGACATCCTGCCGATCTGAGGTGTGCCGGAGTCGGGTCAGCCGCTGGTGAGGACGACCAGCTGCTGGGTCGCCCGGGTCATCGCGACGTAGCGGTCGACCGCGCCCTCGATGCCCGTGCCGAAGGTCTCCGGGTCGATCAGGACGACCAGGTCGAACTCGAGGCCCTTCGACAGCTCCGGAGTCAGCGACCGGACCCGGGAGGCCGGCCGGAAGGACGGGTCACCGATCACGCAGGCGACCCCCTCGGCGTGCTCGGCGAGCCAGCTGTCGAGGATCGAGTCCAGTTCCGTGACGGAGCCGTGCCGGACGGGGATGCCGCTGCTGCGGATCGAGGTCGGGACGTTGGCGTCCGGGAGCACGGCGCGGATGACCGGCTCGGCCTCCGTCATGACCTCTTCCGGCGTCCGGTAGTTGACGCTCAGTGAGGTCACGTCGATCCGGTCGAGCCCGACCCGCTCCAGCCGCTCCCGCCAGGACTCGGTGAACCCGTGCCTGGCCTGGGCGCGGTCGCCGACGATGGTGAAGCTCTTGGACGGGCAGCGGAGCAGCAGCATCTGCCACTCGGCGTCGGTCAGCTCCTGGGCCTCGTCCACCACGATGTGCGCGAACGGGCCGGCTAGCGGCTCCGGGTCGGTGGTGGGCAGCGCGCTGTCGTCGACCAGCGTGCTCTGCAGGTCCTGGCCGCGCAGCATCGTCACCGCGCCCTCGCCGTCGTCGTCGGCCTGGAGCAGGTGGTCGATGACGTCGTCCATCCGCGCGCGTTCGGCGGCGATCGCGGCCTCGTGCCGCTTCTTCCGGTCGGACGCCTTCGGGTCGCCGAGCCGCTGCCGGGCGGCGTCCAGGAGCGGCAGGTCGGAGACCGTCCAGGCGCCGGCGTCCGCGCGCTGGAGCTTGCGGACCTCCTCAGGGCTGAGCGAGGGAGCGCACTTGCGCAGGTAGGCGGGCACCGACCAGAGGTCCCCGACCAGGTCGGTCGGCTCGATCATCGGCCAGGCGCGGTTGAGGGTGGTGATCAGCTCCCGGTTCTGCAGCAGCGACCGCCGGAGCTGCGCGGGCGGCGCCTCGCCGTCGTCCTTGTCCATCAGGATCGTGAGCAGTTCCTCCAGGACCTGGTCGCGCGCCTCGTTGTGCGGGGTGCCCGGCTCCGGGGCGGCGAACGCCGCGGCCCAGTCGTCGGCACTGAGCCAGAGGTCGGACCAGTGGGTCTCGACCATCAGACCCTTCGTGGGCGGCTCCTCGTAGATGCCGACGGCCGGCTCGATCGCCCGCACCAGCTCCACCGAGGACTTCAGCCGGGCCACCTCCGGGTCGGTCTCGACCGCGGCCTTCGCTCCCTCGGCGACCAGGTCCCGCACGGTGCAGGTCTGCACGCCCTCCTCGCCGAGGCTGGGGAGGACGTCGGCGACGTACGCCAGGTAGGGCTGGTGCGGACCGACGAACAGCACGCCGCCGCGGCGGTGGCCGAGGCGCGGGTCGGAGTACAGCAGGTGGGCGGAGCGGTGCAGGGCGACCACGGTCTTGCCGGTGCCCGGGCCGCCGTCGACCACCAGGGTGCCGCGCGAGCCCGCCCGGATGATGGCGTCCTGGTCGGCCTGGATGGTGGCCAGCACGTCGCGCATCCGGGCCGAGCGGTTGCTGCCCAGGCTGGCGATGAAGGCGGACTGGTCGTCGAGCGCGGCGTGCCCTTCGAGCCCGTCGGCGGTGAAGACCTCGTCCCAGTAGTCGTTGATCCGGCCCCGGGTCCAGCGGTACCTGCGGCGGCTGGTCAGGCCCATGGGGGTGGCGTGGGTCGCCGCGAAGAACGGCTCGGCGGCGGGGGAGCGCCAGTCGAGCAGCAGCCGGCGGCCGGTGCTGTCGGTGAGGCCGAGGCGACCGATGTACACGGGCTCGGGGCTGTCCGCGCCGACGATGTGCCCGAGGCAGAGGTCGAGGCCGAAGCGGCGCAGGGCGCGCAGGCGGCCGGTCAGCCGGTGGATCTCGGAGTCCCGGTCCATCGCCTCGCGGCCGACGCCGCCGGGCGCCCGGCGCTCGGCGTCGAGGCGGTCGGACAGCTCGGCGATGGCCTGCTCGAGGCTCTCCGCGATGGCGGCGAAGTGCTGCTCGTCGCGGGCGATCAGGGCGGGGTCGGCCTTGGCGGCGAGGCGGTCCGGAAGGTCGAACGGTCCGTCAGATGACAACTGCACACGCAATTTCGTGAAACTCCCGATTCCGCAGGTCATTGGCTCAGGCCAGTGATTCTGCGGCACGAGGGGGGCCTTGCGGCAAGGCCCCCCATGCGCTATATCTTGGTTATGGCAAGAGGAGCGGTTTCCCTCTTGCCATTGTTGTTGTCCGGCGCCGTCACGGGTGGCCGGCCGCGCCGACGCAGGCCTCGTTCCCCTCGGGGTCGGCCAGCACCCAGTTCGCCGGGGCGTCGGCATCGTTCACCAGACGGCCGCCGGCCGCGAGCGCCGCGGCGATCCGCGCCTTGGCCTGGTCGTACGGCACCCAGACGTCGACGTGCACCCGGTTGCGCTGCGGGCGCGGTGCGTCCATCTGCTGGAAGTAGAACGGCGCCCCGCGCCGCTGCGGGTCGATCAGGTCCTCGGGGCTGTTCGCCCGGTCCCGGTAGCCGAGCAGGGCCCGCCAGAAGGCCACCACCGCGGGACCGGCCAGGGCGTCGACGGTGACCTGGACGGTCTGTACGGCGGCCGGGTCGGCCGGGATGCCCAGCTCGCCCGCCACCGCCGAGATCTGCCGGGCCAGTTCGAGGTGGCGCTCCGTCAGCCCGTAGTAGTCGTCCGTGACCGTGATCAGCCGTACGGTCACGCCTTCGTGCCGCAGGTCGACATCCGGTTCGCCGTCCCCGAGGCCCGGCAACTCGCCGATGGCCTGTACGAGTTGGGCGCCGATCTGGAACGACCCGGTACGGAAGTACGCGCACGCCCCCTCGCCCAGTACCCGCCAGTCCGCCAGACCCTCGGTCTCGTGGAACTGCTTCGGCCTGATTCGTCCGGTCCTGCTCACTGCATCGCTCATCCGTTCAACGTAGCGTGCGGCTCCGACGATCCCGTGGGACGGGTGGGACAGGGGTGACGCGGCACGTCGGCCCGGGGACGGGTAGGGTGCCCGGTGGTCGGCCGAATCTGACAGGGCGTCAGATTCTCCGGGTTCGAGGGGGATTCCATGGCACACGAAATCGTTGCGCGGGACGTGGACATCGAGGTCGGCGGCGCGCTGCCGATGACCGCCTATCTGGCGCGCCCGGTCGGGGGTGACGGCCGTCCGGCCGTGCTGGTCTGCTCCGAGCTGTGGGGCGTGACCGAGGCGGTCAGGGAGGTCGTGCGGCAGGTGGCCGCGCTTGGTTATGTCGCGATCGCCCCGAACCTGTACCACCGTTCAGGACCGGAGACCGCCGCCGGGCTCGAGGAGAGCGACGCCAACCGGGAGCGCGGCTTCGCGCTGCTGGGCCAACTGACCCGGGAGGGTGTCGAAGCGGACCTGCGGGCCTGCCTCGCCCACGTCCGCGAGAACGAGGCGGCCACCGGGAAGGCCGGGGTGCTCGGCTTCAGTCTCGGCGGGCACATCGCGTGCTTCGCCGCGAGCCGGCTCGACCTCTCGGCGGCCGCGGTCTTCTACCCCGGCTGGCTGACCGTGGCCGGCACCGCGCTGAGCCGTCCGGAACCGCTGCTGGCGGCGGCCGGCGACATCGCCGACCGCGACGTGCGGATGGTGCTGTTTTTCGCGGAGCTCGACCACGTCATCGCCGCGGACGAGCGCAGCGCGATCGGTGACGCGCTGACGGCGGCCGGGGTCCGGCACGAGTCGGTCGTCTACCCGGGGGCGCAGCACGCGTTCTTCTTCCCCGGGCGCGGGCCCTACGACAAGGCGGCCGCCGAGGACTCCTGGCGTCGGGTGGGCGAGCTGTTCGCCGCCGAGCTCGGGCAGTAGTAGCGGGTCGGATGCCCGCCCGTTCGCCGGGCGGGCATCCGACCGACCGTCAGTTCTCGGTCAGCTCCACGATCACCAGCGTGCCCCGGCTGCCGGGGCGGACCCGGTGCGCGGTGCCGGCCGGCACCATGCAGAGCTCGCCCGCGCGGAGCGTGACCGGGGTGCCGTCCAGCTCCAGTTCCAGGTGGCCGTCGAGGACGAGCAGGGACTCGTCGGCGCCGTGGCTCTCCGCCACGACCGGCAGTTCGTCCATCCGCAGTACCTTCACGGTGGCCGTGCCCACCTGGCCCAGTCGCCGGGAGCTCCAGGCCCGCGGCAGGTCGGCGGCGGTCGTCAGCAGGTCGACCACGCTCATGGCACACCCCTTTCGAGGGCCCGGGGGCCCCGTTGCGATCAGTGGATGCCTTGGAAGCTACCCGGGCGGGGGCCCGCAGTGGTCGACCGTTTGGCAAAGACTGTCGGCTACGCGAGCGACCGGGCGACCCGGAAGCCGACGTCGTCGATCCGGAAGGTGGGGTGGCTGCGGCGGCGGACCGAGGCTCGGCAGCTCCAGCGTTCGTCGAACCAGCCGCCGCCGCGCAGCACCCGGTAGGTGCCGTACACCTCGGCGTCGTAGACGTCCCAGCACCACTCCCAGACGTTGCCCAACATGTCGTACAGGCCCCAGGAGTTGGGCTGCCGCCCGCCGACCTGGTGGATCCGTCCGGCCGAGTTGCCCCGGTGCCAGGCGATCTCGTCGAGTTCGCCGTACCGGGCCGCGGTGGTGCCGGCCCGGCAGGCGTGTTCCCACTCGGCCTCGGTCGGCAGCCGGTAGCCGTCGGCGGAGGTGTCCCACTCGACGGTCTCGCCGTCCGGGTGGGTGCGGTAGGCGGGCGTCAGCCCCTCCTGTTCGGACCAGGCGTTGCAGAACCGGACCGCGTCCTGCCACGAGACGCCCTCGACGGGCAGCCGGTCACCCTGCGCGGTGCTCGGCCGCAGGCCGGTGACCCGGGCGTACTGCTCCTGGGTGACCGGGTGCGGCGCCAGCCGGTAGGGCGCGAGCTCGGCCGACCAACTCCGCTGCGTCCGCCGGTCCGACAGCGTCACCTGCCCGGGCGGGACGGCGATCATCTCTGTTGCTTCGTTCGCGTCCATGGGTAGGTGATCGTACCGAGTCACGGTTTCTGACGGTCCGCCAGGTCGGCCGGGCCGTACTCGGGGCTGCAGCACCCTCAGGCCTCCGCTGACGGCTGGTGCCTTCGGCTACCGGCGGTGTATGGGGAGGCAGAGAGTGAAGTGAGCCCCGCGCAGCACCCGGTGCAGGAGCGCCAGCTCGCGGCCGGCGGACCGCTCCGGGAAGACGTCAGCGGCCGTCACGACCACCCCGGTGGTCGTCCGGCCTGGTGAACCGTGTGGCGAACACTCGCAACGGCAGCTGTCCACGCATCTCGGCCCGGGGCACGATCTGGTCGGTGTAGGTCGCTGAGATCTCCAGGACGGCGAACTACCTATCAGCCAGGATCAACCGCACGTCGCCCCCGGTGGACCTGCCGACGGGCGGTGTCGATCCTGCGGAGCGGCCAATCCCGTGCGGGGAACTCACGGAATACCGCCGTGAACAGGGGCGCCAGTGTGGTTGGTGACCAACGGCATCGGCGCGTGAGGGCGCTCGGGGATACGGCCGAGGTGTTCCTCAGCCCGAGCTGCCCACGTGCTGTCGGGGAACCTCTCGAGGAGCTGCTGCCAGACGTCCCGCGCCCGGTTGAGGTCTTCCAGCTTTGTCCGCCGAGCGTTCCTGGTGCCGTTCGCTGCGGACTTGGCCTCCAGGCCGAGCGCGAGGTGCGCCCACTCCAGCGCGTCGCCGCCCGAATAGTCGAGCGCGGCCTCGAAATGGTGAATCGCCTCCCCGAACTTCCCCTCGCGGTAGGCCACCCAGCCGCACGCGTCCTCGCACTCGGCCAAGCGGCTCAATGACAGCCGAGTCTGTCGCGCGCTGTCCAGGGTGCCGTCAGCGAGGAGTTGCGCCTCGTGAAGTGCGATGCCGTGGTCCGCGAGGAACAGCACAAGCCGGGTGGCCAGCATCACCGACTGTTCGCGCAGGATCTGCTCGGCGTCCGTATTCGCACTCTGTGCCAACTCATGTGCGCATGCCGTCCTCGCGTCCTCCAACTCCCGCAGTACCACCTCCGGCCCCTCGCGTTCGGCCAGCAGTTCGGCAAGACGGCCGCGCCGCCGGGCGTCTCCCGGTTGCCTGCCGACGGCGCCGATTCCGGCCCGTAGCGCAACGATCGCGTCACTGGTCCTGCCCATCAGGTGAAGGATCTCCGCCATCTCCTCCTGCACCTCGGCGTCGAAGGCTCGGTGCGGCCAGGGGTCTCTGGTGATGGTGACTAGCTCACTGAGCGCCGTGTCCAGGAGTCTCAGTCGCTCGGCGCCCTCTTTGCTTTCTGCCTGTCGCCGGTAGGTCGCAGCGAGTTCGCGGCGGGCGCGGTCCCGCTCGACACCTGCCTGGAGAAGTTCGATCAGTCTGCGAAGGTGCTGTTCGGACAGCTCGTACTGGGCCAGTTCCCGGTAGAGTCCGGCCAGAGTGAAGCGGGGATAGGCGTACAGCGGGGCGAGCCGCAGGGCGTCATGGCAGTCGGCCACAGCGTCGGCCGCCCCTGGGCTGCGTAGACCTGAGCCCTCCCTGCAAGCGCGCGGGCGAGGATAGGTAGGTGTGGCGGCTCGCCGACCAGCACGGTGGTCATCGCCGGTCCGGGCGTCCTCGGGTTCTGGTGCCTGATGGTCATGGGCAAGGGCGGTCTTCTCAGAGCCTCCGTATAGGTCTCGACCGCCGCTCGGTGAGTCGCCGCCGAAGCTCCCCGCAGGCCCGCCTTCCGCTGCGAATCGCCCAGCGCCGCCTGCGCCTCAGCGCGTTCTACCCTCCACAGTGGCGGTGTCACCAGCCCGCCGGGCAGCGCCGCCCCAACCGCCTCGCCTAGGTAATCGGCGGCCTGGGCCAGGTGAGCTCGCTGGTCATCGGACGAGGGGTGACTGGAGACCAGCTTGAGGTGAAGCAACGCCAGTTGGCGGGATACCAGCCGAAGCTCCGGCAGGTCCTCCGACCACCTGATCCGCAGATCCTCGATCTCGGAGACCGCTGCGCGAAGCTGCTCCTCGTTCGCGGCTTCTTCGGGGGCTCGCGCCAAGGCAGTGGCGAGAGCCCACACCCGGACCCACTGCTCTCTTGGCCTTCTGGTCGAACCAGCGGGAGAAGTCGGCTGGGCGAGCAGGTCGGCCTCTAACAGGTTGGGTAGGAAGCCGTAATACGACGTCCCGGCTACGGCTCGCCGAGGCTGGGACGGAGCACCGTTCGAAGACGCCAGCGCCTGGTAGAGCTCATTCAGGCGTTCATGCAGCCCGTGATCCTGCGGATTGAGCGCTACGGAGATCCCAGCAAAGCCCAAGGCGCCGACGACGTCACCGCGGAACCGCCGGTCGAGGGCAAGCATCAGCCACGGCTCTGGGTCGTCGGGGTCCTGATGCGCAGCGACCGCGAAGACATCGGCCGTGAAGTCGAGGCTTCTGCCGTGCTGAGCGGTGATGCGTCCGGCCGCCTTCAGGGCCTCTTGGTGGCGTGGATCCCATTGCAGGGCGGTGAGGTAGTCGAGCAGTGCCTCCCCCGCCTCCTTCTCACTGTGCCTGCCGCACTCCTCGGTGATCTGCCCGTGCTTGGCATAGATGCTGCCGAGGCCAGGCTCCCAGTCGAGCGCGACCTGGATGTAGCGATGTGCTTTCTTCAGGTGACGGTTGCGACGTTGCCCGGACAGCAGCTTCACGAGTGCGACCTGGCACTCTGCTTGCTCGACCAGGACGCTGGCGATGCGTTCGGTGAGCGGCCGCTCGGCGGACTCGTCACCGCCGGCGACCAGACGGCGGGCCCGCTCGTCACACAGATCGTGCTCAGTACGGCGCAGGTAACGGGACGCCTTCGCCACATCGCGGCGTGCTTGTCGCCTGAGGTGTCTCCCGTCCAACGGCCTGGCGCGAGCTTCACGCAGCAGAGCCATCCCCAACCAGTACCAGGCGAGAGTCTGTTCGTTGGGATGCCCTCCGGTCCGTCGCACGACCGCGCCTCGGGCCGATTGAACGGCCTGCTCCAACAGCTGACTTCTGCTGATTGGGTCGGGCTCGTCCTTCGCCTGATCGAGGTAGGTCCGGGTCAGCTGGAAGCGTGCTGGGGCCAGTCCAGGGTCGAGGTCGACCGCCTGTCGCCACAGCCTCGCTGCGGCGTTCGCGGTGGCTGCGGAGACGGGAAGTCCGATTTCGCGTCGGACGCGGTCCTGCTCGCTCTTGACCGTTCCCAGGTTGTGGTATGCAGCGGCGTAACGCGGGCTGTGCACCAGGGCGTTGCGGAAATGCTGTTCGGCTCTGTCGAGGTACTGAAGGTCGCCTTCGTGCAGGAAATACTGGTAGCACTCAAGCCCGTCCACCAGCATCTCGAAACTGTGGATATCGGCACCGATCGCTGAAGCTTTCGGCTGCTGCAACTGGATGTAGTGGGCGAGCAGGCGGGCAAGTCGGGCACCAGCCCGGCACAGATCGCCCTCGATATCCGTCTCCGCGGTCCAGGTCTGCGTCTTCCCGCCGGACTGGGTGGCGACCGCCACGAGTTTTCCGTCGACCTGGACCAGTGAGCCCTGCATAGCTCGGCCGAGCATGCGTGCCAGCAGGGTGAGGACCGCTCCGACCTGGAGTTTGAAAGGTCCAAGCGCGAGCGTCCCCACTTCCGTGACCTTGACGTCTGTCCCGAGGCCGGTCGCCGCGACGCCCGTCCTGAACGGCACCCTGGACAGGGAAATCTGCACCGTTTCCCCGCGTTCACTAGCTGGGCTGAGCACATCCGCAGGCTGGTGGAACGGCTCCTGGGTCACCAAATCCCTGATCCGCCTGATCTCGCGGTCAAGCAGTTCAGCGAACCCCACTGCGACCTGCTCCAGCTGGTCATGCCCGGTGCCGCCCACGAGGTTCCGAAATGGGAGGATCCGAATGGTTCTGAAGCCCCGGAAGCTGATCGCAAGCAGGAACAGGGCCAGCAGTGCTGGGACCACCCCGCTCCAGTGCAGGGCTTTGTTGATGAGTCCCGTCAGGGAGAGGGCTAGGAGCCCTAGCGCGACCAGAAACAGGATCGTATTGAAGCCGAGGAAAGCTGACCCGATAAGCCTGGCCAGTCGGGAAGGACGGCGGGCACGCAGCGGCGGCCACGCCCGCGCTAAGCGGACCGACTCTCGTCGCAGGTGCTTCGGGGAGGCCATGGCCTACTCCTCTCACCAGCGGAGGTTCTTCCAGGCTCCTCCTGTCACTTCTGGCCGTCAACGGGTTCACCGGAGTGATGGTCACTCAGCCAGGTGCCACGACGAATTACTTGGCTTCGTCTTTCGTATCGATCCGGTCATGGCTGGCGGGGCTAGCGTACAAGGATTGGCGTTGGGTCACGTTTGGCTTTCTCGTGAGTGGAGCGCAGTTTGGACCCTTTCGGGAACGGGCGGGTAGTGCAGGTATTCCAGGTTCACTCTTTCCTTCCCGTGGCGGCATTGGTCTGCTGGACCTCGCAGCGTGGTCCCGGCCGCCGAGGATGCCGACTCACGGCACACCATTCTCCACGAGACCGGGCACTGGCTGCAGTTCAAGCTGCCCGACACTGCTTCCCGGGCGCGCCGAACTGTGAGAACCATCAGTTCGACGCGGCCAGCTCCGAAGGGCTGCGCCTGGACCGAGGGATTCGGCGACGTGGTAGCCGCCCGCACCCTCGGCGACTACCGCTATGTCTAGTCGGACGGCAAGTTCTTCAACCTTCACACCGATCGCAACTTCCCCTGGGACGAGGGTGATTCGGCGCAGGGAAGATCGGCAGCACTCTGGTCGACCTGTGGGCGGCGGACGGCCTCGACGGCGGCAGTTGGGGCAGCGGCATCCGCCAGCTGAGTGAGTATCACAGTGCCGGCTTTCACGAGTGCTTCACCGTCCACCGCCCGAAGGCGAGTCTGCCGACGACGGGTGCTGCCGGGCGCTTGGTCGAGCGTCGCACTCTCGCCCATTGATCAGGTGTCAGTAGTCGATGGTGTGCCGGTGGAGGATGTCGGCGGCGGTCCCGGTGGTGCTCAGTGGCGGGTTGGCGGTGGGCCGGTCCGTCGTGAAGTACTCCCGGAAGTCCTCGCTGGGGTTCGCGGTCATCAGGGCGATGGTGCGGTTCCAGTTGCCGCCGTCGGGGCCGGTGGCCGACCAGAGGTCGAGCAGCGAGCTGCCGACCCGGCCCTGGACGGTGTCGCCGCGGTCCCAGCCGGCCGTGGTGGGGCCGTTGACGAAGCTGTAGGAGCTGCCGTCCTCGAAGACGTAGCGGTAGTCGCCGAGGGTGTAGGCGGCCACCGCGTCGGCGAAGCCCTCGGTCCAGGCGCAGGTGGTGGAGCTGGACCTCTCGATGTAGTGCGGGTTGCAGCCGGTCACGGTCGGGAAGTCGTGGGCGTACAGCTGCCACTGGAACCAGTGGCCCGCCTCGTGCAGGATCAGGTGCTCGGAGTCCGGCATGTCGGTGCCCAGGATGACGTAGTTGGTGCCCTGGTAGTCCCAGTAGCCGGCGTTGGTGCGCTTGGGGTCCCAGACGAAGGTGAGGGTGTCGCAGCCGCCGTCCGCCTGGTGGGCGGTCCAGCAGCCGCTGGTGGGGTTGCCGCGCTTCCAGTAGAGGAGGTTGAGGGTGTCCACGATGTGCCAGGCGCGCTGCATCGTGGCGGGGACCTTCACGGTGCCGAGGTCCTGGGTGGTGGAGACGTTGCTGCGGTGCGCCGAGTCGAAGGTGTACTGGGTCTGGTTGTTGGGGCTCTTGATGACCCGCCACATCGCGGTGCTGGCGGAGTTGAAGCGTACGAACGCCTCGGGCAGCGGGGCGGACGCGGTGTAGCAGGCGTTGAACCGGCCGGTGCCGCTGTCGGTGATGCCGGAGGCGAGCCTGCGGACCGTTCCGGTACTGGAAGTCCGGCCCCACAGCTCCCAGTTGGCGTTCCGGGCGACCTGGGTCAGGACGGGCTTTGCGGTGCCGGACTCGGCGTCCTGGTGGTCGTAGGCGAGGGTGCCGCTGAGGCAGGCCGTGGTGGCGGCATCCGCCCGGCCGACCGCCAGCGGGGTGAACGGGACGAGCAGGCCGACGGCGGCTGCGAGGATTTTCCGGGTGAGGCGGCGGGGACGGCGTTCTGCCATGGTCGGTCTCCTTGGGTGAGGGTCGAGTTCCGAGCGGCATCCTGCGGACCGGCCGGCCGTCGAACATCGGATCGGCCGGTAACTACCGCTGTGCGATGGGCACTTGGGGGAGGCCCGCAGCGGTGAGAGAGGACTATGCCCGATGCGCGGAGACATTGCAACGTAACATTTCACCAGGGTTCGGCTTTGGGTTCGGCTTCGGGTGGCTCAGCCGGTCCAGCGGATCCCGTGGAAGCCGGGGGACAGGTCGTAGTCCACCAGGTGGGCCAACCGGCCGTCGATCAGGCGCAGTTGGGACACGTCCTTGTGCGGCGAGCGACTGTCGAGCCGCCAGATCCGGTAGGCCCGCCGCGCACCGGCCGTGGGTCCGAAGCGGACCGTCAGCTCGAAGTGCTGCCCCGCGGTGCGGAACCAGCGGCCGTGGTGCAGATCCGCCTCGGTGGAGGTCACGGTGTGCTCCAGCGCGAAGGTCTCGCCCCTGGCCAGGGGGCCGAAGAGGAGCTCGGCGGCGATCAGCCCGGCGTCCGGGTCGGTGCGCACCCGCCCCAGCGCGCAGTCGCGTCCGGCCCGGATCTCCGGCAGCGCCTCGGCGCCGACGTGGTAGAGCAGCACGTGTCGGCCGGCCCCGGAGCGGCGGGCCCGGACCACGGACCGGACGGTGGAGACCCAGCCGCGATCCGAGACCGTCACGTCGTCCTGGACCGCGAGGACGTCCAGATCGGGTTCGGCCGGATCGGCCAGCGCGGCCCGCAGGCGGGTGGCGGGCAGCAGCGGAGTGCCCGGGACGAGTGCGGGCCGTCGTCGGCCGCCCCGGTGGGCCGGCTCCGCCAGCAGGCGGCTCAACGAGCCCGCGGCGAGGCCGAGCAGGAGTTCCAGTTCGGCGACCGCGCGCAGGCTCTCCGGGCGCTGCGGCCGGCTCACCCCGCGCTGCCAGTTGCTCAGCGTCGAGACGCTGACCCGCAGGCCGAGGGCGGCCAACCGGTCGCAGAGTCGGTCGAGGCTGAGGCCGCGGGCGGTGATGGCCCAGCGCAAGGCGGTGTGGAACGGCCCGGTGCGCAGCAGGAGCTGGAGGTCGTCGATCGGAGCCTCCCATAAGTTACCGGCGGATACTGGATTTTCACCGCCGCCGGGCCGTTCCCGCAGGCAGCGCCGGTCCGCCCCGGTGGCCGGCTCCCCGGATGTCGGCCCGCACGCTACCGCCTGTGCCCCCGCTGCCTCCACCATGTGCCCGACCTCGGCAGTCGCGAATAGAGGAGCAGTTCATGCCAAGCAGAAGATCCGTGATCACGGCGGTGGTGGCCGCCGTGATCACCCTGGCCGGTACCGGGGCGGCGATGGGCGACGCCACCCCGTTCGCCGCCGCACCGGAGCACACCGCCGCGGCCGTCGCCGCCGTGCCCCGGCCCGACCACGTCGTGGTCGTCACCTTCGAGAACAAGGACTACTCGACGATCATCGGCAGCTCCAGCGCGCCGTACATCAACCAACTCGCCGGGCAGGGTGTGAGCTTCAGTCAGTCGTTCGGCGTCACCCACCCCAGTCAGGGCAACTACGTCGCGATGTTCTCCGGCTCCCAACAGGGCGTCACGGACGACTCCTGTCCGAAGGTCTTCACCGGAAAGGCCAACCTCGGCAGCCAGCTGATCGCGGCGGGGCTCACCTTCAAGGGCTACTCCGAAGGCATGCCCTCGGACGGCTACACCGGTTGCAGCAGCGGCAAGTACGTCCGCAAGCACAATCCCTGGGTCGACTTCGACAACGTCCCGGCCGCGAGCAACGTCCGCTACAGCACTTTCCCCACGGACTACACGCAGCTGCCGACCGTCTCCTTCGTGGTCCCCGACATGTGCAACGACATGCACGACTGCTCGGTCGGCACCGGCGACACCTGGCTGAAGAACAACCTGGACGGGTACGCGCAGTGGGCCAAGACCCACAACAGCCTGCTGATCGTCACCTTCGACGAGGACAACTTCAGCTCCGTCAACCAGATCGCCACCCTGTTCGTCGGCGAGCAGGTCCGCCCCGGCACCTCCGCCGGGCAGATCAACCACTACAACGTGCTGCGGACCCTCGAGGACGCGTACGGCCTCAGCCCGCTCGGCGCGGCGGCCACCGCGACGCCGATCACCGACGTGTGGACGACCTCGTCCCCCAGCCCGAGTCCGAGTCCGAGTCCGAGTCCGAGCCCGAGTCCGACCGGCAGCCCCAGCCCGTCACCGACGCCTCCAGCGGGAATCGTCAACGGCGGTTTCGAGTACGGCACTTTCAACGGCTGGACCCGCACCGGCACCACCGCCGTCGACCCCACCGCGCACTCCGGCGCCTACAGCGGCGCGGCCGGGGCCAGCACCCCGACCGACGGGGACTCCGTGCTAAGCCAGACGTTCACCGCGCCGCCGGGCATCACCAAGCTCACCGTCTGGTGGAAGGGCGACTGCCGGGACACCGTCAAGTACGCCTGGGCCAGCGTCGTCGTCAAGCACAACACCAGCGGCAGCACGGCCACCCCGCTGGCGAAGACCTGTACCAGCGACGGCGTTTGGCGACAGGTGACCGACACCCTCACCCCCGGTCACTCGTACACCGTGCAGCTGGTCAACCACGACGACAACTACCCGGGTGACCCCAGCATCACCTGGTTCGACGACGTGACGCTGAGCTGATGTACCTCTCCAGCGTGCGGGCCGGGGCCACCGTCACGGCGGCCCCGGCCCGGCGGGTGCTCACCGGCAACGTCCTCGCCCTCGGCCTGGTCAGCCTGGTCACCGACGTCTCCGCCGAGATGGTCGGCTCGGTACTGCCCGCCTACCTGGTGCTCGGACTGCATTTGACGGTCAGTCAGTACGGCATGGTGGACGGCCTGTTCACCGGTGCCACCGCCCTCACCCGGCTGGCCGGCGGGTACGCGGCCGACCGGTTCCGGCGCCGCAAGCTGGTCGCCGGGATCGGCTACGGCCTGTCGGCCGCCGCCAAGGCAGGGCTGCTGCTCACCGGCGCCGCCCCGGCCGCGATCGGCGCCCTGCTGGCCGTCGACCGGACCGGCAAGGGGCTGCGCACCGCACCCCGGGACGCCCTGATCACCCTCTCCGTCCCCGAACACCGGCTCGGCCGGGCCTTCGGCGCGCACCGCGCGCTGGACAGCCTGGGCGCGTTCGCCGGACCGCTGGTCGCGGTGGGCGTGCTCGCGCTGGCGGGCTCCGGCCGCTCCTACGACGCGGTGTTCCTCACCAGTCTGTGCTTCGCGCTGCTCGGCGTACTGCTGCTGGCCCTCTTCGTCCGCGACCACACCGGGCCGCTGCCGTCGACCCGGGTCCGGCCCGGAGCCGCCCTCGCGCTGCTGGGCCGTGGACCGTTCCGCGCGCTGTGCATGGCCGCCGCGCTGCTCGGACTGACCACCGTGGGCGACGGGTTCGTCTATCTGCTCCTCCAGCGCCGGGACGACCTCCCGGTCACCGCCTTCCCGCTGCTGGCCGTCGGCTCCGCGCTCGCCTACCTGCTGCTGGCCGCGCCGCTTGGACGGCTCGCCGACCGGGTCGGGCGGCGGCCGGTGGTGCTCGCGGGCTACGGGGCGGTGGTCGCCGTACAGCTGCTGCTGGCCGCCGGGGCGGGCGCCTCCGTCCTGGTCGTACCGGCCGTCCTGTTGCTGCACGGCGCGTTCTACGCCGCCACCGACGGCGTGCTGCCGGCCATCGCCGGGCCGCTGCTCCCGGCCCACCTGCGCACCAGCGGCCTCGCCCTGCTGCAGACCGGGCAGGCCCTGGCCGGGCTGTGCTCCTCGGTGCTGTTCGGCCTGGCCTGGCAGTACTGGGGCACCTCCGTCGCCTGCCTGGCCGCCGCCGGAGCCGCCGCCGCGGCGCTGGCCGTCTCCGTCCCACTGCTCAAAGGACCTTCCACCAGATGAAGTTGCGCATCCTGACGGCCGTGCTCGCGACCGTCCTGCTCGCCGCGGTCGCGATCGGCTACACCGTGCTGCGGGCCGCTCCCGCAGTACCGGACACCGGCCTCACGCTGGGCGGCCCCGGACTGCTGATCCGCGACACCACGACCGGCCGGCTCGCCGTCCGGTACCCCGACGGTCGACGCGTCCAGTCGGACCTGCCCTGTGCCCGGGTGTACGCGGCCGACGGCACCGGGGTGTGCCTGCGGGAGGGCACTGGTTCCTGTCAACTCACCGTCGTTGACCGGGACTTGCACCAGCTGCTGGCCATCCCGCTGAACGGCGTCCCGAGCCGGGCCCGGGTCTCCGGCTCCGGGCGGATGGCGTCCTGGACGGTCTTCGTCACCGGCGACTCCTACAACGGCGGCCGCTTCTCCACCCGGTCCGGCATCCTGGACACCCGCGGCGGCACCCTGGTGGGCAACCTGGAGAGCTTCACCGTGGACGGTCACCCGGCGGCCCCGGACGCCAACTTCTGGGGCGTCACCTTCGCCGCCGACGACAACCGCTTCCACGCGACGATGTCGGCCGACGGCCACCGGTCGCTGGTGGTGGGCGACTTCGCGGCCCGGAGCCTGCGGGTCCTCAAGGACAACGTGGAGTGCCCCTCGCTCTCGCCGGACGGCAGCAGGCTGGCATACAAGAAGGCGCTGCCCGGGGGTGGGTGGCGGCTGACCGTGCTCCGGCTGGCGGATCTCGCCGAGACGCCGCTCGCCGAGACCCGCAGCGTCGACGACCAGCCCGCCTGGCTGGACGACCGCACGGTCGCCTACGGCCTCCCGCACTCCGGCCCGGGCTCCGACGTCTGGACCGTACCGGCCGACGGCAGCGGGAGCCCTGGCCTGCTGGTCCGCGACGCGGAGTCACCGGCCCCCCTGCGCTGACCCGGCGGCCCGGGGGCGATGATGGTCCGTCGTGACCTTGGAACCTCTGCTGTCGAGTTTCGTGCCGATCTGGGCGCTGACCGCCGTCGGCTATCTGATCGGGCGCACCGGGCTGCTGGGGGAGCAGGCCGAGGCGGTGCTCGGCCGGTTCGTCTTCCACGTCGCGATGCCCGCCGCGCTGTTCACCATGCTGGCCGGGGCCCCGCTGGGGACCTTCGCCGACACCTCGATGCTGGCCTTCGCCGCCGGCACCCTGGTGGCCTCGCTGCTCGGCTGGGCCGCCGCCCGCTGGCTGTTCGACCGGCGGCCGGCCGACCGGGCGATCAGCTCGATGGCGGCCGGGTACGTGAACTCCGCCAACCTCGGCATCCCGGTCGCCGTCCAGGTGCTCGGTGACGCCTCGTTCATCGGGCCGGTGCTGCTCTTCCAGGTGCTGCTGGTGACGCCGGTGATCCTGACCGCGCTGGACCTCGCCACCAGCGGCGGGAGAACCGGCGACGGCCCGGGCCGCCCACGGCTCGGCCGTCTGCTGCGGATGCCGCTGCGCAACCCGGTCATCCTGGCCTCGGCACTCGGCGCCACCTGCTCGGCCCTCGGCTGGCAGCTGCCGACGGCGCTTGGGCACTCCTGCGCGCTGCTCGGCGGCGCCGGAGTCCCCACCGCACTGATCGCCCTCGGCCTCTCCCTGCACGGACGCCCGGCGACCACCGGCAGCTCCGGGCGCGCCGAGGTCGGCGTCACCGTGCTCACCAAGAACCTGATACAGCCGCTGGTCGCGCTGTCCGTCGGCCTGCTGCTGCAGTTGAGCGACCGTCAGCTGCTCGCGGTGGTGCTCTGCTCCGCGCTGCCCACCGCCCAGAACGTGTTCGTCTTCGCCCGCGAGTACGGCCTGAGCACTGCCCTGCCACGGAACTCGGTGCTCTGCTCGACCCTGCTGTCGATGCTCACCCTGTCGGCCATCGACTGGGCGCTGCTCCCGGCGGCCGGCCGGTGATCCGCCGGGCCAGCAGCGGGATGTCCACCGGCCGCGTGGTGTCGACGCGGTGCACCGGCCCGAGGCCGAGCGGTTCGGCGGCCCGGCTCCACTCCTCCCACCGCTCGTCGGCGTCCACCTGCTCGTCGAGGTGCACGGGGTGCCGCCCGGCGGCCCGCTCGGCGTAGCGCCGACGCAGGACCGCCAACGGCGCGTCGCACCAGACCTCCTGGACCTGCCGCACCCCGGCCCTGGCCAGCCCGGCCACCGCGAACCGACGGGTACCGGCCAGCCACGGGCTCTCCAGCACGGCACCGCCGGGCGCGTACGCCAGCAGCGTCCACAGCGTCTCGGCGGCGGCGCGGCCGAGGGCGGTGCTCCACTCGCGGGCGTCGTGCGTGGGAGCCACGCCGAGGTTGTCGGCCAGGGTCTCCTTGATCGAGTCCTTGCTGAACAGCGGCAGCCCCAACTCACCCGCCAGCGAGCGGGCGAGAGTGGACTTCCCGGCCGCCGGAAGGCCGTTCACCAGTACGGTCACCATGCGCCGATCGTAGACCGACGGTGCCCCGTGGAGTCGCTCCTGTCGATCAAGGAGTGAGCGCCGCGCGCACGGCGGCGGCGACGGACCGGTCGGTCAGCAGGTCATTGTGCTTGAGGCAGCCGGTCTCCAGGTTGGTGGCCCCGGCGAGGGCGGTGCTGGCGGTGGGGGCGATCTGTTCGTCACAGGAGGAGCGGACGGTGGTGTAGCGGGTGGTGCCCGGGGTCTCGTCGCCCTGGTTGAGGTGGCTGACCACATAGGAGTTGGGCGTCATGTCCCGGCAGCCCTGGTCCCAGAGCGCGCAGAGGTAGCCGAGCGTGGTGCCGTGATTGGGGCCTGCCAGCGAGACCCAGTTGGCCACCGTCCGGCTGCCGTCTCCGTACCTGACGTACCAGCGGGTCGGCAGGCTGCCCAGGCTGTGGGCGACCAGGTCGACCTGCGCGGCCCCGGTCTGCTGCCGCACCTGCTCCACGTACGAGGCGAGTTGGCCGGCCAGCACCTCGTTGGTGGACCGGCCGGTGTCGTACGACCAGGTGAACAGGCGGTCGGCGGGGAAGCCGTGGTCCCGGAAGTCGGCGGTCATCGTGCCCCAGACGCCGGGGCCCGCATTGCGCCCGTGCACGAAGATCACCGGATTCGCCGCGGATCCGGCCGCCTGCGCGGGGGCGGCCGGACCGGCCGCTGCCAAGGCTGACAGCAGGGCCACGGCGACAGGAAGGATGCGACGGTGCATGGGCCAACTCCCGGGTGCTCGGCGGTGGGTGGAGCGGAGCATCCGGAATCCTCCCCAGCCGCGACGGGGCCGGAACGTGGGACACCCGAGCGGGCAGTGCCTTTACTCCTACGGCGGGCCGGCCGAATTCTCCGTCGGCCGGGACTTGTGGCGCCGGATGGGCATGACAGATGATCATGCTGCTCGGAGAAGATCCATCACGAGGGGGAGCACGTTGTCCACGCACGCGGAACGACAGAGTGACGACAGGTCAGCAGGCAACGACGACGCGGTGAAGCGGCCCGGCCGACGGGCCCTGCTCGCCGGGTTCACCGGCGCGGGTGCCATCGCGGGCAGCCTGGCGCTGGGCGGGGGGAGCGCGGCGGCGGCGGTCGCGGCGACGGGGGTCGACAGCTATGTGGTGAACGTCCTGGCGAAGGGCGCCGACCCGACCGGGCGGACGGCCAGCGACACGGCGTTCCGGGCGGCGGCGGCCGAGCTGCTGGCCGGGGAGCAGGTGAGCCCGGTGGGCGGGCCGACGCCGACCAAGGTGCTGCTGATCCCGCCGGGCAACTACCTGCTGACGCAGCCGGATTCGCTGCTGCCGAACGTCAGCGGCGAGACCGCGAAGAAGGTCGTCGACGGCATCACGATCGTCGGGTACGGCAAGCGGCTGTCCCGGATCACGTACGCGCCGACGGTCCAGGACACCGTGCTGTGGACCAACGACCAGCGGTACCGCAACATCCGGATCAGCGGGCTGACCTTCGACAGCCTGGACGAGACCGCGACCTTCAACATCGCCAGGTCCTCGACGACGTACGGCGTCCAGGACACCTGGTACACGGACGTCGAGTGGCGCGGCACCTGGAAGGTCGGCATCGGTCTGGACGGACCGACCGCCGCCAACCTGAACAGCGAGATGGGCTGGGACCACTGCCAGATCAGCGGCTCCTACGCCGACGCCTTCCTGGTGATGGGCATGACGCCCTCGATCTCGCAGCAGGACCAGTTCCTGAACTACTGGTTCCGGGACTGCAAGGTCGAGTTCAAGTCCGGCATCTTCGTCCGGAACGAGCGCGGCGGGTCGATGAACTTCATCGGCGGCTCCTACATCCTCACGGACGCGGCCTCGACCGGGACCATCTTCAAGCTCGGCGCGGAGGCCAACTCCCGGGCCGACTCGGTGATGCGGCTGTTCGTCCAGGGCATCCGATTCGAGCTGCGCGGCGTCGGGCACAAGCTGATCGACTCGGCCTGGTACAAGGGCACGATCACCTTCGTCTCCTGTGACGACACCGCCAACTCGTACCAGCCGTGGGCGCCGACCGCGGTCACCCACGTGTACCGCTTCGACACCGTCAACCCGTCGCGCGGGCCGATGGTGCGCTACCAGGACTGCATCCTGATGGGCTCGCACCAGGTGACCGCGCCGACCGCGATGACCATGGGCAAGCTGCTGTACGACGGCTGTCGCTTCATCAACATGACGGCGGGCACCGGGGATTCGGGCTTCCTCCGGTGGACGGGCGTCACGCCGTGGTACGAGTTCCGGGACTGCCTGCTGAAGAGCGGCCGCCAGGCCGACGTCAAGGCGCCGTAGCCGTACGGGTCGCAGCCCCGTCTCCCGCTCGCGCTAGGCTCGCCGGATGGACATGATCGACATTCCGTTCGGCACCACCGACTGGTCGCAGGTCGCGGCCACCGAGCACCAGGGGGAGACGGGGCTCGCCACCTGGCGGACCAGGGAGTTCGGGGCCGTCCGGGTCCGGATGGTGGAGTACAGCCCGGGCTACCTGGCCGACCACTGGTGCGACCGGGGGCACATCCTGCTGGTCCTGGAAGGCTCGCTCACCACCGAGTTGGGCAACGGCGAGGTGGTCACGCTCACGGCGGGCAGCAGCTACCAGGTCGGCGACGACACCCAGCCGCACCGCTCCAGCACGGTGGAGGGCGCCCGCCTGTTCGTGGTCGACTGATACCGCTGGTGCGAACCTACGGAAGCGGCGGCCGGAGCGCGGGTCGGTTTGGTGGACTCCTGCGATGGTCGGGCTTTCTGACGCACCGTTAGCATCCGGAATCGGGTGTCGCCGGGCGGCTCGCCGCGCCGCGGTTCGAGGCGCGGCCCGCACCTCGGCCTGGCGGAGTGAGGGCGATGGCAGACGGACGTACGGTGGCGGGCAGCGGAGTGTGGCCGGTCCTGGCGGCCGCGGTGCTCTGGGGGACGGTGGGCCCCGCGCAGGTGCTGGCGGACACGGGCGTGGCGCCGGTCGCGCTGGGGGCCTGCCGGATGCTGCTCGGCGGCGCGGTGCTGGCGCTGTTCACCGTACGGCGGACCGGACTTCGGACGCTCTGGCGGCCGGGCGTACGCGGCGCGATGGTGCTCGGCGTGCTGGTGACCGCCGCCTTCCAGGTGTGCTTCCTGGAGGCGGTCGACCGCTCCGGGGCGGCCGTGGCCACGGCGGCGGCGTTCGGTACCGTCCCGGTGGTGGCGGGCCTGGCGGCCCGCCGGTCGACCGGGGAGCCGCTCGGTGCCCGCTGGGCCGGTGGCACCGCCTGCGCGGTGGCCGGGATCGCGCTGCTGCTCCTGCCGGGCCGGACGGACCGGGCCTCGCTGGCGGGCGTGCTGCTCGCGGTCGGCGCCGGCGCCAGCTTCGCCGGCTACATCGCCGTCACCGGCCGACTCGCGGAGCGGGGCGCGGACACCGCGGCGGCGGCGCCGATGAGCGTACTGTGCGCGGGAGTTGTGGTCTCGCCCGGACTGCTGGCGGCGCCGCAGGGGATCGTCGAACCGGACAGCCTGCTGCTGATCGGCTGGCTCGCGCTGGGGACCACCGCCCTCGGCTACCTGCTCTTCACCCGGGGGGTCGGCCGGCTGAGCGCCGCCACCGTCGGCACTCTGAGCCTCACCGAACCGCTGGTCGCGACGCTGCTCGGGCTGGCCCTGTTGGGTGAGCGGCTCGGGGTGGCGGGCGGCTGCGGGGCCGCGCTGCTGCTGGGCGGGCTGGTGCTGGTCTCCTGGCCGGACCGCCGGGTCGCTGCGGTCGGTTGATCGTGCCGCCCGCCCCCGTCGGATGGAACCGGCAGTGGCCCGGACGCCGTCTCCGGTGCAGTAGGACCGAGCGGCATCCGACCACGGGGGGATTACGGCATGCCCGATCAGGACGACCTCGCCCGAGGTGAGGAACTCGCCCGCAGGGGCATGCAGTTGGCCGACGCGGGTGACCAGCACGGCGCCCTTCCGCTGATGCGCGACGCCGTGCAGTGCGTCCGACCGCTCGCGGCGGTGGACCCGGCGGCGGAGATCCGGCTCGCCGTGTTCCTGCACGACCTCGGACTGGTCCTCGCCTGGCTCGGCCGCCCGGCCGAAGCGGTCACCCCGATCGCCGAGGCCGTCGCCGTCTACCGCAGACGGCTCGCGACCGGGGCCGACCCTGCCACGATCCGCTTCCTGCTGGCGAGTTCGCTCGACTCCCTGGGCACCCGGCTGGCCGCACTCGGCCACCACCGGGAGTCGCTCCGGGCCACCGAGGAGTCCGTGGCGCACTACCGGAAGTCGGCCACCGCCAACAGGACCCTGCCCGTGCTGGAGCTGGCCCGGGCCCTGAACAACCTCAGCATCCGCTACGCCGACGTCGAGCAGCACCAGGAGGCGCTCGCCGCCAGCCGCGAATCCGTCGACCTGCTCCGCCGAGTGCCCGTGACGGACCGTCACCACCTGTCGAGCCTCGCCCACGCCACCACCAACCTCGCCCTGCGACTCGCCAAACTCGAGCAGCACGCCGAGGTGCCCGCCGTCATCGACGAGGCCATGAAGCTGATCCGCCGCCTGCCCGAGCCGCATCCGCGCAGTCAACTGGCCGCCCTCGCCGAGTCCTTGACCTGGCTCGCCTGGTACCTCCGGACGGAGGGCCGCGTCCTCCGGGCCCGCTCGGCCCGCCGCGCCGCCGCAGCCCTCCGGCGTCGGCTGGCCACTGAAAGGTGAGCCGGGTCGTCGGCGCGGTGAAGAGCTGCGCGCGGCCACGAAATCTGCTTGCCGAGGCGCGGGCGGGCCTGTCACGGTGCGGGTTTCCGCAACTTCGGCGAGGTTTCCCATGACGATCTACTTCTACGGCGCCGACGAAGTCCCGTACGGGTGCTTCTCGAACTTCTCCGATCATGGCTTCGACCTCGACGGGGTCTGGTGGCCGACCTCGGAGCACTACTTCCAGGCGCAGAAGTTCACGGGCACCCGCCACGCGGATCTCGTCCGGCGTGCGCGCGCGCCGCTGCGGGCAGCGGAGCTGGGCCGGGACGCGTCCAAACCCCTGCGGCGGGACTGGGAGCGGGTGAAGGACGACGTGATGCGCCGTGCGGTGGCGGCCAAGTTCCACGCGCACGGCGATATCCGTGCCGTTCTGCTGTCCACCGGCGACGAGGAGATCGTCGAGGACACGGGCGCCGATCACTACTGGGGCCGAGGCAGGACCGGGACCGGCAAGAACATGCTCGGGCGGATCCTGGTACGCACCCGCAGCCAGTTGCGCGCCCAACTCACCAGCTAGCGCTCCTGGTAGGAGGTCATCGCCTCGTTCACCCGGGCGGAGAAGAACAGCGGGCCGATCGCGTCGGCCCAGGCCATCCCCTCCGGCGTGAGCAGCAGCAACTCCTCGCCACCGGTGGCGAGCCAGCCCCGTTCGGCGAGCGCGGCGAACTCGGCGGGGAAGTCGGCCTGCGGACGGGTGCCGAACCGGCGGCGGTAGACGTCGGTGCGCAGCCCGGTCGACTCCAGCAGCGCCTGCAGGACGAACATCCGGCGGCGCTCGTCGTGGTCCATCCGGAACGCCCACTGGGCGCGCCGGAACTCCTCGGTGGGGGTGGCGATGTAGTCGTCGATGATCCGGCGCACCTCCGGCACGGCGACCGCGTAGTCGGTGGTGTAGTGCAGGTCGGTGGTGAACGAGCGGGCGCCGACGCCGAGTCCGACCATGCCGGCCTGCTGGTTGTACTCGCTGATCCCGGCATGGTCGGAGAGCTCCACGGCAGCGGTACCGATCCGCTGGAACACCCGCATCGAGGTCTGCCGATAGCCGGCCGCGAGCAGGTGGTCGCGGCCGTAGCGGTAGAGCCGCAGGCGCTGTTCGTCCCAGAGCTTCCCGTCCTTGTCGTGACGGGCCATCAGGCCGGTCAACGGGCGGACGTACAGCGGGTAGAGGTAGATCTCCTCCGGCTCCCAGCTCAGCGCGGCGTCCAGCGAGACCCGGAAGGACTGCTCGGTCTGGCCGTCGATGCCGTAGATCAGGTCGATGTTGAGGATCGGGAAGGCCGACTCCTTCAGCCGGGACAGCGCCTCGTCCACCTCCTGGCGCTTCTGCGGCCGGACGGCGGCCCTGGCCTCCTCGTCGATGAAGCTCTGCACGCCGATGCTCAGCCGGGTGGCCCCGCGCTCGGCCAGTACGGCCAGCCGGTCGGCGGTGGCGGTGGCCGGCGAGGTCTCCACCGACCAGGGCAGCACCTTGAGATCGGCGCCCATCACGTGCTCGCAGATGTCGCAGAGCCGGGCGAGTTCGTCGGCGGTGAGGTAAGTGGGGGTGCCGCCGCCGAAGGCCGCCAGGGTGAAGCGGACCGGATCGCCCTTCGCCTCCAACGCCTCCCGGGTGGCGGTGGCCTGCCGCTCCAGGGTGCCGAGGAAGGCCCGGGTCACGTCCTCGGGAGCGCCGGTGCGGGTGAAGAGGTTGCAGAAGCCGCAGCGCATCTCGCAGAACGGGATGTGCACGTACAGCGAGAGCGCGTCCAGCCGCTCCTTCGCCCAGACGTCCCGCAGCAGCGGTCGGTCCGTCAGCAGCCGGTACGCCTTCTGGTGCGGGTAGGCGTACACGTACTGCTTGTACGGGGTGGCCGGTTCCTCCGGCACGGATGCGGACAGCTGGACGGGCACTGGTGCGGCCATGGACCGGCGTCTCCTCTTGTCGTGGGACAGGGCGTGCGGAACTGTCGATCGCGCCTGCCACTCAAGGTATTGACGATGCGTCAGTTGTGTTCATGGGGTGAACATCAGAAGCGGGGGGTCATCGGGGCGGCGCAGTTGGAAGGTTCCGGGCCTTGTGGCCCCGGTGGCCTGCTGTTATCGCCCGGTCCAGGACTTGGAGTTGTGCTCGCAGGTGGGGTAACTCTGGTGCGCATGAAGCGACTTCTGATCGCCGCCGGCGGTGGCGGCGACGCCATCGCGACCTCGATGGTGCACGCCGCGCTGTACGGCGCGGACACCCCCGCCCTGGTGCTGACCTACGCCTGGGAGCGGCTGGTGGTCGATCCCGTCCCCGGCCCCCGGCGGCCCGCCGACTTCACCGGTACCGTCGCGGCCGGGCCGGGGCTGTGGCTGGTCACGTCGCAGTCCGCGCCCAGGGCACCGGCGGGTTCGCTGCTGCCCCGCCTGGCTGGCGAACTCCGGCCGGAGCTGGGCCTGTTGGACCCGTACGAGGGCGCGGTCGGCCTGGCCCGGCAGATCCGGGCAGCGGCGCTCCACTGCGGCGCGGACCGGGTGGACGTGGTCGACGTGGGCGGTGACGTGGTCGCCGACGGCACCGAACCGACGCTGCGCAGCCCGCTCGGGGACGCGCTCGCGCTGGCCGCCTGCGCGGCGGCGGGGTTGCCGACCACCGTGCACGTGGCCGGGCCGGGGTTGGACTCCGAGGTGCCGGAGGGTGTGCTGCTGCCCCGGTTGGGCGCTCCGGCCTTTGCCTTGACGAGTTGTCATGCTCTCGCTGTCGACCGGGTCTTCGACTGGCATCCGTCCGAGGCGAGCGCGTTGCTGGTGGCGGCGGCGCGCGGAGTACGCGGAGTCTGCGGCACGCGCGACGCACCGCAGCCGGTGCTGCTGGGCCCGGCGAGCGCCGAGGTCTACTCGCTGTCGCTGGCCCGCGCCCTCGAACTCAACCCACTGGCCCGGGCGTTGGCGGGCACCACCGACCTGGCGCAGGCGGAGGCGGCCAGTACGGCGGTCTGCGGCTTCTCCGAGATCGCCCGCGAACGGGCCAGGGCGCTGACCCCGGAGCCGCCCGCCGCCCGGCCCGCCGGTGGCGACCCGGCAGAGCGCTTCGGCACCTGGGCGGCCCGCACGGCGGCCATGGGCATCGAGTACGTCACCACCCGCCGGATCACCGAGGAACTCGCCCTGACCGCGGGCGAATCCGTCCTGCTCCAGGCCCACCTGCGGTCGGCCGGTCGGCAGGTGGCCCCGCTCTGGCGGTTGGGGAGCGCGTAGGTTCCGTCCGGCGGTACCGAGAGCGGCCGCCGTGGCGTCCGGCGCAACTGGTACCTGGTCGAAGCGCGTCCGGATATGTGGCGACGTCAGAAGCCGTTGCCCACAGTGGCCGTACGAGAAGCGTGTGGCCGGGAGGATCAGGAGCCGCTCCATGTCGGACGAGATCACCGTGCACCCCGCCCCCTGGCCACCTGCCCCGATCAGGACCGAGCGCCTCGTGCTCCGCGAGCCCGAGGTCCGGGACCGTGCGGCGTTCATCGAGCTGCTGGCCTCGCCGGCGGTGAACACCTACCTCGGTGGCCCCCGGCCGCAGGACGAGATCGAGCGCGCGATACCCGGGCCGCCCCGCCGGCGCCCCGGCCTCTTCACCGTCGATCTCGACGGAGCGATGATCGGCCAGATCATGCTCTACAAGGAGACGGGGCACGTTCGTCGGGCTGCCGGGTCCGTCGAGCTCGGCTACCTGTTCCTGCCGGAGGCGTGGGGACGCGGGTACGCCGCCGAGGCGTGTGGAGCGGCACTGGAGTGGTTCGCGGGGGCGGTCCCAGGCGAGCCGGTGGTGCTCGTGACCCAGACCGCCAACGTCCGCTCGATGCGCCTCGCGGCGAAGCTGGGGTTCATCGAGGTGGAGCGGTTCGAGGCCTACGGCGCTGAGCAGTGGTTCGGCGCGCGGTCCGCAGGGCCGGGGCGGGACTGATCAGCGTCCTGGCCAGCCTCTTCGACCCCGGTAGGAAATCCACCGGCGCCGGACGACCCGGCGGCGGTACTGTCCACCCACACCAGCTTCGGAGGACGCCATGGCATCCGCACCCCCTGCTTCACGGCCCCGCTGGGACGATCTGCCTGCCGCTGTCCGGGCGGCCGTGCAGAGCCGACAGGGAGCCGCGCCGGTCGGCATCGACTACCCGAGTGGTGGCTTCACCCCGGGGATCGCGGCCCGGGTCGACTTCACGGACGGCAGCAGGGTGTTCGTGAAAGGCATCGCGCTGAACGACCGCACGGCCCGCCACTACGAGGCGGAAGCTGCAGTTGGGCCCTACCTGCCACCGTCAGTGGCCCCCGAGCTGTTGTGGTCGATCCGGGCAGGGGGCTGGCTGCTGAACGCGTACGAGGACATTGCCGGCACCATCCCCGATCTCTCACCGACCTCGCCGGACCTGACGCCGGCCCTGTCGGTTATCGGGCTGCTGCGGGACGAACTGACGCCGTGTCCGGCGCCGGGGATCCCGCCGGTGAGCACCATCCTGGCCGAACTCACCGGCGGCTGGGCCACCCTCGCCGACAAGCACCCCGAGGCGCTGGACCCGTGGGAGCGACGCCACTTGGCCGCACTCCTGTCCAGCGACGACAGCGACCTCCTCACACAGACCTCCGCCGGGGCGACCCTGCTGCACTGCGACCTGCGGCCGGACAACCTGCTCATCGGCGGACACCGGGTGCGGGTCATCGACTGGTCCTGGGCCACCCGAGGTGCCGCCTGGGTGGACGCCGCCTTCCTCGTGCCGCAGCTGATCCTCGCCGGGCACACCCCTGAGCAAGCAGAGGACGCGCTCGCCGCCCACGTACCGGCGTGGAAGGCGGCGCCCCCGGCCGCGCTGACCTCCTTCGCGATCGCCGTCACCGGGTACTGGCGGCGCCACCACGTGAACGGCCCCGGCGGCGCGCTGGGCGACTACCGCCGCCGCGCCGCCGAAGCCGGACAGCACTGGATCACCCACCGCACGGGCTGGGCATAGAGCCCTGGCACGCTTCCAACCTGGTCGGCCGGTGCCGGCCGGAGAGGTACCGGCACCGTGACCGGACGGCTTGCGCCCGCTGAGTACTACGCGTTGCTGCCACATCGCCGGGCCGGCGTCGGGTTACTGATGCGCCGCGGGGACGGCCGGGTCCTGTGCGGGCTGGCTAGTCGCCATTGAACAGAAGCACGTGGTGAGGCTTGCTCTGCATCTGCTCTGTCAGGGCGAGCAGCTCGCGTGCCGCTTCGGCCTCACCTGTTGGGGCTTCCTGAGCCAGTCGGATCAGTTCGGGGATGAGCAAGCGGAGTTGGAGCCGGTTAAAGACCGTGTTGTCCTCTGGATCGACATGGCCCAGGCCTGGTAGCCCTAGGTTGTGTGCCCGGAGGCAGAGGGCGTTGATCGAGGGGTGGCTGCAGATGGCCAAGGTCTCGCCCGTGTAGGTCCGCAGGTGCACGCTGATTGGCATAGCCGGACTTTAGGGCTCTCCCCTTGGCCGCCGCGCCGGGGTTCACCGGACATCTCGGCATGTCTCGTCCGCGCGGGGGCTCGGACAGGTGAGGGCCTCTTCGACCAGTGCTCGGAGTTCTTGGTCATCGAGGATCATCGGGTATCCGCCGTCCGCCGACAGGCGGCGGTCCGACTGCTGAACCGTCAGCAGCGCGGCCCGGGTGGTGTGGCTGATCTCGCCGATGCGGATCAGGGCTTCGAGCGCATGCCGAAACGTCCTGAAGCCGTCGCCGCCGTCCGCGATCGGCAGCACGAACTCTTCCAGGACCTGCCTGCTCGGTTCGGCCCGGCCCGTGATCGACCAGAGCGTGATTGCCGCACCGAGGCGTGGCCAGCCGGTGTTGTTCTCCATGACGAGCCGGACGCGGTCCCCGTAGGGTGCCGCCGCCAGGCCGAAATCGTTCAAGGCGCCGATCGGCCCGCCCCAGGGATCTTCCGTCGTCATGACCGCGTCGCCGAAGAACCGCAGCGCCGCCTCGCGTTCCGTGCTGATGTGGGCGGCCAGCTGAGCCAAGTGACCATCGTTGTATGGGGATTCCAGCAGCTGGACGGTAGCCAGGGCCGGCTCGGCAGACGCGGCGGCCGGACCCATCGCCTGAAGCACCCCGATCACACTGTTCGAGGTCCAGGTGTCCGCGAGCAGCGGCAGGAGGTCGGGCAGAGCCGGTAGGGCGTCCTCGCCCCAGGACTGCAGTACCTCGAGGAACGCCCGGGTCGCACCGCCTCGTACTCCACCCTGCCGGATCGCCTCGCGTATGGCGGGCAGCAGGACGTCAGCGTGCGCCCGCAGGGGGGTCAGCACGTCCTTCGCATCCGGGCGTCTCGGATCGCCGATGACGTAGCCGCGCCACTGCTCCTCCCGTACGCGGAGCTGGTCAACCAGGCCGGGCAGCGCCCGCGGGTCGCCGATGCGGGTCAGTGCCCAGCGGGCGAATTCCCCGACCGTCCCGTCGAGTCCTTCGAGTGGGCCCTCGCTTTCTTCGGCACTGTCGTCGTCGAGGAGTTCGGCGAGCTGGTCGGCGTACGGGGCCGACACCGGGCCGAGTGCGGCGAGGATGTTCGCCGCCCGCAGCCGAACGGTCCCGTCAGGAAAGCCCAGCAAGCCGCCCGCCAGCGGCAGCAGCACAGCCTCCACCGACCGCCGCTCGGTCAGGAAGCGCCACGCCAGGTCCAGCGCCGCCCGGCACAGCGCGGCATCCCCGGTGCGCTGCGCGGACTCGGTCAGCCGGACGGCGAAGGAGAGTTCGGCGTCCGGGTCGTGCGCCAGGAGCCACCCTGTCGTCAGGATCAGCTCCTCACGGGTCCAGGCACATTCGTAGGCCGGGGTGTACCAGACCTCCTCGAAGCGCGGGCGCAGTTGGAGATCGGAGAACACCTCGCTCAAACGGTCCAACTGCCGGACGAGCAGTCCCGGGTCGAGTTTCGCCGAGGCATGCACAGCCGCCACCCACAGGATCGGATCGTCGCCGTCCAGTACAGCACCCAGCACCGCACGCGCCGCCACGGTCGCATCGGTCTCGGGGCCCGCCGCCACGGCGTCGCCGAGTGCGAGCAGCAGCGCGGGACGTACCGTCGGGTCGGTCTCCACACGCCATCGCTCCAGAAGCAGCAGGGGCCGATCACTGGCGAGCAGGATCGCCGCCCGCCGCACCATCGGTTCCGGATCCGCGAGTAGGGCCAAGGCTCCCGTCCAGTCCTCGCCGTCCAGGGCCGGCGCCCGCATGTCCGCCAGCAACTGGATCAGGGTGGTCCGCGCACCCATGGCCGGGTCTGTGGCGAGCGCGATGATGAACGGCAAGGCGGCCGCCGCGGCCGACGGCGTGCGGTCCTCCTCGATCGTGGCGAGACAGTAGAGCCGACTGCAGTCCTCCTCCGTCGCCTTCGCTCCCGCGAGGGCGAGCTGACGAAGCGTCAGGCGCACGTTGTCCGCCGGTTCGCCGAGGCGGTCCTTCCCCAGCTCGTCCCACGCCACCGCGTCCAGCGCCGCCAGCGAAATTCCCGTCACCGTCATCCCATCCACCACCACGTCGTCCTGCTCGTCACCGGTCGTCATCGTCCAGGAAGCCGGCCGTCCTGTCGCTCGAAATTCGCTCCACCTGATGCACGAGGCACAGCTCAGCCCGGAGAGCCCGGCGAGGCATGCCATGGCTGCCCGGTGCCGCCGCTGCCGAGACCGGGGCACCGCATGTGGGCGCCGGTGCGGGCGAGGGCTGGGTACAGGCCTCGCCGTTGCCATCCCGTCACGCTGCTCCAGCAACTGATGACCGCTCGACTCAACGCTCTTGGCCCTCGAACGTCGGCGTTACCACTCGGCGCACCCCACTGATTGGGCGTCGGCGAATTCCGCCACCTGATTGCCTCTCAGCTCCCTCTGGCACCGTGAGGTTAGGCTGCTGTTTCCAATAGGCGGAGGAGAGCAGCATGCCGCGTGGGACCCACCTGAACGATGCCCTCCCGCTCTTGCGTCGAGAGGTGGAGAGCGGGCCGTCGCCGGTTGCCGAGTTGACCGCCCAGGATGCCTGGTTGGCCTTCCTGCGCTTCGGGCGTCAGCGCTTTGACACAGCAGTCACGCCGGGGTCTGACGGGTTGCTCTTTCAATACGGCACGTACGCCTTCAGCGGGCCACCGATGTTCACAGTCGACTTCACCCGACAGTTCGACATCAACGATGACGACGGCGAGCACTGCCACTACGTTCAGGTCCACTGCGAGCTCCGGTACCCGCCGGATCCGGCTCTTCGGGACCTGGGAAGCTTCAACTCCTGGTTCTTCCACGACACCGGCGAGGAACTCGAACAGTGGGCCGAGGAACTGGGTGGCCGCCTGGATCCGCTCCGCAACCGGAGGCCTGCCGGGATCCATCTCTACGAAGGACCGGTATAGGCGGCTCCGAAGGTGGTTCTTCCTCATCTGGCAGCCGTGGCAGTTGAGTTGGTCGAGCGGACGGCTGCCGGGGTGAGGTTCCCCTGCCCGCGTGGCGGCCACTGCGGCGGTGTGTCGTCCCGGGTGCATGGCTGATACGTGCGGCGGCTGGCCGATGCCGCGATCGGCGGAGCTCGGGCGGTGATCGAGTTGATGGTGCGCCGGTTCCGCTGCGAGAACTCGGCCTGCCCTGCTGTCACGTTCGTCGAGCAGGTCAGCGGGCTGACGACGCCTCATGCCCGGCGCCCGCTTGGCTGCCGCGCTGGGCATCACGCCGCCATCCCGGTCGTCCCGCACGCCCCGGTGAACCCGCCCGGCAGGAGTTCGAGTACCAGCGTCACGGCACCGCGTCCCTCGCCGCCGCCGAGCGCATCTTGGAACGCCTCCAGGTCACTCGCGAGACCGTGCTGGAGCCGGCGGCCGAGGATGGTGCCCCGCTGCCGCGACGTCCTCGCCGCCTTCGAGCAGGCCGGGCGAGGCTTGCGGGCCAGGGATGTCTGTCAGGCCCTCGGCATCGGCCTGGAACCACGGCACACCGAGGGCACCGCAGTGCTGTGGTCGATGACGATGCTCATCAGCCGCCGGCCGGCCCGGTGGCGAGCGTGAACCGTCCCGGGGTGGGTTCGGGCCTTCGCCCGTGAAGGCCCGGACCCACGGTCGAGGGCGTCATACAGCATGCGATGCCCACGTGGCGTCCCGGCTCTCCCCGGACACATATGCGCCGAATACAGAGGTGTCGAGATCCTTGAGGGACTCCAGTACCAGAGTGGCAATCGCAAAGCGAGGATCGCAGCGATCAGCGGCCTCGGGAACGGCGACGACCGTCATCTGGGCTGACACGCCGGCGAGGACGCCGTTGAGCGAGTCCTCGATCACAATGCATTCGTCGGGTGACGCGCCGAGGGCGGCGGCTGCGCGGAGATAGGCGCCCGGGTGGGGTTTGCCGTGTTCGTCGTCTTCGGCGGAAAACACGGCATCGAAAGATCGGTCAAGGCCGGTGCTCGCGAGCGCAGCCCGAATCACCGACTCCGGCGAAGATGACACGACGGCCATCGCCCTCGATGCACGCGCGCACGCCGCGACGGCGTGTTCGGCGCCGGGTTTCAGCGCCACTCCCTCCAGCCCACGGCACACGGCGGCCACGATCTGCTGCTCGACGTCGTCGGGGTCGGCTTGAATGGTGGCCCGGTCGAACCAGTAGGCCACCATGTCCCTTTGCCGCAGCCCGCGCGTCGCCGCCTGCATCTCCGTTGTGAGGTGCAGGCCAAGCGGACCGAACACTTCACGCTTTGCCGCGTCCCAGATCGGCTCGGAGTCGATCAAAAGGCCGTCCAGGTCGAAGAGGACAATCGGTTGCATCGGTTGCTCTTTCGTTGGCGATCACGCGAGGACGAGACCGAGTCGCTGCCCCGCCGTGCATGAGCAGATGGCGCTGTGGTCGATGACGATACCCATGAGCCGCCGGCCGGCCCGGCGGCGAGCGTGAACCGTCCCGGGGTGGGCTCGCCGGCCCAGCCCCGGTCGGCCGGCCGCTTCATCTTCGACCGAACGGCGGATACTCAGCTACGGAGGGTGGGCGGCATCAGGCGATGCCCGCACCGCCCTCGAGCTGGCCCGCAGCCGCTATGCGGCCGGTGGCTCCAGTGGTGGGCGGGAGTCCGAGGTGAGCTCGGGGGCGTAGAGGGTGGCCAGCGGTTCGGGTCCCGCGTAGCGGCGGCAGGTGCACTGGGCAGCCGTCGCGCCCTTTGTCGTCCCCTCGCCGTCGCTGCCTCCGGTGCCTTTGCGCTTGACCTCCGCATAGCAGCGCCCGTCGTGGAGGTCGTGGTAGGCCAGGTGGTGGCCGCAACCGCAGACGGGCTCGGGACCCCGCAAGGCCTTCTCCTGCGCCCCGCGACGCTCGTTGCGCATGCGCCGGACCCGGTCCAGTGTTCCGTTGACGGCGTAGCCGCCCGCCATGAGCACCACCGCGATACTGATCGCGTCCACGTTCCCCCGATTCCCGGCTTCCCTCCGCGGCGAGCCGTCCGGAACGAGGATCCTACGGAAGCGGACGCGCCCGCCAGCTGTTTGGACGCGCATGCGAAACATTCCGAGCGTTTCGCACCACCTTCGTAGAGAGGCGGGCGTGGGGTCGTGGTCAGGCGGACGTCGGCTGGACGGACGGTTGGGGCTGGCATCCGTTACTCGTCGGACAGAACCTCGCCAACGCGCTGCCGGGCGATCAGCCACTCGTGCCAGGCCGTCTCCGCTTCGGCGAGCTCAGCGGGTACCCGGTCCGCCATCTCCCGAAGCGACTGGTGTACCGCGGCATCCTCACCGTACCCGGCCTGTTCGCCCTGCCCCAGCCGACGTCGCCGGCACCCGACACCGGCTCAAACGGAAACTGATGACCCATCACAGAACACCCTGCTCAAACACATATCGTTGCCGTAGAAGGCTGATCACCACTACGGTCGCCATCGAAGGTTGGGTCACCAACGTGGAATGGCGGGGGCGCAGTGCTCGATACGCTGGTGACAACTGCGGCCGGGGCTCTCTCCGCCACGGTGGGCGTCGTGGTCGGGGGCATCGTCACGCGGCGTGCGCAGGACCGGCAGTGGCTCCGCGGCCAGCAACTGGCCGCCTACCAGGAGCTGTTCAGCCACTACGCGAAGTTCACGATGGAGATCGGGCGGGCGCATGCCGACCGTCGAGGCTGGGATCACGACTGGGGGGAGTGGAGTGCGGTCCTGATACGCGTGAGCCTGGTAGCCCCCAACGATGTGGCGACAGCCATTGACGAGTTCGGCCACGCCGTCGATGGCTTCCTGGAGCAAGTAGCAAGGCAGACCGATCCACTGACGAATCCGTTGAGCCCGGAGGAGTTCCGCGCGGCCAAACAAGAACCGGCCCAGGCACAGATACGACTCGTCAACGCCATCCGACGGTCGCTGGGCAACGATCGCCGACTGCCCTTCCAAATCGGCGGGTGAACCCTGAGCCAAGGCGTCCTGCCCGGCCAACGCAATCTGCTGGCCGAAACGGCCATAAACTCACAGACCGCCCTCTCAGTGGGCGTTTTGGCATCCATCGTTCGGTATTCGGCTCTTGTCCTTGTCCTACTTCACGGTATTTGCCAGGTAGGTCGGGACTGGGGTCAAGCGGCCGATGAGGACAGCTGCCCGTCTCATCCGCTTCTGCGTCTGGAAGTCCGTCTGGTTTGAAGAAGTCATAGAACCGCCTAAGTAGCAGCGGAATCTGATCCTCCGCCACGTTCCTGCTGACGCTGTGCCGTGAGCCAGCGGAAGCCGTATCCCAGCGACCTGTCCGACGCCCGATGGGCCCTGATCGAGCCGAAACTGACAGCCTGGAGGAAGGCCCGGCTCGACCGCAGGCCTACCGGCAAGCCGGCCAAGGTCGAACTGCGCGACGTGTCCAACGCGATCCTCTACGTCAACCGCACGGGAATCCCCTGGAAGTACCTTCCGCATGACTTCCCGAACCACGGCACCGTCTACGCCTACTGCGCAGCCTGGCGCGACGAGGGAATCTTCGCCCAGCTCAACTACGACCTGACCGGACTGGCCCGCGTGAAGGAGGGACGCAACCCCGAACCGACAGCATCCGTGATCGACACCCAGAGCGTGAAGACCTCCACCAACGTGCCTCTGAGCAGCCAGGGGACGGACGCCGCGAAGAAAATCGTCGGCCGGAAGCGCGGCATCCTCACCGACACCATCGGCCTGGTCCTCGCCGTGACCGTCACCGCCGCGAGCCTGTCCGAGAACGCCCTGGGAATCCAACTCCTCAACCAGGTAAAGAAGACCTACCCGAGCATCTCCAAGAGCTGGGTCGACACCGGCTTCAAGAACGCCGTGATCGAGCACGGAGCCAGCCTAGGAATCGACGTCGAAGTCGTCCACCGGAAATCCGATGTCCGCAGCTTCCACGTCGTCAAAAGGCGCTGGGTGGTCGAACGAAGCCTGGGGTGGATCATGTTGCGCCGCCGTCTCGCTCGCGACTACGAGACCCTACCGGCCAGCTCCGAAGCCATGATCCACATCGCCTCGATCGACAACCTCGCCAAGCGCATAACGGACGAGAGCACACCAACCTGGCGAGGCACTTACTAGGGCATAAAGGGCAATCCGCCTAAATCAAACGCCCTCTGAGACCGCTTGTGACCTGGCTGCCCGGCCTTGCCGCGGGTCGAAGGCTTCCGTGGTCGTGTCGACGAAAGCACAAAGTCGCTGCATGCTCTGCTGGCAGGCATGCGGGTTGAGGGCTGCCACGCCCCGGGCTTCGAGCCACTGGTCCCAGGCGCCGCCCAGGACGATGAACCGCGATGCGGACTCGGAGCCGAGCAGTCCATCGAGGTACAGGAGCGTCCCGAGGACGATGGGCTGGTCGTAGTCGAGGTCGGGACGCGACAAGTAGTGATCAAGGTAGGCGGCGAGCAGTTCGGCGTCCGCGGCAGTACCGAACTTCGCGAGGGCGACGCAGTACGCCGCGCCCGCATACGGCCCCCCGCTGGCCAGCAGAAGCCGGCCGATGTGGTCGCGAAACTCGGTCCGGTGGGCCACGGCGACCAGCCAGGCGGCGGTCTTGCGCTCGCGCCAGCCAGCCTCGAAGAGGATGCCGAGCTCCGCCGGGGTGATCTCGTGGGCAGTCTGAGCCAGATCCCGCACGAACGTGGAACGCTCGACCTCGCTCAGCCGGTGAAGACTCCCGCCCAACCGCAGGTATCGCCGATCAGGCGTGACGAACCGTCGAACCAGCTCCTGCAGCTCGGGATCGCTCCGGACATCACGCATAGCCGCATCCTGGCCTGGGACGGTACGCATGCGCCACAGGTTTGCCCACAGCCTCGGCGGAAGGTGCGCCAGAACCGAAGGCTCTTGACCTGCGCAGCCGGCTTACGCCGATCTACACGCACCCTGTGATGTTCGGGTGCGGTGTCAGCTCCGGATGGGCTCCGGGGTCCGCCAGGTCGATCAAGCCCCCACCCACACGCACTGGGCAGGGCAGGGCAACAGGAGGTAAGTCTGGCCGGCCGGTCCCAACCGCTGACCCAGCGCCTGTACCAACGCCTGTCCCAAACCCTGGGCAAACAGCGGGCCGCCGAGGCGGGCTGACGGGCCCCAGACAGCCTGGGCGCTGCGCTGGGCTTCTTCTTCGCGTCCGCCGGTGGCGGTCGCGCGGTGGTGGTGCGGGCCGGGGCGGCCGCTGGAGCGGGCGGGAAACCGGCCGACCGGGGACCAGGGCGCCCGGGTCCGCCTCGACGTCGCACTGCTCCTGGTCGTCCAGGAGTTCCTGGACCTGGCCGTCCTGCTCGGCCGGTCCGCCCCGGTCCCGGCCGCTGCTGCGCCCGGAATTTGGCTGGGTGGTTATGGACGGTTCCCATCTGATAGCCGGGCCCTTTCCACGGGTGGGGCTGATACCGGATCAGAGGCCGCCGTCGGTGAGCCGGATCGGCACGGTGAGAAGCAGGAGCAGGCCACGGCTGACTGGTGGTCTGCATGTGAGTGTCAGTGATCGAGCGTCATTTTGATGTCAGTGCGGCGTGGATGCTGAGCTGGAGTGACGCTCTGACGTTTCTTGCCGATCGCTGGTGGCACTCGTGACGAATGCCCATGTCAGCTTTATGCAGACCTACACCTCGCTGACGGTGGCCGGTGCGAGGATCTCAGAACGGCGACACGAGGAGATCGGCATGGGCACCTGGGGCATCGGCCCTTTCGAGGACGACACGGCGGCGGATTTCGCCGACACCCTCGACGAGACGGCCCTGGACGAACGCGAGAACCTCATCCGCAGCACACTGAACCGCACCGTCCAGGCCCAGGACTATCTCGACTTTTCCGAGGCCGTGGAGGCCGTCGCTGCCGCCGCCCTCATCGCAGCGCAATGCCCGGACGGCGAGCCGGTCACAACCAGCTTCGGCCCCGACGAGGCTCTGCCACTCCTCGCCACCGACCTTCGGACACTTGCCGCCGAGGCACTCGACCGAGTCCTCGCCGAGGAATCCGAGCTCGCCGAACTCTGGGACGACACCGACGACGGCCCACGATGGCGCCAGAGCATCAGTCGCCTCCGGGGAATCCTTGATCCCCGGACCAAGCCTCAAGAAGACTCGCTGTTCGAAATCTGACTTGCTGACTCAGCGTCACCGATCACAGAAGTTGAGCCAGAACCGAATCTCGTGAACAAAGCCAGCCGGAGATGGACTCCGCGCCAAGGGCGTCTGCCAGGCGCTCGGTCTCGGCACCGAGCCGCGGCGCACCCGAAGGCACCCGCGCGAAGCTGAAACGCCTGGTGACCCGCGGCATCCTCGCCGAAGCCGATCCCGGAGTGTTCAGACTGCTCCGGACGTGACAGGGCCAAGTCCAAGAAGAGAAGGCGCAGCCGTCGGCACTGCGTCCTCGGCCGTCGTCGCCTCGACGACGACAGCGTCACCCAGGCGTTCGGGTCTCGCAGGCACTGTCCAATATCTCGGCGACACGCCCAACGAAGCGCTTCATCAACTCGAACGGGACTGTTTGCTCGGGATCGAAGCGAACATAGGGCGGTTTCTCGACATCCGGGTCATGGGCCACCACGGCGACCATCATGGTGCCAGGCATGACGGCGTTCTCGTGCGGTGTCCCGGACCAGGAAGCCGGCGCTCGACGCCCCTCGCTCAGCTCGAAGATCCAAGCTTCCTCGGACTCCACATGCGCCCACTGGAAGTGGTAGGGCTCACCCTCGTCTTCCCAGACCTCTGATGCCATGCGACGCATGATCCCACGCTCCTCTACCGGACTCCGGACGACCATTCATGCCGTGATCATCCCTGCCGATCCGAAGAAACGCGCTAACCCGACCCCCGCCTCGAAGCGGACAATTATTCGCGAATCACCCTCTCACAGATGGTCATTTGTGAGGGGTGGAGCGTCATGGGCGGTGAGAGAGGTTGTGGTCGAATCCGGACTGGCCGCGGGTGGCTCGACCTTCGCGCGACCGCCCACAGAGGTCGCTCCGATGTCCTCGGGCTGAAGGAGCCCGGTGAGTACGCGGGTGAGGATGCGATCGAAGAGCGCTTCCGATGAGTCCTCGGCTTCGGGCGCCTGCCCGGTCAGGGCGGTGGCGAGGTGCGGGTGATGGCCCGCCAGGGCGACCTGGGTGAGATATTCCGCTTGGGCCTGCTGCCACTGCGGGACGGTCTGCCCGGCGAGACGCTGGAGCACCTCGGCGCGGGTCAGAGTGGAGACGACGGCATTGAGGATGGCGATGGCCTCCAGCTTGGTCCGGGGACTGACGTCGACGTCGGCTAGCGCGGCCAGGGCGTGCTCCAGGTAGGTGACCGCGTGCGGCCCCACCGGGGTCCTCGCCGCGGTCGCGTCCAGCAGCCATGGGTGAGCGAGGTAGACGCTCCTGCTCTGCTGGGCCAAGGCGAGTAGGTCGTCGAGCCAGTATTCGGAGCCGAGTGCGTCGTAGGAGATCTCGCCGTTGACCTGGTCGATCATCAGTTCCAGCAGTTCGTCGCGGGTAGCCACATAGCGGTAGAGGGATGCCGGCCCTGCCCCGAGAGCGACCGCCACGGCCCGCATGGTGACGGCGGGCAGGCCGTCCGCGTCGGCCAGGGCGATACCGGCGGCGGCGATGCGGTCGCGGTCGAACGTGGGCGTCGGGCCGCGTCCGGCGCGTTCGGGGCGCAGCCAGATGCTGTGGGTGGACGGCTCGGTCATGACCCCTCCTTTTCTGCGAACGGTGTATGCAGTATCTTAGGCCGTATGAACTGCGAACATGGATCGCAGTTGGTGAAGGAGAGTCGACATGCCCCAAATGCAGCCGCAGCAGGAGTGGACGCCGACCCGGTATGCGCACAACGGCGACGTGCAGGTGGCCTTCGACCAACTGAAGGGCTCCGAGGGCGAACCGCTGCTGCTGATCATGGGGTTGGCCACCGCCCGGTTCTGGTGGCCGGCCGGACTGTGCCAGGCTTTCGCCGACGCCGGGTTCGCGGTGGCCCGCTACGACCAGCGCGACGCCGGCCAGTCGACCCGGATGCCGGACACCGCCACCACCAACCCCTTCAAGGCCCTGTTCGCCAAGCGCGGGGACGCTTACACCTCCGAGGACATGACCGACGACGCCATCGCTGTGATGGACGAACTCGGCTGGGAGCGAGCCCATGTCTTCGGCCATTCCCTGGGCGGCGCGATCGCCCAGCGGATCGCACTGCGGCACCCTGAACGGGTGCTCAGCGTCACCTCCTCGGCGGCCCTGCCCAGCGATGTCTCCGGGCTGGGGGTCCTGCGCTATCTGCGGTTCGGCCTGCTCGCCAAGCTCGCCCGGACCAAGTTCCCCGAGGGCCGCGAGGGCGACATTGAGGCCGCCCTCACCGTCTGGCGCGGCATCGCCTCCCCCGGCTACCCCTTCGACGAGGCTGCGGCCCGCGCCTGGGTCGAGGCCGACGTGGACAGTGGCCCGCGCGACAACAAGGCGCAGAGCCGCCAGATCGGCGCCCAGTGGCACGGATCCAGGCTCAAGGAGCTACGCCGACCCACCCTGGTCCTGCACGGCGAGCAGGACCCGATCCTGCGTGTCAGCGCGGGCCGCGCCACCGCCCGGGCGATCGACGGCGCCCGCCTGGTGACCTACCCGGGCGTCGGCCACGACCTCCCCGCCGTCCTGTGGACCGACATCGCCCGCCAGGTCGGCGACATGGCGGTCCGTCAGTTGCGGTCAGGCGGTGCGGGCGTGATCGGACAGCCGCTGGGCGAGTAACGGCCGGGTGCACTCCGGCGGCGCGGGCATGGTGGCCGTCTTGCCGGATCGTTGGCGCGCCGGACGCGGCAGGTTGCCACCCGTCGTGATCCACTTCCCCCGATCGGCCCGCCTGTCATGCCTGTTGCACCGGCCGTCGTACCGGGCCCGCGTACTCCGCTGCTTGATGCCCCGGCTCATGGGGGTCAACGGCTCCAGACAGCCAATTTCGAAACCGTCGGCTATTACGACCGCGTGACCTCGCCCGTGTCGTCGCGCCCCACCCAGACCGGGTAGACGCCGTCTCCGCTCAACGGGAAGGTGACCAGGCCCGCATGTAGCGGCGGCCCAGTTCGGTTCTGGCGGTGGAGTCGCCGAAGCCGACGTACTGGCCGTCACGCAGCAGCCTCACGTCCTTGCCCGGCGGGATTGCCATCGTCCAGCCGGCGGTCGGCTTCTCGCTCACGGGCAGGCGCACGGCGTACGTGTCACGGGCGGTGAAGCGGTCGCCGAACATTTCGTTCTCATAGCCGGCGCCGGTCTCCTGCACCGGGTAGACACCGGGCGGAACTCCGATCACCAGCGGGTCGCCCTCCGTGCCGTCGGGCAGGTAGGAGGGGTCACATACGGCCAGTTGCCCAGCGGGGAGGGCGATCTCGGTGACCGTTCGGACCGGCTCGATGGTGACCGGCTCCGACCGGTCCCGGTGCGTGAACCTGAACCCGGGCAGCCACCACAGGTCGCGCGGCAGGTCGACCAGGGTACGCGTCGAGCCGCCGAGCCGGCCGCGTGGGTACAGGCCCTGGCTGTTCTTCCCGTCGGGGTACAGATCGACGGTCCGCTTCCAGGCTTCGTCCGAGCGGTCGGGGAGATCCTGTTGCTCGTATCGCCACTCGGCCAGGTGCCGCAGAATCGTGTGGCCACCGCTCTTCACGGCTGGTCTCGGTTGGCTCACCCGCATCGCCTTCGATCGGACGCTCGGGCGCGGGCTCGCCTCCGTCTGACCGAACTTCCAGATGGGTGCTGGTCGTTGCACCTTCTACCAGGGGCAGCAGCACGACCGCCGCCAGGGACATGCTCAGGCTGAGAGCACGTCCCCGACATCAGCGTTTCAGGCCGCCCTGGCACCGGAACCGGACGTCACACCTGGCGCCGCAGCTGCGCCGAGAGGTGGTGCTGAAGAGGCTGGCCGACTGCCGCGAGGTCGTGGACGAAGGTGAGGGTGCCGTCGTCGGCGAGGGTGTAGCGCCGGCGGGTGGCGTTGACCTCCTTGGCCGTGGGTGCGAGTGCCACCTCGTGGGTGGCGAGGTCGACCGTGGTGCCGTCGGCCCGGCCGACCAGGATCTCCGCGATGCCGGTGGGCTGGGTGATCAGTGCCTCCACCCGGCCGTCGGGCTGGAGCCGCCACCAGCCGCTCTCCCGGGCCGACGGGCGCAGCGGTGCGTCGTCGGCGTCGAGGAGCCAGGCCCGGGTCTCGTAGTGGAGGAAGGGCCGGCCGTCGTGGCTGAAGGTGACCTCCTGTGCGTACGTGAAGTCGCCGGCGAGCGTCGGGTACTCGCCGCGTCCCCGGCCGCGCCAGGTTCCCAGGAGCCCGAGCACCGGGCCCAGCAGCGCGTGCGGCGCGGGCGCCTCGTCCGGTCGGTGGGCGTCGGGGTACGGGTACTCCGGTGCGGGGTCGAACACGGTGCGCGCTCCTCAAGTGGGATCTGAAGTCGGGTCAGCCGACGGTCCGGGTGACTCGGGAAGCCTACGGCGCCCGCCCGCACCCCGGGCGGATCAGACAGTTCGCTCCGCGCCGTAGTAGCCGTGATTCAGCCGGTATCGCATGCTGTCGGTGCCGTCCGACTGGATGTGTCCGATCAGCATCGAACGTTGCGGCTCGGGCAGCTGTCGGCCGTGGGCTTTGGTCCATTCGAGAGTGCTGAACAGCTGGGCCGCCCCGTCGAGTTGGGCCGGGCTCGGGGGGTGTGCGGCGAGTGCGGCGAGGACGAGGTCGGCCGGTTCGTCGTGGAGCAGGCGTAGTACGGCCATGTCGTACCACGTCGAGCCACTGGTGGGCTCTCGGGTGGGGACTCCTGCCCATGCCAGCAGGGTGCGGATCCGCTCGATCGGGTCGGGGTAGTGCTGGTGGACGAGGGCGGTGAGCCGGTCCTCGGCGTCGTCCAGCTGCTGTGACCAGGCCAGGTCGTCGTCGCCCGAAGGCTGGGACACCTCTGCGGCCACCTCGGCCAGCCCGGCCGGTGCGGCCTGGAGCCAGCGCATCCGGCGTCGCTCGGACTCGGCGTCCTGCTCGGCGAGTCGCTCCTGGACCTCTTGTGATCCGGTCAGACCGCGCTGCGCCAGCCAGGCGGTGAGGGCCGGGCCGTCACGGAGGTCGGCATCGCAGTTGCCGGCCCCGCGCAGCCCGGTCTGGTGGTGGAGTGTCCAACAGGCCGTCAGTTCACCGTCCGGTCCGTGGACCGTGATGGTCGGCCAGCCGCGGCACCGGCAGTGGTCGCCGGTCCCACCGTCCACGATGGCCAGGTGTCGGGCCAGGTCGGCGATCTCGTCACCGGTCAGCACCAGCCGTGGCACGTCGGCGGCGTCGACCGCGTCGGCCGGTCCCTCGACGATCACCACGCGTGTGGCCCGGAGCAGTACGTCGTGCACCCGGGCTGTTGTCGGAACGTCCTCGATCATCCGCACCCTCTCTCTGTCGGTCACCTCGGGGAGGATAGCGGCGGCCCGGCCGTCGGTCGGATGATTATCTGTCGGACAGCGGGCTGGGGCTCAGGTCACCTGGGTGGGTCCACCCGGACCAGGCCCGACTGGTAGGCGATGGCGACGAGTTGGGCGCGGTGGCGGGCGCCGAGTTTGGTCATGGTGCGCTGGACGTGGGTGCGGACGGTCAGCGGGCTGACGAACATCCGCTCGGCGATCTCGTCGTTCGACAGGCCCTCGGCGACCTGGACCATCACCTCGCGTTCGCGGGCGGTGAGGACGTCGAGGGCCGGGGGCGGGGTGGCCGGGTCGGTCTCGGGATGGGCGAGGAAGCGGGTCACCAGGGCCCGGGTGGCGGTGGGGGAGAGCAGGGTGTCGCCGGCCGCCACCGTCCGGATGCCGCCGAGGAGTTCCTCGGGGCCGACGCCCTTGCCGAGGAAGCCGCTGGCACCCGCGCGGAGGGCCCTGGCCACGTACTCGTCGATCTCGAAGGTGGTGAGGATCAGGACCCGGGTGTCGACCAGCGCAGGGTCGCGGCAGATCTCCTCGGTGGCGGCCAGCCCGTCCAGTACCGGCATCCGGATGTCCATCACCACCACGTCGGGCCTGGTGGTGCGGGCCAGTTCGACCGCGGCCCGGCCGTCGCCCGCGACGCCGACCACCTCCATGTCCTCGCAGGACTCGATCAGCAGCCGGAAGGTCCCGGCCAGCAGGGCCTGGTCGTCGGCCAGCAGTACCCGGATGGTCACCGCGCGCTCCTCTCCTCGTCGTCCCGGTCGGGCTCGGATTCGCCGGTCTCCAGCGGCAGTTCGGTGGTGACCTGGAAGCCGCCGTCCGAGCCGCGGCCGGCCAGCAGGCGCCCGCCGACCGACTGGGCCCGTTCGCGCATGCCGATCAGGCCGTAGCCCGGTGGGCCGGCCGGAGCCGCCGGGGGGCCATCGTCGGAGACGGTCACGGTCAGCAGGCGTCGGGTGTAGGCCAGCCGGACCGAGGCGGTCGCGGTGCCCGCGTGCTTGGTCACGTTGGTCAGTGCCTCCTGGACGATCCGGTAGGCGGTCAGGTCCACGCCGGGGGAGAGCGGCCTCGGCTCGCCGGAGATCTGCACCGAGACGGTCAGGCCCGCGCCCTCGAACGCGGCCAGCAGATCCGGGAGTTGGGCCAGACCAGGGGCGGGTTCGAGCGGTGCCTCGGGGTCGTCCGAGCGGCGCAGCAGGCCCACCGTGGCCTGGAGTTCGCGCAGCGCGGCGGAGGTGGTGCCGGCCAGGCCGTCCAGCATCTGCTGGGCCTGCTCGGGCTTGCTGCGCAGCAGGTACGCGGCGGTGGCGGCCTGGGCGTGGGCGAGGGCGATGTGGTGCGCGACGATGTCGTGCAGCTCGCGGGCGATCCGCAGCCGCTCCTCGCCCACCCGCCGCTGGGCCTCGTCCTCGCGGGTGCGTTCGGCGAGTTCGGCCCGGGCCTCGACGGCGGCCACGTAGTCACGACGGCTGCGGACCGAGTCGGCGAGGGCGCCGGAGAGCAGGATCCAGGCGATCAGCCCGATCCGGTTGGCGGTCAGGATCGAGCCGGAGGCCGAGAGCACGGTGGCGGCGAACAGGATGCCCGCGACCGCCACGGTGTGCAGCATGGCCGTCCGGCGGTCGGTCCGCATGGCCATCGAGTAGAGCGCGGCCAGCGCGGCGCCCGCGGTGAACGGCGAGGGCTGGAAGCCGTCCTGCTCGGCGAGCGCGCTGATGCCGGCTCCGCACATCGTGGTCACGGCCACCACGGTGCGCGGGTGGGTGCGGTGCCAGAGCAGGGCGACCGAGGCGGCCGCGGCGATCAGGGCGACGGCGGGGGACGGGGCTCGGATGATCCGGGGGTCGGTGGCCGACATGCTGCTGGCCAGTACCGCCAGGCCCCAGAGCACCACGGCCAGCGTCACGTCGACGGCCCGGGGGTGTCGGCGGAGCCACGGGCGGATGGTGATGATCATGCTGGTTCTCTCCCTGTCAGCTCCGACCATGGTCGATCAGCTCCGACCATGATCGCCGACCGGCGGGTCGGGGTCGGACCGCCACATCGGGGGGCCGCTGCCGGTTTCGACAGCGGCCCCCCGACAGTCCACGGACCGTCAGACGTGAACGGCCGGACGTTCCGTCAGTTCCCGGTCGGCGGGGACGGGGACGGCGGAGCTCAGCGACTCGCCCTCGACGTCCACCTTGGGGATGATCCGGTCCAGCCACTTCGGCAGCCACCAGGCCCGGTCGCCGAGCAGCGCGAGCACCGCCGGGACGATGGTCATCCGGACCACGAAGGCGTCCAGGAAGACGGCCGAGGCCAGGCCGAGCCCCATCATCTTGATCATCGACTCGCTCATCCCGATGAACCCGGAGAACACCGCGATCATGATGACGGCCGCGGCCACCACCACCCGGGCGCTGTGCCGGAAGCCGGTGACGATCGCCTGGCCGGGCCGCTCCCCGTGCACGTACGCTTCGCGCATCCGGGTCACCAGGAAGACCTCGTAGTCCATCGCCAGGCCGAACACCACGCCGATCAGGAAGATCGGCATCATGCTCATCACCGGCCCGGTCTGCTCGACGCCCAGCAGGCCGGCGAACCAGCCCCACTGGAAGACCGCGACGATCACGCCGAAGGCCGCCGCGACCGAGAGCAGGAAGCCGAGCGCCGCCTTGAGCGGGACCAGGACGGAGCGGAACACCACCATCAGCAGCAGGATGGCCAGGCCGACCACCAGCGCGAGGTAGGGGAGCAGCGCGTCGGAGACCTTCTGCGAGATGTCGATGTTCACCGCGGTGGTGCCGGTGACCAGTACGGTCGCGCCGGTCTCGGAGCGCAGCCCGGCCGCCTCGCCGCGGATGGTGTGCACCAGGTCCTTGGTCTCGGCGGTACTCGGGCCGGTGGCGGGCACGGCGGTGAGCAGCGCGGTGTCACCGGCCGGGTTGAAGGCGGCGGGCGAGACGGACACCACGCCCTCGGTGGCGGTGAGCCGGGCGGCGGCGGTGGCGACGGCGGCCTTCGGGTCGGCGGCGCCCTTGGCGTCCACCACCACGGTGAGCGGCCCGTTGAAGCCGGGGCCGAAGCCGTCGGCGAGGGCGTCGTAGGCCCGGCGCTGGGTGGACGAGGTGGGCTGCGACTCGGCGCCCGGCATCCCGAGGTCGAGGCTGAGCGCCGGTACGGCCAGCACACCGAGGCCGAGCACGCCGAAGACCAGGACGGCGACCGGACGGCGGGTCACGAAGCGGGCCCAGCGGGTGCCGCCGTTCGGCCGGCCGGCGGTGGCGCGCGGTGCTGTCCGACGGCGGGAGGCCCGGGGCAGGACGGCCCGCTGGAAGAAGCCGAGCAGCGCGGGCAGCAGGGTCAGCGCGATCACCACCGCGACCAGGACGGTGCCCGCCGCGGCGAGTCCCATGCTGGTGAGGGTGGGGATGCCGACCACCGAGAGCCCGGCCAGCGCGATGAAGACGGTCAGTCCGGCGAAGACCACGGCGGAGCCGGCCGTACCGACCGCCCGGCCGACGGCTTCCTCGGGTGCGTGGCCCTCGGCCCGTTCGGTCCGGTAGCGGGAGACGATGAAGAGCGCGTAGTCGATGCCGACCGCGAGCCCCAGCATCAGCGCCAGCGTGGTGGTCGTACTGGACATGCCGATCGCGACGATCGCGGTCACACCGACCCCGATGCCGATCAGCGCGGTGAGCAGCGGCAGCCCGGCGGCCGCGAGTGAGCCGAAGGTGATCAGCAGGACGACCGCGGCGGCGGCGATGCCGACCAGTTCGGTCGCTCCGCCGGACTCGGGCTCGGCCTGGAGCGCCGTACCGCCGAGCTCCACGGTCAGGCCCGCGTCCTGGCCGCCCTTGACCGCGTCCTTGAGGGTCGCCTTGGTCTGCTCGGTGAGCGCGGTGCTCTTCGCGTCGTACGAGACGGTGGCGTAGGCGGTGCTGCCGTCCTTGCTGACGGCGTGGGTGACGAACGGGTCGAGCACACTCTTGACCTGCGGGCTGCCGGTCAGATCACCGACCACCTGGTCGACCGCGGCCTTGTTGGCGGTCGCGGTGATCTGCTGGCCCTGCGGTGCGACGAACACGATCCGGGCGTCCGCGCCGTCCGAACTCGCGCCCGGGAAACGCTCGTTGAGGAGGTCGAAGGCCTGCTGGGACTGGGTGCCCGGCATCGCGAACCCGTCGTCCTCGGCGGCCGGTGCCTTGGCCGCGGCGAACGCGCAGGCGGCCAGCAGCGCCACCCAGAGCAGCACGACGTACCGCCGCTGCCGGAACGAGAACCGGCCGAGCCGGTAGAGGAAGGTGGCCACGGAGAAGGGCGCTCCAGTCGGGATCGGCGGTGGGCGGCGGGGGTGCCGCAGGATGTCTCAATCCTTCGTGGCGCAGGGGGGCGGCGTCGTCGTCCGGCTGCAGGCAGTTCGGCGTACTGCCGATGCAGTACGTGCCCGGCGGCCTACCGCGTACGCCCTACGGGCCTTTCCAGCGGATGTCGGCAACCGGCATCCGCTGGGAGCGCGTCCGGATGTGTGGTGACCTCAGAAGTCGTTGCCGCCATGGCCGTACGGGATTCGCCGGTGCGGGCGAGAGAATCGGGAGCCGTTGCGTGTCGGACGAGATCACGGTGCATCCTGTCCCCTGGCTGGCTGCCCCGATCGGCACCGGGCGGCTCGTGCTGCGCGAGTCCGAGGCCCGGGACCGTGCCGCGTTCGTCGACCTGTTCGCCTCGCCGGAGGTGTACCGCTACCTCGGTGGCGCTCGCCCCCGTGACGAGCTCGAGCGCGAGATGCCCGAGGTGCCCGGTCGGCGCCCCGGTGTTTTCGTCGTGGAGTTCGGCGGGGTGATGATCGGCGTCATCATGCTCGACCGGCGCGCCGCGGAGCGTCCCGGTCACGTCCGTCCGGAGGCCGGGGAGAGCGAGCTCAGCTACCTGCTTCTGCCGGCGGCGTGGGGAAACGGGTACGCCGCCGAGGCGTGTGCGGCGGCACTCGACTGGTGCGCCGACGCGCGGCCGGGCGAGCCGGTGGTGCTCTGCACCCAGAGCGCCAACACCCGCTCGATGCGCCTCGCGGCCAAGCTGGGGTTCACCGAGGTGGATCGGTTCGAGGAGTTCGGCGCCGAGCAGTGGTTCGGCGTGTGGTCGCCGGTCACGCCGTCCGGTTGAGCTCGTCGAGGAGGACCTCCGCGAGCTGCTCGGCCGCCCACTGCGCGCGGCTCGGGGAGAGCCGGCCGTAGCCGATCACCAGGGCGGGCGGTTGGCGCCGGATGGCGTAGCCGGAGAGGGCGACGGTGGCGATGCCGCGGCCTGCGAGGTGTTCGGCGATCACGTGGTCCCGGAGTCCGCGGGGCAACGGGACCAGCAGGTGCAGGCCGGCGGCGATGCCGAGGACCGGGCCGCAGTCGCGGATGATGGCGTGGCTGTTCAGCGCGGTCACGAGAGCGTCGCGGCGGGCTCGGTACGCCTTGCGTACGCGGCGCAGGTGCCGGTCGTAGCCGCCGGTGTCGGCGAAGCCGGCGAAGGTGAGCTGGTCCAGGGTGCTCGGGCCGGCGGCCCCGGTGTCGAGGGCGTCGAGCAGCGGTTGGCGCAGGTCCGGTGGTGGGACCAGCCAGCCCAGCCGCAGTCCGGGATGCAGGGTCTTGCTGACCGAACCCAGGTAGACCACGCGGCTGCGGTCGAGGCCGGCCAGCGCGCCGACAGGTCTGCGGTCGTAGCGGAACTCGGCGTCGTAGTCGTCCTCGACGATCACGGCGGAGCGCTCCGTGGCCCAAGCGAGCAGCGCCCTTCGGCGGGTGGGCGACAGGGCCGTGCCGGTGGGGAACTGATGGGCCGGCGCGCACAACACCGCCCGGGCGTCCGTCTGCCGCAGCGCCTCGACGTCGAGGCCCTCGGCATCCACGGCTACCGGCTCCGGGACCAGGCCGGCGGCGGCCGCGACCTGGTGCAGCCGGGACCAGCCGGGATCCTCGACGGCCAGGTTCGGGACCCCGCGGGCAGCCAGTACCCGCGCCACGAGCGACACCCCGTGGGAGGTACCGCAGGTGATCAATACCTCGTCGTTCTCGACGCTCAGTCCGCGTACCCGGCTCAGGTAGGCGGCGACGACCTCCCGCAACCGCCACGCTCCTGCCGCCGACGGGAACACCGACCGTTCCCAGTCGGCGGTGGCGAGGACGTGCTGCAGGGACCGGGTCCACCCGGGCGCGGGGAAGGCGGCCACGTCCGGTGCGCCCGGCCGAAGGTCGGCCACCACCGGCGGGACGGTAGGGGCTGGACGGGGCGCCGGTGCGCGGTCGACGGGACTGGGCGTGGCGGGTTGGGCCGTGACGCGCGTGCCGGAGCCCTGCCGGGTCTGCAGGCGTCCCTCGGCGGCGAGTTGGGTGTACGCCTCGTTGACGACCCATCGGGAGCAGCCGAGTTCGGCGGCCAGCGCGCGGCTCGGGGGCAGCAGGTGGCCCGGCGCCAGCCGCCCCTCTGCGATGGCGGCCCTGATTCCACTCGTCAGGCGCTCGTACAGCGACCCGCCGTCCTCGGGCAGTTCGATGAGCAGGCCGGTTGCTCGATTGGTTCGGTCATTCCCCATGAAAGAGGACTGTATAGCCGGACCACTTACCTCTAGCGTCGTCCTCCGTAGCTGGTGGCAACAGGCCGCCGCACCAAGAACAGGAACACCCGCTCAGATGACGAACACCGAATCCCCCGCACTGACAGTCGTCGCCCAGCTGCGCGCCAAGCCCGGCAAGGAGCAGGCCCTGCGCCAGGCACTCACCGCACTCGTGGCGCCCACCACGCGCGAGCCGGGCTGCGTCACCTACGACCTGCACGTGGACGTGAACGACCCCGCCTCGTTCTGCTTCTACGAGATCTGGCGCAGCCCCGCCGAGCACGCCGCCAACCTCCAGAGCGCCCACCTGCAGGCCTTCGCCGTCCGAATCGACGACCTCCTCGACGGCGAGCTTCGCGTCAGCCTGCTGCGCCACATCGCCTGACGTCTGCTCCGGGTCAACCGGTCGAACCGCCAGGTCCGTTCGGCCCGTCAGTACGCGATGCGCTCGACCTCGAAAAGCTGGGCAGCACCGATCCTGCTCTCCTCCAGGGAGAGCAGCCAGGGCAGCAGCTCCGGTGTGGCGTCGAGCTCGTTGTAGAAGCCGAACCGGAGATCCGCGAGCCGCCGCTCGAAGAGCCAGTGGTCGAGCGCGTCGCTCAGGTGGCGGTCCGCCGCCTCCGTCCGGGTTTCGGCCCACACGGCCAGCCACGGTGTGAGGCTCCCGGTGCTGACGGAGATCGTCTCGAGTACCCCGGTGACACGTTCGCTGCCGGGGTACTCGTGCAGGGCTGACCGCCACCACGCGTGCCAGACGCGTTCCAACGTCTCCTGCTCCGGCGCCGTCCAGGCCCGCCAGTCGGCGGCGAGCAGCCGGGAGGCGACCAGCCCGTGGTCGACGTGCACCCGGCCGGTGGCCAGGAGACGGACGATGCGCGGTGTCATCCGGCGGTACAGGGCAGGGAAGTCGTCCCAGTGGTCGGTCGCCTCGGCCGCGACGGCGGAGATCAGGTCCGCCGGTACCTGGTCCGCGGGCCCGGCGAGCACCTCAAGGTCGGTGTCGCTGTAGCAGTAGGTGCAGCCGCCTACGGTGAACGGTTGCTCGGAGTGCGGCGCGAAGGCGGCGTCGAGCGCATCGAGAGCGTTCAGGAGCTGCTGGGAAGGGTCGGTCATGGGCACCTGCTGGGGACCTCATCCGGCCTACCGGGGAGGGATCGACGCTATCACGCGGCCCACGACCGCAGGAATGACCCCGACACAAGGCGGTCACCTGGTCCGCCGGACGGCACCTAGTCCGGGCGGGGTGCGGCGGTGCTCTCCCGGACGGTCAGGCGGGGGGTGGGGTTCTTGAGGTCGTGCACCGCGTCGGGGTCGGCGATGGCGGCGAGCATCGTGCGGGCGACCTGCTCGCCGAGGGCGAAGGTGTCGCGGGAGAGGGCGGTGAGCGGGGGGTGGACGATCCGGGTGAGGGTCGAGTCGTCGAAGGAGACGATCGACAGGTCGCCGGGCACCGCCACGCCCATCTCCATCGCGACACCGAGCCCGGCCACCGCCATCACGTCGCTGTCGTAGATGATCGCGGTGGGCCGCCGGGTGCGGGTCAGCAGGGTGCGGGTGGCGGCGGCGCCCTCGGCGTCGCTGAAATCGGTGGGCACCGAGAGGGCCTCGGTCAGGCCGAGCCGCTTCGCGCTGTCGCGCAGGGCGCGGATCCGGCGCTGGGTGTGCTGGAAGGCGGGCAGGCCCGCCAGGTGGGCGATCCGCCGATGGCCCAGAGCGGCAAGGTAGTTGACGGTGGAGATCATCGCCTCCCGGTCGTCGGCCCAGACGCTCGGCAGGGAGCCGTGCCGGCCGGGGCCGCCGAGCACCAGGGCGGGTACGCCGAGCTGCTCCAGCACCGCGACCCGGGGGTCGCGGACCTGGAGGTCGACCACCACGAAGCCGTCCACCCGGTGTTCGGAGGCCCAGCGCCGGTAGACCTCGATCTCGGCGGCGGTGTCCTCGACCACCATCAGCTGCAGGGCGGTGGAGTGAGCGGACAGGCCGGCCTGGAGGCCGGAGAGCAGCTGGGCGAAGAACGGCTCGACGCCGATGGTGCGGGCCGGTCGGGCCAGTACCAGGCCGACCGCTCCGGCCTTGGCGCCGCCGAGCGCGCGGGCTGCGCTGTGCGGCCGCCAGTTCATCTCCTCGGCGATCTGCAGGATCCGCCGGCGGGTCTCCTCGCTGACCCCGGGCCGCCCGTTGAGGGCGAACGAGACGGCGCCCTTGGACACTCCGGCCTGCCGGGCGATGTCCGCGATGGTCGGTCTGGCCATGGGGCGTCCCCCCTCTCTCACGACCCGTCGAAAACCTGGTCGGAGCATAGTGCACACCTCATCGACCGGTTTACTGATCCCGCTGGTCAGAACACTTGCTGAGAGCACGTCAGATGGGACTCGGCGGCGGTCGCCGGAATGGTCTATTGACACCCCAACTATAGCGGTTTAGGTTCGCCGTGCCATGGGCTCGATCAGGGCAGGATCAGCAGGAGGAGACCCCGTGCCGGTCACCGTCACCGCCGTCGAGAACACCGACCTGTTCACCGGTAGCGAGGCCGATCCCCGCCAGGTCCTGCGGGTCGTTCTGGACGGGCCACGGGCGACAATCACCGTCACCGGCCCGGGAGTTCGGGGTACGGCTGACGGCACCGGCGCGGTCGAGGTCCCGTTGCGGATCACCGACCCGGTCCCCGGGGAGCGGCGGCCGGTCACCGTCAGCGCGGGCCGGGACGAGGCGACGGTCGAGGTGGCGGCCGAGCTGCTGGTCGCCGAGCCCGGCTGGACGATGTACCTGGTTTCGCACTTCCACTACGACCCGGTCTGGTGGAACACCCAGGCCGCGTACACCTCGCCCTGGGAGCTGCTCTCCGGCGACGCCACCACCCGGCCGCTCTGGGAGCGGAACGGCTTCGCGCTGGTGGACGCCCACCTGGAGCTGGCCCTGCGCGATCCGGTGTACCGGTTCGTGCTGGCCGAGATCGACTATCTCAAGCCCTACTTCGACCAACACCCGGAGCGGCGCGCCCAGTTGCGGAGGCTGCTGGAGCGCGGCCAGGTCGAGCTGGTCGGCGGCACCTACAACGAGCCGAACACCAACCTGACCGGCGCCGAGACCACCATCCGCAACATCGTCTACGGGATCGGCTACCAGCGCGACATCCTCGGCGGTGACCCGCAGACCGCCTGGCAGCTGGACGTGTTCGGTCACGACCCGCAGTTCCCCGGCTACCTGGCCGACGCCGGGCTGACCGGCAGCGCGTGGGCGCGCGGGCCCTTCCACCAGTGGGGGCCGATCCAGAAGAACTTCCGGGCGGCCAAGGACGACGCCACGGTGATGCAGTTCCCCAGCGAGTTCGAGTGGATCTCGCCCTCGGGCCGGGGCGTGCTGACCCACTTCATGCCGCACCACTACTCGGCCGGCTGGTGGATGGACTCCGCCGCCGACCTGGCCGCCGCCGAGCAGGCGGTGTACGAGCTGTACCGCAAGCTCAAGCCGGTCGGCGCGACCAGGAACCTGCTGCTGCCGGTCGGTACCGACTACACCCCGCCGAACAAGTGGGTCACCGAGATCCACCGGTCCTGGGCCGCCAAGTACGTCTGGCCCCGGTTCGTCTGCGGCACCCCGCAGGACTTCCTCACCGCCGTCCGGGCCGAGTCCGCCGCCACCGGCCGCCGGCCCAGCCCGCAGACCCGGGACATGAACCCGGTCTACACCGGCAAGGACGTCTCGTACATCGACACCAAGCAGGCCCAACGGGCGGGCGAGGCCGCGGCGTTGGACGCCGAGAAGCTCGCCACCCTGGCCGCCCTGCAGGGGCTGGGCCGCTACCCCGAGGCCGCACTCGACAAGGTCTGGCGCCAACTCGCCTACGGCGCACACCACGACGCGATCACCGGCTCCGAGTCCGACCAGGTGTACCTCGACCTGCTCGGCGGCTGGCGGGAGGCGCACGACCTGGCCGCCGAGGTCCGCGACCGGTCCCTGGCCGCCCTGGTCGGCACCGTCGACACCCGGGGGCCCGGCACCGCCCTGGTGGTCACCAACACGCTCTCCTTCGAGCGCTCCGGCACGGTCGCCGTCCGGCTCCCCGAAGGCTCCCCGGCGGCGGTCCTGGTCGTCGACGACGCCGGCGCGCCGGTGCCGTGCGCCGTGGACCGGGGCACCCTGTACTTCCACGCGGACGCCGTCCCCGCGCTCGGCTGGCGCAGCTGGCGGGCCGTGGACGGCACCCCCGACGCGCTCTGGACCGCCGCCGAGGGGACGACCATCGGCAACCAGCGCTACCGGGTCACCGCCGACCCCACCCGGGGCAGCGCCCTGACGAGCATTCAGGACCTGCTGACCGGACGTCAGCTGCTCCAGCCCGGCCGACTCGGCAACGAGCTCCGGGTGTACGAGGAGTACCCGCAGCACCCCGACTTCGGCGAGGGCCCCTGGCACCTGCTCCCCAAGGGCCCGGTGCTCGGCTCGGGCGACACCACGGCCGTCACCCGGCGCGAGGTCGGCCCGCTCGGCGAACGCCTGGTCGGCGAAGGCACCGTGGACGGCATCCGGTACGAACAGACCGTCACCCTGTGGCACGGCACGGACCGGATCGACTGCCGGACCAGGGTGCTCGACCACGGCTCCGCCGACCGGCTGCTGCGCCTGCGGTTCGCCCTGGACCTGCCCGGCACCCTGCCGGTCAGCGAGGTCGCGGACGCCGTGGTCGGCCGGGGCTTCGCGCTGCCCGACGTCGACGTGGCGGAGACGCCCTGGACGCTCGACAACCCCGCCAACACCTGGTTCGGCCTCGGCTCCACCGCCCGGGTCACCCTCACCCGACCGGACGGCAGCGCGCTCGGCGACCGGGCGCTGGGCGTGGCCGAGGTGGTCGTCCCCGACCTCGACCGGGCGGCCGACGCCCGCGAGCTGGTGGTGGCGCTGGCCCGGGTCGGCGTCACCGCGACCACCGCGAGCGCCGACTGGTCCCGCTACGGCTGGCTCGACGTCGACTCCAACCTGCCGGACTTCCGGGTGCTGCTCGGCGGGCCCGAAGTCAACGACGCCACCCGGCAGTTGCTGGCGGAGGCGGGGGAGGAGTACGCCGCCGCGCTGAAGGCGTACGGCCGGGTCTGGGTCCCCGCGGAGCGTCCGCTGCGCGAGGTCTGGCGGCCGGACGCCGACCTGCGCGGGCTGCGTACCCTGCCCGCGCTGGTGGTCACCGACCCCGCGGCGCTGACCGAGGACCTGGCGGACGCCCGGGTCACCGCCGTCTGCCCCGGTGAGCCGCCCGCGAGCGAGCGGCTCACCGACCACACCGCCGCCCTGCTCACCTACGGCCTGCCCGGCTTCGCCGTGGACCCGGGCGGAGCCCTCCACCTCTCGCTGCTGCGGTCCTGCACCGGCTGGCCCTCGGGCGTCTGGATCGACCCGCCCCGGCGCACCGCCCCCGACGGTTCGTCCTTCCAACTCCAGCACTGGACCCACGACTTCTGCTACGCCCTGGTCAGCGGCGACGGCGACTGGCGGGCACTGGCGCTGCCCTCTCAGGGGCAGGAGTTCAACCATCCGCTGCTCGCCAGGCTCGCCCCCGCGCAGGACGGCCCGCTGCCCGCCCGGCACTCCTGGCTGCGCGTCAGCCCCGAGCGCGAGGTCCGGCTCAGCACCCTCAAGCCGACCGGCAACCCGATCGCGCACGGCTCGGCCGCCGCCACCGACCCCGGCGCCGGGATCACCGTGCGGCTGGTGGAGTCCACCGGCCTGGGCCGGACCGCCGAGCTGGACGGCGCGCTGCGGCTCACCGCCCTGCACCGGGCCGACCTGCTGGAACGTCCGCTCGAATGTCCGCCGGAGCCGACGAGTGCCCGGGTCGGCCTGGACGGTTCGCAGATCGTCACGCTGGCCGCCCGCCCGGTGGAGGCCAGGTCGGGCGGCGCACCGCTCGGACCGGTCGCCGAGGCGGCCCAGCCCGTGCACGCCCGCTACTGGCTGCACAACCGGGGCCCCGCGCCGATGGGTTACCTGCCGGTGTCGGTGGGCCTCGCCCCCGGCCTGCTCCGCACCGACGGCGCGCCGGTCGAGCTGTCCGCCGTGCTCGCCTCGCACCTGGTGGACGCCGACCTGGAGGGGACCGCCGAGATCCTGCCGCCCGACGGCTGGCAGGCCGGCCCGCGCCGCCGCCCGTACCGGCTGGCGGCCGGCGGGCACCTCCGGTTCCCCGTCACGCTCACCCCGCCCGCCGACGCCGGGCCCGGGCTGTACTTCGTCGCGGTCCGGACCGAGTACCTCGGCCAGCAGATCGAGGACGTGGCCACCGTCGCGCTCGGCGAGCTGCCCGCGCTGCTCCCGGTGCCGGGCCCGATCCCGGACGGCTGGCCGCAGGCCCAGGGCACCAAGGCCGGCACCGGCCGGCAGACCGGCCTCACCGTGGAGACGGACACCACCACCGTCCGGGTCGCGCCCGGCGGCCGGGCCCGGCTGACGCTGTTGCTCGGCAACCGGACCATGGGGGAGATCCGTGGCGAGCTGCAGGCCGTGTCCCCATGGGGCAGTTGGGAGATCGTCCGGGAGCCGGTACGCGGCTTCCGGGTGGCGGCGGGCGCGACGGAGCAGGTTGTCTTCGAGCTGACGCCGCCCGCCGATCTCGACCCGGGGAGGTACTGGGTGGTGGCCAAGGTGATGTGGTTCGGCCGCTGTCAGTACGCGCCGACCGTCGAGCTGGTGGTCGCGCCATGACGGACCGTCAGGCGGTGCTTGGCCTGTTGGACGGACGCCCGCTGCCGCGGGCCGAGCTCGACCGCAGGCTGGCTGTGTTGCGTGACGGACCGCGCGCCTCGGCGTTGCCCCGGCCGGGCAGCGCCGAGGACCGTCAACTCACCCGCTGGGTGGCGCAGGTGGTGCTGACCGAGGAGCTGTGCGCCGCCGAGGCGGTGGCCCGTGGCCTGGACCCTGGTGCAGTGGCGCCGGTACGGCTGGACCAGCGGGCCGCCGTCGAGCTGGGGTCGATCGCGGCGGCCGCGTTCGAGGGCAGCGCGGCCGTCCGGGCGGTGTTCGAGGCGGTCACGGCGGAGGTGGTGGCCAGCCCCGGTCCCGCCCTCGACCACGAGACCATGGAAATCTGGCAACTGAGCACCCCGGACGGCGACTTCGACGCCGACCCGGCCACCCTGCCGACCGTGCTGGCCCAGGATCTGCTGGCCGCCGGACCCGGCCGGCCGGTCACGGTCGGCCCCTGGACGGCGACCCTGACCGGGCGCAAGCCCGCACCGGCACCACCTGACCGGAGCACCGAACTACTGGACTGCGCCCGCCGGATCGCTTTCGTCCGCTGGCTCGACCGGGCCCGGGCCGAACGCCTGACCCTGGTCCCCGGCCTGGAACACCCGGGCGACCCGGCCCAGCCCGACAACCACCACCGGCACTAGGCGATCAGCCGCGTGGCACCCGCTGCGGGGGCAGCAGCTCGCTGGGCTGCACGATCACGTAGCCCTTCCCGGTGAAGGACAGCTCCCAGCCCTCGGTGGCGGTGCCGCGGCGGCGCCAGGCCTCGGTGTTGCTGGTCTGCGCGAGCAGCTGCACCTCCAGCCCGGAGGACCAGCCGACCACCGCGTCGGCGTCGCCGTAGACGTACTGGCCGGGCTCGACCGGCAGGACCAGTGGGCGGCCCGAGGTCATCAGGACCAGGCTTCCGGTGCCGGTGAACTCCAGTGCGTGCGAACCGATTCCGGCGATCCGGTCGCCGTTCTCGATGGACACCGTCTGCCACTGCAGGGTGGCGTCGAGCGCGAGGACGTAGGTGTTGGTGATCACCATGGGCTCGCCGTTCAGCGGCAGCACGTGCAGGTGCTGGGCCAGGTTGGCGAGGTAGGCGGTGCCGGTGCCGGAACAGCGCATCAGGTCGAGGACGTCGGCGGCCTGCCGACGTTCCCGGCGCTGTCGGCTGTTGCCGGGCGTCCAGGGGGTGAAGTCGACCTTGCCGACGTGTGCGACCATCGCGCCGGTGCGGGCCAGCACGTCGGAACTGCCGTCCAGCACCACCCGCAGCAGCTGCGGGTTCTGCAGACCGAAGCGGTCGGTGCCGGTGCCGGCGGTGTGCGCCAGGAGGGGGCTCTGCACGGAGGGGCTCCTCGAACTCGGTTCTCAGCCGCGGATCTTGAGACGGTCGGCGGTGTCCTCGCTGGGCTGGACGACGACGAAGCCGGTGCCCTTGAAGCCGAGCTGCATGGCCTCGCCGCTGCCGCGGCCGACCAGCGAGCCGAGCTTCATGGACCGGCGGGCGCGCACTTCGAGACCGGTCGTCCAGGCGACCAGCGCGTCCGGGTCGACGTAGGTCTCGGCCTCGGCGCAGTTGAGCACCACCGGGACGCCGCGCGAGGTGACGGAGACCCAGCCGGTGCCGGAGACCTGCACGTTGTAGAGGCCGGTGCCGGCCATCATGGCCACGCCCTTCACCTTCTCCACCGCGCACTCCAGGGTGGCGTCCAGGGCGAGCAGGTGCGAACCGTTGATCGACAGCTTCTCGTTGTCGAGGTGCAGGTTCAGCACGTCCGCGCCCATGTCGGCGAGGTAGAGCGCGCCGTCGCCGGACCAGCGCAGCAGCGGGCTCCGCTCGCCGGACGCCCACTCACCGAGCGCCCGGCGGAAGGTCTGTGACACCGCCTCGTACTGGAGGAAGCCGTCGTACGCGACCATCGCGCCGGCCTTGGCGTAGACGTCCGTCTGGGCGGTGACCGCGACCCGGCAGATCGCCTTGCCGTGATTGCTCATCCGCGCCGCGGTGTCGGCGGGCCGGTGGGTGCCGAGCCCGCCGCCCGCGAGGAACTGTGCCTGCATGACTCCCCCTCGGTCCTCAGACCTCGAACGGCTGGACGACGACGAAGTTCCCCGGTGCGCCGCGGAACTGGAGACTGTGCGACTGCGCCGTGTGCCCGGCGTACGAGGAACGGCGGATCCGGACCGGAGCGGTGGTGATCACCTGGGCGCCCTTGGACCAGGCGACCAGCGCCTGGATGTCGACGAAGGTCTCCGGGACGGGCGTGACCGGCAGCAGCACCGGGATGCCGTTGGTCTTCACCACGAGCGTGCCGTGCCCGCTGAGTTGGAGGGTGAAGTAGCCGCCGTTCGGCAGGCCCTCGCCCTCGATCCGGCGCACCTCGTACTCGAGGTTCGCGTCGAAGGCCAGCAGCCGGTCCGAGCCGACGCAGAAGGAGTCGCCCTCCAGCTTGACCAGGTGCAGGTCGCAGGCCTCGTCGGCGAGGAAGACCTGACCCTCGCCGGAGACCCGCATCAGCTTGAGCGGCTGGCCGGTCAGGTTGCCGACCAGCTTGCGCAGCATGCCGGAGGCCTCGTACGCGAAGTCGGCCTTGCCCTGGTAGGCGACCATGCTGCCCTGGAGCGCGAGCACGTCCTGACCCTTGGTCAGGGTGGCCCGCACCAGGTTGTCGTTCTGCTGCACCCAGCCGGGGCTCTCCGGGAGTTCGGTGTACTTGGTCAGCGAGACCCGCACGCCGACCGGGACCGGCTCGGTGGGCTGGGCGGGGACGGCGACCAGCGTTGCGTCGGGAGCCGGGGATTGGGCAGGAATGGCTGCGACCGGGGCGTCCTCCTCAAGGGCCTCGCCGCCGAAGTTCTCCAGCAGCGCCTGCAGGCCCCCGTCGAAGCCCTGGCCCACGGCGGCGAACCGCCACTCGCCGGCCCGCCGGTAGACGTCGGCGAGCATCACGGCCCGCTCGGTGGAGAACTCCGTCCCGGTGAAGCTGTACCGGCCGACCTCGGTGCCGTCCGCCACGATCCGGACGTAGCCCGAGGCCACCTGGGACATCTGGCCGTCGCCGTCGATGGTCGCGGTCAGCGCCAACTTGTGGACGGTGTCCGGAACGTGCGGCAGCGCCACCGCGAAGGACTCGGAGTCGCCCTGCTGTGCGCCGAGCAGCCTGATCGACTGCTCGGGGCTGTTCGGCTGGTTGAAGAAGACGAAGTACCGGTCGTCGCTCAGCCGTTCCTCGGCGTCGAGCCCGAAGCAGCTGATGTCGAAGGTGAGTCCGGGCCCGGCGATGTGCACACCGAGGTAGAGGTCGGTGCTCGAAGTGAGCTCACTGACCCGTACCCGGGACGCCTTGGCGAGTTCTCTGGACATGGCGCGGACCGGCCCCCTTCCGGACGACATACTTGATCTCCGGACCTTATCCCAGCCACGTGGCCGAGAGCAGCCCCCGGGCACCTGACACCGCCTCAGCCCGCGCGTCGGCCGACCCCTTGGCGCCTCCGGTGCCGCACGGTAACTTGCGGGCCATGGACAAGATCACCTTCAACACCGGAGTCCCGGCCACCCGTCCGCTGGACGTCCGGTGGATCCACGGTTCGGCCTCGGCCAAGCACAACACCGACCCGGACATCCAGGTGTACTCCTACGACGAGCACACCCTGATCCTCCGTCAGAACATGGCGGTCAACTACGAGGCGCCGTTCCTCTACCTGCTCTTCGGCGCGGACCGGGCCGTTCTGATCGACACCGGCGCGACCGCCTCCGCCGAGTACTTCCCGCTCCGCGCCACCGTCGACGCCCTGGTCGAGCAGTGGCTGGCCACCCACCCGCGCGCGGCCTACCAGCTGGTGGTGCTGCACTCGCACGGCCACGGTGACCACACCGCCGGGGACGGCCAGTTCGCCGACCGGCCGGACACCGTCGTGGTCCCCGCCGACCGGGAGAGCGCCTGGGGCTACCTCGGCCTGGCCGAGGACCCGTCCCGGATCGTCCCGTTCGACCTCGGCGGCCGGGCCCTGGAGTGCATCGCCACCCCCGGCCACCACCGGGCCGCGGTCACCTACTATGACCCGCACACCGGCTTCCTGCTCACCGGCGATACCGTCTACCCGGGCCGGCTGTACGTCGAGGACTGGGAGGCCTTCACCCGCTCGATCGACCGCCTGGTCTCCTTCACCGAGACCCGCCCGGTCAGCCATGTCCTCGGCTGCCACATCGAGATGACCACCACCCCGGGTGACGACTACCCCATCCTGATGACGTACCAGCCCGAGGAGCACGTCCTCGAGCTGACGGCCGATCACCTCCGACAGATCCGCGCCGCCATCGAGGAGATCGGCGACAAGCCCGGGCAGCACCCCTACCCGGACTTCGTCATCTACCGATGACCTGTGGTCCCGGCACCGGGGGTGCCGGGACCTTCGGTCCCTCCGACGTTCGAATTCCGCATGTCCGCCCTTCGGCGGGAAGTCGCTGCACGTTCACCGGGGCTGCCAAGGGTGATCACGAAAAGCGTCTTCGGGGGAAGCAGGTACGTCGTGCGGTCAGCCGCGAACTGGTGGCGTTCGCCGGGCACGGTCGCGTTGGCGACCGCCCTGGTCTGTCTGGTGGTCGACGGTGCGTCACCGGCGGCGGCGGCCGGTGCCCGGGTGTCCGGTGCCGGATCGACCACCGCGTACAACCAGCTCGACTCCTGGATTTATGCGATCCGGCCCGCCGGGGTGACGGTCGACTACGACCCGCAGGGCGCCACCTACGGGCGGGCGAACTTCCGGAGCGGTACGACGGACTTCGCCGTCTCGGAACTCCCGTACGGCATCGTCGACCAGGGCGTGACCGACCCGCCGCCGGCCCGGCCGTTCGCCTATCTGCCGGTCACCGCGGGGGCCGTGGCGTTCCCGTACAACCTGGTGGTCAACGGGCGGCGGGTCACCGATCTGCGGCTGTCCAGTGCCGCGGTCGCGGGGATCTTCACCCGGTCCGTCACCCGGTGGAACGACCCCGTCATCGTCGCCGACAACCCCGGCCTGGCCCTGCCCGACCTGCCGATCCGCCCGGCCGTCCGGTCCGACGGCAACGCCACCAGCTTCGAACTGACTCGCTGGCTCGCCGCCGAGCAGCCCGCCGCCTGGGACGCGCACTGCTCGGCCGTCCGTGGTGCCCCCTGCGGTGGCACGGCCTACTTCCCGGCCGCTCCGGGCACCGTGACAGCACTCGGCTCCGCGTTGTCGGTCGCGGCCTTCGTCGCGAACCAGGCGAACAACGGCTCGATCGGGTACACGAACGCGAGTTATGCCGCGGAGGCCCGGGTGCCGACCGCCCGGGTGCTGAACGGTGCCGGCTACTACACGGCGCCCACCCCGGGCGCGGTGGCCGTCGGCCTGACCGCCGCGACCGTCACGCCCGGCGAGCCGGTCAACCTCTCCGGCGTCCGCACCGGCCCGGACCCGCGCGCCTACCCGTTGCCGGTGGTCAGCCACTTGATCGTGCCGACCTCCGAGGTCGGCAACTTCACCGCCGCCAAGGGCGAGTCGCTCGGCGTTCTCGCCAGGTACGGGCTGTGCCACCAGGGGGCGGCAGTTGCCTCGGGCGATGCGCCGCTGGCCCCCGGGCTGATCGCGGCCGGGCTCCAGGTCCTGCCGCGCATCCCCGGGGTTCCGGCCGCGGGCCCGGACCCGTCGGCCTGCGCCGCGCCGTCCGCCGCCGTCATCGGGAACACGCCGCCGCCGCTGCCGTGCGACCGGCTCGGCGCTCCGGCCTGCGCCACGGACGCTCCGTCAGGGGTGGTGCAGCGGATCACCGTGGACCTGGCCCCCGGTGCCCTGGTGGTGTCCGTGGCCGGGCCGCCCCGGGTGGTCCTGCCGCAGGCGGCGCTCGACCCCGCCGGTGACTGGTTCCGCACCGGTGGCCCGATCACCCCGGTCACCGTCACCGACACCCGCCCCGGCAACCTCGCCTGGTCCCTCTCCGGTCAGGCGAGCGACTTCGCCGGCCCGACCGCCTCCGCCGTCATCGCAGCCCGCCACCTCGGCTGGGCCCCGGCTGTCCTCGACCGGGGCACCATCCGCTCCGTCACCCCGGGCCCGCCGGTCCCACCCGGCACCGGCCTCGACACCCCACGCACCCTCAGCACCGGTACCGGCCCGGGCACCACCCGGGCCGGCGCGGACCTCACCCTGGAGATCCCGACCAGCACCCCGCCGGGCACGTACACGTCGGTGCTCACGCTCACGGCGATCTGAGCCTGACGGCCGGTCAGCCGGTCTCGACGCTCCGGCCGTCAGGATCGGTGAGCTGGTGCCGGGTCAGGAGCCCCAGGCCTCGAACTCGTAGATGCGGGTGGCGGGGTCGGTGGTCTGGGTGGGCTTGGTGACCACCAGGCGGACGTAGCGGGCGGTCAGGCCGACCGGGTGGTTGGTGACGGCGGCGGTGTTGCCGGTGACGGTGGTGGCGGTGGTCCAGGGGTCGGTGGTGGCGTTGCGGACCTGGACGGTGAAGTCGCGGGTGTTCCAGGACGCGCTCTCGCCGCCCGCCGCCGCGTGCTTGACGGTGAAGCGGGTGAGCGGCCGGACCGAGCCGAGGTCGACCTCCAGTGACGGACTCGCGGTCAGCGCGCACCACTTGTCGCTGTTGCCGCCCGAGACGCTGCCGTTGACGGCCTTGGCCGCGCCCTCGTTGGTGTTGCACTGGCTGGAGGCGGTGGCAGGCCGGTTCAGCGCGAGGTTGGACTCGGTGACGGTGGACCAGCCGACCGCCGTGCTGGTGGCGGTGGAGCGGCCGAGTTCGGTGGAGACGGCCTCGACGTCCAGCGTGGTGGCGGCCTCGGTGCCGACCCGGTCGAGCTGTTGGACGAAGTAGGCGTCGTTCGGGGTGGCGCCGAGGAAGGTCCGGGTGCCGTCGGCGTTCCGGCGGTAGACCTCGTAGTGGTGGACCGAGCCGGCGGCGGAGGCCGTCCAGGCCAGCCGCAGGGACTTGCGGGTCGCGGAGACGTCGGTGCTGCCCAGTACGGTCAGTGCGGTGGGTGCGGCGGCGGTGTCCACCAGGCCGTCGTAGACCCGGAGTTGACCGATCTTCAGATCGAAGGAGGGCATGCTGCCGACGGTCTGCAGGCCGATCTGGGCGATCGTCTTTCCCGCGTAGGCGGACAGGTCCAGCGTCCGGGTCTCCCAGCCGGAGCCGGTGGTCGAGCCCAGGTCGAGGGTGGTGAAGCTGGTCGGGGCGTCGGTGAAGGCCACCGCCGCCCGGAGGTTGGTGGCGCGTGCCGTCGGGGTCTTGAGGGTCACCGACAGTTTGGTGTCGGCGGCCACCGGCAGCTGGGTCTGGTAGAGCCGGACGGTGTTGGTGGCGTCCAGGGTGCCGGTCAGCCGGAGCGAGGAGCCGCCCTCGTAGGCGTCGGTGAAGTCGATGGAGGGCGTGAGCCTGCTGCCCGTCGAGCTGACCGACCAGTGGTAGGTGGGCGGCACGTCCTGCAGCGAGAGGTTGTTCCAGCCGGTCGAACCGACCCGTACGCCACCGGAGTTGTAGAAGTCGCCCTGGCCGGTGCCGAAGGAGGTGACGAACGGTTTGGCGGTGATCGGGGAGGACTCGGCGACGTAGTTGGCCAGGCCCTTCCAGGACGAGGAGGTGGTGGTGTTGGCCGGGTCGGCGTTGGCGCCGACCCAGTACCGGGAGTCCTTGGCGTAGAAGTCGGCGCGGTCGGTGGCGGACTTCCAGGTCCACTCGGGCCGGTAGAGGCCGAGCGAGGTGGTGTGCGGCTGGCCGGCCGGGAAGAGGGCGCCCCAGGAGACCGAGGTGTTGTAGCCGTTGGCCTCGGTGTCGATGCCGGAGTACAGCTCGTACTCGCTGCGGCCCAGTGAACGGGCCAGGGTCCGGGAGGAGTTCAGGCCGGAGCTGCTCCAGCCGAAGTTGACGAACATCGAGTCGGAGGTCCGCTTGGCCGACTCCTGCAGGAAGGCGTCGTTGGCCGAGGTCAGCGCGTTCTGCCAACTCACCGATCCCGACTCGGTCATGGCGTCGTACCACATGAACTCGACCGGGCCGAGCGAGCGGGCGTAGCGCATCTCGTTGCGCAGCTCGGTGGCCAGCGCCGCGTCGCCACCGTCCGTCTCCTGGTTGATGAACCAGCCGTCGAAGCCGTAGTACTGGGCGGCCTGGGCGAGTTTGTCGGCGACCGGGTAGGTCGTGCCGGACTTCTGGGTGAAGTCGCGGACCCACTGGAGCTGGCCGCCGTACGCGGTGGGCGGGAAGAACACCGTCCCGTAGACCTTCACGCCGTTGCGGTGGGCGGCGTCGATCACGGTCGGGTTGGGGGCGAGGATCAGGCCCTCGCCGGCCGAACCGCCCCAGAACACCAGCTTGTCGACGTACTGCCAGTACCCGAAGGCGTAGTAGTTCGGGTCGGCCGAGCCCTGCGATGGGTTGTTGGAGGTCGGGCCGAAGGAGACCAGGGAGGCGATCTTCCCCTCCCCGGCGCGGGCGTTGGTGTTGGCCTTGAGGGCTGGGTCGGAGACCCGGGGCCGGAGCGGGACCCGGGAGCGGTTGAACCGGGCGTCCGGGTCGGTGGCCGGGTCCCAGTTCAGGATGCTGCTCGGGTACCAGTAGGAGGCGAACGGCTGGGTGCCGGCGGCCGCGGTGACCGCGGTCCCTTCGGTGGCGTGCGAGGTGGGGGCGATGCCGAGGACGGCCGCGGTGAGCGCCGTGGTCAGCAGGAGGGGGACGTGTCGTCTCATCCGATGCTCCGGTCCAAGCGAAGTGGGTGGAGTTGCGCTCGGGGCTGGCATGCCGCCCCGGAGGCTAAATTGCTTTAGCTGACGCCGTCAAGAGGGCGGGTACCCCTCGGGCGGATTGAGTGCCTTGTGAGTCAGCAGAGTTGGGCTGGCACGCCGCTGCGCGCACCCTTGACGGCGGATCGGATCGGGGGCATAGTCCCCGATCACTAGAGCGGTTTAGTCAGGCCCACCCTCGTCTGAACACACCAGGAGACCCCTCTGATGCGAAGAAGCCACCGGGTACGGTTGACCGTCACCGCGCTCGCCCTGTCGACCCTGGCGGGCTGCGGCCTCGGCGACAACTCCGGTACCGCCACCGACAGCGCGGCTGTCACGGGCGAGGTGAAGGGCAAGGTCTCGATCCAGACCTGGGCCCTGAAGCCGAAGTTCACCACCTACATGGACGGCGTGATCGCCGCCTTCGAGAAGAAGTACCCGGGCACCGAGGTCGAATGGCTCGACCAGCCCGGCGACGGCTACTCCGACAAGGTGCTCAGCCAGGCGGCCGGCGGCTCGCTGCCCGACGTGGTCAACCTCCCGCCGGACTTCGCACTGCCGCTGGCCAAGCAGAACATGCTGCTGGACGTGGCCGGGGCGGACCCGAAGCTGACCGAGGACTACGTCAAGGGCGGCATCGACGCCTACCGCTTCGCCGGACGCACCGGGGCGTACGGCTACCCCTGGTACCTCAACACCGATGTGAACTACTGGAACTCGGAGCTGCTCACCAAATACGGCCTGGACCCGAAGAAGGTGCCGGCCGGCCTGGACGAGCTGATCGCGCAGGCCAGGACGGTCAAGGAGAAGTCGGGCGGCGCGGCCTACCTGATGAGCCGTAAGCCCGGCCTCGGCGACCTGGCCAACGCGGGCGTGAAGATCATGGCCGAGGACGGGAAGAGCTTCACCTACAACACCCCCGAGGCCGCCGCCCTGCTCGACAAGTACGTGGCCGCCTTCAAGGAGGGCCTGCTCCCCAAGGACGTGCTGACCGAGACCTACGCCGGGAACGCCAAGCTGTTCAACGCCGGTACGGTCGCCTGGACCACGGGCGGCGGCAACTACATCACCAGCCTCGCCACCGACAACCCGACCCTCGCCCCGAAGGTGGTCCCGTCCGCCGCGATGGGCACGCCGCCGCTCTACGTCCAGGGCCTCTCGGTCGCGAAGGGCAGCAAGAACCCGGCCACCGCCGTCGCGCTGGCCCGCTGGGTGACCAACGCCGAGAACCAGGCCGCCTTCGCCCACCTGACCAGCATCTTCCCCTCCACCAAGGCCTCGGCCGGGGACGCCTTCTTCAGCAAGAGCGACGGCAGCAACGCCGGGGACGCCAAGGTGATCGCCTTCAACTCGCTGGCCAAGGCGCAGATGCTGCAGCCGGTGCAGGTCAACGACGCGATGAGCACGATCGTCAACCAGCAGATCGCCCTCGCGATCAGCGGTCAGTCCGGCTCCAAGCAGGCGCTGGACACGGCGGTCGAGCGCTGCAACCAGCTGCTCAAGGACTGAGACCGACCGGCAATTGGTGGGCGGCGTCGCGACGCCGGGGCACGCGCCCTCCTTGCCCGGTATCGGGCAGGAGGGGCCCTTCGCCGGCTTCTCGTCGGTCGCCGATGCTCCGCATGGACTTCCTCCTCGGCGCCGCCGAGGCACGCACCCCAACGCCGCTTCTTCACCCGCCCCCCAAGTGCCGGTCGGTCTGAGACCCGCCGGCAACCGGAAAGGTGCACGATGACCCACCGCCGCTGGTTCACCCCGTGGCTGCTGGCCGCCCCGGCCGTGGTCTGGCTGGCCGTCTTCAACCTGTGGCCCGCGCTCAACACGGTGGTGCTGTCGTTCACCAACGCCAAGCCGCTCGGCGGCGGCCGCTTCACCGGCCTGGCCAACTACGAACGCGCGTTCAGTGACGAGCAGTTGGCCGACGCGCTGCTGAACAGCATCGTCTACCTGCTGATCTGCCTGCCGCTGCTCACCCTGCTCCCGCTGCTGCTGGCCCTGCTGGTGGAGAAGCGGCTGCCCGGCATCACCTTCTTCCGGACCGCCTTCTACACCCCGGTGATCGCCTCGGCCGTGGTGGTCGCGCTGATCTGGGGCTGGGTGCTGGACGACCGGGGCCTGGTGAACGGCGTGCTTGGCCAACTCGGCCTGGCCGAGCAGCCGGTGTCCTTCCTTACCGACCGCTGGCTGCTGCTGTTCAGCGCGATCGGACTGACGGTCTGGAAGGGCCTCGGGTACTACATGGTGATCTACCTGTCGGCGCTCGGGAACGTCGGCCGCGAGCTGCACGAGGCGGCCGCGGCCGACGGGGCGTCAGCTCTGCGCCGGTTCTGGCACGTCACCCTGCCCGGGGTGCGGCCCACCATGCTGCTGATCTCGGTGCTGATCTCGGTCTCCGCCCTGCGGGTGTTCTCCGAGCTGTACGTGCTCTCGCACGGCACCGGCGGACCGGGCGGGCGCGACATGTCGGTGGTGATGCTGATCCAGATGTACAGCCGGGGCTTCACCGGGCACATCGGCTACGCCTCGGCGCTCAGCCTGCTGCTCTTCCTGATCACCATCGGCCCGATGCTGCTGCTGGCACGGCTGAACCGAAAGGCGGGATGAGCATGGCCCGGGCGAGTTTCAACACTCCGTCAGCCGCCGAGCGGACGGTGCGTTACCTGCTGCTGGCGCTGGTGCTGCTGATCACCATCGGCCCGTTCCTGTGGCAGCTGTCCACCTCGCTCAAGGGCCCGGGGGAGGACGTCTGGTCCCGCACCCCGGGCTTCTGGCCGCAGGAGCCGACCCTCGCCAACTACGGCAAGGTGGCCGACACCATCCCGGTCTGGACGTACGCCGCCAACTCGCTGGTGGTGGCCGCGATCGCGGTGATCGGCAACGCGGTGGGCGCCACCCTGGCCGGGTTCGCGCTGGCCCGGCTGCGGTTCCGGGGCGCCCGGCTGGTGCTCGGCCTGTTCCTGGCCACCCTGGTGCTGCCCGGCGAGGTGACCATCGTCTCTCAGTACGTGACGGTGCGCAGCCTCGGCCTGACCGACACGCTGGCCGGGGTGGCGCTGCCCGGGGCGGTCGCGATGCTGAACGTGCTGCTGATGCGCACCGCCTTCCAGGCCGTCCCGCCCGATCTGGACGCGGCGGCCTTGGTGGACGGCGCCAACGTCTGGCAGCGCCTGGTGCACGTCGGCCTGCCGAACGTCCGGGGGATGCTCAGCGTGGTGGTCATCTTCACTTTCATCGGCGCCTGGGACGATTTCCTCTGGCCGCTGATCGTGCTGAACGACCCGGACAAGTACACCCTGACCGTCGGACTGCAGTACCTGAACGGCACGTTCAGCGCCAACCCCCGGCTGATCGCGGCCGGCACGATGATCGCCTTCCTGCCGGTCGTCGTGGTCTTCGCCACCCTCCAGCGCTTCTTCTTCAAGGGCGTCGAGGAAGGCGCGGTCAAAGGCTGACCGCGCGTACTCCGCAGAAGGAGGGCCGTTCCCGGTATGACCACCAGCACTCCCCGTTTCGGCGTCAACTACACGCCGAGCCAAGGCTGGTTCCACCACTGGCTGGACTTCGACCCGGACCAGATCCGGGCCGACCTGGACTCGATCGCCGCGCTCGGCCTCGACCACCTCCGGGTCTTCCCGCTCTGGCCGCTGTTCCAGCCGAACCGGACGCTGATCCGGCCCCGGGCGGTCGAGCAGCTGGTGCAACTGGTCGACCTCGCGGGCGAACGCGGGCTCGACGTCGCGGTGGACGGGCTGCAGGGCCACCTGTCCAGCTTCGACTTCCTGCCCGCCTGGACCGCGACCTGGCACCGGCGGAACATCTTTACCGACCCCGAGGTGCTGGACGGTCAGACCCGCTACCTGCACACCCTGGCCTCGGCGTTGGCGGAGCGGCCCAACTTCCTCGGGATGACCGTCGGCAACGAGATCAACCAGTTCTCCGGCGACCCGCACCCCGACCCGGACCGGATCACCCCCGAGCAGGCGGATGCCTGGCTGCGCCGGATGATCGACGCCTGCGAGCGGGGCGCGCCGGGACGGCTGCACCTGCACGCCGAGTACGACGCGTGCTGGTACCAGGACGACCACCCCTTCACCCCCGCGCAGGCCGCCAGGATCGGCGCGGCGACGGCGGTGCACTCCTGGGTGTTCAACGGCACCGCCCAGCGCCACGGCGCCGGTTCGGTCGCGGTCGGGCAGCACGCGGCCTACCTGATCGAGCTCTCCAAAGCCTGGGCCCAAGACCCGGCCCGGCCGGTCTGGCTCCAGGAGGTCGGCGCCCCGGAACCGCACATCCCACCGGACGGGGCGGCCGACTTCGTCCGGACCACGGTGGCCGGCGCCCTCGACTGCCCGGAGCTGTGGGGCATCACCTGGTGGTGCTCGCACGACGTGTCCCGATCGCTCGCCGACTTCCCCGAACTGGAGTACAGCCTCGGGCTGTTGACCAACGACCGACGGGTCAAACCGGCCGGCCGGGCGATCGCGCGCGCGGTCGAGGAGGTCCGTACGGGCTGGCGGTCCCCGGCGCCGCGCAGCACCGCCCTGGTGCTGGACCTGCCGGAGGCGGCGGCCAAGCGTTCGACCTGCGCCCCCGGCGGCGCGTTCTTCGAGGCGTTCATGCGGCTGACCGCGGCGGGCGCCAGACCGGCCGTGGTGCTGGCCGGGCAGGCCACCGACCCCGCGCACCTCGCGGCGCGCGGCATCACCGCGCTGGTCGCGGTCGAGGATGTCGAGCAGAGCTGAAGTTCCCTCCGTCACCGAGTAGTTCATGGAGTGTCTGTCATGCATGATGACCGGAGTCTGGTCGAGTCCCGGCTCAAGCGGGTGCTCGCGGAGCGGATCCGCCCGGCGATGTACCCCGAGTCGGTGCCGCTGGAGGTCGGGATCTGGACCGCGCCGGACGAACCGGTGCCGGTGGCGGAGGGAATCGCCGCCCCGCGCACCCCGATCGCGGCCGGCGCGCGCTGGGGCGCGCCCTGGGGCACCAGCTGGCTGACCGTCAGCGGGACGGTGCCGCAGGCGTGGGCGGGCCGGACGGTGGAGGCGCTGATCGACCTCGGGTTCGACGCCAACATGCCCGGCTTTCAGTGCGAGGGCCTGGTCTACCGGCCCGACGGCACACCGGTGAAGGGGCTCAACCCACGCAACCAGTGGGTGCGGATCGCCGCCCCGGCGGCCGGCGGCGAACAGGTGCTGCTGCACGTCGAGGCCGCGTCCAACCCGGTGATCCTGGACTACCACCCCTTCCTGCCCACCGCGTTGGGGGAGAAGGAGACCGCCGGGAGCGAGCCGCAGTACCGGCTGGAGCGGGTCGACCTGGCGGTGCTCGACGAGAACGTGTGGCAGCTGGTGATCGACCTGGAGGTGCTGGGCGAGCTGATGGCCGAGCTGCCGGTCGAGGGCGCGCGCCGCTGGGACATCCTGCGCGCCGTCGAGCGGGCGCTCGACGCGGTCGACCTGCAGGACGTCAACGGCACGGCGGCCGCAGCCCGTTCGGAGCTGGCCGGGGTGCTGGCCTCGCCCGCCGAGCCGTCCGCGCACCGGATCAGCGCGGTCGGCCACGCGCACATCGACTCGGCCTGGCTGTGGCCGCTGCGCGAGACGGTCCGCAAGGTGGCCAGGACCACCGCCAACATGACCGCGCTGCTGGAGGACGAGCCGGACTTCGTCTACACCATGTCGCAGGCGCAGCAGTACGCCTGGATCAAGGAGCACCGCCCCGAGGTGTACGCCCGGGTGAAGAAGGCGGTGGCGGACGGCCGGTTCGTACCGGCCGGCGGGATGTGGGTGGAGTCGGACACCAACATGCCGGGCTCCGAGGCGATGGCCCGTCAGTTCGTCCACGGCAAGCGGTTCTTCCTGGACGAGTTCGGGATCGAGAACGAGGAGGCCTGGCTGCCGGACACCTTCGGCTTCGCGGGCGGGCTGCCGCAGATCATCAAGGCCGCGGGCTCCAAGTGGCTGCTCACCCAGAAGATCTCCTGGAGCCAGGTGAACAAGTTCCCGCACCACACCTTCTGGTGGGAGGGCATCGACGGCACCAGGATCTTCACCCACTTCCCGCCGGTGGACACCTACAACTGCTCGATGGACGGGCGCGAAATCGCCCACGCCGCCCGCAACTTCAAGGACAAGGGGGTGGCCAGGCACTCCATCGCGCCGACCGGCTGGGGCGACGGCGGCGGGGGCACCACGCGCGAGATGATCGCCAAGGCGGCCCGGCTGCGCGACCTGGAGGGCTCGGCCCGGGTGCGCTGGGAGCGGCCCGCCGAGTTCTTCGCCAAGGCGCAGGCCGAGTACCCGAACCCGCCGGTCTGGGTCGGCGAACTGTACCTGGAGCTGCACCGGGCGACGCTGACCAGCCAGGCCAGGACCAAGCAGGGCAACCGGGCGGCGGAGAACCTGCTCCGGGAGGCCGAGCTGTGGGCCGCCACGGCGGCGGTGCGGGCCCAGCTCCCGTACCCGTACCCGGAGTTGGACCGGATCTGGAAGACCGTCCTGCTGCACCAGTTCCACGACATCCTGCCCGGCTCCTCGATCGCCTGGGTGCACCGCGAGGCCGAGCGGACGTACGCCGCGGTGGCCGCCGAGCTGACCGGGATCATCGAGCGGGCGCAGCAGGCGCTGGCCGGGGACCCGGCGGCCGGGGGAGAGGTGGTCTTCAACGCCGCGCCGCACCCGCGCGGGGGAGTGCCCGCCGGTGGCGGCCGGGTGGTCGGGGCCGGGGCGGGCGACTGCACCGTGACGGCCCGGCCGGACGGCGGGTTCCGGCTCGGCAACGGGCTGCTCCGGGTGGAGGTGGACGGCCGGGGTCTGGTGGTGTCGGTGCTCGACCTGGCCGAGGGACGGGAGACGGTCGCCCCCGGGGCGGCAGCCAACCTGCTCCAGATCCACCCGGACTTCCCGAACATGTGGGACGCCTGGGACGTGGACCAGTTCTACCGGAACACCGTCACCGACCTGATCGGGGTGGACGGGATCACCGTGTCGGCGGACTCGCCGCAGGGTGTGCAGGTCCGGGTGTCGCGTTCGTTCGGGGCGTCCACGGCGGTGCAGACGATCGGTCTGACGGCGGGCGCCAAGCGGGTGGAGCTCGGCACCGAGGTGGACTGGCACGAGACCGAGAAGTTCCTCAAGGCCGCCTTCCCGCTCGACCTGCACACCGACCGGTACGCCGCCGAGACCCAGTTCGGCCACCTGTACCGGCCCACCCACACCAACACCAGCTGGGAGGCGGCCCGGTTCGAGTCCTGCAACCACCGCTTCGTCCACCTGGCCGAACCCGGCTGGGGCGTCGCCCTGGTGACCGCCTCCACCTACGGACACGACGTCACCAGGACGGTCCGGGAGGATCAGGGGACGACCACCACGGTCCGGTTCTCGCTGCTGAGAGCACCTCGTTTCCCCGACCCGCACACCGACCAGGGCCCGCACAGCTTCCGGCACGCGCTGGTGCCGGGCGCGGGCATCGGCGACGCCGTCCGGGAGGGCTACCTGATCAACCTGCCCGAGCGCCGGGTGACCGGCGACGCGGAGGTCCGGCCGCTGGTCGGGCTCGACAACGCGGCGGTGACGGTCAGCGCGGTCAAGCTCGCCGACGACGGGAGCGGAGACGTGGTGGTGCGCCTGTACGAGAGCACGGGCGGCCGGGCCTCGGCGGTGCTCACGGCCGGGTTCGACTTCGCCGAGGTGCTGGTGTGTGACCTGCTGGAGCGTCAGCTGGCGGGGCGTCAGGCGGAGGTGGCGGAGGGCGGGGTGCGGCTGCGGTTGCGGCCGTTCGAGCTGGTCACGCTGCGGTTCGTCCGCGGCTGACGGCGTACGGGCCGGGGCAGCGTCAGCCGGGTCGGAAGGCGACCCGGACGGTCGGGTCGGCGGGGACGATCAGGACGCTGCCCTGGTCGGCCCGCCACCCGTCCGGGATCACGAACATCCGGTTGCCGGACTGCGCCAGCAGGCGCAGTCCCTGGTAGCGGAACCGGAAGCGCTGTTCGGGGCCGGCCACCGGGAGCCGCTCCTCGGTCACGTCCGGGTGCTGGAAGTACAGGCGCTCGGCGGTGTCCAGGGTGATCGCCGGTCGGAGCCAGAGCCGGTCGGCCAGGTAGCGGGCGTCGGCGCGGCCGTGCTGGTGGGCGTAGGCGTTCGCCGCCCAGAAGGCGGAGAGCGAGATCAGGGCGGCGACCAGGGCCAGCGCGGGCAGTTCGCGGCCGACCGGGTAGTCCTGCCCCTGTGCCTTGACCCGCAGTAGCCGCCCGTACAGCACCAGCAGCAGGCCGCCGCCCAGCAGCAGGGGCGTGTCGAGCGCACGGGCCGGCCAGACCCGGAAGCCGCCGAGCAGGCCGAGGAGGAACAGCAGCAGCCCACACACCGTCAGGCCGATGGCGGCGCCGCGCAGGTAGGGCAGCAGGGGTGACCCGGCCCGGCCGGCAGCGGTCACGCCGTGGTAGCCGAGCACGCCGAGCAGGCCGGCCAGCAGGGCCGTCCCGACCGGGAGGTAGAGCGCTCCGGCGCTGCGCAGCAGGTAGTCCTGGGTGGAGAAGCCCAGGGTGGCCGCGTCGACGCCGAAGCGCTCGTACAGCGCGTCGGTGTAGGCGAAGCCGAAGTAGAGCAGCAGGGCCGTCAGCACGGTGGTGGGCGCGAGCAGCCCGGCGAGGGTCTTGACCCAGTTGCCCCAGGGCGGTCGGGTCGGGCTCTGTTCCTCCACCACGGCGCACCTCGCGGTCGGTTCGGCTGCTGACCTGCTGTCAGCTTTCGGGTGAGGACTGGGACGGGGAGCGGGACGCCGACGGGGAGGGGGAGCGGGATGGCGGGGACGCGGTGGTGGAGAAGGTCCACGGCTCGGAGCGGCCGGTCAGATGGGCGCAGATGGTGTGCTGGGAGACGAACGGCGCCGTCTCATCCGGGGTGAAGTCGACGTCGAACTCGTCGGTGGCGCCCGGGCGGAGGTTCACGGGCAAGCTCTTCGGCGACACGGTCGGCCAGCGGCCCTTGCCTGCCGTGCAGTCGGTCAGGTTCACGGTGCCGGTGTAGGTCTCCGTCGTCGACGGGTTGTGCAGCGAGAAGTGGACGTGGCCGCCGTTCCCGGTGAAGTCGCCCGAGATCCGGCCGGCCGTGTCGAAGCCGCCGTCGTCCTGTTTCCGCTTGGTGGTGGCGGTGCCGGTCGGCCGGGTCGAACTCTCGGCGGCCGAGGAGGACGCGGTCGTGGGGCCTGGCTCAGAGCCGCCGTCGGAGGAGCACCCGGCCAGCAGGGCGGCGGACACGATGCTCACCAGCAGTGCGGCTTGCCTCGGGGTTTCCGTAGCCATCCGCTCTCCCGGCTCTCGTCCGACTGTGGCATGCGCGGGCCCGTTGTTCGCAGCGCGGCGGGCCGTGCTCGGACGCTAACAGCGACTCGCACGGTTCGTGTGCACGCCATGCGGTCCGGCCGGGTGAAGCTCCGTCAACCGGATCAGGAGGCCGGCTGCGGTGCGCGTTCCTGCCGCTCGGTGCGGTAGCGGCCCGGGGTGGTGCCGAACTCGCGGTTGAACGCGTGCGAGAAGGCGTAGGGACCGGCGTAGCCGACCCGGTGGGCGATGGTGGCCAGTGGGTCGGCGGTGTCGCGGAGCAGGGTGGCGGCGTAGGTGAGGCGCCACCAGGTGAGGTAGGCCATCGGGGGCCGGCCGACCTGGGTGGTGAAGCGGCGGGCCAGGGTGGGGCGGGAGACGCCGGCCTCGGCGGCCAGCCGGTCGTTGGTCCACGGCGCGGCCGGGTCGGTGTGCAGGGCGCGCAGGGCGGCGGCGGTGACCGGGTCGCCCAGCGCGGTGGACCAGGCCCCGGTGCTCGCCCCGGCCAGCCAGGCCCGGACCAGGTAGATCAGCAGGAGATCGAGCAGGCTGGGCACGGCCAGGCAGGAGCCGGGCCGGGCCGACTCCAGTTCGCTGCCCAACAGGTCGATGGCGGCCCGGAGTTCGGGATGGTGGCCGATCCGGTTCGGCAGGTGGACGACGTCCGGGAGTTCGGCCAGCAGCGGGTGCACCCGGCTGCGGTCCAGCCGGTACTTGCCGCAGAGCAGCTCGACCCCGCCGACCGTGGCGGGCCGGGGCGCCCCGCCGTCGTACTGCTCGAACGGCACCGCCCGTGCCACGGTGGCCGGGTCGGCGGGCGAGTCGGCGATCACATGGCCGGTGCCGTGCGGGAGCAGCACCGCGTCGCCCGCACCGAGCGAGACCGGGTCGCCACCGCCGTCGGGCAGCAGCCAGCAGCCGCCCGTCAGCACGACGTGGAACCCCGCGCCGTCGTACGGGGCCAGCCGGGTGCACCAACTCCCGCCGACCCGGAGCCGGTTGGAGGAGGGGCGGCCGAGCCGGACGGCGGAGATCGCGTCGCTCACTACATCCATCGCTCCAGCATACGGAGGTCCTCACCGGTGAGACGCACGCGTATTCGCTTGAGCACGACAGGCATTGAGCCGCTCACCGGATGTTCTCTAGGGTCGTGGTCATGGAGAACGAGAGCGTGCAGCGCATGATGCTGGGAGACGTCGAGGTCATCCGACTGGTGGAGTGGCGGGGGACCTTCCTGCCGGCCCGGGACTTCGTCCCGGAAGCCGGGGCCGAGGTGTGGCGGGAGAACGAGGACTGGCTGGCGCCGGACCACTGGGAGCCGGACGGCGACCGGGCGGCGGCCGCCCTGCAGACCTGGGTGCTGCGCAGCGGCGGCCGTACGGTCGTGGTCGACACCGGGGTGGGCAACGGGCGCGAGCGGCCGGGATCGCCGCAGTTCCACCACTGGCAGGGCGACTTCATGGGCCTGCTGGACCGGGCCGGGATCAAGCCGGCGGAGGTCGACGTGGTGGTCAACACCCACCTGCACGTCGACCACGTGGGCTGGAACACCACGGCGGTGGACGGGAGTTGGGAGCCGACCTTCCCGAACGCCCGGTACCTGCTGCCGGCCGCCGACGACGCGTACTACGGCCCCGGCAACGACTACGCCAACGGCCACCGGGCGGACGACCGGCTGCTCTACGAGGACAGCATCGCCCCCGTCCACCGGGCCGGGCAGGCCGTGCTGTGGGACGGCGCCCACCGGATCGACGAGCACCTCACGCTGGAGTCCGCGCCCGGCCACACGCCCGGCTCCGCCGTCCTGCGGCTCGCCTCCGGCGGCGACCGGGCGGTCTTCGTCGGGGATCTGCTGCACAGCCCGGTGCAGATCCTCCGTCCTGGCTGCAGCAGCTGCTTCTGCCTGGACCCGGCGCAGGCGGTGACCAGCCGCCGCCGGATCCTCGAACGGGCGGCGGACGAACGGGAGTTGGTGATCCCGGCGCACTTCGGCGGGGCGGGGGCGGCAGAGGTCAGGAAGGCGGGCGACGGCTTCGCCGTCGACCGCTGGGCGGCCTACAGCTGACGCAGCGCCAGCGTCCAGGTGTGGACGGTGTAGCGGCTGTGCTTCTCGGGGTGCTGCTCGGCGAGGGTCACGGTGAGGCCGTCGGCGGTGCGCTCCAGGGTGCCCAGGTAGCGGTGCAGCTCGTCCGGCGCGACGGGCAGCAGCTCGGCCAGCACGGTCTCCTCCAGGCCGCGCCCGACCGCGCGCAGCACCCCGGCGTCCAGGAGCAGGATGGTGCCGTCCGGCAGGACCAGTGGTTCGGAGGCGGTCAGGCCGGTGAGCCGCGGCCCGCGTTCGATCACGCCGCCGGGCCGCAGCCGGACCACCCGGCTGCCCTCCGCCAGGCCGCGGTCGGACTCCACCACCCGGATGCCGCTGCCCGCCACGAAGTGGCCGCAACTGCGCCAGGCGTCCACCTGGTTGCCGTCGCGGTCGTACTCCCAGGTGTCGAAGAAGTCGTAGCCCGCGAGCCCGAGGAAGAAGCGGCCGCCGCGCAGGACGGCGCCGCGCTCGCCCCGGAGTTCGGCGATCAGGGTCCCGTCCGCCAGGTCGAGCAGCAGGGCCGGGCCGAGGAAGCCCCAGGGCGTGTACTCCTGGGAGTCGGTGGTGACCAGGACCCGGCCGCTGGAGATGTGGGCGGCGTTGGGGATGCCGGTGCAGGGGCTGACCCAGCGGATCCGGCCGTCGCCGTCGACGCAGTTGACCCCGCCGACCTGGGCGTGGATGCGCAGGTCGCCCCGCCGGGCGAGCGGCTGCCCTTTGGCGATCGGTGTGTAGTACGGCGGCTGTCCGGTGCGGCGCTTCTGCGTCAGGACGGTGACGCGCCAACCGGGCGAGGTCGCGTCCTCGGATATCGGCATGACCGGGATGCTAACGCAGGCGGCGCGGCTGGAGTCGGCCGCACCGCCTGAGCATCCGTCAGTGGCCGCGGGCCGGCCAGTCCGCCAGCTGCGGGGCTTCTCCGCCGATGGTGGTGGAGTCGCCGTGGCCGGTGCGGACCACGGTCTCCGGCGGGAGGGTGAGCAGGCGGTCGGTGATCGAGCGGACGATGGTGGGGAAGTCGGAGAAGGACCGGCCGGTGGCGCCCGGACCGCCCGCGAACAGGGTGTCGCCGGTGAAGACCGTGCCCAGCGCGGGGGCGTACAGGCAGACCGCGCCGGGGGCGTGGCCCGGGGTGTGCAGGACCGTCAGTTCGGTGCCCGCCACGGTCAGCCGGTGGCCGTCGGGCAGCGGGCCGTCCGGGGCGCGGTCGGGGTGGGTGCGGTCCCAGAGCGGGCGGTCGGCCTCGTTCAGCAGGATCGGCGCGCCGGTCCGGTCGGCCAGGGCGGGGGCCGCGTTGACGTGGTCGTCGTGGGCGTGGGTGCAGACGATCGCGACCACCCGGCGGTCGCCGATCAGCGCCGCCACGGCGTCGGCGTCGTGGGCCGGGTCGATGACGAGCACCTCGTGGTCGTCGCCGACCAGCCAGACGTTGTTGTCGACCTCCCAGGTGCCGCCGTCCAGCGAGAAGGTGCCGGAGGTGACCAGGTGTTCGATCCGGGTCGGGAGTTGAGCGGTCATCAGAAGACCACCACCGAGCGCAGGACGTCGCCGCCGTGCATCCGGGCGAAGGCCTGCTCGACGCCGTCCAGCGGGATGGTCTCGGTGACGAAGGCGTCCAGGTCCAGCCGCCCCTGCCGGTAGAGGTCGATCAGCAGCGGGAAGTCCCGGCTGGGCAGGCAGTCCCCGTACCAGCTCGACTTGAGCGCGCCGCCCCGGCCGAAGACGTCCAGCAGCGGCAGTTCGAGCTGCATCTCCGGGGTCGGCACGCCGACCAGGACGACGGTGCCCGCCAGGTCGCGGGCGTAGAACGCCTGCCGGTAGGTCTCCGGGCGGCCCACGGCGTCGATCACCACGTCCGCGCCGAAGCCGTCGGTCAGCTCGCGGATCGCCTCGACGGCGTCCGCCTGGCGGGAGTTGACGGTGTGGGTGGCGCCGAGGCCGCGGGCCAGCTCGAGCTTGCGGTCGTCGATGTCCACCGCGATGATCCGGCCCGCTCCGGCCAGCCGGGAGCCCGCGATCGCCGCGCCGCCGACTCCGCCGCAGCCGATCACGGCCACGCTGTCGCCCCGGCCGACCGCGCCGGTGTTGATCGCCGCGCCCAGACCGGCCATCACGCCGCAGCCGAGCAGTCCGGCAGCGGCGGGGGAGGCCGCCGGGTCGACCTTGGTGCACTGGCCGGCCGCGACCAGGGTCTTCTCGGCGAACGCGCCGATGCCCAGCGCGGGGGAGAGCTCGGTGCCGTCCAGCAGGGTCATCCGCTGCTTGGCGTTGTGGGTGGCGAAGCAGTACCACGGCCGTCCGCGCCGACAGGCCCGGCACTGGCCGCACACCGCACGCCAGTTGAGGATCACGAAGTCACCCGGGGCGACCTCGGTGACGCCCTCGCCGACCGACTCCACCACCCCGGCCGCCTCGTGGCCGAGCAGGAACGGGAACTCGTCGTTGATGCCGCCCTCGCGGTAGTGCAGATCGGTGTGGCAGACCCCGCAGGCCTGCACCTTGACCACCGCCTCGCCCGGCCCCGGGTCGGGCACCACGATGGTCTCCACCCGGACGGGCTCGCCCTTCGCACGGGCGATGACGCCCTGGACCTGCTGGGACATGGCTGGAAACCCCTTCGTCGGACCGGCCGGGGAACCCACGGCTCCCTCCCGTCGGCAAGGTTACGCAACGGGCTCCCGTCCGGCCCCGCCTGCGAGGTGTGTCCCCGATTCCGGGTGCGATCCCCCTTGTGCGGGAGCCGTCACCCCTGCAAGATGCCTGGCAGCTGTCTCCGAGGAGGGCAAGTGGCCGCACGGCGGTACTGGTTCGTGCTCGTGCTGTTCGGCGTGCTGCTGGCCCTTTCGCTGCCGCTGTACCGGCTGCCCGGCACCCGCTGCGGCCGGGCGGCCGACGGAATCTGCGCGGTGCCGATCCGGGCGACCGGCGGCATTCTCGGCCCCGAGGCGCTGGACCGTCCCGGTTGGCTGGCCGCCTACTGGGCCGTCGCGCTGCTGCTCGCGCTCTGGCTGACCGCCCGGCGGTACCGCCGGGCCGGGCGGCTGCGGCGGGCGCTGCCCGCGCTGTTCGTGATGGTGCTGCTCGGCGGCGCGGCGACCGCCCTGACGCTGACGCACTGGCACGGCTTCCGCTCGCCCTCGGCCGTACTCGGCTCGGCCCAGCTGCTGATCTTCAACGGCGCCACCCCGCTGCTGGTCTCGGCGGCCGCCCTGATCCTGCTGGCGGCGGCCGAACGCAGCAGCTGGCTGCTGCTGTTCGCCTTCGGGTATGCCGCGTTGGCGTACGCGCTGGCCACTTACGACGCGTTCCACCTGCTGGAGCTGGTCCGGCTGCCGGTGGACGAGTCCGCCGACCGGTGGGGCGTACGGCAGTGCCTGGCGCTCGCGGTCCCGGCCGGGCTGCTGCTGGTGGCCGGGGTGGTGGCGGCGGTGGCGGGCCGCAGTCCGCGGCAGGTCGGCCGGCACGCGCGTGGGGCGGTGCCGGCGGTGGCCCGGCGCGGGTAGCGGAGCGCGGCTGCTGACCCGGCGGGGGAGCGGGCTCGGCTGCTGACACGGCGTCAACAGAATTCCGGCGGGGCACGCTGCGAGAAGTCCGGGCGGGCCCGGCAGACCCAGGATGGCTGTGGTGCCTGCCCGGACCCCGGGCCGGACGTGATCGCCGCTGCTTGGAGTTCTCATGCTGGTATGCGTGACGGGGGGCACCGGCTTCGTCGGGGCCCATTCGGTCGCGGCCGTCCTGCGCGCGGGGTGCCGGGTCCGGCTGCTGGTTCGCGACCCGGCCGCCGTCGGGCGGGCGTTGCTGCCGCTGGGCGTCGACCCGGACGGGCTGGAGCTGGTGGTCGGTGACGTCACCGACCAGGGCGCGGTGACGAAGGCGGTGGACGGGGCGGAGGTGGTGCTGCACGCCGCCTCGGTGTACTCCTTCGACAGCCGCCGCCGGAGCGAGATGCTGCGCACCAACGTGCGCGGGACCGAACTCGTGCTGGCCGCCGGGCGGGAGAGCGGGGCCAGGGCCGTGATCCACGTGTCGAGCGTCGGGGCGCTGTTCCCGGCCGCCGGGCCGACGGTCCGGACCGACTCGCCGGTGGGCCGGCCCCGGGAGGCGTACCTGGCGACCAAGGCGGCCGCCGAGGCGGTGGCCCGCCGCCACCAGCAGGACGGCGCCCCGGTGGTGATCAGCTACCCGCCCGCGCTGCTCGGCCCGGACGACCCGTACCTGGGTGACCAGAACGCCCGGCTGCGCAACGAGTTACGCGGGCTGATGCCGCTCTGGCCGGGCGGCGGACTCCCGGTTGGGGACGTCCGCGACACGGCGGCGATGCACGCCGGGCTGGTCACCGGGACGGCCGAGGGACCGGCCCGGCACTTCGGCCCGCAGCACTTCCTGACCACCCGCCAGTACGTCCAGGCGGTCCGGGAGGCCACCGGGCGGCGGCTGCCCGCGGCGTACCTGCCGGCCAGGGCGATGCTGCCGTTCGGCCTGCTGACCGGGGCGGTGCAGCACGTCTGGCCCTGGCACATCCCGGCCGAGTACGGCGCCGTCTACACCTGCGCGGTGGCCGCGCCGGCCGAGGGCGGTGCCGAACACGGCGTCGGGCCCCGGCCGTTGGCGGAGACGATGGCCGACACCATCGCCTGGCTGCACGCCCGGGGGCACCTGACCCGGGCTCAGGCGGGCCGGGCGGCCGGTAGTACGGCCGGGGTGCGCGGATGACCGCCGCAGGGGCCGCCCCGGGCGGCTGGGAGCGGCTGCCGCCCCGCCTCGGCTACGACCGGGTCAGGGAGAACGTCACCCGATTGGTCAGCGGCAGACCGGAGTTGGCGGAGGTCGCGATCCCCGCCTGTCACGGGTGGACGGTGCGCGACCTGGTCGCCCATCTGGTGGACGTCTGCCGGCAGGTCACCGAAGGGATCCAGGTACTGCCGCTGCGGGACCCCGACCCGGACAACGAGGCCGGGGTGGCCGAGCTGCTGGAGCGGTGGGCGGAGCTGGTCGAGCTGCTGCCGCCGCTCACCGAGGGGCTGTACGGCCACATCATGACCATGGACGCGCTGACCCACGAACTCGACCTGCGGCGGGCGCTCGGCGAGCCGGTACCCGTCGACCACCCCGCCTACCCGGCCTCGCTGGACCTGTTGGCGCTCGGCATGGGCCTCACGGTGGCCGAACTCGGCCTGCCCGCCCTGCGGGTGCGGTCGGACGGGCAGGAGTGGCTGGTCGGCCCGGGGGAGCCCGGGGTGACGGTGAGCGGGCACCACCACGACGTGTTCCGCTCGCTCAGCGGGCGGCGCACCCTCGACCAGATCGCCGCGCTGTCCTGGAGCGGGCCCGCCGCCCGCTGGCTGCCGGCCTTCACCTGGTGGCCGTTCAGGCCGCCCGCGGAGCCGACCGAGCAGGCCGTCCGCGAGCGGTGAACGCCGCTGGTTCACAGAACGGGCACGTCAGGAGAAGTCCGGCAGGCCGCGGACGCTGAGTATCTGTAGGGCCGTCCTGAAGCAGTCGGCGCCGAGCACAGCTGACGAGGGAGAGCCTCATGGGTGACGCGGGCACGGAAAGGTCCGGCCTCGGCCGGCGGGCGGTCCGGATCGGATCGGTGACGCTACGGCACACCGCCTCCGCGCTGGGCGGGGCGGTGTTCCGGCGGGGCCGGGGAGGGTCGGTGTCCGCGCGGCTGGCGAAGCGGGCACCGGCGATGCTGACCGAGCTGGGTCCGTTCTACGTGAAGGTGGGTCAACTGCTCAGCACCCGCCGGGACTTGCTGCCGGAGCGGTGGTGCGACGAGCTGGGGCGGCTGACCGACACGGTGCCGCCGCCGTCGCGGGAGCAGCTCGAGGCGGTGCTGGCCGAGGAGTTCGGGCCCGCGGCGGACCGGCCGTTCGCCGAGTTCGACTGGGAGCCGGTGGGCAGCGGCAGCATCGCGACCGTGCACCGCGCGGTGCTGACCGACGGCCGGGTGGTGGCGGTCAAGATCCGCCGGCCCGGCATCGTGCCGCTGATGAGCAGCGACTTCCGGCTGGCCGGGGCGCTCGCCCGGGCGACTGGCCGGCTGCCCGGCCTGCGCCGGCTGCCGGCCGAGGAGATGCTCGGGCAGATCGGGACGGCCGTGCTGGCGCAGGCCGATCTGGCGGCGGAGCGGGACGCGTTGACCCAGCTGCGGGCCAACCTGGCCGCGGTGAAGGGCGTCCGGCTGCCCGAGCCGGTCGAGGGGTTCGGCGGCGACCAGGTGCTGGTGATGGAATTCCTGGACGACCTGCGGGAGTTCAGGCCCGAGCCGTACCGCCCGGAGGAGCGCAGGGACGCGATGCGGCGGGTGCTGCGGGCGGTCTACCAGATGCTCTTCCTGGACGGGCTGGTGCACTGCGACCTGCACCCGGGGAACCTGCGGCTGGACGCGGCGGGGGAGGTGGTCCTGCTGGACGCCGGGTTCGTGGTCCGGCTGCCGGACCAAGTGCGCAGGCACTTCGGCGAGTTCTTCCTCAGGATGGCGCTCGGGGAGGGCCGCCGGTGCGCGGACATCGTGATCGAGAGCGCGGCGCGGGTGCCGGCCGACTGCGATCTGGAGGCGTTCAGGACCGAGGTGGAGCAGCTGGTCGGGGACGCGTCGGCAGTGGTGGCGGCCGAGTTCAACCTGGCGGCGTTCGCACCGCGGCTGTTCAAGCTGCAGCGGCGGTTCGGGATCTTCGCGGCCGCGGAGTTCGCGTTCCCGCTGCTGTCCCTGCTGGTACTGGAGGGCATGATCCACAGCTTCGACCCCGGGGTGGACTTCCAGGGGGAGGCCGTTCCGGTGCTGATGCAGGCGTTGTCCGGGGGCTGAGCCAACGGCGGGCGGTGCGCGCCGACGCCGTTCGCTGAGCTGGGGCGGTCCTGGGGGGCCGTCCCGGTGGTCCGGCAGCTTCGCTAGCCGGAGCGGCTGATGCCCGGACTTCGGGCGAGCCGGACGACCCGCTGGGCCGGGAGCCCGACCTCCAGCGGCTTCCTGCCGTCGAGTTCGGGCAGGGCCAGCAGGATCGGGATGTCCAGCTTGCTGAGCGGACGGGTCATCACATCGGCCTCGACCGTCCCGCCGGCCGAGATCACCACCGGCCGGTGCGAGGAGCCGACGAAGAGCGGCTGCCGCACCCAGGGGCGGGGCTCGACCGGCACCCGGGAGACCACCGCGGCCCGGACGAACCACTGGCCGTCCGGCAGCCCGGTGAGCCGGTAGGGCCCGGTCTTGTCGAGGATGTCGCAGGCCTTCGGCTGGCCCTCGGGGATCGACTCCTTGAAGGCGGCCACGTAGATCCGGATCGGCAGATCGGTCTCGGGGACGTACAGCTCGCCCTCGACGGTGCCAGTGTGCCCGGTCGGACCACCCCCGCGCAGTGCGCTCGGCGTGGCGGCCATGCCGAGCTCGGACATCATCCGGAACCTGGCCGGCGGGACCCCGACGCTGCGGGTGAACCGGCTGGTGAAAGTGCCGAGGCTGTTGTACCCGACCATGAAGGAGATGTCGGTGACACTGGCCGACGTCTCCAACAGTAACTTTTTTGCCATACAGAGGCGGATAGCCGCCAGAAATCTACTGGGCGAGGTGCCGGTGAGTGTGCGGAATACCCTTGAGAAGTAGAACTTGCTCAATATCGCGCTGTCCGCGATATCGTTCAGGGTCAGTGGCTCGTCAAAGCGTTCCCACATCGTCGCGATGGCCCGTTCGACAGCGTCATGCAAGGAATCTCTCCATTCCCGATGGGTGGATGTCCTATTTGTGCTGCTGCATTGGGGGCCGAGCCTAGCGATGTGGTGTCATGTCCGCAATGGTGTCTTCCGGTCCCGGCCGGGCTCACAGTTGAGAATTCGCCACCCACTGCGCGTGAAATCCGTGCGGCACCCGGACGGGCAGCGGGACGACGGCGACCGGCGGGCCGGTGAAGCGGGCGGAGTCGAGGACGATCAGTTCGCTCCGGTCGGTGGCGGCGTCGTGCACCAGGCTGAGCAGCCAGCCGTCGCCCTCGGGGGCGTACGCCCCGCGCGGTACGAAGACCGCCTCGCCGGCCTCCCGGCCGGGACCGACCCGGTGCACCTCGGTGTGCCCGGTGAGCAGGTCGTGGCGCAGCAGTTCGGGGCCGGCCAGCGCGCCGCCCTGGTCCGGCCGCAGGCCGACGGTGACGGCGTAGCGGTACGGCGATCCGGCGTAGCGGTCGTCGATCCGGGGGAACTCCTGGGCGCGGCCGTCGAGTCGGCGCTCCAGCACGGTGCCGTGCCGGTGGTCGACGGTCCACCGCCACAGGGCCGGAGTCGACTCGCTCGGGTGCAGCGGGTCGCGGTCGAAGACCCGCTCGTGCCGGATCACGTCGATCACCGTACGGTCGCCCTGCTCGTAGGCGTTCACCGGGTGGAAGACGAAGCAGGGGTCGATCTCCAGCCAGCGGACGTCCGCGTCGCGGCCGCCGCGCGGCAGCAGGCCGAGCCGGGCGCCGTGGCCCTCGTCCCAGGTGTAGGGGACCCGGGAGCCGGCCGCGGCCGCGCTCGGGTCGAAGGTGACCGGCAGGTCGTAGATGACGGCGTGCCGGTCGGTCAGCGAGAAGGCGTGCACCATCGGGGCGCCCTTGACGGTGACCGGCTCGGCCCGGCTGACCCGGCCGTCCGCGCCCACGGTCAGGTAGCTCAGCTGCGGCTGGCCGAACTGGTGGGTCACGGCGTGCAGTTCGCCGGTGAGCGGGTCGGCGATCGGGTGGGCGGCGAAGCCGGCCGGGAGGGTGCCGTCGAAGTCGTGCCGGGCCAGTGTCTCCAGCCGGTCGCCCAGCCGGAACGGGAGCGCGCCGCCGTCGCCGAGGGCCAGGGTGCGGCCCGCGTGCCGGACCAGGCCGGCGTTGGTGTTGTCGCACAGCCCCGACTGCGGCCCGGGGGTGGGCAGTTCGCCCAGTGCGCGGGTGACCCGGTCGGTGCGCAGCCAGCGGTTGCGGTACCACTCGGCGCGGCCGTCGCGCAGGCGCAGCCCGTGCACCATCGCGTCGCCCGCGAAGGCGTGGTCGCGGGCGGGGTCGACGGGGCCGAGCGGGTTGCCGCCGATCCGCAGCAGCGTGCCGTCGAGCCCGGCCGGGAGCTGCCCGCGCACCGGCAGGCCGTACTCGGTGACCTCTTCGGTGACCGGGCGGTAGCCGCTGGTCAGCAGGTGCGACGTGCCGTGGGTGCGACGGGTGGTCATCTGGCGTCCCCTTGCATATCGGCGTTATATAACTCTGTTCTATGAAGGTTCCTGCTGTCGTGAGAGGATGTCAAGAGTGAGCCCCCGTCAGATCGACCCGACCCTTGCCCCCCAACTTCTGCGGGCCGCAGCCAAGTTGCTCGCCGAGGAGGGGCCCAAGGCGCTGTCGACGCGTCGGCTGGCGGCCGAGGTGGGCACCTCGACGATGGCCGTCTACACGCACTTCGGCGGCAAGGGCGACCTGGTCAGGGCGATGGTGCGGGAGGGCTTCAGCTACCTCAACCGCAGCCTCACCGAGGTCGCCGAGACGGCCGACCCGGTGGCCGACATCGGGGCGCTCGGCTGGGCGTACCGGCACAACGCGCAGGAACACTGGCATCTCTACAGCGTGATGTTCGGCGGCTCGGTGCTCAGTGGCTTCTCGCTCACCGACGACGACCGGCAGCACGGGCGGTACACCCTGGAGACCCTGGTCGGCGCCGTCGCCCGGTGCATGGCGGCCGACCGCCTGTCGCCCGGCGACCCGCAGGCGGTGGCGCACCAGCTGTGGATCGCCCTGCACGGCCTGGTCACCCTGGAGTTCGGCGGCTACCTGGTGCCGCCGTACGACGCGGACGCCTGCTTCGAGGCCCAGGTGACCGGCCTGCTGATGGGCGCCGGCGGCGACCCGGCCGGCACCCTCGCCTCGATGGCGCAGGCACGCGAACGGCGGGCCTGAGGCGTTGTCGCCCCGGGCCCGCCGTCTGATGGTGGGTCAGTTGTTCCAGGGCGCCGTGGGCCACCAGATGTAGTCGAGCCGGCCGAGGATCCGCACGTCCCAGTAGACCATCGTGAAGACACCGGCCACGATGAACGCCGCCGCCGTCACGGCCGCCACCCGGCCAGGCGAGGCGCTCAGCCAGCGTTGCAGCGGGCGGCCCAGGCCGAAGGTCAGCGCGAGCACCAGGACCGCCATCACCACGATGTTGCCGATCGACTGGAGGGTGAAGGCGGCCGCGCCGTACAGCGGGTTGTGGGTGGTCGCGGCGTGCCGGAACAGGTCCCGGAACAGCGGGTAGGGGCGCCCGATCAGGAAGCCGCCGACCAGCGCGCCGAGCACCAGCATCGGCGCGTTCGGGAAGCGCCGGGAGATCGGGCCCAGCGGGTCCTTCAGCAGACCGGCGGCGGCCAGGCCGAGCACGGTCATCGCGAGCCCGATCAGGCCGAACGTGACCATGGACTGGATGCTGCGCGCCGACAGCGTGCCCGCCGGGCTCGACGCCGTGGAGAACTGCGGCATCCGGGTCCCGACGAAACCGACCAGCGCCCCGTACGCGGCGGAGACCGGAATCATGCCCGCGGCCATCCAGCCCAGCGGCCTGACGGTCTGCAGGAACCGGTCCCGACGGGTGGTCAGCTCACCCATCATCGGGCCGACCGCGCCGAAGACCGCGATGTTGCAGGCCGTGAACGAGCCGGCCAGGCCGGTGACGAAGGCGAACACCACCCCGGCCGCGATCCCGGCGATCGGCGTCTTGTGGGCGTCGTGGCCGAGCAGCGCGTTGGCCGTGGTGGTGCCGATCTCGGTGTCGACGAACTTCGCGGACCAGGCGTAGGAGAGGAAGAGGGCGAAGCCGACGCTGAGGAGTACCAGCAGTCCCCGGCGGCGCGGGAAGTTGCCGTTGACGAAGAGTGAGGTTCGGGAGGTTCCTGTGGCGGGTGTCAGAACGGCGCTCAGATCGCTCACGTCTGCTGCTCCTCCGGTGGGGCGTTCAGGACAGGACGGCTTGATTCTGGGTGTCCCCGCAGCGGCCGACTTCTTCGCACGTGCCCTCCGCAGGGCACGTTCGGAGTAGGCGCCGAACGGGGAAAGCGGACAGGATTTCGGTTGGACAGCTGCGCCCATTCGGCAGCCCGATTCTCCGGAGGGAACCATGGCGGGTTCTTGGCGTGCGCTCAGGCGCAGAATTCTGACCCCAGATCATTCGGAAACGAAGCTCTCAAAGCGGGGATTCCACGAGAAGAGTGTGGAATCCCGGGAACTGCTGGAGACGGTCGGTGCGAGCTTTCTCACCGGCTACGCGTACGTGATGGAGGCGCGCACGATCACCGAGGCCGAACTCCGGCTGGAGGGCGTGCCCGACCCGTTCCGCGGTTTCGCCTACGAGGGTGCCGCGATGGGCGCCGCGATGCTGGACGGGCTTCCGTTCGGCAACGGCCGCAAGGTGGCCGAGTTGCTGGCGGGCCGCGGCCGGCAGCACAGCTACATGGCGTACGTCGGCGTCGGCTGGGCGATGGCCCGGCTGCCCCGGTTCCGCTGGGCCGCGATCACCCCGCCGGACCCGCTGCTGCGCTGGCTGGTGCTGGACGGCTACGGCTTCCACCAGGCGTACTTCCACACCAAGAAGTACGTCCACGAGCACTACCAGGAGCCGAACTTCCCGTGGCCGGTGGACGGCCCGGCCGACTACCGGAACCGGGCGATCGACCAGGGCATCGGCCGGGCCACCTGGTTCGTCGCGGGCACCGCGCCGGACGTGGTGGCCGACCTGCTCGACCGCTTCCCCGCGCACCGGCGGCCCGACCTCTACAGCGGCGCCGGGCTGGCCGCCACCTACGCGGGCGGCGGGGACCAGGCCGAGCTCCAGCTGTTCTGGGACCGGGCGGCCGAGTACCGACCGCAGGTCGCGCAGGCGTCCGCCTTCGCGGCCACCGCGCGGGTGGAGGCGGGGCTGGTCACGCCGCACACCGAGCTGGCGGCCCGGTTCTTCTGCGATCTGACGCCCCAGGAGGCGGCCGCGCTGTGCGACAAGGCGCGCCCCGCCACCGGCCCGGACGGCGCGGTGCCCGCCTACGAGCTCTGGCGGCAGCGGATCGCCGAGCAGCTGGCCGAGCAGCGCGACGTGACCGCGTGAGCGCGCCCGCGAGTGCCCGGCGGCTCCCGCCGGGCCCGCCCGCCACCCGGACCGTCGGCCTGCTGGCCAGGATGGCCAGGGACCGGCTCTCGGTGATGACCTCGGCCGCGCTGAGCTACGGCGACGCCGTCCGGCTGCCGCTGGGGCCGAAGACGTTGTTCTTCTTCAACCACCCGGACCACGCCAAGCGGGTGTTGGCGGACAACGCCGCCAACTACCACAAGGGCATCGGCCTGGTGCACGCCCGGCGGGCACTCGGGGACGGGCTGCTCACCAGCGAGGGCGAGCTCTGGAAGGCCCAGCGCAAGGTGATCCAGCCGGTCTTCCAGCCGAAGCGGATCTCCCGGCAGACCGGGGTGATCGCCGAGGAGGCGGCCAAGCTGGTGGCCCGGCTGCGGTCCCGGGCGGGCACCGGTCCGGTGGACATCCGGGAGGAGATGACCGAGCTGACCCTCGGCATCCTCGGCCGGACCCTGCTGGACGCCGACCTCGGGGTGTACGACACGATTGGCGAGTCCTTCGAGGTGGTCCAGGACCAGGCGATCTTCGAGATGATGTCGCTCAGCGCCGTCCCGTCCTGGCTGCCGCTGCCGCAGCAGCGCCGGTTCCGGCGGGCCCGGGCGGACCTGGAGCGGATCACCGGCCGGCTGGCCGCCGAGCGGGCCGCGCACCCGAGCGCCGACGGCGACGACGTGCTGTCCCGGCTGATCGAGGCGACCGCAGGCGAGCCGGACGAGGCGGTCCGGCGGCAGCGGATGCGGGACGAGCTGGTCACCCTGCTGCTGGCCGGGCACGAGACCACCGCCTCCACCCTGAGCTGGACCTTCCTGCTGCTCGACCAGCACCCGCTGGTCCTGGAGAAGGTCCGCGCCGAGGTGCTCGAGGTGCTCGGAGACAGCCAGCCGACCCCCGAGAACCTGCACCGACTCGCCTACACCTCCCGGGTGTTGGAGGAGGTGATGCGGCTCTACCCGCCGGTCTGGATCCTGCCGCGGAAGGCCCAGCAGGAGGACGAGATCGGCGGCTTCCACGTCCCGGCCGGCGCCGAGGTGCTGATCTGCCCGTACACCCTGCACCGGCACCCCGAGTTCTGGGACGCGCCGGACCGCTTCGACCCGGAGCGCTTCGCCCCGGGCCGGGCGGACAAGCGGCACCGCTACAGCTACATCCCGTTCGGGGCCGGACCGCGCTACTGCGTCGGCAGCAGCCTCGGCACGCTGGAGGCGCTCGTGGTGCTCGCCACGGTGGTGCGGGAGCTCAACCTGGTGAAGGCCCCGGGCTACGTACCGAAGCCGGAGCCGATGCTCACCCTGCGGGTGCAGGGCGGGCTGCCGATGACGGTCCACCCGATCGACTGAGCCGTACGCAGCACACGATGCCCGGCCGGGAACTCCCGGCCGGGCCTTGTGCGGTGCGTACGGCGGACGCGTGGAAACGCCGGAAGCCGGTGCCTCCCCGAGGGGAGACACCGGCTTCCGGCTTCCTGCTGACAGTCGGTCAGTCGACCAGGCGGTGGAAGCCGCCGGCGAAGTACAGCAGCGGGTCGTCCGCCACCGAGCGCCCGAGGTCCACGACCGAGCCGAGGAAGATCGAGTGGTCGCCGCCGTCGTACTCGGCGGTCAGCTCGCACTCCAGCCAGGCCTGCGCACCCACCAGGACGGGAGCCCCGGTGTGCCGCCCCGGGGTGGTCTCGACGGCGTCGAACTCCAGGGCGCCGCGCGGCCGGTGGCGGTCGGCGAAGTGCCGGGCCGCCTTCTCCTGCGGCCCCGCCAGCACCGACACCGCGAAGGCCCGCTCGGCCAGGATGGTCTCGTGCACGGCCGCGGTGCGGAGCACGCAGACCAGGATCACCGCCGGATCGAGCGAGACCGAGGTGAAGGAGTTCGCCGTCATCCCCCGGGGCTCCGCCCGGCCGGCCGTCACCACGGTCACGCCGGTGGCGAACCGGCCGAGCACGCCCCGGAGTTCGGTCCGGTCCCGGGTGGGCCGGTCTAGTGGCAGTCTGTCGGTGGACGTCATCGGCTACCCCTCGCTCGGGACGAGGACGGACCGGGCGGCCCGTCCGGCGGAGCCGCTCGGCGCGACCGCGTACGGTTCGAGTGCCTTGCGCAGCGCCTCCGGCACCCGGGTCGGCCGGGTGTCGTTGTTCGGGCCGCGCATGCACGCCACCCGCTGCCGCCCCCGGGCGACCAGCAACTCGCCGCCCTCCTCGGGGAGTTTGACGTAGTCGAAGGTGAAGCCGACCTGAGTCTGGGTCAGGTCCTCCAGCCGCATCCGGATCGACAGCTCGTCGAAGGCGGTGATCTCGGCCACGAACTCGCAGTCCACCTTGAGGGTGAACAGCTTCAGGTCGGCGCGGATGTCCTCCAGCACCTCCGGGGCCATCTCCCGCAGGAACATCTCCCGGCAACGGCCCTGCCAGCGCAGGTAGTTGACGTAGTAGACGTTCCCCACCAGGTTGGTCTCCTCGAAGCCGACCAGGTGACGGTACTCGTAGAACGGCTGCATGGTCACACCTCGGTTTCCGTCGACAGGGCGAACATCACCGGCAGGTCGACGCCGTGCAGGGCGGTCGGGAAGGTCGCCACCAGGGCGGCGCCGGAGCGCAGCACCACCCAGCGGTCCGGGGTGTCCGGCACCTCGGCCAGGGTCAGCGCGACCTGGGCCCGGCCGGTCTTGCGCAGGCACTCGGTGGCGCCCCAGACCCGGGCCGCCGCCTGGGACAGCGGCTCGCCGAGCTCGCCGGCCACCAGCTCCGCCAGGGTGAACCCGTCCGGGCCGAGCAACGCGGCCCAGTCGGCCGGGGCGCGGTCCGCCACCGGCTCCACGTCGCAGCCCACCGGCCGGTCGCCGAGCACCGCGAAGGTGACCCCGCCGCCGTGCGAGGAGCTGACCCGCAGGCCGCCGTCGATCTCCGGCCGGCCGTCCGGGCGGTAGCGCACCGCCGTCTCCCGGCCGAGGGCCCAGCCGACCGCCTTGGCGGTCCGCTCCCGGCGCATCGCCACGCCCCGCACGGCCAGTTCGCCGTCGGGCAGCACGATGCCGCGTACGGGGGAGCCCAGCATCAGCTCGGCCCGCCGCTCCAGGTAGCCGCCGAGCAGCGCGGGCTGCCACGGCCCGGTGCCGTCCAGCTTGCGCACGGCCTGCAGCTTCAGCCCCTCCCAGCGCTCGACCAGCACACCGTCCTGGTCGCGCACGTCGAGGTCGTACAGGTAGGTGTCGCCGACCTTGGAGCGCTCGACGGCGTGCAGGGTGACCTGCTTCTCGCCCCGGACGGTCGCCGGGTCGGCCAGGTGCAGCCGCTCGACACTGACCGGGAGCAGGGTGGCGTCCGGCACGCAGCACTGGATCGAGTGCATCATCGCGTCCCGGGTGCCGGGGTCGGCGAGCACCAGCTCGTGCGGCAGGTAGCCGGCGAACCAGCCGGCCGCACCGGCGTTGGAGATCTCCGCGACGCAGCCCTTGGCTGCCAACTCCCGGTAGCCGAGCAGACGTTGGAAGCGTCCGCCCTGGAAGAGCACCGGGCCGTAGAGATCCCGGGCCGGATCCAGCGGGACCCGCGGGGCGTCCTCGGCCACCGGTCGGGGCGCGCCGTCCACCGGGGCCGGCAGGCCGTACCGCAGGGTGGCCCGGAAGTGGTCCGCCTGGAAGCCGGTCTCGCTGCTGCGGATCACCGCCTGCACGGTGTCGGCGTCCTTGGCGAGCACCGCGACCCGGACGGTGACGGTGCCCGTGACCGGGACGACGATCGGCCGGAGGAACTCCATGTCCTCCAAGGTGGGCGCGCCGGGCTGCCCGGTGACCGCCGCGGCGGCCTGCGCCATCGCCTCCATGCCCAGCACGGCGGGGTAGAGCAGGTCCCCGTCGAGCAGGTGGTCGGCCAGGTAGGGGTCACCGGCGGCGGACAGGTCCGCGTCGGCGACCAGTTCGATGCCCGGGTAGTACGCCTGCGGCCGCTCCAGGAAGCGCAGCAGCGGCAGTTCGCCCCGGCCCACGTCCAGGGTCGGCAGCCCGCCGGCCCGGCCCATCACGACCAGCGCCGTCGGCGCCGAGGGGTCGGCCACCAGCTGCTTGAGCAGGGCCACCCCCTGCTCGGTCGGGATCGGCTCGATGCCTTCGCGGATCAGCGACTCCAGTACGCCGAGCCGCTCGCCCATCCCGGCCCCGGACCAGACCGACCACTCCAGCGCCAGGCAGCGGCAGTCGGGGTTCTCCTGCTGGACTTGCAGGGTCAGGTCGGTCAGCCAGTCGTTGGCGGTGGCGTAGTCCGCCTCGCCGCGCAGACCGGCCCGGCCGATGATCGAGCCGAAGGTGACGAGCAGCCGGAGCGCCGAGGGGTCCACGGCGGCCAGCACGGTCTCCAGGCCGGTGATCTTCGTGGCCAGGGTGCGCCGGAACGAGGACTCGTCCAGGTTGGCCAGCGCGTGCGGCTCGTTGCGGCCCGCGCCGTGCAGGACGGCGCTGACCGGGCCGAGCGCGGTCCGGATCTCCTCCACCGCGTCCTTGACCTGGTCGGCCGAGGTGACGTCGGCCCGGGCGTAGTGGAAGGTCACGCCCGCCGCGGTCATCCGGGCCAGGTTCGCGGCCAACTCCGGGTCCTGGGCCGGGTCCGAGCGGCCCAGCAGGCCGATCGCGGCTCCGGTCTCCAGGGCCAGTTCGAGCGCGCACTCGGCGGTGATGCCCTTGCCGCCGCCGGTGACCAGCAGCACGTCCGCGCCGTCCAGAGCCGGGCGGGCGGCCACCGGGTCGGCGGTCGGACGGGGCCGGAGCACCGGCACCCGGCGGACGCCGTCGGGGCTGTAGCTCACCTCGGCGAAGCCCACCGTGCCGGCCACGTCGGCCGTGATCAGCGCGGCGAACTCGGCCGCCCGGTCCGCCGACAGGTCGTCAGGCAGCGGCAGGGTGACCAGGGTTGTGGTGATCCCGGGGGCCTCCAGGTGCAGCGTCTTGGTCAGCCCGGCGGCGCCGCGCCGGTCGCCGACCGCGACGAACCGGCCGGTGCCGGCGCCCGCCTCGGTGAGCGCCGCGCGGGCGGCGGCCAGCATCAGCGCCGCGTGGTCGGCCCCGCAGTCCCTCGGCAGGCAGAGCAGCACGCCGCCGCCGAGACCGGCCGCGCTCAGCGCCTGGTGCAGCGCGTCCGCGAGCGGGTGCCGGTCGGAGGCGAAGAGCTGCCAGCTGCCGTCGGTGTCGGGGCACGCGGAGGCGGGTGACGGGGTCGGGACCAGCTCGACCTCGAACGCCCGGACCCAGGGCGCGACGCCCGGGGCGATCCGGCCCAGCTCGTCGCCGTCCCCGCCGGTCTCCGCCAACTCGTCCAGCAGCGCGGCCAGTTCGGCCAGCGTGGAGGTGGCGAAGGCGGAGGTGACCAGCGGAGCGGTGAACCCGAGCTCCTGGGCCGCCTGGTTCATGATCTGACCCACCGTGATCGAGCTCAGGTGCAGCTCGTCCAGCGGGTTCATGTCCGGGCCGACCGCCGCGAGCGGCAGCTCGGCCCGGTCGGCGGCCAGCCGCAGCAGCACCTCCAGGCTGTTCCCGGCCGGCTCGGCACCCGCGGCGGCAGCCGCGACCGGCGTCGCCGGGGTGACGGCCACGGGAGCCACCACGGGCCGCTCCGCCGGGACGGCCGCGAGCACGAACTCGCCCTCGGCGGAAAGCTCGGTGGGGCTGGCGAAGAAGCTGAACTCCTTGTCCAGCGGCAGCGGCCGGGTGAACCGGTCGCGGAACAGCTCCGCGTGCCGGACCGGCGCGCCGAGCGTGAACGCCGCCGCCACGGCCGCGAACAGCCCGGCCAGCGAGGCGCTGTCGGACTCCAGCGACACGGCCGGCACGGTCGGGGCGATCTCGGCCGCCAGGCCGCGCAGCACCCGTCCTGGACCGACCTCGACCAGCAGGTCGACCTCGGCCGCCAGCTCGCGGACCGCCTCGTCGAACCGGACCGGGTCCAGCACCTGACGGGTCAGCAGCTCCACCACGTCCACGTCGGCCGGGAGTTCGGCCGCGGTGACGGTGGAGAACATCCGCTCGGTCAGCGGCGCGAAGGTCTCGGTCGCCAGGTGCGCCCGCAGGCCCTCGGCCGCCGGGGCCACCGCCGCCGAGTGGAAGGCGTGCGAGACGTTGATCCTGGCAGTGCCCAGACCGGCGGCCGCAGCCTTGGCGCAGACCCGCTCGACCGCGTCCACCGGGCCCGAAACCACGGTCTGCGCCGGGCTGTTGTACCCGGCGATCACCACCGGCTCGCCCGCCAGCAGCGGTTCGACCAGCGCGGCCTCGGCCGCGATGCCCGCCATCGTCCCGTTGCCGTCACTGGCGTCCGCCATGATCCGGCCGCGCGCGGCGGCGACCCGCAGCAGCGTGGTCTCGTCCATCGCCCCGGCCCAGTGCAGCGCGGTGACCTCACCGAGGCTGTGACCGGCCGCGCCGACGGCGCCGATGCCGAGCGCGGAGAGCACCCGCAGCCCCGCCACCGAGGCGGTGACGATCCTCGGCTGGGCCACCGCGGTGGCGACCAGGTCGCCGTCGGTGGGCTGGACGTGCGTCCGGTAGAGCTCGTCCACCGAGGCGAACCGGCGCCGCACCGCGCCGCCGTCGCCGCGCCGCCCGGCGCCCTGGCCGGGGAAGAGGAAACCGATCCGCGGGGTGAGGGCCGAATTGCCAAGGTACACACCGCCGTTCGGGTCCAGCACCGAGCGGGCGCCGGAGTCCAGCAGGGTCAGCAGCTTGCCGAAGCGCTGCTCGGCCTGCTCCGGACCGGCCGCGACCACCGCGGCGCGGATCGGCCGGTCGGCCAGCTCCTGCTGCAGGGTGGCGGCCAGGTCGCCGAGCTCGGCGAAGGACAACCGGGGGGTGAGGGCGGCCAGTTGGGCCACCCGGCCGCGCAGCTCGGCCATGCTGCCGGCGTCGATCAGCAGCAGCTCGACGTCCTGCCGGGAGGCGACCAGGCGGCGGGTGGTGCGGCCGACGTCGGTCTTCCGGACGCCGTCGGCGTGCTCCACCACCACGTGCGCGTTGATGCCGCCGAAGCCCATCGAGGAGACCCCGGCCCGGACCGGCGCGCCGGCCGGCCAGAGCTCCGCGCTGTCCGGCACCCGCAGGGCCGGGCGCTCGCCGGTCAGCTCCGGGTGCGGGTCGTGGTGGCTGGTGGCGGGCGGGATGATCTGGTGCCGGACCGCGAGGACGGCCTTGAGCAGCCCGGCCACCCCGGCCGCGGCCTTGGTGTGCCCGAAGTTGCCCTTGACCGTGCTGATCGCGGCGGGCGGGGCGGTCGGGTCGGCCGCCCGGCGGGCCTCGGAGAAGGCCCGCAGCTCGGTGGCGTCGCCGACCGCGGTGCCGGTGCCGTGGCCCTCGAAGTACGACACCGTCTCGATGCCGAACCCGGCCGTGGCGTAGGCGCGGTCGAGCGCGAGCCGGTGGCCGCTGGCCTCCGGGCGGGTGATACCGCCCTTGCCGTCCGAGGAGTAGCCCCAGCCGGCGATCGAGGCGTACCTGAACCGCTGCTCGGCCTGCGCGTCCTGATCGCGCATCAGGACCATCATCCCGCAGCCCTCGCCCGGCCAGAAGCCGTTCGAGCCCTTGTCGTAGACCTTCATCTCGCCGGTGGCCAGCGCGCCGGTCTTGGCGAAGCCGATCACCTCGAACGGGTCGATGGAGAGGTCCACACCGCCGACCACGGCCACGTCCAGGCGCCCGTCGACCAGCGCGTCGCAGGCGGTGGCGACCGAGAGCAGCGAGGAGGAGCAGGCACCGTCGACGGTGAACCCGCCGCCCTTGAAGTCGAAGTGGTTGCAGATCCGGCCGGCGATGGTGTTGGCCAGACCACCGGCCAGGGTGTCCTCGCCGATCGGCGGGAAGGGGCTCTTGTAGCGCTCCTCCAGGCTCGCCAGGAAACCGGCCAACGCCGCGTCGTCCCAGCCCTGTTCGCGCAGTGCGGCACCGACCGTGCGGCGCACGTACGGCCAGCGCAGGCGCATCAGGTTGGCCCGGCTGAACTCGCCGGTGAGGGTGTTGCCGATGATGACACCGGTGTTGGAGTCGGCGAGCCCGGCGCCGAGCGGGAAGCCGGCGTCCTCCAGGGCCCGCGCGGCGGTGTCCAGGGCCAGCCAGTGCGTCATGTCGGTGGCCCGGTAGGTGGAGCCGGCCACCCGGTACTTGACCCGGTCGAACTCGAAGCCCTCGATCACCGCGGCCTTGGACGAGTAGAACTTGTCCGGCGCCGACGGGTCGGGGTCGTAGTAGTCCTCGGCCCGCATCCGTTCGTCCGGCAGTCTCCGGAAGGCCCGGCGGCCGGTGAGCACGTTCTGCCAGAGCTGACCCGGCGAGTCCGCGTCGGGGTAGCGGCAGGCGATGCCCACCACCGCGATCTTGGCAGGGTTGTCGGGATTGGAGGTCATGCGGCCACCGCCTCGGAGCCGGACTTCTTGCCCAGCTCGGCGGCGATGCTGTCGCCGAGCCCGTTGCCGGCGGAGGACTCCGGGGCCCGGTAACGCTTGATCAGATGTGCCACCCACCAGCCGGCCCCGCGCAGTCCACAGACCACGGTGACCGCGAAGAAGAGCGTGTAGACCACGTTGAACACCATCAGTACGCCGTAGGTCATGGCGACCCAGGAGCCGAACATGAACTGGTTCTTGGCCTTGGAGGGCGTGGTGCCCGGGTCGCTGATCATGTAGTTGGTGAACAGCACGAACGCGACGCCGCTCATCGGGCCGAGCGCGTTGAAGATCGCCACGTCCCAGATCCAGTGCCGCAGCAGGGCCTGGATCACGAAGCCGCCGAGCCAGCCGACGATCAGCGCGACCTTCTTGGTCAGCATCGCGTTGATCACGGTGCCGGAGGTGACGATGATCAGCGGGATGGCCACCCGGAAGAAGGTGTTGGCGTTCTCGGTGAACTCGTACGGCGGCGCGATGCTGACCCAGGAGCCGAAGCAGACCAGGCTCATGGTGATGCCGAAGTTGGACGGGTTCATGAAGTGCCGCATCCGGCCGGCCACCGGGGCCTGCAGGGCGTGCTTGCCGGCCACCCCGACCACCGTGCCGAAGATCACCGGCAGGATCTGGTCGTTGGCGTAGAGCAGCATGTTCACCGCGAGCGCGGTGATGTGCGAGGGCAGCAGGAACTCGTACAGGCCGCGCATCCCGTTGCCGCGGAAGCGCGAAGTGCGCTTCTGCGCCCAGGCGCTGAGCACCTCGAAGGAGAGCTCGGTGGTGTACGCGGTGCCCACCGCGATGAACGGCCAGAGCCAGGGCTGCTCGAAGCCGAGCAGGGTGTAGCCGAAGGCGTTGAAGATCGAGATCGAGATGGCGAAGTTCCGCAGCGCGAGGTAGCGCGGGTCCTTCGCGGCCGGGGCGGCGGGGGTCGGCAGGGCGACGGTACTCATCGGCTCGGAACCTCCTGGACGTCACTGGTCAGCTGGAGCGAGTGCGTTCCGGGCTTCAACTGCAGGTCCTTCATCTGCAGTTGACCGGAGGCGTCCCGCCAGCAGAGCTCCACGTCGACCGGGCCCTGGTAGTCGGCGAGACCGAAGTGCACCTCGAAGCTGCGGAAGCCGCCGTGGCCGCTGCCGCCGTCGAGCTGGGAGATCTGGGTGCCCCGGGGCGTGGTGACCTTGACGGTGGCGTTGTAGGCCGGGCTGCCGGTGTTGACCAGACCCTGGCCCGCACCCTCGGTGCCGGTCGGCCGGTACAGCCGCAGGTCGAGGTGATTGCCGGGCCGCGGCGCCTGGTTGGCGTAGAACGCGGGCGGGCCCCACTGGCGGGCGACCGCGAAGTCCAGCAGGCCGCTGCCGGTGGTGTCACCGGTCGCGATGGCGCGGGTGGGGGTGGGCACCGCGAGCCCGAGCTCCTTGCTGATGTTGGCGTAGGTGCCGCTCGGGGTCTTGGCGTAGAAGGCCAGCACGTCGTCGCCGGCCAGGTCGTCCCCGGGCTGGACGTTGGGCCACATCCGGGGGTTGGAGAGCAGGTCGTCGTTGGTCATGGCCATCTCCTGCAGCCACGGCCACCGGTCGATGTTGCCCTTCACGAAGCCGTCGGCCTGCAGGATCGCCAGGTCGCCGTCGTTGCGGAAGTCGGCCATCTTGGTGTCCCAGCCCCAACCGGTCCAGGCCACCCCGTGCTCGCGCGCCTCCTGGGTGAACGGCGCGATGTCCTGCTCCAGCTTCTCCTTCATCTCGTCGTTGTTCTTCGCCTGGTTGATCCAGAGGAAGTTGGACTCCTCCAGGCCCCAGGCGGCGGTGATGTTGCTGACCATGATGTCGAAGCTGCCGTTGTGGTTGACGTCGGCGAAGTCGACGCCCATGCCCTTGAACGAACCCTTGCCCAGGACGAAGGACTTGGGCGTGGTCGCGTCCCGGCGGCCGGTGGCCTCGGTGAACGCGATCCGACCCGGCACGGAGCGGTTGTACAGCAGGTGCGCGTGGCCGAAGTCGTTGGCGATGTACAGGTCCGGCAGGCCCTTGCCGGTCAGGTCGGCGCCGGCGATGGCCAGCGTCCAGCCGGTGGCGGCGTCGAACGGGATGGCGGTCCGCTCCTCGACGAAGAAGGCGTCAGGATCGGTCCCGGTGGTGGACTTGACCCAGCGCAGCACGTGGTCGCCGCCGGCGTTGCGGGCGCTGGAGAGCGAGTCGTTCATCTGCACGTTGTTGAGGCCGCGCGGGTCCAGCACGTCGGAGTCGGGGAAGTAGTTCCCGATCACGATGTCCGGGTGGCCGTCGCCGTCCAGGTCGCCCACGTAGGCCGCGTCGGTGTTCCAGCGCGGGCCGTGGTACTTGCCGTCCAGCGACTGCGAGGGCACCACCTCGCGCGGCGTGTAGCTGTCCGCGGCGGGACCGGTGGCGTCGGAGTTCGCCAGGAAGAGGACCGGGGTGCGCCCCCAGTAGGTGGCCAGCAGGTCCATCCGGCCGTCGGCGTTGAAGTCGCCGGGAGTGCAGCCGGTCGGGGCCATCGCGGCGTCCATCGGCAGCGGGGCGGCGTTCAGCACGAACGGCGTGAACTTGTCGGCCGGCCGGGCGGTGGGCGTGTACGTCACCACGATCTGGTCGGTCCTGGTGTCGACGATGCACATGCCGTCGGCCAGGCCGTGCCCGGTGAGGTCGTTGATGGCGATGCCGGCGCCGACCGAGGAGACCCAGGAGCGGATTTTCTCGTACGAGGGGTTCACCGTACGGACCGTGTTCATCTTCTGGGACTCGTACCCGGGCGGGAAGGCGATCGGCATCTCCTGGAACTTGTACTGCGTGGCGACCTCGTCGCCCCCGGCCACGGCGACCGAGCTCCGGACGGCGATGAACAGTGATGCGGTCACCACCACCGTCACCACTCCCGGAATGAGTCTACGAATTCGCTCGCGATACAAGACGTTCCCCTCTCCGTGCAGGTATCCGCACAGTAATAACAATGTGATGGATGGTCGGCTGGAGTTTGCTGGTCAACCCCTTTTGTAGGCGGCTTGGTTTTTGAGCATGGGTCACCTTTTGCGGTCCCGCTTCTCTCATGTTGCCCACCGCCCCGAGCGGGTAGGCGGGAGGGCACGTTCGGAGAAGACAGCAGGACGGGGCGGCTGTGAAGCTCTGGAAGAGAAGACCTCCCCTATCGGATTCCGCGACCCCGAGGATGTTCCATGACAGAGGTTTATGACGACGTCGTTGTCGGATCGGGCTCGGCCGGCGCGGCGATCGCCGCCCGGCTCAGTGAGGACCCCTCGCGCCGGGTGCTGCTGCTGGAGGCGGGGCCGGACTTTGCCGACGTGGGCGCCCTCCCGGACGACATCCGGGACGGCAGCGCGATGTCGCTGAGCGCGCACGACTGGAAGTTCCGGGCGGAGATCAGTGACGGCCGGCGGATCCTCTTTCCCCGTGGAAAGGTCTCCGGCGGATCATCTTCGGTCGGCGCCACCATCGCCCTGCGGGGCGTTCCGGAGAATTTCGAGGAATGGGCCGGTGCGGGCAATTCCGAATGGTCCTGGTCGGACGTCCTGCCGTATTACCGGAAGCTGGAGGACGACCTCGACCTCGGGGGCGACGAGATTCACGGGAAGGGTGGTCCGGTACCGGTACGGCGCTGGCGCCCGGAGGAGCTGACGGAGGTTCAGAAGTCCTTCGTGGACGCCAGCCTGGCGGCGGGCTTTCCCGAGGTGACCGACCACAACAACCCCACGGCCACCGGAATCGGCCCGATTCCGTCCAACCGCAGGGACACCGAGGTCCGGATCAGCGCCTCGCTGGCGTACCTGACCCCGGAGGTCCGCGACCGGGCCAACCTGACCGTGCGGGCCGGCGTGCTGGTGCACCGGGTGCTGTTCGAGGGGACCCGCGCGGTGGGTCTCGAGGTGTCCGCGGGCGGGGCGGCCGAGCAGGTCCGGGCGCACCGGGTGATCCTGTCCGCCGGGGCGGTCAACTCGCCCACCATCCTGATGCGTTCGGGCATCGGCCCGGCCGAGGACCTGCGGCGGCTCGGCATCGACGTCCTGCTGGACAGCCCGGGTGTCGGCGAGAACCTGATCGACCACCCGCGCACCGGCATCTTCATGAAGCCGGCCCCCGGGGCGATCGAGCGCACCGACCCGTTCCTGCAGACCATGGTGCGGACCACCGCGAAGGGCTCCACCCACTTCAACGACCTGCAGTACTACATGGTCAACCACTTCGACCTGACCATGTTCCCCGACCTGCAGATGCTGGCCGGTGGCAACGTGATCCTCGGCGTCATGGTGGTGGACCAGAAGCCGGAGTCCCGCGGCCGGCTGCGGCTGAACTCCACCGACCCGGCGGCCGGGCCCGACATCGACCTGAACTTCCTGGCCACCGAGCGCGACCTGCAGAAGCTGGTCGACGCGGTGCGGACCTGCTGGGAGCTGGTCAGCCACCCGGGGATCGCCGGCCGGGGCGACGGCTTCATCGTGCTGAACGACCAGCTGATCGACAACGACGACATGGTCCGCCAGTACGTCCGGCTGAGCCTGGACAGCGCCTACCACCCGGTCGGCACGGCCCGGATGGGGTCGGCCTCGGACGAGGGCGCGGTGGTCGACCAGTACCTGCGGGTGCACGGCACCGAGGGCCTCTACCTGGCCGACGCCTCGGTGATGCCGAGCATCGTCAACTGCAACACCAATCTGACCTCGACCATGATCGGCGAGCGACTCGCCGACTGGCTACGCGCCGGCTGAGACCGGTTCAACTGTCCTACAAGTCAGGAGACCGAGCTGATGGACCTGCCCATGCCCAGGGTCGCCACCCGCGAGGAGTGGCTCCAAGCACGCAAGGAACTGCTGGAGAAGGAGAAGCAGCTCACCCGGCTGCACGACGAGGTGGTCGCCGCCCGTCCCGAGCTGCCGATGGTCAAGGTGGACAAGGAGTACGTCTTCCACGGCCCGCAGGGTGAGCTCTCGCTGCCGGACCTGTTCGAGGGGCGGCGGCAGCTGATCGTCCGTCACTTCATGTTCGGCCCGGACCAGGAGGAGGGGTGCATCGGCTGCTCGATGCAGGCGGACTCGGTCGGCCACCTCTCCCACATCAACGCCCGCGACACCACGTTCGTGATGGTGTCGCGGGGACAACTGCCCAAACTGGAGGCGTTCAAGGCCCGGATGGGCTGGACCATCCCGTGGTACTCCTCCTTCGGTTCGGACTTCAACGTGGACTACCACGTCACCACCGACCAGGGTGAACTGCCGGGCGTGAGCGTCTTCATGACCGACGGGACGGACGTCTTCCACACCTACTCGATCTACGACCGGGGAGGTGACATCTTCAAGAACTTCTACAACTACCTCGACCTGACCCCGCTCGGCCGGCAGGAGGCCCAGCTGGAGCAGCCGTGGGACTGGTGGCGGCACCACGACAAGTACGGCGACGAGAACGCCGCGACCGCCGGGGTGAACTGGTGGAACCGCACCGACAAGTTCGCCACCTGATGACCCGCCACCTCTGGCTGGTCCAGCCACCGGCCCTGGCCGGCGCCGCGCTGCTGGTGCTGGCCGGGGGCGGGATCGGCTGGCGGGCGCACCAGGCGACGGGCGCGGGGGTGGGGGTGCTGGCCGGGATGGTGGCGGCCGGGGCGCTCGCCGTGCTGGTGGAGCGGGTGCGGGGGTAGCGGCGGGCCGGGGCCCGGGTGTCGTGGGGACGGCACCCGGGCTTCGGCATGTCCGGGTCCGGTGAACCGCTGTGCGGCGGTGCGATTCCTTCTGCGGCCGGCCGGGGTCTGTACCCGTACAGCATCGCCGTCGCAGAACGAGGAGCAGTCAATGTCCAACCAGCAGCTGGCCGGTAGCACCGCCATCGTGACCGGCGCCAGCCGGGGGTTCGGCCGGGCCACCGCGACCGCGCTCGTCAAGGCCGGGGTCGAGGTGGTCGGGGTGTCCAGGGACGGTGCCGCGCTGGAGGAGCTCCGCGCCGAGCTCGGCGACGGCTTCGTGCCGGTGGTGGCCGGGGTCACCGACCAGGCGCTGGTGGACCGGCTGATCTACACCTACCGGCCGCGCACCCTGGTGCTGAACGCCGGCGCGACCCCGGTGATGGCCCCGATCCAGGAGCAGACCTGGGACAGCTTCCAGGGGAACTGGGAGGTGGACGTCCAGCAGACCTTCCGCTGGGTGCGGGCGGCGCTGCTGCTGCCGCTGGAGAGCGGCAGTACGGTGATCTCGCTCTCCAGCGGCGCCGTGGTCAACGGCTCGCCGCTGAGCGGCGGTTACGCGGGCGCCAAGGCGACGGTCCGGTACATCTCCGCGTACGCGGCGGAGGAGTCGGCCCGGCAGGCGCTGGGCATCCGGTTCGTCTCGGTGCTGCCCAGGCTGACGCCGGAGACCGGCCTCGGGGCGGGCGCGGTGCGGGCGTACGCCGACCGGCAGGGGGTGGACGTGCCGACCTTCCTGGACGCGTTCGGGCCGACCCTGAGCCCGGAGTCGGTGGGCGCGACCCTGCTGGAGCTGGCGGCCGATGACGGTCTGCGGCACCCCGGGTACCTGCTCGGGCCGCAGGGGCTGAAGCAACTCTGAGTCCGGGCGCGGGAGTTGTCAGTGGACGGCGGCCTCCTGCGGGTCATGGACGGGCTCCAGCCCGAAGGGCCGGAACAGCGTCGGGTCCAGGAAACCGGAGATCCGCGCGATCCGGTTCCCGGCCAGGGTGAGCACGGTGACCGAGTGGGCGTGGTGGCGGCCGTCCGGGCCGAGCCGGTAGAGGCCGAAGGCGGGCTGGCCGTTGGCCCGGGTGGGCGTCAGCCGGTACTGACCGGGGGTGGTGAGCACCTGACTCGCGAAGAACCGGGCCACCGTCTCCCGGCCGCGGAACCAGGTCGGGTACGGCGGCATCTCGGCCACCGCGTCGTCGGTCAGCAACGCCAGCAGGGCCTTGATGTCGGCGTTCTCGAACGCGTGCAGATAGCCGTCCAGCAGCTCGCGCTGGTCCGGGGCCACGGCGTCGGTGACCTCGTCCTCGGCGGGCGCGAGCCGCTCCAGCTGGCCCCGGGCCCGCTGGAGCGCGCTCTTGACCGCGGGGACGCTGGTGCCGAGCAGGTCGGCGACCTCCCCGGCGGGCATCGCGAGCACGTCGCGCAGGATCAGCACGGCCCGCTGACGGGGCGGCAGACACTGGAGCGCGGCGATCAGCGCGAGCCGGAGGCTGCCCCGGGCGGCGACGATGGCGGCCGGGTCGGCGGGCGGCGCGCCCCGCAGCGCGTCGGGCGCGGGCTGCAGCCAGGGGAACTCCGGCAGCGCGGGAGCCAGCGGGGTCCGCGGCCGTTCGTTCGGGCCCGCGAGGCCGGACGGCAGCTGCCGGCGGTCGCGGCGCTCCAGCGCGGTCAGGCAGGTGTTGGTGGCGATCCGGTAGAGCCAGGTGCGCAGCGAGGACCGGCCCTCGAACGCGTGGTACGAGCGCCAGGCCCGCAGATAGGTCTCCTGCACCAGATCCTCGGCGTCGTGGATCGAGCCGACCATCCGGTAGCAGTGCGCCAGCAGTTCCGTCCGGTACTGGTCGGAGATCTGCTCGAAGTCCTCAACGATCATGCCGTTCAACATACTTGAGAGCGGGGCCGCGGTATGCCGGTTTCGCCACCCCACTGGCATATGCCCACTCTTGGGGCCGGTCAAATCGCGGTGGGCGGATGGGTTTTGACGGGCGTTCGGTCCGCTCGAAGAGAGCAATTTAGGAGACAGCGGCCCTGCGTGGCCCTGGCAGCATCGGGTTGCTCGGGAATGTCCGTCCATGGCGAAGGAGTCACTTCCATGACCGAACAGCAGGTTCCGGCGGCGCGCGTTCCGCTGATCGACGAGGCCGATGCGACCGGAAGGACCGCGGAACTCTACGACCTGATCAAGAGCAGGACGGGCCTTCCATTCGTGCCCGATATGTTTCGGCTGGTCTCCACCCGGCCGGATCTGATGGAGGTTCTCATCACCGGCTACACCGGGGTATTCAGCGACGGAGTGCTGCCCCGGGCCACCCGAGAGATGATCTCGGCCTGGAGTTCGAAGGTGAACGGCTGCCCGTACTGCGTGGGAACCCACAACTGGTTCCTCTCGCAGTTCGGCGGCAGCGAGGAACTCACCCACGCGATCGCCACCGCCGACAAGCCGGGCGAACTCCCGCTGGACGAGAAGCACCTGGCGCTGATGGAGCTGGTCACCCAGGTCTGCACCGGTGCGTACCGGATCACCGACGAGGAGTGGGACCGGGTCGCGGCGGCGGGCTGGAACAACGACGAGATGCTGGAAGCGGTCTTCACCGCCGGGCTGTTCGCCTTCATCAACCGCCTGGTGGACGGCTACGGTCTGGGCAGCTCGATGACCCGCAGCCGGGTCGCCAGCCAGTCCGACTCCGGCGCGGACGGGACGGCCGGCTGATGGCCGCGTCCCGGGCGGTGCTGCTGACCGGCGCCTCCTCCGGTACCGGGATGTCCTCCGGCACCGGCCAGGCCGCCGCGCTCCGGCTGCACCGGGCGGGCTGGCCGGTGTACGCGACCGGGCGCAACCTGGAGGCGCTGGCGCCGCTGGCCGCCGAGGGGATCCAGGTGCTGTACCTCGACGTGACGGACGAACAGTCCATGGTCGAGGCCGTCGACAAGATCACCGCCGAGCACGGCGCGGTGGGCACGCTGATCAACAACGCGGCCTACAGCCTGAACGGCACGATCGGTGAGACGCCGGTGGAGGAGGTGCGCCGGCAGTTCGAGACCAATGTCTTCGGGCTGTCCCGGCTGACCCAGCTGGTGCTGCCCGGGATGCGCGCCCAGGGCACCGGCCGGGTGGTCATGATGTCCTCGATCTTCGGTCAGTTCGCCACCCCGGGCCGGGGTTACTACCAGGCCACCAAACACGCGCTGGAGGCGATCGGCGACTCGCTCCGGCACGAGGTCTCGCGGTTCGGCATCAAGGTGGTGCTGATCGAGCCCTCGCCGGTGCTCGGTGGATTCGTGCCGATGTCGGTCGCGGACCTCGGGATGTCCGGACAGGAACGCGACGGCCTTTACGACGAGTTCTGGGAGTACTTCGTCGACTGGCACGGCGCGTACCGGGAGACTGACAAGCCGACCGGTCGCGGTCGAATGGCCGTTCGGGCCGAGACCGTCGCGAAGGTCATCGAGCAGGCGGTGAGCAGTGCCAACCCGAAGATCCGGTACCGGATCGGGGTGCCCTCTCGATTGCTGCCCCGGATGCGCTGGACAATCGGCGATCGCATGTTCGAGAAGTTCGTGCGCGCTTTCTTCCCGATCCCCTGAGAGAAAAGCTCATTTCCCGAGACCATGTCCCGATCTGAGACTCCCCGAAGGAATGGCGTGACCGAAGAGTTCGAAACCCCCGGTCTGGCCCGGGCCATGGACTACCTGCTGGGCGGCGAGGCGCACGGCCCCGCCGACCGGGAAGCCGCCGACCGGGCCTGCGCGGCCTGGCCGACCGGCGACCTGCGGGCCGAACTGCGGTCCGCCCGGGCCACGTTGGGCCGGATGGTGGCCCATCTGGTCGGCGAGGCGGGCCTGGGGCAGCTGCTGCACATCGGGGCCGGCCTCCCCACCATGCGCAACACCCACCAGGTCGCCCAGCGGATGGCTCCGGCCACCCGGGTGGTCTACGTCAGCCGGGACCCGGGCGTGGTGGCGCACGCCCGGCACCTGCTCCGGCAGCAGCCGAGAAGCCCAACCGCTTATGTGCACGGCGAGTTGGGCGACCCGGATCGGATTCTCCGGGACGCTGCCGGGGTACTGGACCTGTCACGCCCGATCGGGCTGGTGCTCTTCGGCGGACTGCACTTCGTGCCCGGCGCGGACGACCCGGCCGGGCTGGTGCAGTTGCTGGTGGACGCGGTCCCCTCGGGCAGCTGGGTGGCCTTCGGACACCTGGCCACCCACGAACGGGACCACCTGATGGACGCCGCGATGGAACGGATCGTGCCGGACTGGAGCGGTCAGATCGTCCGCCGGAACCGGGCGGAGGCGATGGCCCTGCTGGACCGGAGCCTCGAACTGGAGGACCCGGGCATGGTGCTGTCCACCGAGTGGCGCCCCGAGTCATCGGCCGCCCCGACCGGGTCACCGGCCATGTGGTGCGCGGTCGCCCGCAAACCGTGAAACCGAAGCGCAGACCGACGGATTGAGGAGCCACCGTGCACAGAAGGATGGTCCAGTCCTCGTTGCGGGGGCTCTCGCTGCTCCAGGTACGCCACGTCAAGCCGGTCGGGTTCGATGCGGCCCGCGACGGCGTGGCCCAGGTGTACCGCGAACTGGAGCGGGACTTCGGCGTGTTGGCCCCGCCCATCGCGCTGCACTCGCCCGCGTTCGGCCCGCTTGCGGCGAGCTGGCTGATGCTCAGGGAGCCCATGCTGGTGGCCGGGGTGGCGGCGCGGACCACCAAGGAGGCGGTGGCCGCGGCGGTCTCGGTCGCCAACGAGTGCCCGTTCTGCATCCGGATGCACAGCGCCATGCTGCACAGCCTGGCGCCCGGGAAGGACAGTGCGGCGATCCGGGAGGGCCGGCTCGACCAGGTCGCCGACCCGGCGGTCCGCGCGGTGGCCGACTGGGTCCGGGACGGTGCCGTCCGCGACACCGCCGCGAAGACCAGGTTCCCGTTCGCCGCCGAGCAGGTGCCGGAGCTGCTCGGATCGGTGGTGATCATGCACTACCTGAACCGCATGGTGAACGTCTTCCTGGGCGCCATGCCGCTGCCGCCCGGCGCACCGGAGAGCTCGCTGCGGCCGGTCATGAAGGTGCTCACCTGGCTGCTCCGTTCGGCGGCCCGGGCCGAGCCGAAGGCAGGCGGCACACTGGGCCTGCTGCCGGCCGCGGCGCTGCCCGCGGACCTGGCCTGGGCGGCGTCCAACCCGCAGATCGCGGCAGCCTTCGCCCGAGCCGCGGCCGCCGTGGAGCTGGCAGGACGGGCCGCGCTGCCGGACGGCGTACGGGAGTTGGTGCTGGACACCGTGGACGCCTGGGACGGGCGCCCGCCCGGCCTCGGCCGGGGCTGGGCCGACGCGGCGGTGGAGACCCGCCCCGCCGAGGAGCGCCCGGCCGCCCGGCTGGCCCTGCTGACCGCGCTCGCCGCCTACACGGTGGACGAGACGGTGGTCGACGCCGCCCGCGCGGCGGGTGCCGACGACGAAGCGCTGATCGGCATCACGGCCTGGGCGAGCCTGACCGCCGCCCGTGCGGTGGGTGCCTGGATGTACCAGCCCGAGTGACCTGAACTGCCGCCCGGCACCATCCAGTTCGATTCGGATTCCCCCGGACCCGTACCGAAGGAGAGATGTCTTGCAAGCCGCAGTCGAGCGTGCGATCGCGACGATGTGGGACCGCTACGAGGAACCACTCTCGTTGGACGACATCGCGGACACCGCCATTCTGAGCAAGTTCTATTTCTCCCGGGTGTTCCGGACCCTCACGGGGACGTCACCGGGGCGGTTCCTGTCCGCGATTCGGCTGCTGAAGGCGAAGCACCTGTTGCTCAGGACCGAACTGAGCGTCACCGACATCTCCTACCAGGTGGGTTACAACAGCCTCGGCACCTTCACCAGCCGGTTCACCCGCAGCGTCGGGCTCTCCCCGGGGCGGTACCGGACGCTGGCCAGGACCGGGATGCCGGTCGCCCCCCGGGCGTTCCGGTCGGCGGCGGCCCGGCGGACCTGCGAGGTGCGTGGCTCGGTGGGCTCGCCCGAGGTCGGCTTACCGACCCGCATCTACGTCGCGGCGTTCACCGATCCGATCGTGCAGGGCGAGCCGGTGGCCTGCGACATCCTCGAGGGCCCGGGCGAGTTCGTGCTGTCCGGGATCCAGGAGGGCGTGTGGCACCTGCGGGCGGCGGTGGTCTCGGTGTACGACGTCGAGCCGCAGCCGTGGAAGCGCAGCCCGCTGTTCATCGGCTCCAGCCGGCCGCTGACGGTGCGGGCGGACCACCCGATCGAGGTCGATCTGGAGACCCGCGAGTTCTGCCCGTTCGACCTGCCGATCCTGCTGGCGCTGCCCGAGCTCGACTGCTGGCAGCTGCCGCAGCCGGAGCTGGCGGCCGGGGCGATCGGTCTCACTCGGGGCTGAACTGGCCTACTTTATAGGATAGTTGGCGTATCTTGACGGCACGTGGCAGCTGACGGGCAGTGAGGTCAGGTAATGTATAACGATGTTATGGCCCGGGCGGAGGCGTCCGGGTCCACCACGTGACACGGAGGCTGATCCTCATGCCACACATCGCGTTGCCGGCCCCGATCCCGGGCATCCGGGGCCTGATGGAGACCAAGCCCGCGTCCGGCCGCCGGCTCAGCGAGTTGGCGGAGCAGTTGCTGCGGGGCGAGTCCCCGCTGAGCGTGGGCGAGCGCGAGCTGATCGCCGCCTACGTCTCCGCCCGGAACGGGACCAGGTTCTGCACCGGCGCGCACGGCGCCGCGGCCGCGCACGCCCTCGGCGGCGACTTCGCACTGGTGGAGGCGGTCCGGCAGGACGTGACCACCGCGCCGGTCGACGAGCGGCTGCGCGCCCTGCTGATGCTGGCCGGCCAGGTGCAGACCGGCGGCCTGGCGGTCACCCCGGCCGACATCGAGCGGGCCAGGGCGGCCGGCGCCGACGACGAGAGCATCCACGACACGGTGCTGATCGCGGCGGCCTTCTGCATGTACAACCGCTACGTCGACGGCCTGGGCGCGATCACGCCCGAGGACCCGGCGCTGTACGACGAGATGGGCGAGGCCCTGGTGGCCAAGGGCTACCTCGGCTGACCGCGCCGCTGCCACGGCTGAGGCCCGTACCCGACCGGGTACGGGCCTCAGCCGTGTCGACGATCCGTCAGCCGAGCTTCTTCAGCCCGGCGCCGGTCAGCAGGTAGCCGGGGGCCACCGTGGCGGCGTCCGCCTGCACCAGCTCGATCACCGCGGCACCGGCCTGCTCCGGGGAGAGCAGCGGGCCCAGCTGCTGGACGTACTCCTCCTCGGAGCGGTTGTCGCGGGCCGCGTACGCCCGGGCCGCCGCCTGGCCGAGGCCGGTCAGCGGGGTGATCCGGGGGAGCACCGTGGTGAAGCTGATGTCCAGCCCCGCCCGGTCCGCCTCGTCCTGGGCGTAGGCCGTGATGAAGCGCTGGGTGGCCTTGGCGCCCGCGTAGCCGCCGCTGAGCGGCGAGCCGGCCAGTGCGGCCCCGCTGCTGAACACCACCACCCGGCTGCCGGGCCGGAGCGGGGTGAGCAGTGCCTCGCGCAGCCAGTGGAACGAGATCCGTACGTCGCTCTCCCAGTTGGCCGAGAAGGTCTCCCAGGTCTGCTGCTGCAGCGGCCGCATGTGCGGGGTGGCGCCGGCCACCAGGACGACGGTCTGCGGCTGGTGGCGGTCGATCAGATCGGCGACCACCGTGGGGTCACCGGCGTCGGCGGTCTCCGCCTGGATGCCGCCCGCGCCGTTGGCCGGCTCGGGGAAGACGGTCGCGGTACGGGACACCGCGACCACCGGGGCGCCGGCCTCGGCGAAGGCGGTGGCGATCCCGTGCCCCAGACCGCGGCTGGCACCGACGACGATGGTGGTCCGGCCGGACAGGTCGCTCATGAGGTCCTCCAAGTGGTGGGAATCTGCTCGGTCATGACGGTACGTCAGAGAAGTCCGCACCTCGGGCCCCGACCCGCACAGGGGGTCGGGGCCCGAGGGGCTACCGGGTGGTGCAGCCCCACTCTTTGAGGGCCCGGCGCTGGATCTTGCCGACCGGTGTGCGGGGGATCTGTTCGATGAACTCGACCTGACGGATCTTCTTGTACGGGGCGACCCGGTCGGCGACGAAGGCCATGATCTCCTCGGGCGTGGCCGGCTCCCGGGTGACCACGAAGCCCTTCGGGATCTCGCTGGCCTCCTCGTCCGGCACCCCGATCACGGCGGCGTCGGCGATCTTCGGATGCGTCATCAGGACCGCCTCCAGCTCGACCGGGGAGACCTGCTGGCCCTTGTACTTGATCAGCTCCTTGATCCGGTCGACGATGAACAGCTCGCCGTTCCGGTCCACGTAGCCGAGGTCGCCGGTGTGCAGGAAGCCGTCCGGTTCGAGCACCTGCCGGGTGGCCTCCTCGGCGTTCAGGTAACCCTTCATCACGTGCGGGCCCCGGATCAGGATCTCGCCGTTCTGGTCGCGCCCCAGCTCCTCGCCGGTGCCGATGTCGACGATCTTGCACTCGATGTTCGGCGAGTTCCGGCCGACCGAGCCGGGGGCCTCCGAGTGGTCGAGCTGCATGAACGACACCAGCGCCTCGGTGAGGCCGTACCCCTGGCCGATCCGGCAGCCGAGCCGCTCGCGGCAGAGCCTGGCCGTCTCCGGGTCCAGCGCGGCGCCGCCGGAGACGATCTCGCGGACCGAGGAGAGGTCGTAGCGGTCCACCAGCGGGCTCTTGGCCAGCAGGACGGCGATCGTCGGCACCACGTACAGCCGGGTGATCCGGTGCTCCTCGATCGCCCGCAGGTACGTCTCGGGGTCGAAGCGCGGCATGGTCACCAGGGTGGCGCCCTGGAGCAGGCTGGCGTTCATCACCATGATCAGGCCGAAGGCGTGGTGGAAGGGCGGTACGGCAAGCACCTTCTCGTCCGCGTCGAGCGGTGCGACCAGACTGGTCTGGAGCACGTTGGCGATCATGTTCCGGTGCGTCAGCATCACCCCCTTGGGGTGACCGGTGCTGCCGCTGGAGTGCAGCAGGGCCACGGTGTCCGCGGCCGGGTCCACCGTCACCTCGGGCGGCGGGCCGTCGGTCAGCAGCGCGGCGAAGGGCGTGGCGCCGTCCGCCTTGCCCAGCACGATGATCTCCTCGACCGGGGTGCCGAGCAGCAGCTGCTGCGCCTTGTCCAGCTCGGTCGGCGAGATGACCAGCAGCCGGGCGCCGGCCTCGTTCAGGTGGGCGGCGAGGTCGTCCACCGTGTCGAGCGGGTTGAGCAGCACCACGGAGCCGCCCGCCAGCGCCGCCGCGTGGAAGGCGATCGGGTAGTCGGGCAGGTTCGGCGCCAGCATGGCCAGCACGTCGCCGGTCCGGAAGCCGCGGGCGCGCAGCCCGTCGGCGGCGCGCCCGATGGCGTCGGCGAGCTCCCCGTAGGTGTAAGCGTTCGCGCCCGTGACGTCCACGGTCGCCACCGTGTCGGCGTGCTGCTCGGCCCGTTGCAGGATGAAGGAGGTGAACGAGGTCTCGGGCACGTGCACCGGCGGGTGCGGGCCGGTGAAGATCATGAGGCCACTTCCGCCCGACTGTACGTGCTCAGGCCGGGCTGGTAGCTGCGCTTCTCGAACTGCTTCAGCGCGACGTTGATCCACTCGTTCCCGGTCAGCCGGGAGAGCTCCCAGAGCTTGGCCTGGTCGTAGTCGATCGCGGCCGGCAGGTCCACGGTCCGGTTGTGCTCGTAGACCTGCTTGGCCAGCGCCAGGGTGACCGGGTTCTTCTTGACCAGCTTGCGGACCAGTTTGTCGGTCGCGGCGTCCAACTGGTCAGCCGGTACCGCCTTGTTGACCAGCCCGTACTTCTCCGCCTCCGCTCCGGTCAGGGTGTCGCCGGTCAGGATGTAGTAGAGCGCCTGCTTACGGGAGAAGTTGTGCGCGGCGGCCCAACTGGCGCCGCCGGCCGGGAAGATGCCGAAGTTGATCTCGGAGAGACCGAACAGCGCGGTCTCGGAGGCGATCGCCAGGTCGCAGATCCCGGTGACCAGGACGCCGCCGCCGAACGAGAAGCCGTTCACCTTGGCGATGGTCACGGCCGGGAAAGCCTTGAGCCGCTTGAACCAGTTCAGCGCCACCAGGTTGGTCCGGTAGAACAACTGGGGGTCCTCGTACGGCTTGAGGAAGCACTCCTCCAGGTCCATGCCGGAGCTGAAGCTGTCACCGTTGCCGGTCACCACGACGACCTTGACGTCCCCGGCCTCCTCGATCGCGTCCAGGGCCTGGTTCATGTCCTGGTGCATCTGGGGGTTCATGGCGTTCTTCTTGTCCGGCCGGTTCAGGTAAATCGTGGCGGTGGGTCCGTCGATCTCCAGGTTGATCGTGTCCAGCTCGATCATGTTCTGGCCCTCTTTCCTCTGCCGCCCGGGCGGCGCATTTTCACTGGATGCCGGTTTTACATCGTGAGTATGCGGGGAATGCGGGCCGGTGCTACTACTCCTGAATTGCCCAGCAGCCGAAGGGAGTTGACTACCAGCAGCGCACCGATAAAACCGTCGTGGGCCGGCCGCCGAAATGAGGAGTGGGGAATAGCGGCGACGGACAGCTCCCCAGCATGACCCGCCCGGCCCGCAGCAGTACACCGCACGATGGAAGTAGTCGGCCGCCGAGGGCGGTTCGGACACTGAGGGGGCGTGGGTGGGTGTCCCATGTCCGGCCCTGTCCCTCAGTCGGCCGCCGGTCCCGGTCGAGGAGGCCGCATGCACAAGACTTCGGACGAGCGGTGACCAGCGCGGGTGAGCCGTCCCGGCACGAGAACGCCGGACCGCTGCTCTACCGGTGGCTGCGGGAGAACGACTCGCGCAGCCACACCGAGGCGGCGCAGGCCCTGGGTCTGGACGCCCGGGAGGCGGCGGTGGCCTGGGCCGAGCTGCGCGCGCTGCGGCTGGTCAGGCCCGGATCGGCGATCGGCGAGACCGACCTGGTGGAGCCGGACACCGCGCTGCTCGGCCTGCTCGGCACCCTGCGGCAGAAGCGGGCCGTCCTCAGCTCGCACTGCCAGGAGTTGACCTCGATCGTGAGCGCCACCGAATCCCTGCTGGAGCGCTACCGGCCGGCCGCGGCCCGGCTGACCGAGCGGATCGAGGTGGAGGTGGTGACCGGCCTCCGCAACCAGCAGCGGGTGCTGCGGGACTTCGCCGAGCTGCCCCGGACACAGAGCCGCACCCTGCACGCCGACACGGTGCCGTCGAAGACGATGAGTCAGACCCTGAGCAGCTTCCTGACCGAGAAGGGCCGGATGGTCCGACGCGGGGTCACGGTCCGGGCGATCTACCCGCAGGGCTTCAACTCGGCGCGCTGGCAGTGCAAGTACCTGGCCGAGGTGCGGCGGGTCGGGGTGGAGCTGCGGCTCGCCCCGCAGGTCCCGTGCAGCCTGGTGATCGGCGATCTGGACGTCGCCCTGCTGCCGCCGCGGCCCGGCCGGCTCGAGGACCCGCTGGTCGTGATCCGCGGCGCGGCGCTGGTGCGGACGTACGCCGCGCTCTACGACGACCACTGGCTGCGGGCCTTCCCGTACCCCGGGCCCGCCGAGGTGGCCGCCGGCTCGCCGGGCGACTGGCTGACCGAGCAGCACCGCACCTCGCTCCGGCTGCTCGCCAACGGGCTGACGGACGAACGGATCGCCCGGTCGATGGGCGTCTCCGTCCGTACCGTCAGCCGCCTGGTGTCCGAGGTGACCCGGCACCTGGGCGCGCACAGCCGCTTCCAGGCCGGGGTGCTGGCCTGCGCCCGCGGGCTGGTCTGACGCTCGCTCTGACTCGGTGTCAGTGCTGGAGCGCCAGCCGGATGCCGAAGGCGATCAGCAGTGCCCCGGTGGACCGTTCGATCCGCTGCCGGACGGCCGGGCGGCGCAGGAAGGCGCCGAACCGGTCCACCGTCACGGTGTAGAGGGTGAACCAGAGCAGGTAGAGCAGCACGAACACGGCGGACAGCTGCAGCGCGCTGGCCAGCGTGTGCCGGGTGTCGGGCAGGAACTGCGGCAGGAAGGTGACGAAGAACAGCGCCACCTTGGGGTTGAGCGCGTTCGACAGGAACCCCTGCCGCAGGCACTGCGCCCGGGGGAGCGAACGGTCGCCTTCGGAGCCGTCGCCGTCCTGAACCCGCTTGCGGGCGCTGCGCAGGGTGGCGATCCCCATCCACACCAGGTACACCGTGCCGATCACCTTGAGCACGGTGAAGGCGGTGACCGAGGCGAGCAGCAGGGCCGAGATGCCCAGCGAGGCTGCGCTCACGTGGACGCTCAGACCCAGCATGCCGCCGGTCATGGTGAGCAGCCCGGCGGACCGGCCGCCGACCAGGGCGTTGCGGGTGATCAACGCCTGGTCGGGGCCCGGGATCATGATCAGCAGCAGCGCCGCGACCGCGAACGTCAGCACGCGGCCGCCTCCACCGTCCGCAGCACAGCGGCCCGTTGCCGCTCGCGGAAGTAGAAGTGCCCACCGGGGAAGGTCCGTTGCTGCACCGGCTGCACGGTGGTGTGCTCGGCCCAGGCCGCCAACTGCTCGGCGGACACCACGTCCTGCTGGCCGCCGAGCACGGTGATCGGCACCGGCAGCGGTGACCGGGGTTGCCAGCGGTAGGTCTCCACGATCCGATAGTCGGCCCGGACACAGACCGCCGTCAACCGGCGCAACTCGGCGTTGGCGAGCACCTCCTCGGGGATGCCGCCGTGCCGCCTGGCCACCTCGGCCAGCAGCTCGTCGTCGGGCAGCCGGTGCAGCTGGGTGCGCTCCCGGGGCAGGTGCGGCGCCGGATGGCTGGACAGGATCAGCCGCTCGGGCAGCGGCCGCCCGGCGCCGCGCAGCGCCTGGGTCAGCTCGTACGCGACCAGGGCGCCGAGGCTGTGCCCGAAGAACACGTACGGCGGGGTCAGGTCGAGCCCGGCCAGCAGGGTGCGGACCAGTTCGGACATCGAGGTGTGCGGCGGCTCCGCCAGCCGGGAGCCCCGGCCCGGCAGCTGGACCGCGCAGACCGCGACCTTGCGCAGGTCCCGGGCCCACCGGACGTACTCGGCGGCCGAACCGCCGCCGTGCGGAAGGCAGTAGAGCGTCCGGGCGGCTTGGTCGGCGCCCGGCGCGCGGATCGCCCAGCGGGGTACGGAGGGTGCGTCCATCCCGCTCACCCCGCCGCGACCGGGTCGGTGGAGCCGGTGAGCCGGGCCGCCAGCCGTTCGACGGTCGGGTGGTCGAAGATCTCCCCGGGCCGGACCTCCCGTCCGGTGTGCGCGGTCAGGTCGGCGCTCAGCACCAGGGTGGTGGCCGAGTCGACCCCGAGCTGCTCCAGCGGGATGTCCGTGCCGATCTGCTCGGGGGCGACGTCGAGCAGGTCCGCCAGGTACTCCCGTAGCCAGTCGGTCAGTTGCTGCCGGGTCATGCCGTCTCCTCGCTTCCGGCGGTGCCGGTCTCCGGCTGGTCGTCCAGGGGCGTGGCCGGGCCGAGCAGCGGCTCCAGCCAGCTGTCGAGCGCCGCCACGGTGGGGTGCTGCAGGATGACGCCGACCGGGACCTCGGTGCCGAAGGCGCGGTGCAGCGCCGCCGAGATCCGGGCGGCGAGCAGCGAGTCGCCGCCGGCCTCCAGGAAGTCGTCCGCGAGGTCCACCTGGCTCAGGCCGAGCACCGCGCGGTAGATCTCGACGATCTTCAACTGACGGTCCGTCCGGGGCGGTTGGGCGGCCCGGCTGCGGCCGGTCCGGCGCGCCCCGGCCTTGGCCAGGGTGCCCCGGTCGACCTTGCCGGTGCGGCTGAGCGGCAGCCGGTCCAGCGCGAGCAGCCGGGTCGGGACCATGTGCTTGGGCAGCCGCTCGGCGGTGTACTCCCGCAGCGCCTCCCGGTCGAACCGACGGGTGGTCAGCGGCCCCTGGGCGGCGATCACGTCGAAGCCGACCGAGGCCGGGCCGTCCTCGGGCCTGGTCAGCGCCGTGCTGTCGGCGAAGCCGGTGGCGGTGAGCAGCTCCGCCCACTGGCCGCGGTCGAGCAACGGGTGTCCCCAGCCGCGCAGTTCGGTGTCCTCGTACCCGTCGAAGCCCTGCTGGAGGCCCATGGTGAGGTCGAACCACGGGTGGAAGGCGGTCTGTTCGACCATCAGCAGGGTGCCGCCGGGCGCCAGCACCGACCGCAGGGTGTCCAGTCCCGGGCCGATCCGGCGGATGTCGTGCAGCACGCTCGCCGCGATCACCAGATCGGCCTCCAGGCCCTCGTGGCCCTGGAGTTCGGGCGCCTGGTCGAGGTTGAACAGGCCCGGGCGGAGGAACCCGTACTCGCCGAAGACCTCGCGGGCCCGGTCGGTGAAGTACGGCGAGATGTCGGTGAACAGGTACTCCGTGCGGTCGGCCGGCAGCAGCGGCAGCAGGTGACGGGTCAGCGTGCCGTAGCCGCCGCCGACCTCCAGGACGCGCAGCGGGCGGTCCGCGGGCCAGTCGGCGACCAGGCGGGCGACGGCCTCGGTGGCCACGGCGTAGGCGGGCCCGAACAGCCGGGCGTAGACCTCGGGGGTGCGGTCGGAGGCGTACAGCTCGGCGGAGTGCAGGGACTGGGTGAGGATGTCCGCCAGGCCGTCGGCCAGCGAGAGCATCCAGTCGATCAGGTCGTCCGGGACCTCCAGGGTGGTCCGCAGCGCCTCCCGGGCGCCCGCCGCGACCTGATCGGTGATCAGCGACGGGAAGGTCCCGGCCACCTCCAGCCCTTCGGGCGTCCGGCGCAGCAGCCCGTGCTCGCAGAGCACGCCGACGGCGCGGGCCAGCCAGCGTTCGTAGCGCGGGGCCACCCCGGCGGCCAGCGCGGCAGCCGGGTCGAAGCGCTCGCCCGGGGTGTGCGGCAGCCCGAGGGCCCGGAAGGCGGTGGCCGCCGCGGCCACGTACACCTGGTCCAACGCGCCCCAGGCGGTGCGCAGTTCGGCACTGTCCGGTCCGGGTGCGGGCAGCTCGGCGGTCGCCCGCAGGGCGCGGCGACATCGGTCGGTCTCGGCCGGGTCGGCCGTACCGGTCACCAGCAGCGAGCCGTCCGCGCGGTCGGGCACCACGAAGCCGAGCAGCTTGGCGCCGCCGCCCTCGTCGGCGGACTTCACCACCACGGCGGACTCCACGCCGGGGTGCCGGCCGAGCACCGCCTCGATCTCGCCGCACTCGATCCGGTGCCCGCCGATCTTGACCTGGCCGTCCCGGCGGCCGAGGAACTGCAGGACCCCGTCCGGGAGATAGCGGCCGAAGTCGCCGGTCCGGTACAGCCGCGCGCCGGTGACGGGGTGCCGGACGAAGCTCGCGGCGGTCCGCTCCGGATCGCGCCAGTAGCCCCGGGCCAGGCCGGTTCCCTCGATGTACAGCTCGCCCGGCACCCAGACCGGGCAGTCCCGCAGCTCGGCGTCGAGGACGTGGAAGGCCTGGTTCCGCAGCGGCCTGCCGTACGGGATGCTCGGGGCGTCCGGGTCCACCTGATCGGCGGGGTGCCAGTTCGACCAGATCGACGCCTCGGTGGCGCCGCCGAGACCGATCACCTGGGCGTCCGGCCAGAGCGCCAGGATCCGGTCGGGCAGGTCGAGCGGGATCCAGTCGCCGCTGAGCAGCACCAGTCGCAGTGCGGCCGGGATCCGGTCGGCCTGCTCCAGGTGCTCGACCAGCATCTGCATCTGGGCGGGCACCGAGTTCCAGACGGTGACCCCGTGACGGTCCATCAGCTCGGCCCAGTGGGCGGGTTCACGGCGCTGGTCCTCGTCGGGGAGGACGAGGGCGGCGCCGGCCGCCGTGCTGCCGAAGAGATCGTAGACCGAGAGGTCGAAGCCGAGGTCGGCCAGCCCGAACAGCCGGTCGTCCGGGCCGACCTGGAACCGTTCGTTGATGTCCAGGACGGTGTTCAGTGCGGCGTGGTGCTCGATCATCACGCCCTTGGGGCGGCCGGTGGAGCCGGAGGTGTAGAGCACGTACGCGAGGTCGGTGGGCTCGGCCCGGTCCGTGGTGACCCCGGTGGCGGCGGGGAGCAGTCGGGGAAGACCGGCCGGCCACTCCAGGCTCTGATCGAGCGTCGGGTCGGTGACCACGGCGAGCGCCTCGCCGCTCTCGAACAGCTCGGCCCGGCGGCGGGCCGGCAGGGTGGGTCCGACCGGCAGGTAGGCGGCCGAGGCCAGCAGCACGCCGTGGGCGGCGGCGACCTGGTCCGGGCCCTTGGGCAGGGTGACGGCGACCAGCCGGTCGCGCAGCGGCCCGGCGCCGAGCCCGGCGATGCCCTCCGCCACGGCGGCCGCCTGCTCGGCGAGTTCGCGGTAGCTGACCGAGCCCGCGCCGTGCAGGACGGCGGGCCGATCGGGGTGCGCGGCGGCGCCCCGGAACAGGGCCTCGTGCAGCAGACCGCCCGGCGCCTCGCCCGCGGTGTCGTTGGCGCGCTCGCGGACCGCCAGCTGATGGGCCGGCAGCGGGACGGCGAGACCCTCGTCCCAGGCGGCCGGCTCGGCCAACCGCCGCACCAGCGCGCAGTACACGGCGAACATGTCGTCGAGCACGCCCTCGGGGAACAGCTCCTCGACGGCGTCCCAGGTCAGATCGAGCGAACCGGTGACGTCGAGCACCTGGTGGTCCAGCCAGATCTGCGGGGTCTGGCTCAGCCGGTAGCTGATGTCACCGAAGTACTCCATCGGCCCCGAGGCGTCAGAAACGGTGCCGAGCCCGCTGGTGAACACCACCGGCATGCCCTCGAAGCCGGTCTGCAGCCCGCGCCGGCGCCGCTCCCGCAGGGTGTGCAGAGCACTCACGTAACGGTGCCTCAGGTCCTGCTGCAGCTGGGTCTGGGTACGGGCGGCCAGCTCGGCCAGCGGCAGGTCGCCGGTGGTGTCCATCTCCAGCAGGCAGATCGAGGTGAAGTCGCCCACCACGCGCCGCAGATGGGGATGGACGGTGCGGTGGCCGCGCTCGTTCTCGGCGAGCAGCAGCGGCAGCCGGTTGAAGACGGTGAGGTTCAGGCTGAACCTCGGGGTGCCGCTCCAGGCCGCCAGCACCTCGGCGAACACGGTGGCCAGCACGGCGGTCGGGGTGAGCCCGCGCTGCTCGGCGAGCTGCTGGAAGCGCTGCCACTCGGCCGGCGGCAGGTGGTACTCGCGGTGCGTGAAGCGGGGCTTGTGGATCTGCACCGGCGGTTTGGCGAGCGGGAGTTCGGGCGGCGGGGCGAGCGTCTCGGCCCGGGAGGCCCAGTAGTCCAGCGAGCGCTTGTAGCGCGGGGCGTCGGTGCCGTCCTCCAGGGCCAGCACGTAGTCCCGGAAGGTCACGTCGATCGGCGGCAGTTGCACCCCCTCGTCCTGGCAGAGCGCGCTCCACTCGGTGAACAGCAGCGTGATGCTGGCCAGGTCGACCATCAGCAGGTCCAGGCTGACGTGCAGCCGGTCGTGCTCGGCGAGCCGGCTCACCTTGATGTCGAACAGCGGCCAGACGGCCGGGTCGTAGACCCGCTCGGACATCTCGGCCCGGGTCGCGGCCAACCGCTCGGCCAGCACGGCGGGTTCGGCCGCCGACAGGTCCTCGAAGCCGACCTCGAACGGCGGCGCCTCGGGCAGCACCCGCTGGCGGCCCTCCTTGTCGACCACGGCTCTGAGCATCGGGTGCCGCTCCAGCAGGCGGCGCCAGCCGCGGGAGAGCAGGGCCGGGTCGAGCCGCCGGCCCTCCAGCTCGAAGTAGGCGTGCGGTGCGACGTTCCCGAGTACGAAGTTGGGGCCGCGGCCCACCCAGTACGCGTACTGGATCTCCGTCAGGGGGAAGGCCGCGTGAGCGTCGTTGGCCATGGGTACGCGCCTCCAGGGCGGTTCGGGTCGGGGAGGGGACCAGTCAAACAACCCGGAGATGGCGCAACAACGGATCGAGCCTGCCGGAACGCGCCATGTCCCAATCACGCCAACCGAACGCGCCGCCCACGCGGCCCGGGCCTAGCATCGTTGGTATGGGAGAGCGACAGTTCGCGCCCTTCGCGCCGCAGCTTGTACTGGAGACGGACGGCGACTCGCAGGTGATGAGCCCGAGCCGCACGTACCACGTCGGACGGGACCCCACGGGCGAGATCGTGCTGACCGACCCCCGGGTCTCCTGGCACCATGCCGTCCTGCACGCCGACGGCGACCACTGGACGCTGGACGACACCGGGTCCACCAACGGCACCTGGGCGTACGGCCGCCGGGTCAGCCACCTCGACCTCGCCCCGGGCAGCACCGTCCGGTTCGGCAGCGCCGAGGACGGCCCGTACGCGACCCTCAGCGCGCTGCCCGAGGCCCCCGCCACCGCGCAGGCGCCCTCAGCGCTGACCGCCATCACCGGCTCCTACCGGCCGCCCACCCGGGTTCGCCCGCTGCCCGCCAAGGTGACCCGGATCGGCCGGGCCACCGACAACGACCTGGTGCTGGCCGACCTCTCGGTCTCCCGCCACCACGCCGAACTCCGGGCCCGCCCGGACGGCCGGTACGAGATCACCGACCTGGACAGCCACAACGGCACGTACCTGAACGGCAGCCCGGTCAGCACCGCCCTGGTGGAGCCCGAGGACCTGGTCGGCATCGGCCACTCGATGCTCTGCCTGGTCGGCGACCAGCTGCAGGAGTTCGTCGACACCGGCGACATCGACCTGAACGTCGAGGGCCTGGTGGTCGAGGTCGGCGAGGGCAAGGTGCTGCTCGACCAGGTCACCTTCCCGGTCGGCCAGAAGTGCCTGCTGGCCGTCGCGGGCCCGAGCGGGGCCGGAAAGTCCACCCTGCTGAACGCCCTGACCGGCCTGCGCCCCGCCGACCACGGCACGGTGCGCTACGACGGCCGCGACCTCTACCGCGACTACGCCGAGCTGCGCCGACGGATCGGCCTGGTGCCGCAGGACGACATCCTGCACACCCAGCTCACCGTCCGCCGCGCGCTGCGCTACGCCGCGGAACTGCGCTTCCCCGGCGACACCGAGCCCGCCGAACGGGCCGCCCGGGTCGAAGAGGTGATCACCGAACTCGGCCTGGAACAGCGCGCCGACCAGGTGATCTCCAGCCTCTCCGGCGGCCAGCGCAAGCGGGTCAGCGTCGCCCTGGAGCTGCTCACCAAACCCTCGCTGCTCTTCCTGGACGAGCCCACCTCCGGCCTGGACCCCGGGATGGACCGCTCGGTCATGCACATGCTGCGCGACCTGGCCGACGACGGACGCACCGTCATCGTGGTCACCCACAGCGTGCTCAGCCTCGACCTCTGCGACCGGCTGCTGCTGCTCGCCCCCGGCGGGAAGATCGCGTTCTACGGACCACCCGGCGAGACCCTCGACTTCGTCGGCTTCGGCCAGTGGCCGGAGGCCTTCGAGGCGTTCGAGAACGACCGGGCCCGGGACTGGGCCGGCCAGTACCACGACTCGGACGCGCACCGCCGGTACATCGCCGACGCGATGGCCCGCCCGGCCCGCCCCGGGGCGGCCGCCGCACCCCCGGCGCCGGTCCGGCCGCCGCAGGGCTGGTGGTCCCAACTGGGCACCCTGGTCCGCCGCTACGCCACCGCACTGACCGCCGACCGGACCTTCCTGGCCGTCATGATCGCGCTGCCGTTCGTGATGGGCGCGATGGCCAGGGCGCTGGCCGGCAGCAAGCTGACCCAGGAGACCGCGCTCAACGGCCTGCTGATCCTGTGCGTCGGCGGCGTGCTCACCGGCGCCGCCAACGCCGTCCGGGAGCTGGTCAAGGAACGCACCATCTACCAGCGCGAGAGAGCCGTCGGCCTGTCCAGATCCGCCTACCTCTGGTCGAAGATCGTCGTCCTCGGCACCGTCACGGTCGCCCAGGCGGTGGTGCTCACCATGGTCGGCCTGGCCGGGGTGAAGCTCAGACCGCAGGGCGGCGGCGGGGTGGTGCTGCCACCGCTGCTGGAGATCACCATCGCGGTCGCGATGCTGTCCTTCACCGCGATGATGCTCGGCCTGCTGATCTCCGCCCTGGTGAAGAAGGAGGAGGTCACCATGCCGCTGCTGGTGCTGCTCGCCATCGTCCAGGTGGTGTTCTGCGGCGCGCTGCTCCAGCTGAACGGCGTCCCGGTGCTCAACCAGCTCTCCTATCTGATCCCGTCCCGCTGGGCCCTGGCGGCGATGGCCGCCAGCATCGACCTGCGCCAGGTGGTGCCCGGCAAGCTCACCCAGGACCCGCTGTTCGAGCACAGCCTCGGCGTCTGGCTGCTCGACCTCGGCATGCTCGCGGCGCTCTCGCTGCTGTTCGGCCTGCTGGTCGCCCGGCTGCTGCGCCGGCACGAGCCGGCCGTGATGCGCGGGTAGCGGCGATGACCAGCCCGTACGAGTTCCGGCCCACGCACGTCGTGCCCGAGAGCGGGCTGCCGACCTGGGAGAGCCCCGACCCGGCCCGGCAGTCCGCCCGGCTGGACCCGCTGCTGCCGGTGATGCTGACCGAGACCAGCGGCGACTGGGCCCGGGTGGTCTGCTCCAACGCCTGGTCCGCCTGGGTGGACGGCCGGCTGCTGATCACCCTGCCGCACCGCCCGCCCGGCACCGCCCAGCCGCTGGCCACCACCACCGACCCGCGCGCGCTGCTCGCCGCGCTGGAGTCCGCGCTCGGCGCCTACCGGCAGCTGGTCGAGCAGTACGCCGACGGGCGGCTCGACCTGGAGGCGTTCCGCAGCCGCAGCGCGGGCCTGCGGATCGGCGCGGTGATCGACGGCCCGGCCGCCTGGCTGCTCGACCTCGACCGGGGCCGCTGGTACTACTGTGAAGGCGCCCAGCTGCAGACCTACGCCACGGTCGAGCCCGCCGACACCGGGCGGGGCCCGACGTGAACTCCACCGCACCGTCCGACCTGACCGGGCGTCAGCTCGGCGGCTACCTGCTGGGCAAGGTGATCGGGCGCGGCGGGATGGCCGTGGTGCACCAGGCGGAGGACCTGCGGCTGGGCCGGATCGTCGCGGTCAAGCTGCTCGCCCCCGAGTTGGCCCGCAACGACGTCTTCCGGCAGCGGTTCGCCCGCGAGTCCAAGATCGCCGCCGCGATCGACCACCCGCACATCGTCCCGGTCTACGAGGCCGGGGAGGCCGAGGGCGTGCTCTACATCGCGATGCGCTACGTCCAGGGCCGGGACCTGCGCGCCCTGCTCGACCGGCAGGGCCCGCTGACCGTCCGCCAGACCGTCCGGATCACCGCCCAGGTGGCCTCCGCGCTGGACGCCGCGCACGCCCACGACCTGGTCCACCGGGACGTCAAACCCGGCAACATCCTGGTCGCCGAGGGCACCGACAGCGACCACCCCGAGCACGTCTACCTGACCGACTTCGGCCTGACCAAGAAGTCGCTCTCGCTGACCGGCCTGACCACCGTCGGCCAGTTCGTCGGCACCCTCGACTACGTCGCCCCCGAGCAGATCTCCGGCAAACCGGTGGACGGCCGCTGCGACGTCTACAGCCTCGCCTGCGTGGTGTACGAGGAACTCACCGGCGCACCCCCCTTCCGCCGCGACGACGACCTGGCGCTGCTCTGGGCCCACCTGAACGACCCGGTGCCACCCGTCACCGCGCTGCGCCCCGACCTGCCCGGCGCCGTCGACGAGGTGCTGGCCAAGGCACTCGCCAAGACCCCGGAACAGCGCTTCGACAGCTGCCTGGCACTGGTGGCCGCCCTGCGCGCGGCGGGCGAGGACGCGGCCGGGTCCCCGGCGGCCGTGCCGACCCCGACCGAGGTGGTCCCGGTGGTGTCGCTGCCCGAACCGGTGCCCGCGCCGCCCGCCTGGGCCTGGCCGGTCTTCGAGGCGGGCGGGCGCTGACCGAGCCTCACTGTGGCGCTGCCGCGAGGGCCGCCAGGTAGTCGGCCAGGGCGGTTGCGGTACCGGCGAGCGGGAAGCGGGCGCCGAGTTGCCCGTCCGGCCGGATGACCAGGCCGGTCGGGCCGTCGGGGCGGTAGAGCCGGGCGAACTCCCCGGCGGCGTCGCGGTAGTGGGGGACGGGCAGGGCCCCGGGCACGAGCGGTGCGGCCTCCCGGGCGAGGACGGCGACGGCCGGTGCACGGGCGCCGGAATCCGGCATCCCGACGACCGCTTCGGCGGCCTCGGCCAGGCCGTCGGCGTCGGCCGCGTACAGGAGCACCAGGTGCCCCGGGCGGCCGCGCAGGATGTCCAGCAGGCGCAGCGGGTACGCGGCCGGCGGAGTGGTCAGGCCGGCGCAGTCCGGGGCCCGGTCGCCGGGCTGGGGTGCGTCGGCGGGGCCGTGCGGGCGGCCGGCGAGCGGGCCGTCCCGGTAACTGACGAGGAGTTGGGCCTCGCGGAGCAGCAGGGTCCGTGGGTCGGCGCGGTCGGCGTCGAGGCCCTGGGTGGCGTGGCGCACGGTCCGGCCCACCACCTCCTCGCCGACGGGGCGACGCTCGGCTTCGTAGCTGCTGAGCAGCGCGGGCCCGGCCTGCCCGTGGACCACCAAGGCGAGCTTCCAGGCCAGGTTGCAGGCGTCCTGGATGCCGGTGTTCATGCCCTGGGCACCGGTGGGCGGGTGGATGTGGGCGGCGTCGCCCGCGACGAAGACTCGGCCGTCGCCGTAGCGGCCGACGATCCGGTGGCTGATCCGGAAGACCGAGGACCACCGCAGTCGGGACAGGACCGCCGGGCGGGGCGCGAGCCGGTCCACCACGGTCTGGATGTCGGCCAGCTCCGGCACGCGGCCGCCCTCCAGGCCGTGCGCCACACCGTCCGTCCGGTCCGCGCCGGACGTGGAGAGTCCGGGCGGGACCAGCATCGACATCCGGTAGCGGCCCGCGCCGGGCAGCGGGATGCAGACCAGCAGGTCGTCGGTGGAGCCGTCCTCGGCGCGATGGCTGGACCGGACGCCGTACCCGGGCGGCAGGTCCCAGTCGGCCTCGACGTCGGCCAGCATGTACTCCTCGGGGAAGGCCGCGCCCTCGAAGGTGAGGCCCAGCCCCTTGCGGACGGTGCTGTGGGCCCCGTCGCAGCCGATCAGATAGCCGACCCGGACCTCCTCCTCCGCCCCGGCGGCGGTGCGCAGCACCGCGGTGACCCCGTCGTCGTCCTGAGTGAAGGTCAGCAGCTCGGTGCCGCGTTCGACGGCCGTACCGAGGCCCGCGACGTGATCCTCGAGCAGGCGCTCGGTCTCGTACTGCGGCAGCGCGGCGAATCCGTACGGCACCTCGGGCGGCAGCGTGAGTTCGAGCCGCCCCTGCTCCCGGCCGTTGACGAAACCCAGCTGGCCACGCAGCGGGACGGCGGCCTCCAGGACTGCTCCGGCCAGACCCATCCGGTCCCAGATCTCCAGGGTGCGCGGCTGGATGCCGACCGCCTTCGCGTACGGGAGCCGGGCCGGCAGCCGGTCCACGAGACGGCAGCGCACGCCTCGGCGCCGGAGCTCGGCGGCCGCGCTCAGTCCGACCGGACCGGCGCCCACGATCAACACGTCCGGCCTGCGGGTGTGCGCCACGGGTACCTCCTCGGGCTTCCCCCGACTCCATCCTCTGCGCTGCCGCCCGGTCCGGCCTCCGGCCGGCGCGATCATGGCGGGCGGTCGAGGGCGTGGCGCAGCGCTTCGATGCGGGTGAGGAGGGGGCGGGTGCCCATCCGGCGGCAGGCGTCGGCGGCCTCGTCGAGGAGGGAGGCGGCGGCGGTGCGGTCGCCGGAGGCCGCCAGGGCCTCGGCGAGCGGGAGGGCGGCGAGGACCGAGACCACGGTGTGGCGGGAGCGGCGGCCCAGGTCGGCGGCTGCTCGCAGGTGGTCCAAGGCCACCGTCCGGTCGCCCCGGGCGAGGGCGATCCGGCCGAGGCCGATCCGGGCGCCGCTCTGGCCGGCCAGGTCGTCGGTGGCGGCGGTGTGGGCCAGCACCTCGGCGAAGCCGGCTTCGGCCTCAGCCGGCCGGCCCAGCGAGTGGTGGGCCTCGGCGATCCAGCGGACCAGGCAGATCCGGGGCCACTGCGCCCCGGTCCGTCCCGCCACCGCGAGGGCCTCCCGCAGGACGGCCAGCGCCTGCTCGGTCCGGCCCTCGGCGAGCAGCAGCTGCCCGATCCCGCGCAGCGACTGGGCCTCCCCGTAGGCGTCGCCAGCGGTGCGGAAGGCGGCGGCGTCCCGGCGGCAGCGCCGTAGGGCCTCGGCGGGCCGGCCCTGCATCCGGTCCAGGTAGGAGAGCACCCAGGAGGCGTACGCCGCGCCGTGCGGGTCACCGAGCTCGTCGAAGATCCGTTCGGCCAGGTCCAGGGAGTCGCGGGCCCGCTGCCACTGCTCGTGGGTGGCGAGCTGCCGGCCCAGGCCGACCAGCAGGACGGCCTCGCCGGTACGGTCGCCGTGCGCCCGGGCGGTGGCCAGCGCGAGTTCCTGGACCGCGCGCCAGCCGTCCAGGTCGCTGCGCAGGTCGAAGACGTACTCGCCGGTGGCGGCCAGCTCCCAGCAGGCGGCCGCTGCCCCGGCCGGCCGCTCGGGGCCCGGCCGGGCGGCCTGCCGGACGGTGGCGACCAGGGCCTCCTGCTCGGATCGCAGCCAGCCGACCGGATCGCGGCGGACGGGCCCGGCGAGGGCGTCGTCCGGCAGCCAGTCGGGGGTCCGGTGCGGCAGGCCGGGGTAGTCGACGCCCTGGTGGGCGCGGCGGCCGGTGCGGGCCAGGGTGACCCAGCTGCGCAGCACCCGGCCGAGGACGGCGGCCCGCATTTCGGGCGGGTCCTCGACGGCGGCCCGCTCCCGGGCGAAGGCGCGGACCAGATCGTGCAGCCGGTAGCGGGCCTGGCCGGCGAGGTCGCGCCCGGCCGGTTCGAGCAAGTGGTCGGCGACCAGCAGATCGAGCAGCCGGTCGGTGGCCCCGCCCGGCAGGCCGAGTACGGCGGCGGCGGTCCAGGCGGCGCTCACCGGGGCGTCCAGCAGGGCGAGGCCGCGCAGCAGCGCCCGGGCGGGGGCGGGCAGCGCCCGGTAGGAGAGCGAGAGCCCGGCCCGGACGCCGACGCCGCCGTGGCTCAGCTCCTCCAGGCGGTCCCGCTCGTCGGTGAGCCGGGCCACCAGGTCGGCGAGGCTGCGGTCCGGATGGGCGGCGAGCTTGGCCGCCGTCACCCGCAGGGCCAGCGGCAGGTGCCCGCAGAGCCCGGCCAGGCGCCGGGCGTCCTGCGGGGCCCCGGTGACCCGGGGGCTCCCGGCGACCCGGGCCAGCAGGTCCAGCGCGGCGGGCTCGTCCAGGACGGCCAGCGGCAGCACCAGGCGGTGGTCGTGGCCGGTCAGCCGACGGCGGCTGGTGACCAGTACGGCGCAGCCCGGGGTGCCCGGCAGCAGCGGGGCGAGCTGGGCCTCGTCGGCGGCGTTGTCGAGCACCACCAGCACCCGCCGCCCGGCCAGCAGCGTCCGGTACGCGGCCGCGCGCTCCGCCGTCCCGGAGGGCAGCGACCGGCCGTCGACCCCCAGCGCCCGCAGGAAGCCGCCCAGCACCTCGCCGGGGCGGGCCGGACGGGACCCCGCGCCGCGCAGGTCGGCGAACAGCCGGCCGTCGGGGAAGCGGGCGGTCAGCCGGTGTGCGGCGTGCAGGGCGAGCGCGGTCTTGCCGACCCCGGCCTGACCGGTCACCAGAGCGCTGGGCACCGTCGCGGACGGGCTGCCCAAGGCCCGTACCAGCTCCGCCAGTTCGGCCGAGCGGTCGACGAACACGGCGGAGGCGGGCGGCAGTTGGGAGGGCACCGGCGGATCCACCGAAGGTGGCTGCCGGGGCAACGCCACGACGGTGCCGGGCAGCAGGGCGGGATCGTCCGCCAGCACCGCCCGGTGCAGCCGGACCAGGCCGGGCCCCGGGTCGAGTCCGGCCTGCTCGGCGAGGGCCTGCCGGGCCCGGGTGAAGACCGCCAGCGCCTCCGGCCTCCGGCCGGCACGGTAGAGGGCGAGCAGGTGCAGCTCGGCGAAGCGTTCCCGGAGCGGGTGCTCGACGGCCAGCCGGGCCAACTCGCCGCCCAGGGCGTCGTGCAGGCCGAGTGCCGACTCCGCCTCGGCGAGCTGTTCCAGGCAGTCCAGCCGCTGTTCCTCCAGGGCCGCCGCCTCGGGGCGGAACACCGGCCCGTCCAGCCCGCCGAGGGCCGGGCCGCGCCAGAGGGCGAGCGCCTCGCGCAGGTGGTCCGCGGCGGCCCGGTGGCGGCGGGCGGCGGACTCCTGTCCGGCCTTCGCCTGCAGGGCCGTGAACCGCGCCCGGTCCAGCCGCCCCGGTCCCACCGACAGTTGCAGCCCGGAATCCTGACGGACCATCAGCACCGAGCCGTCGACCGCGAAGGTGCGGCGCAGCCCGGCCGCCACGTTGAGCAGCTGCTCCCGCGCGGTGGCGGGCGGGTCCGCCCAGACGGCCGCCGCCAGCCGGGCCAGCCCGACCGTGCGTCCCTCCGCCAGCAGGAGCGCCATCAGCACCCGGCGGTCCCTGGGCCCGCCCACCGGCACCGGAGCGCCCAGGGCGTCCCGTACCAGCAGCGGACCGAGGATCCCGAACTCCACCCCGCCACCTCCTCCCCGGGACACCCCCGTCCACCCGGTGGCCGACCGATGGGGAACCGGTGGGCGGTGATCGTAGCGTGAATGCCGACCGCCGGGCAGGGCCCCCACCGGCCCGTTCCGGTACGGCCGTTGACTGCCCGGCGGCCCCCACTCACCCTCGTCCGACAGGAGACACCCCCATGCGCACCGCTGCCACCAGAGGCGCCGCGCTGCTCACCGGCGCGCTGCTCACCCTCGCCGCCGCAGTCGGCGGATCCGTGCCCGCAGTCGCCGCACCGCTGCCCGCCGCCGCGCTCGCCCCGCCGACCGGACCGACCGTCGCGGTCGCCCTCGGCGACAGCTTCATCTCCGGGGAAGGCGGCCGCTGGCTCGGCAACAGCGCCCGCTACCAGACCGACCGCAACGGCACCGACCGGGCCTGGACCGGCAGCGGCTACGACCCGTCGCGGGTCTACGGCAGCACCGCCGCCGTCGAGGGCTGCCACCGTTCGGACGTCTCCGAACTCGCCACCGCCGCCCTGCCGGTGGCCGAACGGGTCAACCTGGCCTGCTCCGGCGCCGAGACCAGGCACGTACTGAGCACCGCCGCCGGTGGTGAACAACTCAACGGCGAGGCACCGCAGTTGGACCGGCTCGGGCAGATCGCCCGGACCAAGCGGGTCTCGCTGGTGGTGCTCTCGCTCGGCGGCAACGACATCGGGTTCGGCGGGATCATCGGGGAGTGCGCCTACGACTGGGCGTTCAGCCGGCTCTGCTCCCGGGAACAGGGGGCGATCGTCGACCGGAAGCTGCCCCAGGTGCGGGCCGCGATCAGCGCGGTGGTGGACGATCTGCGGGCCACCATGACCGCGGCCGGGTACCGGACCGGCGACTACCGGCTGGTCCTGCAGTCCTATCCCTCGCCGATCCCCGGCGGTGAGGAGTTCCGGCTGCGCGAGGGCGACTCCAATCGGCTCAACCGGGACGGCTGCCCGTTCAACAACCGGGACGCCGACTGGGCCCGCTACACCCTCGTCCCCCAACTCTCCGAGCTGGTCGGGTCGGTGGCCGCCGCCAAGGGTGCCGACTTCCTCGATCTGCAGGACATGCTGGCCGGCCACGAGGTCTGCTCGCTCGGCACCGCCCAGGTCGGCCAGGCCGGGCCCGACCCCCGCAAGCACGAGTGGGCGCGCTTCCTGGACTACGCCAACACCCAGGGCACCCTGGAGGAGTCCATGCACCCCAACGCGTACGGCCAGCGGGCGCTCGGCACCTGCCTGGGCCTGATCACCGCCCGCCCCGGCCGGTGGAGCTGCGTCTCCGACTATCTCGGGGACGACACCCCGACCGCGATGCGGCTGGTCCCCACCACCGGGTGAGCCGACGGGCCGTCACCCGCCGTCCTGTCATGTCATCATGGGCATGACAGGACGGCGGGCCGTACCACCCGGCCCGCCCACGCCACAGGCTGGGGGGCTTGGGCATGAGTACGTCGTGGGGACGGTCGGCCGACGGCGGGGTCTGGGAGCTGGCGATCCGTCAGCCGACCGTCGCGTTACGGGGGCAGGTCCTGGAGTACCGGGGCTACCGGATGGACCTGCGCCATCCGCGCAGAAGGCTGGAGGTGCCGGCCCCCGTGGTCACCATGGTGCTCGGGTTCGACGGCCCGATCCGGCTCACCGACGCCGTCACCCCGGAGTTGCGCTCCTCGTACACCTCGCTGGTCGCCGGGATGCGCCGGGCCGGGACCATCGGCGAGCACGACGGCCGACTGCACGGCATCGCCGTCTCGATGACGCCCCGCACCGCCTTCGGTGTCTTCGGCCCCGCGCTCGGCGACCTCACCAACCAGTGGGTCCACCTGCCCGACGCCCTCGGCGAGCGCGTCACCGACCGGCTGCTCGACCAGCTCTTCGAGGCGCCGAGCTGGGACGCCCGGGCCCGGGTGCTCGACGCCTTCCTGCTCGGCCGGCTGGCCGACAGCCGCCCGTGGGCCCCCGCCGTCGACTGGGCCTGGCAGGAACTGAACCGCAGCACCGGCCAGGTGGCCGTCCAGGAGCTCGCCGACACCGCCGGGTGGAGCCGCCGCCGACTGGAGACCATGTTCCGCGAACAGGTCGGCCTGCCACCCAAGGGCTGCGCCCGGATCCTCCGGCTGCAGCGCGCGCTGCGCGAGTACCGGGACAACCAGGACCGGGACGGCGCCCGGATCGCGCTGCGCTGCGGATACTTCGACCAGGCCCACCTGGTCCGCGAGTTCCGGGCCACCCTGGGCTGCTCCCCGTCCCAGTTCTTCGCCCACCGGAAGACCCAGACCGGCGCCGAACCGGCCGACCGCCTGACCGGCGAGGTCACCACCGCGATCCTCCCGAACGCCGACCGGGTGCTCACCGAATGATCGTCATGTCCCGTGCGGGCAACGACTGTTCGCATTTTTACAAGCCGACGCCGACGCCCCGGGGAGAGGCTTTCCCCGGGAGCCCCGACGGCTCCCGAACCACCTCCGCACGGAGAAACGGACAGTCATGCGCCTGAGGAACCTCGCGGCCGCCGCCCTGCTCGCCGCCGCTGCCACCGCCACCGGCGTCGGGGCGGGCACCGCCTCCGCCGACTCGGACTGCCCCACCGAGTACGCCTGTATGTACAGCGACGCCGGGTACGAAGGCTTCAAGCGGGTCGACTTCTACTCCCAGAAGAGCTGGCGGAACGTCACCTATGACGGCACCGGCATCCCGCTCTACCGGGGTGACGGCGTGCCGACCAACGTCAGCAGCATGCAGAACCGGGACACGGCCAAGTACGTCGCGGTCTACTACAACTCCAACCAGACCGGCCCTTGCTTCTCGATCGCCTCGTTCGCCGGGGTCTACGACTTCAGCTGGATCGGGCTCTCCAACGGCCTGGCCGCCAACGACAACATGAACTCGTACCTCTTCACGTACAAGTCCTGTGGCACGGTCTACACCGACTGGTAAATCCGTGCGACCTCGTTGACAGCGCCCGGGGCGGGGCACGGGCAAGGTGCCCCGCCCCGGGTCGGCCCGACCGTACCGGACGAAGGACCCCCGCATGCGTGCCCGCGCCGCTCTCCCGATCCTGCTGCTGTTCGCCGCCGCCTGTACCCCGGCGGCCTCCGCTCCGGCCCCACCCGCGCCACCGGCCGTGGCCGAGGTGCGGTCCGGCGCCGACATCAAACTGCCTTTCGACCACTACCTCCTGACGCCGGATCAGCAGCGCACCGTCGCGCTGGCCGAGCAGCGGCTCGCCCGCAGCTGCATGAGCCGGTTCGGCTTCGACTGGCCGGCTCCCGAGCTCCCGCCCGTCCCCACCACCCCGGCCAACGCCCGCCGCTACGGCGTGATCGACGCCGCCGAGGTGGCCCGGCTCGGGTACCACCCGCCGGCGGACCCGACCGCCGTCCTCGCCTCACCCAGCGCCTCGCCCGAGATGGTGATGGTCTACGGCGGCAAGGGCGGAGCCTCCGAACTGCGCGGCCAGCCCGTCCCCGACGGCGGCTGCCTCGGCGAGGCCCGGCGCGAGCTCGGCGTCGGCGCGGCCGCTCTCGGCGGCCCGGAGCTCAACCGGATCGCCACCGATTCCTTCACCCAGGCCCAGCAGGACCCGCGCCTCGCCGATGCGAACGCCGCGTGGAGCGCCTGCATGAAGCAGTCCGGCTACGCCTACACCGACATCTGGCGGGCCAACAACGACCCGCGCTGGTCCGGCCCAGAGCCCTCCGCGTTGGAGCTCGCCACCGCCCGGGCCGACGTCGCCTGCAAGCTCGGTACCCGCCTGCCGACCATCCTGCTCACCATCGAGACCGAGCTCCAGACCGTCGCCATCCACCGCCACGCCACCGCCCTCGACCGGGCCGGTACCCACCGGGCCGAGACGGTGACCCGCGCGGCCGCCGTGCTGGCCCGGCCGCCCGCCTGATCCGTCAGGTGCGGGTGGCTGAGGTGTCGCGCCGGAGGCGGCGGGCGGCGAGTTCGCCGAGCAGGCCCGCCAGGGCGCCCCAGCCGGCCGCCAGGGGGACGGCGAGCAGCAGGCGTGGGTCCAGGCGTACGCCGCCGCCCGCCGCGTCGAAGCCGAGCAGGGAGAGGCCGACCTCGGCCGAGATCCGGGTCCCCAGGCCGATCAGCAGCATGGCGAACGCCAGCGCGCCCGCCAGCTGCGCCGCGTACCGCCACAGCGGGAGGCCGGGCGGGGAGTGCAGCGCCGCGCCCAGGCCGGTGAGCAGCAGCAGGAGGCCGACCAGGACGGCCAGCAGCCAGGCCCGGCCGTCCTGGGCGGTCAGTGCGCCGAGGTCCAGCGTGACGTCCCGGCCGTCCGAGGTGCGCAGGACGTCGGTCAGCAACTGGGGCATCGGCAGGCCGAGGTCGCCCCCGGCCGAGCCGTGCCAGGACGCGCCGAAGCCCAGCCCGAGGGCCAGCCAGGCCAGGTTCGGCAGGGCGAGCAGGACGACCGCGAGGGTCTCGCGCGGATGGCCGTCCATGGTGGCCGACACCAGCCCGGCCAGCAGGCCGAGCGCCACCGCGCAGAGCAGCAGGGTGAGCACCGCGTGCGCGGCGGGCCGGACGGCCGCCCGGTACCGGAGCAGGGTCGGCGGGAGCGGTGCGCCGCGGGCGGTCACCAGGGTGAGCAGCAGGACCACGGCGAGCCAGAGCAGGCCCAGGCCGACGGTCGGCAGCAGACCGGTCCGGAAGCCGACGGTCGGTGCCGCGTCGAAGGCCGAACCCAGGCTGTCGGCCAGCGGGTCGCCGGTGCTGATGGTGAAGCTGCGGTGGGCGGGCACCCGGAGCAGGAGCAGCAGGGCGAGCCAGAGCACCGCCGTCCGGGCCGCCCGGCCGGCCAGTTCGCCGGGCCTCGCCACCGCGCGCAGCCGCAGCGGGCGCAGGAACAGCCGGGCCAGGGTCAGCGCGCCGAGCAGGGTCACCGAGAGCGGCAGGGCGGAGAGCCCGCCGTGTGCCTCGGCCAGGAAGGCGGCGCCGCCGGTGAGTTGGACCGGGACACCGACCGCCATCAGCACGGTGGCCGCGACGACGGCGGGCAGGGCGGACCCGGGCAGGTCGCCCGCACCGGCCAGCCAGAGGCCGAGCGCGGCGAGCGCGGTCATCACCAGCAGGGTGACGACGGTGGCGAGCAGGGCGTCCACCCAGGGGCCGAGGGCGGTGGCCGTCCGGCCGGGCCCGACGGCGTTTTCGGTCGGCAGCATGGCGCCTCCTGGCGGACGTGCGGTGCCGTGATCCCGTCACTTCAGCTTGGGCCACCCGGCGGTCTCCGGCGAGCCGCCGGGGGCGGGCGTCGGCACACTGGGGCAGCGGGGGAGTACCAGTCGTGGAGGCAGACCGTGAGTTCCCAACCGCCGTCCGAACCGCCGCCCGAGCGGCCGTCCCAGCCGCCGTCCGGCCCGCCGACGGTGCCGCCGAGCGGCCCGGGCTCCGAGCCGGGCCAGGGCGCCCACCAGCCGACCTCGGGCGGGAGCGTGTCCGGGCCACCGTCCGGTCCGCTCTCCGGGCCTTCGGCGGCGGGGCCGCCCGCGGGCGAGGAGCCGGGCGCTGGGGCCACCAGGGCCGCAGGGGCCGCCGGGACCGGTGCGGGCGCGAGCTCGGCAGGCGGTTCGGGTGGGCTTTCGGCGGGCGGGGGAGCGCAGCCGCCCGACGGGGGCGGCCGGACCCTGGTGACGGCCTCCGGTGGACGGCCGCCCCGGCCCTGGTGGCGCAGGCCCCCGCTGATCGCGCTGGTGACCGGCGTGGCGGTGGCGGCGGTCGTACTGGCCGTGGTGCTGACGAACCGTGATTCCGGCACCAAGACCGAGGCCGCCCCGCAGATCGCCCTGCAACCGGTTGCGGCCACCGGCCCCGACCCGTTCACCGGTTCGGTCGCGGTCGAGTCGATGGCCTCGTCCGCCGCCGCTTCGGTGACCGTCACCGCCTCGGCCACGAGCACCGGCAGTCGTACCGTGCAGGGATCGGACCCCGGCCTGTACGGGGGCAGTCGGCAGACCGCCAGCTGTGACGTGGCGCGGCTGATCGAGTTCCTGAACGCCAACCCGGACAAGGCCAGGGCCTGGGCGGCCGTGGAGGGGATCGACCCGGCGGCGATCGGCGACTACCTCCGCTCGCTCACCTCGGTGGTGCTGCGCGCCGACACCCGGGTCACCAACCACGGCTTCGCCAACGGCGTCGCCACGCCGTACCAGGCCGTGCTGCAGGCCGGAACCGCCGTGCTGATCGACGGCCGGGGCCTGCCCCGGGTGCGCTGCGCCTGCGGGAACCCGCTGCTGCCGCCGGTGGTGTCGGTGACCCCGCCGGCCTTCTCGGGGACGCCGTGGCCGGCGTTCAAGGAGCAGGACGTGGTGGCGGTGAGCCCGGCTCCGTCGCCGTTGAAGGACGTGGTGGTGGTCGACCCGTCGAGTGGGCAGACGTACTCGCACCAGGTCAGCGGGTCGCCCTCGGCGCCGGTGTCGGCCTCGGCCTCCGGCTCCAAGTCCGGCGCGGGCTCCGGGGGTACCTCGGGCTCGGCTTCGGGCTCGGCCTCCGGCTCCGCGCCGGCCTCCGGTTCGGCGTCCGCCAGTAAGGGCACGTCGTCGGCGCCGTCGTCCGCCGCGCCCCGGAGCGTGGGGGCGAGCCGCTCGGCCGGGGCGGTGACGTCGGGTCAGCAGAGCGTGGGTTCGGCGAGTGGCGGTTCGGCCGGGTAGGGCGCGGAGAGCGTGCTGCGCCCGGCGATGGGGAACGCCGGGCGCAGCACGGGATCAGTGACGCGGGGTCAGCTGGTGGTGATCGAGGTGTCGTCGATCAGGAAGCTGGTGGCGAGGGAGGAGTCCTCGACGCCGTTGAACTTCAGGGTGACGCTCTGGCCGGCGTAGGCCGAGAGGTCGAAGGTGCGCAGGGTGTAGCTGCCGATCGCGTCGACGTTGGAGTAGGTCTTCAGCGCGGTGCCGTTGACCGTCACGGTGAGCTTGTCGTAGGCGGTGGTGCCGGTCTCGGCGGTGTCGATCCGCAGGTAGAACCCGAGGGTCGCCTTGCAGTTGGCCGGGATGGAGACGGTCTGGGTGGCGCTGTCGGTGTGGGCGGAGCCGTAACCGTTCAGCCAGGCCTTGTAGGAGCCGGTGCGGGCGGGCTTGCTGGTGCCGTTGTCGATCACGCCGGAGGTGGTGGTCCAGGTGGTCGCGCCGGACTCGAAGCCCGCGTTGCCGAGCAGCTGCGCCGGGGTGCAGGTGCCGCCCCCGCCGGTGACCGTCCAGGTGAAGGAGGCGCTGCCGGTCTTGTTGGCGGCGTCCTTGGCGGTCACGGTCACGTTGTAGCTGCCGGTGGCCGTCGCGGTGCCGGTGATCTTGCCGGTGGAGCTGATGGAGAGTCCGGTCGGCAGGCCGGTGGCGGTGAAGGTCAGCGGGGCGGTGCCGCCGCTGGCGCTGATCTGCAGGTTGGCCGAGCCGTTCAGGACGGTGCTCTGGCTGCCCGGGTTGGTCACCGAGACGTTGGTGCCAGCCGGCTTGGTGAGCAGGCAGCCGCTGACGTTCAGGTCGATGGCGCGGTTGGTGCCGAGGCAGGTGGTGAACCAGTAGGTCTCCTCACCGTAGCTCTGGCCCTTGGTGACGGTGGTGGTGCCGTCGGCCGCCACCTCGCACGGGTTGTTGAGCGTGCACATCGCGCCGTCGTCGTTACCGGTGTTGTTGATGCCGACGACCCGCTTGCTGGTCGCGTCGACGATCGGCGAGCCCGAGGTGCCGTGGGTGGTGTTGCAGCCGGCGCTGTAGCGGATCGAGTCGCGCCAGGTCCACTGGTCCTCGCGCAGGGTGTCGACGAAGCCGTTGATGGAGCAGTTCCAGGTCTGCTTCCAGTACCCCGAAGGTATGAACATCGACGAGCCGTCGACCGGGTGGGTGTCGCTGATGGTCAGCGCGGTGGCGCCGAACTTGCTGGTGATCGACGCGAAGGTGTCGGTCAGCTGGTAGAGCGCGACGTCGGTGCCGGTCATGGTCGCGTACAGCACCTTGTCCGCGTTCACGGTGCCCAGCGAGGAGCCGGAGGCGCTGAGCAGGGTGCCGGAGCGGCTGGCGGTGGTGTTCTGGATGACCTGGCCGGCGCTCGGCATGGTCGGCAGACAGTGTCCGTTGGTGAGCATCAGGGCCCGGTCGGTGTCGACCGAGGAGGGGTAACGCACCAGGGATGCCGAGCAGTTGCTCAACGCGATGGTGGAGGTCAGGTCGCCTGCCTGGACGGCCTGGGCGGGTGAGACGGCTGACGTCAGCAGGCCCGCGACGACTGCGGCGGTGCCGAGTGCAGCGGTAAGTCCCTTGAGCATGGGTCTCCTTGTGGGGGATCGCCGGGCGCGCCACCGGTTGGGAACGCCCAGGCCGGAGAAAGCTGCCATGCCCGCATCAAGGAGGTCAACTGTTCGGACCGAATTGGCTGTTGAGCCGGGCCCGGCGGCCGGACGGCCGCCGGAGGTGCCCGGCCGGTGGATCGTTGACGTACGGGTGGAACGGGGCACCGGGTGCCACGGCCCGGAGCTGACCGTGCGTCAGGGGATGTGCTGCTCAGCTGTGCTGCCGGGGTCGCCGGTCGGCCGGGCGGCTCGGCGGTATCGGGGCGGCGGGGAAGTCGCGGGGTCCGGTCCAGAGCGCGGGTACGGCGTCGGTGCGGCGGGCGAGTTCGTGGGCCAGGGACTCGTAGTTGACCCGCCAGCCCCGGAAGTGCGGCCAGGCCTCGGGCGCCGTCCGTTCGCCGTCGATGCCGCCCGCGGTGACCAGGGCGACGGCCGCGTCGAACTCCTCGTAGGTCAGCCGGATCGGACCGTCCGGGTGCGGGTCGGGGTCGAAGACGATCCGCTGGGTCCTGGCGATGTCGCGCAGCGCGGTGAAGCCGGCCCGCAGCACCAGCCGGGCCTCGGGCGGGGCGGACTTCGGGCAGATGGCGAGTTGCAGGGCGGCCGCGTCCATCACCGCGATCAGGCCGACCACCCAGCTGCGGTGCGGCTGGGGGGAGCGGAAGGAGAGCAGCACCGGGTAGTTGGAGTGGCCCTCGCCGATGTCGGCGGCCAGCCGCTCCCAGTCGCGGTAGAGCTGGGGCAGCGCGGTCTCGGTGTCCACCAGCGACTGACGGGCCAGCAGTTCGGGACCCCAGGCGGGCTCCCCGGCCCGGGACTGCAGCAGGGTGACCTCCACCTCGCGCCGGTTGTACGCCCCGTACAGGGTTGGCAGGTAGCCGATCAGCAGGGCGATCACCAGCGGTCCGGTGGCGGCGGCCAGGAAGTCCAGGGCGGACAGGTGCAGGCGCTCGCCGCTCGCGAAGCCGAGGGTGAACAGGCTCGAGCCGGCCTCCCGGAACGAGACCGACCACTCCAGCTCGGAGAGGCCGTGCAGGAGGAGGGTGTAGGCGACCAGCATCCCGGCCAGCCAGGTGGTCAGCATGCCGAGCAGGATCAGTGGGGCCAGCCAGGTCTGTACCCGGTCCTGCACCTGGTAGCCGCCGAACGGGGAGAGCGCGCGGAGTGTCGCCCGCAGCACCGACCAGAGCCGGTTGACGAGTGCGGAGTAGAGGCCGCGCGGCACCACCAGGGTGCGCAGGATGCTGGCGACGGTGAACAGCAGGACCAGCACCCCGGCCAGGGCGTAGATCATTCTCATGTCGCTCATTGTGGCGGCGAGGTGATGCTCCGATACAGCGCGTGGTGAAGATCGTCCGCTGGCTGAAACGTTATCGACGACTTCCCCGCCCTGAGCTGCGGTTATCGTCGTCCGGCCGGTGTCCGGCGCGGCGGTCGCGGCGGGCGGGCGAAGTCGGAGCAGTGAAGCTGCATCGAAGGTTTCATCGGCTGTTTGCCATGGATTCATCTCTGGTGGCCGGGTTGCGGTAGGGGAATCTCCGGCGACCGGGATCACTGTTGGTGACGGGTTCGGGGGAATACCCGCTGGTCGGCAACGAATTCCGAAGCACAACTGCCGTTGACGGAGCGCTTTCGGCCCGCTTCCATGGCGACCCGGGAGCGACACCATCGATCGCCGAACTCAGCCTTCTGGAGGAGATACCGCTCCCGGTGAACACCGCCCTACCGCGCGCTCCGTCGCGCCGAGCCGATCGGAACCCCCATGACCGACACGCTTGACCCCGCTCGCCCGGTGTCGGCAGTGGCGCCCCAGGCGCCCGCAGACGTGCCGAAGAAGCTCTCCCGCTCGCTCGGGGTAGTGGGCGGCACGCTGCTCACGCTGTCGTGCGTGACGCCCGCGTCGTCCCTGTTCGTGATCGTGCCGGAGCTGTTCAGCTCGCTGGGCACCTACACCGCGATGGCGATCGGGATCGGCTCGCTGATCTGCATCGCCGTGGCGTTCTGTTACTCGGAGCTCGGCACCCTGATCCCCAGCGCCGGTGGCGAGTACGCGATGGTCGGCACGCTGGCGGGCCGGTTCGCCGGCTGGCTGGTGTTCATCCAGTCGCTGATCGTCGTGATGATCGTGCCCTCGCTGATCGCGATCGGGACCTCCGAGTACCTGGCGCCGATCGTGAACGTCGATCCCCGGATCGCCGGTGCCGCCGTGATGATCGCGGCCACCGTGGCGGGCCTGCTGGACCTGCGCGCCAACGCCTGGCTGACCGGCATCTTCCTGGTACTCGAGGTGATCGCCTGCGCGGTGGTCTCCTTCCTCGGCTTCTCGCACAGCGAGCGGGGCGCGAGCAGCCTGCTGCACGGCGTGGTCGGCGACGGCAGCGGGGCCACCAGTACGGTCGCCATGGGGGCGATCCTGGCTGCGATGGGTACCGCACTGTTCGTCACCCAGGGCTTCTCCACCGCGATCTACCTCTCCGAGGAGCTGGAGAACCCCCGGCGCAACGTGGCCCGCACCGTGCTGTGGACGCTGGGTCTCTCCGTGGTGGTCATCCTGGTCCCGGTGATCGCGATCACCATGGGCGCGCCGGACCTGGACGCGCTGTCCGCCGGGAACATCTCCGAGCTGGTGGCCGGCTGGTCCGGCTCGGCGGTCGGCACCTTCGTCAGCCTGTGCATCGCGCTGGCGATCATCAACGCCGGTATCGTCATGGTGATCCAGAACTCCCGGGTGCTGTTCGCCTCCGGGCGTGACCGGGCCTGGCCGGAGCCCGCCAACAAGGCGTTCGGCACGCTCAACCGCTTCAGCGCCCCGTGGATCTCCACCCTCGCGGTCGGCATCCCCGGCGCGGTGCTCTGCTTCGTCCCGCAGGACCTGCTGACCAACATCACCGGTGTCGCCGTCGCGGCCCTGTACCTGCTGGTCGCCGTCGCCTCGCTGTTCTCCCGCAGCAAGCACCACAAGAACGCCCCGGCCTGGCGGCAGCCGCTCTGGCCGGTGCTGCCGATCGTCCTGATCCTGGTGCTCGGCTACGTGCTGACCCAGCTCGACCACACCGCGCTGGCCTGGACCGCCGGGATCACCGCCGTCGCCAGCCTGTACTGGGTGTTCTACCTGCGGCCGCGTCAGGACAGCCGCTGGATCATCACCCTGCCGGAGGACCAGCAGAGCTGACGTCCCGTCCGGTACGGCACCGGGCCCGGCCCCCGTTCGCGGGGGCCGGGCCCACCGTCGTCAGTGGTCGGCCCCGGACGGGAAGCGGGCCAGGCACTGGTGGCAGTACAGCACCTGCGCCAACTCGGCGGATCTCGCGGCGAACTGGGCCCGGAGGGCGAGCGCCCCGGCCGCCAGGCCGCAGCCGAGCAGGGCGGTGCCGAGCGGGAGGTTCCCGCTCTCCAGCAGCGCCACGCCGTACAGCCCGACGGCCGTCGCGGCCAGCAGCGGCAACGGGTTGGCCGAGCGCCGCACCGGCCTGCGGTGCTCCTCGAAGAGGCTCAGCCGGGTGGACTCCTCGCAGCGCGGGCAGACCGGTCCGTGGTCCGGGTCCGCCTCCGTCGCGAACCGGTCCGTGTTCGTCATCCATCGCTCCATGGTCGGCACGTGGGCCGGCGCCCCGGCACGGCCGGGATCGAACCTAGCGGCTGTCTCCCGATTCCCGCCAGGCTCGCGGTGTTGGAGCACGCACCTCGCCGGCTTCTCGTCGGTCGCCGATGCGCTGCATCAGGCTCCCTCCTCGGCGCCGCCGATGCACGCACTCCAACACCGCGAGCTGATCTGACGCGAATCGGGAGACACCCCCTAGCCGTTCGAGGGGCGAAGGTCGATGGTGGGCGGACGGTTCCGGTTCGGACCGGGCGTCAGCCCAGGTAGGCGGGGGCGACCGCGGCGGTGAGGAGTTGGCGCGGGGCGCCGGTGCCGTCGGCGGGGGTCGACCAGAGGTCGGCGCCGAAGTCGCCCGGCAGCGAGTACAGCAGGGTCCCGTCGTCGGCCCACAGCGCCTGGTCGTCGATGTTGCGCTGCTCGGCGGTGCGGGTCTCGGTCATGGTGCGCAGATCCAGCACGTACAGCCGCCAGGGCGCGTCGGCGCTGGCCTCGGGGGCGCGCTTCTTGTAGGCGATCCGGGTGCCGTCGGGGGAGAGCGAGGGGCACTCGACGTTCTGGTGCAGGGTGGTGAGGGTGCGTCCGGTGACGTCGCCCTGGACCAGGTAGGTCTGGCCGCCGGTGGCCAACGTGGCGTAGAACCGGGTGTCGTCGGCGAAGGTGACGCCCCAGATGTTGGTGTCGTGTGCCTGGTACGGGTGGCCGTCCTTGACGATCGCGTAGGTCTCCAGGTTGTCGTCCAGCGCCCAGGTCCGGGTGTCCACGATCGCGGTCCTGGTGGAGAAGTCGGTGCCCGCGTAGGAGTCGCCGCTGACGAAGACCGTCCAGGCGGCCAGGTGGCCGGAGGGCGAGACCCGGGCGCGAGTGGGGATGCCGGCGGCGGGGAAGACGTGCCGCTCGTGCAGCTCGGCGTCCAGCAGGACGGTGCGGTAGCTGTCATCGAGCGCGCCGTGGACGGCCTGCAGGCAGATGCCGGTGCCCGAAGCGGCGTGGAACCGCAGGCACTTGAGGCCGGAGGCGGTCCGCTCGCCGTCCAGCTGTCCGGCCGGGACGGTGGCGATCTCGTCCCGGTGCGGGCCCCAGGCCAGGTTGCGGAAGACCAGCTGCCGGCCGGGCGCCCGGAGGGACACCGAGCCGGACCGGACGGCCGGGCCGCCGGCCTGCTCCTGGTCGCGCCGGTCGGCCCGGTCGGCGGCGTACAGCACCGCTCCGGTGCCGATCCCGCCGAGCAGGACGACGGCCAGCAGCAGGACCAGCAGGCGGGTGGAGTTCTTCATACGGCGACCTCGTCGGCGGAGCTGCGGAGCAGGAAGTAGGTGGTAACAGCCGTGCAGGCCAAGGCGGTTGCCGTGACGGCGAGGGCGGTGTGACCGCCCCAGGCGCTCCAGGCGGCGCCGAAGCCGAGCGAGCAGACGAACCGGGCCAGCGCCTGCCCGGTGCCGACCAGGGCGAGCGCGGAGCCCTGCCGGTCGTCCGGCGCGGCGTTGGCGGCGGCCGCGGCGAGTACGCCGTCGGTGGCCGCGTAGAAGCCGCCGTGCAGGACCAGCACCAGCAGGACGGCCGAGCTGTGGCCGAGCACCAACGCGTAGGCGAGCAGCAGCAGGACGTGCCCGGCCAGGAACAGCCGACGGCGGCCGATCCGGTCGGCGAGGGCGCCGAGCGGGACGGCGAGCAGCAGGAAGGCGGCGGCGGTGCCGAGCGGCAGCAGCGGGAACAGGTGGGTGGCGAGCCCGAGTTGACGCTGCAGCAGCAGGTAGAGGAAGGAGTCGCTGACGGTGGTCAGGCCGAGCAGCGCGGCGCAGACCGCGAGCCGGCGCAGCCCCGGCAGCCGGAGCAGGGCGAGCGAGTCGCGCAGCGCGGGCTTGGGGGCCGGGTCAACTGCCGTACGGCGGGCGGACGGTACGAAGAGCAGCAGGACCAGTACGCCGAGCGCGGCGACGCAGCCGCTGACCGCGAAGACCGCGTCGTACCCGTCCACGGTGGCCCGCAGCACGGCGAAGGCGACCAGCGGCCCGAGCAGCGCGCCGGTGGTGTCCATCGCCCGGTGCACGCCGAACGCCCGCCCCCGGTGCTCGGGTGCGGTGGCCAGCGAGATCATCGCGTCCCGGGGTGCGGTCCGCAGGCCCTTGCCGGTGCGGTCCACGGCCAGCACCGTGCCGATCAGCGGGACGGTGTGCGCCAGCAGGAGCAGCGGTTTGCAGAGCGCGGAGAGCCCGTAGCCCACCGCGGCCACCGTCTTGGGCCCACGTCCGCCCCGGTCGGCGAGGTGCCCGCCGAGCAGTCGGACCAGGGCGCCGACGCCGTTGTTGATGCCGTCCAGCAGCCCGAAGCCGAGCGGCGAGAGCCCCAGCCCGGCCACCACGTACAACGGCAGTACGGCGCTGACCATTTCGGAGGACACGTCGGTGACCAGGCTGACCGCGCCGAGCGCGATCACGGTGCCGGGCACGGCGGCCACCCGCCGTCCCGGACGCTGGTCCGGGACGGCGGGGGCCTTCGTGTCGCGGGAGTCCGCGAGGTACACGGGCGTCAGTTCCAGATGCCGGTGATGTCGGCGGCGGTGGCCGCGTTGCCCGCGTGGGCGGAGAGACCGGCCAGGTCCTCCAGGGTGCGCAGCACGTTGTAGTGGTTGTAGGTGGTGGAGGAGCTGCTGCCGGGCGTCACGTGCTCGCCGTAGAACACGGTCGCGATCTTGTTGCCGGAGAGCCGGTTGTCCTCGTCGAAGGTGACGACCAGGATGCTGTTGTGGGTCTTGGCCCAAGTGGCGTACGCGCCCAGCTTGTTCTTGATCCAGGTGTCACCGGTGCCGACCGAGCAGTCGTGCATGTCGTTGCACAGGTCGGGCACCACGAAGGAGACCTTCGGCAGGGTGGTGTAGTCGGTCGGGAACTGCGTCATGGTGAACGCGGTGTTGGTCGGCACGTTGCTGAAGCCGAACCAGGGGTTGTGCTTCTGGGCGTACTTGCCGCTGCTGCAGACGGTCGAACCCTGGCTGGGCAGGCCCTCGTTGTAGCTGCCCCAGGTCTTGCCGGCCGCGATCAGCTCGGAGCCCAGGTTGGGCTGGCCGATGGAGCCGACACCCACACAACTGTCGTCGGTGCGGCCCTGGTTGCTGCCGGAGAACAGCTGGTAGTAGTTGGGCTCGCTCGGGTGGGTGAGGCCGAAGGAGGCGGTGAGGTTGGCGCCGCCCGCCTTCAGGGTGTTGTTGATGTACGGCGCGCTGGAGCTGCCGATGATCTGCGAGTAGGAGTGGTTCTCCATCACCACGACCACCACGTGGTCGGGGGAGGGCAGGCCGACCACGGCCTGGGCGCTGCCGCCGGTGGCGGCCCACAGGCCGAGCGAACCGGCGGCCAGCGCGGTGGACGCGGCGATGGCGGTGAGCTTGCGGCGGGGACGGGCGGGGGTCGACGGAGCGGACTGAGTCGTCGTCATGGTGGATGTCCTCCGGGCGAGTCGGCGAGGGCAGAGGGGGTCTCCGAGCGCCGTAACCCTAGGAGCGCGGTGGTGGACACGGCCGCGCTTCTCAGGTGAAGAACAGGCGAACGGTGCCTGCCGTTTTGACAGTGTCCTGGCAAGGGGAGCCAGGTGTCCAGAGGTGCGCCCGGGCCGCCCGCGCCGCCCGGTGCCGACGCGCCGTCAGTGGCCGGTCAGGCCGGGTCCAGGTGCAGCCAGGAGGAGTGCCAGAGCAGCGCGCACTGCCGGTCGCAGCCGGTCAGCGGCAGCGGCTCGCCGCCGCAGCGCAGGCTGTCCAGCACGTACCAGTCCCCGCCGACCGGTCGCTGCCAGCGGGCCAGTGACCGGTGCCGGACCGGCGTCGCGCCGTGGCTGGTGCCGGCGAAGAGCGCCATGCCCGGCTGGAACGGCACACCGTGCAGCCGGCCGTCGGCGTCCAGGGTGGCCCGGATCTCGTCCAGGCTGCGCACCGTCACGAACCGAACGGGCGTCAGCGGATCGGCGGCCGCCTCGGTGGAGGGCTCCAGCCACTCGTCCCGGAACAGCAGCGCACAGGCCAGCCCGCAGCCCTCGGACCGGTCCGCCCCGAGGCAGGTCGCCCCCCTGAGGCTGGTGGTGGCGGAGAGCCGGCGCATCCGGTAGTGGTCGTCGACCATCCGCCGCACGACGTGCTCGACCTGGTAGGTGCGGCCGCAGTACGACCACTGACTGGCCGTGAACCACAGGCCGCGGTGCCGGTCCCGGCCGTCCAGGGTGGCGCGGACGGCGTCGGCGTCCTTGACCCGCACCCAGTCCCCGGCCGAGAAGGCGGAGGCCCGTCCGGGCGCCGGAACCCCGGAGCGCCGCTCGCGGGAGTCCTCGAGCGCCAGCCGGGCCTGCCGGACCATGCCCAGCGGGGGCAGGTCCCGCAGCGGCAGGCTCTTGTACTGACATCGGGCGGCCGGTCCGGTGAATACGGGGCCCACGGAAAAGGTCGGCCGGGAGTCCTTGACGGTCACGCGTGAATCCCATCTTCGCTGATCGGACGCTGCTCGCAGCAGATTACCGTCGGTCCCGCCGACTGACGTGGTCGCCGGGCGCGGTGAGCCGGGCCGAATAGGGTGGCGGGGGCCGGGCGGCCGATGTTCCCGGATTGGTTTGACGGCGCGGCGTGGCGTGCCCGGAAATCCCGGTGGCACGGTCTAGGTTGGTGAATCGAATCGCCCGGTGGAGTGGCCGAGAGGCGAGGCAGCGGCTTGCAAAGCCGTGTACATGGGTTCGATTCCTGTCTCCACCTCCATGACCGTCGAATTCGGCGACCCTTCTGCGGCGCCGGATTCGACGATTCCGCGGCATTGTTGCGCACATTCGTTCTGGAATGGCGCGACGGCCGTTGACCGGGGGGCGAAAATGTCTGTGGTGACCGATGAGTTGTCGACGCCGTTCTCATTCCGCGCACGGTCGCCATCGCGGAGTCGTACCAGGCGCTGCTGGCGGCCGATCACGAGCGCCTCGCCGGGTCGGGGTGACGACCGACCCCCGGCCGCGTGCGCCACGGGTGGCGTGAGAGCGTAGGGCGCCCCCTACGACATACAGCCCCCGGAGCGGGAGGAGAGCCGATGACCGCCGGTCGGGTCCTGGTGGTGGACGACGATGCGGCCATCCGCCGGTCGCTGGAGCGCGGGCTGCGGCTCAGCGGCTTCACCGTCCGGACGGCCGAGAGCGGCGCGGAGGCGTTGCGGTTGCTGGCCGAGGCGGCGGCGGACGTGCTGGTGCTGGACGTCTCGATGCCCGGCCGGTCCGGCACCGAGGTCTGTCGCGGCCTGCGGGAGCAGGGGGACGAGACGCCGGTGCTGATGCTCTCCGCGCTGGACGAGCTCGCGGACCGGGTGACCGGCCTGCAGGCCGGGGCGGACGACTACCTGGTGAAGCCGTTCGCCCTGGAGGAGCTGGTGCTGCGGCTGCGGGCGCTGCTCCGGCGCAGGCCCGCGCCGCCGGCCGGCACGCTCCGGGCGGGGCCGCTGGTGCTCAGTGAGGAGACCCGGCAGGTGCACCAGGACGGCGTCGAACTCAGCCTCACCCGCCGGGAGTTCGAGCTGCTGGCCGAGCTGGTCAGGAACGCCGGGATCGTGCTGAGCCGGGACACCCTGCTGGACCGGGTCTGGGGCTACGACTTCGAGGTGCGCACCGACGCGGTCGACACCTTCGTCAGCTACCTGCGGCGCAAGCTGGAGGAGGGCGGGCGGCCGCGGCTGATCCACACCGTGCGCGGCGTCGGCTTCGTCCTGCGGCTGCCCGCCGGTGGCTCCGGCAGTGGCTCCGGCGCGGGGGAGGGCTCGTGAAGCTCTCCAGCAGGATCGCGCTGTCGGTCACGGTGGTGGTGCCCCTGCTGGTGCTCGGCGCGGGCGCCCTGCTGCTCGGCCTGGTCAACCGGGACCTGCGCGGCCAGCAGGACGCCAGGCTGCACGACCGGGCCGCCGCTGTGCTGCCCGCCACCCGCGCGCTGCTGACCGCCGACCGGGGCGGCCGGCCCAAGGTCGAGCAGAACCAGAGCCGCCGGATCCTCGGCGACGCGCTCGACTCCGGGGTGCGGGTGGCCGCGGCGGACGGTGTTGTGGTGCTGGCCGGCGGCCCGGCACCGGCCGACCCGGCCCGGCTGCCCACCGTGCCCGGCGGGCCGGTGACCGTACGCGAACACGGAGCCGCCTGGCGGGTGTTGACCGTACGGGTGGACGGCGCGGCGCCGGGCACGCTGTGGCTGATCGCGCCGACCGCCGCCGACGGGCCGCAGCTCGCCGCCGTACGCCGCCGGGTGCTGCTGGTCTCGGTGCTGGCCGCGCCGGTCTCCGGACTGGTCGCGCTCGGGCTGGCCCGGCGGGCCACCCTGTCGATCCGGCGGCTCAGCCGCCGGGCCGCCGAGCTCGACCCGCAGGCCGGGGCCGCCGCCTTCGCCGAGACCTTCGCGGCATTCGCGCCCGGCCGGATCCGGATCACCGAGGTCGACGAACTGGCCACCGCCATCGGCGTGTTGCTGGCCCGCTACGACGAGCAGGCGGCCCGGACCGCGCAGGCGCTGGACACCGCCCGCTCGTTCTCCTCCGCCGCCTCGCACGAGCTCCGCACCCCGCTGACCAGCATGCGCACCGACCTCGACGTGCTCGCGGCGCACCCCGACCTGCCCGCCGGGGAGCGCGCCGAGGTGGTCCGGGACCTGCGCGCGGACCACGGCCGACTGGAGGAACTGCTCACCGCGCTGCGGACCTTGGCGCAGGGCGACCTGGTCGAGGTCTCGGCGTTCGCCCCGATCGACCTGGCCGAGCTGGTCGAGGACGCGACCGGCGAGACCCGGCGGCGGCACCCCGAGGTCCGGCTGTCCGCCGAAACCCCGGCCGAGGTCAGGGTGTTCGGCTGGGAGGGCGGACTACGGATCCTGCTCGCCAACCTGCTCGGCAACGCCGTGGTGCACGGCCACCAGCCGGGCCGACCGGCCACCGTCACCGTGCGGCTGGGCACCGAGGGCGAGTGCGCGGTGCTCACCGTGGACGACTGCGGCCCTGGCATCGAACCCGAGGCGCGGCAGGCGGTCTTCACCCGGTTCCACCGCCGCCCGGACAGCCCCGGCTCCGGGCTCGGGCTGACCCTGGTGGCCCAGCAGGCCGCCCTGCACCGGGGCACCGTCACGGTCGGCCCCCGGCCCGAGGGCCCGGGCAGCCGGTTCGAGGTCCGGCTGCCGCTGCTGCGGCCCGACGCCCCGACGCTGGAGCTGCCCGTACAGCTCTCGATGCGCCGGGACTGGCTGGCCGACGACCGGTCCTGACGGCCTGGCAGCCGGACCCTGTGGTGCTCACAAGGATTCCACAAGAAACGGCGCTACCCTCCTGCCGGTCGGCCCGGTCACGGGCCCAACGCACCTGTCGTCGAAGGAGATCAGCCATGCTCAGCAACCGCAAGGCCGTCGTCACCGGAGCACTCGCGCTGGCCGGCACGCTGCTGGTGGCCGTGCCCGCGCAGGCCGAGACCAAGCCCGCGGCCGCACCGAAGGGCGACGGCGCCAAGTCCGTCTGCAAGCGGCTGCCCAAGACCGAGCAGCGCATCACCGCCTCGCTGACCCGGCTGAAGGGCGACGCGACCGTGGTCGGCTCGGTGGCCCGGATGGAGCAGCGGGTGGCCAACGCGAAGGCCGCCGGACACACCGAGATCCAGACCCTGCTGAGCGGTCGGCTGACCTTCCGCAAGAGCATGGTGCCCACCCTGGAGACCCGGCAGAACGACCTCAAGGCCGTCGCCACCTGGTGCGCGGCCCAGGGCCACACCCAGGCGCCCGCCAAGTGACCCGCCGTCAGGCCGTTCTCGGCGCAGCGGCCCTCGCGGCCTTCGCCGCCCTGACCCTGACCGGCTGCGGGCCGACCGGCGGGAGCCAGGGCACGCCGGACCGGGCGGGCCAGTCGGCGGGGGCCGACGACGCGCAGGTCCAGGACATGCAGCAGAAGGTCGACGCCGCCGAGAGCGCGGCGGCGCAGGCGGAGTCCGACAGCACCGAGGACAGCTGAAGTTGTAGGGGCGGCAGCCCGGAACCGTCCGTCCGGCCCACTGGGCCGGCGGTCCGGTTCCGGGCTGCGCCGTTGTCCGGCGGCGGGGTGTGCTGGCGTTGACGTCAGGGTCAAGGTCTACCGTCGTTCCAGGCGGTGCGGAGAGGCACCCCGGAAGGAGCGGGCGATGCGGATCGGTGAGCTGGCCGAGCGGGCGGGCACGACCACCCGGACGCTGCGGTACTACGAGCAGTTGGGCCTGCTGCCCGCCCGGCGGTCCGGCAACGGGTACCGGGCGTACAGCCAGGAGGACCTGCGCCTGCTGCAGCAGATCCGGACCCTCCAGGACTTCGGGTTCGGCCTGGAGGAGACCCGGCCGTTCGTCGAGTGCCTGCAGGCGGGGCACCCGGAGGGTGACTCCTGCCCGGCCTCGCTGGAGGTCTACGAGCGCAAGCTCGCCGAACTGGACGCGTGCATCGCCCGGCTGCACGAGGTGCGCGAGCAGGTCGGTGCCCAGCTGGTCCGGGCCCGCGAGTCGCGGGACGCGCTGGCGACCGCCGCCGACCAGCCGCCGCTCTGCGAACTGGCGACCGGGCTTCCGGGCGGACTGCCGACCGTTGGACCGGAAACCGAGTAGACGAGCAAAGGGGACAACAGTGCAGATCACCGGGGTGGCCGCGGTCACCGACGAGACCTTCGCGGAGCAGGTGCTGGCGGCCGAGGGGCCGGTGCTGGTGGAGTTCACCGCCGACTGGTGCCCGCCGTGCCGGATGATGGCGCCGATCCTGGCGGACATCGCCCGCGAGGAGGCGCACCGGCTCACGGTGGTGCAGCTGGACGTGGACCGCAATCCGGAGACCCAGGCCGCGTACGCGGTGCTCTCGATGCCGACGATGATGCTCTTCCGGGGCGGCGAACCGGTCAGGTCGGTGGTCGGCGCGCGGGCCAAGGCGCGGCTGCTGCGGGAGTTCGACGACGTGCTCTGACCGTCCGTCGGCCAGGCGCTGCTCGGTCGACGGGGTGGGAGAAGGTGCTCCCCCGATCGGGGGAGGCTGCTGCTGAGCTGCTGGGCAATACTGGCGATCATGATCAGGGGAATCCGGCCGCTGCTACGCGGCTCCACGTATTCGGGTGTGCTCTTCGCTTACTGCGGCGCGATGGCGAGCCTTCCGCTGTTGCCGTTCGCCATGCTGCCGCTGGTGGCGTCGCGGTCCGCTCCCTTCTGGGTGCAGGCCGTGCTGTGCCTGCTGGCCTGGGCGGCGGCGGTCGGTGTGTTCGGGCTGGCCCGCACCACCCGGCGGGTGCTGGTCGGGTCCGCCCGGCGGATGCTGAAGGTGCCGCTGCCGGATCCGGTGGCGGGCCGACGGCCCGCCGGCGCGGACCGTTGGCGGACTCCGCTCTGGCTGGTGCTGCACGTGGCACTGGGGTGGACGGGCGCGCTGGTGAGCGGTCTGCTGTTCGCCATGGCCGTGTCCCTGCCCGGGGGTTGGACCGGTGCGGATGCGCGGGTGCAGCTGTTCGCCTGGTCGGTGGACGGGAAGGGCGGCTGGAGCTGGCCGCTGGCAGTCGCCTGCCTGCTGCTGGCGCTGGTGGTGTGCGTGCCGGTGACGAGCGCTCTGCGTTGGCTGGCGCCAAGGCTGTTGGGGCCGTCCGCGGCCGAGCGGCTGGCGCTGGCCAGCGAACGGGAACTGCTGCTGGCCGAACGCAACCGGTTGGCCCACGAGTTGCACGACTCGATCGGACACACGCTGACCGCGGCCACGATCCAGGCGGCCGTGGCGGGCGAGGTGCTGTCCGCCGACCCGGCGGCCGCACGGGCCGCCCTGCGCAGCATCGAGGAGTCCACCCGGGCCGCGCTGGAGGACCTGGACTACGTACTGGGCGTCCTGCGCGAGGAGCAGGCGGGTACGGCGCCGACCCGGACCCTGGCCGACCTGCCCGAACTGCTCGACCGGTTGCGGCACGCGGGCGCGGTGGTGCAGCCGGAGCTGTCGGGCGAGCTGACGCAGGTACAGGGGACGCTCTCCCGGGCGGCGTACCGAATCCTGCAGGAGGGACTGACGAACGCCCTGCGGCACGGGGCGGGCGGCCCGATCGAGGTCCGGGTGACGGCCGCGCCGGACGTCCTGGAGCTCAGCGTGGTCAACCGGACCGGCGCGGGGACGCGTACCGGCGCGGGCGCCTTCCCCACCTCCGGGCACGGCCTGCCCGGGCTGGCCGAGCGGGTGCGGCTGCTGCACGGCGAGTTCGAGGCAGGACCGGCCGGGCCGCAGCACTGGCGGCTGGCGGTCCGGCTGCCGGTACGGTTGTCGGCATGACCGGCTCCGACGCCGGTACGGCCGCCACCTCCCCCGTCACGCTCCTGATCGCGGACGACGACGAGGTGACCCGCAGCGGCCTGCGCACACTGCTCGCGGCCCAGCCGGGGATCACGGTGGTCGGCGAGGCCGCCGACGGCGTCGAGGCGGTCGAGCAGGCGCAACGGCTGTGTCCCGACGTGGTCCTGATGGACGTCCGGATGCCGCGTCGGAACGGGATCGACGCCACCCGCCACCTGCTGGCCGAGTCGGCCGACCCGCCGAAGGTCGTGGTGATCACCACCTTCGAGAACGACGACTACGTCACCGCCGCACTCAGCGCCGGGGCCAGCGGTTTCGTGCTCAAGCGGCTGCCGGTCCGACAGATCGCGGAGGCGGTACGGGTGGTGGCGGCGGGCGAGGCGATCCTCTTCCCGTCCGCCCTCCGCCGGATGGTCACCGCCCGCCCGCTGGCCTCCGCCGAGGCACTGCCGCGGGCAGCCCTGACGGGCCGTGAGGAGGAGGCGCTCCGCCTGATGGCCACCGGCCTCTCCAACCCGGAGATCGCGGAGACCCTGAGGGTCAGCCTGGAGACGGCCAAGACCCACGTCGGCAACGTCCTCACCAAGCTCGGCGCCCAGAACCGCACCCACGCCGTGGTGATCGCCTACGAGTCGGGCCTGGTGGTCCCGGCCTTCACCGGCTGACCCGGCCTCAGCGGTGGTAAGGCCGGTTTGGAAGGCTGTGGGTATGGAAACGTTCGCCGACCGCATCGACGGTGCGTGGGAGTGGTGGTCCGCTGCGATCGAAGAGTCGCAGGAAGGGCGCTGGGTCCGGGATGCCGTGGAACGGCAGGTGCTGGCAGACATCGTCGCCGCCACCAACGCGCTGCACGGCGGGCGGCCGGCTCCGTTCACCGAGGACCCGTGGCAGGTGCGGATCGGTCGGATCGCCAACTGGGCCGGGGTGCTGAGGCTGGCTGCGCGGGCAGGCGGATGGGCACTCCAGCCGGTGGTCGGGCGCAGCCCGGCGCAGCGGGCGGGCATGGCCGAGCTGCTGTCCGGCATTTACGCGGTCGGAGAGCAGGGGGAGTTGTGGATGAAGCAGCTCCTGAATGGTGTGCTGCCGCCCGAAGGTGACGTTGCGAAGGCAGAGGGCTTTCTGACGGGACCGGGGTCCATCGAGGATCTGGAGCTGTTCTTCTACGACTGAGCTTGTTCTTCAAGGCCAGACCTCGAACGATGCCTCGAACGGGCACCATCGGTCAGATCGCGGTGGGTAGGTAGCGTGTTACCGCGAGCTTGGCCAGCGTCCGAAGTTTCGCGAAGTAGGAGGCGCAGTACTCCGAGTTGATCAGGGGCACGATCTTGTCGAGGTCGGCGATGCACGCCCAGAGGGTGGCGATGCCACTGTCGTCGAGCCCACCGTCATCTCTCGCTGGACGAGAGCGGCGACGTCGGCGTCCAGGAGGATGAGCTCGACACTCTCAACGTCGATGCCGCGGAAGCTGTCGGGGTACGGTGCGCGCCGGTGTTCCTCCCACAGCCGGGCGAGTCGGTCTTGAGGCTGTTCCCCGCTCAGGTCGACAGTTGGCGCCTCTGCTGCGGATGGTGCGCGAAGAAGCAGGGAAACAGCGTCGAAGACGGCACGCACCATGGCGATGGCTCTGGCCGGGCCGAGGGCGGCACTTGTCGCCGTGCCCTGCGTGAGCCGGTCGCGCAGTAGCCGGCTGCGGTCGAGCTCGGCGGCGAGTTCGGCCGGGATGAGTCCGGTGTCGCCGGCCCGCTCGATGAGGTCCTGGAGCGGGTCGGGGATGGCCAGGCGCTCGGCCAGGACGTGCTCCAGGGCGAACAGGGAATGCGTGACGGCGACGGTGGCGAACTCGTACCGGTAGTAGGAGTGCCTGATGAGTTCGCGGGACGTTTCCATCGCGCTCATGACGTACATCGACGCCTCGCCGGGCAGAACCAGCTGGGCCACCAAAGCGTCCATGTCCGCATAGTCGAGAACGACGTCGCGGACACGCGGGTCCGGTGCCGGCAGAGGGAGCGGGCCGGGCAACGGCGGCAGGGGGTTCACCAGTGCAGTCTTGTCATCGGAAGGCTCTCGGCGCCAACGAATTTGCTCGGGGCGGTTGGCGACCCGGTGCCGCCCGCGCAACGGGGTATCGGTGAGGTGCTAGAAATCCCTGGTGAACGATCATCCCGAGTCCTTGACCCGCCGCGTCTTCGTGGCGCTGGCCCCGCCCGACGACGCCAAGGACGAACTGGCCCGGGCCCTGGAGCCGGCCTACGCCGCGTACCCGCAGTTGCGGTGGAACCGGATCGAGGACTGGCACATCACCCTGGCGTTCCTCGGTGAACTCCCCTCCGCAGCAGTCCCGTTGCTGCAGCCGGCGCTCGCCGGACTGGCGGCCTCGCACCCCGCTCTGCGGCTGGGCCTGCGGGGCGGTGGCCACTTCGACCAGCGGCTGCTGTGGAGCGGGATCGACGGGGACCTGGACGGACTGCAGCTGCTGGCCGCCGACGTCCGGGACGTGGTCAGGGCCTGCGGGATCGACTTCAAGGACCGCCCGCTGCGCCCCCATCTGACCCTGGCGCGGGCTCGCCGCGACGATCCCAGCAGCGTGCCGCAGGCCGCGGCCGGACTCACCGCGTTCGTGGGCCGACCGTGGCGGACCGAACGTCTCCACCTGGTCGGCAGCAACATCGGCCGGGGGCCCGGGCCGATCCACTACCGCGACATCGAGGCCTGGCGACTCGGCAGCGACTCCACCGGGCCGTAGCCGCCCACCGGTTGGCACACGGCCGATATTCGCTTGCGCACCCTCGTCACCTGGGTCAATGTCGCGTGACACCTGACGAAGGCAGAGAAGATGACCACGCAGACCCACCACGTCGACCACGAGCTCATCGAGGCCGCGGCGGAGGTCGCGCGCACGCGCTGCCGGGGCGACAACCACACCATGGCGGCCGCGGCCCGTGCCCGGGACGGCCGGATCGTCACCGCGGTGAACGCCTACCACTTCACGGGCGGCCCCTGCGCCGAGCTGGTCCTGATCGGTACGGCAGCAGCCCAGGGCGCCTACGAGCTGGACACGATCGTCGCCGTGGGCGACCGCGACCGGGGAGTCGTTCCTCCGTGCGGCCGGTGCCGGCAGGTCCTGCTCGACTACTTCCCCGCCCTCAAGGTCATCGTCGGCACAGGCGACCGCGTCCGGACCGTCCGCATCACCGACCTGCTACCCGAAAGCTACGTCTGGGCCGACCACCAGCTCGACGCCGAGTAAAGCCGAGCAAAGAGGAGCCCGACGATGATCCATCAGTTCCTGGTCGACGTGGCCACCAGCGGTGGTGTGCTGGGTGCGGGGCTTGAGCTGTCGCCCGAGGAGTGGTCGGCGCGGCTGGGTGCCGCGCCGCTGTGGGCGGGGGAGACGGCGCTGGGACTGGTTCAGGACTACGGGCTGGTCGAGGTGCACCACCTGCGCGCCGAGGAGGAGGGCGGGTGGCGGCCCTTCGGGTTCGTCGTCCGCCTGGACCGTGGGGAGCCGACCCCCGCTGACGTGCCGTCATGTCTCGGCGAGGTGTACGGGACGTTGTCAGGTCCGGCCGTGTTCGAACCGGTGCGAGCCGGTATCGAAGCGGCAGGGCACGTCCTCGAGCCGTACGTCGAGTACGACAGCGACCCGGCGGCCGGGATCCTTCGGTTCCGCGTGCCGGAGACGCAGGTCGGGATCACGGTGATCGATCGGGCCGATGGCCGGCCGGGCTGGTCGGACGGGCAGATCTCCCGGGTCAGCCTGTTCCGCGCCGGTGGTCAGGCCATCCAGAAGAAGACGGCGGTCATCCGCTTCTCCGGCAGGGTGCTGCCCCAGTAGGAGGTGGCGGTGTGCATCATGTTGGCGGTGTAGAGGAGCAGGCGGTTGTAGCGGTGCGGGACGGCGACGTCCTCGGTGAAGGAGTCGGCGGGGACGTAGCGGGTGCCGAGGGCGTCGACCAGGTTGTTGTGCGGGGCGGTGACCAGGTTGCCGCCGAGGCGGCCGCCCGGGAAGCTCTGGCGGTAGAAGCTGGTGCCGCACTGCTTGGGGACGTCGGGGTTGAGGTAGAGCACGGCGGCGTACCGGCAGAGGGCGCGGGAGTCGGTGTGCGGGCGGGGTTCGCACTCGCCCTCGCCGACCACCTGGACGCAGTTGTGGTTGAAGGTGCCGCCCTCGGCCTCGGAGCGGGCCCAGATCCGGGGTGCGCCGGTGGCCTTCCGGACCAGGCCCTCGACGTGGGCGAGTTCGGCGGGCAGCAGTCCGGGCATGGTGCGCAGGCCCGGCCAGGCCTCGGGCTTGTGCGGGTAGCCCTCGTCCCACTGCTCGACCGCCAGGCAGCGGGCCCGGATCTCGTCGATGTTGGGCAGGACGTCGTCGAGGACCCAGTAGTCACGGCCTCGGGTGGGCTTGCGGTACGGCAGAACGGGGAGGGTGGCGTTCGGCCGACGGAGCTGTGGGGGCATGCGGTCGACCATAGGAGGGCGGGGCCCCACGACTCGCCCGCGAAATGGTCAACATTCGGTCATGATGACGGCGTTCAGCCAACAGCCGAGACGGGTGACGGCGGGCGTTTCCGCTGGCCCGGACGGGCGTGTTCGATTCGTACGGGTGTTCCGCTGTCTCTATGCTGGTGCGCGATGACTGCTGACCGTCGCTCTGTCCTGCGCACCGCCGCCCGGCTCGCCGCCGTGACCGCGGTCGGTGCGCTGTCCGCGTGCGCGCCGGGCCCGACCCGGGCCACGGGTGACCTGGGGCCGATCGACCCGCCGGAAGGTCCGGCCGGGTACTCGCCCCTGATCACCCGTAACCCGGCCGGGACGCCCGCCGCAACGGCCGCGCCCACGCCGGTGCCGTCGCCGCCCGCCGCCGTGGTCCCGGTGACCGCGCCGCTCGCGCCGGGGACGCCGGTCGAGGTGGTGAACGGGCCGCGCGGGCGGGCCGAGGTCGCGCTGACCTTCCACGGCGAGGGCGACCCCGCCCAGGCGACGGCGCTGCTGGAGCGGGCCGAGCAGCACGGGGTACGGCTGACGGTGCTGGCGGTGGGCCGCTGGCTGGACCAGCAGCCGCAGATGGCGGAACGCATCCTGCGCGGTGGCCACGAACTCGGCAACCACACCCAGAACCACCTCGACATCAACGCCATGACCCCCGATCAGGCGCACGCGGAGATAGCCGAGTGCGCCGAACGGCTGCGCAGGCTGACCGGCTCGATCGGACGCTGGTTCCGGCCGTCGGCGACCCAGTACGCCAACGCGATGGTGCGGGAGCAGGCCCGGTTGGTGGGGTACGAGCACTGCCTGTCCTTCGACGTGGACCCGCGTGACTACAGCGATCCGGGTGCGGACCTGCTGCAACGGCGGCTGCTCCGTTCGGTGCAGGGCGGCTCGGTGGTGGCGCTGCACATGGGCCATCAGGGCACCGTGGACGCGCTGCCCGCCGTGCTGGACGGGCTGCAGCGGCTCGGGCTGCGGCCGGTGACCGCCAGTCAGCTCTGCACCTGACCGGTCCGTGCGGAAGGGTCGGACGCCGCGAGGTGATCCATTGACACAATGTCAGCGACGCCGTTCCTCTACTGTGGTGAGCATGACGAGCGGGGGCCCTGACAGCCCGTTACCACGGTTCGAGGCCCCGCCCGGGTGCGCCGGGACGGCCGATTCGCCGACGGTCGGTGCCGCGCCCCGGTACGAGGCGATGCGGCTGCCGCCCGACGACCTGGGCCGCGAGGCGTGGGCGGTGGTGGACCGGCAGACCGGGCGGTGGGTGCAGGCGGGCGGGGAAATGGACGTGTACACCGCCGAGTTCGGGGCCCGGGCGTGCATCCGGCGGCTGCGGTACCTGGACGAGCTCGGCGCCCACCACGACTGACCGGGTGACGTCGCCGCCGCTACGGCCGTCGCCCGTTCGGGTGAGTGACGGGTTGGGAGGTGACCATTGGTGGGAGGGCCTGGATGTGACTTCTTCCTCCCCGGCGCAGATGCGCCGCCACCGGGCCCGGCTTTCGGCGGCCACCACTTCGAGCCGGGCCGCTGCCCCGAGCAACGGCCAACCTGGCGCGGGTCCGGCTCCGGTCCGCGCGGCCGCCAGGCGTGACACCCCACCGGTACGGCCGGGATGCTGCCGGACCTGGAGCAGCGAGCGTCGGTTGCTCGGCGGCGCCGTGGTGCGCACCAGGTGGCACCAGCCGGTCTGCCCGGACTGGGCGGCGCGCTGACGCCGCGTCCGGTCAGGGCAGGAGCTGTGCCGCGAGCTGCCGCCACTGCCGGGTGGGCGGCGTGCCGGGCGTGGCGGTGAGCAGGTGGAGGCTGACGTGGTCGGCCCCGGCGTCGAGGTGTTCGTGGACGCGGCGGGCGATGTCCTCGGCGGTGCCGTGCGCCACGATCGCGTCGACCAGCCGGTCCTCGGGCGGGTCGATGGCCTCGTAACCCAGAGCGCGTAGCAGGGTACGGCGGTTCGGCAGGGCCGCCGCCGCGGTGTCGCGAGCCGGTGCGGCGGTGTGCGAGCGGTTTGGGCCCAGGACGCACAGTTGGGTGACGGCGAGCATCGCGGTGGGTCCCAGGATGGCCCTGGCGGTGTGGGTGTGTGCGACCGGCATGCCCAACACGTGGGCGCCCCAGGCGCGTTCGGCCGCGAGCGCGAGCATGCCGGGGTCCTGGGCCGCCAGTACACGATGTGGTGAGGGCGCGGTGCCGGGCGGTCCGAAGGGTGCGGCGTCGAGAGCGTCCAGGTAGGCGCGCATGGTGGGCAGTGGCGGACCGAAGCGGTGGCCGCGGACCTGTTCGGCCAGGCTGGGGTGACTGTCCCAGAGCCCGAGCAGGAAGCGCCCGGGGAACGCCTCCTCAAGAGTGCGCTGAGCGGCGGCAGTTGTCACGGCATCGCGCGCGTAGATGTCCGTGCTGCCGGCCGCCACCACGATCCGCCGGGTTTGTGAGAGCAGCATCGCGGCCTGCGCCATCGCCTCGCGTCCGGCGGTCTCGGGGAACCACAGGGTGCCAAAGCCGAGGTCCTCGACGGTGGCGACGGCCTCGCGGAGGCCGGCGGCCGTGCAGTCGTCGAGTTCGCCCGCCCAGATGCCGATGCGTCCGAGTTCGGGGTGCTGGTGGTTCGTTGGTGTCACGGTCTCTCCCGGGGTTCGCGGGCATGGGGGGAGAAGTGGGGTGCCCCTCCGTTTGGCTGTCGATACAATATGGAGGACCACCCCGGTTAGCAAGCCGTCAGGAGCCCCCGTGCGAACGTCGAAGCGCCCGCTGCGCGCGGACGCGCAGCGCAACTACGACCGGATCCTGGCCGCCGCCGGAGCCGCCGTCGCCGCGCACGGCACCGACGCCTCCCTGGAGGAGATCGCCCGGGAGGCCGGTGTCGGATCGGCCACCCTCCACCGGCACTTCCCGTCCCGGCAGGCGCTGCTGGAAGCCGTCTTCAGGGACCGGGTGGAGACCCTCTGCGCCAAGGCCGCCGACCTGGCCATCGCCCCAGATCCGGGTGCGGCGCTGGTCAGTTGGCTGCACGCGGTCGTCGAACACGCCGCGACCAACAGGGGTCTCGGGGCGTCCCTGATGCCCGATACCGGCGAGGGCGACCCGGCGTTGGGAGAGACCTGCCACGCGATGATCGTGCAGGCCGGCGGCGAGCTGCTCGCCCGTGCGCACGACGCGCACGCGGTGCGCGCCGAGGTCACCGTCCGCGACCTGCTCCGGCTGGTCGGTGCCATCGCGCTGGCCACCGAGCACGATCCGGACGGTGCGGCCGAAGCGGGTCGGCTGCTGGCGATCGTCGTCGACGGGGTGCGCGGGAGCGGCACGGCGGAGGGCTGATCCGTCCGGCCGTCGCTTCCAGCACCGCTCCATGAGGGAGGATCAGATCGTGACCGAAACGCCGCAGGACCCCACGGCCACGGAGCCCGGATTCGTGGTCCAGGCGGGTGTGCACACCCTGCGTGTCACGACCCGCGCGATCGCCGACGAGATCACCGCGCTGTGGAACTCCCAGATCGGCGAGGACGCGCTCGAACGCGACTACGCCCGCGTCGTCGAACGGGACGAACAGTGGACCGGTCCCCGGTCGGTCTGGGACCACGTCCCGGACTGCCGGACCGTCTACTACCAACTGGCCGCCGTCGAGCAGGACGGTTCGCTCAGTGGGGAGTGGGCCGGGCAACGGCTGCGCTGGGAGTTCGAGTCCGGCTCGTACACCGCGCTGCCCTGCCGGATCCGGATCGAGAAGCAGCCCCGCGGCTGTACCGAGGTCGAGGCCCAGGGCACCGACCCGGTGGAGGTGGCGGCGGGCTTCGCCTCAGCGCTCGGTCAGGCGCGCGAGCAGCTGTCCTGACCGAAGTCACCGGTGGTGCAGCGCAGTTGCCCGGCGGTGCCTGATGTTGACGGCCGATGCCTTGGCCACTGCCACGGGGTTGAGGAAGCGCAGTGGACCGATCAGCCGGGATCCGAACATGTGCATGTGGCGCGCCAGCGACTGATCGCGGGCTGCCGCCGAGAACATCAGCCGCTCCAAGGGGTTGAACGGGCGGGCCTTGGCGAAGTCGGCGGCCAGCTGCTGGTGACCGCGCAGCCGGCGCTGGTGGGTGCGGGCGTACAGTGCGAGCGACTTGTCGAGGTCGCCCCGACCGGTTGCGGCCGTGGCGACCGCCGTTGTCAGCCAGTGCGCGGACTGCAGGGCCCATCCGCAGCCCACGCCCCACAGGGGGTCGCCGGTCAGGGCGGCGTCGCCGATGAGCGCGACGCCCGGTGCGGTCGGCCTGCGGCTGTGCAGGGGGTAGTCGAGAAAGCCGGTGATCTTCGAGATGCGCTCGGCGGAGTCGATCGGCGGCGCCTCGGGCAGGGCGCGGACGAAGGCGAGGAAGCTGCCCTCCAGGTCCTCCCGGAAGTCCGGCAATCGCTTCTTGTCCGGGAGCACCGCGACGACCGTCACCCCGTCGTCGTTGGGGAACGCGTACGCCATGTCGGGCTCGAGGAACCAGGTGTGGGCGATCCCGCCGTGCAGCGGAAGGTTGCGGAAGTGCGCGAAGTAGGCGAACCGGGTGTTCTCGTGCAGCCGAGCGGGCACCTCGGCGAGCTTCGCCACGGCCGAGTCCCTGCCGTCGGCACCGACCACCAGGCGGGCCCGGATCTCGCGCTCGCCCTGCGGTGTCGTCACCCGCACCCCCGCGGTACGCCCGGCTTCCCGGAGCAGCCCGGTGACCTGGTGGCCGAGGAGCAGTTCGACGCCGGGGGTCTCCGCCGCTCGGGCCCTGATCAGCGGGTCGAGGGTGCTGCGCCGCACGTTGTACGCGTACGGCAGCTCGGCGCCCTTCGGCTCGATCCATCCCCAACGGGTGTACCAGCGCGCCTCGTTGCGGACGGCCCCCGCCTGCTCGAGCGCGGGGACGAGGCCGAGTTCGTCCAGCACCGGGTAGGCGTTGGCCGTGAGGGAGTGGGTGCAGAGCACCTTGTACGCCTCGGGATCCGAGCGGCGTTCCAGCAGTGCGACGCGGGCACCGCGGCGGGCGAGCAGGATCGCCGCGGTGCTGCCGGCGAGACTGGCTCCGCTGATGACGACGTCGTAGTCGTACTGCGCGCTCTCAGGCTCGGTCATGTACGGAACGGTACTGGCACCTACTCGCGGGTATCAATGGCTGGATCGTACCGCCGAGCGTCGGAAGTCCTTTCCGGGGCGGGGTTTCTGACGGATGTCGACCTCCCGAACGGTGCCGAGCTGCGGATCGCCAAGCTGAGCCTGATCGGTGGGGTCGGGCCGCTCGCGGAGGTCGGAGGAGGTGGTGGGGCAGGAGTTGCCCCACCACCGGGGGCCGGAGGGTCAGGCGGCCGTGCAGGTGAGCGTCGGGGCCGCGTTGCTGCCCGTCCAGGTGCCCTGCAGGCCGAAGCTGGTCGAACTGCCGGGTGCGAGCGTGCCGTTGTAGGACAGGCTGGTCGCGGTGACCGTGCCTGCCGCCTGCTGGACGGTGGCGTTCCAGGAGCTGGTGAGCTGCTGGCCGTTCGGCCAAGTCCAGCGCACCGTCCAGGAGTTGGTGGCGGCGGTGGCGGTCACCGTGACGCTGGCGGTGAAGCCGGGGGTCCACTGGTTGTCCAGGTGCCAGCCGGCCGTGCAGCCCGCGCTGCCGCCGCCGCTGCCGCTGGTGGTGGCGTTCACGGCGGTGGAGGACGCCGAGACGTTGCCCGCCGCGTCCCTGGCCCGCACCGTGTACGCGTACGCGGTGGCGGCGGTCAGCCCGGAGTCGGTGTACGTGGTGCCGGTGGCCGGGCCGGCCAGGGTGGTGCCGCGGTAGACGTCGTACCCGGTGACGCCGACGTTGTCGGTCGAGGCGGTCCAGGAGAGCGAGACGGAGTTCGCGGTGCTGCCGGTCACGGTGAGGCCGGTGGGTACGGACGGCGCCTGCACGTCACCGCCCCCGCCGCCGACCGGGCCGAAGCCGGGCGCCTTGACGTCCGCCAGGTAGGCGTCCTTGGTGGTGTTGACGGTGGTCCAGTCGTCGTTCAGGATCCCTCCGGTGTCACCGGAGTTGGGGTTCCAGGACCAGAACGTCCAGCTGATGCTGTCGGCCCCGTACTGGGCCGTCGGCCGCATGTACTGCACCAGCGCCTTCAGCCACTTCTGATCGACCGTCGACTGCAGGGTGGTGCCGAACTCGCCGACCCAGACCGGCGCGATGTTCTGCTGGAACAGGTAACCCCAGTTGCGGTCCCAGACGCCCGGCATGTTGGCCGGGAACGACGGGTCGCTGAACCAGCTCTGCTGGGCCACGCTGGTCGCGTAGTCGTGCACGGAGTAGACCAGCCGGTTGGCCACGTTCAGCCGGACCGGGTACTGGGCGGCGCCCTGGAGGTTGCCGCCCCACCAGTACGAGCTGCCGTTGAAGGTCTGGTTGCCCTCGACGAAGACCAGCAGCTGCGGGTTGGCGGCCAGCACCGCGTTGCCGGCCCGCTCGGCGGCCAGCCGCCAGTCCAGCGCGGGGTCACCGCAGCCCCAACAGGCCGGGTCGTGCGGCTCGTTGTGCAGGTCGATGCCGATCACGGCCGGCTTGCCCACGTACCGGGAGGCCAGGCTGCTGAGGTGGCTGATCCAGGTCGACTCGGGCACGGCGGCGGTGTACCAGAGCGCCGACTGCCCGTTGGAGTCCGGACGGTGGCGGTCGAGGATCACCTTGAGCCCAGCGGTCCCGGCCTGGTCGACGATCTTGTCCATCACCTGGAGTGAGTTCAGGCCTTGAAGATCGGCGTTCATGCCGCCCGAGGTGTTGAGGCTGACCGGTGAGGTGCCCTTGAAGAGGTCGTCGCTGTAGGGCAGCCGGATGGTGTTGTACCCGAGGGACTTGATCTGGTCGATCATGCTCTTGTAGTCCCGGGACCAGAGCCCGTGCGGGACGTAGTTGGCGGTCTCGAAGCCGAACCAGTTGAGGCCGGCGATCCGGACGGGGTGGTTGCCCTCGTCGAGCAGCTGGCGGCCGCTGGTGTGCCAGTAGCCGGAGCCGATGGCAGTGGTAGCGGCGCCGGCTGCGGGCGCGGCGGCCTGGGCGGTGGTGGTGGGGGCGATGAGCGCGGTTGACGCGAGGGCGATGGTCAGCAGGGCATCGCGCAGGCGGCGTACGGGGTGGAGCACGTCGCGGGTCCTCTCTGGTACGGGCCCGGCAGGGGGTGGCGGCCAGCCATGGGAGCGCTCCCATGATGGGGAAGGACTGGACGCCGTGCGGTGCTGCCGGGGTGGGGGACGGCGGCCCGTAGGGTGGGGGCGGGCATGCCGGGTGTGGCGGGGTCCAGTGAATCCATGGAGCGTCGAGGCGTCAAGAGGCCGTTCAGTATTCGCCAGTTGAACGCGGAGCGGCTGCGGCCGGACAGGAGTGCAGGGTGAGCGGGCAGCAGGGCGGGGCGGCTTGGGTGGTGCGTACGGGCGAACGTCCCGGCACCGCGGGGAAGTTGACCGAGGATCACGTCGTCGTGCTGCCGGACGCGGTGATCGTCCTCGACGGGGTGTCCACGGTGAGCGGCGACGAACCCCGGGGTGGCTGGTACGCCCGTACCCTCGGTGCGTGGCTGGCCCGCGAACTCGACGGCGGCGGGGACCCGGACCTGCGGGTGGTGCTGGCCGAGGCGATACGCGCGGTCGCCGCCGAGCACCGGCTGCTCCCGGGCCGGAGCCCGGCCGCCACCGTGGCGGTGCTGCGCCGCGCCGGCGACCGGCTGGACGCGGCGGTGCTCGGCGACAGCCCCGTCGTGGCGTACGGCCGAGACGGCTCGGTGCACGAGCTGCGGGACGACCGCCTCGCCGACCTGGTCGCACCCCGGCCGCAGCTGGCCGAGTACCGAAGCCGGCTGGCCGCCGGGTCCGGCTTCGACGCCCGTCATCGCGAACTCATGCTGGAGCTCCGGGAGTTCCAGTACACGGTGATCAACCGCGAGGGCGGCTACTGGATCGCGGAGGCGGATCCGGCGGCCGGGCTGCACGCCCGGACCGCGTCCTGGCCGCTGGCCGAACTCGGTGACCTGGTGCTGGCCACCGACGGGGTCAGCTCACTGGTGGACGACTACCGGCTGGCCGACTGGACCACCCTGCTGGAGGACTGCCGGCGGGCGGGCCCGCAGTGGCTGGTCGACGCGGTGCACGAGGCCGAGGCGGGGGACCGGGGCGCGGTGAAGTGGCCGCGCGGGAAGATCCACGACGACAAGGCACTGGCCCACGTCAGGCTCAACGAGCTGACTGAACAGCACATTTGACGGTGAATCAGCTCTCGGCGGGAATGTCGTACACGTGCTCCGGGGTGACGATCGAGGTGACCGCCTTGGCGAAGAGCGTGCTGGGCTCGGAACCGGCGTGCAGGACATCGGTGTTGAGCAGGATCACCATGGTGGCGTCCTGCTCCGGGAGGTACATCGTCACGCTCTCGTAGCCCGGCAGCGAGCCGTTGTGCCCGACCCAGCCGTGGTTCCGGAACAGGCCGAGGCCGTACCCGGAGTCGTCGAACCCGGGCACCGGGATGAACTTCTCCCGCTCCGCCTGGGTGGCGGGGGAGAGCAGGGTGCCGGTGGCGAGCACCTTGGCCCAGCGGTGCAGGTCGTCCAGGTCGGAGATCATCGCGCCCGCGGCCCAGCCCCAGCTCGGGTTCCAGTCCGTGGCGTCGGCGATCCGGCCGGACAGCGTCTGGTTGGTGTACCCATGCGCGTGCGGCTCCGGGAACTCGGCGCCCTGCGGGAACAGCGTGTGCGGCAGGTGGGCCGGGCCGGTCACGTTCCGGTGGATGAACTCGGCCAGCGGCAGGCCGCAGAGCTTCTCCACCAGCAGCCCGAGCAGGACGGTGTTGGTGTTGGAGTACTGGAACTTCGAGCCGGGGGCGAAGACGTTCGGGTGGTGGAAGGCGTAGGTCAGCAGCTCCGGCGGGGTGAACGGGCGGGTCGGGTCGCTGAGCAGGTCGTGGACGAAGTCGTCGTCGGCGGTGTACGAGAACAGACCGCTGCGCATCTCAGCCAGCTGACGGATAGTGATGTGTTCCCCGTCGGGTACGCCGTCGAGGTGGGCGGAGATCGGGTCGTCGAGGCCGACCAGCCCCCGGTCGACGAGTTCCAGCACGGCGGTGACGGTGAAGGTCTTGGTCTCGCTGCCGATCCGCATCCGGAGGTCGGGCGTCATCGGCTGCCCGGTCGCGGTGTCGGCCACCCCGGCGGTGTGCAGGTAGGTGCCCCGGCCGGGCAGCCGGAGACCGACGATCACGCCGGGGGTGCCGGTCTCCTGGAGGGTCTGTTCGATCGCCTGGTCGAGGCGCGCCGCGAGGGCGGGGTCGAGCCCATCGGGCGGGCAGTCGTCGGCGTACGCGTCACCGGTGAAGACGGCTGCCGACGGTGGCACGGCCTGGGCGGTGGGTGCGGCGAGGGTCAGCGGGACCAGGGCGGAGAGGGCGAGCAGGGCGGTGGCGAGTCGGCCGGCGGTCGGACGGCGCATGGCGGGACATCCCTTCCGGGGGTGGGGAGGACCTTGCTCGGTCAAGGTCACCACCCCGCCCGGCCCCGGGCCGCCGGGCCCGCCGCACCGCTCGGCGAGTCCACCCGTACGGTCCCGGCCCGCCGCCGGGTGGCGCTGCCGCGCCGAGCGGTTCGGCCCGGCGCACCCTGGAGGGAGGGAAGGCCCGGCCGGGCCGGGCCGTCACGGACGGACTCCGGAGGTGTTGGGACCATGGCGAAGTTCATGGATGTGCACCAGAACATGGTGGGGATCACGGCGGAGGAGCTCCGCGCGGCCCACATGGCGGATCTCGCCATCGAGGGCGACGAGAGCGTGCACTTCGAGCAGGCGTGGGCGGACCCGGAGGCGGGCGTCGTGTACTGCCTGTCCGAGGCGCCGTCCAGGGAAGCGGTCCAGCGGATCCACGAGCGGACCGGGCACCCGGCCGACGAGATTCACCCGGTGCCGCTGATCGTCTGAGTGCGTGAGACGGTCGGGCCGTCAGGCCACGGGCTTCGGGCTGAGCATCACGATCTCGGCCGGGCCCGCGCGGAACGCCTTGTTGGCGGCGTCCGCCGCGACCATGTGGGCCGAGGCGTCGTGCTGCCGCAGGGCCTCCGCCGACGCCCACTCCTCGAGCAGGACGAAGCGGTCCGGGTCGTCGTTCACGGTGTGCAGGTCGTACTGCAGGCAACCCGGTTCGGCCCGAACCACCGGTGCCAGCGCGGTGAATGCGGCGATCTGCTCGGCACCCCGGCCGGGCTGGGTGGTGATGTGGACGATGACGCGCAGGCTGTTCGACATGCGGTGAACCTAGCAAGTACGCACCGGGCCCGGGCCACAGGGCCCGGGCTGTCGGCGGTCGATCGGTCAGTCGGTCGGGTTCAGCTGGGGGACTCGGCGCCGCGGCGGGCGTAGTACCACCAGGCGACCGCGATGCAGCTGAGGTAGAAGGCGACGAATCCCCACATCGCGCTGGTGACGGCGAAGTTGGCGAACATGGCCGGGATGAAGAAGAACCCGTAGGCGGCGATCGCGGCGGTGAAGCCGGTGACGGCCCCGGACTCCATCTCGGCCTGCTTGAGGGCCTGGTCGTGCGCGGCCGTGCCCTCGGTGAGGCCCTTCAGGTGCTGGGCCCGGAAGATCACCGGGATCTGCCGGAAGGTCGAGCCGTTGCCGATGCCGGAGAAGAAGAACGCGGCCAGGAAGCAGGCGAAGAAGCCGTAGAACGAGCCTTCGTTGCCGCCGGTGGGCAGGAAGTTGATGACCCCGACGATGGACGCGGCCATCCCGACGAAGGACAGTACGGTGACCCGCGCGCCGCCGAGCTTGTCGGCGATCCAGCCGCCGGCCCACCGGGCGAGGGCGCCGAGGGCGGGGCCCATCCAGGCGTAGGTGGCGACCGAGTAGGCCGGGAAGGTGGTCTTGATCAGCAGGGGCAGCGCGGCGGCGAAGCCGATGAAGGAACCGAAGGTGCCGACGTAGAGCCAGGTCATCAGCCAGGTGTGCTTGCGCCGGAAGATGACGCGCTGCCGGCTGAAGGGGGTGGAGGCGACCTTGAGGTCGTTCTGGCCGAACCAGCTCACCAGCGCGAGGACGATCAGCACCGGGATCCACACGAAGGCGGCGTTCTGCAGGTAGACCGGTGTGCCGTCGGCCTTGTGCTGGGCCGAGCCGATGGCGAGCATCGAGGAGGTGATCAGCACCGGGGTGAGCAGCTGGACGACCGAGACGCCGAGGTTGCCGAGGCCGCCGTTGATGCCGGTCGCGTTGCCCTTCTCCCGCTTCGGGAAGAAGAACCCGATGTTGGCGAGCGAGGAGGAGAAGTTCGCGCCGCCGAAGCCGCAGAGGGCGGCGATCACGGCCAGTACGCCGAACGGGGTCGAGGTGTCCTGGATGGCGATGCCGAGCCAGAGCAGCGGGAGGACCAGGACGGCGGTGGAGATCGCGGTGAAGCGGCGCTGGCCGATCCTGGGGCCGAGGAAGGTGTAGAAGATCCGGGCCGTGCCGCCGGTGAGACCGGGGATGGCGGTCAGCCAGAACAGCTGCGAGGTGGAGATGTCGAAGCCGACGTCCTTGAGGTTGGTCGCGGTGACCGACCAGACCTGCCAGACCACGAAGGCCACCAGCAGGGCCGGTACCGCGATCCACAGGTTCCGGGTGGCGACGCGTCTGCCGACCGACTTCCAGAAGACCTCGTCCTCCGGCTCCCACACCGTGACGGTGCGGCCGGGCCGGTAGTCCTCCGGGTCGGATACGGAGCCGCCTGCGGGCGGCTGCGAGGCGCGCTGGAGCGTGGAACTCATGGTGCTTCCCCTGCTGTTGAGACGGAGCGCCTGCCGGCCGGGCGGAGGACGCCCGCGCAGGTCCCGATGTCTCCACAGTGCTCCTTTAACCAGGGCTTACCGAGAGTCCAACGCCACCTCCGGGCCGGCCGAAAGTCCCGCCGGACGGCCGCCCCGGAGCGAGGGAGCGGCGTAGCGGTCGGCGCCTGAGCGGAATGTGAGCCTCCGTAAGTTCCGTTCCGGATGCGGAAGTTACTGACTCGCAGGTATTTTATGGATGATCATCGGGTGCGAGGATGCGGATGATCACATACCCGGCGCCGGAATCGCCGGTACGGCGGCGGCGTACTGGCCGCACCGGCACGGCTTCGAGCCGACCGTGGTGGAGCGGGCGGGCGGGATCCGGGAGGGCGACTACAAGGTCGACATCCGCGGCGCCGCCCTGGACGTGGTGACCCGGATGGGGCTGCGGGAGCAGATCCGCGCGCAGCGCACCGCCGTACGCACCGGCTCGATCGTCGACGCCGCCGGGAAGCGGGTGGCCGCGATCGACGGGGACACCTTCGGCGGCCGACAGGCGCAGGACGCCGGGCTGGCCGGGTACGAGCGGGAGCTGCGCCCGTTCGTCGCGGTGAACCAGAAGCTCGGCTCGGCCAACATCAAGCGGATGGTGCTGCGCAGCGCGGGCCAGGTCCGGATGTCGATGACGATGCTGCGGCTGATCAACCGCCTGCCCGGCAAGGACCGGCTGATGGCGAAGACGATGGAGCCCATCCACAAGGCTGCCGCCGCCATCGTGCTCAAGGAGTACTGAGCGCTGCTCAGCGCGAGTGGGCGTGGGCGGGCTGCTCCTGCCGGGGTGCCCAGAGGGGCGTGCCGAGCTGGGTCTCCATCTCGTCCAGCGCCTGCCGCACCGCGGTGATCCGCAGCCGCAGCTCGTCGGTCGGGTCCGTGACGGCGACCTCGACCGCCGGGCGGGCGGCTTCGGCGGCCTGGGCGGCCTCGATCTCGCGCGCCTCGTCGAGGGCGTTCAGCACCACCCCGATCAGCACGTTGACCAGGACGAAGGAGCCGAACAGTACGTAGGAGGCGTAGAACACGATGCTGAACGGCGAGATCTCGAGCCCGGCCCGGACGGACTCGCCGAGCCCGTCCAGCGTCATCAGCAGAAACAGCGTCAGCGAGGCCCGGCCCAGCGAACCGTAGTGCTCCGGGTCGTACGGGGCGAAGCAGATCCAGCCGACCATCGAGTACACGTACAGCACGAGCGCCCCGACCACCAGGAAGCTCGCCGTCCCCGGCAGGCTGCGGCCGACCGCCACCAGCAGGACGCGCAGCTGCGGCATGAAGCGCGCCGTGCGCAGTACCCGGGCCAGCCGGAGCAGCCGCAGCAGGGTGGTGTTCTCACGTAGGAACGGGATGAACGCGGACGAGACCACCAGCAGGTCGAAGACGTTCCACGGGTCGCGGAAGAAGGCCGCGGGCCGGTCCAGGTGGGCGCCCAGTCGGACCAGCATTTCCAGCGTGAACACCACCAGACAGGCGAACTCGGCCCCGTCGAGGGCCCGGCTGTACGTGCTTGACAGCCCGGGGTAGGTCTCCACGCCGAGCAGGACGGCGTTCAGCAGGATCACCGTGAGCACGGTGAACGCGAACACGGGTGCCTCGTTCACCGTCCGGCAGCGGGTGGCCAGCTTGCCGATACCGTTCTGCACTGTGGTCAGGTCTGTCATCGCTGTTCCCCTTGTACCGACCGCCGGGCGGGACGGTGATCGCCATTCCGCACGCCCAACGCCTGACTCTCCATCAGGGCACGCGGCCGGCCCGAACCTCACCCGAACGTGGACGGCCCGAGGGACGGTGCGGCGGTGGAGTGACGGACCCTCAACTCGGTCGCCAGCTCCACCCGGGAGCTCACCGGCGGCCGGCCGTCCAGCATCTGGAAGAGCATCCGGGCGGCGACCCGGCCCATCTCCTCGAGCGGCTGGCGGACGGTGGTCAGCGGGGGTGACAACCAGTCACACATCGGGAGGTCGTCGAAGCCGACGATGCTGAGGTCCTGGGGGATGCGGAGCCCGGCCTGCCGGGCGGCCTCGTAGGCGCCCATGGCCTGCACGTCACTGCCGGCGAAGATCGCGGTGGGCCGGTCGGGCAGCGCCAGCAGGTCGACCGCGTTGCGGAAGCCGCCCTCGTGCTGGAAGTCGCCGAAGCGGATCAGGTCGCGGTCGACCTCGATCCCGGCGCGTTCCAGCGCGGCCCGGTAGCCGTCGATGCGGGCCTGACTGCACAGCAGTTCCTTGCGGCCGCCGATGACCCCGATCCGCCGGTGCCCGAGCGACAGCAGGTGCTCGGTGGCCGCCAGGCCGCCCGCCCAGTTCGTCGCGCCGACGCTCGGCACGTTCTGGCCCGGCAGGTGCACCGGGTCGATGACGACCAGTTCGACACCGGCGGCCCGGACCTTCCTGATCTGCTGCTCCGTCACGTCGGAGGTCACCAGGATGACGCCCTCGCTGTGGTGCAGCACCGGCAGGTCGGTCCAGCTCGGCGGGACGGCCTCGTCCGACCGGACGATGGAGACCACCGTGCCGACGCCGTGGTCGGCGCACTCGGCTTCGACGCCGCGCAGGATCTCCACCGCCCAGGCGCTGTCGAGCCCGCTGATCACGAGGTCGACCAGGCCGGACCGGCGGGCCCGGGTGTGCCGTCCGGGCGGCAGGTAGTTGTGGGCGCTCAGGATCCCCTCGACGCGTTCGCGGGTGCCGGGGGCGACGTCGCTCCGACCGTTGACCACCTTGGAGACCGTGGCCTGGGAGACGCCGGCCTCTGCGGCGATGACCGCCAGGGTCGGGCGCTGCTCGCTCAACTCTCTCAACTCCTCCGTGCGATGCGTCGAATTTATCGCAAATATTTCGAAGCCTCCAGAGCCGTGCAGTTCCTAGATTTTCCCGCTCCAGACCTTGACCGAGACCGGCTCGGTTTCTAGGTTATGGCGTCGGCGCTCCGAGATGATTTCGAAATATTTCGAAGTCGTCGTCGCCCGCCAGCTCAGAACCTGCACCTCCACCCGACAGCAGGAGATGAATCATGTCCAGATCTGTCACGTCCGCCCTCAGAGCGGGAGCGGCCTGCGCCCTGGCGCTCGGCCTGTTCTCGGCCGTCGCGCCGCCCGCGGCAGCCGCCCCGACCACCCTCAAGGAAGCCGCCCAGGCCAAGGGCCGCTACTTCGGCGGGATCATGAGCTCGAACTCCCTGAACAACCCCACGGCCACCTCCCTGGCCGCCCGGGAGTTCGGCGTGATCACCCCCGAGAACGAGATGAAGTGGGACACCAGCGAGCCCAGCCCGGGCAACTTCAACTACGGCCCCGGTGACCGGATCCAGGAATGGGCCGCCGGCAAGGGAATGAAGGTCCGCGGCCACACCCTGGTCTGGTACAACCCCGACGTCGAGAGCCAGCTGCCGGCCTGGGTCAAGCAGCTCCCGCTGCAGCAGGTGCGCGGGGCGATGGAGAACCACGTCACCCAGCTGGTGAAGCACTACAAGGGCAAACTGCTCGCCTGGGACGTGGTCAACGAGCCGTTCAACGACGACGGAAGCTACCGCAACAGCGTCTTCTACCAGGCGATGGGCAAGGACTACATCGCCATCGCGCTGCGCGCCGCCCGGGCCGCCGACCCCGACGTCAAGCTGTACCTCAACGACTACAACACCGAGGGCGACAACTCGCCCAAGAGCAACGCCATGTACAACCTGGCGAAGCAGCTCAAAGCCGACGGGGTGCCGCTCGACGGCATCGGCCTGGAGAGCCACTTCGAGGTCGGCACGGTGCCGTCCACCATCCAGTCGAACATGCAGCGCCTGACCGGCCTCGGGCTCGACGTCGCGGTCACCGAGTACGACAACCGGATGCAGGTCAAGGAGAAGCAGAACCAGACGCCGGTCAATCCGGGCGACCTGAACACCCAGGCCACCGAGACCAAGAACCTCGTCACCGCCTGCCTCAACGTCGCCCGCTGCGTCGGGATGTCCCAGTGGGCGGTCGGCGACGCCGACAACTGGGTGCCGCTGTTCTTCCCCGGCAGCTGGGGATCGGCGACCCTGTTCGACGTCAACTACCAGCCGAAGCCCGCCTATTACGCCGCGCTGAACGCCTTCGGCGGCGGCTCGGGCGGCGGCCAGGGTTCCACCTCGCTCGGCGCCTACGTGTGGCTCGTCGGCGCCAAGTCCGGCAGGTGCCTGGACGTCCCGGCGGGCGGGGACGGCACGCAACTACAGCTGTGGGACTGCACCGGCTCGTCCAGCCAGTCGTTCCTGCTGCACGCCGACGGCTCGGTCCGGGGCGGGGGCAAGTGCCTGGACGCCCCGAACGGCGCGGCCCCCGGCTGGAACCTCCAGGTGTGGAGCTGCTCGGGTGCCGCCAACCAGAAGTGGACGCTGACCACGGACGGAAACCTGCGGAGCAACTCCTCGGGCCTGTGCGCCGATCCGTGGGGCGGCGCCACCGGCAACGGCACGAAGCTCGTCCTGTGGAACTGCTACGTCGGCGCCAACCAGCAGTGGTCCTTCAGCTCCCGGCCCCTGATCGGCGACAACTCCGGGCGCTGCCTCGACGTGCCGCTGAACGGCGCCAACGGGTCGCTCGGACAGCTGTGGGACTGCTGGGCCAGCCCCAACCAGACCTTCACGCTCACGTACGACGGCAGCCTCCGCGTCCAGGGCAAGTGCCTGGACTTCCCGACCGGCGGGGCGCCCGGCACGAACCTGCAGATCTGGGACTGCGGGGGAACGGCCAACCAGAAGTGGACCCTGACGAGCGCCGGCACGATCGTCAACCTCGCCTCGGGCCTGTGCCTTGACACCTCTTACGGGGCCACCGGCAACGGCGCTCGGGCGATCCTCTGGACCTGCCACGGCGGGGCCAGTCAGAAGTGGCACATGTAGGACGCACGCACCGGGGGAGGGCCCTGTTGGCCAGGGGTCCTCCCCTTCCCACCCTGACCGCGAGCGCTGTGGGAGCGCTCCCGGCATCCTTTCCTCGAGGAGTTCAGACGTGAAACGACGCAGCACCACCCTGCTGTCCCTGGCGGCCCTGCTGGCGGCGGGGCTCACCGCACTCCCCGCCGTACCGGCTGCCGCGGCGGAGTCCGAGCAGCTCAAGAACGGCACCTTCGACAGCACCACCGACCCCTGGTGGGTGAGCGCCAACGTCACCGCCGGCCTGTCCGGCGGACGGCTCTGCGCGAACGTGCCCGGCGGCACCACCAACGCCTGGGACGCCGGCATCGGCCAGAACGACATCGCCCTGGTGAAGGGGGAGTCGTACCGGTTCTCGTTCTACGCCGACACCGCGCCCGACGGGCACAAGGTACGGGCGATCGTCGGCCTGTCGGCGGCACCGTACGACACCTACTTCGAGGTGGCGCCGCAACTGAGCGTCTCCGGCAACTCGTATGCGTACACCTTCACTTCGCCCGTCGACACCCCGCAGGGCCAGGTCGCCTTCCAGCTCGGCGGCAGTGCGGACGCCTGGCGCTTCTGCCTGGACGACGCCTCGCTGATCGGCGGTGTACCGCCGGAGGTGTACAAGCCGGACACCGGGCCGCGGGTGCGCGTCAACCAGGTCGCGTATCTGCCCGCCGGGCCGAAGAACGCCACGCTCGTCACCGACAAGACGACGAAGCTGCGCTGGCAGCTGAACAACGCCAACGGCACGGTGGCCGCCCGGGGTTGGACGGTTCCCAAGGGGATAGACCCCTCGTCCGGACAGAACGTCCACACCATCGACTTCGGGTCCCAGCACAGGCCGGGGCAGGGCTTCACCCTGATCGCCGACGGGGAGCGCAGCCGTCCGTTCGACATCGGCACGGCCGCCTACGACAAGCTGCGCCTGGACGCCGCGAAGTACTACTACACGCAGCGCAGCGGCATCGCGATCCGCGCGGACCTGCGGCCCGGCTACGCCCGCCCCGCCGGGCACCTGGGCACCGCACCCACCGGGGACGGGGCCGTGCCCTGCCAGCCGGGGGTCTGCGACTACACCCTCGACGTCACCGGCGGTTGGTACGACGCGGGCGACCACGGCAAGTACGTGGTCAACGGCGGTATCGCCACCTGGGAGTTGCTGAGCACCTACGAGCGCTCCCTGCACGCCCGCACCGGCCGGCCCGCCGCGCTCGGCGACGGCACACTCGCCATTCCGGAGAGCGGCAACGGGGTGCCGGACATCCTCGACGAGGCCCGCTGGGAGCTGGACTTCCTGCTGAAGATGCAGGTGCCCGAGGGGCATCCGCTGGCCGGAATGGCCCACCACAAGATCCATGACGAGAAGTGGACGGGCCTGCCGCTGCTGCCGAGCGACGACCCGCAGAAGCGCGAGCTGCACCCGCCGTCCACCGCGGCGACCCTGAACCTGGCGGCGACGGCCGCGCAGGCGGCCCGCCTGTACCGTCCGTACGACCCGGCCTTCGCCGCCAAGGCCCTGCAGGCCGCCCGCACGGCCTGGACCGCAGCGCTCGCCCACCCCGACCTGTACGCCTCCGCGAACGACGGCACGGGCGGCGGCGCCTACGCCGACGACAACGTGACCGACGAGTTCTACTGGGCGGCCGCCGAGCTGTACCTGACCACGGGGGAGAAGGCGTTCGAGACCTACGTCCTCAACTCCCCGGTCCACCAGGCCGACATCTTCGGCCCGCTCGGCTACGACTGGGCCAGGACGGCGGCCGCGGCCCGGCTGGACCTGGCGACCGTGCCGAGCGGGCTGCGCGACCGGCGCGAGGTGCGCCGTTCGATCGTCAGCGGCGCCGACCGCTATCTGGCCACGCTCAAGGCCCACCCGTACGGCATCCCGTACGCCCCCGACGGCAACCTCTACGACTGGGGCTCCAACCACCAGATCCTGCACAACGCCGTCGTCATCGCCACCGCCTATGACCTCACCGGCGACGGCAAGTACCGGGACGGCGCCGTGCAGAGCATGGACTACCTGCTCGGTCGCAACGCGCTGAACATGTCGTACGTGACCGGCTACGGCGAGGTCAACTCTCATAACCAGCACGCACGTTGGTACGCCCACCAGCTCGACCCCAAGCTGCCGAGCCCGCCCGCCGGCACCCTGGCCGGCGGCCCGAACTCGAGCATCCAGGACCCCTTCGCGCAGGGCAAACTGCAGGGCTGCAAGGGCCAGTTCTGCTACATCGACGACATCCAGTCCTGGTCGACGAACGAACACACCGTCAACTGGAACTCAGCCCTGGCCCGGCTGGCGTCGTTCGTGGCGGACCAGAGCTGAGGCTGTGACAGGGATGTTGCGGGAGGTGTGGCCCGGGTCATAGCCCGTCAGGGGCCAGGGCTGATCGACTCGGTGGATGCGTAGCTCCTGGTGTGCTCTCCCCGTTGCCCTGGCCGGCGCCTTGGTGCTCACCGCGTGTGGGTCTGAGGCGGCCGGCCCGGGGAGCGGGGGTGGGGTGGTGTCGGCCGAACCGCTGCCCGGGGCGCCCTCCTGCGGTCCGGTGCCTTCGAAGGGGGCGGCGACGCCGACGTTGCTCGGTGATCCCGCCGATCTGCGGAGGGACGGGGTGCGGATCACCGCCTTCCGGGGCAGCTGCGCCGACTTCGAGGTCACCAATCACGAGGCCGGGCCACTCTCCTACTCGATCGCCTTCACCTTCCGGTCGGCTTCCGGGGAGGCGTTGGTGACGGCTGATCAGACCGTCCCGGCGGTCGGGCCCGGCGAGACCGTGAAGGGCACGGCGGTCGCCGAGCTCGCCCGGCGGCTGGACGGTGGCGCCCCGCGAAGTGTCCGGATCGCCAAGGTGCGGAGCGTGCCGGGCGCCGAGGCGTCGGCCGAGACCGGGCCCTGCCCGCCGTCCGGGGTGCGGGTCTTCGCGGACCAGGGCGCTGCCGCGCTGGGGCTCCGGGCGGTGGGGCTGTTCCTGGAGAACTGCGGTGCGGGCACCGTTCGGTTGAACGGCTACCCGCAGCTCCAACTCCTCGACGAGCAGCACCGGGTGGTGGACGGCGTTCAGGTCCTGCAGGGCGGCAGCGCCATCGCCACCGGAGCCGACGGCACGCCGGAGCCGCTGGCCCTGGGCCCGGGCGAGCGCGCCCGCGCCACGGTGGTGTGGCGCAACACGGTCGACGTCGGCGTCGGCGAGGCCGTGCACGCGCCGTACCTGCGGGTGCGGGCGAAGGCGGACTCCGACCCCGTGATGGTGATCCCGGAACTCGACCTGGGCACCACCGGCCGGCTCGGCGTCGGCCCGTGGACGCGGGACGAGACGAAGGGGCCGGTCACCGGTACGACGCGTGGATAGCCCGGGGCTTACTTGACTTTGGTGCAGCCGGTCTCGTCCGCCTGGTGCACCGCTACGTCGCTCGGCACGGCGGTGGGTACCGGCGCGGCAGTCGGGGAGGTGGCGGTGGGGCGGTAGTCGGCGCCGAGGGTGACCACCACACCGGTGCCCGGGCCGCCCGCCACGACGGCGGACTCGGGGAGGCCGAGAGCGCGTGCGATGGCGAGGGCGGCGTCCTTCTGGTCGGCCCGCGCGTGCCGGACGGTGCTGGTGGTCACGTTCTTCGGAGCGCCGGTGCCGGCTTCGGCCTTGTACTTGAGCCTGGCCAGGGTCTCGGCCGTGCTGGTGGCCAGGCCCTTCTGGGCGGTGCTGTTGAGGACGGTGACGCTGACCGTGGCCGGATCCACCACCGGCGGCGCGGGAGCGCTCGGGGCCGGGGCGGTGGGCTGCCCTCCGCTGTGGTCCTCGCCGCCGCTGAGCGGCTTGTCCAGCCGGATCAGCGTGAAGAGGTCGCGGGCCCCGGGGTTGACCAGCTTGTTCTTCTCCTTGTAGTTCGGGTTCGGGTCGTCGTGGGTGAACGCGGTGGGCGGCTGGACGAACTCGACCTCGGACGGCTTGACGTTCTTCAGGTCGGTGGCCAGCGAGACCAGCTTCGTGGTGCCGGCGATGTTCTCGGAGACGGTGAGCGACTTGGTGGCGGCCTCGATCACCGGGAACGCCTTGGTCGGGTCGAGCAGGGTGCCCTTGTCGGTGAGCTTGCGCAGCAGGGAGGAGAGGTACGCGCGCTGCATCGAGAACCGGCCGATCGCGGTGCCGTCCCCGACGGCGTGGCGGGTGCGGACGAACTGGAGGCCCTGTTCACCCGTCAGTTTGACCGGTCCGGCCGGGATGTCGAGGTGCGAGCCCGAGTCGTCGACCGGGGAGCACAGGTTGACGTCGACACCGCCGACGGCGTCGGTGAGGTCCTTGACGCCCTGGAAGTTGACCAGGACCCAGGAATCGATCTTCAGGCCGGTCAGGGCCTGGACGGTGTCCTGTACGCAGCCGGGGCCGCCCCGGCTCATCGCGTCGTTGAGCGGCACGTGGGTCACCGCCGGGGAGACCTTGCCGTCCTTGGAGGTGCACTTCGGGATGTCGATCAGAGAGTCCCGGGGCAGGTCCAGGGCGACCGCCGCGCGCTTGTCGGGGTAGACGTGCAGCACGATGTTGACGTCGTTGTTGCCGAGGCCGATGTTCTGCCGGTCGCCGTAGCCGCCGCCGAGGCCCTTCCGGCTGTCGGTGCCGATGATCAGGATGTTCATCGCGACCCGGCCGTTGGCGTCGGCCTGGCCGGGCGGCGGCGGGGCGTTGCCCGCGCCGAGCCGGTCGGACTGGATGTTGGAGTCCAGGTGCCGCAGGTAGAGGAACGCACCCCCGCAGCCCGCGAGCAGCACCGCCCCGGCGGTCAGCAGGGTCGGCACCACCCAGCGGGGTCGGGTCTTCGGCCGGCGCTGGCCGCGCTTCTTGGCGGCCTGCCGGGCGGCCGCCCGTCCGCCGGGAGTCGGCTCGTCGTTCGGCATGGCGCGTCCCCCGGTTCTCGCGGTCGGGCCCCCGTCGGGCACCTGTACGAACCTATCGGAGATCACGCGCCAGGATTGAGATCTGTTACGGAATCAGAACGCTTCGGTGAACAGAGGTTTGATGTCCTGCCCATCGATACCGGTCAGGTCCGGTCGCCGAGGCAGAGGATGAAGGTCCTGCTGGTCCGCTTTTCGGTGTAGGTGGCGACGACTCCGGGCTCGGTGTCGCACTGCTTCTCGTCGGCGCCGTTGACCACCTTGAGGACCTTGAGGTCGGTGCCCGCGGCCGCCGAGCAGTCGACGATCGTCACGTCGGGGTCGCTGTCGCTGCCGGCGTTGTGGACGCAGTCGCCGGCCTTCGCGGCCCTCGGGTCGTCCTTGTAGAAGTAGGTGGCGGCGGTCAGGGCGAGTGCCGCCCCGACGGCCACGACGAGCGCCGCCCGGACGCCCGGGCCGAACCAGCGCCTGCGCGGTGCGGCGTTCTCCTCCGGGAGCGGCGGGGCTTCGGTGGCGTCGGGGAGCTCGGGAGCGGGGCTGGTCAAGGTCGTCCTCTGGTCGGGCGCGGCAGGGTGTCGCCAGAGAGTAGGGCATGTCATGCCAAGCGATCGAGCGGAAAAGCGAATTGTCCGACCTGGGGTGGGTTCGGCTCGATCGGGCAAAGTTCACATGGATCTACCAGAGCGAACATCCGTATGTTAGAAATGCGTCATGACTACCGCGAACCGCCTCGACGTCACCTTGCGCCTGGTCCAGGGCGCCGAGCAGATGGGTGTCGGCGAACTGGCCCGGCGGCTCGGCGTGTCCGAGATGACGGTGCGGCGGGATCTGGACGAGCTGGAGCGCCAGGGGATGGTGGAGCGGGTGCGTGGCGGTGCCCGGGCGACCGGGACGCGGGAGCGGGGGGTGGGGTTCGCGGCGCGGGAGCCGTGGCAGGCCGCCACCAAGAACCGGCTTGGCGCCGCGGTGGCGGAGTTGGTGGAGCCGGGACAGACGGTGCTGCTGGACGCCGGCACCACCACCGTGCACGTCGCGGCGCAGCTGATCGCGCGGGCGCCGCTGACGGTGGCGGTGCTCAGCCTGCAGGCGGCCGTCCGGCTGGCGGACCAGCCCGGGATCCGGCTGCTGGTGCTGGGGGGAGAGGCGCGGCCGAACGAGCAGTCGCTGATCGGGCCGCTCGCGCTGCGGGCGGTGGACGCGCTGGCCTTCGACTGCTTCGTGATGTCGATCGGCGGGGTGCACGCCGACCACGGGTGGTCGGAGTTCTCGCTCGACGACTGCGCGGTCAAGCAGACGGCGCTGGCCCGGGCGGCCAGGACCGTCGCGGTGGCGGACGCCACCAAGCTCGGGGTGCAGGCGTTCAGCCGGGTCGCCCCGCTGTCCGCCGTGGACGTCTTCGTCACCGACGCCACCGGGGCCGACCCGGACACCCACCCCAGCGGTCCGCACACCCTCACCGCCCTGCGCGAGGCCGGGGTCGACACCCGCCTGATCTGACCGTTCACCCCGCCCGAACCACCGACGAAAGGCCCCCCGATGCCCGGCAGCCCCCGCCCCCTGATGATCCTGGTCGCCGGTCCGTACCGGTCGGGCACCGGAGACGACCCGGCCAAGCTGGCCGCGAACGTCGAGGCGATGAACCGGGCCGCCCTCACCCTCTTCCGGGCGGGCCACCTGCCCGTCACCGGCGAGGCGCTGGCCCTGCCGCTGATCGAGACGGCCGGCTCCGCGAAGGTCGGCGACCCGGCCTTCGACGAGATCTTCCACCCCGTCGCCGAACGCCTGCTGGCCCGCTGCGACGCGGTCTGGCGGATCGGCGGCCCCTCCGCGGGAGCCGATCTGATGACCGCTCAGGCCGCCGACCAGGGCAAGCGGGTCTTCCACCGCCTCGACGAGATCCCGGCCGCACGGTGACGGCCGGCCTCGACACCCCCGACCGACGCGGCCGCACCCACCTCGACCGGGCCGGCCGCGACCTCACCGGCAACCCCCGGGTCAAGGTCCGCGACGTCACCCTGCTGTCCTGCCACTGGTACGTGCTGCGCACCACCACCTTCGACTACCGGCACCGCGACGGGCGGTGGAGCACCGAGCAGCGCGAGACGTACGACCGGGGCAACGGCGCCACCGTCCTGCTGTACGACACCGAACGTGGGACGGTGCTGCTCACCCGGCAGTTCCGCTACCCCGCGTACGTCAACGGCCACCCGGACGGCATGCTGCTGGAGACGGCGGCCGGGCTGCTGGACCAGGACGACCCGGAGACCGCGATCCGCCGGGAGGCCGCCGAGGAGACCGGGCACACCATCGGGGAGGTGCAGCACGTGTTCGACGTCTACATGAGCCCCGGTTCGGTCACCGAACGCCTGCACTTCTACGCGGCCCCCTACAGCCAGGGCACCCGTACCGGGGCGGGCGGCGGGGTGGCCGAGGAGGGGGAGGACATCGAGGTGCTGGAGCTGCCCTTCACCGAAGCGCTGGACTTGGTGCGCACCGGTGCGATCGCCGACGCGAAGACCATCATGTTGCTCCAATGGGCGGCGCTGGACGGCCCGTTCGGAAAATAAGTGGATATTCCGATGAGTGTGCTGTGGTGACCGCCGACACGTCGGCGGGATCCGCTGGGGTCATTTCCCCCGGAGTCGGCGCGGTTCTGTTACAGTTACGGAAGTTGCAGTTTTGGTTCCCATGACTTTTGTGTGCGCCTGCTGGTTTGAACGCAGGCGCGTTTTTGTTTCCCGGCTTCGACCGGATGGGTAATCCTCGCGGCGACGCGGCTCCCGCACAGGGCGGGCGCTGGTCAGCCTCTTGAAGGAGATTTTCTTATGGCTAACGGCACTGTGAAGTGGTTCAACGCGGAAAAGGGCTTCGGCTTCATCGAGCAGGAGGGTGGCGGCCCGGACGTCTTCGCCCACTACTCGAACATCAACGCCAACGGCTTCCGCGAGCTGCTCGAGGGCCAGAAGGTCGAGTTCGACGTCACGCAGGGTCAGAAGGGCCCGCAGGCCGAGAACATTCGCCCGCTGTAGTTTTCACTGCGCAGGCACCTGCCACGCAGGAGAGGCCCGCACCGCGCATCATGCACGGTGCGGGCCTCTCGGCATTTCTGCCGAAACCGGATGTTCACGGTTCGAGATTTCGGCCTCGTGGCATGCCGCTCCGAGGAAGGTCTTAATCCATGAACCGTTCCAGCCGTTCGTCGTACCAGAATGCCAACTCCCGTTCCGCACAGGGTTCGCGCTCCGGCGGCTCGCGCTCGTCCGGCCCGTCGAACCGTCAGCGCTCCGCCCCCCAGGGCGAGTTCGCGCTGCCCGTCACCACGACTCCGGCGCTCCCCGCCGTCGAGTCCTTCGCCGAGCTGGACATGCCGCACGCGCTGCTGACCACGCTCACCCGCCAGGGCGTCACCGCGCCGTTCCCGATCCAGGCGGCCACGCTGCCGAACACCCTGGTCGGCCGGGACGTGCTGGGCCGTGGCCGGACCGGCTCCGGCAAGACCCTCGCGTTCGGCCTCGCGCTGCTCGCCCGGACCGCCGGCCGCCGCGCCGAGCCCCGCCGTCCGCTGGCCCTGGTGCTGGTGCCGACCCGCGAGCTCGCGCAGCAGGTCACCGAGGCGCTCACCCCGTACGCCCAGTCGCTCCGGCTCCGGATGGTGACCGTGGTCGGCGGTATGTCGATCGGCCGTCAGGCGATGGCGGTGCACCGTGGGGCCGAGGTCGTCGTCGCCACCCCGGGCCGGCTCAAGGACCTGATCCAGCGCGGTGACTGCCTGCTCGACCAGGTCGGCGTGACCGTCCTCGACGAGGCCGACCAGATGGCCGACATGGGCTTCATGCCGCAGGTCACCGAGCTGCTGACGCAGGTCGAGGAGGGCGGCCAGACGATGCTGTTCTCCGCCACGCTGGACCGCAACGTCGACAAGCTGGTCCGCCGCTTCCTCAGCGACCCGGTGGTCCACTCGGTCGACCCGACGGCCGCCACGGTCAGCACGATGGAGCACCACCTCCTGCACGTGCAGGGCCACGACAAGAACGCCGTGGTGGCCCGGATCGCCTCCCGTGACGGCGGGGTCATCATGTTCACCGACACCAAGCACGGCGCGGACCGGCTGGTGGAGAACCTGCTGGCCGTCGGCGTCCGGGCGGCCGCCCTGCACGGCGGCAAGTCCCAGCCGCAGCGCACCCGGACCCTGGACCAGTTCCGCTCGGGTGCGGTGACCGCGCTGATCGCCACCAACGTGGCCGCCCGCGGCATCCACGTGGACGGTCTTGACCTGGTGGTCAACATCGACCCGCCGACCGACCACAAGGACTACCTGCACCGCGGCGGCCGGACCGCCCGCGCGGGGGAGTCCGGCACCGTGGTCACCCTCGTGCTGCCCAACCAACGCCGCGAGATGGCCCGGATGATGACCGCCGCCGCCCTCGTCCCCGGCTCCGTCAAGGTGCACTCCACGGACGAGGAACTGGCCCGGATCACCGGCGCCCGGGTCCCGACCGGGGAGCCCGTCGTGGTGGCCGACCCGGTGCGGGAGCGGCCGCGCCGCAGCCCCTCGGCCGGCGGCCGGGGCCGGGCCCGTGACCGCCGTGGCGGCGGCTCGGGTTCGGGCACCCGCAGCGGTGGTACCGGTTCGGGCAGCCGCGGCGGTTCCACCGGCCGTTCGGGCCGCTCGGGCGGGCGGGTCGGCCTCGCCGCGTAGCCGTACGGCCGCCGCCGGAACTCACCAGGCGTCACTTCAGCGAAGAGCTGTCGGATCACCACCACAAGAGGGAACCGAATGAAGCAGCTCAGCCTCGGCGTACTTGCGCAGTCCCGCAAGGAGAACGAGTTCCGGCGGCCCATCCACCCCGCGCACTTCGACCGGATCGACCCCGAGTTGCGCAGCGACATCTTCCTCGAACACGGCTACGGCGAGCGCTTCGGGTTCACGGACGAATCGTTGAAGTCACTGGTCGGAGGCTTCCGTTCGCGCGATGAGCTGATCGCCGAGTGCGACGTCATCCTGCTCGCCAAGCCCTTGGCGGCGGACCTCGCGGACCTGCGCGACGGCCAGGTCCTGTGGGGCTGGCCGCACTGCGTGCAGGACCGGGAGCTCACCCAGCTGGCCATCGACCGGAAGCTGACGGTCATCGCCTTCGAGGCGATGAACCACTGGACCAACGACGGCTCGTTCAACCTGCACGTCTTCCACAAGAACAACGAACTGGCCGGCTACTCCTCCGTCCTGCACGCCTTGCAGATCAACGGGTCGACCGGTGACTACGGCCGCCGGCTGCGCGCCGCCGTGATCGGTTTCGGCGCGACGGCCCGAGGCGCGGTCACCGCCCTGGCCGCCCTCGGCGTGCACGACGTCGACGTGCTCACCCAACGGGGCGTCACCGCCGTCAGTTCGCCCATCCACTCGGCGCGGATCGTCCAGTTCGACCGGGACGCCGCCGAACCGCGCCCGATCCACGCCCTCACCGAGGACGGCCGGATCCCGCTGGCGGGCTTCCTCGCCGAGCACGACATCATCGTGAACTGCGTCCTGCAGGACACCGCCGCGCCGCTGGTCTTCCTCGACGAGGAGGACCTCGGCCTGCTCGCGCCGGGCACCCTGGTCATCGACGTCTCCTGCGACGAGGGCATGGGCTTCAGCTGGGCGCGTCCCACCACGTTCACCGAGCCGACCTTCGTGGTGGGCGACAACGTCCGCTACTACGGTGTCGACCACAGCCCGTCCTACCTGTGGAACTCCGCGACCTGGGAGAACAGTGAAGCGCTGCTGCCCTTCCTGGGCGCGGTCCTCACCGGATCCGCGGCCTGGGACACCAGCGAGACGATCCGCCGCGCCACCGAGATCCGCGACGGCGTCATCCAGAACCCCGCCATCCTCGCCTTCCAGGACCGCGCCCCGGAGCACCCGCACCACTGAGCCGGGTGCGCCCGGGTGCGCTCCTACTTGCCGTAGCGGCGGTCGCGTTCGGCGTAGGAGCGCAGGGCCCGGAGGAAGTCCACCCGGCGGAACGCGGGCCAGTACACGTCCACGAAGTGGAACTCGGAGTACGCGGACTGCCAGAGCAGGAAGCCGGACATCCGCTGCTCGCCGCTGGTGCGGATGACCAGGTCGGTGGCGTCGGCGCCGGCGGCGGAGTACAGGTTCGCGCTGATGTCCTCGATGTCGATGCGGTCGGCGAACTCAGCGGGGTCGCCGCCCGCGTCGATGTGCTGGCGGAACGCCGTCCGGACCGCGTCCACGATCTCGCGGCGGCCCCCGTACCCGATCGCGACGTCCACCTGCGGGCCCGTGCGGCCGGCGGTCGCGGCGGCGGCCTCCTTCAGGGCGGCGGCGTGCTCGCCCGGTAGCAGGTCGAGGGAGCCGATCACGTTGACGCGCCACGGCTTTCCGGGGGCGGCCAGGCCGGTGACAGTGTCCTCGATGATGCGCAGCAGCGGGACGAGTTCGTGCTCGGGGCGGCCGGACACGTTGTCGTCGGAGAGCATGAACAGGCTGACGTGGCCGATGTCCGCCGCCGCGCACCAGGTCAGGAACTCCTCGGCCTTGGCCCCGCCGACGCGGTAGCCTTCGGCGACGTCCGTGTGGCCCATCTGGCGGGCCCAGCGGCGGTTGCCGTCCAGCATGATCCCGACGTGCCGGGGCCGGGGGAGACCGGCCAGGCCCTTCATGACGCGCTGCTCGTAGATCGGCATCGCGGCGTTGCGCATCCACGCGGGCAGAAGTGCCATGGGCCCTCCAGGGACAAATCCGGATCAACTGGACGACGAACGTACCAGGCGGAGCGTCAATCCCCCTATTCGGGCTGGTACTTGACGGAGTGAATGCCGCCCTGCCGGTCGGCGCGGTAGCCGAGGGTGGCTGCCGCTGCGGCGGCCAGGACCAGGAGGGCGACCAGGCGGAGGCCGAGGGCCATGGCCGGGACGAATTCCGCCGCCCCGGTGGGGTGGCCGCCGGAGTGGGCGGCGAGGACCGTGCCGACCGCCGCGACACCGAGGGCGGCGCCGATCTCGCGGGCTGCGGTGTTCAGGCCGGCGCCCAATCCGGCCTGGCCGGGCGGGAGTTCGGAGACGACGCCGAAGGCGAGTGCGGGTGCGGAGAGGCCCATGCCGCAGGAGAGCACCAGCAGGTAGGCGGCGTACAGCGGGTAGGGCGTGCCCGCGTCGGCGGTGGAGACGCAGAGCAGGCCGAGGCCGATCAGCAGCAGGCCGCCGCCGATCAGCGGGCGCGGGCCGTAGCGGGCCTGGAGGCGGACGGCGGCCTTGGGGGCCAGGGTCATGCCGACGGTGAGGGGCACGATGGCCAGGCCGGTGAGCGCGGCCGAGAAGCCCTTGACGTACTGCAGGTACTGGGAGTTGACGTAGAACAGCGCGAACAGGCCGAAGAAGCTCGCGGCCGAGCCGAGGGCGGCGGCCCGCAGGCGCCGGTTGCGGAACAGTCGGGGGTCGACGAGCGGGTGGGTGGCCCGGAGCGCGTGGCCGGTGAAGAGCGCGAGGAGCAGCGCGCCGACGGCGAAGCCGGTCAGGACCCGGACCGCTGCCCAGCCCTGCGAGGGGCCCTCGATGATGCCGTAGAGCACGGCGGCCAGACCGCTGATCAGCAGCAGGGAGCCGAGGCCGTCGGTGGCGGCGGGGTGCCGGGGCGAGTCGGGCACGGTGCGGGCGACGGCGCAGGCGAGGACGGCGGCCAGCGGGAGCATCGACCAGAACAGCGCCTGCCAGGGCAGGAATTGGGCGACCAGTCCGCCGCCGACGTTGCCCGCGAGACCGCCGAGGCCGAGGGCGAGCGTCCAGGAGGCCAGCGCGCGGGCCCGGCCTTCGGGGCCGGCCAGCTGGACCAGGATCGACATGGTGGCGGGCATGATCAGTGCCGCCCCGGCGCCCGAACCGGCCCGCCCCGCGATCAGCAGCACCGGCCCGGTGGCCAGGGCACTGACCGCCGCGCCGAGTGCGAACAGGCCGAGCCCGGCCAGCAGCGCGCGCCGACGGCCGTACCGGTCGCCGAGCGCCCCGGCGGGGATCAGCAGGCCGGCGAACACGATCACGTAGGCGTCGACCGCCCAGACCAGCTGACTGGAGCTCAAGTCGAGCCCGGAGTCGGCGAGTTGCGGAATCATCAGGTTGATCGCGGCGACCATGCTCTGGGCGACCAGCACGCAGGCGCAGACGGCGAACACCACCAGTCGGCCGGGTGGGGTGGTGGCGGCGGCGGGTGCCGGGACGGGCGTTCGGGCAGGCGTGGACAAGGCTCCCCCTGGAGCTGGCGTGGTTGACGGTGTGTCTGTCACCGTAGGGCGACCGGCTCCTGTCTTCCAGTGCATGTTTCACAAGGGATGAATGCGTGTGACGCAATCCAGTCTGGACCTCAACCTGCTGATCGCCCTCGACCTGCTGCTGGAGGAGGGCAGCGTCTCCGGGGCGGCCCGGCGGATGCACCTCTCGGAGCCCGCGATGAGCCGCACGCTGGGCCGGATCCGCAAGGCGCTCGGCGATCCGGTGCTGGTCCGGGCCGGACGCGGCATGGTGCCGACCCCGCACGCGCTCTCGCTGCGGGCGGAGGTGCGGGCGGTGGTCGAGCGGGCCCAGGCGCTGTTCACCCCCACCGGGCAGGTGGATCTCGGCACGCTGTCGCGCACCTTCACCGTGCTCGCCCACGACGCGTTCGCCGCCTCGTACGGGGCGGCCCTGCTGGCCCGGGCGGCGGCCGAGGCGCCCGGGGTGCGGCTGCGGTTCCTGGCCGAGAGCCACCTGGACGCGCCGACGCTGCGCGAGGGCGGCGCCGATCTGGAGGTCGGGGTGATCGACACCACCGCGCCCGAGGTACGGGTCGAGCACCTCTTCGACGACCGGATGGTCGCGGTGGTCCGCCCCGGGCACCCGCTGCTGACCGGCGGTCCGGTCACCCCGGAGCGGTTCGCCGCCGCCCCGCAGCTGAGCGTCTCCCGGCGCGGTCTGCTGCACGGCCCGATCGACACCGCGCTGGCCGAACTCGGCCTGTCCCGGCGGGTGTTGGGCAGTGCGCCGACCTACCCCGCCGCGCTGTTCATGCTGCTCGACAGTGATCTGGTGGGCCTGGCCGCCAGCCGGTCGCGCGGCCTGGCCGACGCGCTCGGCCTGGCCGTCTTCGAGATCCCGCTGACGCTGCCCCCGCTGCCGTTCGCCCTCGCCTGGCACCCCCGGCACGACGCCGACCCCGCGCACGCGTGGCTGCGTGAGCGGGTCAGAGAGCTGATGACCGCGCCGGTCGGCTGAGCCTCAGTCAAGTGGTTGGGCGAGCCGGGCCGCCCGTATCGTCAGGTGGTGGCGCTCCGGAAGGCTGGCGGTGTGCCGGGCGGCGGCGCGGTACTGCTCGGCGGCGCCGGCCCGGTCGCCGGAGAGCTCCAGCAGGTAGCCGCGGACCACGGCGGGCCGGTGACGGCCGGTCAGGCGCCCGTCGTCCCGCAGGGCGTCCAGTTCGGCCAGGCCGACGGCCGGGCCGTGCACCATGGCGGTGGCGACGACCCGGTTGAGGGCGACCACCGGGCTGGGGGCGAGCCGCTCCAACACCCCGTACAGCGCGAGGATCTGTGGCCAGTCGGTCTCCTCGGCGGTCGCGGCCTCGTCGTGGACGGCGGCGATCGCCGCCTGCACCTGGTACGGGCCGACCGGGCCGCGCGGGAGGGCGGCGGTGATCAGCGCGATGCCCTCGGCGATCGCTTCGGTGTCCCAGCGGCTGCGGTCCTGCTCGGCGAGCGGGACCAGTTCGCCCAGGCCGTCGGTGCGGGCCCGGCTGCGGGCGTGGTTGAGCAGCATGAGCGCGAGCAGACCGGTGACCTCGCTGTGCTCGGGCAGCGCGCTGTGCAGGGCGCGGGTCAGCCGGATCGCCTCGCGGGAGAGTTCGACCCGCTGGAGGTCGGGGCCCGCGCTGCTGGCGTAGCCCTCGTTGAAGATCAGGTAGAGCACGTGCAGCACCGAGGCGAGCCGGGCCGGCCGGTCCTCGGGCGCGGGCATCCGGAACGGGATCCCGGAGCTCCTGATCCGCTGTTTGGCCCGGCTGATCCGCTGCCCCATGGTCGCCTCGGGGACCAGGAAGGCGTCCGCGATCTGACCGGTGGTCAGGCCGCCGACCGACCGCAGCGTGAGGGCGATCGCGGCGGCGGGCGACAGCGCGGGGTGGCAGCACAGGAACAGCAGGAGCAGGGTGTCGTCCCGCCCGGCGGCGTCCTCGGCGTCGGCGGGCGGCGCCGCCCAGTGGTCGGCGGGCAGCTGCCCGGCGACCCGGTCCTCCCGGCGGCGCCGGGCCTGTTCGCTGCGGACCTCCTCGGTCATCCGCCGTTGGGCGACCTGGATCAGCCAGCCGCGGGGACGGTCGGGCAGACCCTCGGCGGGCCACTGGAGGGCGGCGGCGAGCAGCGCCTCCTGGACGGCGTCCTCGGCGGCGGCGAAGTCGCCGAACCTGCGCGTGAGCACGCCGAGGACCTGCGGCGCCAGTTCGCGCAGCAGGTCCTCGGCGGCCGGGTCGAGTCCGGTCAGGGGTTCACAGCTCCTCGGTCGGCGCCGACATCACCTGGCGCACCTCGATCGGCATGTTCAGCGGCTTCCCGCCCGGGCCGGGCGCGGCCGACACCCGGGCGGCGATCTCCACCGCGCGCTCGGGGCTCTCGCAGTCGACGATCCACCAGCCCGCCACCCACTCCTTGGTCTCCGCGAACGGGCCCTCGGTGACCACCGGCGCGCCGTTCGCCCCGGAGCGGACGATCTTCGCGGTGTCGGGCATCGCCAGCCCCTGGGCGTCGACGAACTCGCCGTCGGCGGCCAGCTTGCGGTTGGTCTCGCCCATGAAGCCGATGTGGGCCCGGAGCTCCTCCGGCGTCCAGGTGTCGATGGTCGGGAAGTCGACGGTCGCCGCGCTGAACTGCATCAACAGCATGTACTTCATGACCTGCTCCTCGGTGTCCTCGGCGCCCTCGGCGGGCGCCCGCACCAACAGGTAGAGGCACGCGCCGGGATTTCGACATCTCTGGCGATGATTTCGCAGAAAACTTCTCCGGAGGTGGTGGACGCGGCCCCCGGACAGAGGATCAGAGCGGGAGCACGGGCCGGGTGGAGAGGCCGTCGGTGAGGTCCGAGCCGTCCGGCCCGTACACCAGCTCGGCCAGGGACGGGTTGCGGTTGGCGGTGGCCAGCGGCAGCCAGCCCAGCAGGGCGCCGTAGGCACCGCAGGCCGACTCCCCGCCGTCGCCGCCGTGCACCGAGCTGAGGTCGCTGGTGATCTCGGTGCGGTAGGTGTCGTAGGCGATGCGCAGGCCGAAGGCGTTCCGCTGGAACTGCGGCCCCTCGTCGTCGTACGGGATCCGGTCGAGGGGACATTCGTTGCCCCAGCGGAAGAGGGTGTCCGCCCCGGCTCCGCAGGCGTGCTCCCACTCGTCGGCGCTCGGCAGTCGCAGGCCGCGGGCGGCCAGGGCGGCCGGCATGTCGGCGGGCGGCTCGGCCAGTGGCTCGTCCTGAACTGCCATCAGGACCGTGGCCAGGGTGACGTTCCGGCGCGGACTGAGCAGCTCCGCGAGGTGCGTCCGCAGATCGGGACCGCAGCTGAAGCCCTCCTCCACGCTCTCGGCGTAGTCGGCCGCCTGCTCCGGGCTCGGCTGCCAGGCGTCGAGGTCGAACCCGAGCGTCAGCCGGCCGCCGGGGATCAGGGCGAACGCCCGGCCGTCCCGCTCGATCCTGACCCGGTGCAGCGGAGCACCGAGGTGTTCGACGGTCTCGACGGCGGTCAGTCGACCGCCGACCAGCCCGGCGGCGGTGTCGGCGACTGTCCGTGCGGTCGGCAGGTCGAACGACCGCCACTGGGTGAGGCTGAGATCGGCGAGAGACATGGACCGCAGTGTTCCAGGAGCGTCCGACAGCGAGCCCCTCGGGATCAGGCGTCCACGGGCTGCTGGAGCGGGCCGTCACGGTCCCGTAGATCAGGCGGGCTGCCGCGCACCCGCCCGGCGGACGGGGAGCATGGTCGGGATCGGATCGTGCCCCAGGAAGTCGAGGATGATCCGGTTGGTCTCGGCGGGCTTCTCCAGTGGCAGCGCGTGGGAGGCGCCGGGCACGACGGCCAGTTCGGAGTGCGGAATCGTGCGGTAGAGCTCGACGGTGTGCTCGAGCGTCATCATGTCGTCGTCGCCGACCAGGACGAGGGTCGGCGCGCCGATCCCGGCCAGCTCCGCGAGGGAGATGGTCGGCTGGGTGGCGAACATCCGGAACATCTTGTCGGCCACCACCGGCCAGTGCTCGGCGCCGTCGGGTGAGACGGCGGCGTACATCTCGCGGAACGGCGCCAGCTCGGGACCGTCGGGCGTGAGATGGTCCAGCATGGCCGGGGCGGCCACGACCTCCGGGGTCGGGCGGAAGTTGGCCCCGATCGCCACGACCTTCCGGACCAGGTCGGGGCGGGCGATCGCGACGAGCAGGGCGACGATCCCGCCGTCGCTCCAACCGACCAGGTGGGCGGGACCGCGCACCACCGACTCGAGAAAGCGGACGGTGTCGTCGGCCATGTCCCGGTAGGAGAGCGGGCCCGCGACGTCGGGGGTACGCCCGTGGGCGCGACGCTCCGGGAGGAACACGCGGTACTCGGCCGCGAGGGCGGGGCGCTGGGCGTCCCAGGTCTCGTTGGTGCAGAGGCCGCCGTGCAGCAGGAGCAGCGGATCACCGTCGCCCTCGGCCTCGTACCAGGTCCTGATGCCGGAGAGCTCCACGTAGTCGCCCATGGTCACGGTCCTCTCTGGAGTGCCCTTTCCAGTCTCCGCCGGCCCTCCGCCCCGTGCCCGGTGCCGGTCAGACGGCGGTCAGTACGTGCTCGTGCGCGCCGTCGAGGACGAACCCGTTGTCGAAGCGGACCCGGACCGTCACGCTGATCCCCCGCTCCTGGAAGGCGGACCACTCGGACTGCAGGGCGTCGATCTGCGATTCGAGCCGCTTCCGGCTCTCCGTGGGCATGGTGTGGCCGTAGTCGTCGAGCAGCGCCTTGAGCCGCCGGTACTCGCGGACCTCCTCGGGCTCGGGCAGCAGCCCGTCCACCCGTTCCACGGTGCCCTCGGTGCCCGCCGCCAGGGAGAGGAATCCGACCACGGCACCCGTCGTCCCCGTCACCGCGTCGGCCAGCCCGATGTCCGCCGCGAGCCTGACCCGCCGGCCCTTCGTCAAGGTCATTGCTCTGCTGTCCCTCGGTTCGATTTCGGTTCGGTACGGGCCGCACACGGAGGCGTCCGGCGTGGCCATTATCCGCAGTGCGAGGGCTCAGACGCGTTCGAGGGGCCGGTGGGGCCCGTCCGGGAGCTCGACCGTGATGGGGTCGCCGGGGCGGACCGGGCCGCCGCTGAGGACGACGCTCATGATGCCGGCCTTGCGGACGACGTTGCCCGCCTCGTCACGGCCGACGACCCGCTTCAGCAGCCCGTCCTGGAAGTTGTCGATCTGCCGGCAGGGATTGCGCAGGCCGGTGACCTCGACGACCGCCTCGGCGCCGATCCGCAGCAGCGCTCCGACGGGCAGGCCGAGCAGGTCGATCCCGCTGGTGGTGATGTTCTCGCCGAGCTGACCGGGGGTCACCTCGAAGCCCTCCGAGCCGACCTCGGCGAAGAGCTCCTGGTGGATCAGGTGGACCTGACGGAGGTTCGGCTGGGTGGGGTCCTGGGCGACCCGCGAGCGGTGCTTGACCGTCACGCCGGCGTGTATGTCGCCCTCCACGCCGAGCCCGGCCAGCAGCGTGATGGCGGCGCGGTTGGGCTTGGTGAAGGAGTACGCCTCGTTGCTGCTGACTGCGGTGACCGTGCCGTTCATCCTGCGAACTCCCTTGACCGGTGACGATGATCCGCCGAGAGCCTAACCTGCGGCCGCGCACCAGGGCGGGCCGGTGCCGGGAGCCGCAGGCATGCTCAATCTTGCTCGGTCGGGCTGATGTTCAATCAACTATTGACATGGACAAGCGAGTTGCGCTGCACTTGTGCGCAGTTCACCACCGGCTGGAGGCCGTCATGCGCATCCGCCCCGCCCTCACTGCCGCCCTGTGCGCGCTGACCTGCGCCCTCGGCATCGCCGCGCCCGCCCGGGCCGCGGACGCCACCTTCTACGTGGACTGCGCCGCGGGCAGCGACGCCGCGGCCGGTACCTCACCCGCCACCGCGTGGCGTTCGCTCGCCAAGGTGAGTGCCACCGTCTTCGGGCCGGGTGACCGGATCCTGCTCAAGCGGGGGACGGCCTGCGCCGGGACGCTCGCTCCGGAGGGATCCGGCGCCCCCGGCCGGCCGATCACCGTCGACGCCTACGGCAGCGGCGCCGCCCCGCTGGTCGCGGGCGGCGGGGCGCCGCGTGCGGTCCTGCTGCGGAACCAGCAGCAGTGGGAGATCCGTAACCTGGAGATCACCAACACCGGTGCGAGCAAGGGCAATCGGCGCGGTGTCTCGGTCGAACTGGCCGACTACGGCACCGCGAGCCACTTCGTGCTGGAGAACCTCGACATCCACGACGTCAACGGTGCCGACACCAAGGACCTCGGCGGCAGCGGCGGCATCTACCTGACGGTCGGCGGCACCGCCGTCCAGACCCGGTTCGACGACGTGGCGATCCGCGGCAACAGCGTCCGCACCGTGGACCGGGAGGGGATCTTCTTCGTCTCCAGCTGGAACCGCTCCGGCTTCGAGACCCCGAGCGCGGGCACCTTCGTGCCCTGGACCGGGGTGGTGGTCAGCGGCAACCGGCTGAGCGACCTCGGCGGCGACGGCATCGTGGCCGGGAACACCACCGGCGTCCTGGTGGAGCACAACACCGTCGCCGGGTTCCAGCGACGCTCGGCCGGCTACAACGCGGGCATCTGGGCGTACGACTCCGACCAGGCCCTGTTCCAGTACAACGAGGCGAGCGGCGGCATCTCCACCCGGGACGGCATGGCGTACGACATCGACCAGGGGAGCGTCGGCACGGTCTTCCAGTACAACTACAGCCACGACAACGCGGGCGGCTTCTTCCTGCTGTGCAACGCCACCGGCATCCTGCGCGGGGCCGTGGTGCGCTACAACATCAGCCAGAACGACGCCTACCGAGGCTTCGAGAACTGCTCGGGCCCGATCGAGTCCGCGGACGTCCACAACAACACGATCTACGTCGGGCCCGGCATCGGCCAGTCCGTGATCCAGGAGAACAACACCACCGCGCGGCAGGTCAGGTTCCGCAACAACCTGGTGGTGAAGGCCGGTTCGGGCACCGCCTCGATGACCCTGCGCGGCGGTGGCTACCAGCTCGACCACAACCAGCTGGTCAACGTCACCGGCGCCCCCGCCGGTGCGGGCAGCACCGCCGACCCGCTCCTGCGGGCCGCCGGCACCGCCACCGACCGCGCGCACGCCGACGGTTACCGGCTCTGCACCGGGTCGTCGGCCCTGGCGGCCGGGGTGGTGGTCCCCGGCAACGGCGGGTACGACTACTTCGGCGCGCCGGTTTCCGCAGCCGCCGCACCGGCGATCGGCGCGTCCGAAGGACCGGGTGTGGACTGCGCCGGGCCGGTCAACTCCGGTGCCACGTACCGGATCGGGCGCACCGGCACCGCTCAGGTGGTGGACGTGCCCGGGGCCGTCGGCACGGGTGGTACCCAGCTGATCCAGTGGACCTGGCACGGCGGCGACAACCAGCGCTGGACGTTCACCGCCAACGCCGACGGCAGCTGGACGGCCCGCAACGCCCGGTCCGGGCTGTGCATGGACGTCAACGCCGGTTCCACCAGCGCCGGAGCGGCCGTCATCCAGTGGACCTGCTCCGGCAACGACAACCAGCGCTGGCGGATCACCCCGGCCACCGGTGGCGGCCACACCCTGGCCTCCGTCCGCAGCGGCCTGCTGCTCACCGCCGCGGACGGCACCGACGGCGCCCGGCTCACCCAGCAGCCCAACTCCGGTACCGCCGCCCAGAACTGGACCTTCACCCTCAGCTGACCCCCTCGGGAGCCCCCATGCGACTGCTCAGACTGCTCATCGCCGCACTCTGCACCGTGGCCGCACTCGCCCTGCCGGGCCTGGCAGGCAGTCCGGCACAGGCCGCCGCCGGGCCCCCGCAGACCGTACCGGCGCTGCGCCAGTGGACCGCCGGCGCCGGCTCGTTCACCTTTACCGCCACCGGCCGAATAGCCGTCGACCCGGCGTACAGTGCCCAACTCGCCGACGAGGCGAGCACGTTCGCCGATGATCTGCGGGACCTGACCGGTCGGACCGTCCCGGTGGTCACCGGCAGCCCGGCGGCCGGGGACATCGCGCTGACGCTTGGCGACGCCGCCCTGCCCGCCGAGGGCTACCGGATGACGGTCGGTCAGGGCATCACCCTCCAAGGTGCCACCGACACCGGGGTGTTCAACGGTACCCGTAGCGTGCTGCAACTCCTGCATCAGTCGGCCACCGTCCCGGCCGGCACCGCCGTGGACTGGCCGACCAAGGCCGAACGCGGGCTGATGATCGACCAGGGACGGAAGTTCTTCACCGTGCCGTGGGTGAAGCAGCACATCAAGGAACTGGCCTACCTCAAGCTGAACTACTTCCACTTCCACCTGTCGGACACCTACGGCTTCCGGCTGGAGAGTTCCACCCACCCGGAGATCGTCTCCACCGACCACTACAGCAAGCAGGACATCGCCGACCTGGTGGCACTGGGCCAGAAGTACCACGTCACGATCGTCCCGGAGATCGACACCCCCGGGCACATGAACGCGGTCCTGGCCGCCCACCCCGAACTCAAGCTCAAGAACAACTCCGGCACCGCCAGCCCGGACTTCATCGACCTCTCGCTACCCGGCACGTACACCCTGGTCAAAGACCTGATCGAGGAGTACCTGCCGCTCTTCCCGGCCCCCTACTGGCACATCGGCGCGGACGAGTACGTCACCGACTACAGCAAGTACCCCCAGCTGCTCAGCTACGCCCGCGCCCACTACGGGGCAACCGCCACCGCCAAGGACACCTACTACGGCTTCGTCAACTGGTCCAACGCGCTGGTGCGGGCCGCCGGGAAGACCACCAGGATGTGGAACGACGGCATCAAGTCCGGTGACGGCACGATCCAGCCGGACCGGAACATCCTGGTCGAGTACTGGTACAGCTACGGCCTGACGCCCCAGCAACTCGCCGACAGGGGCCACGTGGTGGCCAACGAGTCGTGGACCCCGACGTACTACGTGCTCGGCGGCGCGAAGCCGGACACCCGCTGGATGTACGAGAGTTGGCAGCCCGACCTGTTCCAGGGCAACACCACGCTCGCCGACCCGTCCCGCAACCCCGGCTCGCTGATCCACGTCTGGTGCGACAACCCCACCGCCGAGACCGAGACCCAGATCGCCGCCGGCATCATGTACCCGCTCCGGGTGCTGGCCCAGCAGACCTGGGGCTCCCCGAAGCCGGCCGCCACGTACGCCGCGTTCACCCCGGTCGTCGCCGCCGTCGGCCACCACCCCGGCTGGCCCTCCACCGCCCAGCCCGGCGACCTCGCGCACAACCGCCCGACCACCGCCTCCAGCACCGAGACCCCCAACTTCCCCGCCCCCTTCGCCACCGACGGCGACCCCGGCTCCCGCTGGGCCAGCGCCTACGCCGACCCGCAGTGGATCCAGGTCGACCTCGGCTCCACCCAGACGGTCAACCGGGTGGTGCTCCGCTGGGAGGCCGCGTACGGCAAGTCCTTCCAGATCCAGCTCTCCGACGACGCGGTGACCTGGCGCACCATCCACTCCACCACCACCGGCACCGGGGGCGTCCAGGACCTCACCGGGCTCACCGGATCCGGCCGCTACATCCGGATGTACGGCACCCAGCGCGGCACCAGCTACGGCTACTCGCTGTACGAATTCGAGGTCTACGGCAGCCAGTTGAGCGGCACCCGGACGCTCACCGCGAACGGCAAGGCACTCGACGACCCGGCCTCCTCGACGGCCTCCGGCACCCAGCTGATCACCTGGAAGCCGCACGGCGGCCCCAACCAGCAGTGGCAGCTCACCGCCAACGCCGACGGCAGCCACACCATGGTCAACGGCGCCTCCGGGCTCTGCGCCGACGTGACCGCCACTACCGCGAACGCGCCCGTCGTCCAGGCCACCTGCACCGGCGGCGACAGCCAGCGCTGGCTGATCACCGCCACCGGCAGCGGCTACACCGTCGCCAACAAGAAGAGCACCCTGCTGCTGACCACCGCCTCCGGGGCGGACGGCGCCCTGGTCACCCAGCAGGCGCCCGGTGGCTCGGCGCTGCAGCTCTGGCAGATCAGCTGACGGTACGTCACAAGTCGGGAGAAGGCCGTTGGCCCGGGAGTGATCCCGGGTCGGCGGCCTTCTCCCGGTGGAGGACCGGACCGGCCCTAGAGTCCTTCCTGTGGCGGATCATCAGGAGGAGACCAGGGCGGCCTACGACGGGGTCGTCGAGCTGTACGCGTCGCTGTTCGCGAACCGGCTGGAGAGCCAGCCGTTCGCCCGCGCCATGATCGGCACCTTCGCCGAACTGGTCCGCGCGACGGGCAACCCACGGGCAGCGGACATCGGGTGCGGGCCGGGCCATCTGACGGCCATGCTGCGCGAACTGGGCCTGGACGCCCTCGGGTTCGACCTCTCACCGGGCATGGTTGACCACGCTCGGCGGGCCCATCCGGCGCTGCGCTTCCAGGGGGCGCGGATGGAGTCCCTGCCGGTCGAGGACGGCGCGCTCGGCGGCGTACTGGCCCACTACTCGATGATCCACACCCCACCGGCGGAGCTGCCGGAGCTGCTCGCCGAGCAGGTACGCGTCCTGGCGCCGGGCGGCCTGCTCCTGGTCTCCTTCTTCGGGACCGACGGACCGGAGCCGGTGCGCTTCGACCACAAGGTGACGCCCGCCTACAGCTGGCCGGCGGACCGCCTCGCCGACCTGCTGGCCGACGCCGGGCTGGTGCCCTTCGCCCGACTGCTGCACGACCCGGCCTCCGAACGGGGCTTCCTCGACGCCCACTTGCTGGCCCGCCGTTCGTAGGGCCCGCGTCGGCCGGTGCACATTCTTACCCCCGCAGACGAACGACCAGCGGATCCGGTCGATGATTCGGTCACCGACCTCCCTTTGTGGGTCGGCGAACGTCGCCTATCCATCCAATCCTTGATCTAACGGACCGTCAGAGTAAGCGCTTTACTCTACCGGCTGGAACCGATGCGACCCATGCTGTCGGAGTGAACGCGTGGGGGTGATAGTTCTCCGACGACCTTGATCCGAACGCATTCCGTCGTCGCGATCTCCCACCGCGCCCACCGTGCCCGTCGTCCCCGCGGCCAAGGCCGCGGCCCCGACAAGACGGCCGCAGAGGCACGCCCCGTAGCAGATCAACGTATCCCGCCGAACCGGAGGAACCCATGGACGGCGACACCCAGTCCTATGTGGTCGTACTCAACGACGAGGAGCAGTACTCAATCTGGCCCGCCGACCGTGACCTGCCGCTGGGCTGGCGCGGCGACGGCGTCAGCGGTTCCAAGGCGGAATGCCTGTCCCACATCGGCGAGGTCTGGACGGACATGCGCCCGTCGAGCCTTCGCCGGTCCGTGGAGCAAGCCGGTTAGCCACCCCCACTCTCAGCAGTGAAGGAATCGTGCGAGATGGTCCTCAATGAATTCCACGCCCGGGTGGCCGAGGCACCGGATGCCGTCGCGGTGCAGGACGGTGACCTGAGACTGACCTACCGGAGCCTTGCCGTGCACGCGTCCGCGCTGGCAACCGAGCTCACCGAGCGGGGGGTGGGCCAGGACAGCGTCGTGGCCGTCTACGCCGACCGGTCGGCGGAACTGGTGGTCGGCGAGCTGGCCGTCCTGCTGGCGGGCGCGGCCTACCTGCCGCTGGACCCGGCCCACCCGTCCGCCCGGATCCGCCAACTGCTGGAGGTCTCCGGCGCCGCCGCGGTCCTCAGCACCGCGCCGCTGGTGTCCGGTGGGGCACCGCTCGGCGACGACGTCCTGGTGATCGACCTGACCAAGGAACCGTCCGACGCGACCGTCCTGGCACCGCCCCGGCTGCACGGCGCCGCGCTGGCGTACGTGATCTACACCTCGGGTTCCACCGGTCAGCCCAAGGGCGTCGCGGTGTCCCACGCGAGCCTGGCCAACCTGATGCACTGGCACCACAAGACCTACGGGACGCGGCCGGAGGACCGGTCGACCCTGCTGGCCAGTCCCGGGTTCGACGTGTCCGTCCAGGACATCTGGTTCACCATCACCGCCGGCGCCACGCTGGTGATTCCGCCCGCCGAGGTACGCACCTCGCCGCCCGCGCTCGCCGCCTGGCTGGCCGACGAGCAGATCACCGTGACCTTCCTGCCGACCCCGCTGGCCGAGGCCGTCCTCGACGAGACCTGGCCCGCCCACACGGCGCTCCGGTACCTGCACACCGGCGGCTCGGCGATGCAGCGCGGCGTGCCGGACGGGCTGCCGTTCACGGTGATCAACCTCTACGGGCCGACCGAAGGCACGGTGAAGGTGACGGCCGGCGAGGTGGTGCCGGGCGGACCCGTGCCGCCCCCGATCGGGGAGCCCGTCGGCGGCGTGCGCTGCTACGTGCTCGACGGGCTCGACCCGGTGCCCGACGGCGAGGCCGGTGAGCTGTACCTGGCCGGCGCGTGCGTGGCACGCGGATACCTGAACGACCCGGCGGCCACCGCGGCGGCGTTCGTGCCGGACATCGGCGCCCCCGGGCAGCGGATGTACCGGACCGGCGACAAGGTCCGCCGCCGCCCGGACGGGGTCTTCGAGTACATCGGCCGGTACGACGACCAGGCCAAGATCCGCGGGTTCCGGATCGAACCCGGCGAGGTCGCCACGGTGCTCAAGCAGCACCCCGGCGTCCGGGACGCCTTCGTGGCGGTCGAACACTCGGGCCGCCCGGACGCACGCCTGGTCGGCTACGTGGTCACCGAGGTCCCGACGGCCGAGCTGGTCGAGTTCGTCGCGGGCCGACTGCCCAGCTACATGGTGCCGGCGGCGATGGTCGTGCTGCCCGTGCTGCCGCTGACACCCAACGGCAAGGTCGACCGCGCCGCGCTGCCCGCTCCCGACCGGACCGCGGCCGGCTTGGCCGACGCCGTGGCGCCCCGTACCCCGACCGAGGAGGCGCTGGCGAGGATCGTGGCCTCGCTGCTCGGCGGCGCGGAGGTCGGCGTGTACGACGACTTCTTCGCGCTGGGCGGGAACTCCTTGCTGGTCGCGGCGCTGGCGGGCCGGATCGCGGCGGAACTGCACGTCGGGGTGGGCATCCCCGAGGTGTTCTGCACGCCCACCGTCGCCGGTCTCGCGGAGATCATCGACGAGCGGGCCGCCGGGACGGACGGCGAAGCCGTCGCCCAGGCGATCGCACCGATCGCGCCGCCGGTACGCCGGGCCGACCGGAACCGACCGATCCCGCTGTCCCTGCCGCAGGAACGGGTCTGGTTCTTCGAGCAGCTGTCGCCCGGCAACCTGGCCTACAACTTCCAGGCCACCGTGTCCCTGCAGGGCGACGTGAACGTCGACGCCATGCGCGCGACGCTGGACGAGATCGTCCGCAGGCACGAGATCCTGCGGACCGCCTTCGTCTCGGTCGACGGCGTGGGGTACCAGCGTCCGCTGGCGGAGGCCAAGGCCTCGCTGAAGGTCATCGACGTCCCGGCCGCGCAGGCCGACGAGGTGGTCGCCGCGCAGCTGCGCGAGCCCTTCGACCTGACCGCGCCGCCCCTGGCCCGCTGGGTCCTGCTGCGGCACGAGGACGGGCAGAACACCTTCCTGCACGTGGAGCACCACTTCGTCCACGACGGCTGGTCGCTCTCGGTGTTCCTGTCCGAGTTCCGCGCCCTCTACCCGGCCTTCGCCGCCGGGCAGCCCTCACCCCTGCCCGACCTGGCCGTCCAGTACGCGGACTACGCGATCTGGCAGCGGGACTGGATGCGCGGCGAGGTGCTGCAGGCCCACGTCGACCACTGGACCGGCCTGCTGGCCGGCGCCCCGGACACCCTGGAACTGCCCGCCGACCGGCCGCGGCCGCCGGTGATGACCTTCCGGGGCAGGGCACCGCGCATCCTCATCCCGGCCGAGCTGGCCCGCAAGCTGCGAGCCTTCAGCCGCGAGAACCGGGTGTCGCTGTTCTCCACCATGTACGCCGGCTTCACGGCGCTGCTGCACCGCTACACCGGACAGCACGACATGCTGATCGGGACCGGCGCGGCGAACCGCAACATCCCCGAGCTGGAGCCGCTGCTCGGCATGCTCGTCAACACCCTGGTCATGCGCACCAAGGTGTCCGCCGACCAGCCGTTCACCGATCTGCTGGCGCAGGTACGGGAGAGCGTCGCCGAGACGCTGGCCTGGTCGGACACCCCGGTGGACGCGGTGATCGACGCGCTCGACCCGGCCCGTGACCCGTCGCGCACCCCGCTGTTCCAGGTGATGTTCAGCTTCCACGACTCCGGGATACCCGACATCGACTTCGGCGGGCTCACCGGCCGGGTCACCGAACGCTCGAACGCCTCGGCCAAGGCCGACCTCAACGTGATCGTGATCCCGCGGGCCGAGCAGCGCCTCGGCCGGGCCCCCCGGCCCGAGGACGACGACCTCGCCATGATCTGGGAGCACTCGGCCGACCTGTTCGACGAAGCCACCATGGCACGGATGATCACGCACTACCTGACCCTGCTCGAGGACGCGGTGGCCAGGCCGGCAGCGCCGGTGGGGACACTGCGCCTGCTCCCCGAGGCGGAGGCGGAGCAGCTCGACCGCTGGTCCCACGGGCCCGCCGCGGTCGAAAGCCGACCGGTGACCGAGCTGATCGCGCGTCAGGTGCAGACCCGGCCGGACGCCGTCGCGGTGCGTTGGCCGGACGGGCAGCTCAGCTACGCAGAGCTGTGGCAGCGCGCCGGCGGACTGGCCCACCGGCTGCGCGAGTCCGGCATCACCGCCGAGGAACCGGTGGCGGTGGTCGCCGACCGTTCCGTCGAGCTGGTGGTCGGCGAGCTCGCGGTGCTGATGGCCGGCGGGTGCTACCTGCCCGTGGACCCGAGCTACCCGGCCGAGCGGATCGCCTTCATCCTGCAGGACGCCGGGGTGAAGAAGACTCTGGTCACGCCCGAGACGCGGCCGCAGCTGCCGGCGTCCACGGCGAGCCTGCAGGTGTTCGAGCTGGACTCCGCCGGCCCGGACGAGCCGGTCCACGCGGACCAGGTCGCCCCGGAGCGGCTGGCGTACCTCATCTACACCTCGGGATCGACCGGCCGGCCCAAGGGGGTGGCCCTGGAGCACGGGGGGCTCGCCAACCTGGTCGCCTGGCACCTGGCCGAGTACGCGCTCGAGCCGACGGACCGGACCACGCTGTTCGCGAGCCCCGGGTTCGACGCGTCGACGTGGGAGATCTGGTCCACCCTCGCGGCGGGCGCCACCCTGAACGTCGTCCCGCCGCAGCTGCGGGCCGCGCCCGCGGAACTGGTGCGCTGGCTCGGCGCCGAGAAGATCACCGCGGCGTTCCTGCCGACCCCGATCGCCGCGGCCGTCCTGACCGAGCCGTGGCCGGCCGACACCGCGCTGCGTGCGCTGCTGACCGGTGGCGACGCGCTGCCGGCCGCGCCCGCCGAGGGCTTGCCGTTCCGGTTGTTCAACCACTACGGACCGACGGAGAACACCGTCGTGGCGACGGCGGGCCTGGTCCCGCCGGACCCGGCGGGACTGCGCCCGGCCATCGGCAGGCCGATCAGCGGGATCCAGGCCCACGTGCTGGACGCCGAAGGGCAGCCCGTGCCCACCGGCGTGCGTGGCGAGCTGTTCCTCGGCGGTACGCAGGTGGCCCGCGGCTACGTGAACCGCTCGACGCTCACCGCGGAGAGCTTTCGCTCCGATCCGTTCGCCGGCCAGCCCGGCGCACGCCTGTACCGGACCGGTGACCTGGTCCGCTGGCGTCCCGACGGGCAGCTGGAGTTCCTCGGCCGCGCGGACGAGCAGGTGAAGATCCGGGGATTCCGGATCGAGCCCGGAGAGGTCGCGGCAACGCTCCGGGAGCACCCGGACGTACGGGACGCCGTGGTCGTCGTCCGCACGGCCGCAGAAGGCGCCTCGCTGGTGGCGTACGCCTGTGCGGACGGCCCGAGCGAGAACCTCCCCGAGGAGAAGCTGCTGGCGTTCCTGGGGGACCGGCTGCCCGCGTACATGCTGCCGGACAAGGTCCTGGTGCTGGCCGCCCTGCCACTCACCGCGCACGGCAAGGTGGACCACGCCGCGCTGGCCGCCCTGACGCCGAGCACCCAGGCCGAACCCGAGGCCGACCAGGCGCCGCGGACACCGACGGAGGAGCGCGTCGCGCAGCTCGCCTCGGCGTTGCTGCACGACCAGCCGGTGGGGCGCGCGGACGACTTCTTCCGCGCCGGTGGCCACTCCCTGTTGGCAGCCCGGCTGGTGGCCCAGGTGAACGAGGCCTTCGGCGTCCAGGTGCCGATGGCGACGTTCCTCCAGCGGCCCACCGTGGCGAGCCTGGCGGACGCCGTGACCCTCGCGACGACAGGAGCGACGGCAGGGCCCGGTCCGATCAGGCCGCGTACCCGCCGTGCGGCCGTGCGGCCGCTCGATCAGTCCAGTGAGGTGCAGCAGTGAGTGGAGCGATCGAACCAGAGGTCGGGGACGAGGACAGTTCGGCTCCGCTGTCGTACGCGCAGCAGCGGCTGTGGTTCCTCGACCAGCTGCAGCCGGGCAGCTCGGTCTACAACGTCCCGCTCGGCTACGACATCACCGGCCCGTTGGACCCCACGGCGCTCGAACGGGCGCTGACCGAGGTCGTGCGGCGCCACGAGATCCTGCGGACCGCCTTCCGGTCGACCGGTGGGACGCCGCACCAGGTGGTCCTGCCGCCCGCCCCAGTGTCCATCCCCGTCGTCGACCTGACCGCACCCGGTCGCTCGGCGGACGAGGTGGCGCGGCTCACGGACGAGGAAGCCGGTGTCCCGTTCGACCTGGTGGCCGGCCGGGTCATCCGGGCCCGTCTGCTGCGCCTCGGTGAGCAGCAGCACCGGCTGCTGCTCACCGTGCACCACCTCGCCTGTGACGGCGCGTCGGTCGGGACGCTCGGCCGGGAGCTCGAGGTCCAGTACCTGGCCGCGCTGCGCGGCCAGGACCGGCCCGAGCCCGAACTGCCCATGCAGTACGCCGACTTCGCCGACTGGCAGCAGAACACCCTGGCCGGGCCCGAGCTCGACCGGCTGCTGGCGTACTGGACGGACAGCCTGGCCGGCCTGCCCGCCCAGCAGCTGCCCACCGACCACGCCCGCCCGCCGGTGCAGAGCTACCGTGGCGCCGCGCTCACGTTCGAGCTGCCGTCGGCCTCGGTCCAGCAGCTGGAGGAGCTGGGCAGGTCGGAAGGCGTCACGCTCTACAGCGTCCTGCTCGCCGCCTTCTCGGTGCTGCTACGGGCGCACGTCGGCCAGGACGAGGTCGTGGTCGGAACCCCGGTGTCCGGGCGGGAGCGGCCCGAACTGGCCGGTCTCATCGGGTTCTTCACCAACACCCTGGTGCTCCGCTGCGACCTCGGGTCAGGCCCGACGTTCCGTCAGCTGATCCAGCGGCTGTGGACGGAGGTCAAGGGAGCGCTGGCCCACCAGGACCTGCCGTTCGAGAAGCTGGTCGAAGAGCTGCACCCCGACCGTGACCTGGCCCAGAACCCGTTGTTCCAGGTGCTGTTCAGCTACCGGTACGAAGAAGAGGGAGCGGGCCTCCGCCTCGACGGCTGCCAGGTGCAGCCGGTGCTGGGCGACACCGGGGCGGCGCGGTTCGACCTGACGCTGAGTCTGACCCGGACCCCGGCCGGGGTGCGAGGCCGGCTCGAGTACAACACGGACCTGTTCGAGGGCACGACCGCCGAGCGGATCGCCGAGCGGTACGTCCAGGTGGTGACCGCCGCCGCGCAGGCCCCGGACCGGCCCGTCGACGAGCTGGCCGTGCTGCCGGCCGGCGAACTCGCCACCTTGGCCGACTGGCAGACCGGTGCCGAGGCCGGGACCGACGACGCCTTGGTGCACCAGCTGTTCGCGCAGCGGGTGGCCGCGACACCCGACGCGGTCGCCGTGGTCGCCGCCGACACCACCTTGACCTATCGCGAACTCGACCGGCTCGCCGACCGGTTCGCGGGTCAGCTGCGGCAGCTCGGGGTGGCGCCCGACGAGCCGGTCGGCGTCCACCTCGGCCGCACCTCCCTGCTGATGGTCACCCTGCTGGGGATCCTCAAGGCGGGCGCGGCATATCTCCCGCTGGACCCCGGCTACCCGCGCGATCGACTGGCGTTCATGGTCGGCGACGCCGGCGTGCGGCTGGTCGTGGCGGACTCCAGGTCCGCCGCGGCCGCCGGCCGGCTCGGCGCCGGTCAGGTCGTGGTGCCCGACCTGGCTGGGGAGCCGGACGCTTCGCCGTCGGCGGTCACCGCCGACAACCTGGCGTACGTGATCTACACGTCCGGGTCCACCGGACTGCCCAAGGGCGTCATGGTCACCCACCGGAACGTGGTCAACCTGTTCGCCGGGATGGACGACGTCTTCGGTGCCGACGAGCCCAGCACCTGGCTCGCGGTGACCAGCGTCTCCTTCGACATCTCCGTGGTCGAGCTGCTGTGGGCGCTGATGCACGGTCACCGGATCGTGCTGCGCGGCGAACCGCCGCTGCCGTCGGCCTCGGCCGCCGCGGAGTCGGCGGCGGTGGCCGAGGCGCGTGCCCGCCCCATCGACTTCAGCCTGCTCTACTTCGGCAGCGACGCGGAAGCCAGCTCCGAGGACCGCTACCGGCTGCTGCTCGACGGCGCGAAGTTCGCCGACCGCAACGGCTTCACGGCCGTGTGGACTCCCGAGCGGCACTTCCACCAGTTCGGCGGGCTGTACCCGAACCCCTCGGTGATGGCGGCGGCCGTCGCGGCCGTCACCGAGCGGGTCCAGGTGCGCGCGGGCAGCGTGGTGCTGCCGTTGCACGACCCGCTGCGGGTGGCCGAGGAGTGGTCCGTGGTGGACAACATCTCGGCCGGCCGGGCCGGCATCTCCCTCGCGTCCGGGTGGCACGCCAACGACTTCGCGCTCGCACCGGACCGGTACGAGAAGCGCAAGCAGCTGATGATGGACGGCCTCGCGGAGGTCCGGAAGCTGTGGCGCGGCGAGAAGGTGTCGCGGCGCAACGGCGTCGGCGCCGAGGTCGAGGTCGGGGTGTTCCCCCGTCCCGTCCAGCCGGAGCTGCCGGTGTGGCTGACCAGCGCCAAGCATCCGGAGACCTTCCGGATGGCGGGCGAGGCCGGCACCGGGGTGCTCACCCACCTCCTCGGGCACAGCCTGGAGGAGCTGGCGGAGAAGATCGCGCTGTACCGCAGGACCTGGCGCGAGCACGGGCACGGACCCGGGGACGGCCACGTGGCGGTGATGGTCCACACCTTCGTCGGTCAGGATCTCGACGAGGTGCGGGAACTGGTCCGGGAGCCGATGAGCCGGTACCTGGAGACCTCCTTCGACCTGATCGCCTCGCTCGGCGCCACCACCGGCAGCGCCGAGGACTTCAGGGCGTTGCCGCCCGGGGAACTGCGGGAGTTGGTGGACCGGGCGTTCGAGCGGTTCTTCGCCACCGCGAGCCTGCTCGGCACGCCGCAGGTCTGCGCCGACATGGTGGACCGGATGAAGGCCGCCGGCGTCGACGAGGTCGCCTGCCTGATCGACTTCGGGGTCGAGGAGAAGGCGGCACTGGACGCCCTGACCCACCTGACCACCGTTCGGGAGATCAGCGCCGAGCGCAGGGAAGCCGTACTGGCCAAGGCCGAGGAGCCGATCGCCGAACAGCTGCGGGCGCACGCCGTGACGCACCTGCAGTGCACGCCGTCACTGGCCCGCGCACTGCTGGCGGACCAGGACGCGCGGGCCGAACTGCCGCGGCTCAGCCGGTTGTTGGTGGGCGGTGAGGCGTTCCCCGCCGACCTGGCCCGCGAGCTAGCCGACGCCGTCGGCGGCACGGTGCACAACATGTACGGGCCGACCGAGGCCGCGGTCTGGGCGACCACCTCGCAGATCGCGCCCGGTGGCGGCCCGGTGTCCATCGGGCGGCCGTTGGCGAACGTACGGGCCTACGTGGTCGACCGCGATGCGCGGCTCTGCCCGACGGGCGTACCCGGAGAGCTGTGGCTCGGCGGGGGCGGCGTGGTCCGCGGCTACCTCAACCGCACCGAGGTGACCGCCGAACGCTTCCAGCCCGACCCGTTCGCCGACCGGCCGGGAGCCAGGGTCTACCGTACGGGCGACCTGGCCCGCTGGGGGACCGGCGGCGCACTCGAGTTCCTCGGCCGCATCGACGACCAGGTGAAGCTGCACGGTCACCGGATCGAGCTCGGCGAGATCGAGACGGCGCTCGCCGAACACGCGGGCGTCCGGTCGGCGGTCGCGGTCATCCGGGGCACCGGCGCGGAACAGCGGATCATCGGCCACTACGTGCCGGCGACCGACCGGGCGACCACCGGTGCCGAGCTGCGCGCCTTCCTCGCCACGCGGTTGCCCGGCTACATGGTGCCCAGCGCCGTGCACCCGATCGACGCGCTGCCGTTGACCCCGAACGGCAAGGTCGACCGCAGGGCGCTGCCCGACCGGTCGGAGGCGCGGCCCGAGGGCACGACGGCGTACGCGCCGCCGACGAACGCGACCGAGCGGCTGGTCACCGAGGTGTGGCGAGAGGTCCTCGGCGTCGACCGGGTGGGCCTGGACGACAGCTTCTTCGACCTCGGCGGGAACTCGCTGCTGGTGGTGGTGGCCAGGGCCCGGCTGATCGAACACCGCGACAGCGGGCTCTCGTTGGTGGACATGTTCCGCTATCCGTCCGCACGGGCCCTGGCCGAGGCGATGGACCGCAAGCCGGACGAAGGGCCCGACGAGGCGGTCGGCGCGGGTGCCGCACGGGGCGCCGCTCGGCGCGTCGCCGGACAGGCTGCCGCACGGCGTGCGGGCAGGACAGGGGTGTGAGCGTGCCAGCGAACCATTCGACACGGCATCGAACCATGGGGGGTCTTGGGTGAGTACCGAGATGGAAGACGGGACGGAGCTGATCGCGGTCGTCGGGATCGCCGGGCGGCTGCCGGGAGCCCCGACCATCGAGGCGTTCTGGCGCAACCAGCGCGACGGCGTCGAGTCGGTCTCCAGGTTCAGTACCCAGCAGCTGGTCGAGGCCGGGTGGCCGGCGGAGATGCTGTCCCACCCCGACTACGTGCCCGCCGCCGCGGTCATCGAGGACGCCGACCACTTCGACCGGGAGTTCTTCGGGTACACCGAGGAACAGGCGGAGATCAGCGACCCGCAGCAGCGGATCTTCGCCGAGACCGTCTGGCACGCGCTGGAGGACACCGGGCACGACCCGGCGCGGTTCGACGGCGCCGTCGGTGTCTACGCGGGCCAATTCGCCAACAAGTACCTGCCGTTGAACCTCCTGGCGAACGCGAAGTTCCGGGGATCGATGGCGGCCTTCTCCGCTCGCCCGTACAACGACAAGGACTTCCTCGCGACCAGGGCGGCGTACCTGTGCGACCTGCGGGGTCCCGCGATCACCGTGCAGGCGGCATGTTCCACGTCGCTCGTCGCCATCCACCTCGCCTGCCAGGCGCTGCTGGGTCACGAGTGCGACATGGCGCTGGCGGGGGGAGTGGCGCTGCCCGTCCCGTTGATCGGCGGCTACCCGGTGGTCGCGGGCGGCATCTTCGCGCGGGACGGCCACTGCCGGCCGTTCGACGTCGCGTCCAGCGGAACCGTGCCCGGATACGGCGTCACGGTCGTGGCGCTCCGCAGGCTGAGCGACGCGATCGCGGACGGCGACAACATTCGCGCCGTGATCCTCGGCAGCGCGGTCAACAACGACGGTTCGGCGAAGTTCGGGTTCAACGCGCCGAGCATGCAGGCCCAGGCCGAGGTGATCGCCACCGCGCACGCGGTCGCCGGCGTGCGGTCGGAGAGCATCGGCTACATCGAGGCGCACGGCACCGGCACCCCGCTCGGCGACCCGATCGAGGTGGGCGGGCTCACCAAGGCCTTCAACACCAGTGAGCGCGGCTTCTGCGCGATCGGTTCGGCGAAGGCCAACATCGGTCACCTGGACGCCGCCGCAGGGGCGGCGGGCTTCGCCCGGGCGGTGCTGGCGCTCGAACACGGCGAGATCCCGCCGAGTATCAACTACGAAGCGCCCAATCCGGCGCTGCTGCTGGACCGCACGCCGTTCTACGTGCCGACCACCGTCCGACCCTGGCCGCGTGGCGCGACGCCGCGACGGGCCGGTGTCAGCGCCTTCGCGGTCGGCGGCACCAACGCGCACGTGGTGCTCCAGGAGGCGCCGGCACCGCGAGCCAGCGCGCCGCACGTACGTGACCGGCAGCTGCTCGTGCTGTCCGCACGGACCGGCAAGGCCCTGGCGGACGCGGCGAACAATCTCGCCGACCGCCTGGACCGGCAGGACGACCTCGACCTCGCCGACGTCGCGCACACCCTGCAGGTCGGCCGGCGCAGGTTCCCGCTCCGCCGGCATCTGGTGTGCGGCGACCGGACCGAGGCGATCGCCGCGCTCCGGGCGTTGGCCCGGCCGGGGACCGTGGACACCACCGGTGAGGTGGAGGCCCAGCAGGTGGTCTTCATGTTCCCCGGCAGCGCCTCGTACCGGCCCGACGCCGCCTCGACGATTTACCGCAGCGAACCGGTCTTCGCCCAGGAGGTGGACCGCTGCGCCGAACTGGCGCGACCACTGCTGGGGTACGACCTGCGTGCGCTGCTCTCGCCGTCCACCTGGGACGGACCGCAGGTGGGACACGACGACCCGCGCGGCGTGGCCGCCGCGGCCTTCGGCCTGCAGTGGGCCCTCGCCCGGCTGTGGCAGTCGTGGGGGGTGCACCCCGCCGCGATGATCGGCGACGGCGACGGCGAGTACGTGGCAGCCTGCCTGGCCGGCGTGATCGACCTGGCGGACGCCATCGACGTCACGATCGCCGGGGCCGGCGCCGGGGCGGACGAGTTCGCCGCCAAGGTGGCGCGCTACGAACTCAAGCCGCCGCAGGTGCCGTACATCTCCGGAGCGACCGGGACCTGGATCGGTCCGGAGGAGGCCGTGGAGCCGGCCCACTGGGCCCGCCACCTCCGCGAGCCGTCCCGGTTCACCGACGGTCTGCGGGAACTGGCCGGCGAGCCCGGCCGGATCCTGCTGGAGGTGGGGCCGGGCAGCACGCTCACCGAGGCTGTCGCACGGCAGGAGCAGCACCTGGTGGCGCTGCCCTCGCTGGCACTCGCGGACGGGAACCGATCCGACCTCGGGGCCCTGCTCGACGCCGTCGGCAGGCTGTGGCAGCAGTCCACCGTGGAGATCGACTGGGACGCGTTCCGCGCCACGTCGCGACCGCGGCGGGTGTCGCTGCCGGGCTACCCGTTCCAGCGGAGCCGGTACTGGATCGGGCCCGACTCCGGCAGTTACGAACCACTGGGTATGGAGGAGGCGTCATGGACGAGCCGCTAGTCGCCATTGTGGGCGCGGGGGTCATGGGCACCGGGATCTCGACGCTCGTCGTCGGGCACGGACTGCCGGTCGTACTGGTGGACATCGACGAGGGCGTGCTGGACCGCGCCACCGCGGCGTCCGCCAACGGCCTGCGGCACGCGCAGTTGGCGGGTGCGCTGCCGGCCGGGGTCACCCCCGGGAAGCTGCGCACCACGCTCTCGCTGAACGACGTCGCCGACGCGACGGTGGTCATCGAGGCGGTCACCGAGCTGCCCGAGCAGAAGGCGGACGTGCTGGCCGGGGTATCGGCCCTGGTCCGGCCCGGAACCCCCTTGATCTCCAACACGTCCGGCATCCCCATCGACGAGATGGCCGCGTGGGTGAAGCACCCCGGTGACCTCATCGGCACGCACTTCATGAATCCCGCGTACCTGATCAAGATGGTCGAGGTGATCCGCGGCCCGCAGACCACGGACGAGACCGTCGAGGCGGTGCTCTCGCTGCTGACCCGGATCGGTCGGCGGGCGGTGGTGGTCCGTGACGCGCCCGGCTTCGTGACCAGCCGGCTCCTGCACCCGATGATCAACGACGCCGCCGAGGTGGTCCGGGCCGGCACTTCCACCGTCGAGGACGTGGACACCCTGATGCAGGGCTGCCTCGGTCATCCGACGGGCCCGCTGCGCACCGCGGACCTGATCGGCATCGACAACCTCGTCGACGCTCTGGAGGCGCTGTACGCCCGGACCGGAGACGAGCGGTGCCGCCCCAGTGAGCTTCTTCTCGAAAAGGTTCGGCGAGGCGAGCTCGGCCGAAAGAGCGGCCGTGGCTTCTACAACTACAGTGAGGCACAGTCATGACGGAACAGCAGACCGCAAAGGCGCCCTTCGACGTGGACGCCGTCATCGACGAGATCACGAAGTTCGTGGCCGGGCAGACCCGGACCACCCCCGAGGCGGATCAGGACCTCTTCGCCACCGGGGTCGCCAACTCCATGATCGCCATGCAGCTGGTCGTGTTCCTGGAGCAGACCTACGCCGTGACGGTCTCCGGCCCTGACCTGCAGCTGTCCAACTTCTTCACGGTCAAGAGCATGGCCGCGCTGGTCGGCCGACTCCAGGCAGAGTCTGCCGCCGACAGCGATGTCTGACGGCATCTCCCCAGGGCACGAGGACATCTGGCGTTCCGTCGGGGAGAACGCCGGCGGATGGGACATCGCCGGCGAGATCCCACGGACCGTCCTGACCGAACTCGGCGCGGCCGGCCTGCTCTGTGCCGAAGTGGGCAAGCAGTACGGCGGCCTCGGCCTGGGCAGCCAGGAGAGCGGGCAGCTGACCGCGTACGTCGGGAGCCTGTGCAGCTCGGTCCGCAGTGTGATGACCTCGCAGGGCATGGCGGCCTGGACGATCCAACGCCTCGGCACCCGTGAGCAGCGGGACGTGTTCCTGCCGCAGCTGACCGGCGGCCGCCTCGCGGCCGTCGCCTTCAGCGAGCCGGAGGCCGGCAGCGACCTCGGGGCGATGACCACCGAGCTGCGTCTCGACGGTGACACGGTGATCGTGGACGGCAGCAAGACCTGGATCACGGCCGCTGCCTATGCCGACGTGATCGTCGTGATCGGAAAGCTGGGCGACGACGCGGCGGCGGTCGTGGTGCCGACGGACGCCGAGGGGGTCCGGATCGAGAAGATCCCGCACCCGATGGGCTGCCGGGCGGCCGGGCACGCGCAGGTGCGGCTGGACGGCGTACGACTGCCGGCCGCGAACGTCCTCGGCGGCACCGGGCTGCCGCTGCCGTTCCTGGTGACGACGGCCCTGGCCTACGGCCGGATGTCGGTGGCCTGGGGCTGCGTCGGGATCCTGCGCGGCTGTCTCGACGCGGTGACCGAACACGCGAGATCGCGGCGGCAGTTCGGCAAGCCGATCGGGGAGCACCAGCTGGTCTCCCGCAGGGTCGCCGAGCTCTACGCCGCGGAGCAGGTCGCCACCGCGGTGTGCCGACAGGCCGCCGAGAGCTGGGAGTCGGGTTCGCCGGAGCTCGTGATCGCCACGGTGCTCGCGAAGCACGTGAGCGCGACCGAGGCCGTGCGGGGAACCGCGTCGGCCATGCAGATCATGGCCTCGGCGGGCGCGTCGGACGGCCACGTGGTCGCCCGGGCGTACCGGGACGCGAAGTTGATGGAGATCATCGAGGGCAGCAGCGAGATCTGCCAGCTCGAACTCGCCAGACACGCCCTGGCGACCGGGAACAGCACCGTCCGGCAGAAGGAGGCGCAGTGAGCGGACCAGTGCCATCGAGCGAACCGATCACCACGGTCAAGTGTGTCGTCTGGGACCTGGACAACACGCTGTGGAAAGGCACCCTGCTCGAGGGTGACGACGTGGTCATCGACGACCAGGTCCACCGCACCATCGTGGAGCTCGACTCCCGCGGCATCCTGCAGGCCGTGGCCAGCAAGAACGACCACGGCCCCGCCTGGCAGCGCCTCGAGGACCTCGGCGTCGCCGAGTACTTCGTGCTCGCCAGGATCGGGTGGGGCCCGAAGTCGGCGTCGGTACGCGAGATCGCCGACGAACTGAAGTTCGCCCACCACACGATCGCCTTCGTCGACGACCAGCCGGCCGAACGCGCGGAGGTGGAGTTCCACCTGCCGGAGGTGCGCTGCTATCCGGCCGAGTCGGTGACCGAGCTGCTGACGCTGCCCGAGTTCATCCCGGCGACGGTGACGGCCGACTCGGGCCGGCGCCGCCAGATGTACCAGGCGAACGCGCGGCGCCAGGCCGAGCAGGAGTCGTTCACCGGGCCGTCGGAGGAGTTCCTGCGCTCGTTGGAGCTCGAGATGGAGATCGGCCGGGCCACGGCCGACGACCTGTCCCGGGTGGAGGAACTGACCCTGCGGACCAGCCAGATGAACGCCACCGGTGTCCACTACTCCGACGCCGACCTGCGGGTGCTCCTGGACGACGCGCGCCACGAGGTCCTCACGATGACGATGAGCGACCGTTTCGGGTCGCACGGCGCGGTCGGTGTCGCGCTGGTGGAGACCGGATCTGCGGTGTGGCACCTGAAGCTGCTGGCGACCTCGTGCCGGGTGGTCTCGTTCGGTGCCGGCGCCACCGTGCTGAACTGGCTGGTCAACGAGGCGGCGACGGCCGGCGTCCATCTGGTCGCGGACTTCCGGCCGACCAGCCGGAACCGGATCATGGAAGTCGCGTACCGGTTCGCCGGGTTCACCGACGAGCCCTGTGCCTGTCTGGCCGAACTGCCGTCGTCGGAGTCGGACGGCGGGGAGACGCAACGACTGCACATCGCACCGGCACCGAGGCCGGCGCCCGGCACGCTGCGCCTCACCGCGGTCCGACTGGCCACGGCCTGACGACACGTCATACGTCATACCGAAACGCTCGCCGCCCCGCTCGTCTGCGGGGCGGCGAGCGTTTGGCGTCGCGTCACCGACACACGCACGCCGTAGGGCGGGGAGACGCAAGGTGCGTCTCCCCGCCCTACGGGATGGGTCACTTCTTCCGGGCGAGAGTGATCCCGTCGGCCATCGTGAGCATCGAGACGTCCACGCGCGGGTCGTCGCGCAGTGACGCGTTGAGCGCCCGGATCGCGGTGGTGTCCGGGTCCTGGCGGTCCGGGTCGATCACGCGGCCGAAGAAGAGCGTGTTGTCGATGACGATCAGCCCTTCCGGACGCGTGAGTTTGAGCGCGGCCTCGTAGTACGTCCCGTAGTTGGCCTTGTCCGCGTCGATGAAGACGAGGTCGAAGGTCTCGCTGCCCCGCTCGTCCGCGAGGGCGGCGAGGCTCTGCGTCGCGTCACCGAGGCGAACGTCGATGCGTTCGCGGACTCCGGCGCGCTGCCAGTAGTCGGCGCCGATCGCCGGCCACCGGCCGTCGAGGTCCAGGGTGACGAGCGTGCCGTCCGCCGGCAGGGCACGCGCCATGCACAGCGTGCTGTAGCCGGTGAAGGTGCCGATCTCCAGCACCGATCTGGCACCCGTCAGGCCGACGAGCAGCGCCAGCAGCTGGCCCTCCTCGGCCATCACCTGCATGGCCGAGCCGGCCGGCAACCCCGCGGTCTGGGCCCGGAGTTCGGCCAGGATCGGGTCCTCCCGCAGGGACACGGCGCGGACGTAGTCGCGGATCTCCGCCGTCGCCACGATCTGATCTGCCACGGCGCGGCCTACTTCTTCCTGGCGACGCAGGCGAAGGACAGCGGGATCGGGTCACCCGGAATCCGCCAGTTGTGGTCGCCGTCCGGCACCATCAGCGGGAGCCGCTGCCGCGCGTCGTACGGAGCCTCGCGGACGCGCTCGATGGTCAGGCCGGCGCCTATCAGCGCGTTGACCACCTCTTCCACGGTCCACCGCCAGCCGTAGATGCTGTGCGTCTCCACCTCCACCTCGTCGGCGATCCGGTCGGCGTAGCTCGTGGACATCTCGTGGTGCACATGCTTGGACTGGAACAGCGAGCGGGCCACCCGCAGTTCCCCGTCGACGTCGCCCATGAGCGTGAGCATCGGGTGGATCTCCACCACCGTGAGGGTGCCACCCGGCTTGACGTACTGCGCCGCCACCTGGGCCCAGCCGGCGATGTCGGGCAGGAAGGACAGGGTGCCGTATCCGGTGAACACCATGTCGAACTGGCCGTCGAGCACCTTCGGCAGGTCGTAGAGGTTCGCCTGGACGAAACTCGCGTCGAGGTCGAGGTCCGCGGCGAGCTCGCGGGCGATGTCGATCGCCTCGTCCGAGATGTCGGTGCCGGTCACCTTCGCGCCCAGGCGGGCGAGCGAGAGCGAGTTGACGCCGATGTGGCACTGGAGTTCGAGCAGGGTCCGGCCGCGGACGTCGCCCAGCTCCTCCTGCTCCAGCTTGCGCAGCATGTTGTGGCCCTGCTTGAAGCGCTCTACGTCGTAGTACGAGGACTGCATATGCGCTCGTGCTCGCAGGTTGAAGCCTTCTCGGTTGGCCGAGATTTTGTCGAGGTCGCTCATGGAGGTCATCGTTGATTCCCTTCGGCATGGACGGGTGGGTTATGGACGGCTGGTCATGGACGGTCGCCGACGACCAGCGGGGCCAGATCGCGGCGGCTGGTCACCCCGAGCTTCTGGTAGGTGCGGCCCAGGGTGTTGTCGACGGTGCGGGCGGACAGCCCCAGCCGGTGCCCGATGGCGGGGCTGGTGAATCCGTTGGCGGCCAGCAGCGCCACGTCCCGCTCACGGCCGGTGAGTTCGGCCAGCGGGGCGGTGAGCTGCAACAGCGGGGTGGTCGCGTTTCGGCACGCGATGGCGCTGGGGGGCGTGGAAGTGTGTCGCAGCGCGGCCGCGACGGTGGCGGTCTCCGCGGCGAGCAGCTCCATCCCGAGTTCGGTGAACTCCGCCGTGGCGACGTCCAGGGCTCCGGGATCGGAGCGGGCCAACGCGGCCGCGGCGCCGGCCATGGCCGGTACGACCGGCCCCGGCACCAGGTCGGCCAGCGCGGCGAGGCGATGCCGTACGGCGTTGGGATTGCCGAGGCGGGCCACGTCGTAGCTGGCCGTGGCCTCGACGGCGTACTGGCCCAGGGCCATGGCGATGTCGGCCGCGGCGAGGGCCTGTCTGGCGGCGAGCGTGGTGTCCCCACCGGCCGCCGTGGTCCACGCCTGGCTCAGGGTCGACCACGGGAGGAACTGGCGACTCTCGGGTGCCCGGTCGGCGAGCTGCCGGGTGCCGGCCTGATCGCCGAACACGGCGAGCTCGGCCAGTCGCGGGGCCAGTCTGAGGCACGAGTTGCCGCCGCCGAACAGCAGCGAGGCGGTCTCCGCCTCGGCGATGGCGTTGGCCACGCTGGCGACCTGGCCGCGCAGGGCCAACCAGCTGCCGGCCACCGCGATGTTTCCGGCGGCCACTTCGTCCCGGTACCCGTTCTCGGCTATCCGGCACGCGTGCCGCACCTGACCGGCCATCAGCAACGCGAAACAGTGCGCGTAGCCGATCTCGGCGAACCAGGGCTGGCCCGGGTCGGGCCGGTCAACGGCCGCCGACGCCTGGTCCGGCCAGCCGGCCGGTCGGGCCGCGACCACCACGGTGGTCACCGCCGGCCGGATCGCCCCGTCGGGCACCTGCCGGTCCCGTAACTCTCCCTGGCGTGCGGCCGGTGCCGCGTGGGTACAGCCGTCCAGCAGCAGTAGGCCGGCCCAGGGTGCCTCGGTCACCGGACCGCCGAATTCGGCCGGCCCCCGGTGCGGTATCGCCGCCGCGGTCACTGCCCAGTGGGTGCAGCGTGCTGTCGGGGCGGTACCTAATCGGTGTAAGGCCGATTCGTTCGTCGGCCTTTTCTCGGCAATTAACTGCACGACAATTAACCCCCCTCTGCGTCGTAGAATGAGACCCTTCGTGCTGAGCCCACGGTCCGGTTCGGACCGTGGGTGAGTAAATTGACGTCACCAACTACAGGCAATGGTGATCCACGGGAAACGCCCTAGGCGTCGATCGCCTTTTCGATGGGGGTCCCGCCGCCGACCACCACGTAGATGCGGCCGGCGGTTTCGGGCCGGTCGATCAGCGCCACGAGCACGGCGGCGACGTCTTCCCTGGCGACCTGGTCGAACCTGGCGTGCCGGGGCGCGACCCTGTTCCCGACGGTGAGTTCGACGGTGCCGTCGCCGGCTCCGTCGGTGAGCACGCCGGGCCGCAGGACCGTCCAGTCGAGCTGGGTCCGGGCGAAGATGTGCTGTTCGGCGGCGTGCTTGGCCCGCAGGTAGACGGCGTACCCGTCACCGATGCCGCGCTCCTCGGCACAGCCCACGTTGATGGAGCTGACGTGCAAGAACCGTTGCACACCGGCCTGTTCGGCCGCGTCCATGACGAGCACGACGGCGGCCCGGTCCATCTTGTCCCGGCGTGCGGAGGTGGCGCTGTTGCCCGAGCCGGCCGAGAAGACGACGGCGTCCGCGCCGACCACGGCCGCGGCCACCTGATCGACCGTCGCGTGCTCGAGGTCGAGCACGACGGCCTCACCACCCGCCGCCCTGATGTCGTCGACGTGGCGGGGGTTGCGCACGATGCCCACGACGGAGTCGCCACGCTTGGCGAGTTGCCGGGTCAACCGCAGGGCGATCTTGCCGTGGCCGCCGGCGATGACAATCTTCATTCGATACCCTTTTCCCGAATTCGGTGCTGAGGGCGTGTAGCGCTGCCCCCGCCAAGCCTGCGCCGTGCCGAATGATCAGTGCCGGCAACTAGGCCCAGCCCGTTCATTGACGTACAAGTTCGGACAAGCAACTCATGACATCGTCATGCTGGCCGCCATGGGCGACCTCAGGCGCGTCATCCGAATGTTTCACGAGTCAAGCATCGGTCGGACCAATTGGTCAATCGTGCCAGGAGCACTGTGGCGACCACAGGTTCGTCACCCGAATGTTTACGAGTCAAGCATCGGTCACACCTATCGGTCAATCGTGCCAGGAGCACTCTCCCGGGGGTCCGGGTCGAGCGGGGGCCGTGCCGCGAGTGACCACAGGTAGCTCAGCGGCTCGCCGTCGGGCTCGTCGGTGTACTCGGCGATCAGGTCCTCGATCCGGCGGTGGAGCGACTCCACGGACTCGGGCCGCAGCCGCAGGACGCCGCGCTTGGCGCCACGGCCGGAGTCCTTGCCGGCGGCGATCAGTTCGGTGCGGTGGGCGCCGAGCACGGCCAGGTCGACCTGCTGGGCCAGGCCGGCGTCGTCGAGCGGGATGGTCAGGCCCCGGGTGCGTGCGGTGGCCCGATAGGGCCGCTGCAGTGCGCCGTGCTCACCGGTGTTGACGGGTTCGGCGACCAGGAAGTCCGTCTTCACCAGGGCGCGGACGTGACGCAGGGTGGTCGCCGGGGCGAGGTCGAGCTCGACCGACAGCTCCTTGTTGGTGAACGCACGGTCCAGGCACAGCCGCAGGATGCGCCAGCGGATCGGGTGCCCGAGTGCTTTGAGATCTTCGATCGTCGCTTCCACAACCGTGACTGTACCTTGCCAAGTCGTCACCGGTTTGGTTGAATACCATCGATTTCATATTGTGCAATCGATTGGGGGGCCTGTGATCGAGCAGCTCAGGGGCTGGGTTGGCGCCCATGACCTGGACCGCGAGCTGGCGGACTGGGTCTCCCGGCCGAGCGTGAGCCGGACCGGCGAGGGCATGGTCGAGGCCGCAGCCCACGGTCTTCGGCTGTTACGTGCCTCGGGTCTGGAGGCGCGCGAAGTCGAGACCGGTGGCTGGCCCGCGCTGGTGGGGACGGCGGACGGGCCCGGGCTGCACGTGCTGATCTACGGTCACTACGACGTGCAGCCGGCCGGGCCGCTCGAGCTGTGGACCACGCCACCGTTCGTACCGTCGATCCGTGACGGCCGGATGTACGGGCGTGGTACGGGCGACAACAAGGGGCAACATCTCGCGCAACTGCTCGGGTTACGTGCCCTGCGGGACCTGACCGGCGGATTTCCCTGCCGGGTCACGGTGTTGCTCGACGGCGAGGAAGAGATCGGCAGCCCCAACCTGGCGGTGGCGTTACGCCAGGTCGGTCAGCCCGATCTGGTGATCTGGAGCGACGGGCCGGTGCACGACTCGGGCCGGGCGACCGTGGTCCTCGGGGTACGCGGAATCCTGATGTTCGAACTGCGTGCGCGCGGCGCGAACCGGCCGCTGCACTCGGGGAACTGGGGCGGAGTCGCACCGAATCCGGCGTGGACGCTGGTCCAGCTGCTGGCCACCATGCGGTCGGCGGACGGCACCGTGACCGTGCCCGGATTCGCCGACGACGTCCCGCCGTTGACCGATGGTCAGCGGGCCGCGCTGGCGGATCTTCCGGTGGACGTGGCCGGGACGCTCGAAGCGATCGGGGCGGCCGGCCTGGAGCCGCCGATCGGGCTGGGATTCCACGAACGCCTGGCCCTGCCCACGCTGACCGTGAACTCGTTGAGCTGCGAGGACTCCGGCGACCACCGCGCGGTGATCCCCGACGTCGCCATCGCCAGATGCGAGGCGCGGCTGGTCGACGGTCAGACGCCGGACCAGGTCGCGGACGCCATCCGGCGGCACGTCGCGAAGTACGCGCCCGAGGTCGAGTTCGTGCCCGGCGCGGCGATGTCACCGTCCGTGACGTTACCCGAGACCCCTTATACGGCCACGATTTTCCGGGCGGTGGAGGAAGTACTCGGCCACCGGCCGCTGCTGGTTCCCTCGCTGGGCGGAAGCCTGCCGATCGCCGCGCTCAGCGAGGTGTTCTCCTGCCCCTGTTACGGCGTGCCGCTGGCGAACGTCGACGAGGCCAACCACGCGGCCGACGAGAACCTCGACCTCGACCTGTTCCGCCGTGGAGTCGTCGCCGCGGCGACGATCCAGCTCGCACTGGCGGCGCTCTCATGACCGTTTGGGGCGCCTGGCCCGCGAAGGAGGGCTTCGCGTACGTCAGCGACGAGTCCGGCCGGCCGCAGCCCTGGTTCCAGACCTGGGCGGGGGAGCGCCGGATGTTCCCGGTCGACGGCGCGGTCACCCGGCTGGCGTGGCGGCCCGACGAGAGCCGCCTCCTGGTGGTGGTGGACGTGACCGGCGTCCAGGACTACCGGCTGGCCGAACTCGACCCGGTCACCGGCGAGTTGGAGTGGTTGGCGGCGGAGCCCGGGGTCAGGCGCGAGATCGGCGTGCCGTACTCGAGCGCGAGCCAGCCGTACAGCCCGGACGGCCGCCTGCTCGCGTACGCGACCAGCGCGCGCGACGTCACCTGCCTCGACGTCTACGTGCGGGACCTGACGACCGGCGCGTCCAGGATGGTCCTGCAGGGCGACGACCGGTACCTGCCGATATGTTTCTCACCGGACTCCAGGTACCTGCTCGTGCTGAAGTTCCATCAGAACACCGACCAGGACCTGTTCGCCTGTGATCTCTCCACCGGCCGGACGCTGCACCTCACCCCGCACGAGGGCCCGGCGAAGTACCAGCCGGGCGGGTGGACCGAGGACGGGATCTACCTGTGCACCACCGAGGGCCGTGACTTCCTCGGTGTCGCCCTGCTCGTCCCCGGCCGGCCGTTGCAGTGGATCGCCACGCCGGACACCGACGTGGAGAACGTGATGGTGGGTCCGCAGGTCGTCTGGGCCGTGCCCGAGGACCAGCGCACGCTGCTGTGCACGTCGGAGACCACGGTCGAACTGCCCGGATTCGCCTCCCAGCCGTTCGGCTACGACGGCTTCGTGCCGCGGTTCGCCGGGGACCGGCTGCTGGCCCAGGTCGGCGCCGGCGACCGGGCGGTCGAGTTCTTCCTGGTGGACCCGGTATCCGGCGACTTAGAGCAACTCACCGACTTCAGCGCCGAGTTGCCGGACGACCTGGTCGCGCCGGAAACGGTCTGGTTCACCGGTGCGGACGGGCTGGAGATATCCGGCCTGCTGTACCGCCCGCGTTCCACGGCCGGTTCGGTCCCCGCGGTGCTGACCATCCACGGTGGTCCGGAGTGGGCCGCGCTGCCGGTCCACGACCCGGTGATCCAGCGGATGGTGCGAGCCGGAATGGCCGTGCTGGCACCGAACGTGCGCGGGTCGACCGGGCGAGGGCTGGCCTACCAGCGGCTGATCTACCGCGACTGGGGACGCGGTGACCTGGCCGACTTCGAAGCCGCCGCACGGTTCCTGCGCAGCCTGGACTGGGTGGACGGCGACCGGCTCGGTGTCCACGGGATGTCCTACGGCGGGTTCGCGGCGCTCAGTTGCCTGACGAGGCTGCCGGACCACTGGCGGGCCGGGGTCGCGATCTGCGGGCCGGTGGACCTCGAAGCGGACGTCCGGGCCCTGCCGCCGACCTGGAGCCGACGGGTCGTGGAGTGGATCGGCGACGTGGACAACCCGGCGGACCTGGCGCGGCTGAGGGCGGCGAGTCCGCTGACCCACGCGGCGGACATCCAGGCGCCGCTGCTGCTGGCCCATGCGGAAGGTGACGCCACGGTGGTCATCGGCGGCACCGAGCAGCTGTACCGGACGCTGACCGAACTGGGCAAGACCGTGCGGTTCATCCGCCTCTCCCGCGGTCATCTTCCGGACGACCGGGACGAGCGGGACGAGCTCGACGCCGCCGTCGTGCAGTGGTTCTGCGACTACCTCAAGCCGTGAGCGGCTCCCGGCTTGTTTCCCGATTCCCCTTACCGAAGGCATCCCTATGAGACCCGACCCAAGCGTCGAACCCCTGCGTTACTGACAAGTACTCGAAAAACCCGGAAGGGACAGGCACAGATAATGCCTTCTGCAGTCGCCGGCGCGGAAGCGCCACCCCGCCGACGCCTCGGCTTGATCCTGGCACTGCTGGCTTTCGCCCAGTGCATCTACGCAGTTGACTACAGCATCGTTTTCGTCGCATTGCCCGAGATCCGTACCGGTCTCGGCTTCTCCGCCCAGACCCTCCAGTGGGTCGTCAGCGGCTATGCCGTCGCGTTCGGCGGCTTCCTGCTGCTCGGCGGCCGTGCGGCCGACCTGTTCGGACGCCGCCGGATGTTCACCTTTGGCCTGTTCCTGTACGCGGTCTCCTCGCTTGCCGGAGCGCTCGCGGGTGACCCGACGACCTTGATCATCGCGCGTGCGGTGCAGGGTATCGGTGGCGCCTTCCTCGCCCCCGCAACGCTTTCACTGGTCACCACGACCTTCGCCGAAGGCCCTGAGCGCAACCGTGCGCTGGCGATCTGGGGCGGTGCCGGCGGTAGCGGCATGATCCTCGGCTCGCTGCTCGGTGGCGTGCTGACGGGTGCGTTCGGCTGGGCGTCGATCTTCTTCGCCAACGTCCCGCTCGCCGGTGGCGCCATGCTGCTCGCGTTCGCCGTCATCCCGAAGGACACCGAACTGGGGGCCTCCGGGCGCAAGTTCGACCTGCCCGGCGCGCTGACTGCGACCGTGGGTTCGACGCTGCTGGTGTTCACCCTGGTCCAGGCCCCGGTGTCGGGTTGGACTTCGCCGACGATCCTGATCACCGCGGCCATCGCGGTGGCCACGCTCGCCGCGTTCCTCACCATCGAGGGCCGCGGCCGTGACCCGCTGCTGCCGCTCCGGCTGTTCCGCAACCGCAACCTGAGCACCGGTACCGTCGTCACCTTCGTCTTCATGGGGACGTTCGGCGCGCTGCCGTACTTCTTCACCGTCTACTTCCAGACCGTGCACGGCTACTCCGCGACGAAGAGCGGTCTCGCCTTCCTGCTGCCGTGTGTCGGGGTGCTCATCGGCAACCTGTCCGGCGGGAAGCTGGCCACCCGCTTCGGGGTGCGTGCCACGTTGATCGGCGCGCTCCTGATGGGTCTCGTCGGTACCATCGCCTTCGCCTTCTCCGTCTCGGAGAGCGGTTCGTACCTGCAGCTGGTGCCGGGCGTGCTCATCCTCAGCCTCGGTCAGGGCACCATCTTCACCGCGATGTACGCGGCGGCGACCACCGGGGTCGCGGCCGAGGACCAGGGCATCGCCTCGGGTGTCGCGGCGACCGGCCAGCAGGTCGGTGCCGCGGTCGGCCTCGCCGTCCTGGTGGCGGTCGCCAACTCCGGTCACGAAGGACTGACCGGTGAGGCGTTGCGCGTCGCCACCGCCGATGGTGTGCGCTCCGCGATGTGGGCCACCGTGGCCGGCATCGTGCTGATCGTGCTGGTGGTGCTGAACTTCAGGCGGAGCGCAGCCGTTCCGGTTGTCGAGGCGTCGGAGGAGTCCGAGGAGCAGGACGGCGTGAAGTCTGCTGTCTGAGCTTCTGATCTGAATGAATAAAAGGTGATTCCACCTCGTGTTCAGCGCGCGCGGGTGGAATCACCTTTTGTTCATGTGGAGTCGATTGCACCGCTGTCACGCACACACCCGCAGGTCCCCGACACAGAAGGAGGCGCAATCCCAGTGCACCAGATCGTGAAGGTGGTCGGTGTCGGCGGTTCGAGCCGGGCCGGATCAAGCGCCGAGCAGGCCCTGCGGGTGGTACTGGACGCGGCGCAACGACGCGGCGCGTCCGTGCAGTTGATAGGGGGCCCCGAACTGGCCATGCCGCTGTACGACCCCCGGAACGGCGCCAGCACACCGCAGGCCCGACAGTTGCTGTCCGCCATAGCCGGCGCCGACGGCCTCGTGCTCGCCAGCCCCGCCTACCACGGCGGGATCTCCGGCCTGGTGAAGAACGCCCTGGACTATGTCGAGGAACTCAACAAGGACATCCGGCCCTACTTCAGCGAACGGCCGGTCGGCTGCGTGGCGGTCGCCGACGGTTGGCAGGGCGCCGTTTCCACCCTGGCCGCACTCCGCGACGTGACCCATGCACTGCGCGGCTGGCCCACATCGCTGGGCGCCGCGATCAACACGTCAGCGGCACGCTTCTCACCCGCCGGAGTATGCGAGGACACCCGTGTCCAAGGACAGCTGGAGGAAATAGCGGCGCAGGTCGTCGAGTTCGCCAGGATGCGCGTCGCGGCTGCTGCAGCTTCTCGGTGAGGTGAGGGTGCGGTGAGGTGTGGCGCTTGCCGACACCGTCACCTTCCCCCACCGATCCCTCCTCGACCGTCTGAGCGCTCCGCTCTGGATAGTCTGTCGGCATGACGGAGCACCCCGGGTTCGGCGCGATGCTGACGTGGTTGCTGGACCACGGAGAGCTCAGCGCACAGGAGTTGGCCGACCAGGCCGGGTCGACCGCAGACGAGGTCCGAGCGGTACTCGTGGGGGAGCGCCCCGGCGAGATGCTGCTCCGACGGCTTGCGCCCGCGCTGGGTTTCCGTGCTGTCGATCTGTTCGTCCTCGCGGGGCGGAAGGTCCCGGACGACCTGGCGCCGGTGGACGCCACGGCCGTGCGGTGGGTGGCGAGCACGGTGACGGATGCGGTGCGCCTCCCCGGAGCGGGACGCCGTGAACTTCTGCAGGTGATTCGCGCACTGCCGCAGGAGGAACGGCGTTCCAGCCTCGCCCCGAAGCTGCCCGTACCCCTCGCCGACGGCCCGGGCGCTCGGGTCATCCGCATGCTCCAGAACCGCAACCTGAACTGGATGGGCATGGCGAAGGTGCTTGGGTCTGTGACGCCCACCTACCTGTCGGCAGCGACCTACGGCGTGATCGGCTCCGGTCGCCAGGAACTGACCCCACGTCTGGTGACGGACTTCGCCGCCCTGTTGGGGATCGACGCCCGCGAACTGGCCGCGCTGACGGGCGTCTTCCTGCGCGAGGAGCCGCCCCCTCCCTCCCCGGAGGCCGTGGACGCCGCAGCTCTGCTGTGGGAGATGCGACGGCTGTCCGCTGTCCAAGCGCAGAACGTCTCCGAGCTCGGACGCTCGCTGCGCGAGGACTTCCACAATGGGCGGCGATCGGTCAGGGGAGCCGGCCGCGTTCGTACCTGTTGACCACCTCGTCGGTCGGGCCGTCCATGACGAGTTCGCCGGACTCCATCCAGAGGGTCCGCTCGCAGGTGGTGCGGATCGTGTTGCTGTTGTGGCTGACCAGGAACACCGTGCCTGCTGCCGCGCACAGTTGGCGGATCCGGGCCTTGCTGCGCCGGCGGAACGCCTGGTCGCCGGTGGCCAGTGCCTCGTCGATCAGCAGTACCTCGTGGGTCCGGGCGGCCGCGATGGCGAAGCGGAGTCGGGCGGCCATGCCGGAGGAGTAGGTGCGCATGGGGAGGCTGATGAAGTCGCCCTTGTCGTTGATGCCGGAGAAGTCGACGATGCCCTGGTAGGCGGACCTGGCCTGGGCCGGTGTCATCCCCATGGCCAGGCAGCCGAGGACCACGTTGCGTTCGCCGGTCAGGTTGGCCATCAGGACCGATTTCACCCCGAGCAGCGTGGGCCGGCCGCCGGTGTAGATCGCGCCGCGTGCGGTCGGGAGCAGCCCGGCGACGGCGGCCAGGAGGCTCGACTTGCCCGAGCCGTTGGAGCCGATCAGGCCGATGGAGTCACCCTTGTACGCGGTGAAACTGACGCCCCGTACGGCGTGCACCTCGGCGGTGGTCGGCGTCAGCCGGCCGGTGAGCAGCCGGTTGAGCGCCGAGGCCGCGCCGCTGCCCGCCTTCGCCGCCCGGGGTGTCCGGTAGACGACGTGGACGTCGTCGACCACCACGGTGGGCAGCCGGGTCGGCGCGGCGGCCCGAGCAGCCGTGCCGCGTTCCTGCCGAGCGTGGATCTTCTGCACCTGGCCATCCTGGCGCCCCGGGGGCGGTCGGTGGCTCAGGCGCGCGCGGCCGTTCGTGCACCACCACCAGTGCAGGCCCGGCGAAACGACGTCGAACGTGTGACGTTCCCTCAGTCCCGGCCGGTTCACCCTATGGTGCACCGCATGCCGACCATTGACCTCCAGACCCGATCCGACGAGCCGCCCGGAAGCGGCAGGGAGATCAGCACGGCCGAGCTCCGCGCACTCGTCTGCAAACGGCACGACGCGTGGTGGACGGTGCTGTTGGTGGATCCGTTGGCGCTGAGGCTGGTCCGCTGGACGGACCGGCACACCGAGGTCACCCCCGACCAGGTGACCGCGGCCGCCCTGGCCCTCGGGCTGGGCGCGGCCGGCTGCTTCGTCCAGGGCGCACCGGGCTGGGTGCTGGCCGGTTCGCTGCTGTACCACCTGAGCTTCGTCCTGGACTGCGTGGACGGGAAGTTGGCCCGGCTCCAGGAGCGCGACACGCTGTTCGGCGGCTGGGTCGACTTCGCCCTCGACCGGGCCCGGGTGGCCTACTGCGCGGTGGCACTGATGACCGGTCAGTGGCTGCACCAGGGAGACCCGTGGTACCTGGTGCTCGCCGTGGGGGTGATCTTCCTGGACATGTTCCGTTCCCTCAACGTGCTGAAGATCGATCAGATCCGGCCCGCCATGCGGGAACAGATCACCAACCACCCGGGCTCCCGCCTCGCCGGACCTCCGGTCGTCCTCGCGCAGTTGACGCACCAGGACGTGGCCCGCGCAGCCGACTGCGGCGGCACGGTCGACCTGCACCGGGGATTCCGGCACCGCTTCCCCTGGTACACCGGCTTCCGCGACCGGATGATCAAGCGCCGGATCCGCCTGCACCTGGTCAGCGGGATCGAGTTCCAGATGGCCGTGTTCATCGTCGGCCCGCTGCTGGGGCAGATCGTCGGCGTGACCCTGGCCGCCGGTGCGGCGCTGGTCGCGTTCGAGGCCGCGGTGATCTACAAACTCGTGCTCTCCTTCCGCGACTTCGACCAGGCGATGACCCGCCTGTCAGCAACGGCGCGGGCGCTGCCCGCACCGCCGGCATACGGCAGGCCGCCGCACGACACGACTTCGATCGTGTGAGGCTCCCGGAACTCCGCGCCACGGCACCTAAGGTCCTTCGCATGACGACCGCTGACCGTGCGATCCGGTCCAACGAACCACCCGGTACCTGCGAGAACATCACGGTGGCGGAGCTCAGAGAACTCGTCTGCAAGGGACGTGACTCGTGGTGGACGGTGCTCCTGGTGGACCCGGTGGCCCTGCGGCTGGTCCGCTGGACCGATCGGCACACCGAGGTCACCCCCGACCAGGTCACCTGGGCCGCCCTGGCGCTCGGGCTGGGCGCGGCCGGCTGCTTCACCCAGGGCACACCGGGCTGGCTGCTGGCCGGGGCACTGCTGTACCACCTGAGCTTCGTCCTGGACTGCGTGGACGGGAAGTTGGCCCGGCTGCAGGACCGGCGCTCGCTGTTCGGCGGCTGGCTCGACTTCGTCCTGGACCGGGTCAGGGTGGCCTGCTGCGCGCTCGCGCTGATGGGCGGTCAGTGGCTGCTCGGCGGTGACCCCGGCTATCTGGTGCTCGCCGCGCTGGTGGTCTTCCTCGACATGTTCCGCTACCTCAACGGGCTGAAGGTCGCCCAGATCCGCGCGGTGATGCGCAAGCAGATCACCGAGTACGAGGCCGCCCAGCAGGGCGATTCCCCGTTGCCTGTCGTCGAGTTGACGGAGCGTCAGCTGCCTTCGGTCGAGGCGGTCGACGTCCACCAGGGGTTCCGGCACCGCTTCCCCTGGTACGCGGAGTACCGCACGCGCCTGGTGGACCTGCGGATCCGCCCGCACCTGGTCGGTGGCATCGAGTTCCAGATGGCCGTGTTCATCGTCGGCCCGGTGCTGGGGCAGATCGTGGGCGTGACCCTGGTCACCGGTGCCGCGCTGGTGGCGTTCGAGCTGGCGCTGATCTACAAACTGCTGCTCTCCACCCGCGACTTCGACCTGACGGTGGGTCGGCTCGTCCCGGCGGGCGCCGTGCTGCCCGCACCGGCCGGCGCACCCGTCACGGAGTCCGGCGGGTGGCGAACTCCCGTCCCGGAGTGACCGGAGTGACCGGAGTGACCGGAGCGACCAGTGCCAGGCCGTTCGGCACCGGCCGCTCCTGGTGGCCGCTCGGGACGTTGACGGTCCGCAGGGCCGCCGGGCCGGTGCGCGCCATCATCTGGGTGGATCCGCCGCCGTCCAGCATGACGGCGTTGGCGGCGCCCAGGCGCTTGAGCAGCCGGGCGGTGCCGGCGACGGTCAGTCCGGCCGCGTGGGAGGACCGGCCGTCGACGGTCAGCAGCCACAGCCGACGGCCGGTACCGTCCCAGCCGAGCGCGGTGCGGGGCTCGCGGGTCTCGTACCAGTGGGTGCCAGGGAAGCGCGGGATCTCGCCCTTGCGCAGCAGCGTTCCCCGGTAGCCCAGCGCCAGCTCCCACGGCGAGCCGCCGCCTGCCTGCCCGGCCTTGAAGGAGGCGGGCGCCCCGGCCCGGACGGCGGCCAGCGCCGTCGCGGCGGGGCCGACCGCGACCAGCACGAACCCGTCCTCGGGGACCGAGCTGTTGTCCGCCCGATCGCGGACGTCCACCACGCGGCCCGCCGAGACGGTCAGTTGGCGCACCGGTCCGGGGGAGCGTACGGGGCGCGGCGCGCTGCCCCAGTCGGGGGTGTAGACCGCGAAACCCGGCTTCAGGGAGCGGCAGTTGAGGCAGTCGAGCCGGTGGGGAGTCCCGGCGACCGCGACCGCCCCGCCGAGCCGTACCCGCCCTTGGCGCAGGCGTCCCCGCGGGTCGGTGCCGACGGCCTTCACCGGTACGGCGGAGGCTTTGAGCACCTGCCCGTCACGGATGACCGGCCCCAGCGGCACCCCGCTGCCGACGATGTCGAAGAAGTCACCGTTCACCGCGGCCAGCACGCCGGGACCGCCGACCGCGGCCAGTGCCGACAGCGGCTGCCGAGCGGTCAACCTGCCGCCGAGCGGGGTGAGTTCGGCCCTAGCCACCGTCGTCTCCAGGACCCGGTAGCTCAGCCGCTGACGCGGGACCTCCGCCACCGTCAGCTGGATCCCCGAGCCCAGTGCGTACCGTTGGACGGTGGCCTGAGCCGCACCGTCCGGCAGTGCCGTGGTCAGGGCCAGCACCGTGCAGAGCAGCATCGCGCCCAGCAGGACGGGCGCGGACGGCAGCTTGCGCATGGACACGAGCCGAATGCTAGGCGATTCGGCCCACCGGTTCAGGTAGCCCATGCGGTTGGCACACGTCTGGCGGTACAGCCGGTTCGAGCCCGCTCCCCAGGGTGGGGAGCGGGCTCGGAGAGTGGTTGCCTGGTGTCAGGAGGCGGCTTCGGCCTCGACGGGCACCGGGGAGGTCGGCTTGGGCGCGGTGCCGCCGGATCCGCTCAGGAAGAACATCAGGGTCGGGACCAGGTAGACCGCCCAGGCGGTCAGCTGAAGGATCGTCGGGTCGGGCTGGAAGTTGAACACGCCCTTCAGCAGCGTGCCGTACCAGCTGTCCTTCGGGACGACCGAGGAGATGTCGAACGCCAGGTCGTTCATCCCGCCGAGCCAGCCGGCCTCCTGCAGGTCGTGGACGCCGTACGCGAGGACCCCGGCCGCGACGACGACCAGCATCGCGCCGGTCCAGGTGAAGAACTTCGCCAGGTTGATCTTCAGCGCGCCGCGGTAGAACAGCCAGCCGAGCACCACCGAGGTGAGCAGGCCGAGGATCGCGCCGGTCAGCGGGTCCCAGCCGTCGCCGGTGGCCTGGACGGCGGTCCAGATGAACAGCGCGGTCTCCAGGCCCTCCCGGCCGACGGCGAGGAACGCGGTGGCGACCAGGGCGAAGGTGCCCATGGCGAGCGCGGCGTCGAGCTTGCCGTGCAGCTCTGCCTTCAGGTGCCGGGCGGTGCGGCGCATCCAGAAGACCATCCAGGTGACCAGGCCGACGGCGATGATCGACAGCGAGCCGCCGAGCGCCTCCTGCGCCTCGAAGGTGAGCTGGGACGATCCGAACTGCAGGATCGCGCCGAACGCCATGCTGAGCACGACGGCGGCGGCGATGCCGGCCCACACCGGGGTGAGCCGGTCGCGCCGGCCGGTCTTGACCAGGTAGGCGATCAGGATGCAGACGACCAGGCTGGCTTCGAGGCCCTCGCGCAGGCCGATCAGGTAGTTGCCGAACACGGCATTCTCCTCAGGAGTCGGTGCTGCGCGGTCAGTTGACGGTGAAGGTGGCGGTCATGCCCTTGTCGGCGTGCGCGCCGATGCCGCACTTGAGGGTGTAGGTGCCGGGCACGGTGAGGGAGACGACCGCCTTGCCCTTCTGGCCGGGCTTGACCGGGGCGACCTCGCCGATCACCTTGCCGTCCGGGCCGAACAGCTCCAGCTCGTGTTCGACCGAGCCCTTGTTCTCCAGCGTGAACTCGATCCGCTCGCCGACCTTGGCGGTGAGCTTGTCCATGCCTTCGAACTCGAGCTCGTACTCCTTGGCCTCGACCTCGATCTCCCGGTCGGGCGCGCCGGTCGGCGAGGGGCTCGGCTGCGCGGTCTCGGTCACCGTGGCGGAGGCGCTCGGGGAGGCCGGGGCCGCGCTCGGGCTCGGGCTCGCCGCGTCGCCCTGGACGGTGATCCGCTTGCGGATGCCGTCGCCGGTCTGGCCCGGCTTGCAGGCGATCTCGTACGTGCCGGGGGTCAGCTTGACCGGCATGTCGCGGGACGTGCCGGGGCCGATGTTCTCGACCTCGGTGACCACCTTGGTGAAGGTGCCCTTCTGCTCGCCGTAGACGTAGACCTCGGTGGTGCGCCGGCCCTTGTTGTGGAGGGCGAAGGTGACGTCGCCGGGCTGGAAGTCGGTCTTGGCTATGTCGCAGGCGCTGTCGGTCGCGGTGATCGCGACCTTTCCGCTGTCCGCGGAAGCGGAGGAGTTCTCGGTGCCGCTGCCACAGGCCGCGACGAGCGGGAGGGCGAGCAGAGCGGCACCGAGGACGGCGAGGGTGCGGTGGGAGCGCAAGGGTTCTCCAGGCAATGGCAGGTGAGGATGCACAGCAGGAGCCACCGGTGGGCGGCCGGTGACGGTATGTCCGGCGCGGACTCTAGGGGAGATTAGCCTTGCCTAACAAGTTACTGAGCGTTAGATTTGCCCCCCGTTTGCCCAGGGCCCGGATCCGTCCCGCGCATCGCCTGTCGCCGCCGGTCCCGCCGGTCACCGGTCGTCGAAGCTGGCGAAGTACGCGGCGGCCATGTCCTCGTCGCCGTGCCCCTGGGCCGCGGCGCGGGCGAAGCGTTCGGCGCCGGCGGCGGCCAGGTCGAGGCGGACGCCGTGCTGTTGGCCGGCCTGGACGATCAGCTGGGCGTCCTTCGCGGCCGTGGTCACCGCGAAGCTCGCGGGCAACAGTCGGTCCTCCAGGACCAGGGCGGCCTTCGCGTGCAGGTAGCCCATGTCGAGCGGGCCGCCCGCGATGAGGTCGAAGAAGTCCTGCGGGTCCACGCCGAGGCCCTTGGAGAGGGCCAGCACCTCGCCCGTCGCGTTGGTGGCGGCGAGGACCCAGCTGTTGGCGACCAGCTTGAGGCGGGTGGCGCTGCCGGCCGCGCCGTCCTCGCCGGTCCACAGCGTGCGGGCGCCGACGGCGTCGAGAACCGGTGCCACGGCTGCCCGGCTCGCGGCCGGCCCGGCGGCGAGCACGGTCAGCCGACCGGCCTCGGCGGGCTCGCGGGTGCCGAGGACGGGTGCGTCGAAGAAGACCAGCCGGTGCTGCCGGGCGAAGTCGGCCAGTTCGCCAACTGCCGTCACCCCGACGGTGGTTGACTGCATCCATGCGGCACAGGGCCGCAGGGCGGGTGCGGCCTCCTGGATGACCTGGAGGGCGGCGGCGCCGTCGTGCAGCATCGTGAGGACGACGTCCGCGTCCCGTACGGCTTCGGCCGGGGTGTCGGCGATCAGGGCGCCGTCGGCGGCCAGCGGTTCGGCCTTGGCCCGGGTGCGGTTCCACGCGTGGACGGTGTGTCCGGCCCGGAGGAGGTTGCGGGCCATCGCGGCCCCCATGATGCCGGTACCGAGGACGCCGACGGTGATGGTGTCTGTCATGATCGACTCCTTCCCAGCGCTGCGCGGACCATGCCACCTGGCGGCCAGGCGGGCGGCAGGCGGGTCGGCGCGGGGGAAGCGTGGGTGATCAGGCAGACTCGGGTGCAGCACCCACGACCGAGAGGATCACGCATGATCACGTTGAAGAAGGAAGACGGCCCGGCGGACCTCGACGGGGTGACCCACCTGTCCATCGGCGTCTCCTGGGACCCGACGGTCGGGAGCAGCGGTGGGCTGATCGGCAAGCTCCGGCAGAAGGCCGGCACCGACCTCGACCTGATCGCCATCGCGATGCAGGGCGCGGAACCCGTACGGCTGGCGGGGCTGGACTCCCTGGACCCGCTGGGCAACGGCGGGTTGATACACAGTGGGGACAACCAGACCGGGCACGGCGACGGTGACGACGAGACGGTGACCGTCGACTTCTCGCGGGTCCCGGAGAACATCACGTCCATCGTGTTCATCGCCGCCGCCTACAAGAAGCGCAGCGCCTTCCAGAACGCGCGGAACATCAGCTTCAAGGTGTACGACGCGACGGGCGGCAGCTCGCAGCAGGTCGCCGACATCTGGCCCAGCATGCTGACCAACGACAACGGCTGCGCCGTGGCGAAGGCGATGCGGGTCGGCGGGAGCTGGAAGCTGCAGGTGATCAACGAGACGGGGAAGATCAAGCAGGGGGACGAGAAGGACCTGATGCGCTTCGCGGTGAGCAAGTAACCTACGCGCCCGGCGCGGGCCCCGGCGTCCCGACGGTCTTGCCGTCGGCGCCGGGCCGCGCGACACCGTCGACCGAGGTGCAGATGCCGAAGACGCGGTCGTGACCGGTCCAACCGTTGACGCGGCCACGGTTGTTGCTGATCTGCACCCGCCTCCTGGCCGGGTCCACGGCGGACACCAGGTGCAGGTACACCGTCCCGGCGACCCGCGCGAGGACGATGTCCCCGGCCTGCAGCTTCGACGGGTCGGCGGGGGTGACGACCACCTGCTGTCGGCTGCGGATCAGCGGGACCATCGAGGAGCCGGTGGGCCGGAACTCGACGGTGGCGCCGTCTGCCAGTCTGCTTGCTATTGCGTCCAACATGCCCATCCGGGGATGGTGGCAGAGGCGACCCCGGCGCCGCTCGGAATTTTCCGAGCGCGCCCGCAGGCCGGCCCTGAACTCCCGTGTGCGCTACGCCGGTTCGAGCAGCACGGCCGGCAGCACGCCGTTCACGATCAGCTCCTTCGGCAGCGAGAGCCCGAAGCGCCGTTCGACGACCCCCAGCGCGGTGCGGTGCACCTGTCGGCGGTCCAGATCGGGGGCCGGGAGACCGGCGGCGGTCAGCAGCTCCTGCAGGGGAGCGGCCGTCGCGGGGTCGCCGGTGACGCCGTCGTAGCCCCAGGAGGCGTCCAGGTGCAGATTGCAGGCAGCCAGCAGGCGGCCGTCGTGGAGGTAGGCGAAGTCGGGTGGGACCGGCTTGCCGTTCTCCTCGTCGTACTCCAGCAGGCAGAGGTGCACGCCACCCTGCGAGAGCGGTAGCAACGAGCCGAACTCGCCCGGCCAGCCGCCGTAGGCGACCGCGTACGTCCAGTCCCCGGCGCGGCCGAGGCGCAGCCCGATGCCCTCCCAGGAGCCGTCGAAGGCCTCGTCCATGAGCTCCAGCAGGTCCTCGCCGCTCTGGCGCCCGACGCCCACCGCGACGTGCTCCGGACCGTGCACGGCCGCCGCGAGGCCATCGGCGAGCCCCTGCATGTCGAGCCCGCGGGCCAGCACCACGAGGTGGCCGCCGAAGGTGATGGATCGGGGCTCGGCGAGCCAGCTGATTCCGTCTGTCATGGCAGCCATCCTGACCGGCGGCACTGACAACCGGGTGCGCGCCCGCTCGGCCAGGGTGTGCCGAGCCGGTAATGCGGTGTCGTTCCGGGGTGGCGCCCTGTCAGAATCCGGCGCATGGCAGTTCGATACCCGCGCCCCTTGCGCCCCGGTGACCGTGTCGGCATCACCTCTCCCTCCAGTGGAGTGGCGATCGGGTTGCGCGAGCGCGTCGAGGTGGCGATCCGTCAGGTGGAGGCGCGCGGGTACGAGGTGGTGGTCGGCCGGTGCATGGACGGCAGCGGCCATGTGAGCGCACCTGCGGCGGCCCGGGCGGGTGAGCTGATGTCGATGCTGACGGAGCCCGGGACCGGGGCCGTGGTGCCGCCGTGGGGCGGGGAGACGGCGATCGATCTGCTGCCCCTGCTGGACTGGGACCGCCTGCGGGAGGCCGAGCCGACCTGGCTGGTGGGCTACTCCGACCTCTCCACCCTCATGACGCCGCTGACCATCCTCACGGGTGTCGCGACCGTGCACGGCAACAACCTGATGGACACGCCCTACCGGGTGCCCGAAGGGCTGCTCTCCTGGCTCGACATCACCGCCGCGCCGTCCGGGCACCGGTTCACCCAGACCCCGCCCGAACGTCACCGCACCTCCGGCTGGGACGACTTCCAGGCCCGGCCGGAGGTGAGCGAGTTGATCCTCGACACCCCCGGCCGGTGGACCCGGCTGGACGGTGACGGCGACGTGGACGTGACCGGACGCCTCATCGGGGGCTGCATCGAGACGCTGTGCAACCTGGCCGGGACCCCCTACGGCGACACCACGGCCTTCGCCCGCGCGCACGCCCCGGAAGGGCTGCTGGTGTACGTCGAAGCAGCGGAGGACAACGCCTACACGATCTGCCGGAACCTGCACGGGATGCGGCTGGCGGGTTTCTTCGACCGGGCCAACGCGGTGATCGTCGGCCGGACCTCCGCGCCCGACGGCCGTTCGCTGACCCAGCATCAGGCCGTGCTGGACGCGCTCGGCCCGCTGGGCGTCCCGATCGTCGCCGACGTCGAGTGCGGGCACGTCCCGCCGTTCATGCCCATCGTCAACGGGGCGCGCGGCCGGCTCGTGCACACCTCGACCCGCAGCGAGCTCACCCAGACGCTGGACTGACCCGACGGTGGGTCAGGCGTCCGCTGCGGGCGGCCGGGGCGGGCTGTTGTCCAGGCGCTGGACGAGCTCGCGCAGGGCGCGGAGTTCGCGTTCCAGGGCCTGGGCGCCCTGGGAGGTGAGCAGCACCCAGGTGCGGGGGCGGCGTCCGGCGTAGCCCTTCTCGACGCTGATGAGACCGGAGTCCTCGAGGACCTTCACGTGCCGCGACAGGTTGCCGTCGGTGACCGCGAGCTGGGCCTTGAGGAAACCGAAGTCGACCCGGTCGGCCTCGCGGGCGATGGTCAGGATCCCGAGCCGCACCCGCTGGTGGACGGTGTCGTCGAGGGTGTTGGTCGGATGCAGCTCGTCCTCGTGCTGCGGGTCTGCGTCCCCGGTGGTCATGGGGCGACCGTACTCGATGCGGCGGGCGCGTCGAGCCGTCGGTCGGCCGTCCGCCGGGCGAACGCGGCGGCCAGCAGGACCGCCGCCAGCAGCAGCGCCTTGACCTGCGGGCCGTCGGCCCAGCCGGGCTGCGGCTCGTGCACCCAGGGCAGCAAGCCGGTCCCCGGGTCCGCCGCCACGTACGCGGCGAGCAGTGCGCTGTGCGCGACGCCGGCCGCGGCGGTGATCCAGCTGCGTTCGACCAGCCCGAGTGCCAGGAGCCCGACGCCGACCAGGTACCAGGGCGAGGCGTAGCCGTTCTCCAGGATGTCCATGACGCGGTGCTGGTTGCGGACCAGCAGCAGCCCGGCGAGGGCGGCGAGGACCACGACGGTGGCGCCGCCGACGGCGAACAGCCAGGTGGTGCGGCGCGGCACGATCCCGCGGGACTCCCCGCGCAGGCGGTACCAGCGGGCCGCGGCGGCCCAGGCCAGCGGGAGGACGGCGAACCAGATCCCCCAGTAGACGAACTTGAGGACCGAGCCGTCGAACTCCTGGGAGCTGCACGGAGCTTCCGGCGCGTGCGTGACGCACAGTTCGGTCAACTCGGCGTAGGCGAAGACCGGGTAGACCGAGACGTCGCGTCCGTCGGCACCGAAGTTGAACGCGTGGCGGGCGATGGGCACCGCCGCGAGCGCGAGCAGTCCGAACCCGAGCAGGACCGCCCAGGCGCCGCCGGTCCGGGCGCGGACCCGGGTGCGGAGTTCGTCGGTCCTGGCCAGTAGCTGTTCGGCTGCCGCCCGGTCGTTGTCGGTCACTGCAGGTGCCCCCATGGTGTGCCCCTCCGTTGTGTGCTTCCTGATGCAATGTACTTTGCATCGCAAAGTTCATTGCCGTCAAGAGCTTCTGACGGACCGTGAGATCAGCCGTGCGTCGGCTACGTGGCGGACGGCCCGGCGGTCGCCGCCCGTGCGGCGGCCGCCGCCTCCAACAGGGACCTGTACGGCCGAACTCGCCGCCCGCTACCCCGGCATCGGGGTGGAGACCGAGCCGATCTTCGTGCGGGACGGCCGGTTGCTCCCGACGCGGATCTCGGGGTCGAGGCGCTCGCCCGGCGGGCCGGGCGCTCCCCGCGCCACTTCACCCGCGCCCTCACCGCCGAGACCGGCACGCCGCCCGGCCGCTTCGTCGACCGGACCCGGCTGGAGACCGCGCGGCGGCTGCCGGAGGACACCCGGGACAGCGTCGAGCACGTCGCCGCCCGGTCCGGCTACCCCTCCCAGGAGGCGATGCGCCGCGCGTTCCAGCGGGCGACGGGCCTGTCGCCGGTGCAGTACCGCAACCGGTTCTGAACTGCCTGCCTGCTGATGGACCATCAGACAGAGCGCGCCGTACTCACCGTTTGACGATCAGATCCAGCACCTCCGCAAGACGGCCCTTGACCGCCTCGCGGTGGGGGAGGGCCCGCGGGGCCGACGCGGCGCTCGGCCGTACGCCCCGGTCGGCGAGGACGTAGAGCAGGCGCAGCGTCCGCAGGCAGTTGGAGAGGTGGGCGGGCACCGGGACGCCGATCCGGCCGGTGCCGGTGCCGAAGCGGGTCCCGATCGCGGTCAGCCAGGCCGTCGCGTCGTGCTCGGACAGGTCGGGCCGGGTGAGGATCCGGGCGATCGCCCGGGCCAGCCGGTCGTCCTCCAGCTGGTCGAAGACGTGGTCGGTGGGCGCCGTCAGCCGCGCGGCGGCGAGGTCCAGCATGCGTACCGGTGACACCTTGCGGTGGCGGCCGAACCGGTCCAGCAGGTCCGCGCCGTGCGCGACCGCGTGGAGCCAGCCGAGCTGCTCGTCGTGGCCGCGCAGGTCCTGCTCGGTCGGGTACCACCGCTCGAAGGAGTCCACCCAGCCGGGCCGGAAGTCACCCTTCTCCACCAGCATGTCGAGCACGAGGGGGGCGAACGTGCGGGCCTGGATCTCCGGGTCGAGGAAGCGGGCGGCCATCTCGTCACCCAGCGCCAGCCGCCGGGGTGCGTCGATCACCCCGCGGGCTATCCAGGTGGCGAGCACGGAGTAGGCCGCACCGTCCCGGACCAGCGGATCGGGGTCGGCCAAGGCGCGCGAGAGAGCCCGGGTCAGTTCTTCCAGGGGGCGGTCGGTGGGTACGGCACAGTCTGCGGCTTCGATCCTGCTCCAGTCGATCACGGCGGCAGGATAGACCGCCGGTGCGGCGGCACGCCGTGCATTTGGGTCCGGGGAACTGCGGCTGACCGTCCGTCAGCCCGGCCGGGCCACCGGACGCCGGGTCAGGTCCGGTAGCGGCCCGAGGATGTCGTCGAAGTCGGGCGAGTGGGTCTCCAGGCGCAGGAAGCGCGCGAAACGTTCGTGGGTCAGGTGCCGCAGCCGTTCGATGGCTTGGTGGCGGGTGCAGCCGTGCTGGTCCTCCAGGATGAGGAGGAGGTTGTTGGCCCGGTCGCCGCGGGCCGCTTCCTTGCGGAGGGCACAGGAACACACCGTGTGCCGACCTCTATCCTGACTGCCGACTCCGCGCGCGCCGGGCGTACGGTGGGCGGTTCACCCGCGCGGGTCGGCGTGGGTGGTGGTGCCGGGGACGGTACGGGTGGTCAACTCGGGTGCGGGCGAAGCGGAGTAGCCCCATCCGGAGGAGTACCTGTGATCCGTCGCGCGTCGACCCTCACGCTGGCCGTGGCCCTCAGCGGTGCCGCACTGTTCGCCGGGAGCGCTCCGGCCACGGCGGCAGGCGGCACCGTCACCTGTGACGTCGCCGCCATGGGCGCGCAAGCCGCCCACCTGCGGGCGCAGGGGCGGTACTCCGAGGCGCAGGCCGTCGAGCGGCGGATCCGGGCCTGCGAGGACGCGGAGAACAACAACAGCGGTCCGCTCTGGCACTGAGACGGCGGCCGGTGTTCAACTCGCCACCCGCCCACCGAGGTTGGTGCGAGAGCTCAACGGGTGACCCCGCCGACGCGGACCGGCGTCGGCGGGGTCACCCTCGGGCGGGTCAGGCGGTCATGCCGCCGTCGACGGTCCAGTCGCTGCCGGTGACGTAGCGGGCAGCCGGGGAGGAAAGGAAGACGACGGTCGCGGCTATGTCGTCGGGGGTCCCGTAGTGGCCGAGGGCGGTCAGGGGGGTGACGACGTCGGCGAACTCGCCGTCGGCGGGGTTCATGTCGGTGTCGACGGGGCCGGGCAGGACGTTGTTGACGGTGATGCCGCGTGGGCCGAGCTCTCGGGCCAGGGCGCGGGTGAGCCCGGACACGGCGGCCTTGGAGGCCGCGTAGATCGACAGGCCCGGGAAAGGGGAGACGTCTCCGTTGACGCTGCCGATGTTGATGATCCGGGAGCCCTTGGTGAGGTGGGGTTCGGCGGCCTTGACGGCGGCGAAGATCCCCCGGACGTTGACCGAGAACATGTCGTCGAAGTCGTCGAGGGTCAATTCGGACAGCGGCGCGAAGCGGCCGACCCCGGCGTTGTTGACGAGGATGTCGAGCGAGCCGAAGGTCTCGACGGTGGCGGCCACGGCCGCCGCCAGGGCGTCGGCGTCGGAGCTGTCGGCGGGCAGTGCGACGACTTGCGGGCCGAGCTCACCGGCGAGGGCCTCCGCCTTCTCCTTCGAGGAGCTGTAGGTGAAGGCGACGGCCGCACCGGCCGCCGCCAGCTGACGGACGATCGCCGCTCCGATACCCCGAGAGCCGCCGGTGACCAGGGCCGTCTTCCCCGCGAGCTGCTGAGTCATGGTCTGCTCCTCAATCGAACCGAACTGTTCGGTTACGTAGTCTGAGTGGCCACAACTCCGGCTGCTCGCGGCTCTATTCCGAGAGTCATCGAACAACATGTGACGACATACCGCCGTCACAAACCGATGCTAACGGTCGGTCAGCGGGAGTGCCGGGAAGACGTGGTCCTGCCACAGCAGCCTGGAGGTCTCCTCCGGGTAGGCGGTGACCGTTGACGGTGTGTCGAGGAGCTGGACCAGGCGCCGTTCGAGGTCGTACGCGGGCCAGCCGGGGTCACCGTCGGCCGCGAACGCCGTCCACGCGGCGCGGATCCGCCCGGACAGCGCCTCCGCCTCCGGGAAGGGGGGTTCCCCGATCAGCATGGCAGGCTGACCGCTGGTCAGGTTGCCGAAGACGAGCGGCACGTCGAGGCCGTGGCAGGCGCCGAGCGCGCCGTCCATGGCCGGGGCGGGCCAGGTCAGCTCGTAGACGTGGGTCCGGCCGCCGGCGGCGGTGTGCGCGTGCGCGAGGTGGAGGGTCGGCATCCGGAACAGCCAGTCGGCGTTGACCAGTTCGTACAGCTGCTCCGGGCCCGCGGCCGGGAAGCCCGTACGGTACCGCTGCGCGCCGTCCGGGCCGGGGGCGAGTTCGCGCAGGGCGGTCTCGGCCTGATCCTGCGTCACCTGGCCGAGTACGCCGTCGATCAGGCTGAACAGCCGGTGCTCGTCGCGGACATGGCCGACCAGGAGCTCGGTGTCCCGGCCGGCGCCGTCGGCCAGCGCCCGCCAGGGCGTGGTCGGCAGGACCTCACCGTCGACGACGGGGGCGAACGGGATCGGGCGGTGGGTGATCCGCCCCCAGCGCTCCCGCCACCGGCTGATCTTCGCGGCGACCGCGTCACCGGCGGCGGGCAGCCGGGACGGGGCCACCGTGGACAGGTCGGCCACCGTGGGCCGCAGCCCCAGTTCGGCGGCGCAGGCGGCGGCGATGTCGGCGGCCAGCTCGGGCGAGAAGAAGGTACCCGGCATGCTCTGCACGACGGCCCGGCGGACGAGCCCGGCCGCGCTCGGCATGGCCAGCAGCGCGGCGACCGAACCGCCGCCCGCCGACTGGCCGAAGACCGTGACCCGGTCGGGATCGCCGCCGAACGCCCGGATGTTGTCGCGCACCCACCGCAGGGCGGCGACCTGGTCGAGCAGGCCCCGGTTGGCGGGGGCGCCGTCGAGCTGCGCGAACCCCTCGATACCCAGCCGGTAGTTGAGCGTTACGACGACCGCGCCGCCCGCGGCCAGGCGGCCGCCGTCGAACTCCGGAAGGCTGGAAGTGCCGATCACGTAGGCGCCGCCGGGGATCCACACCAGGACGGGCAGACCCGCGCCCGGGGCCGGGTCGGGTGACCAGACGTTGACGGTCAGCCAGTCGTCACCGGCCGTCCCCGCCGCCGGCGCGTCCATGCCGAACACCCCGGCCTGCGGGGGCGGCGGGCCGTACGACACGGCCGCCCGTACCCCGTCCCAGCTGCGTACCGGCTGCGGTGCGGCGAACCGGAGCGCACCGACCGGCGGTTCGGCGAACGGGATGCCGCGGAAGACCGTCAGACCCGCCTCCCGGCTGCCCCGCAGGGCTCCGGCCGTCGTACGGACTTCGGGACCGGGCTCGGACGGCTTGGACGCGGTGACGGTCACGGCGGCTTCCTCTCCAGCGGGTCGCGCGTGGTCGGACGACCACTCCGGCCGGGGCGCGGTACCGCTGCACGGGCACGGGTGGCCCCCGGCCCCGCGGATCCTTTCACCGCGTCGGGACGAGGGCCAACCGTTTTCACCGGGAGGGGTGACGGACCGTCAGATGTGCGTCCTGCAGGCGGAGATCAGCCGATGGCGGCCAGGGTGGCGGTGGCCATGGACTGCTCGCCGGCGGCGTTGGGGTGGAAGGCGGCCGCGCCGCTGGCGAAGAGCGGCTCGAGCCAGCGGGTGCCGGTGGGCTTGCAGGCGTCGTGGCCGATGGAGGGTGTGTAGGTGTCGACGTAGCGGGCGCCGTGGCCGGCGGCCTGGGCGGCGATCACCGCGTTGAGGTGCTTCTCGGTGTCGCGCAGCCAGGGGGCGTCGCCCTTGGCGATGGAGACGGTGGAGAAGCAGTTGGTGCCGTTGTCGGGAAGGATCGCCGGGTAGCCGGTGACCAGGACGGTGGCCCGGGGCGAGCGTTGGCGGATGCCGTCCAGGGTGGCGGCGATCTTGCTGGCCGTCGCGTCGATCTTCGCGGACAGTTGGTCGACGCCGGACTTGGTGTAACTCGACTTGCAGGGCGCGCCGTTGGCGGAGAACAGCCCGAGGGTGGCGCAGCGCACGATGATGTCGGCGAAGCCGATGTCGTTGCCGCCGATGGTGAGGGTGACCAGGTCGGTGTCGGCGTTGAGGGCGTCGAACTGCGGGCCGCCGGAGCCGCTTTGGGTGGTGGTCATGTGGGCGGTGGTGGCCCCGCCGCAGGTGACGTCGGCCCGGGCGGCCGGGGCCAGCGCGGCGTTCACCAACGACGGGTAGTTGCGGCTGGAGCGGGCGCACGCGGTGTCGATCTGGTCCGGCACGCCGGCGGCGGAGGCGTACGAGTCGCCGAGCGCGACGTAGCGCGCGTAGGAGGTCTGGGCGGCGGCCGGGCTCGCGGCGGTCACCGCGGCACCGGTGAGCGCGGCGGTCAGCGCGAGGGCGGTGAGGGTGGTGCGGGCAGGTGTGGTTCCGGTCGACGGCATGGGGGTGCCTCCGGGAAGGGGTGGGTGGGGGAGAGGTGCTCGCCGGGTGGGCGTGGGGGCGCCGGCGGGAGGCGACTCGCTCTCCCGCCGTTGTTACCAGGCGGTTCTACCGTGCGGTAAGGATGTGGGCCGAGTGACGGGCTGTCAATAAGTTCGACGGTGCGTGGTGGGGAAAGATCTTGCTCGGCGCCGGGGGCGGGCGTCACTATGATCCAGATCTTCGACCGACCGACCGGGGGACACGATGAACATCTTTCGCCGCAGAGAGCGCCGTGACGGCGCGGACGTCCCGCGTGACCAGGCGCTCACGCTGCTGTCCGAGGGGGAGGCCACCCGGCTGCGCGGCTACGTTCGGGAGGCTTTCGCGGCACGTGGCCTGGAGGTGACGGTCGAGGCGGGCCGGGTCACCACGACGCTGGGCTGGGGATGCGGCCTGGGCAATCTCGAGGCGAGGTGCCACGGCGACAACCGCGGCCCCCGGTCCTGGCGGGCGTTGGTGGACGAGCACGTCGATCTGATCGTCCGTTCGGTCGAGCGGCCGAAGGCGGTCCGGTCCCTGCCGCGTGACCAGGCGCTCGCTCAGCTGTACCCGCGCTTCATCCCGAGCGAGCCCGCGAGCCTGAAGGCCTTCGGGTACGGGCCCGCGTCGGTCCCGGAGCTGCTGGAGGTGCTGGCGCTCGACCTGCCGGAGAGCGTCGACATGCTGGGCGCCGACGACCTCGCCGAGCTGGGAGACCCGGCGGAGCTCCGCGAACACGCGCTGCGGAACCTGCGCGCCGTCCGGATCGACCGGCACGAGGTGGTCCGGGGCGACGACGGCAGTCACTTCGACGTCCTGATGGGCGAGTCGTACTTCATCCCGAGCCTCGCCCTGGTCCTGGACGAGGTCGTGGGCCGCTACCAGGACGCCGCGTCACCGCACGGCGTCCTGGTCGCGCTGCCGCACCGGCACCAGCTCGCCTTCCATGTCGTCCGCGACCTGAGCGTGGTCACCTCGTTGCACGCGATGGCCCAGTTCGCCCGGGCCTGCTTCAGCACGGAGCCGGGCGCGGTGAGCCCGTCGGTGTACTGGTGGCACGAGGGCCGCTTCGTCCGGGTCGCCACGCAGGACGGCGCCGGGCTGCCCGTCAAGCTCACCGAGGAGGGCACGGCGGTGCTGGGGCTCGTGGGCGGGTAATGGCGGCGGGGGTCCGCTCATGGTCCGGTGGACCCCGGCGCGGCGCGGCGCAGGGTGCGGATCGCCGGGATCGCGAGCAGTGCCACGCAGCCCGTCAGGCAGGTGCCCGCCGAGACCAGCAGCAGTCGATCGGGGGAGGCCAGCGTGGTGGCCGGTCCCGCCAGGATCTGGCCGAGCGCGATCCCGGACACCGAGCCGGCCAGCTCGTACGCGGTGACCCGGTTGAGCACCGCGGGCGGGGTGTGGGTCTGCACGCTGGTCGCCCACATCACCGACCAGAACGCCCAGGCGCCGCCGCCGAGGACGTGGCACGCCAGCAGCACCGGCAGTCCGGCGCCGAGCGCCACGCAGAGCGGCAGCACGGTGAACAGCGCCATCGCCACCGCACCGGCGGCCAGCGGCCGGGCCGGGCGGAGGCGCAGTGCCAGCAGGCCGCCGAGCACCGTGCCGACGCCGAGGGAGGAGACCGCCAGGCCGTAGGCGTTCGGGCCGAGCCGGGCGCCGACCAGCGCCGAGCTGAGCGGCACCAGCGGGCCGAACAGCAGCACGCCGTAGCCCACCCAGATCAGGATCACCGCCCACATCCAGGTGCGGGAGCGGAACTCGTGCCAGCCCTGGCGCAGCTCGCGGCGGAGTGAACTCCCGTGGGTGCCAGGTGAGATGGGGTCCGCAGGGGCGGGGCGGACGAGTGCCAGGCAGAGGGCGCTGAGCACGAAGGTGGCGCCGTCGATCGCGTACACCGTCCCGGCGCCGGTCAGCGTGATCAGCAGTCCGGCCAGCGCCGGCCCGAGCAGTTGGGCGAGCGCGTCGGCCACCTTGAGGGTGGCGTTGGCCCGTTGGGGCTCGCGGGCGACCAGCGGGACCATCCCGTTCACGCCCGGCTGGAACATCGCGGCGGCCGCACCGGCCAGACCCGCCATGGTCACCAGCAGCCAGAACGGCGGCGGTCCGGCGAAGAACGCGGCCGCCAGCACACCCTGGGTGAGCACCCGGGCAAGGTCCGCGCCGACCATCATCCGGCGCGCGCCGAACCGGTCGGCGAACACCCCGCCGAACAGGACCAGGAGGACGAACGTCCCGGTCCAGGTGCCGAGGACGAAGCCGACCCCGGAGATCCCGTAAAGCGCGCCGACCGCGAGTGCGGCGGCCACCGGCATCATCGCGTCGCCGATCAGCGAGACCGTGCGGGCGGTGAAGTAGAGCGTGAAGTGTCGCTCCCACAAGGTGAGTTGGGTGGTCGGGGAGGTCTGGAGCTGAGTCTGTACGGTGGTCACAAGGTCGATAGTGGTCTGCACCAATCGGTCATCCCAGTGTCCGGAACGACATGATGGGGTACTTTCGCGCCATGACGCCTCGTTCGCTCCCGAAGTCCCGTGCGCCGCACCGGGTCGTGGCACTGCTGCAGCCCCCGCAGTCCACCTTCCCGCTGGCCTGCGCGGCCGAGGTGTTCGGGGACCACAGCCCGGCGAACCCCGTCCGCTACGCCTTCGAGGTCTGCACCGAACACCCCGGCCCGGTGCGCACCCAGGCCGGTTACGACCTGCTGGTGACGGCGGGTCTGGACGCGTTGGAGCACGCGGACACCGTGCTGGTCCCCGGCTGGCAGCAGGCGGCCGGGACCGAGGTTCCGGCGGCGGTGCTCGCGGCGGTCGGCCGGGCGCACCGGCGCGGCGCGCGGATCGTCGGCATCTGCTCGGGCGCCTTCGTGCTCGCCGCCGCCGGGTTGCTGGACGGCCGGCGGGCCGCCACCCACTGGGCCCAGGCCGCCGAACTGGCCGCCCGGTTCCCGCAGGTCCGGGTCGACCCCGCGGTGCTCTACGTGGACCACGGCGACGTCGCCACCAGTGCCGGTTCGGCGGCGGGCGTGGACCTCTGCCTGCACCTGGTGAGCGCCGACCAGGGCGCCGCGTACGCGATGCGGATCGCCCGGCAGATGGTGATGCCGCCGCACCGCGAGGGCTGCCAGCTGCAGTACGCCGAACTGCCCACCTCCGGACCGGTCCCCGACTCGCTGGCCCCGCTGCTGGAGTGGCTGGCCGGGCGGCTGGACCAGCCGGTCAGCGTCGCCGAGATGGCGGTCCGCTCCCAGGTCTCGGCCCGTACGCTGACCCGGCGCTTCACCGAGCAGCTGGGCATCAGCCCCGGCCGCTGGCTGCTGGACCGGCGGATCGCCGCCACCCGAGCCCTGCTGGAGGAGACCGACCTGCCCGTGGAGACCATCGCCCGCCGGGTCGGTCTCTCCTCGGCCGTCAACCTGCGCCGACGCTTCCACGAGGCCCTGCGCACCACGCCCGCCGCGTACCGGCGCGCCTTCCGCGTGAACGAGGCCGGGTAGGGAGCGTCGCGGGTATTCTCCTCCGTGAACGAACAGCCATGAGATTGTTCGTCATCAATCCCATTGTCGGAAAAGGGGTTTGACCATGGCTCAGAAAGTGACCCGGCGGGGATTTCTGGGCAGCGCGGGAGCCGTGGCCTCCACCCTCGGCGGTCTGGCGACCGGCACGCCCGGTGCGGCGGCGGCCACCGACCCGCCGCCCGCGCCGATCGTCCGCGGTGACGGACGGTACGAGACGCTGAGCCAGGGATTCAACCAGCGCTGGACGAGCGACCCGAGCTACATCCAGCTGATCACCGGCGACACGGACGCACTGACCGCCGTCGGCGAGGCGCTGGAGCGCCGGCTGCGCCCCACCGTCCGCAGCGGCGGGCACTGTTACGAGGACTTCGTCGCCAACGACGGTGGCGCCATCCTCGACATCAGCCCGATGAACGGCGTCCGGAAGGGGACCGACAAGTACGGCAACACCGCCTACTGCGTCGAGGCGGGCGCCACCAACTGGGACATGTACACCACGCTGTTCCGCCGGTACGACGTCACCGTCCCCGGCGGCTCCTGCTACTCGGTGGGCGCGGGCGGCCACATCGTCGGCGGGGGCTACGGGCTGCTCTCCCGGCGGCACGGTCTGACGGTGGACCACCTGGTGCAGGTGGACGTCGTCACGCTCCGGAACGGCGGTCCCGAGGTGACCTCGGCGCACCGCGACGATCCGGCGGGGTCGGACACCGCCGAGCTGTTCTGGGCGCACACGGGGGCGGGCGGCGGGAACTTCGGCGTCATCCTGCGCTACTGGTTCGCCGCGGACCTGCCCAAGCCGCCGCCCCGGGTCTGGCTGAGCAGCGTCGCCTGGAAGTGGTCCGAGCTCCGGCAGCGACCCGAGGACCTGACCAGACTCCTGCGGAACTACGGCGAGTTCTTCGCCGCGCACAGTGCCGCCGACGAGCCGACGTACCAGGGCCTGTTCACCCTGCTGAAGCTCACCCACCACAGCAACGACAACGTCGTCCTGCTCGCGCAGTGGGACGGCGAGGAGGTCGGGCCGCTCGACCGCTTCCTCGGTGCGGTCGAGGCCGGGATGCGGACCCGGGCCACCGTGCAGACCGGCAGCGTCGGCGGCCTGTTCCTGCCCTACCCCGACAAACGGCGCCAACTGCCGTGGTTCCAGGCCACCATGACGCTGAACGGATCCGGCGACAACCAGCGCGGCAAGTACAAGTCCGCGTACCACCGCAGGCCGTTCACCGAGCACCAGATCACCGCGATCTGTCACTGGCTGACCCACGACGTACCGGACGTGGACCTGTCGCAGACCCTGCTGCAGGTCGACTCGTACGGCTGCCGGATCAACGCCGTCGCCCCGGCCGACACCGCCGTCCCGCAGCGTGACTCGATCCTCAAGCTCCAGTACCAGACGTACTGGACCAACCCGGCCGACGACCCGGCCCACCTGGGCTTTCTACAGGACTTCTACCGGGACGTGTACCGCGACGCCGGGGGCGTCCCGGGGCTCGACGGTGACACCGACGGCGCGTACGTCAACTACCCCGACACCGATCTCGGCGTCGCCACCGACCCCGACCCGGACTACCCGCGCCTCTACTACAAGGCCGGCTACCCGCGACTCCAGGCGGCCAAGAAGACCTGGGACCCGGAGAACGTCTTCCACCACAAGCAGTCGATCGTTCCGCCCGGGTAGTGGCCCGGCTGACGGTGTGTCGGTTCGCGGACGGGCCCGTATCGGAACCGTGACGTCCGGTTGGCAGCATGGGCCGGATGACCGAGATCACGTTTCCCTGGGCGCGCCGACTGCTGCTGATGGCAGTGCTGGTGGGGGCCCGGTACGTGGCCGTCGACGGCGACCCGGCCGGGCGTCAGGTGGTCAAGCTGTCCATGGCCCGGACCTACTACTACGAGGGGCCGCGCCGTTACCTGATGGACTGATCGCCCGTGGTCAGCCGGGTGTGCAACGCACCGTCGGTGGGGCCGAGTTGACGGGTGGCCAGCCAGGCGGCCGCGCCCGCGGTGTTGCCCGCGTGGGTGAGCGGGGCGTCGGGCCAGCGGCCGGCGATGCGGGCGCGCACTTCGGCGCTGAGCGGGGAGTCCGGTGCGAGCACACCGCCCGCCAGCACCACCGGGAGCTCGGAGTGCGGTGCGCGGACGGTGGCGAGCGAGTCGAGCAGGTGGTCGGCCGCGCGTTCGACCAGCCGGCGGGCCTGCGGGTCGCCTGCGGTGGCCGCCGTCAGGACGAGCGGGGCGAGCCGGGCCAGCCGGACGGGGGCGTCGGCGTGTGCGGCGGCGATGACGGCGGAGCGGGCCCGGGGGCCGGGCGGGTGCGGGCCGGCCAGGGTGCGGACCACCTGGGCGGCGAGGCCGTCGAGTTCGCCCCGGTCGTTGGCGGCGAGGGCGGTCTCGACGGCCGCGCGGCCGAGCCAGTAGCCGGAGCCCCGGTCGCCGAGCAGCCAGCCGTGGCCGTCGGCGGTCCGGACGGGCCGGAAGTCGCGGCAGTGGGCCGCCGCCGCGCCGGTGCCGCTGAGCAGGACCGACCCGGCCGGGCCGAAGGTGCCTGCGGCGTAGGCGAGTTCGAGATCGCTGACCAGGCGCGGGGTGATCAGGAGTCCGGCAGCCGACCAGACCCGGTCGAGGGCGGTGGCGACGATCAGCCCGCCGGCCAGGCCGATCACGCCGGCCGTGACCCTGGCCGGATCGACCTCGGCCAGGGCGGCCCGCAGGGTGTCCAGGATGCGCTGGGCGGCGGCGGTCTCGCCGTGCGCGACCGGGTTGCCGCCCGCACCCTCCGCACCGGCGAGGACCCGGCCGTCCAGGTCGGCGAGCAGCACCCGGGTGGTGGAGCCGCCGACGTCCAGGCCGAGCACCAGCGGCGCGCCGGTCACGCGGTACGGCGGATGCGGCCGGCGTAGCGTGCCTCCAGCACCCGGTTGTGTTCGTCACCGCCGGGAATGTTGGCCGACAGGTAGACGGGCGGGACGCCGCCGGCGGCCTCGATCCGCGCGATCACCTCGGCGACGATCTGCTGGGCGAGCAGGGCGGCGGTGATCGAGGAGATGCCGCAGGCCCGGCCGCCGCCGCTCATCGGCAGCACGGCGTCGCCGTAGGGCGCCCCGTTGTCCAGCGCGACGTCGGCCAGGTCGCGCAGCCGCAGGCCGGACGGGTGCTTGGGCTCGACGCGGGCGGTGTGCTCGGCGGAGGTGATGGCGATCAGCGGGTGGCCGTTCTCCTTGGCCAGCCGGGCGAGTTCGACCACGCAGCCGTTCACGCCGGAGTTCGAGGCGAGCACGAAGACGTCGGCCGGGTGCGGCGCCGCGAGCTCGTACAGCAGGGCGGCGGAGTCGGTGCCGCGCTCCAACTCGGGCCCCGCCAGGGCCTCCAGCGGCCGCCCGCCGTAGAGCACCACGTCGCGCAGGGCGATCCGGTTGCTGGGGACCAGCCCGCCGGCCCGGCCCGCGATCTCCATGGCGAGCGCCTCGGAGTGACCGGTGCCGAACGCCTGCACGATGCCGTCGGCGGCCAGCGCCGCGACGATCAACTCGGCGGCCCCGACCACCCCTTCGGCCTGTTCCTTGCTGACGCGGTCGATGGCGGCGTGGGCCGCGGCCGCGAACTCCGCCGCTGACGGTGTGGGCACCTGGACCTCCTCGTTGGGCGATGTGCTCGGTGTGCTGCCCAACTATGGGGCCGGGTACACCTGCTGCCAACGAGTGGACTAGACCATCCGGGGCTTCGTGGGAGTGGATCCGGTACCAGGAGTCGGGCCCGTCGGCGGACCTGTCACACTGATCGACATGACCCCCGACCGTCGCAGCCTCGGGCTGCCCGCATTCTCCGAGCCCGCCACCGACGCGCCCGTCCCGGCGCCGAGCAGTGGCCACCGGTTGCCCCCCGTCGAGCAGGGCGCCGACTTCCGGCAGCCGCCCGGCGAGGAGGCCGTCGTGCCACGTCCGGCCCGCCGACCGCTCGCCGTGGGCGGCCTGACCTTCTCCGACCCGGACTCCGGTACCGCGAGCTGACCGTACGGTCGCCCAGGGCCGCCGTAGGGCCGCCCTCGGGCCGTCAGCTGGGCGACCGCCGGGCCCGCAGGTACTCGCGGCCCAGCAGTCGGAGCGCGGCGAACTTGCCAGGACTCGCCGGCCGGCGCAGCAGAGCCGCGCCGGCGGAGCGCGCGGCGGCGCTGGTGAGCTCGTCCACGCGGACCAGGCACCGGACCATCGGCCGGTGGGCGGCCGGTACGAGGCCGATGACTGCCCGGCCCGCCGTCAGGGTGCGGTCCACCCGGTCCAGTTGGTCGGTCAACAGCGCCAGCACGGCCGGCCCGGTCCTGGCCTGCTCCAGATCGGTCCGGGTGACGCCGTGCTCGGCCAAGGTCTGCGCCGGGAGGGTCAGCCGGCCGTCCGCCAGGTCCTCGGCGAGGTCGTTGACGAAGTCCAGCCGCTGGCCGGCGTCGATGAACGTCCGGCAGGCCGCCCGGTAGGCGGTCTGGTCACCGTCCGGGCCGAGCAGGGTGGCCACGACCATGAAGGCGGGCAGCGAGTACCCGTCCACGTAGCGCTGGTAGTCGTCCTCGGTGGCGAACCCGGCGAACTCGAGATCCGCGGTCGCGGCGGCGAGGTAGTCCACGACACGGTCTCGCAGCCCGGGGTGCGCCTCGACGCTGTGCAGCAGCGGCCGGATCTCCGGGTTGTCGGAACGCCCGGCGGCGAGACTCTCGGAGACCTTCCGCTCCCAGCGGGCGGACGCCGCCCGGCGGTCGGCCGCGGGGCCGCTGTCGAGCAGGGTGTCGGTGCGGTGCATGAACGCCGCAGCCGCGATCACGTGCGGGACCAGCGCGGCGGGCAGCAGCAGGCCGGTGGCCACCGCGACCTCCCGCTTGTACGCGGCGACCTGCTGCCGCTGCCGTCCGTAGTCCGCCCGCAGTCCGGGGTCGTGCACCCCGGCCGCGTCCAGCGCCCGTTCCCACCTGCCCACTCGGTCCACCGATCCTCTCGCCCGAGGCACCGAGCCTAATCCGCGGCTGCTGGACGACCTGCTCCCGGGGGCATGCCGTCCGAGGACTGACGGTTCGTCGGAGGTGTTCATTCGGACGGGTGAAACCGTGGGCGGGTCCCCCATCTCCCCTGACCGGAGCGGGAGATCATCGACTGCCGTGGCCCCGTCACCCGGGGCTCGGTCGGCGCGCCCACGCGTGCGCCGTGGCACGAGCCGGAGGACTGGCAACGATGGCAACAGGCACTGTGAAGTGGTTCAACGCGGAGAAGGGCTACGGCTTCGCCAGCCAGGACGACGGAGGCCCGGACGTGTTCGTGCACTTCTCGGCGATCCAGAGCGGTGGATACCGGAGCCTGGAGGAGAACCAGCGGGTGGAGTTCGAGATCACCCAGGGCCCGAAGGGCCCGCAGGCGGAAATGCTCCGGGTCCTGGAGGACTGAACCCTCCCCACGCGAGCGGCAGCCGGCCGCCCGCACCTCGTCGCGTGCCCCGCCCGGTGCGGGGCCCGGCCTTTCTCAGCAGGTCGCGCGGGGACACGCTGTCGGCCTGTCTGGGCGACGGCGCCCGGCTGTTCGTCGTTCCGTCAACGGTGCTGATCCTGGTGTTCGCGATCCTCGACTACCCCACGGGTACAGGGGATAGTTGCTCAGCGGGTGCGACGACGCGCGAGGACGACTGTGCCGGTGCCGAGCAGTACCGCGCCGGTGCCGAGGGCCGTGAGCAGCGGGGTGTCGTCGGAGGAACCCGTGCTGGCCAACCGACCGGCGACCGGAAGCGAGACCCGGTCCGGTGCCGGGACGGGAGAAGCGGAGGCGCTGGGATGGGTTGCCGGCACCGGACGGGGCGAACTCCCGCCCGAGACCGGCGGGGTTCCTGCGGGTACGACCTTGAAGTCCCACCGGTAAGCGGCGCCGTGGCCGCACTTGCCCTCCACACCCAGCGAGTAGCCGACGGTGAAGAAATAGGCGCTCGCGGCGGGCGCCCCGTTCTCGACCCGGATCCGCATCCGGGCGTCCACGTACTCACCGGCCCGCAGATCCCTCGCCCCGGCGAACAGACCGTAGTTGGCGATCTCCTTGGGAGCCTTCTTCCACGTCTGGTCGGCGACGTCGAACCACTGGAGGGTCAGCAGGAGTTGGTCAACGTCTGTGACGCCGTCGCTGCGCACCACACCCAGATCGATGTTCAGGTCGACCTGAGCCAGCGTCCGGTCGGAGATGTTGGTGGCCCGGTAGCCGAACTCGTGCCAGCCCGAGCCCGCGACGATGGTGCCGGGAAGGCCGCGCAGCTCGGACCGGACGGAGTTCTCCCCGAACGGGTACTCCCGGCACTCCTTGCCCGGCGACGGCCGGGGCAGGTCGCCCACCGCGCCCGGAGTGTGCGACGGCTCCGGCGAAGCGCTCGGCGAAGTGGAAGTGCCAGCGGACGCGCTCGGCAGGGCAGAAGTACTCGCCGACGCGCTCGGGGCGGACGATGCGGCCGCCTCTCCTGCCGCGTCCGTACTCGCCGAGGCGGAGGCGCTCGCCGAGGCGCCCGTAGCACTGTCACCGTCCACGGCCTGGGCCTGCGTGCCGCCCACAAGGGCCACCGAGCCGAGCGCGGCCGCGACCACCGCGGTCGCCCTCATCCGACGAAGCTTCATCTGCACTGTTCCCCCAAGAGTTACAGGTTCCCAGGATGAGAGCCCACGGCAGCCCGATCACCTCGCGACCGGGCTGTACCGAGGGAGAGTGTAGGCACCCGAACTGAACACTCCCGACACCGGGGCTCGGGTATCGTCCCTGGCCAGAGGTGGTGAGGCCGAGCCATCGCAGGACAACGCCGTCCAGCATCCGAGGAATCGCCAGCCTGGCGACCTCCGTACCTGAATTGGTTTGCAGCCGTCCCGCAGTCCGCGTTGATACTTCGGCATGAGCAGAATCGCGCAGGTGATCGTGCTGGCCCAGTACGCGGACAAGGTGATGGACCCGCTGACCCGACCGGACGACTCACGCAGCTGGGAAGGTCAGTTCGAGCAGCTCGCCATGTTCGCGGACGGGTGGATGATCGAGTTCACCCGGGTTCGCCCGAGGTCGGGCTTGCTGCGGCACTTGGAGTCCCTGGAGTGGCCGCATCCGGCGAGCGTGCAGGTGCTGATCCATGACGAGGAGGACGACTGCTTCGGATTGTGGATGATGCGGGACGGGGTGCTGGTCGAGGTGCCGCTCCCTGGCCACCGGCGTCTGCATCCTCCAGCGCCGGCAACGGATGAGTTCCCGCCCCAGCCCGGCCTGCTGTGGCGGACGGAAACGACCGTGCCATCCGGATTCTCGACGGAGCGTCAGGACCAGCGCCCCGCCTGGTAGAGCTCGTTCAGCTACTAAGAGGTCGCGCGGATAGGCGGCATGCAGGTCGGCCGACAGAGAGAGCAGGCACAGGTTCCGTGATCACAGAGTTGTGACGCTCTGTGACTCATCAAGGAGCCTTGTGCCTGCGCTGCCATGGTTCATGAGGCGCACAGGAATCGCGAGGTGATCCGCCCCGGATGGTGAACCGCCGAAACTCGGATGCGGGCGCCGCTCTTGCCTGCCATTCTCGGGCCCATGCGTACGTTCGAAGAGCTCGTGGAGGAAGGCGAGGCCGTCCCCACTGCGGGGTGGGACTTCTCCTGGTTCGCCGGTCGCGCCAGCGAGCAGCGGCCGTCCTGGGGGTACGCGAGGCTGCTTGCCGAGCGGATGGCGAAGGCCGCGGCCGGACTCGACATCCAGACGGGCGGCGGCGAGGTGCTGGCCTCGATCCCCATCGCCCCGCCGCTGCTGGCGGCGACGGAGTCCTGGCCCCCGAACGTCGAGATCGCCCGCCGCACCCTGGCGAAGTTCGACGCGACCGTCGTCGAGACCGAGGACGCGGCCGACCTGCCCTTCGCGGAGGAGTCGTTCGACCTGGTGGTCAGTCGGCATCCCGTGGTGACCCGCTGGGACGAGGTGCGAAGGGTGCTGCGTCCGAACGGCGTGTACCTGGCCCAACAGGTCGGCTCCGGCTCGGTGCGCGAACTGACCGAGTTTATGATGGGACCTCAGCCGCTAATGTCGCGGCCTATGCCGGTGACCACCACCTACGCCGGTACGAGCCCGATCGCGGCGGTGGCCGCCGCGGAGGCGGTGGGTCTGGACGTCGTCGACGTGCGCCAGGAAGCCCTCCGGATGGAGTTCCATGACATCGCGGCGGTGGTCCACTTCCTACGCAAGGTGATCTGGATCGTCCCCGGCTTCACGGTGGACGCCTACCGTGACCGCCTGGCGGAGCTCCACTCCTTCATTGAGCGCCATGGTCCGTTCGTGGCTTACTCGCAGCGCTTCCTTATCGAGGCGCACTGGCGGAGGTAGCGAGAGCGTCCGGACCGGTTGCTCGAGGTCCGCGGCTGTGCTGGTCGCCCGTACCCACACGGGAGGTCACGTCAAGAAGCGGTTTGCGATCCCTGACCGGCTGATTAGCCGTTAAGCAGCCACTCGGACAGGGGGCTGCTCATGGTCGGCGTCGGGGGCGTGTGTCCCAGCGGTGGGTGGTCCAGGCCCGGCGGATCAGGCTACGGACGGTGATGATCGTGTCGGCGAGGTCGAAGAAGGCTTCGATGACGCTGGTGCGGCGTTCGTAGCAGCGGGCGAGGCGGTGGAAGGCGTTCTGCCAGGCGTGGGTGCGCTCGACGTGCCACCGCTGGCTTGCCTGGATGGGCGCCTTCTTGCCCTTGTGCGCGATGCGGCCGTGCAGGTGGCGGGCGGCGAGTTCGGTGCGGGTCTTGTCCGAGTCGTAACCGGCGTCCAGGTGCACGGTGACGTCGTCGGGCAGCGGCCCGAGGTCGTCCAGCAGGTCCAGGGTCGGGGCGAGCAGTGGGGAGTCGTGTCGGTTCGTTCCGGCCAGGACCCTGCCCAGCGGAATGCCGTAACCATCCGTCATGCCCGAGCGTTTCAATCCCTGTTTGCCGCGGTCGACGGGTGAGCGCCCGGCGACCTCGCCGCCGCCGGGGGCCTTGGTGATGGAGCCGTCGACGGCGATCTGGTCGAGCACGAGTCCGACGATCCGGTCGTAGGACTCCAGCGCGATCTGCTTGAGCCGGGCGAAGATGCCGAGCCGGATCCACTCATCGCGGCGGTTGCGGATCGTGGTCGCGGAACAGGTGGTGTCGGCGATCGCCTGGTAGGAGCAGCCGAAGCGCAGCAGTTGCAGCAGCTTGTCGAAGACGATCCGGTTGCTGATGCGGGGGCGGTGGCAGCCCAGCGGATGGGCGGGATCGACCGTCGGGTGCTCGGGCAGCAGCGCCGCGAATTGGTCCCAGAGCGGGTCGGTCAGCCATGATGGCAGGACGGGCACAGGTCCCCCAGTGGTCACAGAGCGTCGTAACTCCATGATCACCGGGGCCTGTGCCCGCCTTGCTGCCGGCGTCCAGGGCACCGCCTATCTGCGCGAGCTCTAAGACGCCAGTTCTTTTGGTCGGACGCCTCCGAGTCAGCGGTCGTTCGCGGGCTCAGTGCACTCTTTCAGGATGGCGGCGAAGGTGATGCTGGCGGACTCGGCTGGGAAGACCCGAGGGGCCATGGGCGCCGTCCGGTGACGTGATCACGTAGTGGTGAGCGACGTAGGAGAGACCTCCCCAGCGTTCTCGGTTGTGGGCGCGCATCAGGACCTGGCTGCATCTCGTGCAGGCGATCCACGGGACGAGGACGACGCCGACCGGGTCCTGGCCGAACCCACCCGCCGGCTTCTCGATACCGCCGCCGTGTTCAAGTACCTTCAGATGGGCTGGCAGGTTATCTCCACAGCATTGGAGGATCCGGGGCGTAAGTGTCTCCCCCTCGCCCCATATTTCCGCGAGTACGGAGATCTGCGCCCTGACCGTCTCGCTGATCGGTACTTGATGGGCGAGGATCCCGGAGACGAGCAGGCCGAGCCCCGCCTCCTGCTCCCCGATGCTCCAGCAGTCCCGGACCTCTTGGGCCTCGGCCTCCGGTAGCAGGGCGGTGAGCTGGTTCCAGACAACGACGTCATCGGTCACCCGTCCGACGCTACCGGCTGATGCTGACGCCCAGACGCCGGAGGCAGATGAGCCATCAGGGAGACGGTCACCGCGACATCTGATGGGCTGACCATCAGCGCGGACGCAACGATCGACGACGACAAGCCAGAACTGGCCCAAGGCAACCAGGCGTACCTGCTGGAGCTGCCAGACGCCGTCGCTACGACCGTACCGGCATTTCGACGCTTGGCGACTACGTCCAACAGCTCGTGAAGGCCGCCCCCCGGGCTGGTGGCCGACGCTGTCGCACAATCCCGCGCCGGACGTTAACGACACGCTGAGCACCGGGAGTTGGTGCGGGCCGCCGAGGCTCAGAAGAAGCGGCCGAGGGTGTCCTGCCAGAGAGCCAGGGTCTGGGCGAGCTGGGTGGAGGCGCCGGCCGCGCCGGTGATGGCGGCCATGGCCAGGCGGGCCCGGCTGAGTGCGCGGGGACGGTCCGGTTCGGCGGCTGCCTCGGCGACGTCGGCGACGTGGTCGAGGAGTTCGGCGCGCCGCTCCGCGAGTGCGGGGTCCTGCTGGATGGCCTGGGTGAGTTCCTGGATGGCGGTCGCGGTCTCGCCCTGTCCGTCACGGTCGAGGGTGCCGATGGTCACGCCGATGCTCCGGATCGTCTCGGCCACCGCGAAACTGCTGTTCGTCACCTGACTGTTGATGGCGCCCACGTTGCCGTAGACGGTGACCGGTGCCCGTTGCGGGCCCTGGCCCGACGCTTCGATGTGGTCCGGCATCTGCTGCTCCACTTTCTCGAGATACTCCAGGCCGAGCGTCAGACAGGCGTCGGCCAGCGCCGTCGGGTGGGGTACGACCCGCCCCTCGCAGAACCGGAGCCCCCCGGTCACCAGTCGCAGGCGATCGCCTACCTCATCATTCGTCAGGCCGCGATCGAGGACCGCAGCAGTCGCCGCGACCCACGCCCGGATGGCGGGCACGACCTGCTCCCCGGCAGCCGCTGCGCTCCGGAGCGCCTGCCCGGCCGTGAGCTGTTCCGCGATCTCCTCGCACAGCGCGCGGCCGACTATGCCGTCCCTGAGACGTCCGTGCCGGGGCGGGTCCCGTTCCTCGGGCACGTCGATGAGCGGTCGCACGATCGTCAGCCCGGAGTACAACGCGGCCATCCACTGGGCACGCTGGAGAGCGGTGGTCAGCGCGGTGTCGAAGTACCGGCGGGAGGTGACGACACCGTCCTCCACCCACCGGAGGCGCTGCTGGTCCACGGCCGACAGGGCAAAGAGCCACGCCTCTGGCGGCGAGCCCTGGTACGTGTACGTGACCCCGGCGTTGGGGAGGGGTGACTGGCTGCCGAGCGCCCACCGGCAGGCTCGCCGGAGCGCGTTCAGGGCGTCCGGCTTCGGTCTGCCCAGCAGGTTGGTGCCGTTCTCACGCCACGGGCCGAGGTACTCGACGACTTCCCTGGCCTCACGCCCGAGGTCCGCCAGCTGCTCGTACGACCGCCGACAGGCCAGCTCGTCGTTCTGCTCGATGACCCGCCTGGCCGCTTCCCTCGCCCCCGCCTCCATGCCCGCCATGGTCCACTGCTTCGCCTGCGGCTGACAATAGCGCCGCGCTGATTCGGAGCTGAACTCGTGGTCGGTAGGCGAGACTTCGCTCTCCCCACGACTGACTGACGTCCCGTCAGCGGCGGAGCACCGTGAACCCCTCGGCGGTGTAGGCCAGGTGGAAGTCGGTCGCCGTGGCCAGTACGGCCGCCGGGGCCCGGCCGGACGAGATGGTCGACCTGGCGGGGCTGGCGTTCGACCTGGTCGAGGAGTACCGCCACCTGCCCCGGACGGCTGGGCTGCGGATCACCTCGGAGGGTGAGGGTCGGGTCGAAGTTGCGGGCAGCGCCCTACAGTTGGAGCGACTGCTGCGGAACCTGCTGGACAACACCTGCCGCCACGCGCACGGCGCGGTGCTGGTTCGGGTGACGGCGGGGAGCGGGAGCGGGTCTTCGAGCGTTATCTGGACAACTTTGAGTTGCGTGGCAGTCAGTTCCTTCGATCAGGTGTCACCCTTCCGAGGACGGTCTCATCGGCGCTTTGCCGTGCAATGCTCGGTGCTCTCATCGGCGAAGACACAGAACTGGCCGATGCTCTCCCGGTAGCTGTCCGGCGTGTGGTGGTGCTCCTTGCGGGGTGGCCCGTCAATCCACTGGTGCCACAGGCCGTCTGGAGCCAGGAACCGAGCTGCTCGATCGGCACCGAGCCTGGTGTCGAGGTGCAGGAGTGCGCCGATGGCGGCTGTCTGGTCGTAGTAGAGGTCGGGGCGTCGCAGGTAGCGATCGAGGTAGGCGGCCAACAGGTCTGCGTCGGCAGAAGTTCCGAAGGTAGCGAGGGCGACGGAGTAGGCCGAGCCTGCGAAGCAGACCTCGCTGGCAAGCAGCAGTTCGCCGAGGCGTTCGCGGAACTCGGTTCTGCGGGCGACGGCGATGAACCAGGCTGCGGTCTTACGCTCGCGCCACCCGCCCTCAAGCAGGACGGTCAGCTCACGTGGGGTGATGTCGGCGGCAGCCTCGCCGAGCGCCCGTGCGAACTTGGCACGTTCAGGCCCGGTCATGCGACCGAGGCTGCCGCCGAGTTTGAGGTAGCGCCGGTCGGGCGTGACGTAGCGGTGGACGAGAGCTTGCAGCTCAGGATCCTCGTGGACGTAGCGCATGGCCGCATCCTGCCCTGTGCAAAGCTCTCTGACCAGTGCATTTCTCGGCTGCCCCGTTCACTCGGCGGGCTCGTCGTGCGGTTCGCCGAGGTGGTCGATCTGTGGGAGGGGCGGGCACTGGCGGCACTGAACGCCTACGTGATGACCGTCTCGTTTGCAGACCGCCACCCGGCGCTGTCCATAAGAGATGTCCTCCAGTTGCAGCCCCAGCACTTCGCCTGGACGAAGCCCGCCCTCCCACATCAACTCCAGCAATGCCAGGTCTCGACGGGTCCGCAGCTCGTCGACGAGCGCTCGGTAGACGCCTGCCGGCATCGGCCGCGGGACCGGTTCCACCGTCTTGACTCGCAGGACACGGCGTACCGGCTGCTGTCGTCGCGCATTCGCCAGCGGCGGCCGGTACCGGTCCGGTACTCGTGCCGCGGCCTGGTCGACCTTCTTGACGACCGGGTTGTCCCGGCCGGTGTACCGCTCACTGGCGATCAGGAACTCGTAGAACGGCGACACCGCGGCGAGTACCCGGTTGACGTCTTCGGCGACAGCAGCCGGCCCCCGCTCCTCGCGACGCCAAGCTCGAGGCGCTGCGCGCGCCGAGACGACGACACCAGCCGCAGCCACTCCAGAAACTCCATCGCCCTCGCCGGCGTGAACTCGGCTGCTGTGATACCGCGTTCCTCGCAGAACAGGTACAGCTTCAGGAGGTCGTACGCGTAGGCGCGGACAGTGTCCCTCGAGTACGCCCGCACGGCCAATAACCGCAGGAAGTCATCGACTTCGACCACCGGCTCACCAGCTGTATCCATCAGCCGCACCTGCGGCTGACCGGCCGCAGCGTCGGGCACCTTCATTACTCGCACGGCCGGAACCATACGCACCCCGTGCGGCCGGCACCGTCGCTGAATCAGGTGATCTGTCCAGATAACTTCGTGTTCACCCGCCTCGACGACGCCCGCACCCGCGCGGTCGGCGGCTCCGGGCTTGGCCTGGCCATAGCGCGGGAGATCGCCACCGCCCACGGCGGAGCCCTGGCGGTCGAGCCGAGCGATGCCAGTGCGCTGCTCACCGCCCGTATTCCGTCCGGGAGTTGAGCAGCGCACCGGCATCGCCCTGGTGGACGGGGTCAGATCTTGCCGGCTTCGTGGACCTGGTGGAGGTGGATGAGCATGTCGTACGCCTGGCCGATGGCCAGCGTGGGGAGCGGGTCGTTCTTGAAGGAGGAACCGGCCTCGTAGACGGGGCGGGGCGTGTCGAGCCACGTACGCCCGGCGGCCGGCAGCGTGCGCAGGTCGAGGTAGTAGTCGCGGTGGCGGACCCGGTCGAGGGTGTACTCCTGCATGCCGGGGGCGGCCGGGGAAACGGTGACCTTGCCCCAGGGCCCGCCGAGGGTGGTGGCGGTCAGGAACGATCCCCCGTTGAAGGTGAAGCCGATGGCGGCGTAGCTGCGGCCGAGGGCGTTGCGCAGGAACGTGCCTTGCGTCGTGGGGTACATCACGGGGTTGGTGGAGAGGTAGCCCACATGCCCGTTGTGCGCCGACAGCAGCATCTTGTCGCCGGTACGGCGGTGCCACCAGGTGGTGTTGTCGGCCATGACCCGGTCACGCAGGTGCTCCGCGGCGGACACCGACTCCGGGTCGGACAGGTCGAGTGAGGCGAACGCGAAGGTGTCGGCGATGCTGCGGGCGTGTTGCTCCGCCCATTCGTAGGCTTCGCCGCCGGTGCCCTTGTGCGCGGTGACCAGGTCGAGTGCGAGCTGGGCGGTGGTGGCGTTGCGGCGTCGCTCGACAAGGGGCCTGCCCAGGTAGGAGAAGACGTCGTCGAGGGGGCGCAGACCCGCATACAGTTCCTCGAGCCGTGTGAGATCCCGGGGATGGCTCGCGCGGACATGGGAGGTGACCCGTTCGAAGACGGCGTCGCCGAGCTTGGGCGCGCCGACGTCGTTGCCCATGAGGTGGACCTTCCGCCCGGGGTGCCGGTCGTTGTGCCGCCGCATCCAGGCGATGAGGCTGACGAACTCCTCGCGTTCCCAAGGGGATCCGGCGAGGGTCTCCTTGGCGATCTGCCGGGCGTCGCCGCTGCCGCCCTGGAGGTACTCGTCGATCCGCAGTCCGGCCGTCCAGCTCATCTCCAGCGCGAAGGTGGTGAAGCCCTTCTCCTCGACGAGGTGGCGGAAGACGCGTTCCTTCATGGCGAAGAACTCGTGCGAGCCGTGGGTGGCTTCGCCCAGCCCGACCACCTTGGCGTCACCGATCATGGTGCCCAGCGCCCGGAGGTCGGTGGTGCGGCCGCCGGGTTCCGTCGATCGCAGGGGGTGGGCGGCCCGCTCGATCGCGCGGAGCGCGGCGGCTTGCCGGTCGTTGGTCGTGGTGGCGGATGTCGCGGAGGCCGCCGGGGCGAGCAGGGCGGTGGCCACCAGACCGGCCGTCGCGGCGAGCAGTCCCCGGCGGCCGAATGAATGCTTGTACGTCGTCATGCTGATCGTTCCTCGGTTCGGTGTCCCATGGAAGGACGACTACGGATCAGACGCCGGCGCTGATGGTCCGTCGGATCCAGTCCGCGTACGCGGGCACGTTGCTGTACAGGCCCGGTCCGGCCGAGCAGGCCAGGCCCGGGGCGCCCGGGCCGGACGTGGTGCCGACCAACTCCCAGCGCCCGCCCCGGCCGCGCTGGATCTGCGGTCCGCCGGAGTCGCCGAAGCACGCCATCGCATCCGGCACGCGGCTGACCGTGCAGAGCCGGGTCGGGCCGGCCCAGCCGGGGGCGCACTCGGCGTCGGCGCCCCGTCGGGCGTCGAGTTCCTGCAGCCGGTCGGCGAACCGCGCGTCACCGAGCTCGGTGATGTCGACGACGGTGCCGAAGCCCAGCAGACGGGTCGGGGTGCCGGGTCGTCCGGGCCGTTCCGCGATCCTGACGGGCTGCTGGGCGACCGGCCGGTCCAGGCGGATCAGGGCGATGTCGTCCCGGTTGGCGGCCCGGCCCTCGCCGTTCAGGTAGCCCGGGTGGACCACCGTCCGGTCGATGGTCCGGACGGTGCCGCCGGAATGCCGCTGTGTGCTGCCGATCCGGACGGTGCCGTCCAGCACGGCCGCCTTCTCCGCCACGCAGTGAGCCGCCGTCAGCACCCACTGCCGATCGATCAGTGACGCCCCGCAGACCCCGTCGTCCAGGACACCCGGGACGGTCATCGGGATCGACGCCATGAACGGGTAACGCCCGCTGGAGTCCGCCCCGTTGACGATCGCTTCGGCGCTGCCGGTCAGCAGGGTGGCGCACGACGCGGCGGCGAGAGCGGCGACGGCGGTGGCGCGCACGGCACGACGGTGCATCAAGTTCAAGCTGAACAAGGGGAGTTCCTTTCCTCGAACATCCGGACGTGTTCAGCCTGCTGGCTCAAGATCCACCGATCCACCCGGCTGACTGTCTCCTGGAGAGTGGGGACAGCCCCCGGCGGGTGGTGTAGCCCGCTACACCTCGAAGTCGCCGTTGGCGAGCAGGGCGTGGAAGTTCAGGACGGCTTCGGCGCCGACGCTCCGCCCGGCCGTCGACGCGTTCGTCCGACAAATTCGCTACCGGGCGGCTGCAGCGCCGTGATACACAACCGACGTGAAAAAAGTCTTGGAGTTCCCCGAGGTCCTGCGGCTGATCGAAGACCGCTCGGCCGCGTTCCGCGCCGCGATCGCGTCCGCCCCCGACCTTGACGTCCAGGTCCCGACCTGCCCGGACTGGACGCTGCGCGAACTGGCGCAGCACCTCGGCGACGGCCGCCGCCGCCAGGCCGCCATCGTCGCGGCGGGCCCGGGCGCCGAGCCCCCGGCGAGGACGGACCCGAAGGGCGCCCCGACCGCACCCCGCGACCGCGAAGCCCTGGACGCCTGGCTCGCCGAGGCGACCGAGCTCATGCTCGACGCGATGCGCGAGGCCGGCCCGGACCGCGGCTGCTGGACCTGGTGGGGCCGCTCGCAGGCCCCGGAGACCAGCGGAGCCGTGGCCCGGCACCAGATCCAGGAGTTCGCCGTCCACACCTACGACGCCCTGCTCACCCAGGGGGCCGCGCAGCCGCTGCCGACGGACGTCGCGGTCGAGGGCGTCGACGAGTTCCTGACGACCGTCTCGGCGACGAACGTCCCCTGGCCGTTCAAGCCCGCGACCATCGACCTGCACGCGACCGAGGGCGGCTCCTGGCGCCTGACCCTCAACGCCGACGGCGTCCGCTGCGACGACCTCGCCGCCGACGCGGAGCCGGGCGACCTGACGGTGCGAGGCACAGCGAGCGAACTGGTCCTCTACTTCTACGCGCGCATCCCGTTCGACGGCCTGGAGACCACCGGCGACACCGAGTCGATGGAGCAGCTCGCGGAGTGGGACCCGAACGAGTAACAAGAGGGTCGACGCCGGCTGTCGGACGATGACCTGATCCCCCATGCGCGGGCCCGGGAGGACGCCGCCCAGGCGGCATGCCAAGGTTCGGAAACGATGAAATGGCCCCCGCATCAACCCCGAGAAGGGGAGGGTATGGGGGCCGTTGCCCCCGCCTGGGCGGGGCAGTCCCAGATATCGGATTCGCCGTCCGGTCGGGTACGGTGATGGCGATCCGCGCGCACGGCGAGAGCCCTAACTCCCGGATGTAGGACGCCAGTTGGGATCGCTAGTGCGCAGCGATGGTAGCGGTGCCACTCTTCACGGTGGAGTAATTGTCAAGAGTTGTGGGTTGAGTGACGTGCGATCAGCTGCAGTGGTCGTGGGACGCTCGATCAAGCGGCGGTTATCCGACCTGGCGGCGGGGCGGACGGGCGACCAGCAGTGATGTGAAGCGGTTCGCTTGGGGTCCCCCGCGCGGGGGACCCGATGCCCATCGTGGAGATGACCACCGAATCCGTCTTGAGCCGGATCCCGGGCGTTCACCGGGCAACGAAGCTCGACTCATGAGAATCAAGACGCTTCATCCTTCCCCACCGGTCGGTGACACCGCGCGGCCCGGCCCAAGGTGGGCCATCCACTGCGCCCAGCTCATACCCCTCGTCGTCCTCCCGTCGTGCCTGTGGCGTCTACCGTTCGCATTCGACTACGAGATGGGCCAGGTCTACGCGGTCCACCAGACCTGGCACTGGTGGGTGATCCTGTATGTCTTCGGACTCAGCCTTCTCTCCGAGGGACTGGCCTATCTCTCCTTCGGCCTGGTGGCCCGGTGGGGCGAAGTGGCACCCTCATGGCTCCCGGTCATCGGCGGCAAGCGCATTCCACCGTTCGCTGCGATCGTCCCGGCCGCTCTGGGCGGTCTGGCGCTGATCGCGCTGTGGGATCCCCTGCCTCTCGCCTTCCTCCACATCGGCGGGGTGCCCCTTGTCGAGTACTCCAGCGGATGGTGGAAGGCGCTTGCAGCAGTGGCCACTCTCCCGCTGACTCTGTGGGGTCCACTTCTCCTGGCCGTGACGTACGCGTACTACACGCGCCGTCGCGGAGAAGCAGTCGCTTGATACGCGCCGATGCCCAAGCGCGCCCGCGAGGCGCTGACCGTCGCGCGATACCGGTGCGCTGCTCACCGCCCGGCTGCCAGCCGGGAGTTGAGACGTGCGTAAGGCCTGGAGGGGGAAGTCCGGCAGGGATCCGAACGGGTGAAGACCGACCGGACGGGCTGCGCCGCTGTTGTCGGCTGATCGATGATCAGTCCGTCCCGTGCGCGGCCCGCGCGCACCCGGAGGAAGGCACTGCCATGACCGACGTCGAGTTCGTCTATGAGGCACCGGACATCTCCGAGGACGGCGGAGCCGTCACCTGGCGCTGGAGCGTGGTCAACAACACCGGCTCTCCCGTGACGCAGGTCGTGCTGACCCACCGGATGAGTCCGCCACTGCCGATCACCCGCGTGAGCGGACCGTCCGAGGTTCTGGGTGAAGCGGTCAAGAGCCGGTGGGAGACGCTGGCAGCCGATGAGCAGGCCGAGGGCGAGATCGTGGCCACCATGCCCGACGACCTGGACGGTACCGTGCAGATCAGCGGCCGGGTCACCTGGCAGCGGACCTGAGATCGCTGCCTCCACCCGACACCCAACCTTTTCCGGCTCCTGCCGCGTCGGGAGAGGGACAGGGGGAGGTGGCGTGCGTGGTGGACCAGGAGCGTCCGGGGTTTGCCGATGGACGGAGGCCCGACAGCACCGGTTGCTGCGGGTGGCCTTTCTGCTCACCGGTGACCTGCGGCTGGCCGGGGACCTGCTCCAGGAGGCGCTGATCAAGGTGTGCCTCAACTGCGCGATCTGGCGGGGGGGGGTGTGCGCTCTGGTTCGGCATCGACGACGGGCGGTACAAGGGCTGCTGCCAGGTGCTCGGTCGGCTGGACCGCAGCACCGTACTGGTCGGCACCAACGGCACCGCCCGCCGCATCCTGGCCTGGGACGTCGACCTGGGCACCCTGCACCGGGTGACCGAGCTCCCCGAGTCCATGTCGCTCTCCCTCGGCCCGGTCGGCCGGGCCTGACGGTGGGTCAGTCCCGGCCCCCGAAGCACGTGGTCAGAGGGGCTGGATCCGGGTGTGCAGGAGGCAGAATTCGTTGCCTTCCGGGTCGGCCAGGACGTGCCAGCTCTCGGTGCCGGTCTGGCCCACATCGGCGGGCTTGGCACCGAGGGCGAGCAGCCGCTCCAGCTCGGCGTCCTGGTCGCGGTCGGTGGCGCTGACGTCGATGTGCAGACGGAGCCTCGCGGGGCGCGGATTGCTGCTGAGGCTGAGGAGGAGGATGGGTTGCGGGCCGCCGAAACCAGTGTCGGGCGGCCCGATCGCGATGCTTCCGTCCTCCTCCCGGTCGAGTTCGACGTAGCCGAGGACCTCGCTCCAGAACGCGGCCAGCTGCTCGGGGTCGGTGCAGTCGAGGATCAGCTCACTGATGCGGCATGCCATGCCGATCAGTGTAGGCAGCGGCGACGGCGGGGCGACAGGCCCGCACCGTCGACGTACCGGTGCCCCGGCTCGGTCGCTAGTGGACGCAGAACTCGTTGCCCTCCGGGTCCGTCATGACCACCCACTCGCCGGCCGGTTCCTTGACGTGGCGGAAGATGTTGGCACCGAGGGCGGTGAGGCGCTCAACTTCCTTGTCCCGCTGGCCCGCAGGGCCGTGCAGGTCGATGTGCAGGCGGTTCTTGACGATCTTCTTCTCGGACTCCGGCACGCGGTTGAAGAGGATCCGGCGCCCCAGCCCGGTGCCGCTTTCCGGGTCGAACGGTTCGTCGGGGTGGCGTACCGCCGCCGCATCCCGCCAGGCGCGGCGGCCGTGGTGGTCGATCACGAGCTCGGGCGGGATGGCGCCCAGGTCGAGGAGCTTGCCGATGAGGGGGCTGTGGTCCTCGACCTGGTAGTGGAGTGCGGCGGCCCAGAAGTCGGCCTGGGTGTGGGGGTCGTGGGTGTCGACAACGAGCTTCCAGTGCATCGGGGTTGAGGTCATGATCGGCATCCTAGGGACGCATGCCGACAACGGGGGTTCCGCCGCGCCCAGCGGGTTCAGGGGTCGACCGACGCTGCGTCAGGCCTTTGGGCTTCGGAGCATCTGGGTAGGCTCCGAGCGCGAGTAGTTCGGGCTGATGGTCCGTCGCTCGTCCGACGCTTGCGGGGGGACCATGAAGCGGCGATCACTCGGAGGAAGACTCGGCCGTCTCGCTGTGGCCGGGGTGGCGATGGCGTGCCTGGGGTCATGTACCAGTACTGCTCCCGGGCCGGAGACCGGCACCGCTTCGGCGTCGAGCTCCGGCGTAGCCCAGGTCGACATCCAGCAGCAGCTGATGCGCTCCGCCGCCGCGGACGGTCACGCCCCGCGCGGCAGCCTGACCGTCATCTACCGACGCGATGAAATGACGAACTACTTCTGGCAGACGACCGATCCGGGCTTCTGCCAGGGAGACGGCACCACGCGGGGCCATAGCTGGGCCTGCGTCTGGGGGCCGTCGCTGTTGCCGGCCGGACCGACGCCCACTCTGAAGACGGTGATGGGCCCCGACAACATGGAGGGAGACGACTGGCTCACCGTGCTGGTCGCGCTCGGTGAGGAGGCCCGCAGCCTGACCTGCGGTGGCGTCCGCATCGAGCTGACGCTGGTGGGAACGGTCAGCGCCGCCGACGGCGAACGCCTCGCCGTCTACACCTATCTGGCGCCCTGGCACGCGAAAGGGCTGCTGGAAGCAGAGGTGGTACGGGCGGACGGAGCGACCACGGAGCGGATCACTCTGAACGGGCCGGTGCACAGGGGCAGCCTCTGGGGTCCGGAGAAGGACTGCGACCAGGTGGGCACCGCCCGCAGGAGAGAATGACGGTGCCTCAGGGGGAGGCGAGCGCGTCCGCCGGGGACAGGCGGGCGGCTCGCACGGCCGGGTACAGCCCCGCGACCGCGCCGATCACGAGCGTCGCCCCCACGCCGCCGGCCGCCGCCCTGCCCGCCCTCTTCGAACCGTTCCGCCGGCGGCCTCGACATGACCGTCACCCTGCCGGCTGCGGGGCAGCCGGCAGGGTGACGGTCGTTCAGCAGCGCTCGGCTACAGGACCACGAGCAGCTTGGTGCCGGGCACCAACTTCCGGTTGACGGAGGTCGATTGGACGAAGACGGTGTACGCCGGATTGTCGCCCGGCTTCACCGTGGCCTCGGCCTGCGGCAGGCCGAGGAGCCGCCGGGCCGCCGGGCCGGAGAAGACCCGGCCCGTCATCCGGCCGGTGGCCGGGTCCTTCTCCGCCACGGCGAGCTGCTTGCTGCCCTGGATCTTCTCGCGCTTGGACAGCTCGTAGAAGGCGCAGCCGGTCTTGTACGGGTGCCCGGCGGTGGTGACGAACTCGCGGATCGGCGTCGGCTGGTCGACCGGCACAAGGATGTACGTGCCGGCGTCCAGGGCGTCGAGGCTCGCCTTCACGTCGGCGGTGCTCAGATCCTGGCCCATCGCGAACAGGTTCTTGGTGCCGCGCACACCCTGCTCGCGGCCACGCAGGAAGCTCGTGGCAGCCGTCCGGACGGTGCCGATGGCCTCCTCGACACCCTTGCTGGAGTCCGCGTCCCAGATCGCGATGTTGCCCGCCGGGAAGCCGTACTCCTGGGCGGTGCGCTTGGCCAGCGAATTCGGCACCAGGATTGCCGACGTCCAGTGGTCGGGCAGGTCGTCCATGGCGCTCTGAATGCGGCCGCGCCACTTGCTCAGAACGCCGGCGCCCTTTCCGCCGCCCATCCGGATGTGCATCTGGCCGGTCTCCGAGAAACCCGAGGCATTCTCCTCGCCGTCGGTGACGACGACCTGGAGGAAGGAGTGCTCGCCGTACCCTTCCCAGATGTTCTTCAGGTCGTCGACGGATTTCACGGCCGCCTCGATCAGCGCCGTCGCGCCGTTGTTCACCTGGTAGAGGCCCCGCAGGGACGGAAGGTGCTTGACGTCCATGTCCCACACGAGGTTTTCCACCTCGTGGTCGAAAGCGTAGAGGCTGATACGGGTTTCGTGACCGAGCCGGTCGGACTCCTCCTGAAGGCCCTTCACGAACTCGTCCACCACGCGAACAAGCTGCGCCTCGTGCTTGCGCATCGAGCCGGAATTGTCGACCACGAGGGAGACGTGGTTGACCTTGTGCTTGATCCTGTTAGCAGACACGGTGATACCCCTTTTTCAACGCTCTTCCGACGCCTTTCCGGCGTCCCCTCCGACGTTGATTACAGACTACGGTGGGGCACTGACAATTCCCGTTAGCGGGAGAGCCAGGCGCCGGTGAAGGCGAGGACGGCGGAGCCGTCGAGGTCGGCGAGCTTGGTGGCGGTGAACTGGCGGGCCGCGTCGGAGGTCTGCACGCGGAAGGCCGGGCGGTCCGTGGTGAGGGCCGCGACGATCGCGGCGGCGGCCTGGTCGGAGGTCTGGGCGTTGTCGAAGGCCTTCGTGGTGCGCTCGATGTAGGCGTGCAGAGCCGGTGCGTACGGACCCGCCTGGGCCACCAGAGTGTCGCGGCCACCGAGGTTGCTGACGAACTCGCTGGCCACCGCGCCCGGTTCGACCACGGTGACGGTCACGCCGGTGGTCGCCGCGACCGGGGCGAGCGACTCCATGAAGCCTTCGACCGCGAACTTGGCCGCGCAGTACGCCTCGTTGAACGGCTGGCCGATCACGCCGCCGACGCTGGTCACCGTCAGCACGCGTCCCTTGCTTGCGCGAAGCATCGGCAGGGCCGCCTTGGTGACATGCAGGACGCCGAAGAAGTTGACCTCCATGACGGCGCGTACGTCCTCGACGCTCACCTGCTCCAGCGTGCCGACGTGGCCGGCGCCGGCGTTGTTGACGAGCGCGTCGAGTCGGTCGAGACCGGCCAGGCAGGCCGCGACGGAGGCCGGGTCGGTCACGTCCAGCGCGCGGACGTCGACGCTCACCCCGGCTGCCTGGGCCGCCGCCAGCAGAGCCCCCGCCTTGGTGGTGTCGCGCATGGTGGCGACGACGTGCCAGCCGCTCTGCGCGGCGGCGACGGCGGTGGCCAGGCCGATGCCGGAGGAGGTGCCGGTGATCAGGACGGTCTTGGTGCTCATCTCGCGATGCCCCTTACTTATGGATCATAACTACTATCGCTCATAACTATGGGGCGGAACATTTCACTCTGTCAAGCACCTCGCTAGACTGACCCCATGCCCACACCACCGGACGAGCTGACCAGAGAGGTCGTCGGCCTCTTCGCGGCCATCAACCGCCGCTACCTCCAGGAGTCCGAGACCGCCGCCGCCGCCCACGAGCTGACCCCGCTCCAGGCCAAGGCACTGCTCGCCACCGAGACCCCGGTCCCGATGCGCCGGATCGCCGACCGCCTGCACGCGGAGCCCTCCAACGTCACCGCGATCATCGACCGCCTGGCCGCCCGCGGCCTGGTCGAGCGACAGGCCGACCCGGCAGACCGCCGCGTCAAACTCGTCGCCGCCACCGAGGCCGGCCGCACCGTCGCCGCCGACCTCCGCACCCGGATGCCGTTCGCCGACGCGCCTCTGGACCGGCTCAGCACCGAGCAGCGCGAGTCCCTGCGCGAGCTGCTACAACTGATCGTCGAGACCTGACGGCGGCCACCGCGCTTCGCCCGTACCGAGCGTGATGACGACCCGTACCCGCATCGGCCGGTCTCCCCGGCGGGACAGGACGACGAGCTCCGTGACCCGGGCGGGCATGCTGCCCAGGAGGGCGGCCAATTCGGGGGCAAGGGTGCGCGGATGCTTGCTCCGGCCCAGTGAGAGGTGCGGGGTGAACCCGTCGGCCCGGCTCCGGCAACGGGGGAAACGCTCCTGCAGCGCGTCGTGAAGTCTCTGCCAGGGGGCCGGGTCGGCCGCTGCCGGGTCGAGCCACAGCGTGGCGTCGTGACGGTGGCTGAAACTGCGTACCCCGCTGAGCCGAGCGGTGAACGGCTCGACCTCGGCCGCCGCGTCGGACAGCAGCGGGACCGCTCGGCCGAAGTCCGTCTCCGGTACGAAGCCGAAGAGCAGGTTCACGTGTGGCGGCCAGCGGCGGATCTGCCGGTCGTGCACCTCGCGGATGCGCTGGACGGCGGGCCACAGCTCCACCGGCGGGAGCCACGCCACCGCCGTGCGAGGCGTCGGCGGGCTGCCGAGCACACCCGGAGACTCGGCACCGTCGTTGGGTGAGAAGTCCGCGTCCACCTCACCATCGTCCGGCACCACCGGTGCCGGGCGCTCGCGGACGGGTGGCGCGGCTCAGCCGCAGTGCGTCCAGCCGCTGGTCCAGGTGGAGTCCTGGTAGGAACCGCCCCACTGCACACAGGTGTTGGCGGCGCGCTTGGTAACCGGGCCCGCGTAGGAGGCGAAGCTGCCGGGGTTGCTCGCCGAGCCGCCGTCCTTGACCGCGAGGGTGGCGTTCATCGGGACCGGGCCGGCCGGGTTGTTCACGATCGTGGTGACGCAGTTGTCGCCGGTGGCGCCCTTGTAGAGCAAGTACACGGTGGCGCCGCCGAGGCTGTGCGAGTCGATGACGTTGAATCCGCTGCCGCACACCTGGACCGGCGTGTACGACTTGCCGACGGGCGGCGGCGAGGTCTGCGCGTTGCCCGGGGTGGGCGTGGCGGCGGGCTGGGAGACGGGCGGCCGCGCGGGCGCCGAGGTACCGGCCGGCGGCGGTGCGTTCGTCACGGGGGTGGCCGGGCGGGAGACACCGGCGGAAGGAAGCGCGGAGGCGGAAGCGGAGGGGGAGGCCGAAGCAGTGGCGGAGGCCGAAGGGGCGGCCGACTCCCCGGCGGAGGACGATGGGCTGTCGTCGGGCTGGGCGGAGGCGCTGTTGTCGGGTGCGGCCGCGGCGCGGGCGGGATCGCGTCCCGAGTCGCCGGGGAGGACCGCGACCACCATGCCGGTGATGGCGGCGGTCGCCGCGACACCGGCGGCCACGGCGCGGATGTGCTTCCGGCGCCGCTGCTGCTCCCCGTGACGCTCCGCCAGGGCCGCCCAGTCGGGCTCCTGACCCCTGGTCACCAGCGGTCCGTCGCCCCAGGCCGGCCCTGATCCGCGTATCTCCGTCATGGCCCGTGATCATAGATCACCCGTCAGTTCGTCCTGGTCCCGGGCTGATGGGAAGCCTCGGCCGTGCGCTCGCAGCGAGCCGGTAGCGTGGTCGGCGGCTGTCGCGAGTCTCCCGCTGCCACACGTGTGGGTGAACCTGGCAGCAGCGGCAGCTCGGGACGGCCGCCCGATGGGCCGTCAGTGATATCCAGGAAACGGCAGTGCCCACCGCGCGGCCCCTGAACTGTGCGTCCGTGGAGGAGAGATCGTGCGCCCCAGTGCCGAGAAGAGTCGGCCCGAACCGACGGCGGCGGCCGGTCCGGACGCCGAACTCCTGGTGCGGGCCTCGGTCCTGCTCGCCGAGGCCGCGCTGGAAGTGCGCCGGGCCGGGGCCGGACTGACCGCGGGGGTCACCGGGTGGCGGTTCGCGCTGGACGCGCTGCGTGAGCCGGTGCCCGCCGCGGTGGCGGCCGCCTCGGTGGCGCGGGCTCTGTTCAACCCGGCCGGGCTCGGGTTCGGGCCGGTCGGCGGGCCGGTGGGCGAGGCCATGCGCTGGGCCGGGGCGGTGACCCGCCGGAGGTCGGCCGCGGTGGGGATGGCGGCGGACGCGTTCGACCTGCGGGTCCGGGCGGCGGCGGCCGGGCATCCCAACCTGGAGTCGCCAATGGTGGCCCGGCTGGTCGAGGCGGTGGCGGCGGGGGAGCGGTTGGAGACCGCGCGGGCCTGGTGCGCACTGGTCGAACGGCTGGGCGTGACAAGGGCGTTGACCACGATCGGCCCGGTGGCGCAGGAACTGCTGGCCTGGGCCGGGCTGTTCGACGAGAACCCGTTCAACGACGATGCCGCCTGGGCGATTCTGCACGGCGAACTGCCGCCGACAGACCCGGTGTTGGGCCTGCCGTCCGGCTGGATCTCCTACCTGGAGCGCGGCCCGGGGAACGCCGAGGCGGTCGACCCCGACCCGCTGCTGGCCCGGACGATGGCCCACTCGGCCAACGACATCACCAGCTACCTGGACAACATGGCCGCGCTGGGCAACCACGGCGCCGCCCTGCTCCGCCGGATCCACTGCACCGACGGCGAGACCCGCTACGTCCTGCTGCTGCCCGGACTCTCCTTCGCCAAGCTCAGCAACAACACCCCCGCGGACCTGGCCGGCGGGATCGACAACACGGTGAACACCGACACCACGTACACCCGGGCGGCCCGGCGGGCCCTGGAGTCCGCGGGCGTTCCGGTCGGCGCCGAGCTGATGATCATCGGACACAGCCTCGGCGGGATGGCCGCGATGAACCTGGCCGCCGACCTGGAGTTCGTCACCACCTACCGGCTCACCCACGTCATCCCGACCGGCTCCGCGATCGACGACAAGCGCCCGGCCGACCCGGACACCAAGGTGATCAGCCTGGTCAACGGCTACGACCTGATCACCGGCATGGACGGCCGCGGCCCGGCCGCCCCGCACGACCTGCCGCCCGGCTGGACCGAACTGGCCTGGCTGGACGCGACGTTCGACTACCCGCTCAGCCACTCACCGCAGGCGTACGCGATCTCGCTGCGCGGCCTCGCCGCACCGCAGCGGGACACCGCCAACGAGCTGCTGAGCCGCTACGACGGCGAAATCGTCGGCAACCAGCTCTACCTGCTGCGCGACCGCTGACCCCCGGAAGGCTCAACCAAGTGACCACCGAAGCCGAGAAGCCCGTCCGCCCGCCGAGGCCGCCGGCCCTCTGGTCCTACGAGGGCGCCGTGCTCGGCGCCCTGCTGACCGCACGTCAACTCCCGTGGCTGGACGCACCGGCCCGCGCCCTCGGCGTCCGGTCGCTCACCCTGGACGGCCTCACCGAGCTGCTCGCCGGGCACCTGAACCGGATCCACGCCGGGCACCCGCTCCGACTGCCGACACCGCTCGGCACCTACCTGGTACCGGTCACCCGGCCGGACGCGAGCGACCTGCTCGAGGCCGCCCGGGCCGCGGGCGCGATCGGCCCGGGCGACGGGCTGGACCACGCGGGCCGCCCCCGGCGGCAACTCGCCTGCGCGGCCGTGCCCTACCCCGCCCGGGCGCTGGGCCGGACCGCCGCCGCGGTCGCCGCCCAGGAGATCGGCCGACTGCCGGCGCACCGGGACACCGACGACCTGATCACCCCTCAGCAGTGGACCGAGGCGGCCAGGCGGATCGCCCGGCGGCTGGTGGCGGGGGACGCGGCGGCGGACGACACCGTACTGAGCCGAGTCCTCGCGGCCGCCGTGGACGCGGCCGGGACCCGCCGGGAGGCGGACTGGGCCGACGCGTTGCGCCGCCGTCTCGACCCCTACCTGCGCGGCCCGGCCCGGGGCGGTCTGGCCGGGTACCTGGCACGGCGGGCCGAGCACCCGGACCCGGCACCCGCCCTCGAACACACCCTGGCCGTGGTCACCGACGCGCTCTGCCACACCGTCCCGCAGGCGATCGCGCTGACGAGTACCGATGGCGGTCCGGACAGCGCCGAGGACGCCGTCCGGACCGCGCTCGACCTGTGGCCGCCGATCGCCGCCACCACGTACCGGACCGGGGCGGCCTTCGCCTGGCACGGCGACCGGATCCCGGCCGGATCCAGGATCCTGTGCGCCTCCGCCGTGCTGAACGCGCTGGCCCGGCAGGACTCGGACCAGCCCACTTCCTCGGACGGGCTGCCCTCGCCGCTGTGCAGCTCACCCGAGCCGTGCCCGGCCACCCGGCTGGCCGTCCTGGTGGCCGAGACCGTGGTCCGGGCCGCTCTCGAGGCCACCCGCCCCGCGCTGCTCTCCCCGGCGCTCGACCCGCACCGGCTGCCGGGAGTCCTCGACCCCGGCGCGCTGCGGCTGGCGTTCCACGACCGGGCCGACGCGCCGCCCCGCAGCCGGGTGTCGCCGAACCGGGCCGGCACCTCCCGCGACCTCACCCCGCAGGGTGAACCGACCACCCACTACGCCCAGTTGGCGACGGCCGGGGCGACCCGGCTGACCCGGCACGCCGAGAGCCTGGCCAACTGCGCCGAGGACGCCCGGTGGACCGGGCCGGTCGGCGAACGGTTCCGGATGGCCCTGCTGCGCCACGCCCGCCGCTGCGCGGTCACGGCGGCGGACCTCCGGCACGCCGCCGACCGGCTCGGCCGACTGCCCGGCGGGCCGGGCGGGTTGGGCGGCCCGGGCCGGTCGTGACCGTCAGGCGAAGCCGCCGTTGCGGCGGCGGCCGACCCACGCGTCCAGCGTGGTCTGGATCTCGGAGCGGACCTGCTCGGCGAGGGCCCCGGCCTGCGCCCGCAGGGTCGCCGCGTCGGCCGTCGGCCCGGTCGGGATCGGTGCGCCGAAGACCAGCGTCACCTTGGCCGGCAGCGGCAGCAGCCCGGCGAGACCGAACAGCGGCAGGGTGGGCGTGACGGGCGCGTACGGCAGGTCGAGGAGGCGGGCCAGCGGCTTGCAGTTGGCCAGCACCGGGTACGCCTCCTCGGTGCCGATCACCGCGACCGGGACGATCGGCACGCCGGTGGCCATCGCCACGGCGGCGAACCCGCCACGGCCGAAGTCCCGCAGCCGGTACCGCTCGGCATAGCCCTTCCCCAGCCCCCGGGCCCCTTCGGGGTACGTCAGCACCAGCTGACCCTCGTTCAGCAGGCGTCTGGTGCAGGCCGGATCGGTGGCCCAGACCTGGCCGGAGCGGCGGGCCTGCTCGCCCAACACCGGTACCTTGAACAGAAGTTCGTCGGCGATCGCGTGCGCGGTCCGGGCCGCCGGGTGCTCGTGCCGGAGGGCGGAGACGATCAGCACCGAGTCGAGCGGGATCATCCCGGCGTGGTTGGCGGCCAGCAGCGCTCCGCCCTGGTCCGGCACGTTCTCCAGTCCGACCAGCTCGACCCGGAAGTAGTGCCGGGAGAGGAACCGGACCGCGGCGTCGATCAGTTGCCACGTGGAGTGCTGGGTGGTGCTGTGCATGTGCGGGAACTCCTGGTGCGGCGTCAGGGCGAGGTGAAGGCGAGGACCGCGTTGTGCCCGGCGAAGCCCAGCGACTGACTGAGCGCCAGGCCGATCCGCTGCGGCCGGGCCGTACCGGCCACCACGTCGAGATCGATCTCGGGGTCCAGCCGCCGGAGGTTGGCCGTGGGCGGGACCAGGCCGTCGCGGATGCTCAGGACGGTGCAGGCGGCCTCGATCGCCCCGGCCGCGCCGAGCGGGTGTCCGGTGACGCCCTTGACCGAGGTGACGCTCGGTCCTGACCCGAGGGCGGCCCGGATCGCCCGGGCCTCGGTGACGTCGTTCAGCCGGGTGCCGGTGCCGTGCGCGTTGACGTGGTCGACCTCGTGCGCCGACGCCCCGGCATCGGCCAGCGCCCGCCGGATCGCGGCGGCCGCCATCGCCCCGGTCGGCTCCGGCGCGGCCGCGTGGTACGCGTCGTTGGTCGCGCCGTACCCGGCGACGCCGGCCAGCGGCCGCGCGCCCCGGCTCCGCGCGAACCCGGCGGACTCCAGCACCAGGACGGCGGCCCCCTCGCCCAGCACGAAGCCGTCGCGGTCGGCGTCGAACGGGCGGGACGCCCCGGCCGGGTCGTCGGTCCGTCGGGAGAGCGCCTTCATCCGGGCGAAACCGGTGCTGATCAACGGGGTGAGCGAGGCTTCGCAGCCACCGGCCAGCACCACGTCGCAGGCGCCGGTGGCGATCAGCTGCCGGGCCTGGCCGATCGCGCTGGTGCCCGAGGCGCAGGCCGTGCAGACCACATGGGTCGGCCCGTGCACACCGAACTCGATGGCGATCGGCGCGACCGGCCCGGTCGGCAGCGCCATCGGCAGGAAGTACGGGCTGACCTTGGCCTGCCCCTGCTCCAGCAGCCGATGGTGCTGCGTCTCCAGGGTGGTCGCCCCCCAGCCGCCGATGCCCAGCACCAGGCCGACCCGGGTGCCGTCCCAGCCGCGGTGGTCCAGCCCGGCCTGGGCGACCGCCTCGCGGACCGCGGTGAGGGCGAACTGCGAGACCCGGTCCAGCCGGTGGGCCGGCCCGGCGCCGAGCCGGGCCACCGGGTCGAAGTCCGGCACCCGGCAGGAGATGCCGACGGGGGAGTCTCCCAGCCCCGGATCGGCTGCCGCGACCGGGCGGCCCGCGCAGATCGCGGCCCAGCTGGGTTCCGTCCCCACCCCGGCGGGCGTCACCATGCCGATGCCGGTCACGACGGTGCGGATCAACCGGACACCCGCAGGCCGGCCGCGGAACCGGTACCGTCCAGCCGCGCGGCGAGCTCCGCCAGCGGCACCCCGGACAGCTCGTACGGTGCGGAGCCGTCGGTGCCGAACTCCTCGGCGGCCAGCAGGACGAACTCCTCGGCCGCCAGCGAGTCCAACTGCAGCTCGGCGAGGGTGGCTTCGGGCGAGATCAGCGCGAAGTCGACCTCCAGCGGGCCGATCAGGATGCGGACCAGCCGGGTGTAGGGGTCGTTCGGGTCGGTCATCGGAGTCCTCCGTGCGGGGTTGAGTGGACGTCAGAAACCATGGGTGGCGGGCCGCGCGGCCGAGACCGGCAGGCCGACCGGCTCGGTGAAGCTCGGCCCGGCGCGGCGGACCAGCCGCCCGCTGCGCCGGACGGCCGGGAGGTGTGGGGCGAAGCTCTCCAGGAACGCCGCCGCCTGGGCCCGGGCCAACGCCGCGCCGGGGCAGAAGTGGCCGCCCTGGCCGAACGGGAAGCCGGGCCGGTGGTCGCGTCCCGGATCGAAGTGGTCCGGGTCCGGGTAGCGGGCCGGGTCGCGGTGCGCGGCGCCGATCATGAGGTGCAGCACGGTCCCCGCCGGGACCGGCCGGCCGCCGACCACCGTGGGGCGGTCGGCCCGACGGGTCGCCAGTTTCACCGGTGGGTCCCAGCGCAGCGTCTCCTCGATCAGCCCCGCCCGGTGCTCCGGGGCGGTGACCGACCGCTGCTGCTCCGGGGGCATCCGGAGCAGCCGGTCGCCCAGGTTGCCGAGCAGGTGCGTGGTGGTGATCAGCCCCGCCACCACCAGGGCGAACAGCTGGTCGACGGAGAACGTCACGTCGCCCAGGGCCGGTCCGTTCGCGGAGCGGTCCCGTTGGTGGGTGAACTGCTCCAGGTAGCACAGCAGTTGACCGGCCACCTGGTCGGCGGCCAGCAGCTCGTCGAGCGGCCGCCGGATCTCGCCCCCGGTCGAGATCACGGAGGCCAGCCCGGCCAGCAGACCGGCATCACGCCCGGGGAACCCGACCAGCCGGCACAGCACCGCGGCGGGCAGCGGCTTGCACAGGTCATCGATCAGGTCCGCCGCCCGGTCCTGACGCAGGGTCAGGACGAACTGCTCGACCGCGACCCGGACCTGAGCCCGGATCATCCCGTCCAGGGCCGTCACCGAGCGGAGGGTGAGCGCCGCCACCACGGGGCGCCGGTTGACCGGGTGCTCCGGTGGGTTCTGCATCAGCAGCGAATCGCACAGCGCGGACGTGGCCGGACTGGCGCGCCAACCGGGCGTCCGCTCGTCCCGCCAGGCCGCGTCCAGCATCACCAGCGCCGGATCGACCAGCGCCCGCCGCACGTCCTGGTAGCCCGGCACCAGGAACGCGCCCCACGGCGCGCGGACCAGTGGCCCCGCCGCCCGCAGCTCGGCGTACACCGCGCCGAGGTCCTCCGGATCCGGGGTCCGCAGCCAGCTCCGGACCAACTCCCGGGCCGGGGCAGGGGGCATCGTTTCTTCGGTCAGCGTGCTCATCGCGCCGTCGGCTCCCCTTCCGGTCTGGTATCCGCCCACAGCTCTTCCCCAACGAGGGGAGACGCTGCCCGGCACCGCACCGAAAGTCCAAATCACCCTCACCGGATCCGACTGGTCGTTGGAATCCTGGCGAATGGGTGACCGATTGGAGTCGGCGGTCACCTGATCGGCCCTGCCGTGTTGCCCGTGCCGGGGTGACAGGGAAGCGTGGGCCGAATCGCCTGAAGTCGGAGGAACCTGATGCTGGGTAAGCCCACGCCGTCGGACGTGTCGTCAGGTCTGGTGACCGGGCTGTTCTCCATCCCCGAAGGCATGGCGTACGCGGCGATCGCCGGGTTCAACCCGGTCGCCGGTCTGTTCTCGGGTGTCGTCCCCGCGATCGTCGGCTCGGTCACCGCCCGCACGGTGCTGATGGTCACCACCCTCACCAGCGCCATCTCGCTCACCGCGCAGAGCGTGCTGGCCGACGCCGGGCTGGACGCTTCGAGCGCGGGCAACATCGCGATGCTCGCCGTGATGACCGGCCTGGTGATGCTGCTGATGAGCGTCCTGCGGCTCGGGGTGGTGCTCTCCTTCGTCTCCAACGCGGTGATGACCGGCTTCTCCGTCGGCATCGCGGTGCAGATCATCACCGGTGTCCTGAAGGACGCCACCGGCTACCAGCCGCACGGCCACAACAAGCTGGTGCAGCTGGGCGACTGGGCGGTCCACCTCGGCTCGTGGCAGCTCGCCGCCACCCTGGTCGCCGCTGCGACCGTCGGGGTCTGGGCGCTCGCGCACGCGGTGAAGCGGCTTCGTACGGTGGCGCTGCTGATCGCGATGGTGGTCGTCAGCGTCGCCGTCGCCGCGCTCGGCACGGACGTGGAGCTGGTCAAGGGCATCGCCGACATCCCGTCCGCGCTGCCGCACTTCACCGCCCCGGACTGGTCCGCCTTCCCGCACCTGCTCGGCGGGGCGGTCTCGATCGCGCTGGTCGGCCTCGCCCAGGCGGCCGGCATCGCGCCGACCGTCCCCAACCCCGACGGCACCCGCTCCTCCGTCAACGGCGACTTCGCCGCCCAGGGCCTGGCCAACGTGGCCGGCGGGCTGTTCCAGTCGCTGCCGGTCGGCGGCTCGCTGTCCCGTACCGGCGTCGCCGTCTCCGCCGGTGCCCGGACCCGCTGGGCCGGGATCTTCTCCGGGCTGTGGCTCGCCGCGATCGTCCTCACCCTCGCGCCGCTCGCCGAGCACATCCCGATGCCGGTCATCGGCGGCCTGATCATCGTCGTCGGCGCCGAGCTCGTCACTGGGAAGATCCCCGACATCCGGCTGGTCCTGAAGACCTCGCCGCTGTCGGCGGCCGCGATGGCGCTGACCTTCCTCGGCACCACCCAGCTCCCGCTCCAGCAGGCGATCATCCTGGGCGCGGTGCTGTCCCTGCTGCTGTACTGCGCGCAGGCCGCCCGCCAGTCCCGCCTGCTGGCCCTGGAGCCCGCGGGCGACGGGCACTGGCGATCGGCCGCTGCACCCGCCGCACTGAATCCCGGTCAGGTCACCGTCCTGGACTACAACGGCGTCAGCCTGTTCGCCGAACTGCCCCGGATCGAGCAGGACTGGCCCGCCCCCGCCCGGGACGCCGTCCTGATCCTGGTGGTCCGCAACCTCCCTGACGTGCCGTCGTCGGCCATGGTCAAGCTCCTGCGCCGGAAGGCCGACGAACTCCACCGGGCCGGTGGCCGGCTGGTCCTCGCCGGAGTCCAGTCCCCGCTGGCGAAGATCGCCACCGACACCGGACTGGCCGACCACCTCGGCCCCGGCGGCATCGTGCCCGCCACCGGCGTCCTCTTCGGGCCGCTGGAGACCGCCCTCGACGAGGCCGAGAGCTGGATCGCCGCCCGGGTGCCGACCGCGCCGTGACGAACCCGGCAGCCCGCTGACGGCGGGTCAGTCCGCCTGCTGAGCGGTCGAGTTCGTGGCCGTACGGAGTGGACGCGGGGCAGGATCTTGACTACGTTCTGGTGACAAACCTAATTTCCGGACAATCGCCACAACGGGTGAGTCCACCAGGAAGAAGGAGCACCCCCTTGGCCTCCCACCGCCGTCCCAAGCAGCCGAGCCGCGCACGGGCTTCCGTGCTCACCGCTGCCGCCGCGACCGCGGTCGCCCTGTCGGCCCAGGTGAGCGCGCACGCAGCGCCCGCCCAGCCGAGCAAGGACGAGGTGAAGGTGCAGGTCGACAAGCTGGCCGAGGAGCAGGAGCAGGCGGCCGAGCGGTACAACGGCGCCAAGGAGCGGGCCGAGCAGCTGCGTAAGCAGGCCGGCCAGTTGCAGGACCAGCTCGCCCGCGGCCAGGAGCAGATGACCAGGCTGACCGCCGGGCTGGCCGCCGCGGCGGGCGAGCAGTACCGCCAGGGTGGTGTGGACCCGTCGGTGCAGCTGATGCTCTCCGCCGACCCGGAGGGGTACCTGTCGCAGGCCGCCGCCGTCGACCAGGCCACCAGTACCCAGGCCGACGCCCTGAAGTCGCTGCACGACCAGCAGCGCCGCCTGGACCAGCAGAAGGAGGAGGCGGCGGCCGTCCTGGCCGAACTCGACCGCTCCACCCAGACGCTGAACACGGCCAAGAACGAGGTGCAGCAGAAGCTCCAGGAGGCGCAGAAGCTGCTCAACAAACTCAGCGCCGCGGACCGCGCCGCGATCCTGACCGGCTCCGAGGGCACCGCCTCGCGCGGTTCCGCCCGGATCGACCCCGCCACCCTGCCCCCGGCCAGCGGCAACGCCGCGATCGCGGTGCGGGTCGCGCTCGAGCAGCAGGGCGACCCGTACAAGTGGGGCGCCACCGGACCGGACACCTTCGACTGCTCCGGCCTGATGGTCTACGCGTACGGGAAGGCGGGCGTCTCCCTGCCGCGCACCTCGCAGTCGCAGGGCGACGTGGGCACCAACGTGGGGACCGACTGGCACAACGCCCAGCCGGGCGACCTGGTGATCTACCACGGCGACCGGCGGCACGTCGGCATGTACATCGGCAACGGCCTGGTGGTGCACGCCCCGCGCGCCGGTGACGTGGTGAAGACGATGAAGGCCGACGCGATGCAGATCTCCACCATCCGCCGGGTCTGAGGCAGGCCGTCTTCACAGGCCGTCTTCACCGGTACGGCGTAGTCCGGTCGGTAGGCGGTGGCCGAGTCGAGGTCGGCAGGGTGCGATGGCAGCAGCCCCGTGCCCGGCCGATGCGAGGGCACGCTCCTCGCCCGGCCACCCGAGGAAGGACCGACGGATGTTCGACGAACGACGGGCCCGCCGCCAGGCCAACAACGCCTTCGACGACGGCGACGGCGTCACCCGCTACCGCATGCAGCAGAAGATGTTCTCCATCGGCGACGACTACTGGATCGACAACGAAGCGGGCGACCACGTCTACAAGGTCAACGGCAAGGCCCTGCGCCTGCGCCGGACCTACGCCATCGAGGACCCGGACGGACACCGGGTCGCGAGCGTGCAGAGCCGGCCGATGCGGATCAAGGACTCGATGGAGATCGAGGACGCCGACGGCCACCGGCTCGCGCTGGTCAAGAAGGCCCTGATCGGGCCGGTCCGGGACCGCTGGCGGATCAAGCAGGAGGACGGCGCGGACCTGACCGTCCACGGCAACATCGTCGACCACGAGTACACCATCGAGCGGGACGGCTACAAGGTCGCCGAAGTCTCCAAGAAGTGGTTCCGGCTGCGCGACACCTACGGCCTCGACATCGGGCCCGACACCGACCACGCCACCGTCCTGGCCGCCGCGATCGCCATCGACGCGATGGCCCACCCCGGCGACTGACGCAGACCGACTCAGGCCGGTACGGCCCGCAGGGCGCCGGGGTGACGGCCGGTCAGGCGGTCGAGTGCGGCGGCGGTGGCCGGGTCGGCGGGCAGCTGGACGATCAGGCGCTGGTCGTCGTCGGCGGGCAGGTGGAGGGTCTCGTACGACAGCCGCAGCTCGCCGGCCTCCGGGTGCAGCAGCCGGTCGGTCCCGGTGGCGTCCGGCAGCCCGGGCAGGGTGTCCAGCCGGGTGCTGAACTCGGCTCCCGCGGCGACCGTCAGTTCGTCCATCAGCGCCGCCACTTGCCGGTCCGCCCGGCCCGGCCCCTGCTTGAGGGCGGCCACCTGCTGGTCGGCCACCCGCTCCCAGTCGGGGTAGGCGGTCCGGGCCCGGGGATCGGTGAAGACGTAGCGGACCAGGCTCGGCTGCGCGCCGTCCAGCAGGCCGACCGGCTCGGCCAACCGCCGGTAGGCGGTGGTGCAGGCCAGGATCTCGCCGAGGCGGTTGAGCAGCAGGGCGGGGGCGGGTTCGAGGTGATCGAGCAGGGCCTGCACGGTGGGCCGGACGATCCGGTTAGGCGCCGCGCCGCCCATGCAGCTGAACGCGCCGCCCGCCGCCTTGCTCAGCCGGTGCAGGTGGACGAGTTCGCTCGCGGTCAGCCGCAGCGCCTCGGCCAGGGCGGAGAGCACCTGCACGGACGGGTGGCGGTCGCGCCCCTGCTCCAGCCGGGTCACGTACTCGACGCTGACCCCGGCGAGGGTCGCCAGTTCGGCCCGGCGCAGGCCGGGGGTCCGGCGGCGCGGGCCGACGGCCAGCCCCGCCTCGGCCGGGGTGACGGCCTCACGGCGGGTACGCAGGAACAGTCCCAACTCGTTGTCGCTCACCCGTCGAACCTAACAGCCGGGCCCGCACCGGATCGTGGCCCCGCCACTACCAGTCTCCGCTCGGCCTCCCTCGTTCCGGCCACACCCGGCAGGTTGGAGCCGTGACCCGCTCGGGGTCACCCTCCCGACCCCCAGGAGCACGGCCATGACCAGTCAGCCGCTCAACCAGCCGCTCAACCTCGCAGTGATCATCGGCAGCGTCCGCGAAGGCCGGTTCGGACCGGTGGTGGCCCGCTGGTTCGCCCGCCAGGCCGAGCTGCACGGCCGCTTCACGGTGGACGTGATCGACCTCGCCGACACCCCCGTCCCGCTCGAACTCCCGGCCGTGCCACCGGCCTTGCAGCCCGACCTGCCCCGCCCCGCCGCGATGACCGATCTCACCCGCCGCCTCGCGGCAGCCGACGCCATCGTGGTCGTGACACCCGACTACAACCACAGCTTCCCCGCCTCCCTGAAGTCCGCCATCGACTGGCACTACACCGAGTGGCGCGCCAAGCCGATCGGCTTCGTCGGCTACAGCGGCGCCAGCGGCGGCCTGCTCGCCATCGAACAACTCCGCCAGGTCTTCAACGAGTTGCAGGCGCACACCGTGCGGGAGTACGTCTCCTTCCCCCGCTACTACCTGCTGTTCGGCCAGGACGGGACCCTGCTGGAGCCCGAAGGCCCGGACGCCGCAGCCAAGGTGATGCTCGACCAGCTGGACTGGTGGGGCTCGGTCCTGCACGACGCCCGCCGCGACCGCCCGTACGCTGCCGCCTGACACCCCCTCACCGGGCCGGCCGGCCGGGCGAACCGCCCGGCGGCCGGCCCGGGGCCGGGATTCTCCCAACTCCGCTGCGCAGGACGTTCCGTGCTGCGAGCACCGGTGTCACGCAGACCCCGTCGGCACCCGTCCCGGACCGCCCCTGGCGCGAGTTGCTCCAGGAGGGCACCGGTCCCGTCCAGCAGGGTTTCCTCGACCTGGCCGCCCGTACGCACGGATACGCCGGGTGAGCAGGTCTGTCCCACGACAGCGCTGCCGGCTTGCGTCCTCACACGGCGGATAGACCGTCGCGGCGGAGGACCCGCTGGAGCACCTGGTCGACGTCCTCGGTGATCGCGTCCAGGAGCTCGCTGCCGAAGACGCAGAGGGAGTGTTCCCAGGGGTGTCCGAAGGTGCCGAAGCGGAGGTCGTCGGCGAGGAAGATGTAGTAGTCGCCGTCCGGGTAGGGGCTGCGCGGCCAGCCCTCCCGCGAACGGCCTTCGAGGACCCGGGGAAGGAACATGTCGGTCGGTGGAAGATCCGGGCGGAGCCGGTAGCAGGTGTGCTGCCAGTCCAGGATCCAGAGCGACTCCCCCGGGTTGCTGCACTTGGCGAGCCCGTCCTGCACCAGGTCGACCAGGTGGTCGAGCTTCCGGTCCCCTGGGTCGTCGTTCAGTGCGTCAAGGCTCCACGTGATCGATGGCACGGGCTCCGTGATACCGGGGAAGTCGTGCATGCTGGCTCGGAAGTCGAACTTCGCGTCGAAGCGGTCCCAGATTTCGGTGTACTCGATGCTGGTCAATCGGTGCAGGGCTTCGGCCGTCATGAGACGAACCTATCGTCGCCGACGTCGCGTCAGATGCCGGGGGTGGCCGTGATGTCGCCGGTGGTGATGGCTGTGGTGAGGGTGGCGTGGTCGGCGGTGGTGCGGTCGGCGTAGTGGAGGGCGAAGTCGGCGATCGCGTGGTCGAAGGTGTCGGCGTTGCCGAGGTAAGCCGCGATGGCGAGGCGGTCGCCGGAGCGGGCGTGGGCGCGGGCCAGGGCGGTGCCGCACAGGTGGGCGTACTGGCGGAGGGCGACCGGGGGCATGGTGTCGACGGCGGCCGAGCCCTTCATGTCGCGGAGTTGGCGGCCGTAGAAGTGGCGTCCGTTCGGGCCGGTCATCCAGCCGAGGAAGATGTCGCTCGCGGCCTGCGTCAGCCGTTGCCCCGCGACCACCCGGTGGCCGTGGTGGTCGTGGGTGTCGGCGGGCAGGTGGTCCTCCAGGACGGATCGGCCGGCTTCCTTGATCTGGAGGAAGAGCGGGTCCTGCTCGTCGCGGCCGGTCAGCAGGAGGATGAAGCAGCGGGTGCCGACGCTGCCCACGCCGACCACCTTCCGGGCCGCGTCGACGAGGCGGTAGCGGTCCAGCAGGAGGCGGCGTTCCTCGGGGAGCGTGCTGCGGTACTCGCTGAAGATCTTGCCGACGGACCGCAGTTCGGTGCCGCTGACGGCTTCCAGCAGCGGCGGGTCGTGCAGGATGCGGCGTCGGCCGTCCCGGACCTCGGTGAGCTTGTCGAGCGCCTGCAGGCTGGTACGCCGTCGGGCGTGCCCGAGGTTGGCCTCGGCCCGGCGCCGCCGCTCGGGGTCACGGATCAGGGCGAGCACCGCGTCGGCGTCGATCCGCTCGTACCAGACGGTGAGTTCGCCCAGTCCGGCCAGCCGCCGGACCGAGAGCCGGTAGGCCCGGGCGGCGGCTCGTGCGGCCCGCCGGGCGCGCTCGTCGCCGTGCCCGTTCTCGCGGGCGGCCACCGCGACGCTGGCGGCGAGCCGCTTGACGTCCCATTCGAACGGCCCCGGCAGGGTCTCGTCGAAGTCGTTGAGGTCGAACAGCAGCGCCCGTTCGGGGGAGGCGAAGACACCGAAGTTCAGCAGGTGCGCGTCACCGCAGAGCTGGACGGTCAGCCCGGTGTTCGGCACGGCGGCCAGGTCGGCGGTCATCACCGAAGCCGCGCCGCGCAGGAACGCGAACGGGGAGGCCGCCATCCGGCCGTAGCGGATCGGCAGCAGCTCGGCCACCCGGTCGACGGCCTGCCGCTCCAGCACGCCGAGCGGGTCGGGCCGGTCCGCGGCGACGATCCACCGGCCGTGGGCAGCCCGGCTGACGGTCTTTCGGGCCGCGCGGCCGCGGCGTGCTCGCTCGGCTGGACTGGTCATGGCCCGTTCCCTGTCGTCCGTCGCTCCCGGTGCGCTCCTGGTTCGCTCCCCAAGCCTGAGTGTGCCCGGGCCGCCGCGCACGTCGGCCGACCGTGCCGGGTGGGCGTGTTGCGGGCACTGTGCCGCCAACCGGCTGACACCGGTGGTGGGTCGAAGGGCCAACCCCCGGGGCGGTTGGGACGATGCCTGCATGGCACCCGGGCGCGGCACCTCCGAAGGCGCGACGTCGGCGGGACTCGTCCTGTCGACGCTGGCGGCCGGACAGTTCCTGATGGCGCTCGACAGCTCGGTCATGAACGTCTCGATCGCGACGGTGGCCGACGACGTGGGCACGGCCGTGACCGGCATTCAGGGCGCGATCACCGCCTACACGCTGGTCATGGCGATGTTCATGATCCCCGGTGGCAAGGTCGGGGTGCTGATCGGCCGCAAGCGGGCGTTCATGATCGGCTGCGGCATCTACGGCTGCGGCTCCCTGACGACCGCGCTGGCCCCGAACCTGCCCGTGCTCCTGTTCGGCTGGTCCTTCCTCGAAGGCATCGGGGCGGCGCTGATCCTGCCCGCGATCGTGGCGCTCGTCGCCGGGAACTTCGCCGCCGAACGCCGGCCCGCCGCCTACGGACTCGTCGCGGCCGCGGGCGCCGCGGCGATCGCGGTCGGACCGCTCATCGGCGGCGTGGCGACGACGTACTTCTCCTGGCGCTGGGTCTTCGCCGGCGAGGTCGTCGGCGTGCTTGCCATCCTCGTGCTCGCCCGCCGTATCGCCGACGCCCCGACCGGCGACCGCCCCCGGATCGATCTCGTCGGCGCCCTGCTCTCCGCCCTCGGCCTCGGCACCTTCGTCTACGGCATCCTGCGCTCGAGCGAATGGGGCTGGTTCCTGCCCAAACCCGGCGCGCCGGGCTGGCTCGGGATCTCGCTGGTGGTGTGGCTGATGCTGGGCGGCCTGCTGCTGATCCGGCTCTTCCTCCGTTGGGAGACCCACCTCGTGGAGCGGGGCGGGGAGCCGCTGGTGGACCCGTCCCTGCTGCGGAACCCGCAGCTCGTCGGCGGCCTGACGATGCTCTTCTTCCAGTACCTCGTGCAGATGGGCGTGTTCTTCGTCGTACCGCTCTACCTGTCGGTCGCGCTCGGCCAGTCCGCGCTCGCGACCGGCGCGCACATCCTGCCGCTCTCGCTGACGCTGCTGGCCGCCGCGGTCCTGATCCCGCGGTTCCTGCCGGAGGTCTCGCCACGACGAGTGGTCCGGCTCGGTGTCCTCGCGCTGCTCGCGGGCGCCGTGGCCCTGCTGGCCGCCCTCGACGCGCACGCCGGTGCCGAGATCGTCACCGTCCCGCTGCTGCTGATCGGGCTCGGGATGGGGGCGCTGGCGTCCCAGCTCGGCGCGGTCACCGTGTCCGCCGTGCCGGACCGGCAGAGCGCGGAGGTCGGTGGTGTCCAGAACGCCGTCACCAACCTCGGCGCCTCGATCGGGACGGCGCTGGCCGGGTCGATCCTGATCGCCACCATGACGGCTTCGTTCCTGACCGGCATCGAGCAGAATCCGGCGATCCCGCCGGAGGTCACGGCCCAGGCCACCGTCCAACTCGAAAGCGGCGTACCTTTTCTGTCGGATCATCAGCTCAAGGACGCTTTCGCGCAGGCCGGCACGAGCCCGGAGGTGGCCGACGCCGCCCTCGAGGCGAACAGCGCGGCGCGGCTCGACGGCCTGCGCGGCGCGCTCGCCGTGCTTGCCGTCACCGCCCTGCTCGCACTGTTCTTCACCCGCCGGATCCCGGCCACACAGCCCGGAAGCGGAAGCGGCGAGGCGGCGGCGTAGACCTGCCGGTTCACTGCTCCAGTCGGGACCGGTCGGGTGCACGATCGCCCGCGGGCTCCGGCAGGACGTCGGTGATCGACCGCACCTGCTCGGCGGAGAGCGGGACGGTCAGGGCGCCGGCGTTCTCCTCGAGGTGGCGGCGCCTGCGGACGCCGGGGATCGGGATCACCGTCTCGCCCTGGGCCAGCACCCAGGCGAGCGCCAACTGTGCCGGTGTGCAGCCGAGTTCGGCAGCCTTGGCCCGGAGGCGGTCGACCAGGGCGAGGTTGGTCCCGAGGTTGTCGGCTCGGAAGCGCGGGTACCGGCGTCGGATGTCGTCGGCGTCCAGCGCGTCGGTTGAGGACATGGTGCCGGTGAGGAGGCCCCGGCCGAGCGGCGCGTACGGGACCAGTGCGACGCCGAACTCCCTTGCCACGGGCAGGATGTGGCGCTCCAGACCGCGGGTGAACAGCGAGTACTCGCTCTGCAGCGCCGCGATCGGTGCGGTCACGCACGCCCTGCGCAGCGTTTCGGCGCCCACCTCCGACAGACCGAGGCTGCGGACCTTGCCCTCGGTCACCAACTCGGCCATGGCGCCGACGGTTTCCTCGATCGGGACGTCGGGGTCACGGCGGTGGAGGTAGTACAGGTCGACGTGGTCCACCCCCAGGCGCCGCAGCGACGCCTCGCAGGCCCGCTTGGCGTGCTCCGGGGTGGAGTCGATCCGCCGCTCCCTCGGGTCCGCGGTGCGGACGACGCCGAACTTGGTGGCGAGGAAGACCTCTTCGCGCCGGTGCGCGACGGCCCGTCCCACCAACTGCTCGTTGGTGTAAGGGCCGTACATGTCCGCGGTGTCGAGGAAGGTGATCCCCAGGTCGAGCGCGCGCTCGATCGTCGCGACGCACTCCGCCTCGTCCGAGGCGCCGTAGAACTCGGACATCCCCATGCAGCCGAGGCCCATCGCCGACACCAGCGGGCCACCCCTGCCCAGCCTCCTGCGCTCCACCGGCCCTCCCGTTCCGACGAGGACGTCAGCGTACGGCGTGGGGTCCTTGCAGTAGAAGAAGGCGGTCTTCCCCGGCCCACGGTCCGCCCCTATGGTCGGCCCGGGAGCGTCTTCGGACCCGGGCGGGCCGGTGCGGCCGCCCCGTGACGGAAAGGCAGGCTGCTCGTGCGCTTTGACGATGCGTCCAGTGGCTGGACCAGGGCATCCTTCGCCTCGCCCAGGGACTGGCAGCTGCCCTACACGGAGGATCACGACGCCCTCGCGGCCCGCACGCTGGAGCGGCTGGCCGACGGCCCCGGCTTCGCGGTCGTGACCGGGGCTCCGGTGGCCGCGATGACCACCGACGAGGTCCGGAGCTTCAGCGAGTCGATGCTCGGCCATCTCGGCCGCCCGCTCCCGCAGGGCCGCGGCCGGGAGACGGCGCTGGCCTGGCTGGTCCGCGACGAAGGCGCGTCGGCCCACACGGACGAGCGACGGTTCCACGAGGTGGCCTACACCTCGAAGTCGCGGGGCTCGCTGCACTTGCACAACGACCAGGCCGTCCAACCCTTCGGCCACGCACCGGACTACCTCGCCCTGCTCACCCACCGCAAGGCCAGGATCGGCGGCGAGTCCCTGCTACTGGACGCCTGGACCGCGTACCGGGTGCTGCGGCGCGAGTTCCCCCGCGAACTCGACCGGTTGCGGCGGCCGTTCGCCATCGACCGGCGTCATGTGACGCCCGACGGGCAGAACCCGGTGGTGCGGTCGCCGGTGTTCGAGCCGAGCGAGGACGGCCTGCGCGTACGGTGCAACGTCAAGCGGATCGAGACCGCCTACCCGCTGACCGGCCGCACCCCGCCCCCGGCGGACCTGGCGGCGCTCGACGCCCTGCGGCGGGTGCTCGGGCGCACCGACCTACGCCTGACCCTGGCTCTGGAGGAAGGCGACTGTCTGGTCGTCGACGACCGCCGGATCCTGCACGGACGCACCGGTTACCAGGATCACGACGAGCCGGACCGGCGCCGCTGCCTGGTCCGCGTGATGCTCGGGCGGCACCCCGTCGGACCACCCACGCTGCCTCAGGCGTCGGTGTCCAGCACCTCCGAGACCGGCAGCCGGGGTGTCGGAGTGCCCTCCGGTCCGTAGCCGAGCCGGATCAGCATCTGTACGTGCTCGGGGCCCTGCGCGGGATCCCGGGCTTCCCAGCGCAGTTGGGGCCATTCCATGGCCTGGTGCAGCATCGAGGCGCGGACCTGGTGCACGGTCGCGGCGAGCAGGACGTGCTCCAGGGCCAGCCCGGCGCGCAGCCAGTCGGCGGGCCGGTCGTGCGCGGTGGTCAGGACGGCGATGCACGGCTCGGCCTCGAACCCGGCGGGCGGCAGGTGCTCGGCGGGGCGGATCGCCGCGAAGTCCCGCATCGGGAGATGGCCGGACGCGTCCTGCGGCCCGAGCGCGGTGACCGGGATGCCGTAGGGCGGGGAGCCCGGCCCCTGGATCCAGGCGCGGCTCTCGTCACGGTGCGCGGGATCGGTGGTGTTGCGGCGCTCGGCCTCGGCCGTGAGCGCGAGCAGCCGCTCGGTCTCCTGCCGGTCCGGCAGGTGGAGCAGCGCGCCCTCGGCCTGGGCGGCCAGCACCAGCTCGTCGAGGACGGCGTGCGGCACGGTCTCCCCGGTGAACGGTGTGCGGATGGTGTGCCGGTGCCGGATCGCCTCGAACAGCTCGGCGGTCCGCAGGGGTTCGGGCCGGGCGGACCGTGACAGTGCGACGGTGGCCAGCAGGTCGGGCGCGGCGGGATCGGGCAGCAGCCGCACCTCGGCGGCCCAGCCGTGGTGGCGGGCGGCGGTCCGGAGGTTGAGCACGGCGGCGCCGACGGAGATGTGCAGGGCCCGCCCCTCCGGGTCGGCGGCCGGCAGCGCGCGCTCGGACCTGGCCCGTACCTCCAGCGTCGAGGTCTCCGGCCGCAGGCGGAACCGCCAGGGCTGGCTGTTGTGGACGGACGGCGCGGCGACGGCTGCCGAGAGCAGCTGCTCCAGCGCCGCCGCGTCGAGCGTGTGGGTGACGTCCATCGCTGCACTCCTGAAACCGGTGCTCCTTGCCTCGATTCTCCGCGCGGCGGACGCCCGCCGCAGGCGGGGCGGCGGTGCCCGCCCCGCGAGCCGGTCCGCCCTGGCCCGAGGCCGCGGGCGGGACCAGAATTGAGGTCCGTACGGTCGCGACCCCGGACCGCAGCGCACTCCGGGCGAGCTTCGGAAAGGACCGGTCCCGCCATGACCACCCAAGCCGATCAGGCCCGCACCACCAAGCGGTGGGCCCTGCGCCTCGACCTCTTCGAGGAGGGCGATGTCACCAAGGTGCACGCCGTCCTCGACACCGGCGACAAAACCCTGGAGAGCCGCACCACCGCCCAGCGCAGCCCGCACGACGCACCGGTACCGGAGATCGGTGACGAGTTCGCCGCAGGGCGGGCCCTGATCGATCTCGGACACCGGCTGCTCCGCGCGGGGACGACCGACGCGGCCGCCAACGACCCGTCCGTGCACGGCTGACCGTCGGCCGGGGCGCCTCGAGGAGGAGGATCCCGTGGACGCACCGATCGTGGTCGGGTTCGACGGATCGCCCGAGAGCGTGGCCGCCGCCGACTGGGCCGCCGGTGAGGCGCTGCGTCGGCGGTGGCGGGTGGAGCTGGTCCAGGCCTGGCCGTGGTCCGGTGACCACGTGCTGGGCAGCGAGGAGGCGATGCGGTGGGCCAGGCAGCGGCTGGCCGAGGAGGCCGCCGAGCTGGGAGATCGGCTCGGCGGGGTCGAGGTGACCGCCACGCACGTCCAGGGCGACCCGGTCGGCGTCCTGTGGGCGGCAGGTCGGGGCGCCGCGCTGCTGGTGCTCGGTTCGCGGGCGATGGGTGCGCTGCGGGGCTTCCTGACCGGCTCGGTGAGCCGGCAGGTGCTCGGCCGGGCGGACTGCCCCGTGGTCCTGGTCCGGACGGACGACGGAGCCCCCGCCGGGCGGGACGTGGTGGTCGGCCTGAGCATGCGTCACACCTCGGACCGGCCGATGGAGTTCGCCTGCGAGGCCGCCGCCGCGCGGTCGGCCCCGTTGCGGGCGGTCCATGCCTGGAGCCCGCCGAGCGGGAACGACTACCTCGCGTTCGCGGCCATCGGCAACCCGGAGAAGAAGCTCGCGAAGGTCGAGCAGCAGCTGGTCGAGGACGCCCTGGACCCTTGGCGGAGCAGGTACCCGCAGCTCGCGATCACCGCACAGGCACTGCTGGGCACCGCCGCGCTGACCCTGCTGGACGCCGCCGCCGGGGCGGACCTGCTCGTGATCGGCCGCCACGGCCGACGACTCCCCGTCGGCACCCAGCTCGGCTCGGTCGCCCAGGCCGCCGTCCACCACGCGCCCTGCCCCGTCGCGGTCGTTCCGGCGGATCAGCCGCGCAGCCCGTCGAACCAGCGCACCACCTGGGGCGCGGACCGCTTCGCCGTACCGAAGTGGTCGACGCCGGGGCCCTGGTCCACCAGCTCGGCGTGCACCCCGTGCCGGGCCAGGCTCGCGGCGCAGGCCGTGGCGTTGCCGATCGGTACGTCACGGTCGCCCGCGGCCGCGTAGATGCGCACGGGTACGGCGGGCTGCCACTCGCAGGTGTCACTGTTGGCCAGGGCGGCCGTGTAGAGGGCTCCGCTCGGGTGGCGGACGTTCTCCAGCCACTCCGGGGTGAGCGCTTCCTGTGGCGAGGCCGGGAGCGAGAGCGCGATCTCGCCCTCCTGGTGGGTGCCGTCGAAAAGCCCTTCGACGAGCTGGGCATAGGGCTGGCTGAACACCTCGGCCGGGTCCCGGTAGAGCGGGCGCAGCCGGTTCTGGGCGGTCAGGAAGTACGAGAGGTAGAAGACGGCGGTGTGCGGTTCGATCCGGCCGTCCGTGACCCCGGGCAGCTCGGAGCCGAGCAGGTCGTACGGGCCTGCCATCGGAGCCAGTGCGCGCAGCCTGAACCCGTCGTGGCCGCGGGAGAGTTCACGGCCCAGCGCCATCGCGACCTGGCCGCCCTGGGAGAAGCCGGTGGCGTAGACGTCCCGGGTGACGGACCGGCCCAGCCGGGCCCCGGCCGTCCGGGCGGCCCGGAGCATGTCGACGGTGGCGGTGACCGCGGAGGGGGTGTCCATGTACGGGTGCGAGCCGGGGCCGGCGCCGAGGCCGAGGTAGTCGGGGGCCGCCACCGCGCGGCCTGCGGCGGCGTGCAGATAGGGCGTCAGACGGTTGTCGCCCGGGGCGCCGCTCGGCGCGCTGTCCCGGTGGGCGACGGTGCCGTGCGTGTCGGAGACCAGGTCGAGGCGGGGCGCGCCGCCGCGCGGCAGGACGAGCAGCCCGGTCGCGGTGGTGGGGCGGCCCCGGGGATCGACGGTGGCGTACACGAGCCGGTGGGCGGTGACGCCGTGGCGGACGGTCCCGGTGTCGATCCCGGCCGCGGCGAGCGTGGCGGCGACCTCGCTCCGGCTGAGGACGTCGAGCGGGATGATCGAGATCAGGGTGCCCCGGGCGGTGGCCTGCTGCGTCCCGGTGACGGGCGCGGCGAGGGCCACCGGCGCGGCGGCGGCGCCGAGCACGGCGGTGAGGACCATCGCGGCTGCCCCGCGCCGCAACCACTGCTTGTTCTGGTTCTTCGTCATGAGCCAGACGCTATTTCGCCGTTCGGCGCGCCGATATCCCGCTGGCCACCGTGCCGTACGGGGGCTGTCCCCAGCTGACCTGCCGTCAGTCCTGCGGGCAGACGGCCCGCAGGTCCGCCGCCCGGACGAGGGACATGGCCCGGCCGTCCCGCAGGACCACCGCGAACTGCCTTTCCTGCACGGTGAGTTCGGCGAGCGCGGTGGCGGCGGACTCGCCGTGGCCGAAGTGTGGCAATGGCGGGCCGGGGTGGCTGCCGAGCGGGTCGGACGGTGCGGCCCGGCCGTCCAGGAGGGCGGATTCCAGGTCGGGCAGGGTCACCGATCCGGTGAGCTCGGGGGCGGTGGGGCGGCGGCCGTCGGGGCAGGGGCCGGTGGGCAGTTCGGCCGGGGCGCCGGCGTCCGCCCGGGCGCGCAGGGCGGTGAGGGCGTCCCCGACGGTGCAGTGCGAGTTGAGGTAGGGCAGCGGGGGAGCGTCATCGCCGGTGGGGGCGGCGTCCGCGACCCGGGAGCGGTCGGGGTCGCCGTCGAGGAAGCCCAGCCGGAGCATCCAGGTGTCGTCGAAGTACTTGGAGAGGTACTGCCGTCCGGAGTCCGGCAGGATCACCACGACGAGGGCGCCCGGTCCGGCCTCGGCGGCGACCCGGCGGGCTGCGGCCAGCGCCGTACCGGAGGAGCCGCCGACCAACAGACCTTGCTCACGGGCAACTTGGCGGAGAGTCAGCAGGGCGTCGCGGTCGGTGACGGGCAGCACGCGGTCGACGACGTCCTGGTGGTAGGACTTGGGCCAGGTGTCCGCCAGGGTGTCCGGGTGGCGGAAGTGCCCGGCGGCCTCGATGAAGTACGGGCTGCCGTCGCCGCCCCCGTACACCGAGGAGGCCGGGTCCGCGCCGATCACCTGGACGCTGCCGCCGCTGGCCTCCTTGAGGTAGCGGCCGGTGCCGCTGATGGTGCCGCCGGTGCCGATGCAGGAGACCAGGTGGGTGACCCGGCCGTCGGTCTGCCGCCAGATCTCGGGGCCGGTGCTCAGGTAGTGCGCCTCGGGGTTGGCGGGATTGTCGTACTGATCGGCCAGCCAGGCGCCCGGTGTCGTGGCGGCGAGGCGGGCCGCCGTGTTCACCGGATGGTCCGGGTGCTCGCGGGGGAGTCCGGCGGGCCGGATCACCACCTCCGCGCCCAGTGCCCGCAGGGTGGCGGTCTTCTCGCCGCTCACCCGGTCGGAGACCACGACGACGGAGCGGTACCCCTGCTCGGCCGCCACCAGGGCCAGCCCGATCCCGGTGTTGCCCGAGGTGGCCTCGACGATCGTCCCGCCGGGGCGCAGCAGCCCGTCGGCCTCCGCCCGCCGCACCATGTGCGCGGCGATCCGGTCCTTCACGCTGCCGCCCACGCTCAGGTACTCGAGCTTGGCGTAGACGGCCGCACCCGCGTCGCCGTCGGGCATCCGCACGCGCACCAGCGGGGTACGGCCGATCAGGTCGAGCACAGACTCGTGAGCATCCATGCCGGCAACCTTGCCAGCCGGTGATCGGGACAAACCCGCCGGCTGCCTGGTGGCGGTGAGGTGACGGGCGGATCACAAGGTGATCAATGTGATGATTTGGTGATAGCCATAGGCGGTGAACGTGAACATCGCCCGGCTCTCCGGCCGTCTCCTCCCCGCTGCCCTGGCGGCCGCCCTGCTCGCCGGGTGCTCCGGCACCACCGCCTCTCCCGAGGCGGCCGCGCCGAGCGTGCCGTCCGCGAGTCCGAGCCCGACCGCCACGCCCACCGGTGAGGCGGACCCGGCGCTGAAGCCGTTCTACGGTCAGCAACTCGCCTGGGCCGCCTGCCCGGACGACCCGAAGACCAAGAAGCAGGACGAGTCCGCCCTCCAGTGCGCCCGCCTGCGCGTCCCGCTGGACTACACCGCCCCGGGCGGCGAGACCGTCGAACTCGCGCTGGCCCGGCGGCAGAGCGCCAAGGCCGACCAGCGGCTCGGTTCGCTGCTGCTCAACCCGGGCGGCCCCGGCGGCTCCGGCGTCGAGTTCGTCCAGGGCGCCGCCGAGCTGGGCAAGAACGGGCTGCGCGACCGCTACGACCTGGTCGGCTTCGACCCGCGCGGGGTCGGCGCGAGCACCGCCGTGCACTGCCTGGACGACAAGGCCCGGGACGCCTGGGACACCACCGACACCCGCGACGGCAGCCGGGGCACCACCCTGGCCCAAGCCTGCGCGGCCAACTCCGGCAAGCTGCTGGCCCACGTCGGCACCCGGGACGCCGCCCGCGACCTGGACGTGCTGCGCGGCGCCCTCGGCGACCCGAAGCTCAACTACCTCGGCTTCTCCTACGGCACCTACCTTGGCACCCGCTACGCCGAGCAGTTCCCGGCCAAGGTCGGCCGGGTGGTGCTCGACGGCGCCGTGGACCCGACGCTCAGTCAGCTCGACCACTCGGTGCAGCAGAACATCAGCTTCGAGAAGTCGCTGCGCGCCTTCGCGGCCGACTGCGTGCAGCAGGCGCAGTGCAGCCTCGGCAAGGACCCGGAGAAGGCGGCCGAGAAGCTGGCCAAGTTCCTGGACGGCCTCAAGGCCGAACCGCTCGACGTGCCCGGCGGCCGGAAGCTGACCGCCTCCGCCGCCTGGACCGGCACCCTGAGCATGCTCTACGCCGACAAGTCGGGCTGGGAGTACCTGCGCAACGCGCTCGGCTGGGCGATGGTCCGCGAAAAGGGCGACTACCTGATGGCGCTGGCCGACGACTACTACGGCCGGAGCGAGGACGGCGGCCACAACAACATGTTCGACGCCTACACCGCCATCCACTGCGCCGACCCGGGCTCGGGCGCCCCGAGTGACGCTCAACTGGCGGCCGCCAAGCAGCAGTTGCACGAGCAGGCGCCGCTGATCTCGGCCCGCTACACCGACGAGGACCTGTTCGATCCGGACTGCCGCAGCTGGCCGTACCGGACCACCGAGCAGCCAGGACCGGTCAAGGCGGCCGGCGCCGCCCCGATCCTGGTGGTCGGCTCCACCGGCGACCCGGCCACCCCCTACGCCTGGGCCGAGAAGCTGGCCACGGGCCTGGGCAACGCCACCCTGCTGACCCGCGAGGGCGAGGGCCACACCGGCTACGGCAAGAACGAGTGCACCACCGCCGCAGTGGACGCCTTCCTCAACACCGGCACCCTGCCCGCGCCGGGGACCCGCTGCCAGTAGCCGACGGAGCGGCGCCCGCCCGGCGCGCTGCGCGGAGAAGTCGATGGTTTCTCGGGCGTCGGCCCGGCGATACTGGTCCGCTATGACAGGTGACGAGTACTCGACCGGTCCGGCGCTGCGCCGGGTGCTGGCCCGGGCAGGCGGACCGGAACTGCTGGAGCTGCTGGCCAGGGGGCTGACCGGGGCGGATCTGACCACGCTGCTGCTGGAGGTTTTTCGGCGCCGCGCCGATCGGCTCACCCCGGCCGAGGTGATGCGGCGCTATCGCACCGACCGGTTCGTTGCCCCGGCCCCGACGGGCTTCGCCCAGCTGCGACGAGCCGAGGACCTCCTGCTCTCGGCGCTGCCCGACGACTTCCAGATGCTCACGCTGGCCCCGCTCGTCCCGCTGGCGGCGCACACGGCGGTCGCGACGGTCGACCCGCGCAAGGTCGTCGCCACCATCCGTGGCAGCGAGGTCGCAGCCGACCCGACCAACGCCCTGGCCCTGGAAGCAGCCGAGCGCAGATCCCAGGCGCTGGCCGCCGATCCCCGTTCGGCCGTGCCGGTCCGGCTGGCTGCCAGTCAACGCGTCGTGCGTGCCCAGCACTTCGGCGCGCCCGGCATGCTCGCCCACTTCCAACTGTTCGCCCTGGTGACCGCCGGCCGGGACACCGGCAGCCGGACCTTCGAGCAGCAGCACCTGGCCGAGCACCTGCGGTTCGCCGTCCGGGCGATGGCACGCGCCGGGGTGGGCCGGACCGAGATCCGCCTCACCTGCCTCGACGAGTCCGCCGCTCCGATCCTGGCGCGCACGCGGACCGAGCTGGCCGGAACGCCGGGCATCGACATCATCGACGATCCCGACCGGGTGACCGGGCGCGGCTACTACACCGACCTGTGCTTCAAGATCTACGCCACGCTCCACGGCCAACGACTGGAGATCGCGGACGGCGGCTTCGTCGACTGGACCCAGCACCTCACCGGGAACCGCAAGGAACGCCTCCTGATCAGCGGCTTCGGTGTCGACCGACTCGCCACAGCGCTGTGACGCGGCGTCAGGGGGGTACAGCGCAGTCAGGCCACCGTCAGATGGCCCGCCGTGGGCGGAGGCCGTCCAGGAGGACGGTGAGGTAGGCGTCGGCGAGTTCGGGGGACGGGGGCTGGGTTCGGGCGATCGCGTAGGCGGTGCGGCCGATCAGGGTGGTGGTGAGGGTGGGGTCGAGGTCGGTGCGGAGGGTGCCGTTGTGCTGGGCGCCGGTGATCATCTCCTGGACGGCCTGGACCAGTTGGGCGCGTAGGGCGGTGGTGGCGGGCAGGGTGAGGCCGTCGAGTTGGTCGTTGATGGCGTGGTGTGCGGACTGAAAGGTGATCAGTTCGGCGAGGAAGGTGCGCAGGGCCTGGTCGGGGGTGGTCTCCGCGAGCAGCTGTCCGGCGCGGTGGACCACCGGTTCGAGCAGGCCGGACACGGCGGTGTCCAGCAGGGCGTCCTTGCCGCCGAAGGCGCGGACCACGGTGGCCGCTCCGAGTCCGGCGCGCTTGGCGATGGCCTCGACGGTCAGGGGGGTGCCCGGTTCGGCCAGCAGTGCGGTGGCTGCCTGGAGGGCGAGTTGACGGTTGCGTACGGCGTCGGCTCGGCGTCCGCCTCCGGGTCCGGGTCCGGTGGGCATTGACATCTGGAACGGCCCTTCCACATACTCCAACTGGAACGTGCGTTTCAGTTATCGTAGCGCGAGGGGGCCCATGAACGAGCGGATTCTGATCTCCGGGGCGAGCGTGGCCGGGCTGACGCTGGCGTACTGGCTGGCCCGGTACGGCTTCCGGCCCACGGTGGTCGAGCGGGCGCCGGGCATGCGGGCAGGTGGCAACGGCGTGGACGTGAGCGGCCTGGCCGTGGACGTGGTCGAGCGGATGGGGATCATGCCGTCGGTCAGGGCGGCGGCCACCGATGTGCGGGGGATGAAGTTCGTCGACGCCGACGACCGCACCCGCGCGCGGATCGCCCTCCAGGGTGCGAGCTCGGTCGAGCTCATGCGCGGCGACCTGGTGGCACTGCTGTACGACAGCGCCCGCGACGGTGTCGAGTACCTCTTCGGAGACTCCGTCAGCAGGCTGGAGCAGGACGAGGACGGAGTGACCGTCACCTTCGAGCGGGCCGGCGCCCGCCGCTTCGACCTGGTCGTCGGTGCCGACGGCCTGCACTCCACCACCCGCCGCCTGGCCTTCGGCCCCGAGGCGCGCCATCTCCACCACGGGGGCCACTACTTCGCGTTCGCCGATGCCGACGCGGGGCTCGGCGAGGACCGCTGGGTGACGATGTTCAACCAGCCGGGCCGGATGGCCGGGATCTACCGCTCCGGCCGGCACACCCAGGCCAAGGCGTACTTCATCTTCCGTTCGGGCCCGCTGGCCTACGACCACCGCGACACTGCCCAGCAGAAGGAGCTGGTGCGCCGGGCCTTCGCGGACGGATCGCCGTGGCGGATAGGGGAGTTGCTGGCCGGAGCGCTGGCGGACCCGGAGTTCTACTTCGACGCGCTGGCCCAGGTCCGGATGGACTCCTGGTCAACCGGCCGGGTGGCGTTGGTCGGTGACGCCGCGTGGTGTGCCTCCCCGGCGTCCGGGGCGGGGGCCGAACTGGCCCTGGTCGGCGCCTACCGGCTGGCCGGGGAGCTGGCGGCGGCCGGCGGCGACCACCGCCTCGCGTTCTCCCGGTACCACGCCGGGCACCGGGGCTTGGTGCGGGCGAAGCAGCAGATCGGCTTCAACGTCCGTCTGATGGTGCCGAGGACCACGTTCGGCAGGCGGGTCCGTGACACCGTCGCCCGGCTGCCGCTGTTCCCGGCCCTCGGTGCAGTTGAGCGCCTCCTGCAAACCGGGAACCGTCGGACGCTGCCCGATTACCAGGTCTGAACGAGCGTGGCCGGGGCCGCGCGCCCGGGTGGGTGCGCGGCCCCGACGGTGGGTCAGGCGGTGAGGTCGGGGCGCTGGGTGACCCGGATCGCGTTGAGCAGGGTCTTGCCGTCGGAGGCGACGAAGCGGACGTCGAGGCGGCCGTCCGTCACGGTGACGGTGAAGGTCTGGGTGAGGGCCTTGCGGATGCCCGCCTTGAGGGCGATGTCGAGGTCGGGGATCACCTCCTTGTCCTCGATCAGGACGTCGAAGACCCGGGTGTCGGGCGACCTGCGGTCGAGTTCGGCGAAGTCCAGCTCGACCGTGTAGACGCCGTTGGGCACCCGGTCGAAGGCGTAGCCGTACATGCCCTCGCGGGCGGTCTGGAAGCGCTTCGGGTCGGTGGTGCCGGTGATGGTCTCCCGGGTGTCCTTGGCCGAGGAGCGGCCCTGGTAGCCGTAGCCGCCGGTGGCGTACTCGCGGTCCCGGGTCCAGCTGTCGCCGAGCGAGTCGGTGAAGGTACCGGTGGCGCCGGCGTCCAGGGCGACCTGGTAGCCGGGGACCACCACCGTGACGGGGACGGTGAGTTGGGGTGCCCGGCCGCTCGCGGAGCGGATCAGCAGCTGGGCGGTGAGGACGGTGCCGGGCGCGCTGCCGACGGTGTCGAGAGAGAGTTTGACCGTCTGCCGCGCGCCGGTGCCGAGGTCGCCGCCCGCCGGTTCGACCTTCAGCCAGGCGGCGTCGACCGCCTCGGTGACGGTGTAGGCGGTCGGGGCACCGGAGTTGGCGAGCTCGAAGGTGCGGGTACGGGTCTGCCCGGCGGGGACGACGGCGGTCAGGGTGGGCACGGAGGTGGTGACCCGGCCGGTGGCGAGCGCCGTGACGGGCCGTTGGACCGCGCCCGCCGTGACGGTGACCGGGCCGGTGGCGGTGGTGTAGTCGGCCGCGCCGGTCTCCAACCGGTAGTCACCGGCGGCGGGTTGCAGCAGGTAGCCGCCGTCCTCGCCGCTGGTGGCGGTACCGGCTGTCGCTCCGGTGCCGGTCAGCAGCTTGACGGCGGCGCCGGCGAGGGGCTTCCCGTCGTTGGCGTCGGTCACGGTGCCGCGCACCAGGCCGGTCCTGACGGGCCGGAAGGTGACGGCCAGTCCGTTGCTCAGCACGGCGGTGTTCAGCGAGTACTGGAGGGCGTCGGTGCCGGTGGCGTTCTCCAAGCCGATGGTGGCACCCGATCCGGCGGCCAGGCCGGCGGGGGCGGTGTCCTTGTAGCGGTAGGTGAAGCTGCCGTCCTCACCGATCGTCACCGAGAAGGAGAGCCGCTGGGTGCGGTCGGAGTAGAACGCGACGTTGCGCCACTCGACCACGAAGGCCCGGTTCGGGGCGGCGCCAGTGGAGGCGGTGTAGACACCGGAGTTGGCGTCCAGGTAGAGGTCGTCCCAGAGCGGGTAGAGCGCGCCGTTCGGCAGACCGGGGGAGGGGATGGCGCCGTTGCTGTAGACAGTGGAGGCGGCCGGGAAGGACAGCACGCCGTCGGTGCTGACGTACCCGACGGTGTGCACGCCACCGTACAGCGGGACGGCGAACGGCAGCCGGACCTGCTCGGCGGCGGTGTCACCGGTGAGGGCCAGCTTGGTGCTGCCGCCGACCCACTCGCCGGTGCCGGCCGCGCAGCTGTAGCCGAACGTGTCGGTGCGCACCGGCAGTTCGATGTCGGCGGTGGTGTCACCGGTGAGCGACAGGTGCCGCAGGGCCTGGTCGGCGCAGCGGTACGGGGAGCTCGCGGTCACGTCGTACTCGCCGAGCGGCAGCGTGAACCGGTACTGGCCGACCGCGTCGGTGGTAGCACTGACCGGGGTGCCGGCGACGGTGACCACGGAGCCGGCCGCGGGGGTGCCGCCGCTGCGGACGGTGCCGGTGACGGTGGCGGAGGGAGCCTGCTCGACCGCGAAGTCCTGGCTGACGGTCTGGTCGGCGACCACGGTCACGGCCGAAGTCGCGGGCTGGTAACCGTACTTGGTGACCGTGACGGTGTAGCTGCCCTCGGCCAGGTTGGCCAGGCTGTACGAGCCGTCGGCGGCGGTGACGGCGGTGCGGTCGATCGCGCCGTCGGCGAGCACGGTGGCACCGGCCAGACCGGTGCCGCCCGAGGTGACCCGGCCGGTCAGGGTGCCGACCGGGCCGTGCGAGGCGGCGGAGACGGCCGCGTAGGCGTCGAGCTTGCCCTCGCCGAAGATGTTGTTCTTCTCGGCGGTGCCGCCGCAGGCGGTGGCGTCGGTGTTGACGGCGGTGCGGTCGAGCAGCGCCCGGGTCTCGGCCACGTTGCCGCGCAGGGACGGTGAGTAGGCCCAGATCAGGGCCACCGTGGCGGCGGTGTGCGGGGAGGCCATCGAGGTGCCGCTGAACGCGGCGTAGCCGGCGCCGGGCACGCTGGAGCGGACGTTCTCGCCGGGTGCGGCAAGGTCGGGCTTGACCCGCCCGCTCTCACCGGGACCGCGGGAGGAGAAACTGGAGATGGCGCCGGCGCTGTTGAAGGAGCCGGAGGAGTAGCCGTTGGTGTAACCGCCCGGGTAGCCGTTGGTGTTGCAGCCGGGGCCGCTGTTGCCGTTGGAGAAGGCGGGGAAGATGCCCGCGTCCACCCACGCCTGCACAGTCAGCCGGTACCAGTCGTCGTAGAGCGTGCCGCCCCAGGAGTTGTTCACCACGTCGGGGGCGAGGTCGGGCCGTGGGTTGTTGCCGCTGCGGTCGGTGGGGGCGATCACCCACTGGCCGGCGGCGAGCAGCGAGGCGTCGGAGCAGCTGTTGGTCTCGCAGCCCTTGGCTGCGATCCAGCGGGCGCCGGGGGCGACGCCGATCCGGTCGGCGCCGGCCGAGCCGACCATGGTGCCCATGGTGTGGGTGCCGTGGTCGTTGTTGTCGCAGGGCGCGGCGGCGGGGCAGACGTTCGCCGGGTCGAACCAGTTGTAGTCGTGGCTGTAGACCCCGTCCGAACTGCGGCCCCGGTACTGGGCGTTGACCGCCGGATGGGTGTAGTCCACACCGGAGTCGATGTTGGCGACGACGATGCCCTCGCCGCGGTCTCCCAGCTCGTCCCAGACCCGTGGGGCACCGATCCGGTCGATGTTCCACTCGACCGCGTCCTGAGCCTTGGGCTCGGCGGTGCCGGGGACGATCTCGTCCAGCTTGACGGTCTGCTCGGCGCGGATCGAGGCCACCTCGGGCTGTTCGGCGATCCGGTCCAGCAGTTTGCGGTCGCCGGTGACCCGGATGGCGTTGACGATCCAGTACGACCGGTAGTCGGCCCGGACGGCGTCGAGCAGACCGCGCAGGTTCGCCTGGGTGGCGTCCGCGTGGGCGGTCTTGGACCGGAACAGTGCCTCGGCCTTGGCGGCCTTGGTGGTGGCGCGCTGCGCATCGACCGTGACGGCCTGGGAGTTGAGCTGGACCCAGTACACCGCCTTGTCGTCGTCGGCGAGTTGCTCCAGCACCTTCGCCTCGATCTTGGCGGTGGGCGCGGGCGGGGTGACCGGTGCGGCGAAGGCCGGTGCGGCGAGGGTGACCGTCGGGAGGGCGAGGGCGGCGAGCAGGCCGGTCAGGGCCGTTCGCCAGCGGCGGGTCGGTTGTGCCACGGATTCTCCTTCACGCGGTGGCGACGGCAGGGAGCCGTCGCGCGGACGGGTGAGAACAGTGGTGCGGTCGCCATCCCTGCCCGGACGGAAGCGGGCGGGAAACCGGATTCTGGTGGCAGGAACATGCCATGGCTGTCAAGTGACGCTGCTGATATTGTTTCTGACGTATGGTCAGAAAGTATCGGGGCATGTGCGGGGCCCACCGCCGGGAAACCCACTGGCGAGCCCGGGCCCGGCGGACGAACATGGCGCGCATGAGTGATCAACCCGCGCGATGGACCCAGGCAACCGTCTACCCCGACATGTGGGCGAACCCGGACGACGACCCCCGCAACACCGAAGGCCCCAGCCCGGACGGCGAACTGGCCACGCTGCAGGACTTCCTGGCGAACTACCGGCTGACCCTGCGAATGAAGTGCGAGGGCCTGGACGCGGAGCAGCTGGCCCGCCGTTCGGTGCCACCGTCGACGATGTCGCTGCTCGGCCTGCTCCGGCACCTCGCCGAGGTGGAACGCGACTGGCGTAACTGGATCAGCGACGGCGACCCGCTGCCGAAGCTGTACGGCAAGCGCGACGCGGACTTCGACGGAGCGGTCGCCGACCAGGCCGTGGTGGACGCGGCGTACGCCGACCTGGCCCGCGAGCAGGCGGAGACCGACGCCGCGCTGGCCGAGCACCCGGATCTGGGCGTGCGGCTGGGGAAGGACGGGACCGCCGTGCGGGAGCTGCTGGTGCACCGGATCGACGAGTACGCCCGCCACTGCGGGCACGCCGATCTGCTGCGCGAGTGCGTCGACGGTCGGGTCGGGCAGTGAGGGTTTCGCCCTGAATGCCCTGGATCCGGAGCTACGCGACTGGTCCTCGGCATCTCCCTCTTCGAAGGGATGCCGAGGACCGGTCGGTTCGGGTCGAGCGGGCCTACGCGGTGATCCGGGCCAGCAGCAGGTTCGGGTCCTGCAGGGTGAAGAAGGCGGCGCTGGTGACGTAGACGGTGTCGCCGCAGACCGCCACGGAGGTGGGGTTCGACAGCCCGTCCTGCTGGGTGAGCACCACGGTGGGGGCACCGCCGGGGGTCACGTACACGATCTCGTTGGCGGTGTTGCGGGCGGCGAGCAGGTTGTCGCCCTGGCCGGTGAAGCCGAAGTCGTCGATCCCGTCGAGCCCGGTGGCCCGGGTCTCGATCGGGCCGGCGGAGCCGTCCGGGCAGATCGGGATGCGCAGGATGGTCCCGCGGTCGGTGTTGGACACCCAGATGGCGCCGTGGTGCTTGCGGAGGCCGTTCGCGCCGATGAAGCCGGCCGGCTGGAGTTCGGTGCCGGTGGCCCAGGCGGTGCGGGTCCCGTCCTGGAGCGAGACCCGCCAGACGGTGCCCAGCACCGAGTCGGCGACGTAGAGGTCGCCGTGCTGCTGATCGAGGGCCAGGCCGTTGGGCAGCCCGTTCGCCGGGAGCGCCGCGATCCGTTCGGGCACACCGCCCGGGCTGAGCCGCCAGACACCGGTCAGGTCCTCGGTGCCGGTGGCGTAGTTGACGTACAGGGTGCCGTCGTCCGCCCGGGCGATCCCGGTGACGGCGGCGAACCCGACCAGAGGGGTGGCCGGCACCGCCGGGGCCGGCAGCGTGGCCAGGACCTGGGTGTGACCGTCGAGACCGATCCGGGCGATCTGCCGGGCACCGATGAACGTCACGTCGGCCGAGCCGTCGGGCTCCAGGACGATGTTCTCCGGCGCCTGCCCGGCGGCCAGGTCGAGATGCGCGAGCACGTGAGCGTCCGACAGCGGCGGCGCCACGGACACGGCCGGGGCGGCCGAGAACAGGGTCAGCGCGAGCGAGGCGGCAGCGAGGCCGGCCGGGCGGGCGAAGCGGGTCAGGCGAAGCAAGGGGGGCTCCTTCGTGACGGGCTTTCAGCTCAGCACGCCGAAGGGGGCCGGGCACGGCGGGATACTCCCTCAGGGGGCCGGTTTGCCGGGCGTCGGTCGTGCGGTAGGAGCCGGGCGGCCTACTGGATGCTCCAGCGGTGCGGATGCCGGGGATCGGTGGGGCAGACGAAGATGTTGAGCTCGCCGAACCGGCCGACGACGACCCCGGTGGGGGTGGCGTACCGGTGGGTGGGCAGGTCGCGGTCCTCCAGCGGCTTCCAGCTGCCGCTGCCGCCGTCCCACTCGGAGCTGTCGATGGTCAGCAGCAGGTCCATCGGCGTCCTGCAGGCCCGGCAGTTCATGGGGGACGGGTCGGTCACGTGCCAGGAGGCGAAGCCGCCGACCCGCCAGCCGGGCGGGATGGACAGGTCGTACTGGTAGCCGATCGGTTCTGCCGCGTCGTCAGCCGACTGTTCGGCTTCTTCCTCGAGGGCTTCCTCCCAGGCATCGATCCGGGCGCACAGACTCTCGGGCAGCAGCCCGGCGAACGGGTGGGTGACCACCTGCTCGGGGTGCAGGACACAGGGCTCGGGCACGAACCCGTCGAACCCCACGACCTGCGGCTGCGGCGGCTCGGCCAGCACCTCGCCGACCTCCCACGACCGCCGCCAGCGCAGGTGCAGTTCCAGGTCGTAGCGGCCCGGACCGTGCGCGTCGAAGGGGCACCAGAACACCTGGAGCAGGTCGCAGCCGTCCGGCCCCGGCGGCAGGTCGGGAACATCGCGCCGGTACAGCTGCGCCAGGGCGATCAGCGGCAGTGGATCCATCTCGGTCAGTCCGGGAATCCGGTGTTCGAGGTGCAGCTCCGCCAGCAGCTCGCGCTCCTCGTCGGTGGGGCCCGGATCCTGTTCGCGGGCCCACGCGGAGCTGACGATCCGTCGCCACCGGTGGATGTCGGCCGGTCGCCGCCCGTACCCACGGGCGTGGGCCTCGCCGCACTCCGGCCACGGCTCGTCGGCCGGCCACAGCATCGGACCGCCCACGGAGCTGGTCGAAACGTCCGGGCTGCCCGGCCGGGGGTGCAGCCGGGTGGTCGTACCCCGGTGTCCGGCCAGTTCCGGGAAGAGCACCTCGACATCGAGCGGGCGCGGGGGCGTGGTCCTCGTCATGGACGCGACCTTAGAGCGTCTTCCGTCCTTGCCTGAGGAGGTGTCACTCGGGCCTGGCCCCAGCTCTCGTGCGTTCACCGCCCGAGGAGTTCAGCGAAGCGGTCCAACGCCAGATCGGTGCGGTGGCGATCGCCGGTGGTTGTGAGATCGAACAGCAGACCCCGGACAACGGCCATGACCAACGTGGGCGTGACGATGTCCTCAGGGCCGGTGGAGACATCGCGGAAGGTGGCACCGAGAGTGTCGAACCAGTCGGTGATCGCCTCGCCCTGGTCGGGGTAGTTCTCGGGGTGGACCAGGCCGTCGGCGTGCACCTCGAAGAACAGCCGGACGAACGGCGCACGCTCGTCCGCGCTCATCCATGTCCAGATGCCACGCAGTCGCTCCTGCACGGATCCGGTCGCCGCCGGACGGTGCCCCGCCAGGCGTACCGCGCCGCGGCGACGGGCCTCGGCGAGGACCGCCGCAACCAGCTCCTGTTTGCTGCCGAAGTCGTAGAGCAGCATCCGTGGGCTGGTGTCGAGGGCCGCCGCCAGTGGTCGCAGGCTCAGCCCGGCCAGGCCGTGCGCCAGCACGTAGTCGGTCGCCCGTGCCAGCGTGCGCTCGCGCCGGGCGGGATCGGCGGGTCGCCCCATGGTGGATCTCCTCTCGGCAAACCGCAGTTGAAACAGCATGAGCGAGTATATGGTACGACTGTTTCAATAACGAGGGGAGACCGCTGTGCACACCTTCGACCGAGCACTCGTCCTGGGTCCTGGAAGTCACGTCGGCACCGCCTGGACGGCAGGGCTGGCCTACGGATTGCGCCGCGACGGCGTAGATCTGGGCGAAGCCGACCTGATCGTCGGGACGTCAGCCGGCGCGATCATCGGGGCGCTGCTCGCCACCGGGCAGGATCCTGGGCGGCTGGCGACGTCGGCTCGCCGGTCGGCTCACCGGGTCAAGGCGGACCCCGCGCGGATGGGCGCGGTGTTCGCCGTGCTCGGCGACCGCAGCCAGGAACCGGGCGAGGTCAGGCGCCGCGTCGGCCGGCTCGCGCTCGACAGCACCGACCCCCAGGCCGAGGAGGCACTGATCGCGGGGCGCGCCGCTTTGATCGGCGTGGCGGCGTGGCCGCAGCGGCGCCTGCTGATCACAGCCGTGGACGCAACCACCGGTGAGCCCGTGGTGTGGGACCGCGACAGTGGCGTGCCGTTGGTGCACGCGGTGGCGGCGAGCAGCGCCTTCCCCGGGGCCGCGCCGCCCGTTGCCATCGACGGCCGGCGGTACATGGACGGCGCGCTGCGGTCGGGCACCAACGCCGACCTCGCGGCCGGAGCCCGCACGCTGGTCGTGGTCGAGCCGATGGCGCACCTGTTTCCCCGCGAGCCACTCAACCAGCAGCTGGAGGCCGTGGGGGCGGACGCCGTGGTGACCATCGGCCCCGATCCCGCCTCGGTGCGCGCTTTCGGCTCGGACCCGGGCGACCTGTCAGCTTGGGAACCTGCCTATGAAGCGGGTGTTCGCCAGGCCGGCGACGTCGGCGCACAGCTCCGCTCCGCATGGAGGACGGAAGCCGACGCGGGCTGACCGCCGATCAGGCCAAGCCGGCCGCTCGCGCGTGTCCGCGCGAGCTCATGGACGAGTGGGACGAGGGTGCGTACCTCAGTGATCCCGCGGGGGTGGGCCCGAACCTGTCCTTCCTGAAGGTGCCCGAGTCGAAGGTGGTGAAGAACCGGGTGCACCTGGACGTACAGGCCGGAGGCGGCCGTGAGACGCCCTGGGAGGTGCGGTGGCCGCGCGTGGTCGAGGCGGTGGCGCGGCTGACGGGGGCAGGCGCGACCGTGCTGCGTGAGGAGCACTTGGAGGGTCGGCCCGATCACGTGGTGATGGCCGATCCGGAGGGCAACGAGTTCTGCGTGCTCTGACGGCGGAGTCCGCTTTCGGTGGCCTTTGTGTGCCATGGCGCCACATGTGATGCCATGAATGTGCCATGATGGCGCCATGGGGAGTGCGGCGAGTCGTCAAAGGGGTCGGATCATGGAGACAGCACAGGGCCGGCAGCAGGCGGCACCCGGTGCCTTCGCCGCCTTCGCCCGCTTCGTGCTCTGCGGTGGCGGAGTGGGCCTCGCGGCCAGCTTCGCCGTGGCGGCCCTCGCCTCCCGGATCCCCTGGGTCCTGGCCAACGCCCTGGTCACCGTGCTCTCCACGCTCCTCGCCACCGAGCTGCACGCCCGTTTCACCTTCGGCGCGGGCGGCCGTGCGACCTGGCGCCAGCACGCGCAGTCGGCCGGGTCCGCGGCGGCCGGGTACGCGCTGACCTGCGGCGCGATGCTCGTCCTGCACCAGCTGATGGCGGCGCCCGGTGCGGTGCTGGAACAGGCCGTCTACCTGTCGGCCTCCGCGCTCGCCGGTGTCGCGCGGTTCGCGGTGCTGCGCCTCGTGGTCTTCGCGCGGAACCGGGCGCAGGCCGCAGCCGGCGTCCGTCCCGTGCACACGGCCGCGGCCGGCCCTGCGGTGTTCTGCCGCGCCGCCTGACGGTCAGTCACGTCGGTGCAGCCCGAAACCCGTGCGGCCCGTGGGCTCCAGCCCTTCCTTCAGGTGCAGCGAGGGGATCTCGTAGTCACCGAAGTTCTGCCGCCGGAACGCGATCGGCTCGGTCGACTCCAGGGTGAGCAGGCGCTGCTCCCAGGCCTTGGCGACGTCCGGGTAGTCCTCGGCGGTCATCCGGTCGGCGCCGTACAGCACGAACGGCGGCAGCGGCTCGATGCCCGGGTAGTAGAGGATGCCGTGCTGGATCGGGAACAGCAGATCGTCGATGGGGCCGTTGATCCCGCGTGCGGCGTAGTGCGACTCCGGGCCGCCGACGGTCACCGACAGCAGGGCCTTCCGCCCCGCGAGGGTGCCCTCGCCGAACCGCTCGCCGTACTTGGTGGCGCTGTGCTCGCCGACCCCGTACGCGAAGCGGTAGGTGAACACCCGGTCCACCCAGCCCTTGAGGATCGCGGGCATGGTGTACCACCACAGCGGGAACTGGAAGACGATCGTGTCGGCCCACAGCAGCTTCTCCTGCTCGGCCAGGACGTCCGGGGTGAGTGTCCCGGCGTCGAAGGCCCGGCCCGAGTCGCGGGCGACCTTCAGTGGACTCGAGGCGTCGGGGCCGTAGTCGGCGGCGTCCACGACGGCCTTCCAGTTCATCGCGTACAGGTCGCTCACCCGTACCTCGTGACCGGCGGCCTCCAAGGTGGACACCGCGAGGTCCTTCAGCGAGCCGTTGAGCGACTCCGGCTCGGGGTGGGCGTAGACGATCAGCGTCTTCACGGGAACTCCTTCGGATCGGATGCCCTTGATCCTGGGCGCTGCGGCGTACGGCGTTCAGGGGCGCCGCTTCCGTCGGACGGGACTTCCTGGTATCGGCAGGGCCACCTTCGCGGGCGCCCGGCGAGGCCATACTGAGGGGCATGGACGATCTTGCGGGCTTCCTGCGGACCCGGCGTTCCCGGGTCGACCCGGCGGCCGCCGGCATCCCCACCGACAGTCGCCGCCGGGTCGAAGGGCTGCGCCGGGAGGAGGTCGCGCACCTGTCCGGCGTCAGCGTCGACTACTACGTACGCCTGGAGCAGGGCCGCGCGACCCAGCCCTCCGAGCAGGTCCTCGACGCGCTCGCCCGCGTCCTCGGCCTCGACGAGACCGAACGCGGTCACCTCTACCGGCTCGCCCGGCAGCGCCGCCACCGCGCGAAGGCGCCCGGCGGTCGGCTTCGGCCGGAGCTGCTGCGCGTCCTCGACCTGGTCGCCGGCGCACCCGCGCTGATCATGGACCACCGCCTGGACGTACTCGCCGGGAACCGCCTCGCCGGGCTGCTCCACGGCCGCCCGATGCCGGGCCTGAACACCGCCCGGCACATCTTCCTCGAGGAGGCCGAGCGCGGCCTCTACGCGGACTGGGAGGGGTGCACCCTCGACGTGGTCGGCCACCTGCGCCTGGCCGCCGGCAGGTACCCCGACGACCCCCGCCTCGCCTCCCTCATCGGCGAGTTGGCGATGGGCAGCGAGCGCTTCCGCCGCCTCTGGGCCCGCGCGGACGTCCGCGCCCGCACCCACGGCCGCAAGGCGTACCGGCACCCGCTGGTCGGACTGCTCGAACTGCACCAGGAGAACTTCGCCCTGCCCGGCGAATCGGGCATGGAGCTGTTGGTGCTGTCCGCCGCCCCCGGCAGCCCCGCCGAGGACGGGCTGCGCCTGCTCGCGGGCCTGGGCGCGGACAACGGTGACGTGCATCCGTCGGTGAACGCCCAGGCCCGCGAGTAACAGGATCAGCAGACGGCGGTGCGCGCGTACGTGTACGGGGCGTAGTTCACCCGAAGCGTGGCCCCGGAAGCCATCGCGAAACACGGGCTCTCGGAGCCGTTCGTGAAGACGACGGTCACGCGCATCGTCTTGCCACAAACGTTGCCCAGGTAGACGGCCTTCACCGACGTATCGACACTACGGCTCACGCACGAAGGCGCCGTCCCACCCGCAGCCTGGGCCGTACCCGCGAGCACCAGCGGCGACGCGATGGCAACTGCCGCCAGGGCGGAGACCGCCGCACTCTTGGCCTTCAAGCTCTTCAGCATGTCGAATTCCCCTCGTTTGCCCGTCATCCGACTTCCTTGACGAGATGACGTCAACCTAAGGAGCCGGCCGTGCCGAAACCTTGGCGAAAGCTTGCTGGGCAGGTCGGACCACCGAATCCCCGTCTGTCGCCGAGCATGATTTTCTGCTGACAGACAGCTCCGACTGCGTGATCAGTGCTCGTGCGTTCAACAGTCTGGGGGCGGACGCTGACGCTGAGGCGCCGGCCCTGAGCGACATGGTCACCGCGCAGAACAGCGTGATCGCCGCCTGGGATCGTGCCCTGTAGGTCCTCGCTCGCAACTCGCAGGCCGTGGAGGAGGGGCAGTTGGCGCACGAGGTGGTTATGCGCTCTGCCCACCGGTACGAGAGCCGGACCGCGGCCAAGGGCGATGTCCTGGCGCAGCGTCAGGCCGCTGTGTACCGCACCACCGAGTTCCTTCTCACCCGGCGCCTGGGCAGGGTCGCGGCACTGCGCCAGGCAGGTCAGCCGGTGCCGCCCGCGGCGCTCAGGCGCACGCGCCAATTTCGTTTGACCTGTTCTGACCTTCAGTCACGTCAGTCACCGAGAGAGGAATCGCGCCGAGGGCGGCGGCGCGCGGGGCGAGCGGCCCTGCCCGTACGCGGTGCTGCGGGCAGTCGGCCCTACGTCGATCGCCGTAGGGACCGTTCGCGCGAACTGATGGATTTCTGGCCATTCGGCGGGCCGTACGTAGGCGCATCCGGGACACTCGCATTGCCCAACCTGCAAGGGGACCCCCGTAGTTGCCAGCGCCGGCAAGCACTGGCCGGGGGTCCCGGGTGAGATACCCGCCTGACGTCAACCAAGGAGCACTCACCATGAAATCTACCCGAGGCCCGGGCGCCATGCAGGCCGTTCAGGGCTTGCCCCGGCTGTTCCTGCCCAGGATGCTGCTGCGGCGGGCGCTGCTCGGTGCCGCGTACTCGGCGGGAATGCTGCCGGTCACCTTGATCAGTCAGTGGCTGATCAACAGGTAGCCCAAGGGGTCGCCGTGGCGGCCTTCAACTCCTCCATCTGACGGTCGCCGCGCAGCCGACGCCCCGTCATGTCCCGTCCCCCCGCGCCGTTCTCGCAGTTCGTCCTCAAGGTGCACAGCCGCTGTGACCTGTCCTGTGATCACTGCTACGTGTACGAGCACGCCGACACCAGTTGGCGTGGCAAGCCGCGCACCGTCTCGGAGCGCGTGCTCGCGGCGACCGCCGACCGCATCGCGGAGCATGCCCTGGCCCACCGGCTGACGGCCGTCCACGTGGTGCTGCACGGCGGGGAGCCGCTGCTCGCGGGCCCCGCCGTGCTGGCCGCCGTCGAGCTGCTCCGCCGCCCCGCCTACCGGCACCTGTACGCCGGGCTGCTCTGCACCATCGACGTCGAGAACGACCCGGTCGCCGTCTACGACGCGCTGGTCGAACTCGCCCCGCCCCGGATCGACTTCCTGCTCCCGCACGCCACCTGGGACGATCCGCCGAAACGTCCCTCCGGTGCGGGGCCCGCCCCGTACGCCGACTGGCTGCTGGCCATCCACCGGCGCTGGACGGCGCAGGGCCGCCCGGTGCCGGTCCGGATCTTCGACTCGGTGCACCGCACCCTGCGCGGCCGCTCCAGCCTGACCGAGTCGCTCGGGCTCGACCCGGCCGACCTGGTGGTGGTGGAGACCGACGGCACGCTGGAGCAGGCGGACAGCCTCAAGACGGCGTACGACGGCGCACCCGAGACCGGCTTCGACGTCTCCGGCATAGCGTTTGTTCTTAATTCATTGCAACGAACGCAATGGGAGCCGTTGCTTTAGATTCAAAACCAGTGCAACGATTTCCCTGCTCTGGCCTGCGGTGATGCCGTTTCTGCGCAACGAATGTGTTGCCAGATCTATGAACGCAACGTAGCTTTTCGTTCATCAGAAACGGCGCGCCGAAGAAAGCGCGACGACACGAAAGCAGGAGAGCACCGTGCAGAAGTACGACACCACCGCCCCGATCACCACCACCCTCGACATCCCCGCAGGCCGCATCCACCTCATCGCCGCCGACCGCACCGACACCACCGTCGAGATCCGCCCCGCCGACGCCACCAAGAGCAGCGACCTGAAGGCCGCCGAGCAGACCACCGCCGACTACCGCGACGGCATCCTGCACATCACCACCGCACCGGCCAAGAACCGCATCCTCGGCAACACCGGCGCCATCGAGGTGACCGTCCAACTGCCCACCGGCTCCCGCATCGAGGCAAAGGCCGCCACCGCCGAACTCCGCGGCGTCGGCCGCCTCGGCCCCGTCACCTTCGACGCCGCCCACGGCACCGTCAAGCTCGACGAAACCGCCACCGCCCACCTCACCCTCCTGGCCGGCGACATCACCCTCGGCCGCCTCAACGGCCCCGCCCAGATCACCACCCACAAGGGCGACATCCACATCACCGAAGCCACCACCGGCACCGTCACCCTGCGCACCGAGGCCGGCAACCTCACCGTCGGCGCCGCCCGCGGCGTCAGCGCCACCCTCGACGCCGGCACCACCCACGGCCGCATCCACAACGCGCTCCAGAACACCGACGGCACCGCCGCCCTCACCATCCACGCCACCACCGCCTACGGCGACATCACCGCCCGCAGCCTCTGACCACCCCGCCACGGAACGGATCCGACGGTGCGTCAGGCGAGCGAGTCGATCCAGCGTTCCAGTCGGCGACCTTCGGCGGCCATCAGCTCGGGGGCGCGGAAGGTGTTGGTGAGCAGGGAGATCCCCTGGTAGGCGGCGACCAGGGCGACCGCGAGCTCCCGGGAGTCGTCGTCGCGCCCCATGGCCCGGAACTGTTGCGCTGCCCAGTCGATGAGGTGCTGCATGACCTTGGCGACGGACTCGTCGAGGCCGTCGGCCCGCTTGTCGAGTTCCGAGGCGAGGCTGCCGGTGGGGCAGCCGTACCGGGCGGTGAGTTCGCGCTGATCGACCCAGTTGTTCAGGAGGGCTTTCAGTCGGTCCTGGGGGGTGGGGAGTGCGTCGAGCACCTCGATCGCGGCCCGGAGGCCCTGCAGGTGGGCATCGATGGCCGCCTCGACCAGCTCGTTCTTGGTCTTGAAGTAGTAGTACACGTTGCCGACCGGGACGTCCGCCGCGCGGGCGATGTCGGCGAGCGTGGTCTGTTCGACGCCCTTCTCGTGCAGCACCTGGGCTGCTGCGGCTGCCAGTCGTTCGCGCTTGCCGGGTGATCGCCGAGTGCTCTTTGAGTCAGTCACCTGACTGACTATAGACGCGTGACGGGGTGTCAGCTAGGGTCCTTCTAAGTCAGCCAACTAACTCACAAGTGGGGTCTCTCATGATTGTTGTGACGGGTGCGACCGGGAACGTCGGCCGGGAGCTGGTGCGGATCCTGGTCGAAGCCGGCGAGAAGGTGACGGCGGTCTCCCGGAACTCGGCTCAACTGCCCGACGGTGTACGACACTTCCAGGCGGACCTGGCCGACCCGCCGAGTCTGCGGGCCGCCCTCGACGGGGCCGAGGCGCTGTTCCTGCTGGTCGCCGGTGAGGATCCGGAAGGCATCCTCGAGCTCGCCCGGGCGGGTGGGGTGCGGCGCGTGGTCCTGCTCTCCTCGCAGGGTGCCGGGACGCGACCCGAGGTGTACCGCCATCCCGTGGCGTTCGAGCGGGCCGTGCGCGGTTCGGGCCTCGAGTGGACGATCCTGCGGTCCGGCGGGCTGAACTCCAACGCCTTCGCGTGGGCCGAGACGATCCGTACGCGGCGGACGGCCGCCGCGCCGTTCGGCGATGTCGGCCTGCCGACCGTCGACCCGGCGGACGTCGCCGAGGTCGCGGCCGCGGTGCTGCGCGAGAGCGGCCACGCGGGCAGCACGTACGACCTGACCGGCCCCGCGCCGGTCACCCCGCGCGAGCGGGCCGCGGCGATCGGGGCGGCGCTGGGTACTCCGGTGCGCTTCGTCGAGCAGACGCGGGCCGAGGCCCGTACGCAGATGCTGGCGTTCATGCCGGAGCCGGTGGTGGAGGGCACCCTCGCCATCCTCGGCGAGCCGCTGCCCGCCGAGCAGGCGACCAGCCCCGCCGTCGGCACCATCCTCGGCCGGGCGCCGCGCACCTTCGCGGACTGGGCCGCACGCACCGCCCCCGCCTTCCGGTAGACGCCGGATCCTTCAGCCCATCGACAGGAGCAACTGCCTTGCCCGTTCAGCCTGTTCTCGACTCGACCATCTTCCACCGGGAGCGCGGTGCCGGTGCGCCGACCGTCTTCCTGCACGGCAACCCGACCTCCTCCCACCTGTGGCGGCACGTCCTGCCCGCCGTCGGCGGAGCGGGCCGGCTACTGGCCCCCGACCTGATCGGTATGGGGGAGTCGGGGAAGCCCGACATCGCCTACACCTTTGCCGATCAGGCCCGTTACCTGGACGCCTGGTTCGACGCGCTCGACCTGGAGGAGGTGGTGCTGGTCGGACATGACTGGGGCGGTGCGCTCGCCTTCGACTGGGCCGCCCGGCATCCCGGGCGGGTGCGCGGCATCGCGTTCACCGAGACCATCGTCAAGCCGATGAGCTGGGAGGAGTTCCCCGAGGGCGGCCGCCCGCTGTTCCGGGCGATCAAGACACCCCAGGTCGGCGAGGGCATGATCCTGGACGACAACGCCTTCATCGAGCAGGCGCTGCCCGGCACCGTCGCCACCCCGCTCGATCCGGCCGACCTGGCCGCCTACCGGCGCCCGTACCCCACCCGGGAGAGCCGCCGTCCGCTGCTGCAGTGGGCACGTTCCATGCCGCTGGGCGGTGAGCCCGCCGAGGTGGTGGCCAGGATCGAGGCGTACGACCGGTGGCTGGCGAGCAGTGCGAACGTGCCCAAGCTGCTCCTCACCTTCGCGCCCGGCCCGGGCGCCATGATGGGCCCCGCGATCGTCGACTGGTGTGCGGAGAACATGGCTGCTCTTGAGATCGAACACCATGACGCGGTCGCAGGACACCACACTCCGGAGGATCACCCCCTGGTGATCGCCGACGCCCTCACCGACTGGGCGGCCCGGCACAAGCTCCGCTGAGGCGGACGGACTCCAACGACGAACCTCAACGACGAACGGAAGGCATCGACATGACCACCAAAGGCGACCCGACCAGCTACTTCCCCTCCATCGAGCAGAAATACGGCCGCCCCATCGAGGAGTGGAAGGACCTGATCCGTGCCTCCCCGCTGACCCGGCACATGGAACTCGTCGGCTGGCTCAAGACCGAGCACGGACTCGGCCACGGCCACGCCAACGCACTCGTCGCGCACACGCTGGCAGAGCAGGCCGAAGGCTGACCAGGACTTCTCAGTCGAACGCTCGCATCGGCGCCCGGCCGAGGACCAGGACCACGGAACGCGAACCGACGTCGAGGACCCGGGCGACCGGGTCGGTGAGCCCGGCTGCCGCGGCCAGCCGACGCCCGTCCTCGGCAGTCTCGGGCAGCTGCAGGTCGGGCGCGACCAGTTGGGCGAACGCGCCGCTGGGGCGGAACTGGGAGGCCACCGGGAGGGTGAAGCCCACCCGGCCGCCCGGGCGGAGTGCGCGCAGCCAGTCGGTCAGGGCTCGCGCGCCCAGGAAGTGCAGCGAGGACGCGCAGAGGATCACGTCCAGACTGCCGTCGGGCACCGGCAGCGGTACGGCGGGGGCCACCCGCCAGTCGATCGTCGCCGCCAGGCCGGCCCGTTCGGCTCGGAGCTGACCGGCCGTCACCATCCCGGCGGACAGGTCGATCGCGAGCAGGTGGCCGCCGCCACCCGTACCGTTCTTGCGTCCGGCGGCGACGGCCAGGGCCACCGCGCCCGTCCCGCAGGCGACATCGGCCACCGACTCGGCGGGGGTCGGGGCGGCCCACGCGGTCAGGGATCGGGCGATCTCGTCGTGGTGCGCGTCGTCGTAATCGCCTGACAGGGCGTCGAAGGCCCGCGCCATACTCCTGATTGTCTCCGTCACGGCTGGCAGCTTAGAGTCCTTCCTCCGGATCTCAACCGGGCTGCCGGTGACGGTGGGTCAGCTGACCTGTTCGCCGTCGTCGGCCACCCGGACCTCGGGCGAGGCGGGTGTGTCGGCCTGACGGTGTGCCAGGTGGCCACCGAAGGCGGCGGTCAGGCTCACCACGGCGGTGCCGGCCAGGCCGAGCAGGATGCCGCTCCTGGTGCGGCCGTGCCGGCGGGCCCGGTAGGAGCCGATCTGGAGGACGGTCGCGGTGACCGCCGACGCCGCGTGCACCAGGCCGGTGCGGCGGCGCTCCGCCGACAGTTCGGACCAGTCCACCCAGCCGGCCCAGAGGGTCGGGGGGACGGCCGCCAGGCCGAGGGCGGTGAGGCGGCGGGCGGCCGGCGGGGAGGTGCAGGTGAGGTCCAGAGCGGCGGCCGAGAGCCAGCACCCGATCGGGAGTTGGGCCAGTGCCGGGTGCAGCGGGTGGCCGAGCCAGGCCCCGTGCAGGACATCTCGTACGGGGCCCAGTGGCAGGCCGGTGACCAGCCGCTGGAGGCGGTCGGACGTCGGGTCGAGACCGGTCCAGCCGACGGGCGCGTCCAGCCAGCCGGGCAGGGGGGAGGCGGTGAATCTGTCCATACCGTGCGTCTGGCCCGCCGGGCCGGGCTCAAACGGGGCTCGCCAGGGGCTCATTGCATGAGATCGGCCGAAACGGGCAGACGGTCGGTTCGGAGGTGGGATGTCATGGCTTTGGTGATTGTTGTTCTGCTGATCGCCCTGATCCTGGGAGGTGCCGGCTTCGCCTGGCACGTCCTCTGGTGGATCGCACTGGCGGTGCTGGTCCTCTGGCTGTTGGGCTTCGTCTTCGGCGGTGGCGCTGGGGCCGGTGGCCGACGGCGGTGGTACCGCTGGTGAGGGCGTAACCCACCGTGCAGGGCCTGCCGCCCGGGTCGTTCCGGAGGGCAGGCCCTGTGGCGTCACCGGCGTCCGTGTCCGAGCGGTGGCGTCCGAGGGGTCACAGGGACAGCGGCTCGCCCGGGGTGAGGATGTGTACGGCGGTGTCGGGTGCCAGGTCGGCGGCGGCGTCCCGGTAGAGGTCGGGGCGGTTGCGGGTCAGCTTGAGGACGGTCGCGTCGCGGAGCCTGCCCGCTGTGAAGGCGTAGTGGATCGGGACGGCCAGCCGGGGACGGAGCGCGCGGGTCAGCTCGGCCGCCTGGACGGCGTCCATGACCACCTGCCGGTTGAACGCGGGCCGGATCCGCAGGCCGTTGATGGGCAGCAGGGCCAGGTCGAGGTCGGGGAAGCGCCGGGCCACCTCGTCGAGGGCGGGGATGCGCAGGGTGTCGGCCCCGAAGAACACCGAGCTCCGGTCGTGCTGCAGGACGAAGGTGACCTCCGGGACCCCGTGCTGGGCGGGAGTGGCGGTGACCCGCACGGGCCCGAGGCGGGTGCTCTGCCATGGGTCGAGTTCGGTGACGTCGGTGAAGCCGACGGCGCGGACGCGTCCGGCGAGCCCGCGGACCACGGCGAAGGGCACGGTCTTGTCGGGGTAGCCCGCGAGGGCGTCCAGGTCGCAGTGGTCGTAGTGGCCGTGGCTGATGACGATCCCGGCGAGCGGCGGGAGTTCGGCCGCCGATTGGACCGAGCGCGGTTCGCCCTGGTGGTAGCCCTTCCGTTCGGACAGCCAGGGATCGGTGAGGATCCGGGCGCCGCCGAAGTCGATCAGAACGCTGGCGTGCACGACGCGCTGCACGGTGGTGGTCACGGTTCCCCCCGGGAGAAAGTAAGAAGACAGCTGTCCACTGACGGTCATGAGTAGACGCCCGTCCACTAGAGTTGTCAACATGAGCACCGACCGACGACGCCCCAACCCCCGTGGCGAGGGCAGCCGACTGCGCATCGACCTGGTGAACGCCGCGAGCCACCTGCTGGAGGAGGGCGGAGGCGAGCAGACCCTGTCCCTGCGGGCGGTGGCCCGGCAGGCCGGCGTCGCCCCGCAGAGCGTCTACCTGCACTTCGCCGACCGGAAGGCGCTGCTCGTCGCGGTGTACGAGGCGCGGTTCGGCGAGCTGCTCGACGTGCTGGCCGCCGCCGCCGGGCCCGACGCCCGCGGCCGGCTTCGGGCGGTGTGCCTCGCCTACTGCCGCTATGCGGAGCGGCACCCCGGCCACTACCAGGTGCTGTTCGGCACCGCGGGCTCGCCGGGCTGGGAGCCGGACGAGATGGCGGGGCTGCCCGCGCTGCATCTGCTCGACTCGGCGGTCCGGGCCTGCACGGGCGATCCCGCGCCCGGCATCGCCCCCGCCACGCTGTGCCTGTGGGCCGCCCTGCACGGGCTGACCGTCCTGCGCCGGGACCGGCCGAGCTTCCCGTGGCCGGACCTCGATGGCCTCGTCGACGCACTCCTCACCGCCCATGCCGGAGCGGCGCGCACCTGAGGGGGACGGCACCGTCCAGAGTTCGCCGGAGCGCCAGCCGGCACGGCCGCACTGGCGGTCCGTCAGGTCTGGCAGGCCGCCTCCGGGACGGCCCGGGAGTGAGCAGCACGGCGAAACCCAGCGGGAGAAGGTACGGCCGGGGGCCCGGCTCCGTTGCTTCCGCACCGGAGCAGCCGGAGCAGCCGGAGCCGGGCGCGGGTGAGTTCCCGCAGGGCTCAGATCCGCCCGGTGAGGGTGAACCCGGCCTCGTCGACCGCGTCGCGGATCCGCTGCTCGTCGAGCGCCTGCCCGAACTCGAACGAGACGGTGACCCGGCCGGTCGGGGCATCGGCCAGCACATCCGTGACGCCGGGTACGGCCGCCAGTTGGGCGCTGACCGACCGCTCGCAGTGGCCGCAGCTCATGCCTTCGACGGCGAAGACGGCGGTGGTGGACATGGTGGTACCTCCAGGGTGAAGCCGTGGACGGGGCTGCCGTGCCCACCGGGGCACGGCTGGTCGGTGACGGTAGCAAGGGGAGTGCGCGTCACCACGGGGGCGCACGGGGGCACGGGTCAGGGTGCCCCGATCGAGTGGCTTCCGACGGTGCGTCAGCGGCCGGGCTCAGCCCGCGACACCCACGGTCCGCGGATCAGAAGTAGGACGCGGTCCGGCGCGGAGCGTCCAGGACGCGGCTGATCACCTGCACCGTGGTCGGCGGCTGGGGGCTGGTGTCCTGGGTGCCCTGGACCATGTAGTAGACCTGCTCGATCGACGGCGGCTCGCCGGACGCGGCTGTGCAACCCCGCGCCGGTGGTGTGCTGGAACAGCGACGAGCGCTACCTGCTGGACCTGGCCGGACGCGGCGTCGCCGTGGTGCCCACGCGCTTCCTCGAACCGGACGGGCCGTGCGGTGAGGAGGACTTCCGGGCGGCCGACGCCCTGCGGCACGCCCGGATGCTGCTGGACCAGGGCCGGTCGGTGATGGTCCAGCCGTACCAGCGGCTGGTGGAGGAGGGCGAGCGCGCCCTGGTCTTCGTCGCGGGCACGTTCAGCCACGCGATCCGGAAGGGACCCGTACTGACCCAGCCGGGGGTGATCGACAACGACCGCGTACCGCACCCCGATGTGACCCCGTACCGGCCGACCGAGGAGGAGATCGCCACGGCATTGGCCGCTCTGGCGGCGGTGCCGTCGTCCGGGTCCCCGCTGTTCGCCAGGGTGGACCTGGCCTTTGACGACGCCAGGAAGCCGGTGGTCATGGAACTGGAACTGATCGAGCCGAACCTGTTCCTCGGTCACCACCCGCAGGCGCTGGGGCGATCGGTCGAGGCAACGGCGGCCGAGGCGCGGCGGGCGGCGTCGTAGTGAGGGCGGTGCGTCAGGCCGCGGGCCCGGAGGGCGCGGCCTCGCTCCCGTCGGCGTCGGCCGTCGGGAGGGTGACGGACCACTGGCCGACCTTTCGGTAGGCCGAGTCGTAGACGTCCTCGCCGCTGCCGGGCTCCAGGGAGTAGTGCTTCAGGTTGCCGGCCCAGTAGCGCAGGATCCGGCCGAGCTCGGCGGCGTCGTCAGGGGAGGCAGGGTCGTTCAGGTCGACCTCGAGAAGGAATTTCATGTCGAGAGTCTTCCACCGTCCGCGGGTGGCCGGAGGCATCGAACCGTGAGCCGGGCCGCCCGCCCGCGCAGGTGCGGGGCGGACGGCCCGTCAGGTGGGGTCGGCTAGAAGCCGGTGTCGTACGTGTAGCGGGTGGTGTGGTCGAGCATGTCCGCCGGGGTGACGTCGTTCCAGGGCTTCATGGTGTCGTTGAGGTCGACCACGTTGGCGGTGCCGGCCGTGGGGAGGTAGCCGGCGGCGGGGTGGCGCTTCTGCCACTCGGCCCAGAGCTTGTCGATGAAACAGTGGTGGAGCCAGAAGACCGGGTCGTTGGGCGACATGCCGGTGCTCATCATGCCGCCGACCCAGACGTGCACCCGGTTGTGCAGGTTGACGCCGCGCCAGCCCTCCAGGTTGTTGCGGAAACCCGCCGAGGTGCTGTTCCACGGTGCGGCGTCGTACTCGGCTATCGCGAGCACGCCGTCCGTCTCGGTGCGGCTGGGCAGTTGGGCCACCCCGGTGCCGAGCGAGCGCCGCAGGTAGTTGCGGCTGTCGGGCCGGACGGTGAGGGTCCAGTTGCCGGAGGAGTAGGCGAACGGTCCGGTGGTCACCTGGCCATCGCTGCTGCGGCCGTTGCCGCCCATGAAGTCGGCGCCCCAGATGGTGGCGCCGGTGGTGCGGTCGGCGGTCCAGTCCCAGTAGGGCAGGGTGACGGTCGGGTCGATCGCCTGGAGCGCCTGCTCGAACTGGAGCAGGAACCTGCGGTGCCAGGGCAGGAAGGACGGCGAACGGTGGCCGACCCGCTCGCCGTTGTCGGTGTCGCCGACGATGAACGAGTTGTGGGTGCTGACGAACGCGTCGTAGCCGCCGTTGCGCTTGAGCGCGAGCACGGCGTTGACGAAGGCGCGCTTCTCCTGAGCCGTCAGGGTCGCCTGGTTCTTGCGGACTGCCATGAGTCCCCCCTTGTACGTGTGGTGCGAGCGGTGCGGGTGGTGGTGCGAGCGGCGTGGGCCGGATCAGGCGACGGCGACCGGGACGAGCGCTGCGCCCTGCAGGTCGGTGACGGCGGCTCGGGCGAGCGCGCGAGGCGTCTGGAAGGTCTGGTAGTGGTTCACGACGCTGATCCAGGTGCCGTCGGCGTTGCGCATCATGTGCAGCTCCTCGCCGTCGATGTGCACGGCGTAACCGGTGCCCCCGGCGCCGGTGGTGCCGTGGTGGTGGCCGCCCCCGTCGGCCACCGGGCGGCCCTGGATGCGGCGGCCGTGAAAGAGCTCGTCGAAGGTGTCGGACGCGCCCGGGTCGGCCGCCGTCGCGGACTTGCCGGTCGGGCCGACGACGCCGAGGACGACGGTGCCGGCGGCGGCGGTCAGTGCGACGGCCGCCCCCTGCAGCATCCGACGGCGGGTCAGTTCCGAGGCATGGGTGACTTCGGACATCGGTGGTACCCCCTTGGCGCCCCCGCGATGTTGGGGCGCCGTTCATGAAGCAGTACAGAAACGTTAATCCGAGGGGATTTTATGATCACCCTCGCTGTTTCGATGCTTTCAATCCGGGATGACCTACGGAACTGCCGATCGGCGGGGGTACGAAGGGTTGTGGCCGGATCCGGCCATCCGCCGGCCGACCGCGCCTCGGACCGGTCGGTAAGATCTTCACGATCTTCACTGAACGGTCATCAAAAAGGCGATGATCTTCACTCTGTGCAGTCGGCCCGCCGAAGATCCTCTTCCGGGACGCCCCGACGGGCCGGTCGTAGTGACCGGGCTCACCGCGCAAAGTTGGCGCGAAGCGAGTGCTGCGTTCAGCGGATGGTGAAACCGTCGTGGTCGCTGGTGGCGGGGCCCCAGTGCTCGGTCACCGTGTCCACCCGGCCCGGGGTGTCACCGGTCCGCAGCCAGTCCAGCAGCTGCGCGCACTCCTCCCGGGCCCCCTCGGCCACCACCTCGACCCGGCCGTCGGCCAGGTTCCGCGCATGGCCGGTCACCGTGCCGAGGTCCGCCGCCCGGGCCCTGACGGACCATCGGAAGCCGACGCCCTGGACGTAGCCGTCGATCACTGCGGTCAGCCGGGCGCTCTCGGTCATGGGGAAACGGTACTGAACGCCCGGGCGGGCCGCTGCGGTGCTGCTCCGACCGGTGGACGGGGGCGGTCCGGGCGCAGAGCCGAACTGATGAAATGTCAGATGAGTGCGCGTGGGGTGCTTGGCCGAACGGCATCGGCGCCCGAGGGTGTGGGCCCTGGCACACACCCACCACACCTGGAGTACCTGACGTGACCCGCACGAGTCATCCGGTTCATCTCGCCCGCGCCGCAAGCTTGTTGGCGGCGGGCGCCACCGTCGCCCTGCTCGCCGTCGGGACCGCACCGGCGGCCTTCGCCGCGCCCGGCGACAACGGCGACATCAAGGTGCACGAGAGCACCACGCCGCCCGACGACCAGAACGACGAGCCCAAGGTCTGTACCTTCCACCTCGCCGCGTTCAACTTCGACACCGTGCAGAAGGTCACCTGGAACATCGAGAAGCAGCCGGGCGATCAGCAGGTGGCCGCAGGGGCCATCACCCTGGAGAGCGGCAACGGCCGGACGGCCGACATGAACCTCCCGAACGGGATGTACAAGGTCACCTGGACCTTCGAGGGCGAGCAGGGCAGCGCCAAGCACAAGGTCTTCAAGGTCGACTGTCCCCCGGGTGGTCCCGGGAGTGGCGGCCCTGGTGGCGGTGGGCCGGGCAGTGGTGGCGGCCCGGGTGGTGCGGGTGGTGCGGGCGGTGGCGGTCTGCACGGCGGCCTGAACACCGGTGGCGGCGGAACCGCGCAGGATCTCAACGCCGTTGAGGTCGGCGCCGGTTCGGCGTTGCTGGTGCTCGCCGCGGGCCTCGGCATCCGCGCCGTTCGCCGCCGCGCTGCCCGCAATGCCGCTTCCTGACGCTCGGACCCGGGGCCTGAGCGGTCGCGACCGTGGGCGGCTCACCGCCGCGGTCGTGACGCTCGCCCTCGTCCTCGGTGTCTGGCTGATCCACGACGGCGCCCCCGGCGACGGCCCGCCCCCCGTCGGGGCGGCCGTCGTACGGGCCTCGGACACCCCGGCCGGAACCGGGCAGAGCAGTGGCGGCCAGGCATCGCCCAGCCCCGAGAGCAAGCCGGGCAACCCTCCTCCCCAGCCCTTGCCGCCGTCCGCGCCGACCCGCGTCAGAATCCCCGCGATCAAGGTCAACGCGCCACTGGCCGGACTCGACCTGGACCCCGCCGGCCACCTCGACACCCCGCCGGTCGGCCGGCCCAACCAGGCCGGCTGGTACCGGAACGGGCCCGCCCCGGGCGCGCCCGGCAACGCCGTGCTGGCCGGTCATGCGGACACCCGGTCCGGACCGGCGGTCTTCTACCGGCTCGGACTGCTGCGCCTCGGCGACCAGATCGAGGTGGTCCGGGAGGACCGGCGGACGGCGGTCTTCACCATCGACGCGGTCCGGACCTACCCCCGCGCGGCCTTCCCCGACGCCGAGGTCTACGGCCCGACCGAGCGCCCCGAACTACGCGTGATCACCTGCGGCGGCACGTACGACAAGAAGTCCGGCTACTCGAACAACGTGGTGGTCTTCGCTCACCTCACCTCGAGCCGATGACCCACCGCGCCGGTCACGGCCACTGGACCGGGGAGCTCTCCACCGGGCCACCGGCCGGGGCGAGTTGGGACCGGCGCTCGGCCCAGCCGGTGAGGGCGGTGCGGCAGGCGTGGTCGAGGTGACGCAGGCCGGTCAGGTCGAGCTGGACCGGGCGGTCGGCGGGCAGGGTCTCCAGTGCCTCCAGCAACCGGGGCAGCCGGAGGAAGGTGGCATGGCCGGACAGCCGTACCAGCACGCTGCCGTCGGGCCGTTCGGTGCGCTCCAGGTGCACGTGCGAGGTCTCCCAGGCGGCCTTCAGGACGGCGAGCAGCAGGCCCGCGAGCACGCCCTCGAACATGTTGGTGGCCACGATGGCGACCGCCGTGACGCAGAGCACCACGGCCTCGCCCCGGTACGAACGCCACAGCGGCAGCAGGGACTTGACGGGCAGCAGCTTCGCCCCGGCGTGCACCAGCACACCCGCCAGCGCGGCCAGCGGAATGACCGACAGGGCGGCCGGCAGCAGCGCCGCGAAGAGCAGCAGCCACACCCCGTGCAGCACCCGGGAGGCCTTGGTCCGGGCGCCCGCCTGGACGTTGGCGGCGCTGCGGACGATCACGGCGGTCATCGGCAGTGCGCCGAGCAGTCCGCAGACCGTGTTGCCCGCGCCCTGGGCGACCAACTCCTTGTCGTAGTGCGTGCGCGGGCCGTTGTGCAGCCGGTCCACCGCCGCCGCGCTGAACAGGCTCTCGGCGGAACCGATCAGCGCGAAGGCCAGCACCGTGCCGAGCGCACCCGCCTGGGCCAGCACGGCGAAGTCCGAGGCGCCGGGCAGCCGGACCGCCTCCAGCAAGCCGGAGACCTCGACCTTGGCGACCTTGAGGTCGAGCCCGGCGACGACCGCCGTGGCCACCGCGACGGCGACCAGCGGAGCCGGTACCAGCCTGATCCGGGCGGGCAGTTGCTGCCAGCCGATCAGGAGCAGGACGGTGCCGACGCCGACGGCGGCGGCCGTCAGCGCGGCCGGATCGGCGGCGGTGCCGGTGAACAGGCGTGGCAGGCCGGCGAGTTTGGCGAGGCCGGAGCCGGGGGCGGTGCGGTCGGCCATCGCGTACAGCTGACCGGCGATCAGCACCAGCCCGATCCCGGCCAGCATCCCGTGCACCACGGCGACCGAGATGGCCCGGAACCACCGGCCCAATCGGAAGGCCCCCATGGCCAGTTGCAGCAGACCGGCGGCCAGCGTGATGACGCCGAGGGCGGACGGGCCGTGCTGCTGCACCGCCTCGTAGACGAGCACGGTCAGCCCGGCGGCGGGCCCGGACACCTGAAGGCTGCTCCCCGGCAGCAGCCCGGCCAGCAGGCCGCCGACGATACCGGTGATCAGACCGAGCTCGGCCGGCACCCCGGAGGCGACGGCCACACCGACGCAGAGCGGGAGGGCGACCAGGAAGACGACGACGGAGGCAGCAAGGTCTCGTTGCAGATGGGCAGCACGAATCATCAGGTCCTCAGGGGAGAGCTGGGTTCGAACTGCCAGATTAGCGTGCTGAGTTGAGGCTATATCAAGAATCAGTAAAACAAGGTTGTGTGATGACTAAAGGGAATGGGGAATCCCGGAACGGAAAGTCCGATCATCGCAATTAATCAGCTCTTCGGTATCGCCGTCACGAAGGCGGCCAGTTCGGCATTCTGTGCGCCGTCGAGGCCGCGCTTGAGCACCGCCGTGAGCGTGACCTGGTTGACGTACAGCAGGAGGAACTCCGGGGTGTCGACCACCTTGTGGTACTGCTGCCAGGCGATTTCGGTGTACACGCCCGGCCGTCGGATCGTGACCGCCTCGTCGGTCAACTCCACCTGGATCGTCCCGGTGGCCTTGGACAGCGACCTGCGGACGGCCCGGCGGGTCCCCAAGGTCAGCCAGTACAGCAGGAGGGCACCCGTCGCCAGCCCGGCGGCCGCCACGGGGTAGTTCCCGAGCGGGAGAAGCAGTGCGCCGTCGGCGGGCAGCGCGATCGCACACACCCACAGGGCCCGCCTGCGCCGCCGAAGGCCGAGCTTGGAGGCCCGGAGCAGTTCCTCGAACGACATCCGGTACGACGTGCTGATGTTCAAAGCTTCCCCTGGAGTCCTCGGCAACAAGATCAGGACTCTAGGTGGTGATCGTTCCGGCGTCCAGGTGATCATCCGTCAGGCTGGGCCGCGAGGTCGACGAACAGGGCGGCGGACCAGCCGAAGCCGGAGGTCGCGTGGGTGGCCCGGGTGCCGGTGAGGGGGTTCCAGTACTCGTAGAGGCCGCCCGCGTCGCGGACCATGGCCAGGGTGCGTCGGCGGAGTTCGGTGGCGGTGGTGGTGAAGCCGGAGCGGTGCAGGCCCTCGATGAGGAGGTAGTTGACGTTCAGCCAGACCGGGCCGCGCCACATGGCGTCCGGATCGAAGGCGGGATCGTCGAACGGCACGGTGGGGAGCGGGTGTTCGCCCCAGTAGTGGGAAGAGCGGAGCTCCTGCTCCAGGGCGGCGGCCACCGCCCTGGGCAGGCGTCCGGTGATCAGCGGCATCAGGTCGAGCACGGTCCGGACGGGTACGGGCGAGCCACCCGCCAGGGTGCGGAAGCGGGTGCCGTCCCACCGTTTCGCCAGCAGGAGTTCGGTGTGGGCGGCGGCGCGAGCGCGCCACTCGGCGGCGTCGGCCGGCCGGCCCAGGGCGTCCGCGATGTCGGCCAGGCGGTCGGCCTGGAGGATCAGGTAGGAGTTGAGGTCGGGGGGTTCGGCGCGCGGGCCGTAGTCCCAGACCGGGCTGTCGTCCAGGCCGGAGGAGTACGGGTGCAGGTACTCGGGGAGCCCGTCGCCGTCCGGGTCGGAGGCGGTGAACCACCAGGTGTGCGCGCGGACCAGCTTCGGGTAGACCGAGGCGAGGAAGGGGAGGTCAGGGTCGCTCCGGTGGATCTTCCAGACCGCCCAGGCGGCCAGCGGCGGTTTGGTGACCGGCACCGCCGAAGGGGAGAGTGCGGTCCCGTTCGCCCGGCCGACGTGTTCGGTCAGCCGGGCGAGGTCCGAGCGGGGCAGGTCGGTGGTCTCGGCCAGCACGCCCTGATCGTGGACCACGTCGGGGAGTTGGCCGTCCGGGAGCTGGTGGTCGAGGAGCAGCAGGACCTGGTCGCGGGCGAGTGCGGGCGAGGCGTGGCGCAGAGCGACGGCGTGGAAGAGCGCGTCCCAGTTCCAGACGCCCACGTACCCGTACTTGGACGGGACGAGCCCTTCGCGCCCGCCGATCGGCAGCAGGTTGACGGCCAGCGTCCACCAGGCCATCCGGGCCCGCTCCGCCAGGTCGGGGCGGACGGCCGGCATTTGGGCGAACCACCGCTCCCAGCGGGCCTCGGCCGCCGTCCGGACGGCCTGCTCCGACCAGCCCCCCGGTGGGCCGACCAGGACGTGGCAGCCGTTGAGGGCGAGCGCCTGCGCCGTTCCGTCGGACAGTCGCCAGGAGGCGTGCGCGTGCTGTCCCGCGATCACCAGCGTGGAAGGGTCGGCGAACATCAGCGAGACGCCGTTGGCGAAGGCCAGTTCGGACGGCGTCGTCGAGGCGACGGGGACAAGCCGCCCGGCGGGGTCGTGGACCACCAGCGCGGTGAGCTCCGTGGTTGCGTCGAGCGGGGTCTCGTACTCCGCGCGGGCCACCCGGAGCCCGTCCGGGGCGGCCGTGACCAGCAGCCGGGAGCCGCGTTCGGTGAACGGCCGCTCCACCAGGTCGAGTTCAACGGTGGGCATCAGCGTCCTCCAAGGCCCGAGGAGGCCATGCTGTTGAGGATCTTGCGCTGCCCGATGAGGAAGGCGATCAGCATCGGCACCACGGTCATCGCGGACAGGGCAGCGGTCAACCCGTAATCCACGCCGCCGCGTTGGGAGTGGAAGGAGTCAAGCAGCAGCGGGATGGTGAACAGGTCCGGGGTGTTCAGGAACACCAGCGGGAAGAAGTAGCTGTTCCAGCTGGCCAGGAAGACGATGATGCCGAGCGTCCACAGGCCGGGCCGGATGTTGGGCAGGATGATCCGCCAGAAGATGGTCCAGCGGCCGGCCCCGTCGATCCGCGCAGCGTCCTCCAGCTCGACCGGGACGGCCCGGATGAACTGGCGCAGCAGGAACACCGCGAACGGGTTGGCGATCGCGGGCAGGATCAACGCCAGGTGGGAGTCGATGAGTTGGAGCTCGGCCAGCATGATGTACAGCGGCACGACGGTGACCTGGGCCGGGACCATCTGGGTGGCCAGGAACAGGCCGAACAGCGGCCCCGAACCGCGGAACGGGATCCGGGCGAAGGCGTACGCGGCCATCGCGCCGGTGAACAGGGTGGCGGCGACCGTGACGGCCGCGATGTACATGCTGTTCCAGTACGCCTGCCCGAGCGGCACCTCGGCGAGCACGTCCGGGTAGTTCCGCGGGCGCCAGGGGACGGGCAGCCAGGCGAGCGGATCGTTGATCATCTGGCCGACGCCCTTGAAGGAGGTGAGCAGCATCCAGATGAACGGGAACAGCATGAGCAGGCCGCCGAGGGTGAGGACGGCGTGCAGGAGGATCTGTTTCCGGTGGGTCATGCCGGGCCTCACGACTCGTAGTGGACGAAGCGCTTCTGCGCCTTGAACTGGACCGCCGTGACGGCCAGCGTCAGCAGCAGGAGGATCAGCGCGGCGGCGCTCGACAGGCCGAACTGGAACTCCCGGAAGCCCTGTTGGTAGACCTTGTAGACGATGGTCTGGGCGCCCTCGTTGTGGTCGGGGTTGACCAGGACGTAGATCAGGTCGAAGGCCTGGAAGGAGCTGATCACCGACACCACCAGGGTGAAGAAGACGGTCGGTGACAGCATCGGCAGGATGACCGAGCGGAGCAGCTGCCACGGCCCCGCGCCGTCGATCCTGGCGGCCTCCAGCAGGCTCGGCGGGATGGTGGCCAGCCCGGCCAGGAAGATCACCACGTTGAGGCCGAGCGAGGACCAGACGGTCACCACGGCGATGGCCGGGACGACCCAGGTCGGATCCTCCAGCCAGCTCGGCAGCGTGACACCGAACAGCTCCTGCACGGTCCCGTTCAGGATGCCGTCGGTGCCGCCGCCGAGGATCATCTGCCAGATCACCGACACCGCGACCGAACTGGTCACCACCGGCAGGAAGTAGATGACCCGGTAGGCCGTCCGGCCCCGGACCCCGTGCAGGGCGAGCGCCAGCAGCAGGGCCAGTACCAGGCCGCCCGGCACGGTGATCAGGCCGATCTTGACGGTGTTCCAGACCGCGCGGCCGAAGTACGGGTCGGTCAGCTGGGTCCGGAAGTTCTCCAGCCCCACCCAGGTCGCGTCGCCGAGCCCGTCCCAGCGCATGAAGGAGAGCACGACGGCGAAGCCGAGCGGTCCGACCAGGAACACCAGCAGGCCGAGCAGTTGAGGGGCCAGGAAGACCGCGCCCCACCAGCGGTCCCGCCGCCGCCAGCGCGGCTCACGCACGCGCTCGACGGGCCGGGACCGCTCGCGGGCCGGCGCCTCGGCGACGGCACTCAACTCTGCCGGCCCTTCATGCCGTCGACCAGGGTCTGCAACTGGGTCATGCCCTCGTCGAAGCCGAGCTTGCCCTCCCAGATCTTCATCAGGTGGTCGTTGACCGCCTTGGTCAGGCCCGGCACGGCCACCTCGTCGGGGAAGTTGGCGAAGCCCTTGTCGCGTACGTCGAGGAAGGTCTGCGCGTGCGCGGGGTAGCCGTCGCCGGTCACCAGGCTCTCGGCGCCCTTGACGGAGGGGACGGCGCTGCCGCCCTTGAGCCGGAGCTGCTGGCCCTCCTTGCTGACGAACTCGGTCAGGAAGGTGAAGGCCTCCTTCTTGTGCTTGCCGTCCTTGTTGAGGGTCAGGTAGGACGCGGCGACCGCACCCTGGACCGGCTGCCCGGACTCGGACGGGAACGGCACGATGTCGTAGTTCGGCAGATCGCCGCCCTTCCGGATGGTCTCGACGACCCAGCGGCCACCGGCGTAGAAGCCCGCCTTGTGCTTGATGAACTGGGTGGACGCGCTGTTGCCCTCGGGCAGCAGGTCGGCGGAGGCGAAGGTCTTGTCCCGGTAGCCGTCGGCGAGCACCTTGAGCGCCTGACGGGACTTCGGGTCCGTGGTCGCGACGTACTTGCCGTTCTCCCAGACCTTGCCGCCGAAGCCGTTCACCAGGCTGTAGTTGGCGCCGTACCAGTTCCAGAAGATCGAGCCGTACTTGTCGGCGGCCTTCAGCTTGGCGTTCATCTCCAGGTAGGTGGCCATGGTCCAGCGACCGGCCTCGTTCAGCGCCGCCGGGTCCTCGGTGATCCCGGCCTCGGCCAGCGCCTTCTTGTCGAACCAGAGCACCTCCGGGTTGGTGTCGTTCGGGACGCCGTAGGTGACGCCGCTCTTCTTGGCGCCGCCGTAGATTCCCTCGAAGAAGTCCGCGGGCCTGCTCTTGCTGTCCGGTCCGGCCAACTGCTCGTCGAGCGGGGCGAGTACGCCGTCGGCGACCAGCTTGCCGATGTAGTCGTCACCGACGTAGAAGACGTCGGGGGCGGTCCTGGAGGTGAGCTGGGTGAGCAGCTTGGGGTGGTAGTCCTCGTAGGAGGCGACCGGTTCGAGCTTCAGCGTGATGTTCGGGTGCTTCTTGGTGAACTCGTCGGTGAAGGCCTTGAAGACCGCCATGTCCTCGGCCGAACCCCAGGTCGACCAGCGCAGCGTGACCTTGCCGTCCTTGGCGTCGCCGCCGCCGTTGGTCCCGCTGCAGGCGGACGCGGAGAGGGCGATCGCGAGGGTGAGCAAGGCTGTTCTCTTCCGGAAAGTGGACACGGGTACCTCCGAAGGTGGTGGGTGGGGTGGGTGACGCAGGGTCAGGCGAGGCCGCCGCCGTCGACGACCAGGGCGGAGCCGGTGACGAAGCTGCTCGCGTCGCCGGCCAGGAACAGCACCGCGGCGGCGATCTCCTCCGGTGAGCCCGCGCGGCCCATCGGCCGGTCGGCGGCGTCCTTCTCGAAGGCGGCCCAGTCCTCGGCGAGTTGGCGCGCCTCGTCGCGAAGCATCGGGGTCATGGTGTCGCCGGGGTTGACCGAGTTGACCCGGATGCCCGCGGCGGCGTGGTCGATGGCCAGCGCGCGCGTCATGTTGACGACCGCGGCCTTGGAGGCGCAGTAGGAGAGCGCGTTGCCGCCGCCCTTCAGGCCCCAGCCCGAGCCGGTGTTGACGATCGAGCCGCCCTCGGTCATCGCCGGGACGGCGAACCGGCACATCAGGTAGACCGACCGGACGTTGACGGCCATCACGAGATCCCACTCGTCGACGGAGATATCCAGCGCGGTCTTGCGGCGGATGATCCCGGCGTTGTTGAACAGGACGTGCAGGCCGCCGAAGGTCTCGACGGCGGTCCGGACGATCCGCTCGCAGTCGGTCTCCGACGAGACGTCGGCCGCCACGGCCACGGCCCGTCCGCCGTCCGCCTCGATCTCCCGGACGACCTCGCCGGCGTCCGCCAGGTCGGCGATCACCACGGCGGCGCCCTCGGCGGCGAACAGCCGGGCGGTGGCGCGGCCGATGCCCGAGGCTCCGCCGGTGACGATGGCGACCTTGTTCTGCAGGGTGTTCATAGGTCCTCACTTGCTGACTGGATGCGGTAGACCACTGATTCGCGGTGCCCGGTGACCACCCGGACGGTTCCGCTGAGCGCGGCGTCGGTCGCGGCGTCGCCGCTGTCCACCAGCAGCGGACGGCCGCCGAGCGCGGCGAGCTTCTGTTGGGTGGCGAGCACGGTGATCCCGGCCAGCCGGTCCAGCACCCGGGGGCTGAACTGCTGGTTGCCCCGGCCGAGTACGAACCCCTGGCCGCCGAGGACGGAGAGAATGGCATGCGTGACCTGTGACATGGCAAGGGTGAGCAAGGTCTGCTCGGTGACGTCCGAGGCGAGCAAGGCGCCGTCCCGGACTACGTCCACGCCCAACGGGCTGAGCTCCAGGCCGAGTTCACGTCCGACGGCCAGGGTGGTGGCACCCGGACCGAGGGCGTAGGCCGTGCCGGGGAGCATGGCCGCCACCACCGCGCGCGCGATCGACTCCACCGAGCCGGGAGCGGCCGAGGACGACCCGGTCTTGCGGCCGCTCAGCCGGGCCCGGGCCGCCGGCACCCGCAGGGTCCCGTACAACCGGGCGCCGACCCGGCCCGCGCGGTACGCGTCCTCGTCCAGGTCGACGACCTCCGCGTCGAGCGTCGTCCCGTCGAACCCGGCGGCGATCGTCCCCGCCGCGAACGGGCTGATCGCGAAGCACCCGGAGTACACCTTCACCCCGGCCGGCACCCCGAGCACCGCGCCCGTCGGTCCGGCGTCCAGCACATCGCGCGCGGTCCCGTCCCCGCCGGCGAACAGCAGCAGGTCCACCCCGCCGAGCGCCGCCACCGCCGACCGGGTGTCTGCCGCGCCGGTGACCGGTGGTGGGCGGTGGCGGATCTCGTACGGGACCCCGGCCGCGATCGCGCTGTCCTCGCCCATCGGGCCCGCGACGGTGCGGACCCGAAGCTCCGGGCGCCGCGCGTGCAGGGCCGTGAGCGTGGCGGCCGCCCGGGTGGCCGCCCGGGGGACGGAGCCCAGGGCGAGCGCTCTGGCCTGGGTCTCCGCGCCGTCGCTGCCCTTGAGGGCGACCGGACCGCCCAGTCCCGCGACGGGGTTGACGACCAGTCCGATGATCACTGACGGTGCTTCCGGCAGTAGGCCCGCCAGGTGGGCGACCACTGCGCCGGATCGTCCAGCGAGGTGGCGTCGATCCGGTGGACGGTCTGGTTGTAGGGCGCGTTCCGGACGAACTCGGGGTTTTCGCGGGCCTCGGCGGCGACCTGGGCCAGGATCGCGGCGTACTCGTCCAGGTCCTCACGGGAGTAGGACTCGGTCGGCTCCAGGGTGAAGGGCTCGGGGACCACGTACGGGTGGTGGCTGGTCCAGTAGTGCACGCCGAAGTCGGCGGCCCGGATGCCGATCTCCTCCGAGTGCACGCCGGTCTCCTCGGCCAGCTCCTGCCAGGAGTAGCGGACCTGCTCGACCCGTCGCTTGTCCGCCCACGGGACGGACGCGCCGGGGATCCGCAGCACCTTGTGCATCAGGTAGTTGTTGTTGAGGACCGCCGTCTCCGCGACCTCGCGCAGGCCCTCCGCGCCGAGCGCCATCACCCAGGCGTAGGCGCGCACGACGTTGGGCGTGACCCCGAGGAACGGCCGGATCTTCCCGACCGAACCCGTCGGGGAGTTCAGCGTGTACGACTCGCCCTCGCGGTCGACCAGCGGGCCCGGCAGGAACGGGACCAGCGCCTCGGAGACCCCGCACGCGCCGGCCGCCGGACCGCCGCAGGCGTGCGGCGTCGAGAAGGTCTTGTGCAGGTTGAAGTGGCACAGGTCGAATCCGGCGTCGCGGGCCCGGGTGATGCCGAGGATGCCGTTCGCGTTGGCCTGGTCGTAGCAGGCCAACCCGCCTGCGGCGTGGACCAGTTCGACGAACTCCCGGATCCTCGGGTTGAAGATTCCGGTGTCCTCCGGGTTGGTGATCAGCAGGGCGGCGGTGCGCGGCCCGACCGCGGCGCGGAGCGCGTCGAGGTCGGGGTAGCCGTCGGCGTCCGGCAGCAGGGTGATCACCTCGTACCCGGCCACCTTGGCGCAGGCCGCGTTCGAGGGGTGCGAGAACATCGTGGTGATCACCTGGTCGCGCTGCCCGGCCTCGCCCCGGGCGGCGTGGTAGGCGCGGATCATCGAGAGGTTGGCGTAGATCGCCGCCGAACCGGCGCCGGGCTGCAGCGAGACCCGGGCCATGCCGGAGATCTCCTTGAGGATCTGCTCCAGCCGCCAGTAGATCTCCAGCACGCCCTGCACCGAGTCCTCGGGCTGCAGCGGGTGCAGCTCGGCGATCCGCGGGTCGCGGACGAAGGTGTCGTTCACCTTCGGGCTGTACTTCATGGTGCAAGTGCCTTGGCCGACATCGATGTTGAGGTCGGCACCAAGGGTCTCCTGGGAGAGCCGGAGGTAGTGCCGGACCACCTGGTTCTGCGACAGCTCGGGCAGTGCCGGGGGAGTGCTGCGGCCGACGCCGGCCGGCAGCTCGACCAGCGGTGCGTCCGGGGCGGGTACGCCGATGCCGCGCCGGCCGGGCCGGGAGAGCTCGAAAACGATCTGCTCGTCCCAGCGGGCCTGGTGGAAGCGGCGCAGGGCGGGCTTGGGCGCGACCGGCAGGGAGGCGAACGCTTCACCGTGTGAACTCATGTGCGGTCTCCGGAAGTTGACAGGGCGTCCTTGACGGCCGCGGCGAGCGTGTCGATGTCGGCGATCGAGTGCCGCTCGGTGACGCAGACCAGCACCCGCCAGGGCGAGATCCGGACGCCGCCGAAGATGCCCTCGGCCCGCAGCGCCGCGAGCAGGGCGTCGGCGTCCGGCACCTCGAGGACGAACTCCCGGAAGTGGAGCGACTCCTGATGGAGCACCACGGCGCCGGAGGAGGCGAGGGCCCGCATGGCGTACCTGGTCCGGGCGAGGATGGTCTCGCCGATCTCCCGCATCCCTTGCGGGCCCATCAGCGCGAGGTAGACGCCGGCGGTGATGCCCCACAGGGCGGCCGCGGTGCCGACCCACTCCTTGCCCTCCTCGCGCAGGGCGAAGGAGGTCCGGTCGTAGAACACGTCGCCGAAGCCGTACTCGCCCTCGACCGCGGTCGGGGCGATGCCGAACAGGCGGGACGGGAACTCCGCGACCAGCCGCTCCTCGTCCCGGCTCGCGATGAAACCCGCCTGGCCGCCGCCGTACTGCTGGTGCATGCCGAGCGACTGGATGTCCCCGCACACCAGGTCGGCCCCGTAGGAGGCGGGCGGTGCGAGCACGCCGAGCGAGATCGGGTCCGTCCCGACCACCAGCAGGGCGCCCACGGAGTGGGCCAGGTCGGCCAGTTGGCGTCCGCGGGTCTCGATCACGCCGTGCACGTTGGGCGTCTCCAGGTAGAGGGCGGCGAAGGTGTCGTCGAGGCCGACCTCGCCGATCTCTCCGGACTCGGCCACCGGGGCGAGCAGGACCTCGATGTCCGGGGCGAGGTAGCCCCGGATCGTGCCGAGCTTGTCGGGGGCGACCGCGCCGCTGACCAGCACCTTTCGGCGGCCGGTGTAGCGCGCGGCCATCCGCAGCGCCGTCCCCGCCGCCTGGAAGCCGTCGTAGGTGGGGACGTTGACGACGTCCATCTCCAGCAGCTCGCCCATCATCGAGACGTACTCGAAGAGCGCCTGGAACCGGCCGTGGTCCTCGTACGGCTCGCCCGCGTAGGCGGTCAGGAACTCGCCGCGCCCGTTGACCTCGTCGCACACCGCCGGGACGTGGTGCGGGTAGCAGCCGTGGCCGAGGAAGCTCAGCGCCTCGGTGGTGTCGGTGTTCCTGGCCAGCAGGCCGCGCAGGTGCCGGACCAGGCCCTGTTCGTCGGCGAAGGGGGCGGGCAGGTCGAGCGGGCGGGCCAGCCGGAGATCGGCGGGGATGTCGCCGTAGAACTCCTCGACGCTCGAGGCGCCGATCTCGGCGAGCATCGCCGCGCGGGCGGCGGGCCCCGCGTTGGGTATGTAGGGGTGGGTCACGGTTCTCCTCAGGGCTTCGGGAGCGCGCCGGGCTTCAGGACCACGGCGTCGCGCGGAGCGATGGCCACGGAGCCGTGCAGCTGACGGCCGGTCAGCAGGTCGGTCCCGGCGATGGGCAGGGAGACGGTGGCCGTCGCGGCCCCGTAGTTGAGCAGGAACAGGAAGTCGCCGCGCCGACAGGCTTCGACGCCCGCCGGCAGGTCGGTCCCGGTGAGGCCGGCGGCGGCGAGCACTTCGTCCAGTACGGGCGTCAGGTCGTCGGGCAGGCAGCTGAGATAGGTTGCGGTCCCGCGCCGGGTGACGGCCGGGCGGCCGTCCAACGGGCCGCCGAGGTAGCGGGCGAGGACCTGCGCGTCGTCGACCGCCAGCCACTCGCTCCAGGTACGCGCGGTGAGCCGGGTGCCGTCCGCGGTCACCACCTGCTGGGTGCCGCCGTCGGGGATCGGCCAGAACTCCTCGACCCGCAGCCCGAGATGCTCTCGCAGCGGCCCGGGTGCCCCGCCGTCGTGGACCTGATCGGCGGCGTCCACCACCCCGCTGAACGGGCCGACCACGAGTTGGCCCGGGAAGGCGGCGAGGTTGGCGGCCTGCTCCGCCGTGCAGAGGTAGAGGTTCGGGGCGATGACGACCCGGTAGGCGGAGAGGTCGCGCCCCGGCGGAGTCAGGTCGACGGCGATTCCCCGGGCGTGCAGCGGCGCGTACCAGGAGAGCAGCAGCCGGTGCAGCCGCAGCCGGTCGGACGGCAGCGACTCGGGCGCTTCGAGGCCCCACCAGCTCTCCCAGTCCAGGACGAGCGCGACCTCGGCCCGGGTGCCGCTCCCCGCCACCTCGGCCAGCCGGCGCAAGTCCGCGCCGAGGGCGAGCGTCTCGCGCCACTGACGGGTGTCCGTCCCGCCGTGCGGGAGCATCGCGGAGTGGAACTTCTCCGGGCCGTACCTGGCCTGGCGCCACTGGAAGAACATCACGCCGTCCGAGCCGTGGGCCAGCGCCTGCAGGCTGTGCAGCCGCATGACGCCCGGCTCTTTCGGGACGTTCACCTCGCGCCAGCTCACCGCGCCGGGCGCCGACTCCAGCAGCAGCCAAGGCTGTTGCTTCAGCGAGCGCATCAGGTCGTAGCTGAGCGCGGCCTTCACGTGCGCCGTCGGGTCGGCCGGGTCGGGGTAGGCGTCGTCGCTGACGAAGTCCTCGGCGGCGGCCCACCTCCAGTAGTCGAGGTGGTGCAGGATGCTCATGAAGTTGGTGGTCACCGGGATGTCCGGGGTGACCTCCTTGAGCACCTCGCGCTCGGCCTCGAAGCAGGCGAGCAGCGCGTCGCTGCAGAACCGGCGCCAGTCCAGCACCTGGGTCGGGTTGACCGGCCCCGGAGCCTTCCGGGGCGGGCTGAGCTGCGTCCAGTCGGTGTAGTGCTGGCCCCAGCAGGACGTCCCCCAGGCGGAGTTGAGACCGTCCAGGCTGCCGTAGCGGTCTTCCAGCCAGCGGCGGAAGTGCCGCGCCGACTCCTCGCAGAGGCACTCGACCGTGTGGTCGGCGTACTCGTTGCCGACGTGCCACATGACCAGCGCGGGATGGTCCCCGTACCGCTCGGCCATCGCGCGGGCCAGCCGGACGGTGCCGTCCCGGAACACGGGGGAGGAGGGGCAGTAGCCCTGGCGGGAGCCGAACTCCAGGCGGGTGCCGTTGGCGTCGACCGGCCGGACCTCGGGGTGCCGCCGGATCAGCCAGGGCGGCGGTGTGGCCGTCGCCGTCGCGAGGTCGGCGGCGATCCCGTGCTCGTGCAGCAGGTCGAGGACCCGGTCGAGCCAGCCGAACTCGTAGACGCCGGGCGCGGGTTCGAGCCGGGACCAGGAGAAGACCGCGACGGTCGCGATGTTCACCCCCGCCTCGGCCATCAGCCGGACGTCCTCCTGCCACACCTGCTCGGGCCACTGTTCGGGGTTGTAGTCGCCGCCGAACAGCAGCCCCGGCACCCGGGTCAGGCCCATGGAATCGTCTCCCCTTCGCCCCATCGGCATTTTGTATTCAGAATACTTAGTGCAGTACTCTACGTTCGGTCAAGAGCTGTGCTGGGACCGGAGATTGGGGGGCCTGATGGTGATCGAGCGTCGGCCACTGCGCGAGCAGATCCGCGACGAACTGATGGAGCGACTGACCCGCGGCGAGTTCGCCGCCGGTACCGACGTCAACGAGGCTGTGCTGGCAGCCGAGTTGGGCGTCAGCCGGACCCCGCTGCGGGAGGCGCTGATCACGCTCGCGGGCGAGGGGGTGCTGGAGAGCAACCAGGGCCGCGGCTTCCGCTTCGCGCCCGTCAGTCGCAAGGAGTTCCGCGAACTGGTCGCGATAGTCGCGGCGTTGGAGTCCCTGGCACTGGAGTCCTCCGACCCCGTGCACCTGCGGAGGATCGCCCCGGAGCTGCTGCGGCTGGCCCAGGGCTTCCCCGACGCGGTGGCCGAGCACGCCGTGGTCGACCGCCGCGACGACGAATGGCACGGCCTGCTGCTCAGCGGCTGCCCGAACGCCCGCCTGCTCGGCCTGCTGACCGGCGTCAAGGCCGGGATGCGGCGCTACGAGAACCTGGTGGTCGCCGAGGACGAACCGGTGGCCCGCGAGTCCGAGGAACACTGCGAGATCGCCCGCCGGCTGCTCGACGACGACCTGCCCGGCGCGATCGAGGCGCTCAAGGCCAACTGGGTGGGCGGCATGGAGCGGATGCTCGCCCACATCCCGGCGGACTAGCGGGACGGGCAGGCGACCCGGATGGCAGACAGAGGTGCGCGCCGCGCGGCGCTGCCGGAAGGTCGGCAGATATAAGGGGTTCAGCAGCTGGGCGCCGGTGTCCGGCCGCGTCGGGCTGAGGCTCCGTCAGCCGGCTGCGGTCCGCCCGGTGCCGATCCACGGCGAAAGGAACGGCGATGCCCCTGACCCGGCCGGCCCCGGTACGGCGCGGTGCGGGTGCGTCCGCAGGTCTGGACACCGTGTCGCGGGTCTGCCTGCTGCTGACGCTCGTCGCCTCGGCGGCGGTCACCTGGTACACGCTCGGCCGGCCGGCCGACCGGCAGCGGCTCACCGCCCTCACCTCGGGGCGGGGGACTCCCGTGCCGGGGCTGGTCCTGGACCTGCTGGGTGCGGGGACGTCGTTCGTAGGCCGGCTCGTGCTGACCCTGGCGGCGCTCGTCGCCGTCGCCGTGGCCGGCGTCCTGGTGGCCCGGAGCGTGCCCTCGGACGCGCCCGTACTGGCGCCGGCCGCCCCCGTGGCCGCCGGCGCCGTGCTGATCGGTGCCGAGCTGCGCGGTTCGGCGGTCGACGCGGTCCTTGGTGTGGGGTGTCTGGCGCTCGTGCTGACGGAGCTGCTCGCCACGGGGCAGGGGCGGGGGCGAGGCGGCGGAGTGGCGCTCGGCTGCGCGATGACGGTTCAGCCCGCGCTGGTCCTCTTCGTGGTGCTGCTGTGGTGCACCCGCGCCAGGCGGCGTGCGCTGATCGCGATCGCCGTCACCGTCGGGCTGGAGGCGGTGGCGTGGGCGGTCCGCCCCGGCGGGACCGTCCAGTACTGGCAGCACCTCGCCGACCGGGTCGAGTACCTCGGCAATCAGTCGGCGCTCGGCGTGCTGTCACGGCTCGGCCTGCACGGCCTGCCGCTGCTGAGCGCCTGGTTGGTGGTGGCACTCGCGGTCGGCGTCCTCGCGCTCCGGCGCGGGACGGCCTTCGCCGCGGACGGCCAGCGACTGCTGAGCGCCGGGCTGGTCGGCTGCGCGGCCGTGGTGGTGACCCCCGTCGCCCTGCCCGCCGACCTCGGCTGGCTGCTGCTCGCGGCGACCGGCCGGGTGGGGCGCCGCCCCGAGGACCGGGCGCTGTGGCCGATCGTCGCGGCGTCCGCCGCCCTGCTGCCCAGCCACGCGTTCAACCCGGGAATCGAGCCGGTCACCGGCTTCCTGCTGCTCAACGCGCCGGCGCTCACCCTGGTGGTGACCGCCGCCGTCCTGCCGTTCCGGCGCCGCGCCGACCCGCTGTGGCGGAGGCGCCGGACCGCCGGCCCGACCCCGCGCCACCCCTGGGGCCGCCCGTACCTGCCGCTGCTGCCGGCGCGGCTGCGCCCGGTCTCCCGGCCCAACCTGCTGCTGGAACTGCTGCTGATCCAGGTCGGTTACGGCAGCTACACCCGGATCCGCAACGCCGCGCCGGACCGGGTGGCCTTCGCGGTCGAGCACGCCCGGGAGACCTACCGCCTGGAGCAGGCGCTCCACCTGGACGTCGAACGGGCCGTCAACACCTGGGCCCTGCGGCACGACTGGCTGATGGACGCGGTGCAGCACTACTACAAGATCATGCACTTCGCGGTGGTGCTGGGCGTCCTGGCGTGGCTGTACGTCCGCCACCCGCCGCGCTACCGCACGGCCCGGACCGTCCTGTTCGCCACCACCGGGCTGGCCCTGCTCGGCTTCTGGGGCCTCCCGCTCGCCCCGCCCAGGCTCACCCCGGGCCTCGGCCTGTGGGACGGACCGGAGAACAGCCCCGACTCCGCCCCGCTCGGAGCGTTCACCGCCCTCACCAACCAGTACGCCGCGATGCCCTCGTTGCACATCGCCTGGGCCCTCTGGTGTGCGCTGGCCGTCGTCACCACCACGCGCAGTCCGTGGGTCCGGATCCCCGCCGTGCTGTACCCGATGGTCACCCTCCTCGTCGTGCTCGCCGGCGCCAACCACTGGCTCCTCGACGCCGTGGGCGGAGTCCTGGTGCTCGCCGCCGGCTGCCTGGTCCAGTACCTGCTCACCGGCCGCCGGCTGACCGACCGTGAGGGCTGCCCTGCCGAGCCCGGAAGGTGACAATGGAATGAGGTCCGGCCGGGCTCGCCCGGCGGCGAATCGTCAGCTCGAACGGGGACGTTCCGATGGGACAGGCAGCCATCAACGTGGTCGGTCTCAGCAAGCGGTTCGGGACGGTGACCGCCCTGGACGGAGTGGACTTCGAGGTCCAGCCGGGGAGCGTCTTCGGCCTGCTCGGGCCCAACGGCGCGGGGAAGACCACGGCGATCCGGATCCTGACCACCATCCTGCGCCCGAGCGGCGGGCACGCCGCCGTCCTCGGGCACGACGTGGTCCGGGAAGCGGCCGTGGTCCGGCGGCTTCGACCTCGCCGACGCGGGCGACCGCCCCGTCCGGACCTACTCGGGCGGGATGCGGCGGCGGCTCGACGTCGCCGCGGCCCTCGTACCGGAGCCACCCGTGCTCTTCCTCGACGAGCCGACCACGGGCCTGGACCCGCAGAGCCGCACCGTCCTGTGGGAGTTGATCCGCGAGCTGGTGCGCGACGGCACGACCGTGCTGCTCACCACCCAGTACCTGGAGGAGGCGGACCGGCTCGCCACCCGGGTGGTGGTCGTGAACGAGGGCCGGATCATCGCCGACGACACCCCGGCCGTCCTCAAGACGCGGCTCGGGAACACCGTGATCGAGCTGGGGATGGGCGACGAGGCCCGGGCGGTCCGGGCGGCCACCGTCCTCGGCGGGCAGCTCGCCGAACCGCCCGAACGGGAGGGCGCGCTGCTCAGGCTGGCCTCCCGGGACGGGTCACGGCTGCTGCTCGACGTCCTGCACTCACTGGACACCAGCGGGCTCGTCCCGAGCACGGTCACCGTCCGCGAATCGAGCCTCGACGACGTCTTCCTGGCCCTGACCGGGCACCGTACCAGGACCGGCTCCGACGGCCCGGCATCCTCCGGAGGCACCTCATGACCGCGATCGACGCCGGACAGCTCGGCACGCGGATCGCCGCACCGGTCCGGGACGGCCTCGCGGTGGCCTGGCGCAACCTGATCGCGCTGCGCCGGGTGCCGCGGCTGCTGATCTTCTCCACCGTCCAGCCGCTGGTCTTCGTGCTGATGCTCCGTTACGTCTTCGGCGGGGTGGTCGGCCCCGCGCTGCCGCCCGGGGTCAGCTACGTCGACTTCCTGATCCCGGGCATCTTCGTGCAGACCGCCGTCTTCGGCTCGATGAACACCGCCATCGGTCTGGCCACCGACATGCAGACCGGTCTGATGGAGCGGTTCCGCTCGCTGCCGATGGCGAGGTCGGCCGTGCTGTCCGGCCGCACCACGGCGGACCTCGCGCGGAACGTGTTCGTGGTGAGCCTGATGGCCGCGGTCGGCTTCGCCCTCGGATTCCGGATCCACGCGGGTGTCCCCGCGTTCCTCGGCGGCGTCCTGCTGGTGCTGGCCTTCGGCTTCGCGATGTCGTGGATCTTCGCGGTGGTCGGCATGGCGGTCGGCGACCCGGAGACCGCGATGGCCGCCTCCTTCCCGGTCCTCGCGCCGCTGGTCTTCGCGTCCTCGGCCTTCGTCCCGGTCTACACCATGTCGGGGTGGCTACAGGCCTTCGCCAACCACCAGCCGGTCTCCCAGACCGCCGAGGCGGTCCGCGTCCTGGTGCTCGGCGGCCCGGCCACCAGCGCGATCTGGGAGGCACTCGCCTGGGACGCCGGGATCGTCGCGGTCTTCGCGCCCCTGGGCGTCTGGCTCTACCGCAGGGCGGTCTAGGCCGTGGGCACGTCGTCCGGGGGTTAGCTGAAGTCGGGGATCGGGTGCTCCGGGGCGAGCGCGGCGGCGATGCGCTGGGTGATCTGCTGGGCGGTGTGGCCCTCCGGGGTACCGCGGCCCTTGGTGGTGGAGACCGCGATGGTCAGGTGCTCGCACGGCAGGTAGGCCTGGGCGGCGGTGTAGCCGAAGAACAGCGGGTGCTGGGACACCCAGTCGCCCAGCACGAGCAGGCCCATCCCGTAGTGGGTGGCTTCGGTGTTCGGGAGGCAGACCTTCTCCGGGCAGGTCTTGGTCGGCCGGCCCAGGCCCACCGTGCCCGGGTTCAGCAGCTCCTGGTAGGAGGCGGGGGAGAGCAGTTCGCCGGATCCGATCGCGGCGGCCGAGCGGGCCAGGTCGCAGATGTCGGTGGTCTGCACCGCGCCGGGGGCGGTGGTCCAGGAGGGGTTCCAGAAGCTGGACTCCTCGTACGTACCGCGGTCGGCGGTGAAGGCGTGCAGGACGGGTGTCGGGATGTCGGGGGTGAAGCTGTTGCGGGTCTCGTCCAGCCCGAGCGGGCCCATGATCTGCTGCTGGAGCAGGACGTCCAGCGGGGTCTGGGTGATCTTCTCCAGGGCGGCGCCGAGGAGGACGAAGTTGGCGTGCGAGTAGCTCCAGTTGGTCCCCGGCTCGTACCACTCGTCCTGACCGGTGGAGATGGCCACCAGCTCCGCCGCCGTCCACTGGCGGAACGGGTCCGCGACGACCTGGTCGCCGAAGCCCGGGGTGGTGACGTAGTCGACCAGACCGGTGGTGGAGTCGGCGAGCATGCGCAGGGTGATCCGGTCCCCGTGCCGCAGGTCGGGCAGCCAGCGCGCGACGGGTTCGTCCAGGCCGACCACGCCCTGGTCGACCAGCCGGAGGAGCGCCGTCCCCATGTAGCTGATCGCCACGTTGCCGTTCCGGAAGTGCATGGCGGGCTCGGCCGGGACACCCGTCATCGACTCGCCGAGCGCGGTCGTGATCACCTCGCGACCGTCGACCGTGACCCGCAGGATCACCGACTTGAGGTCGAGCTCGGCCTTGGCCTGTTCGGCGATCCGCAGGATGTCGAGAGCCGGGCCGCCCTCCGGCGGCCGGGAACTGACGCAGGGTCGGCGGCCGTCGACCGCCGCGGCCTCGGTGGCCGTGACCGGGGTGCCGAGGGCGACAAGCGCGGTGGCGGCGGTGACCGCGGCGAGGCGCAGCAGGGACGTCGAACGGGTGGGTCGCATGCCCGCAGTATCAGCCGGGGGTGCCCGCACGTCGGCGCGGCGACCCGCCGACCCGCGCGAACATCACCCATCGGGCCCCCGGGCCCCGGCGCGGGATCGGCCGGGGTTTGGGGGCGTGCGGGGTGGGGCGTGCGCCGGGGTCAGCGGGTGCTGGCGGCCGGCGGGGGTGCGGGGCAGGTGGCCGGGGTGGGGGCGGTGTCGTGCTGGCCGGCCAGCCAGAAGCCGACCAGCAGGCCGGTGACGGCGAGGACCTTGTGGCGGTTGCTCTTCCACCACGACGGCGAACCGGCCGCCATGAAGCGCAGTTGGGTATAGTCCGGATGCTCCCGGGGCGGTGCGTCCTTGAAGAGTCCCATGGTGTGGTGAACCTCCTTCCACCTTCAGGGGGTTCATGACCATACGCCCTGCTCTGTCTTGATCGCAGGTCTTTAATCCCGTTCCGGGCAGCCACGCTGACGCATCGTCGGTTCCACCGGGGTCAGCGGTTACCGTGAGGCATGCCCACCGCCCTGCCACCCGGGTGGCTCCCGCCCGAGCAGTTCGTGTCGACACTGCCGCACGGCCTGGCCTGCGCCGGTCTGCTGTTCACCGACGCCGCCGGGCGGATACTCGCGCTCCGCTCCGTCCGGGGCCCCGGCCAGTACGTGCTGCCGGGCGGGTTCCTGGAGCCCGGCGAGGACCTGCTGGGCTGCGCCCGCCGGGAGACCGTCGAGGAGCTCGGCTTCCTGCCCGCCGCAGCCCGGACCGGAGACCCCCGGCTGCTCGTCCTGGCCTTCTCCGCCCCCGAGCCACCCTGGCCCTGGAGGCTCGGCGCATTCTTCGACGGCGGCACCCTCACCGAGCACGAGATCGGCCGGATCACCCTCGACCCCGTCGAGCACGACGCCTTCACCCTACGGACGGTGGAGGAACTGACCGCCCTCGCCGACGAACGCCGCGGCCTGGTCCTGCGCGCCGCCGCCGAGGCCCACCGCACGGGCCGTACCGGGTATCTGACCCTGCCCGCGAGCTGATCTGACGTCAGTTCGCCCGGAACAGTGGCCCCGTGGGAGCGGTCGGTGAATAACCCCGTGCGGCGGGTGGGGTGGGGTGCCTAGACTCGCGGCAGATCGAGCGCCGTCCGACCGGACGGTGCCCACCGTGGCGAGTGAGGGGGGACCGGCCGTGCGCTACCGCACCGCTGTTGTCGTCCTGCCGTCGCGGTACGAGGTGATCCTGGTGTCTCGGTCCGCCCGGTGCCCGCTGCGCGCCCGGCACCGGATGTTCGCGACGACCGTCTGACCCGTTCCTGCCGCGCTCTGCCCGGCCTGCTGCCGTGGTGGTTCCGTGCGGGCCCGGGTCTGTCGTCCGCAGATCGCGCCGCCCTTCTCCGGATCACCCCGAAAGGCCAACGGCCGTGCGTACCAAGCCGCACCTGCAGCACACCGACCCGCTCGCCACCGTCCGCAACCTGGGCATCCTCGCTCACGTGGACGCCGGCAAGACCACCGTGACCGAGCGGATCCTCTACCTCACCGGCGCCGTCCACAAGCGCGGCGAGGTCCACGACGGCACCACCGTCACCGACTTCGACCCGCAGGAACGGGACCGGGGCATCACCATCTTCGCGGCCGCCGTCAGCTGCGTCTGGGACGGTCATCGGATCAACCTGATCGACACCCCGGGCCATGTCGACTTCGCCGACGAGGTGGAGCGCTCGCTCCGGGTGCTCGACGGCGCGATCGCGGTGTTCGACGCGGTGGCCGGCGTCGAGCCGCAGAGCGAGTCGGTCTGGCGGCAGGCCGACCGGCACGGCGTGCCCCGGATCGCCTTCGTCAACAAGCTGGACCGGGTCGGGGCGGACCTGGACGCCGCCGTCGAGTCGATCCGGCAGCGGCTGCACACCGTGCCGCTGGTGGTGCAGCTGCCGGTCGGCCGCGAGGAGCGGTTCGCCGGTGTGGTCGACCTGCTGACGATGCGTGCGCTGCTCTGGGACGAGGGCCGGGACGACTGCCGGGAGGCCGACGTACCGGAGGAGTTGCGGGACGAGGCGCGGCACCGGCGTCGTCTGCTGGAGGAGGCGGTGGCCGAGCTGCACCCGGCCGCGCTGGAGGAGTTCTGCGCGACCTCGGCCCTCTCCGCGCCGACGCTGGCCGCCGCGCTGCGCGACCTCACCCGGACGGGGGAGGCCGTCGTGGTGCTGTGCGGATCGGCGTACCGGAACCGGGGGATCGAGCCGCTGCTGCACGCGGTGACGGCGTATCTGCCGTCGCCGCTGGACGTACCGCCGGTGCGCGGCACGCTGGGCGACACGGCGCAGGAACGGCCGGCGGATCCCGAAGTGCCGTTCGCCGGGCTGGTGTTCAAGGTGAGTGCGGCCGCCACCGGGCGGCTGGCGTATCTGCGGATCTACTCCGGGACGATCGGGAAGGGGACGACCGTGCTGGACGCGGGCACGGGCCGGACCGAGCGGATCGGCCGCATCCTGCGGGTACAGGCCGACCGGCACGCGGACGTGGACCGGGCGGTGGCCGGGGACATCGTGGCCGTCATCGGACTCAAGGCGGCCCGGGCGGGCAGCACGCTGTGCGCGCCCACGGCACCTCTGGTGCTCGAACCGCCGAGCACCGCCGAGCCGGTGGTCTCGGTGGCGGTGGAGGCCAGGACCGCCGGCGACACCGACCGGCTCGGCGCGGCGCTGGCCCGACTGACCGAGGAGGACCCGTCGTTGCTGGTCCGCACCGACCCCGAGACCGGGCAGACGGTGCTGTCCGGGATGGGCGAACTGCACCTGGAGGTGGCGGTGGAGAAGATCCGGCGCGCCCACGGGCTGGACGTCCAGGTCGGCCGGCCGCAGGTGGCGTACCGCGAGACGGTGGTCCGAGGCGTGACCGGACTGGTCTTCCGGCACGTCAAACAGGACGGCGGGGCCGGGCAGTTCGCCCAGGTGGTGATCGACACGGCTCCGTTCGAGGGTCTGGGCTTCGAGTTCCGCTCGACCGTCACCGGCGGCCGGGTGCCGGCCGAGTTCGTCCGGGCGGTCGAGGCGGGCTGCCGGGACGCGCTCGCCGAGGGCCCGCTCGGCGGCCACCCGGTGGTCGGCCTCCGGGTCACCCTGACCGACGGGGCCACCCACACCAAGGACTCGTCCGAGCTCGCCTTCCGCACCGCCGGACGGCTCGCGCTCCGGGCCGCCCTGCGGGCCGGCACTATGGCGCTGCTGGAACCGGTGGTCGAGCTCACGGCCACCGTGCCCGACGACGCCGCCGGCGGCGTGCTCGGTGACCTCGCCGCCCGACGCGGCCGGGTCTCCGGCTCGACCGCCCGGGCCGGTACGGCGGCGCTCACCGCGACCGTCCCGCTGGCCGAACTGTTCGGCTACGCAACCCAGTTGCGCAGCCGCACCCAGGGCCGGGGCACCTTCACCACCCGGCCCACGGGCTACGCCCCGGCACCGGTCCGCTAGCCAGACCGACCACCCCGACCGGACTGTCCGGCCGGGGTGGCCGGCCCGGCCGCTCACCCGCGCGTTGCGGAACCGCCCGCGCCCCGTGCCGGTCATGGCTACGATCCGATCGGCACTGCCGCTGGTCGCGGCAGAGGTCTTGGTGGACGTCGTCGCACGGCGCTCCCGATCTGGCGAGGCGGGACTATGTTTTCGATGTCGCGCATTCAGCGGTAGGTCGCGGCGGTCCACGAACGCCTCAGTCTGAACTCCCCACTCCGCTTAGGCTTCCGTGTCGATCTGCTTCGACAGGTGGCGCTTCGGGCCTTCGCCCTGGCACCCGACGATCACCTCACCGATGCGGTACATGTCACGGTCTCGTACCTCAACGCGGTAACCCAGTGTGTACCTCCTTCTTCGTACCTAACATGGTGGGTGTCCTGCTCGGCCAACGGCCGGATTGATCAACGGACTTGGCGAAGCCGGATGGCTCCGTAGGCGCTTCGGGGGATCGTCATGGATAGCGGCGACAAGGTTCGCACGTGGGTCGCTGTTGCCGGCCTGGCTATCAGCGTGCTGGCGTTCCTCGGCGTCACCAACCTCAAGCAAATCGGGGAAGCGATCAGCCCGTCAGCCAAACCCACTCACCAGGCTGGTCCCGCCTTGCCGGCTTTCACCGAGTCAGTCGTCACGCCGAAGGTCCAGGCGCCTGCGGTGAGCGAGACACCGTCAGCGTCGAAGTCGCCGACTCCCGACCCTGGCTGCGAGGCAGCAAACTCAACGATCGACGCGTACGACGGCCTCATCACCATGGACAACCAGGAGGCTGCGGCTGCCTCCTTCAACCGTCGAGCGTCGGCACTCGAAGCCGATGCAAAAACGGCGACTACCGCGAAGGTCCGGGCGGCGATCAATGCAATGGCCGTCGCCTCAAGAGCAGAGGCCGATGCGCTTCCAACGAGGACCCAGGCCGATTCAGACAGGTACAAGGCTGCTAGGGAACGTGTGAATCGCGCCTTCGACGCTATGGAAGAAGCTTGCAAGGTGCTGTCATGACGCACCGGGGCGACCACGTTTCTCAGTAGGAGTTGTAGCGGAGCCGGAACGTCAGCTGGACGGACGGATTTCCGCTGCCCGCGACGACATCGACGCGGACGGCCGAATGCCCCGGGGGCAGGTTTGGTTTCGTATTCGACTCCACCTACTGGCGTCGGAGGACGCCCGGACTGCTCTGTGCCGGCGCCGGAGGCGAGCGCTGTCGGACCGAGGTTGAACGGTTCCGGGCCGGTCCTACGCCCGCTGCTGCGATGTCACCCGTTAGGCCCACGCTCACGCCGGTCTGCGTAGCTGATTCCTGCGGATCATGCCAGCGTGTGGGCAAGGATCAGTTCGAGGGCAGGGGAGTGGTGTGGGCAAGCTGGCTGATGACCTGCGGACGCTAAGCCGTGAGGCGTACTTCTACCTGTATCCGCTGGTGACGATGGACATCTCCCGGCAGCAGGCAGCCGCGTTGCCCGCAGGGGTCAAGCCGGGGTTCGGGCCGCCGAACCAGTACCAGCATCTGCGGGAGTTCCCCGCGGCCGACTTCCGCGCCGTGGTCCGGCCGAACTTCGACACCCTGTACTCCAACGCGTGGCTGGACCTGACCGCCGGACCGGTCCGCCTGTCCGTGGCCGACACCGGGGACCGGTACTTCCTGCTGCCGATGCTGGACATGTGGACGGACGTCTTCGCGGTGCCCGGCAAACGCACCACCGGCACCGGGCCGCAGGAGTACACAATCGTGGGACCCGGCTGGAACGGTGAGATCCCGACGGGAACGGAAGCGATTCACGCGCCGACACCGTACGTGTGGATCATCGGCCGGACCCAGACCAACGGCACCGCCGACTACCCCGCCGTCCACGCGATCCAGAACGGCTTCCGCCTGACCGAGCTGAACCCCGTCGAGCACCTCCCCGACCCCGCGGTGGACACCGACACCGAGGCCCTGACCTTGGCCAACCGCCTCACCGGCGTCGACTTCCTCGCCCGCGCCGCCCAGGCCCTGCACGTCATCGCGCCGCACGCCACGGACTTCTCGGTCCTGACCCGCATCGCCGCTCTCGGCATCATCCCCGGCAAGCCGTTCGAAGCCGCCCGTTTCACCCCGGACGAGCAGGCCGAGATCGAAGCCGGCACCAAGGAAGCTCTCCAGCAGATGCTCGCTGCCCAGTCCAGTCTCGGCACCCGCGTGAACGGCTGGTCCTCGTTCCTGGACACCATCGGTGTCTACGGCAACGCCTACTTCCAGCGAGCGGTCGTCGCGCTCATCGGGCTGGGCGCCAACCCGCCGGAAGAAGCCGTCTACCCGTTCCTCAACGCCGACGCCGACGGCGACCCCCTGTTCGGCGAGCACGACTACGTCCTGCACTTCGACGCGGACGCCCTGCCCCCGGTCTCCGCGTTCTGGTCCGTCACCATGTACGACGCCGAAGGCTTCCAAGCCCCCAACGAACTGAGCCGCTTCGCCCTCGGCGACCGCGACCCCCTCACCTACAACCCCGACGGCTCCCTGGACATCCACATCAGCCACACCAACCCCGGCCCCGACCGTGAACCCAACTGGCTCCCCGCCCCAGTCGGCCCACTCGGTATCACCCTGCGCCTCTACGCGCCCCGCCCCGACGTTCTCGACGGCAGTTGGGCCCCACCCCCGGTCCGCAAGACCAAGGGCTGAGCCCAGGGGCCCGATCGGGGCGGGGCGGCGGCCATCTGTTCGGCCCGCGCCCGGGTGGCGGCCAGGCGGTAGGAGTCGGTGCCGGTCTCGATAATGTTGCCGCCGAACGTCAAACGGTCGACGATGGCCGCGCAGAGCCTTGGATCGGTGAACGTTTTGGCGACCCTCCAAAGGATTCGTTGGAAGCTATCGCCATGGAGTTAGCGGAGCGTGCCCCGTTTCCCGGCCCTGGGCGCCCTCCTTGGTCTGATCGAGTGATCCAGGCCAAAGGGGCGGGCGTGCGACAAGAGTGGTCGCCAGAGGATCTGTTGGCGAGCTGGACGCTGGTAGACGGCGACTGGGACCTGGTGGCGAACAAGAGCGGGACGACCCGGCTCGGCTTCATCCTGTTGCTGAAGTTCTTCGAACTGGAAGGCCGGTTCCCCGATGTGCTGGGAGAGATCCCGTCGCTCGCGGTGGAGTACGTCGCCGATCTGGTGAAGGTCCCGGCCACTGACTTCGCGAAGTACACGCTGGTCGGCCGGACTGCCGAGTACCACCGCAAGCAGATTCGTGAGGCACTCGGGGTTCCGGCCGGCGACGCTCGCGGACGAGGAGGCGCTCACCGGGTGGCTGGCTGCGGAGGTGTGCCCGGTCGAACTGGTGGAGGCCTGGCAGCGCGACGCTCTGCTGGTCGAGTACCGGGCGCGGAAGATCGAGCCGCCGGGCCGGACCCGCGTCGAGAAGATCCTGGTCGCCGCCCGGGGCCGATGGGAGTTGGCATTCTGCGCCCACGTCATCGAGCGCCTGGGCGAGGCGGGGAGGGACCGGCTGCTGTCCCTGGTGGCAGAGGACAACGAGACAGGCACCGCCCTGCTGGCCGCGCTCAAGCGCGACCCGGGCGCGGTCGGCCTGGACTCCCCGCTCACCGAGATCACCAAGCTCAACGACGTCCGCAGACTGGGCTTGCCCGAGGCGCTGTTCGCGGACTGCTCGGAGAAGCTGGTGGCCGCGTGGCGGGCGCGGGCGATCAAGATGTACCCCTCGGACTTCCGCGACACCAGCGCGGACGTGCGGATCACGCTGCTCGCGGCACTGTGCTGGTCCCGGCAGGCTGAGATCACCGACGCCCTGGTCGAGCTGCTGGTAGCCCTGGTCCACAAGATCAACACTCGTGCCGAGCGGCGGGTGGAGAAGCAGCTCACCGCCGAGCTGAAGAAGGTCCGGGGCAAGGAGGGCATCCTCTTCAAGCTGGCGACGACCGCCGTCGACAAGCCCGACGAGGTCGTACGCCGAGCCCTGTTCCCGGTGGTGGGTGAGAGGACGCTTCGTGAGCTGGTGGCCGAGGCGAAGGCGAACGAGAAGGTGTTCAAGGCCAAGGTCCGCACCACCCTGCGCTCCTCCTACGGCTCGTACTACCGTCGCACCTGCTCCAGTCCGCGCTCGTACATATCAATACTCTGCTGGTGCAGCAGGTCCTGGCCGAACCGGCTTGGGCGAAAATGCTCAGCGGCGAGGACCGGCGCCGCCTGACCGCGCTGTTCTGGTCGAACGTCAACCCGTACGGCACCTTCCGCCTGGACATGGACAAGCGCCTGGACCTGGGGTCGGCTGCTGTCCTGCCCCGCCCCCGCCCCCGAACCGCGGCGGCCGCCGCCCGGTCCGGCACGGAGACGTGATGAGGCGACGTCATCGCCCAGCTCCCAGCGCTGCCTGGCTGGCCTGAGGCCAGCCAGTGTCCGAGGGGGCGCGGCCAGCGTTCACCTGGCGGCCGCGTCCGGGCCAGGGGCTCGCGGCGGGCGCTCGCTCCGCGGCAGACCGTCGACGACCAGGTCGTAGGAGTGCTCGACCGCATCGTTGATCAGCCGCTTCGTGATGCCCCGCCCGGGCCCCAGAGAGATCCAGTGTCTCTTGTCGAGGTAGCGGCCTGGGGTGATCGAGGCGTAGCCGCGCTCCAGTGCCCGCGCGTGCTCAGGTTCGCACTTGACCGTGATGATCTGTTCGTCCGGGTCGTCGGTGACGATCAGGAACACCTTGTCCGCGACCTTGTACACGTCGAGTCCGAGGGTGAAGGGGCGGCCGTGGCTGACGTCGGGGAGGGCGAGGGCCGCCTTGCGGGCGGTGTCCTGGAGGCGGTCACCGGCCGCGCTCACCGGGCCGCCTGCGTGCTGGTGCCGTAGGTGCGCGGGTCGACGGGCTGCTCGGCCTTGGGAAGGTGGGAGACGACGGCCAGGTAGGAGTCGGTGACGAGTTCCCTGACGAGCTTCTTGTCGACGCGTGTCCCTCCCTCCAGCGTGATCCAGTGTTTCTTGTTCATGTGGTAGCCGGGGGTGATGTGGCTGTTGTGTTCCCGGAGGGCGCGGGCCTCGCCGGGATCCGCCTTGAGGATCACGACGGGGCGCCCGGGGACCTCGGTCATCAGCATGAATATCTTGCCTCGTACCTTGAAGACCTCCCAGTCCGGGCCGAACGGATGCTCCAGCTGGGCTCCGGGAAGGGTCTCCGCGCACCCGGCGGCAAACGTCTGCAGGGTCGATCCATTCATGACTGTGTCCTTCCTCGGTGGTGGCTGGCAGCGGCTCCGGCCAAGGACGCGGACTGCACGCCCCACCCTTTCCCCGAAGCGGGCATAACGGGCGGTAAACTGCGGACACATGATGGTCGACAAGCGACACTCCAGGCGCTCTCCACGCATCGGACCCGGCGGGCAGGCCGTGCAGGACGCGGTTCCGCTGTACGGTTTCCAGCCCCCGGTCGGCACTCCGTACGGCCTTGAGGTGAGCACCGTCGAGGACTTTTTCGCCGAGCACGACGACTGGCCGTGGAATCCGCCCCGTCCTGGCCGCGCCACCTTCCACTACCTGATCCTCGTGACCGAGGGTGAGCTGCTCCACGATGTCGACCACGTCACGCGGACCGTTGCCTGCGGCCAGTGGCTGTGGGTGCGTCCCGGGCACGCGCAGTGCTGGCATCCGCCGGGCGCCGCCCGCGGCTTGTTCATCCTGTTCGAGCCGGACGTGCTGACGTCCGACGCCGCCCGCCTGCTGGCCCCGCTCACCGCGCACGAGGCCCCTGCCGTACTGAGCCCGCACCCCGATGACGCGGCCTGGCTGCGGCAGACGGCGCTCCAGCTCCTGGATGAGCACCGTGCACTGGGGCGCCGCCGGCTCGATGTCCACCACGCCCTGCGGCGCAGCCTGCTCGAATCGCTGCTGCTGCGCCTCGCCAATTCCCCGGATGTCACCTCCGCCAGCGCGTTGGCGGGCGGAACGGGCCGCAGGGACACGTACGCACGGTTCGTGGACGCCCTGGAGCTGCACTTCCGGGAACTTCACCGGGCTGCGGACTACGCCGGGCTGCTCGACTGTTCGGTTCGCACCCTCAGCCGCGCGGCCCGGGACGCCACCGGCAAGGGGGTGCGTGAGGTCATCGACGAGCGGCGGCTGCTCGAAGCCAGGCGCCTGTTGGGAGGTGCCGGTTGGGATGCCCGGGCTGTGGCCGTCCATCTCGGGTTCACCGATCCCGCGAACTTCGGCCGCTTCTTCCGTGACCACACCGGTCTCACCCCGGCCGCCTTCGCGGCCCGCGAAGCCAAGGCCGGCATGTGAGGCGGGCGCGGCACCAGCCCGCATCCCCACGGCCGGCCCGCCCCTCGGGCCACAGCGGGCCGTCACGGACCGCCCGGCCTCACCAGGGCGCGGACCTTCTTGCCGCGTTTGAGGAGTTCGTCGACGACCTTGCTCCCCAGGGAGCTGGTCGCCCCGACGACGAGGACCGGGAGGGTGGTGGGGTCGGTGGCAGGCATGGGGGTCTCACTTTCCGTCAGGCTGACGGGCGGTGGCTGCAGACGGACGCGCCTGCCATGGGGATCATGGTGGCGGGCCGTGGGGGCGGATCCGCGGTGCGCCTCGCCGCCACGTGCCGCGTGAGAAGGCAGCCGGGACGGGGTGGGTGCTATGGCCAGCCTGGAGGTGGTCGTGCCGCATGCGGGACGGTGTGCACCGCAGTCCGCGTGCCCCTTTTCACGTGTGGTGTGGCGTACGCGGGCATGGGGTGCACACCGGGGAGTCACGCGGACTCTTCCTGCGGCAGCGCGCGGCTGCCGATCGCCTCGGTGATGGCGTAGGCGGTCTCGACGAAGGACTCCGCCTGCTGCTCCGACAGATTCCGGGCGGAGGTCTCCTCCAGGGCCTGCCACAGGGCTGCGATGGGTTCGCGCATGGCACGGCCCTTGTCGGTGAGGTGGACCACCATGACGCGCCGGTCATGTGCGGCCGGCTCGCGGACGACCAGGCCGGCGTCCTGCATGCGGCGTAGCGCCTTGGAGATGGTGGAGTGGTCCACGCCGAGGCATTCGAGCAGCTCGGACTGGGTCTGGCCGTCCCGGTCGAAGAGCTGCATCAGCAGCAGTTCCTGTCCGGGATGCAGGTCCATCGCGCGCAGCAGGGTGGCGGCGTGGGCGCGGTGGGCGCGGGCGAGTTGGAAGATCGCGTAGCTCATCGGTCCTGCGCCGGCCGTCGTGGGGATGCGGGGTTCGGGGGTGGGCATGGTTCGGTTCCTCAGCCGGTGTGGGCCGGGTAGTCGGTGTAGCCGGCCGCTCCGCCGCCGTAGAAGGTCGCCGGGTCGGGGGTGTTCAGCGGCGCGCCGACGCGGAGCCGCTCGACCAGGTCGGGGTTGGCGAGTGCGAGGGCGCCGACGGAGACGAGGTCGGCCGTGCCGTTGTCGATGTCCTTGGCGCGGGCGGGCAGGTCGGTGCCGCCCCGGTTGAGGATCAGCGTGGTCGGCCACAGCGCGCGCAGGGTGCCCAGCAGTTCCTCGTCGCCGGCGTGCATCACGTGGAGGTAGGCCAGGTCCAGGGGGCGCAGGGCGTCCAAGAGCGCCGGATACAGCTCGGCGGTGTCGGACTCGGCGATGTCGTTGTAGGGGTTTGCGGGGGAGATGCGGATACCGGTGCGCTCGGCGCCGATCTCGTCGGCCACCGCAGCGGCGACCTCGACGGCGAAGCGGATGCGGCCCTCGATCGAGCCGCCGTAGCCGTCGGTGCGCTGATTGGTGTTGTCGGACAGGAACTGGTGCACCAGGTAGCCGTTGGCGCCGTGGATCTCCACGCCGTCGGCGCCTGCCGCGACGGCGGCCGCTGCGGCGCTGCGGAAGTCGTCGACGGTTGCCGCGACCTCCTGCGTCGACAGGGCACGGGGCTCGGGCATCTCCTGGGGCCCGGACGCGGTGAACATCGTGCCCTGGGGGCGGATCGCCGACGGGGCGACCGGCCGGCGCCCGTGGGGGGTGTTGTCGGGGTGGGCGATGCGTCCGGTGTGCATCAGCTGGATGACGATGCGGCCCTCGGCCGCGTGCACGGCGTTGGTGACCTTGCGCCACCCGGCGATCTGCACGTCGTTGTGGATGCCGGGGGTCAGGAGGTAGCCCTGGCCGTCGGCCGAGGGCTGGGTCCCCTCGGTGATGATCAGCGCGTGCGAGGCCCGCTGGGCGTAGTACTCGGTGTTCAGCTCGGTCGGCACGCCCTCCGGCGTAGAGCGGTCACGGGTCATGGGGGCCATGACCAGGCGGTGCGGCAGAGAAATGCCGCCAAGAGTGGTCGGCGTCCACAGGGAATCCAGCATGAGGGGGTCCTTCGATAGGGCGGTGACCGGCCGGTCACCGTAAAGGCAGCGGGTGGTCGTGGGGAGGCGGTGGGAGGGCGTGCTCAGTCGACGGTCAGGACGAGCTTGCCCCGCACGTGCCCGGCGTCGCTGACCTGCTGGGCCGTGGCCGCCTGGTCGATCGGGTAGGCGGTGACGGTGGTGACGAGCTTGCCGGCCGCGGCGTCCTGGGCCAGGGCAGCCAGGCGGGCGGTCGAGCGTTCCTGGGCCCCCTGGGAGAAGGTGATGCCCAGCTGCCGTGCACCGAAGTCGGCGATGGTGACGATGCGCTCGGTGCCGCCCCGCAGGGTGATGGAGTCCTCCAGGGCTCCCTTCCCTGCCAGATCGAACACCGCGTCCACGCCGTCGGGGGCCAGCGCTCGCACCCGCTCGACCAGACCGTCGCCGTACACGGTCGCGGTGGCGCCGAGCGAGGTGAGGTAGTCCTGGTTGGAGGGGCCCGCGGTGGCGATCACGCGTGCCCCGCGGGCCGTGGCGAGCTGGACCGCCAGGGTTCCCACCGCTCCGGACGCGCCGTGCATCAGCACGGTCTCCCCGGCGGTCACCCCCAGCAGGTTCAGGACCCGCTCGGCCGTCTCACTGGCCACCGGCAGCGCGACCGCGTCCCGCCAGCCGAGGCCGGCGGGCTTGGGGGCCACGGTGGTGGCCAGCGCGTACTGGGCGTACGAGCCGGTGTCCGACCAGCCCAGCACCTCATCGCCGACCTGCACGTCGCTCACGCCCTCACCCAGGGCGTCCACCACACCGGCGAGCTCACCACCGGGGACGGCGGGGAAGGTCGTCGGGCGGACGGCCTCCAGCATCCCGGCGCGGATCTTGCCGTCCAGCGCGTTCAGCCCGGCGGCCTTCACGCGGACCCGGACCTGGCCGGGGCCGGGCTGCGGGACCTCGATGTCCGCCTCGTGCAGCACGTCCGGGTCGCCGAACCGGTCGAAAACGATTGCTTTCATGATCACTCCATTCCTCCGGCCACCGAAAGTGTGGCTGGCCACATAATTAAGGTAACAGCAATCATGTGGCTAGCCAAGTAATGCCGACGTGGGGGCGGAGGCAGCCACCCCGGCCCGCTTCGGGGGGCGCCGACCACTTACATGGCCGACCGCGTGAACGAACGCGGCGACCGCAAGGGTGCGAGCAAGGGTCGGACCCCTCGGCGTCACGGTGTACCGCATCCTCGCCAACGGCGGTGCCCCGTGGCGCTCATCGGCCTGGTCCGCGTCAGCACCGACAAACAGAAGACCCGGCGCCAGCACGACGCCCTCGGCCCGATCTGCCTCAAGGTCTTCGAGGAGAAGATCAGCGGCAAGCTTGCCGTCGACGACCGGCCCGGACTGACCGCCGCCCTCGACTACCTCCGCGACGGCGACATGCTCACCGTCCAGGAAGTCGACCGCCTCGGCCGCAACCTCCTCGAAGGACTGATCGTCCTCAACGACCTCTTCCAGCGCGGAATCGCGGTCAAGGTGCTGGACGGCATCGCAACCGGCGAGCACACCGAACGCTCACTCATCCTCGACCTGGCCCTCGCCCATGCCGAAGACCGGCGCCGCGACATCGTGAAGAAAACGAAGAACGGCCTGGAATCCGCCCGCGCACGCGGTCGCGTCGGCGGCCGACGCCCCGTCGTGGACGACGACAAGCGCCGCGTGATCCTCGCCCGCCGGGCCGAGGGCCAGTCAATCCGCGAGATCGCCGTCGGCGTCAAGGTGTCGGTCGGCGTCGTACACAAGACCCTCAACCCAGCAGCGGCACCCGGCGACAGTTGACCCCAGAGGCGGATCGCTACTTTGCGGCTGGTGTCTGAGCTAGGACACCGGGGCCGACATGGCCCTCCAGGAAGGCCTCCTGCCCGCACGAGGCGAAGACCTTGTGGGCGCTCTTGCCGCTGAACGAGAGCCGCAGCGAGAACAGGTACACCTTGGTGGACACGCCGTTCAGCTGGATCCACACGTCACCGAAGTCGACCTCGGCCTCGTCCCCGGGGCGGTGGGTCTGGGGGATGAACGCCTGCGGTGGCCCGCGGCCCTCCTCGACCCGGATCTCCGGGCCGCGCCCGGCGATGTAGGCGCGGACCATCGCGTAGGACACGCCCTGGGCCCGGTGCTCGTCGATCAGCCGATCGAAGACCCGCTTGGCGGTGTGCCGCTGCTTGCGCGGCGCGTCCAGGTCCTCCCGCAGGATCTGGTCGATGACCACCTTGTACGGGTCCAGGCGAGATGCCCGGGCCGGAAGCTCCTTGCGCGCGGCCGGCCAGACCGACTCCAGCGCCATCGCCACCGTCCTGCGGCCAACCCCGTACTTGGCCGACAGAGCCCTGCTGGACAGCCCTTCGACCTTCGCGTCACGGCGGATGGCCGCATACAACTCGACCTTCGAAAGCGGCACTTGAGCCACCCAAGGGCTACTTACTGCAAGCGGCATCCTCCCACCGCAAGGCCCGCAGTGGAGTCAGAACTCACCTACCACTGGTCTCAAGACTCGGTTCTGGCACAGATCTTGGGGAGCGGTCGCGGAGAGTCATCGCGGTGTTCGAGGACGGGGGTGTCCTATCTCGTCCGATGGAGGCGTCTACTCAGCGAATCCAGTTGCTTGGCTGGCCGCAGCCCGTCGTTCAGGCGTCCGAATGTTCGCGGCGCAGGTACTCCGAGCGGGACTGGAGGATGTCCAGGGCCTCGTGGATCGAGCAGCCGAGGTGGTCTCGGAACAGCTTGATGGCCTTGATGGTCATGCCGCTGAGGATCTCCTTGTCCGCGAAGGAGAGCGGGCCGGCTGTCCAAGGGGCAGACGCGGGATCTCCACCGGGCCAGACGAAGTCGGTCAGGGTGACCAGCAGGCGGCCGTCCGAAAGCGCCACCGCCAGGTCCATGCCGCGGGCCGCCTTCTCGGTGAAGGCAACGGGTGCGGTGTGGTCCAGGAGGAAGACGAAGTGCTGGGCTATACGCTGCCGCCACTCATCGAGCTCGCCATCGCCGTCCAGCCTCAGGTTGGAGTTCCAGGCTGCCTGGGCGAGAACCGATACGAACAGCCCGAGGAAGTCCGACTTCAACAGGTCGTCCGCGTGCTCGATCAGAATCGCGAGGTCCTGGTTCCCTTGGCCGGGACCGTGCCAGTCGTGGAGGCAGTCCACGAGCGCATCCCAGTTGTGGCCGAAGTAGCCGAGGAGCGACAGATCTCGGGCGAAGGTGCGGAAGACGGACGCCGGATCCCGCATTTCCCGGCCGTCCAGCCGCAGGACCAGACCGTTTCGCTGCATGAGCGCGGCCGTTTCCGACGCCAGCCATGGGTCGGCAGGGGAGGTGAACACGACCCATGGGGAGCGGTGTTCCGTCAGAGTGGGCTTGGTCATCATGGGTGAGATCCTTGCACGGCCTTTGCTCGGAGCCCGAGCGATTAAAGGAGGGTAGATCGTGCTCAATGAGCACCGTCCGCCCAGGTCAGGAGGCTGTCTATGACCGTCTTCAATGCGAACGGACAGCGGGAGGGTTGAGCTCCGGCGCGGCTACTGCAGCAGGATCATCTTCCGCAGCAGGTGGAAGCCGGCTCGTCCGTAGAGCTGCCTTTTGATCTTCTTGATGCGGTTGACGGCGCCTTCGATGCTGCCGGAGCTCCAGTGGAGGGTGAGTCCGGCTGTCACGGCGTCGAGGTCTCGGAGCAGATGCAGTGCGAAGCCGGTGAGGCCGGGCAGTTGGCTTGCGTCGACTGCGTCGATCCAGGCAGGGAGCCTGGCACCGAGGCGGTCGGTGAGTATTTCGCCGAAGTCGCGGACATGCCCGGCGGCGGTGTCCAGTTCGGGGCAGCGTGCCAGGACATCCTTCAGATCGGCGCGGTCGTCCTCGCTCAGCGCGGTGGGGTGTCGGATGAGCCAGCCGGTCACCTGCCGCACCGTCGGAGGCCGCGGCGGCGCGCCAGCCGGAGCCCCACGGAGGGTGGCGATGTAGCTGCGGACTATCTGGTAGGTGACGGGCGCATTGTTGGCGACGAGTTCGCTGTGAAGGTGGGTGACGCTGGTGCATCCCTCGGCGAATCGACGCTCCAGGTAGGGCTTGTAGGGGTCCAGCCTGCTGGGTCGGGGCCGGTTTTCGCGGATGGTGTCCTGCCAGTGTGCGGCGTTCGCGTATCTGAGCACGGTGTTGAGGCCCCAGCTCAGGTGCCGGGCGATCGCCCGGCGTGAGTGACCTTGGGCGAGGAGCTCGTGGACCAGGGCGTGCGCGGCCTTCTTGCGCTCAGCCCGCCGGCCGATGGGCGCCGGGTCGTCCTGCGGTCGGCCGGAAGTCAGTCGGGTGGCCTCTGGCAACATGCTGCTGGGCGAAGGGTCGCGCAGGCAGTCGCGGTGGCTGGCGACGCAGGTTTCCACGGCTCGGCCGAGGCCCTGTCACAGGTGGAACCTGTCGGCGACCTGCAGAGCGTCGGGGGCACCGCGTCGTGCTCCCTCGGCGTAGGCGCCGGCTCGGTCCCGGCAGATGATCTCCACGCCGGGGTGGCGGATCAGCCAGGCGGCCAGCGGCCCGGCCTCGCGGGTCGGGAGTACGTCGACCACGCGATGCTCTTCGACGCTGGTCAAGACGGTGGAGTAGGTCTGGCCGCGGCGGATCGCGAAGTCGTCCACGCCCAGCACGCGCGGAGTACCGAACTGCGGATCGGGCAATGCCATGACCCTCCGTAACAAGGTCATCCGGCCGGCTCCGAAGCCCAGCTGGGCCGCCAGCCGGGCGCCGGCCCGCCCGGCCAGCGCGAGCCCCACTCGCTCCAGGGCGTGGTTGAGCCGCGTGGTGAACCGTGCGTGCGGGGCAGCCAGCTGCGAGAACGGCTCGGCGAACGTCCGGCGCGGGCAGTCCGCCGACCCGCAGATGAAGCGCCGGACCGTCAGCCGGATCACGAAGCCCTGCTCAGCGAGCGGAAGATCCTTCAGCCTGCGCTGATATCGGTCGTGGACCCGGTCCGAGAAACGGCCGCAGTCCGGACATGCAGAGCCAGCCGCGCGGCCTCTCGCCGCCACCTCGACCGTGCCGAACGCGGCTGTGACCACCTCAACATCCACATCGTCGATTCCGTCGAACACCAGCGAGTCCCAGAATGGTGCATCGGTCGGTCTGCATAACCAGCACCATCACTGGCCACAACCGGCTGCATCAGCGAGCGGCAGGGACCTGAGGGAGCGTCAATTCCGATCGCTGGACTACAAGGCGTACGCGGTCTCACGCGAACCCGTCTCCTCGCAATCGAACAACAGGGTAACGCTCCGCGACGACTCCCCAAGATCTGTGCCAGAACCCAAGACTCACGTACAAAGCCACAGGTTGAACAGCTGCGGATTTACCGCCAGGACGGGAGTCGATCGTCAGGGTTCGTCCGGCCTCGATGACCGGAGCCCCGGACTGGACAGCCGGGATGCCGAACGACTGGACCGAACCGCTGTGTTCGGCGGGAACAGTGCTGATGCTGAACGACTTTACGGGCCCGGTGATTTTCCATACGGGCCATGCCTCGACGTCCCCCGCGTTGTCGATCGGCAGATCCGTGACGTACTCGATACCCTCGCTGAGGGTCAGCGGCAGGAACGGGGAGCGCAGGAACGGCAGCACCTTGCCGAAGTCCAAGTCCCAGCTCTCGGAGCGGACTTCGTCCGAGTAGAACCACGGGTCGAAGCAGGTCAACTTGATGCCGTACTTCACCCAGCGGAACCCGGACCTGTCCTCGGACTCGGTGAACCGCAGCAGCGCGTACCCGCGACGGGGGTTGAGCGCGGCCACGAGGCGCCGGTTGGTCTCCTCACGCGTCACGGCGCGGGTGCCCCGGAAGATCCCGCCGTCCAGTTTGGGATTGTCGTGGGCGTGCAGCTCGAAGGGCGGGACGCCTATTTCAAGCGTTGCCTTGCAGCTGTCCTCAGCCCCCGTGGCGTCTACCGGTCAGATCCCGTAGGAGACTTCCATCTGCTGAGTTCCTGTAGGTAGCCCGAGCCGTCCACTGGTTGTCGGCCGGCCAGCGGTCAACCTACGAGGTTGCAGGTACCCCCCGAAGCCCGTTGGCCTCACCCTTGCGGCGGGGGTGGATCAGCCGCCCGCTCGGATGACCAGGGGGACAGAAACATGTCGATCCGCAGGAAGATCGCTTCGACGGTGGCCGCCGGATTCATGGCACTGGGTGGAGGGGTCATTGCGGCAGCTCCGGCGCACGCGGCCTCCTTTGCCTTCGGCTGCCAGCCCGGCTACGTGTGCATCTACGCCGACAGCACTCTCAACGCTCTCCAAAACGGGAACATCATCGCCCGTTTCGACCGGTACGGCGCCAACAACCTGGACAACATCAACGGTAACCACTGGGTGGTCAACAATCAGACCGGCGGCAGCAATGCCACCGCAGTCATGTGCTACAACTACTGGGGCGGCAACTGCTCCGGCAGGGTCGTTGACGTCCAGCCGGACGGCTGGAACACCGCGGTGGTAGTGGATCTGACGCCGATCAACTCGATCTGGCTGAACCGGCCGTAGTAGCTTTGGGCTCTGGTCAACTCGGTTGCCATTGAGCCGTAACGCTGATCTGCTTCAGCGGAGGGAACGCCCCGGCAGTCGCCGGGGCGTTCCTGTTTGCTGGTCGGATTCCGTACATGACCTCAATCTGCTGAAGTGCGCGGAGAATGGCCTGAGTTGTGCCTCGTGCTCGGCCTCGTAGCGGCGCTCCTGGAACATTTCGGCTGTGGTGCTCGCGTTGTGCACGTGCTCACCGCTCCGGAGGTCCACGAGTTCGGGACCGCGCTGCCGACCAGGGCCAGGTCCGGTGACGCGCTGTTGGTCCCGGTCCGGTAACCCCGGGTGCCCGAGAGGGCGTTGGGCCGGCCGGCCCCGTCGTGGGACGCGGCGTAGTTGAGACCGGCGTAGATGTTGGCCAAGGGATCGGTGATTCCGTGCGAAGCGCCGGAACCGCTGTTGAGCATCCCGCCGAGCGGGTTGGGCGCGGAGTCGAAGCTGCCGTACTCGCTGCAGCCGGGGGCCTCGGGGGTGTTCCAGTGCCTGGCGATGTTCGTCGAACCGGGTGGCCTGGGCGTGGTGAGACCCGGAAGGCCTGACGGTAGGTCAGATTTGAGCTTTCCCCGGCGTCTGAATATGTGCCCTGACCTGGCCTTATGTCGAGATTGAGTGAGCATTTCAAGATGGTTGGTTCCGATACCCAGCAGTAGAAGTTAGGTTGCCTCGCAATGCGCGGATCTGTCCCCCTCCCTTCGGCACAGCAGGCCGAAGGGGCCAGCCGCGCGGGAAAGGTACAGGCACCCTCACCCATGAGTGCGAACACCACGACCCAGGCCGCCTCGCCCCCGGAGACCCCGGGCCAGGGCGGGCCGGACGGCGGCAGCGGCCAGCTGAAGGCCGGGCTGAAGAACCGTCATCTGTCCATGATCGCCATCGGCGGCGTGATCGGCGCCGGCCTGTTCGTCGGCTCCGGCGCGGGCATCGCCTCCACCGGGCCCGGCATCCTGCTCTCGTACGCGCTGGCCGGTGTGCTGGTCGTGATGGTGATGCGGATGCTCGGCGAGATGGCCGCCGCCGATCCGCAGAGCGGGTCGTTCTCCGCGTACGCGGACCGGGCGCTCGGCCGGTGGGCCGGGTTCAGCATCGGCTGGCTGTACTGGTTCTTCTGGGTCGTGGTGCTGGCGGTGGAGGCCACCGCGGGTGCCAAGATCCTGAACAGCTGGATGCCCGGCGTGCCGCAGTGGGCGTTCGCGCTGGTGGTGATGGCCGTGCTGACGGCGACCAACCTGTTCTCGGTCGCCTCGTACGGGGAGTTCGAGTTCTGGTTCGCGGGCATCAAGGTGGTGGCGATCGCCGCGTTCATCGTGGTCGGCGGCCTGGCCGTGTTCGGCCTGCTGCCCGGCACCGAGGCGGTCGGGACGACCAACCTGACCGGCAACGGCGGCTTCCTGCCGCACGGTGTGGGCGCGGTGTTCACCGGCATGCTGACCGTGGTCTTCGCCTTCATGGGCAGCGAGATCGTCACGCTCGCGGCCGGCGAGTCCGCCGACCCGGAGAAGGCCGTCAGCAAGGCCACCAACAGCGTGATCTGGCGGATCGGGGTGTTCTACCTCGGCTCGATCGCGATCGTGGTCACCCTGCTCCCGTGGAACGACACCTCGGTGAAGGGCAGCCCGTACGTCGCGGTGCTGGAGCACGTCGGCATCCCCGGCGCGGGCCGGGTGATGGACGTGATCGTGCTGACGGCGGTGCTCTCCTGCCTCAACTCGGGCCTGTACACGGCCTCCCGGATGGCCTTCTCGCTCGGCCAGCGCGGCGACGCACCGCGGGCGTTCGCCCGGGTGAGCGCGGACGGGGTGCCCCGTACGGCGATCCTGTCCTCGGTGGTCTTCGGCTTCGTCGCGGTGTTCTTCAACTACACCTCGCCGGACACCATCTTCAAGTTCCTGATCAACTCCTCGGGCGCGGTGGCGCTGTTCGTCTGGCTGGTGATCTGCTTCTCGCAGCTGCGGATGCGGCGGATCATCGAGCGGGAGACGCCCGAGCGGCTCACCGTCCGGATGTGGCTGTACCCCTACCTGACCTGGGCGACGATCGGGCTGATCGGGTTCGTCATGGTCTACATGTTCACGGACGCCGACGGGCGCACCCAGATGTACCTGTCGCTGGTGGCCGCGGCGATCGTGCTGGGCGCGTCCGCCGTGGTGGACCGCCGCCGGAAGGCCGCCCTGCAGGGCTGACGGCGAGCCGGGGGCTCGGGGCACCGAGCCCCCGGCGTTTTCGTGGTCAGCGCCGGTACTGGCGCCGGTAGGCCGAGGGGCTGACGCCCATCGTCTCGCGGAAGTGGTGGCGGAACCCCGCGACGGTCAGGCCCACCCGGCCGGCGATCGCGTCGATCGAGTCGTCCGCGGACTCGAGCAGAGCGGCGCCGGCCCGGATCCGCTGCCGGGTGATCCAGCGGCCCGGGGGCAGTCCGGTCGCGTCGGCGAAGCGGCGTTCGAACTGACGGACCGACAGATGGGCGACCCCGGCCAGTTCGTCGACGGTGAGCCGCCGCTGCAGGCCGTCCAGCGCGTACCGGACGGCGGCGCCGATCGGGTCGTCGGACGGCGCCCGGCCCACCGGATACTCGGCGAACTGGGCCTGGCCGCCCTCGCGGTGGGAGGCCACGACCATCCGGCGGGCCACCCGGGCGGCGACCTCGGTGCCGTGGTCCCGGCGGACCAGGTGCAGGCAGACGTCGATGCCGGCGGTGGTGCCGGCGCCGGTGACGACCGATCCGCTGTCGACGTAGAGCACCGACGCGTTGACCGTCACCGCAGGGTGGCGTTCCTGGAGCAGCGCGGCGTACCGCCAGTGGGTGGTGGCCTCCCGGCCGTCCAGCAGTCCGGCGGCGGCCAGCGCGAACGCGCCGCTGCAGATGGACACCACCCGCGCGCCCCGGGCGTACGCGTCCCGCAGCGCGTCCAGGACGACCGGGGAGACGGCGCGGCGCACGTCCGGGACGCCCGGAACGATGACGGTGTCGGCGGACCGGAGCCGGTCCAGGCCGTGGTGCACCACGATGTCGAAGCCGCCCACCGCCCGGTGCGGCCCGGGTGTCTCGGCGCACAGCTCGAAGCGGTACCACCAGTCCACGTCCAGCTCGGGCCGGGGGACCGCGAACACCTCGGCGACCGTGGCGAGTTCGAACGGGGCCAGTCCGTCGAAGGCGAGGCAGACGATTCGGTGGGGGCGCATGACGGAATCCTAGCGATGTGTGCCGTTTCCGACACTGTCGGGCGACACCCGGCAGGCCCGAGCCTTGGGGCATGACATCTGCACGACTCACATTCGGGATGCTGGTCTTCGACGAGGTCGAGGTCCTCGACCTGGGAGGCCCCTTCGAGGTCTTCAGCACCGCAGGCCGGCTGGCCCGCACCGCAGACGACGAGCCCCTGCTGCGCGTCCTGACGGTCGCGCCGACCGACCGGGTCGTCCGTGCGCGCGGCGGGCTGAAGGTGACGGCGGATCACACTCTCGACGAGGACCCGCCCTTCGATGTACTGGTGATCCCCGGCGGCGTCACCACGGCGGTCGAGACGGACCCGGCCGTGATCGACTGGCTGGCCCGGCGCCGGCAGACCTCGCTGCTGACGTTCAGCATCTGCACCGGGGCCTTCCTGCTGGCCGCGACCGGTGCCCTGAACGGCCGCCCGGCCACGACCCACTGGGAGGACCAGGAGGAACTGGCCAGGCGCTGGCCGGAGATCGAGGTGCGCACCGACGTCCGATGGGTCGACGACGGCGACCTCGTCACCTCGGCGGGGATCAGCGCGGGCATCGACGCCAGCCTGCACATCGTGGGCCGGATCTTCGGCGAACAGCTCGCCCGCCGCACGGCTCGCCAGATGGAGTACGGCCGGTCGTGAGGTCGGGGCCTGTTTCACCCGGCTGCCGTGAACGCTCCGTCGGTGAGGATCGGGACGATGTCGCAGACGTCCGGCTCGGTCGCGATCGCCACATCGTCGGCGAAGCCGCCGACCGTGAGTTCCTGCCCGGACGCGCAGGCTGCGACGGTGGCCGCGACATCCGGCGTCGCCTCGAAGCAGGCGGCTGCGGCGGCCGCCTCGGGTGACAGGACGGCATCGCCCTGCCGCCGCAGCGCGGAGAGCACCGCACCCGCGCCGAGCAGGTCCTCCAGCGCGGGGCGCAGGCTGCCGTCCGGCCACCGCTCGCCCGAGGCGATCACGGCCACCGGACGGTCGGGCGTGCCGTAGCCGTGCCGCGCGAGCCAACGGCCCACCGCCGTCGCGTTCCGCAGACAGCCCGCGACGACCGTCGAATCCCCGGCCGCGGCGGCAATGGACGAACCGTTGGGGGAGGGCAGGACCAGGCGCGGAGTGAACGGAGCACTCCGCAGCGCGGCCGGCGACAGCGACCACGGCGAGTCCCGCGTGGCCGCGCGCCGCCCGACGGCCAGCCGCGCGTCCAGCTTCTCGGCGAAGGCCGCTGCGGACTCGTCGCGCCACGGGTAGGGGAAGACCCGTGTCCCGGCCTCCACCGCCACCGTCACCGAGGTGGTGAACGACAACACGTCGACCACCACCAGGCACGCGACGTCCAGCGCGAGCCGCTGCGCGCCGACGGGGCCCCAGTCGAACCGCGCCCCGCTGCCTGTCTGCAGAAACCACTCGTCCATGGGTGACGACAATGCCACGGTCAGGCTGGGGTGGGTGAACGGCGTTCGAGGTCGCGCGCGATCCGCTGTTCGAGCTGCTCCCGGCAGTCCGGCCACTCCGCGGCGGTGATCGAGAAGATCGCGGAGTCACGGAGCCGGCCCTCCTCGCCCGGCGCCCACGAGGTGGACCAGTTCCGCAGCACGCCCTCGAAGCGGGCGCCGACCCGTTCGATCGCCGCCCGCGAACGGCCGTTGCGCGCGTCCGTCTTCAGGTCGAGGCGGGCGACCTCCCAGTTCTCGAACGCGTGCCGGAACATCAGGTACTTGGCCTCGGTGTTCACCCCCGTGCCCTGCGCCGACGCCGCGAGCCAGGTGAACCCCACCTCGACCGCGAACAGACCGTCACCGGCCGGCCACCAGCGCGGATCCCAGAAGGCCGTGACCCCGACCGCCCGCCCCGAGGCCCGGTCCACCTGCGCATACGGAGCCAACGTCCCGGCGGCGGCGCGGCCAAGCTGAGCCTCGACATACCCCTCGACCTCGGCCGCCGTGGGCACCCAGGTGAACCCGTAGGAGTCCCGCTCCTCCTCCACCGCGACGGCCAGATCCGCCACGTGGCGGCGATCCAGCGGCTCCAGGCGCACGAGCGTGCCTTCCAGAACCGGTCCCTCGAACCTGAAGCCCAATGCGCTCACCAATCCACTGCCCCCACCGGGGAGTTCGTCTTTGGGGCCCAGCGTTCCAGAGGGAGCCGTGTGTGTCGCGTGATTTCGGCGCGCCAGGAGGGCTGTGCGGCGCCGGGCAACCGAGGATCGGCCCCGGCACGCCCTACTCGAGCTCTCGCGCCGACGGCAGAGGCGAACGTCCCAGGGCCCCGGGCGAGTACGTGGCTCTGGGATCGGGTGAGGCCAAGTGTCCACATCACTGCCGCTTCGTCTGAGTTCCCCTCAGAACGCCGGGCGCTGCCACCACTCAGAGGGGAGCGGGCACCATCGTGGCGCCTCGCCGCAGGCCGCCTGCCGCTGGGGTCGTAGACGCCGGGCAGCGGCCCGGCCAGCATCTCCAGGACCAGGCCGTGGGCGGGGCCGGCGGCGGGGTGCCGGGCCGCCAGGGCAGGCCGGGGCCGCGGTCGACCGGGGTCGGCACTCGCAGCAGCTTGGCGAGCCGGGCTGGACCGGACAGTCATGGCGCTCGACGTCGTCGGCGTCGCTTCCGAAGGTGTTCTGATGGTCCGTCATGCCAGACCTTCGCCTGGATCCGCCGCCGGCCGATGCCATATAGTCGGTTCCTACTATTAGGGAGCGGCGATATAGATGGCGAAGCGGAAGATCTCCAACACACTGGCGCTCGCCGTGCTGGGCCTGCTGCAAGAACAGCCGATGCACCCGTACGAGATGGCGTCCACCTTGCGGGAGCGGCACAAGGACGGCAGCTTCAAGGTCAACTCCGGGTCGCTGTACGACACGGTGGAGGCGCTGGTCCGGCACGGCTGGATCGAGCCGGTGGAGACGGAGCGCGACGGCAGGCGGCCGGAGCGAACCGTGTACGTGGCAACCGAGCTCGGCCAGAGCGAGTTCGTGCACTGGATCGATGAACTCCTCCGCACGCCCGTCGCGGAGTACCCGAAGTTCATGGCCGCGGTGTCCTATCTCGGCGCACTCGGTCCGAACAGGGCGACGGAGGCACTGGTCGAACGGGCGGGGCATCTGGCCCAGCGGATCGAGGAGACGAGCGCGGTGCTGGCCGACACGGTCGGCTCCGGCAAGGTCCCCCGGCTGTTCATGATCGAAACCGAGTGCGCATTGCACGCCTGGGAGGCCGAGTTGGCCTGGACGCGGCGGACCATCGCCGAAATCCGCGACGGCAGCCTGTTCTGGCCCCAGGTCGAGCGAACCGAACAAGGGTGGACCTGGTCCGCCCCCACCAACCGGGAAGGAAGCACCCGATGACCGAGGTGTTAATCGTGGGAGCCGGTCCGGCCGGGCTGCTGCTGGCCGGCGAGCTCCGGCTCGCCGGCGTCGACACGGTCGTGGTCGAACGCCACGCACAGCGGCCGGGCTATTGCCGGGGATTCAACCTCAACGCCCGCGCCCTGGACCTGCTGGCGCGACGCGGCCTCGCCGAGAGGCTCATCGCCGAGGGCCGGCAAGTGCCACACGCCGCGTTCTCCGGCCTGCCCGTGACGCTCACCCTCGCGGGCACACACACCGACCACCCGTACTCGCTGGGCATCCCGCAGACCCGGGTCGAGGAAATCCTCGAAGCGCACGCCCTCGACCTGGGAGCCGACATCCGGCGCGGACACGAACTGCGCACCCTGGAACAGGACTCCGAATCCGTCACCGCCACCGTCACCACCGGCGACGGTGAGTACCGCGTCCGGGCCGCGTACCTGGTCGGTTGCGACGGCGGCCGCAGCACCGTCCGCAAACAGGCCGGCATCGACTTCCCCGGTACCGAGGCGACCCGCTTTTTCCTGCTCGGCGACGTCGAGCTCGCAGACCCCGAGGCATTGCCGTTCGGCGCGACCACCGGCCCTGGCGGGAGCGTGTTCGTCATCCCCCGCCCCGGCTACGTCAGGGTCATCACCTCCGACCGGCAACCCCCCGCGGACAAGGACACCCCGGTCACCCTGGACCTGCTCCAAACCGCCGTGGACGACGCGCTCGGCCGCCACATCGAGCTGCGCGCCGCGCGCTGGCTGACCCGGTACGGCAACGCCGCCCGGCAGGCGGCCCAGTACGTCCGGGGCAGGGTCATCCTGGCCGGGGACGCCGCGCACATCCACCCGCCGGCCGGGGCGATCGGCGTCAACGTCGCCCTGGACGACGCGTTCAACCTGGGCTGGAAACTCGCCGCCACCGTGCACGGCACCGCGCCGGCCCACCTGCTCGACAGCTACCACACCGAACGCCACACCGCTGGTGCGCGTGTGCTGGCCAACACCCGGGCCCAGGTGCTGCTCGGCGACGCCGACGATCGGCTCGGGCCGATCGCCGACCTGCTCACCCGCGTCGCCGGCCACCCTGAGGGAAACCGCGCCTTCGCCGAGACCATCACCGGACTGGACACCCGCTACGAGATGCGCCCCGACTCCGACCACCCCTGGCTGGGCCGCCTGGCGCCCGACCTCGCCCTGACCACGGGCGACGGCCCCACGCGCCTGGCCGGGTTGCTCTCCTCGGGACGCGGCCTACTCCTCGACCTGACCGCAGGCAGCGCCATCCGCGAGTCGGCCGCAGGATGGGCGGACCGCGTGGACATCGTCACCGCGACATGCCCCGACCACCCCGAACTCCACGCCGTCCTCCTGCGGCCGGACGGACACACCGCCTGGCTGCGCGCCGCCGGTCACGAGCACGCCGACGGGCTCCACCAGGCGCTGCAACACTGGCACGGTCCGGCAGCACCGTCTGACGTCCCGTAGTCACCGATGAGGGTCCGGTAGACCACGACGGCGCAGTGCCCGGCCTCACCGAACCATTCAGGGGCCGGCCGGGCTTCACCCACGGTGAACCGGCACATGGCCTCCAATGCGCAGACAGGTGGACGGGGCTCGGCCGCGTTCGTGGCCGGGCCCCAGAACTGAGGTGATGTCAGCCGCTGATGATCGAGAAGCCGATCGTCACGCCCGCCGTGACAGTGATCTTGCCCGGGGCGAGGTCGCCCTCGCTTCCGGAACCGCCGCCCTGGCCGTGGCCGCGGTGGGAGTTCTGCAACTGCTCGGAGTCCACGTCCTTGATGTGGATGATGGGACCGAGCCGGACGCCGGCGGCTTCTGCGTACAGGGCCGCCTTCTCACGTGCAGCGGCCACCGCGGCCGCACGGGCCTGGGCGCGGAGTTCCTTCTTGGTGCTCACGTCGAACTCGACACCGTCGACCTGGTTCGCTCCGGCGTCGACGACGTCGACGAGAACGGTCTCCAGGAGGTCCAGCTCGCGCAGCTCGATCACGAACGAGGCCGTGCACTCGTACCCGAGGAACTTGCGCGGACTGCCGTAGTTCCAGGAGGACTTCAGGTCGAGGCGCGAGGTGGACACGGCCGTGTCGGGAATGCCGTGGCCGCGCAGCACCTCGCGGATCCGGTTGACGCTGCTCCGGGTGACCTCGAACGCCTCGCCCGGCTTCGGCCTGGTCTGGTGGATCGCCACGCGAAGGCGTGCCACATCCGGCGTGGCGTCCACGCTCGCCGCGCCGAATACGGATACACCCCATGGGGCGTCTATGGACTGCGTACCGTTCATGCCGCTCATCCAACCAGGTCGGCGATCAGCGAGGTACGGCTTTCGAGGCCGTTCGAAGGTGCCCTAACCGACGGGGCGGACCAGTTCCCAGGTGTCGACGGCGAAGTCCAGGGCCATGCCGTGGCGTTCGTAGAGTGCCAGTGCGCCGGTGCTGTTGTCGGTGTCGACGCCAAGGCCGACGCGGTCGCGGCCGAGTGCCGCGAAGGTGCCGAAGAAGTGGCGCAGCAGGTAGCTGCCGAGGCCCTGGCCGCGGGCGGGGGCGAGCACGCCGATGTTGGCCGCCCAGCCCATCGTGGTGCGGTCGTTGCGGGTGCGGAGTACGGCCACGTCGCCGACGTCCGCGAGGGTGGCGATCCAGATCAGCGACCAGTCGGCGCTCTCGCCGTCGATGTCGTGCAGCCACTGCTCGTAGCTGCGCGGCTGGAAGTCGAAGTGTCCGGCGAAGGACTCCTGGAGCAGCCGGTGGGCGGTCCGGCGGTCGTCCTCCGTACGGCAGCTGCGGAGCGTCACGCCAGCGGGCGGCTCGGGCAGCAGGTCGTCGGCCGAACTCACCGGGCGGGCCAGCACGTTGTACCGGCGGACCGGCTGCCATCCCCTGGCCCGGAGTGCGTCGGTGTCGACGGTGGGCGCGATGTTGAGGTGCATGTGGACCACGGCCCGCGAGGCGCCGTTGCCGGCGGCCCGCTCGGCAGCTCGGGCCTCCATCAGGTCGAACAGGTGCAGCGCGCCCGCCCGTTGGTCCGGCAGGACGTACTGGTCCATGTCGATCCGCTCGGCGCCGGAGTCGTCCCAGAGCAGGCCGTAGCCGACCAGTCGGGTGCCGTCGTACAGCAGCCAGGAGTCGTGGGCGAGTTCGACCTCGGGATGCTTGAGGTCGGCCTCGATCTCGTGCAGTTCGGTCTCGGCGCGGCCGATCTCGATCAGGTCGATCTCGTTGAGCAGTGCGCAGATGGCCTCGGCGTCGCCGAGAGTCGCCGGACGAACGGTCAGGCCGGCGGGCGGCATAGCAGTCGTGGTCATAGCGGTCACCTTGGCATCGGCCGGTCGGCTTCGCGAGCGAATTTCCAGGTCGCGGCGTCGGCGGGTCGCGGAGCAGGGATCCGCGCTGTCGTTCAAGGGCTGTCAACGACGGTAATTGCCAGGTGAGTTGAGCCTTGATCAGGCGCGATGCGGCTGCGCGGTCCGTGAGCGGTCGAGGCGGCCGTTGTATGCGAGAACGTCACAGAATGGCTTTCTCCCGGTTACACGGGCGACGCCCGGAACATGTCATGCTCCCGTTGACAAAAAAGTCAACACGCGTAGATCGTGGCATCCCTGAGCAGGTGTCACGTTCCGGCGCGTGCCGGTCCCCGGGAAAGGGCACCCCCATGTCCGTTGCGCAGACAGGTAGATGGAAGGTCCTGGCGGCAACCGTTTCCGCCGTCCTCGTCAGCCTCACCCTTCCGACGGTCGCCGCGACTCCGGCGAGCGCCACGACCACCGCGTACGACACCACGTACTACAAGAATGCGATCGGCAAGACCGGCACCAGCCTGAAGGCCTCGCTGCACACGATCATCAGCAGCCAGACCAAGATCTCCTACGACGCGGTCTGGAACGCGCTCAAGGTCACCGACCAGGACCCGAACAACAGCAACAACGTGATCCTGCTGTACAGCGGCACCTCGCGCAGCAAGAGCCTCAACGGCGGCAACGTCGGCGACTGGAACCGCGAGCACGTGTGGGCCCAGTCCCACGGCAACTTCGGCACCTCGGCCGGCCCCGGCACCGACCTGCACCACCTGCGCGCCGCCGACGTCCAGGTCAACAGCATCCGCGGCAACAAGGACTTCGACAAGGGCGGCAGCCCGGTCAGCGGCGCCCCCGGCAGCCTCACGGACTCCGATTCCTTCGAGCCGCGCGACGCGGACAAGGGCGACGTGGCCCGCATGATCCTCTACATGGCCGTCCGCTACGAGGGGGACGACGCCTTCGCCGACCTGGAGCCCAACGAGACCGTCCCAAACGGCAGCGTCCGCTTCATGGGCCGTCTCTCGGTGCTCAAGCAGTGGAACGAGCAGGACCCGCCGAGCGCCTTCGAGGAGAAGCGTAACCAGGTCATCTTCGACACGTACCAGAAGAACCGCAATCCGTTCATCGACCACCCGGAGTGGGTCGAGGCGATCTGGTAGGCCGGATCTGACGGTCCCTGAACTCCGGTCTGTGAGACGGGAGTTCAGGGCATCGTTACGACCGGAGGTCAGTGGCGGTTGCGGCCGGCGAACCAGGCGAGCGACCAGGCCGCCAGAGCCGCCACGACAAGGCCGAGTACGGAGAGCCACTCGGTCCCGTAGTGGCTGCCCCACCAGGTCTTGGCCGGGAAGAACGGATCGGCCTTCAGCAGGAATTCGACGGCATGCGCCCCGCCGCGCTCGGCGACGACGAGCGGTACGGAGTTGGCGAAGCCGAAGAACGCGCCGAGCGGCGCGATGACGGCCGCGCCGATCCGGGCACCGTTGCTGCGACGGCCCACCAGGCCCGCGAGAAGGCCGACGGCAGCGCCGTTGAGCAGGGCGTGCACCAGATAGAGCGCGTGCCGCGTGCTCTCGGACTGGTGCCGGTAGGTGGCGAAAATGATGCCGGTGTAGATCGCCGAGACGATGAACGAGACGATCAGTCCGAGCGCGACCGCGCCGACCGGGTTGCCGCGCCTCGGCTGTTGCGTCAACGGCGGTGCGGGGTAAGCCGGGTACGGCTGGCCGGGCGGCATCGGCGGCCGGCCCGGGTAGGCGGGCGGGGGACCGAATCCGGACGGCGGTTCGGGTATCAGGGCCTGGTTGTACGGGTTGAACTGCGGTGGCTGGGCCTGCGGTTGGCTCATCGATCCCCCGGGCGGTGAAGTCTGCTGGAGGGGCGAGGGTATCAACGCCGTAGGCGGGGCGTTGCTTGCTGCCATGCGGGAGCCCGGCCGAGCACCGGTAGGTCCTACTCCTCCGGCTCCCAGGCGCGGAGTACGTCGATCAGACCGGCGTCGCCGTCGATCCGCAGGGAGTCCGCCGGGAGGCGGTCGTACATGAAGAGGACCAGCTCACTGGCCGTGCCGTGGACGGCGGCGCCGACTGCGTCCAGGTCGTCGTCGGCTGTGGTGGCGGGCGCGGGGAGACGGGTGAAACGTGCGCCGGCGCCGTCGACCGTGAGGCGCCAGGAGCGGCCCTCGGTGGCGTGGAAGTCGAAGGCGGTGGGCTTGTGCGGCCAGGCGCTCGGCGTTGCGCAGCAGGTGGAGAGGAACTCCTCGGCACCGTCGAGTGCCACCTCGGTCGGCAGTGGTTGCGCGGCACCCACGGTGACCTGAGCGTCGTAGGTGTGCATCGCGATCTCGTGGAGCTGGTGCCGGGCGACGGCACCGCAGGTCTGCGGCGACTGCGACATGTCCCACCAGGTCCAGCAACCCCGATCCGGGCCGGCCGCCCGCAGGGCGTCCAGCATCTCCTGAGCTGACTCGGCCAACCAGCTCAGCTGGGCCTCGCGCTCCGCGGGCATGGTCGGTGCGGCCTCCGGTGTGGCCTTGGTGGTGGCGGCAGGTCCTGCGGCGACGGTGGCGGCCCAGGCGCGGCGTCCCTCGCCCAGGTGCCGCACCAGATCGAGCAACGTCCAGTCGGGGCAGGTCGGCACCTGCACGTCGAGGCTGGGCGCGGAGGCGACCGCGGCGCGGAAGGCGGTCGACCGTTCGTCGATCAGGCGCAGCAGGTCAGGGAAGTTCAGAGTCTGTTCCACGTGGGGTTTCTATCACCGGGCTTCGGCGATCGCATGCGATTTACCCGGCCGGTGCGAGGGGTACGCGGCACGGGCGGTCGCTGACAGGGCGTCAGGTCCAGTTGCACTGGTGGAAGGGGGCGGTGAGCGGATTGAGGGCGTAGTCCCAGGGCAAGTTCGCGGCCGCCGTCACCCTGTGAGCTGGAACACAGTTGAGGTTGACCTTGGGTCAGGCTGGAAGCTCGTCGCAACGGCCCGACGCCGACGCGGGCAGCAGATCTGAAGGAGCAACATGTCCATCAACCTTCCCGGTCGGAAGCAGGATCGCCCGGAGCTGCAGAAGGCGATCGAGGAGGTCGTCGAGGGCGGCGTTCTCGGGGTGCAGTTGCGGGTGAACGACGAGCAGGGTGAGTGGGTCGGCAGCGCCGGGGCACGCGAACTCGGCCGGAGCGCCGAGCCGCTGACCGACGGACACTTCCGCATCGGCAGCAGCACCAAGAGCTTCGTCGCGACATCGGTGCTCATGCTGGTGGCCGAGGGCAGGATCGGCCTGGACGCCCCGGCCGGTGACTATCTGCCAGGGTTCGGGCTGGACCGGCGGATCACGGTGCGGATGCTGCTGCAGCACACCAGCGGGATCTTCAGTCACACCGGCGAGCTTCACGAGGACGGGACGGTCGTTCCGGGCGTCCCCTGGCGGGGCAAGGAGTGGGTGGACAGGCGATTCCACACCTACCTGCCCGAGGAGCTGGTGCGGCTGTCGCTGTCCAAGCCGGCGCGGTTCGCGCCGGGGTCGGGCTGGAGCTACTCCAACACCAACTACGTGCTGGCCCGGCTGGTGATCGAGAGCGTCACCGGCCGGTCGTTCGCCGAGGAGCTGCAGAGGCTGATCCTGGGGCCGTTGGGGCTGACCGGCACCGTGGCGCCGGGCACCTCGCCGGAGGTGCCCGCGCCGCACAACCACGGCTACTACCGCTACCAGGACACCGAGCAGGAGAAGACGATCGACGTCACCCGCCACAACCCCTCCTGGGTCGCGGCCGGTGGCGACATGATCTCGACCACCCAGGACCTGCACACGTACTTCTCCGCGCTGATGGGCGGCAGGCTCCTGCCGGCCGGACTGCTGGCCGAGATGCGTACCCCGGAGGCGACGATCGGCTACGGCCTGGGGGTGTTCGCCCAGGACCTGGGTTCGGGCGGCGGCACCGTGTTCCACCACAACGGCGCCACCATCGGCTCGGCGGCGCTGATGTACGGCACGCCCGACGGGCGCACGACCATGACCGCCGGGCTGACCTACGTGGACGATGCCGACATGTCCATAGCGTCGGCATTCCAGACCGCCCAACAGCGGCTCGTCAGCGAGGTGTTCGGCGGTGGGCAGGCCGATCCGGCGCGGCCGACGGGCTGAACGCCCGGGGCCCGTACGCTTCGACGGCCGACCCCCATCCGGTCGTGGGTCGGACAGAACGCGAACCGGGGCCGCGCCGGCCGGACGGGCTCGGCGCGGCCCCTTCCCCTGCTCGGCCACGCTGTGCGTCGTGGCCGAGCCCGAGCACGAGGCAGGCTGAGCGGATGACGAGCGGGGTCACGATCGGACAGGCGGCGGCGTTCGTCGGCGTCACGGTGAAGACGGTGCGGCACTACCACCAGCACGGGCTGGTCGACGAGCCGCGGCGCGACGCCTCCGGCTACCGGCGGTACGGATCGGAGCAGCTGCTGCGGCTGGTGCAGGTCCGGACGCTGGCCGCCGCCGGGGTGCCGCTGGCCGGGATCGGCCCGATGCTCGACGCCGACGCGGGCCAGTTCGCCAACGCCCTCGCCGACGTCGCGCAGCAGCTCACCGAACGGATCGCGGACCTGACCGCGCGCCTCGACCTCCTGCACCGGCTCGCCGAAGGCGACCGGGCCCTGCTGCCCGAGCGCGCCTGCGCGATCCTGGACCGGATGCCCGGCCTCGGCTTCGGCCCCGACTACGTGGCCGCGCAGCGCGAGGCGCTGGTACTGGCCAGGGTGCTGGTGCCGGAGGGCTTCGACGGCTTCCTGTCCCAGCTCGAACACCGGCTGGAGGACCCCGAGTACATCGATCTGGCCAAGCGCGGCCAAGAGGCCGAGACCTGGGAACCGGACGACCCGAGGATCGAAGAACTCGCGACCGCCATGGCCGACCACTACCTCGCCAACCCCGCACTGCTGGGAAACCCCACCAGCCAGCGGGCCTGGAACAAGGCCTCCACCCAATACCGGCTGATCAACAACCACCGCGGGGACCAGGCCCCGGTCTCAGCCCGCCTGACCGCGCTCACCGAGGCCAGACTCCGCTCCGCAGGCGTACCCATCCCACGCCAATGACGGAAGCCTTGCGATGCGGGGTCCGGGCCGGGCCGGGTGGACGTAGCGAAACCCGCTGGTAGGTGGGCATGGCAGGCCCGTAGAATCCCGTGCTCGTGACCGAGATCAGTACCGTCCCGAGCAACATACCCGCCGCGCCCGACCGTTCGCCGCCGGCTGCGGACGCCGAACTGATCGGCGCCGCCGTGGCCGCTGCGGGCCGGGGCCTGGTCGACCGGGAGACGGTGGCCGAGGTGGTGATGCTCTGCGCGGTCGCGGGGGAGCACCTGTTGGTGGTCGGTGCGCCTGGCACCGGGAAGTCCGAGGCCGTGCGCCGGATGGCCGGGCAGCTCGGGGGGCGCTACTTCGAGTACCTGCTCGGCCGGTTCACCGAGCCGAACGAGCTGTTCGGGCCGGTGGACCTGCGCGGGCTGCGGGAGGGGCGGGTCGAGTTCGAGACGGCCGGGATGCTCCCGGAGGCCGAGATCGCCTTCCTGGACGAGGTCTTCCTCGGTTCCACGGCGGTGCTGAACACCCTGCTCGGACTGCTCAACGAACGGGTTTTCCGCCGGGGCAGGACCGTCCTCGCCAGCCCGTTGCGGATCTGCGTGGGTGCCGCCAACCACCTGCCCGAGGACCCGGCGCTGGCCGCCTTCGCGGACCGCTTCCTGGCCCGGGTCTTCGTCGAGCCGGTGGCCGACGCCCGGTTGGAGGAGCTGCTGGAGGCCGGCCGTCGCCCCGCCGCCGGGCCCGCGGCCCACGGCGCCCCCGGAGAGATCCTTGCCGCCGTGGACCGGCTGGCCGCCGCCGCCCGCGCCTGCGACCTCGACGAGGTCACCCCGCTGGTCGGGACGGCGCTGCGCCGACTGCGCGGCGCCGGGGTGCCGGTCAGCGACCGCCGGGCGGTGCGTTCGCAGAAACTCGTCGCCGCCGCTGCCGTGCTGGACGGCCGGACGGTCGCCTCCGCGCGCGACCTCTGGGTGCTGCCGCTGGTCGCCCCGACCGCCGACACCCAGGCGCTGGCCCGGGACACCCTCGCCGATCTGGTGGAGAAGTCCGCCAACCGCAGCCTGGTGCACGCCGCCGAGGAGCTCTCCCGCAGCACGGCCGCCCGCGCCGAGCGGCTGGCCCACACCGGCACCGCGCTGCTCGCCGAGCACCAGGGCCTCCCCGAGGGGCGGGACTCGCGGCTGCGGCTGGAGGCCGCCCTGCGCGAGATCGACGCGGGCTTCGACCCGGCCGACCTGCCGGCCGCGCTGGCCGGGATACGGGCCGAGCTGGTCGCGGCGGTCACTCCCTCGTGACCCTCGCCCAGCCGTCCCCGCACACGCCCGGCCCACACTCGCCCGGCCCGTCCTTCCCGCTCCGCTGGGAGCGCCGCGAGCCGCCGCTGCCGGCCGTCGCCGTCCTGGCGGTCGGCGCCGCGGTGCCCGGCCTGGCCCTCGCGGCCCGGGAACGGGTCCGTGCCGGGGCCCGCCTCGCCGTGCTCGCCGAGGACGGTCCGGGCCTGCCCGTCGCCGACCGGGTGCTGCTCGTCCTCGGCGCGGAGCAGGACCTGCCGTGGGCGGACGGTGCCCGCTACCTGGGCCGCGACGCGGGCCTGCTGACGCCCACCATCGCCCGCCCCGAGCCCGCCACCGCGCTCTGGCGCCGGGCGCTCGGCGCGGCGGAGGGCCAGCTGTGCGTGCTCGTCCCCGGCCGTGCGCTGGTCGCCGACCCGCCGGTGCCGCTCACCTCCGGAGAGGCGCTGGATCCGTTCGTTCAGCCGACGGGCGCCGCTCCCGACGGCGGAGCGGACGGCACGTCATGACCCGGACGAAGCTGTATTTCACCGCACAACTCCGGCCCAGCAACGTGCACTTGGTGAGTGACTCCCGCTGGAGGGCGAGCCGGTGACGACCTCCCGCCTGCCCGCCGCCCTCGCCCCGTGGGCCGGCACCCTCTCGGTGATCTCGCCCGAACTCGCCGTCGCCCTGGGCCCGTTGCTGCGCCGCCTGGACGCCCTGATCGGCGATCGCGAGCCGGTGGCGGACGTCCACGGTGACCCTGACGGTCTCGGCGGGCTCGCCCGCTCGGGGCGGCCGGACCAGCTGCTGCCGTCCGAGTGGCTGCTCGCGGACGAGTACCCCGAGGAGTTCCTGCGCCGCCTGGTGGACGGTGAACTGCTGCACCTGGCACCGGAGTTCAGTACGCCGACGGTGCGCGGCCGGCTGGTCGCGCTGGTCGACGCGGGCCCCGCCCAGGCAGGTGCCGGGCGGCTGGTCCAGCTCGCCGCGCTGCTCGTCCTGCACCGCCGGGCGGCCGCGCGCGGCACCGAACTGGTCGTCGGCGTGCTCGGCGACCCGTCGGGGCACCCGCTGACCGGTGACCTGGCCGAGCTGCTGCCGGCCTGGCTGGCCGCCCGTCGGCCCGTCGACCCGACGCCCGCGGACGTGGAACGCGCTCTGGCGGACCTGGACGCCGCCGACCGGGCCTGGCTGCTGACCTCGCCCCGGCTGGCCGAACGGATCCCGCCCCGCCCCGGGGTCCTGACCAGCGAGCCCGCCCGCTGGTCCGCCGACGGCGCGGGCCACGTGCTGGTCAGGCTCGACGGCGCTACGGCCGAACTCCCGCTGCCCGCAAGCCCGATCGCGGTCCGGACCCTGCGCGGCGCGGAGTTCCGCCGGGGCGCCCCGGTCGCTGTCGCCGCACCGGCCGAGGACGCCCGGGAAGCGGAGCACCCGACCCTGCCCGCCTTCACCAGCGACGCCCGGACCCTGCTGGCCCGGGGCGCGCAGCCCGCCACCCTGCTCGCCGTCAACCTGCCGAACCCCGACGGCAACCGCACCAGCGTCCTGCGGATGCGCCGCCACGACCTGCCCGGGCCGGTGCTCGCCGCCGGTCGGACCGGCCGCCGCCTGATCGCCCTGTGCGTCGAGGGCGACCGGCTCACCGCCCAGGTGATCGGCCGTCAGATCGGTGACCCCGGCGCGTACTCCGCCGAGCTCGCGGCCTTCGGCGTCGAACCCGCCCAGCTGGAAGAGCTGTTGGCCGGTCCGGTGCTGCCGCTGCTGCGCCGGAGCGAGGACCTGGAGCTCCCGCTGGCCGGCCGCTGGTGGCGGATCCGACCGGACGGCAGCGTCGCCGACGACGGCCCGGTCGGCTGGGGGACGCGCGACCGTACGCCCTTCAACCGGCTCCGCGAGCCGCGGCTGTTCGACGGCCGGGTGCACGAGGAGGCGCGCGGCGTCCACCACTTCCTGCACAGCGGCGGCTCGCAGGCCTGGTCGCGCGACGGCCGGACCTGGGAGGTGCGCACCGCGCAGGGCTCCGCGAGTCGCATCGCCTTCCGCGAGCAGGCCGAGGTGATCGGCCTCGTCCACGGGCAGCAACTCGCGCTGATCACCGTCAGCCGCAGCGGCCAGCTGGTCCGTAGCCTGCGTGCCGACGGCACGCGGACGCTGACCCGCTTCTCCGGCGGCACGGGCCCGCCCGCCGTGCACCCCAGCAGGCCGCTGATCGCCGCCGAGACCCGGCCGGGCCGGATCGTGGTCGGCGACGCGAACACCGGCCGCATCCAGTTCCTGATCGGGGGCACCGAGTGAGCACCACCCCGGACGCGGCGTTCCGCGCCGCCGTCACCGCCACCGGGTTCGTCCTCGACGTACCCGTGATCGGTGCGGCCGAGGCCGCCGAGCGTGTGGTCGAGTCCTGGCAGGACGGCGCCGAGCTGCGCCGACTGCCGGACGGCCGCTGGCTGTTCACCCTGGCGGCCGCCGTGCGGATCCGGACCGACCGGGCGCCCGGGCTCCCCGTGGTGCGCACGGCCACGGGAGGGTCGGCCGCCCTGGGGGCCGACGCCCCCCTGGTGACGGCCGGTCAACTCGCGCTCGCCTCAGGCGGCTTGACGACCGTTCAGCCGATCGCGGGGCTGGCGGAGGTGGACCCGTCCGGCTGGCTCGACCTCTCCGGGCTCACGGTGCACCGCCCACGGCCGGTCGGCGCCGCCGCGCCCGAGGCCGCTCCGGTGGTCGAGGCCCTGCCGGAGCAGCCGCGCCCCGACCTGCGCGCGGCGGCCGGCATCGCGCCCCCGTCGGAGCGGGCCCGGCAGCTCAGCGAGGACGCCCCGGCGGCCTCCCGTCGTGGGTGGCACCGGTTCCGGCCGCGACTGCCCCGGCCTGTACCGGTCGGGCCGCTCGCGGTCTGCGCCGGTGTGCTCCTGGTGTGCGTCCTGGTGGTGACCACCTGGAACACCCGGCTGGTCCCCGGGCTCGACCTCCCGGGCTGGGGGCTCGGGCTGGTGATCGCCGCCGCCGTGGCGGCAGCCCGCGCCCGCAAGCACGTCGAGACCACCGAGGCCGCTCGGGCTGCGGCCGGCTCCGTCGGGGCGCCGGGCCGCCGCGCGCAAATCCGCCGGCGGTCGTTCGGTTCCCTGCGGGCCCGGCTGACGAGGCGTAGGACAGGCGACCCGGTCCAGGGCGCCGCCGCCGGAGCGTCCAGCCGTCCGAAGACCCGTCGGCCGCTGTTCGCCCCGCTGCTGGCCCGCCTGACGATGCGTACGGCGGGCAACCTGGTCCGCGGCCGGCACGCGCGCTACCTGCGTGAGCTGACCAGGGCGTTCGAGCAGCGCCAGTGGGAGGACGCGCTGCGGGACGCGATCCGGCTGGCGGGCGAGCGGCCGGCCGACCAGGAGTCCTGGCTCACCCTCGGCCTGCCCCGCCGCCACACCGGCGAGCTGCGCGCCACGCCCCGGGCCGGCGACTCGGCTGCCTCGTCCCCGCTCTCCGGCCCGAGCGTGCACCAGCACCTCGCCGCGCTCTACCGCAGCGCCGCCGAGGACCTGGAGCGCGCGGGCCGGATCGACGAGGCCGCCTTCGTCCTCGCCGACCTGCTGGACGCCCCGGCCGAGGCGGTCGCGCTGCTGGCCCGGCACGGCCGGTCCGCAGCGGCGGCCGAGCTGGCGGAGGGCCGAGAGCTGGCCGCCGACCTGGTGGTCCGGCTCTGGTGGCAGGCGGGCGAGCGCGAGCGCGCCGTCCGGACGGCACACCGCCGGGGTGCCTTCGCCCTGGCTGTCGAACGCCTCTCGGCCGAAGACCCGGACGCCGCACGCGAGTTGCGTACCGCCTGGGCCGCGCACCGAAGGGAGTCCGGTGACCGGCTGGGCGCTGCCGAGGTCCTCTGGCCGGACGTGTCGCTGCGTCGCTCGGCGGCCGCCGACCTGCGGGACGCGGTCGCCCTCGGCGGGGCGACCCGCAGCCGCGCGCTGCCGTACCTGCTGGCGCTCGGCGCGGGGGACGCGACCCGCGGGCTCGCCCTGGCCCTCCTCGACAGCGAGGGCGACCCGGCCGTCACCGGACGGTCGGTGCTGGCCGCCGGGCTGGCCCGACTCCCCGCCGCCGACCCGGCCGCGGACCGCGAACTCGCCACGGCGGCGGCCCGCGCGGTGGTCCGGGACGGCGGCTTCGGCGGCGACCTCACCGAGCGGGACGGGCGCTCCGCCCACCAGAAGCTGCTGGGCCGGGCCGACCCGCTGGTGGCGGCCGACCTCGCCAAGCCACGCCCGCCGACCCGGAGCGGTGTGCGCGCCACCCCCGTGCACAGCGCCACCGACCGCCCCGGCACGCTGCCGGTGCTGGACGCGGCGGTGCTCGGCTCCGGCGCCGTCCTGGTCGCCTGCGGCCAGGCGGGCGTCCGCCTGCTGACCTCCGACGGCCGCACCAAGGCCCAATGGGACGTGCCCGCCGACCAGTTGGTGCTCGCCGACCACGGCGGCTCCGCACTCCTGGTGGCGGGCTACGGACAGACCAAGGAGATCACCCGGCTGGATCTCGCCACCCGCACCGTCCGCCCCTGGACGACGCTGCGCACCCAGCAGATCGCCGGCTCCTACGACGGCCGTCACCTGATCACGGGCGACGGCGAGGGCATCGTGGTGCTGGACACCCTCGCCGCCGGGCCCACCGTGGTCTGGCGCGAACTCGGCGGCCGCGAGCGGCTGGTGGGCACCGTCGCCCGCGCGGCCGACCGCTGTGCGGCCGTCGTGGTCTCGCCGCTGCCCGACGGCTCACCGATGTTCGAGCTCTGGCGCTGGGACCTGCCCGGCTGGGAGCTGCGCTCCCGGATGCGGCTGGACGCGTTCCACCCCGACCACTCCGTGGCGCTCACGGGTGGGCTGCTCGCCGCCGTACCGCAGGCGGCTGACGGGGCGTCCGGGGCTGACGGCGCGTCCGGAGCTGACGAGGTGTCGACCCGGATCACCCTGGACCTGGTCACCGGGCGCCCGACCGTGCCCGAGCACGGGGTCGCGGGCCTCGCGCCGTCGGGCCCGGTCGGCGACGGCGAGCACTGGGCGCTCCCGGTGCCCGACCCGGCCGGTACCGGGTTCCTGCTGCACACGGGCAGCGGAGCGAGCCCGGTCCCGACGGCCATCGTCCTGTTCCCGGGGGCCGATCTCCGCCACGCCCCGGGCCTGCGGCGGCACGCCCACGCGGTCACCTACCGGCACCGCTCCGGCCGCGTCCTCGCCACCACTCCGGACGGCGCCACCGTGCTCGCCAACCTGCGCGTCACCGGCAGCCGCTGACCGGGCCGCCCGGTCAGACGGCGGAGGGCGCGATCCGAGAGGCCGGCAGGAGCGAGGCGGCCGTGCCCGTACCGGAAAGGGTGTCGGCGTCGCCGATGGGCAGGACCCCGGTGACGCTGTCGACCGTGGTGGCGCCGACCGGCTCTGTGGTCTCGGCGGTGGCGTGGGCATGGGCCGCATGGGGTGCGGTCAGGGAGAGGGCGACGCCGGTGGCGAGGGATGCGGCGGCGAGCAGGCTGCGCTTCTTCATACCCGGTTCAACGCCTGAGCGCCGCGGGGGGCACGGGTGATTCGGCAGTGCGTACGTCAGGGCAGACGAACGCCCGCTCTGCCCGTCCTCCCACGGGCAGAGCGGGCGGCCGGCCCCGGTCAGGCGCCGACGTACGCCGCGAGGTGTTCGCCGGTGAGGGTGGAGCGGGCGGCGACCAGGTCGGCCGGGGTGCCCTCGAAGACGATCCGGCCGCCGTCGTGGCCGGCGCCGGGGCCGAGGTCGATGATCCAGTCGGCGTGGGCCATGACCGCCTGGTGGTGCTCGATGACGATGACCGACCTGCCGGAGTCGACCATCCGGTCGAGCAGGCCGAGCAGGTGCTCGACGTCGGCGAGGTGGAGGCCGGTGGTCGGTTCGTCGAGGACGTAGACCACGCCCTTCTCGGCCATGTGGGTGGCCAGCTTGACCCGTTGCCGCTCGCCGCCGGAGAGGGTGGGGAGCGGCTGGCCGAGGGTGAGGTAGCCGAGTCCGACGTCCACGAGCCGCTGGAGGATGGCGTGCGCGGCCGGCGTCCGCGCCTCGCCGCTGCCGAAGAACTCCTCGGCCTCGGTCACCGACATCGCGAGCACCTCGCTGATGTCGCGCCCACCGAGGCGGTGCTCCAGCACCGAGGCGTCGAACCGCTTGCCCTCGCACTCCTCGCAGGTGGTCGCGACGCCCGCCATCATCCCCAGGTCGGTGTAGATGACACCGGCGCCGTTGCAGTTGGGGCAGGCGCCCTCGGAGTTGGCGCTGAACAGCGCCGGCTTCACCCCGTTGGCCTTCGCGAACGCCTTGCGGATCGGCTCCAGCAGCCCGGTGTACGTGGCCGGGTTGCTCCGTCGCGAGCCGCGGATCGCACCCTGGTCGATCGACACCACGCCCGCGCCCTTGGGGATCGAGCCGTGCACGAGTGAGCTCTTGCCGGAGCCCGCCACGCCGGTGATGACGGTCAGCACCCCGAGCGGGATGTCGACGTCGACCTCGTGCAGGTTGTTCGCCGTCGCGCCGCGGATCTCCAGCGCGCCGGTGGGCTTGCGCACCGTCTCCTTGACGGCGGCCCGGTCGTCGAGGTGACGGCCGGTCAGGGTACCGGCCGAGCGCAGCTCCTCGACGGTGCCCTCGAAGCAGACGGTGCCGCCCGCCGTACCGGCGCCGGGGCCGAGGTCGACCACGTGGTCGGCGATCGCGATCGCCTCCGGCTTGTGCTCCACGACCAGCACCGTGTTGCCCTTGTCCCGAAGCCGCAGCAGCAGGTCGTTCATCCGCTGGATGTCGTGCGGGTGCAGACCGATGGTGGGCTCGTCGAAGACGTAGGTGGTGTCGGTGAGCGAGGAGCCGAGGTGACGGATCATCTTGACGCGCTGCGCCTCGCCGCCCGACAGCGTGCCGGCCGGCCGGTCGAGCGAGAGGTAGCCGAGGCCGATCTCGACGAAGGAGTCGAGGGTCTGCCGGAGCGCGAGGAGCAGCGGCGCCACTGACGGATCGTCGAGGCCGCTGACCCACTTCGCCAGGTCGCTGATCTGCATCCGGCAGGCGTCGGCGATGCTGATCCGCTGGATCTTCGAGGACCGGGCGCCCGCGCTGAGCCGGGTGCCCTCGCAGTCGGGGCAGGTGGTGAAGGTGACCGCCCGGTCCACGAACTCCCGGATGTGCGGCTGCATCCCCTCCCGGTCCTTGGCCAGGAAGGACTTCTGGATCCGCGGGATCAGCCCCTCGTAGGTCATGTTGATGCCCGCGATCTTCATCTTGGTCGGCTCGCGGTGCAGGAAGTCCTGCAGTTCCTTCTTGGTGAACTTGCGGATCGGCTTGTCGGAGGCGAAGAAGCCCGACTCGCTGTAGAGCCGGTAGTTCCAGCCGCCGGCCTTGTAGCCGGGGATGGTCAGCGCGCCCTCGTCGAGCGACTTGGAGTCGTCGTACAGCTGGGTGAGGTCGACGTCGGAGACCGAGCCTCGGCCTTCGCAGCGCGGGCACATGCCGCCGGTGACGGTGAAGCTGCGGCGCTCCTTGACGGTCTGTCCGGCGCGCTCGGTGGTGATCGCGCCCGCTCCGCTGACCGAGGCGACGTTGAAGGAGAACGCCTGGGGCGAGCCGATGTGCGGCTTCCCGAGCCGGCTGAACAGGATGCGCAGCATCGCGTTGGCGTCGGTGGCGGTGCCGACCGTGGAGCGGGGGTCCGCGCCCAGCCGCTCCTGGTCGACGATGATCGCGGTGGTCAGCCCTTCGAGCACGTCCACGTCGGGCCGGGCCAGGGTCGGCATGAAGTTCTGCACGAAGGCGCTGTAGGTCTCGTTGATCAGCCGCTGCGACTCGGCGGCGATGGTGCCGAACACCAGGGAGCTCTTGCCCGAGCCCGAGACCCCGGTGAACACCGTGAGCCGGCGCTTGGGGATCTCGATGCTGACGTCCTTGAGATTGTTCACGCGCGCGCCGTGCACGCGGATCAGATCGTGGCTGTCGGCGACGTGCGGTGCGGACGCCTGCGGGTCCGTCCGCTTGGCCCTGCTCATGGTGTCTCCATCCGTCTCAGGCGGGACCGCCCCCGCGGTCTCCGTCACTGTCGCGCTCGGCGCGGTGACCAAGGTATCCAAGCCGGTCCGGCCCGGGGTGGCAGCGGCTCGCGCGGCGGACCCCGGCCGAGGAGTCGGGCCGGGGTCCGCCGCGGGATGCCGGGGGCTGCTGGTCGGGGCTGCTACTTGCGGGGCTGACTGAACCGCAGCATGTTGCCGGCCGGGTCGCGGAAGGCGCAGTCGCGGACGCCGTAGTGCTGGTCGATCGGCTCCTGGAGCACCTCGCCGCCGGCGGCGCGGATGCGTTCGAAGGTGGCGTCGCAGTCCTCGGTGGCGAAGATGACGCCGCGCAGCAGGCCCTTCGCCAGCAGCTCGGCCACGGCCTCCCGGTCGGCGTCGGAGGCGTTCGGGTCGGCCAGCGGCGGTTCCAGCACGATGTCCACGTCCGGCTGCGACGGTGCCCCGAGGGTCACCCAGCGCATGCCCCCGTACCCGACGTCGTTGCGCACCTCCAGGCCGAGCACGTCCCGGTAGAAGGGGACCGCCTTGTCGTGGTCGTCGACCGCGATGAAGCACTGTGAAAGCTTGATGTCCATGCGTTTCACGCTACTTGCGGGCCGTGGCTTCTGCTTCTCCATTCCTGACCGGTCGCGTGTGGATCTTGGCGACACAGGCCGGGACGGCGGAGCCCTCGTCGTGGTCGCGGGCCCGGTACGCGCTGGGGCTCTCGCCGACCAGCTCGGTGAACCGCGAGCTGAACGACCCGAGCGAGGTACAGCCGACCTCGAAGCAGACCTCCGTCACCGACAGGTCGCCCCGCCGCAGCAGCGCCTTGGCCCGCTCGATCCGACGGGTCATCAGGTAGCTGTACGGCGTCTCCCCGAAGGCCGCGCGGAAGCTGCGGGAGAAGTGGCCCGCCGACATCAGGGCGGTGCGCGCCAGGGCCGGTACGTCGAGCGGCTCCGCGTAGTCGCGGTCCACCTGGTCGCGGGCCCGGCGCAGCCGGACGAGGTCCTCCAAGGTCATGTCTCCACCTTCCCACAGCGCCCGGCGGGTATGGCCCTTGCGAAGGAGGAGGGTTACCCCGGATCGGTTGGGTCGTTCTTTCGGTGTGCGTACTGTTACCGAGGCCAGCGACTTGGCCGTTGATGAAACGTTTCTCCGCCAAGTTCCGATCTTTGCTCACCTCGCCGCGCTCTGGGCGGCCCGTGGCTGGACGGTCCCCGGGCGGAGCGATCCGGAGTGGGAACGGCTGGTCCGGCCGCCCTGGAGCTCCCGGCCGGAACCGGACGCGGTGGGGAACCACACGTCGCCGGCGGGGTGGTGACGGTGCGTCGTCTGTCCAGGGTGCCCGTCCAGGGGCCCGGCGCTCCGACCGTCGCCACCTCGCTCGACCTGCAGCTCGTGGTGGCCCCGGGGGCCGACGTCCCGGTGGCCGCCTGTCTGCGCTACGACGTGCGGGACCCGTACGCGGTGTTCCTGGACATCCACGTCGGGCTGGACGCGCCGATCGTCTGGACCTTCGCCCGGGAGCTGCTCGCGACGGGGGTGCGGGAGTGGGCGGGCGTGGGCGATGTGACGGTCCATCCGGGGCCTGGCGGGGCGCAGCACGTCTACGTCGCGCTGCGCGGCGAGAGCGGCGGGGCCGTGCTGCGGGCCAGGAGCAGCGACATCGGGGGATTCCTGTGGCGCACCGAACGGCTCGTCCCGATCGGGTCGGAGCGGAAGCACTTCGATCTCGATCTGCTGCTGTGCCGCCTGCTCAGGCACCCCGCCCCGAGCCGGGCGGAGGGCTGCGACTGCCGCCCGCGCGGGAGCTCCGCCGAGTGACGAACCGGCCCCCGGCCCGGCGGTGGGTCGGGGGCGAAAAGTTTTTCGGGCGAGTGTGTAACGTCCTTCCGGTGTCGTGGCGTGGGTGCTGTGACAACCGAGAACGGAAGGACTGTCTGGTGGGGGAAGCACCCGCGGACTTCATGGAGTTCGCACACGCCTGCAGCGGGCAGCTGTTCCGCACGGCGTGCCTGCTGACCGGTGACTGGCACCTGGCGGAGGACCTGGTCCAGGAGACACTGGCGAAGATGTACCGGTCCTGGCGGCGGATCGACCGCACCGAGGCTCCGGTGGCGTACGCGCACACGGTGCTGACCCGGACGTTCATCTCGCAGCGCAGGCTCCGGCGCTCGGGTGAGCGGCCGACGGGCGAGCTGCCCGAGCCGGTCGGCCACCTGGAGGACCCGGCGCTGCGGATCGCGCTGCTGGGGGCGCTTGCCCAGCTCTCGGTGAAGGACCGCACCGTCCTCGTCCTGCGCTACTGGGAGGACCGCTCGGCGGAGGAGACCGCGCAGCTGACCGGCATGTCCGTCGGCTCGGTGCGGGTGCGCAGCCTCCGGGCGCGCGAGCGGCTGAGACAGGTCCTCGGCCACGACTTCGCAGAGCTGAGCCGGGCATGACGTCACCGCACCCGCAGCCCACGCCCCCCGACGGACCGGAGAGCACCGTGATCCACGAGCAGCAGTCCGACCACGAGCTGCACGACGCCTTCGACCTCACTGTGCGGGGATTCTCCCCGCACAGCCCCGATCTGATCCACCGGGCCGCCGTCCGAGGCCGGCGGCTGCGCCGGATCCGGCAGGCCCAGCTGTCGGTCGCCGCGGTGCTGGTGGTCGGGACGACCGGGCTGGGCCTGAGCCTGCTGGGGTCGGCCGCCGCCCCCGGGCCGCTCCCGCCGGCCGCGGTGAGCACCTCGCCCGGCCCGGTGCCGAGCAGCACGGCGCCCGTGCCGCCGACCGACTCGGCGCAGCTGCTGGAGCTGCTGCGGGGGAAGCTTCCGTCCGGCCTGAAGCTCGGTGCACCGTGGCGGGTGGACCCGGGCGGGCAGTGGCCCTCGGGTCAGCCTTCCCGGGTCCTGGCCGCCGGCTTCGCCGTCACCAAGGGCAGCGACCGGGGCGGTGTCGGGATCACTTTCTCCCGAACCTCCCTGCTCTCCTCCGCCAACTGCGCGGCGCCCGTCTGCACCGCGACCCGGCAGCCGGACGGCACGAAGCTGACGGTCCGGCAGCTGACGGGCCCTTCAGGGGACCAGAACCGGAGCGCGGTGCTGGAGTGGCCGGACGGGTCGCAGGTGATGGTGGCTGCGAGCAATGATCCCGGCAAGGAGGAGGCGGACGGGACGCGGTCCTACACCAACGCTCCGCTGCTGAGCCTGCCCGAGCTGTCCGCGATCGCCCTCGATCCGGCCTGGCGGCAGGTGGTGGCGGGTCTGCCCGCCAAGTGACTGGCTCGGCTCACAGATTTTTCTCTTCACGTACGGATTAGCGGGGGATTTCGAGATGCAGAACGGTGCCAAGATCGGTATCGCGGCAGTGACGGCGGCCATGTTCGCGGGCGGCGGCTATGCGGCGTACGCCTTGGTGAGCGATGTCGCCGGGGGTTCGGCCCCGAAGGGCCCGAAGGCCGAGAAGGTTCTCGCGGTGGTCGCCGAGGCGCCGTCGGCGGAGGTCGCGGCGCAGGGTGCCTCGGCGTTCCTGGCCGCCTGGGCGAAGGGCGACTACGAGGAGGCCGGGCGGCACACCGACAAGCCGGAGGCGGCGATCGTCGCGCTGACGAAGTTCCGGGACACCTTGAAGCCGACCCTGGTGGGGCTGACCCCGGGCGGCCCGGCCGCCTCCGGTACGTCGGCGGGCACCGCCGTGCCGCTGTCCTTCCACGCGAAGGTGGAGCTCACCGGCGCGGCCAGCGCCTGGCAGTACGACGGCACGGTCGCGATGGTGAAGCTGAACGACGGCCGGGCCGTCGTGCACTGGGAGCCGAGCGTCGTGCACCCCAAGCTGGACGGTACGAAGGTGCTGGCCGTGCAGCCGATCTCGGCGGCGCCGTCGCAGGTGGTGGACCGCAAGGGTCGTCCGCTGACGGAATTCCCTTCGGTGCAGGCCGTGTTGGGGCAGATCCGGTTCGAGAGCGAGGGTACGCCGGGGAGCGGCGGCACCGGTGTGGTGGTCACCCAGCCGGGCGGTTCGGGTGCGGCCGAGCGGCTGTTCGTCATCACCGAGCCGAAGGGCGGCACGCAGCAGAAGCTCACCCTGGACGCCGACCTCCAGCGGGCCGCCGAGGCGGCGGTGAAGGAGCAGTCCGGTGCCGCCTCGATCGTGGCGATCGAGCCGAGCACCGGGCAGGTCCTGGCGCTGGCCAACAACCCCACGCAGGGGCAGAACCGGGCGTTCGGCGGCGCCACCGCGCCCGGCTCCACCATGAAGGTGCTCACCGCCGCCGCGCTGCTGGAGGCCGGTATGACCCCGGACACTCCGCTGGCCTGCCCGAAGACCACCAACGTGGCCGGTCGCGCGGTGCCGAACGACTTCCCGGACGAGCGGCTCGGCAACACGCTCAAGGACGACTTCGCGCAGTCCTGCAACACCGCCTTCCTGGACGCCGGTCAGGCCAGGCTCAAGGCCGGCACGCTGCCGACCCTGGCCAAGGAGGTCTTCGGTCTCGGCCTGGTCTGGCAGACCGGCCTCTCCGCCTTCGACACCAAGGTGCCGCTGGAGTCCGACCCCGCGCAGACCGCCATGGCCTACATCGGGCAGGGCCGGATCCAGACCAACGCCCTGGCGATGGCCTCGGTCGCGGCGACCGTGCAGAGCGGTACGTTCCGGCAGCCGATCCTGGTCCCCGGCCTGGCCCAGCCCAAGGCGGCCCGCTCGCTGAACGGCACGGTGCTCGGCCAGCTGCAGTCGATGATGCGGCGCACCGTGCAGAGCGGCACCGCGCAGGGAGCCATGGGCGGCATCCCCGGCGCGGGCGCGAAGACCGGCACCGCCGAGGTCAACGGCCAGACCGCGGCGAACAGTTGGGTCACCGCGTACGCGGGCGACCTGGCGGTGGCCGCCGAGGTCCAGAACGGCGGCCACGGCGCGGCCGCCGCCGCACCCGCCGCCGCCAGGCTGCTCAAGCTCGGCAACAAGGGCTGATCACGGGCGGTCTGCGGCGAGCGGCACTGCCATCCCGGAGGGCGGCTGGCAACCTGCAGAAATGCAGGTACCGCGCGCCGTCGCAGTGTTCGATCATGAGGGCCGACACCTGCTCGACCAGGAGCCGGTAGCGGGCACCCGGGCCGGGTCCTTCCGTCACGGGGGTGCGGAGGGCCTCGGCCCGGGCCGGGTCAGCCGGCTGCGGCCGGGGTCGGGGAGACGGGGGCCGGGGAGGTGGCCGAGGCCGGGCAGACCGGGGCCTGCGGGTCGTCCCGGGTACGGACGGCCGGGAGCCAGGCGTAGTGCTCGGGGATCGAGTCGAGCCAGACCCGGTACCAGCGGGGGGTGCCGATGCCGTTCTCGTCCTCGACCCGGTCGCCGTCGTTGATCACGCAGTCGGTGAGCAGGACGTCGTCGTGCCAGACCCGGTGCGAGACCACGTTGCCGGCGGCGTACTTGCGGTGCGGGTCGCGGGCCAGCCCGAGACTGCAGGCGGGCACCCGTTCGGTCAGGTCCTTGCAGTTGCCGTCCATGTTGTAGACCCGGATCGGCTTGGTGGCGGCCACGGTCGGCCCGGTCCCGGCGTCGCCGGATGGCCAGGCGATCCAGGCCGCGGTGACGGCGCCCGCGAGGAGTACGGCGCCGAGGACCGTCCACGGCCCCCGGCGCAGCACCCGGCGGGGGGCCGGGGCGGTCTCGGCCGCCGCGGCGCGGATCCGGGGGAGCAGGGTGTCCATGGTGTGCCGGGCCCGCTCGGCCGGGTCGGCGGCCAGGCAGTCGATCAGCACGGCGTGCCAGGCGGGCGGGAGTTCGGCGGCCAGCCGGAGCCGGCCGCGCCCGGTGCCGTACTCGTGCACGGCGGCAGCCCGGGCGGCCGGGGTGCCGCCGCCGAACGGCAGGGCGCCACCGGTGAGGAGCTGGTGGGCGGTGATCCCGAAGGCCCAGATGTCGGTGCCGGGGCGGGTCATGACGCCCCGTTCGCTGAGCTGCTCGGTCCGGCGCTCCGGGGGGAGGTAGTCGGGGGAGCCGAGCGGCGGCGCGTAACCGTGGGTGCCCTCGATCCGGGCGGCGAGCCCGAAGTCGGCGAGCCGGGCGGTGCCGTCGGCCATCAGCAGGATGTTCGCGGGTTTGAGGTCGCCGTGGACCCAGCCGGAGGCGTGCAGGTGGGCGAGCGCCTCGGCGATCTGGATCAGCAGCGGGCCGGCCTCCGGCAGCCCGGGCTCCGGGTCCTCGCCGTCCTGGCTCAGTACGTCGTCCGGTACGCCGTCCCGGCCCGGCTGGTCGCTCCGGCCGAGCGCGTCGAGCAGGCTGCGCTCGGCGAGCTCCATGATCAGCGCGATCGCGCCGTCCAGCGACGGGGTGTCCGGGTCGGAGACGATCTCGGTGCCCAGCACCCGGATCAGGTGCGGATGGTCGGTGGCCCGGCTGAACGCGACCTCGCGGTCGGCGGTCTCGGCCAGTGCCCTGGCCTGGCGCGGGGCGAGCCCGGTGGTGGAGAGGAACTTGACGGCGGCCTCGGCCGGTTCGCCGTCGGGGACGGGGCCGACCCGCCGGGCCAGGTGGACGCTGCCCCAGCCGCCCGCGCCGAGGAAGCCGGTGACCTCCCAGTCACCGACCCGGTAGCCGGGCGGGACGGCCACCGCGCCGTCGGGCAGCGGCCGGCCGGCAGCGGGTACGGGACAGTCGTTCATGAGTTCTCCAGGCGGGTCGCCGGACGGGCGGGGAGCAGTGCGAGGTGGTCCTCCCGGACCAGCCCGAACCTGAGCGCGAGCGAGACGACGGCCTCGCGTTTGCCGTCCATCCGCCGCCCGCCGCTCTCCGGCTGACGGACCCGCAGTTTGTTGCGGGCCAGGTAGTCGATGTGAAAACTGACGGTGGGTTCGGAGATCCCCGGGCAGGTGTCGTGCGTCCGCAGCCGCTCGACCACCTGGCGGGTGGTGGGCACCGCCGAGGCCGACATGTCACGCAGCCGGGGTTCGCAGAGGGCCACCAGCACGAGGAAGTAGGTGGCCGACTCGTCCAGCGGGAAGGCCATCAGGGTGGCTGGACCGGCGGACTGCGGGAGCGGGGGCGCGTCGTAGTAGGTGTGCGCCGGTGCGTACACCTGGAAGCTCTGCGTGGCGCCCTGGGTGGGCAGCACCACCCGGGCGAACTCGAACGGCACGGGTGCGCCGATCCGGCGGGGCGCGATCCGGATGTACTCGCCGGCGCCCTCCGGGTTCTCCACCACGTAGCTGAGCGAGGTGCTGAAGTTGCTCAGCTGCCAGTGGTCCTCCGAGGCCCGGATCTCACCGGCCAGCCGGGGCACGGCCGGGTCGGGCAGCGTGATCTCGACCGGACGGTCCGCGCTGCCCCGGCCGAACCGGGCCACGTCGCCCGGGCCGAGCTCAAGGCTGACGGCGGTGCCGTCGGCCGCGGCCACGTGCACCAGGACGCTCCCCATCCCCCCACCTCTCCCGCCCACGGGTACGCGTGTCGGCCCATCAGCCGGGCGAAGACCTGTCAGGGCGCAATCAGAATCGACGCTGTGTCGAAATTAATCAACATGATGCACACCACAGGTTTGGCGGCGTCCCGTCAGGGTCCTCGCTGTCAGGCGGGCGTGGCGGCGTAGACGGCCCGTTGGACGACCGTCTCCAGCAGTTCGACCACCGCGGCCTCCGCCTCGTCCCCCGGCGCGCCGAGCGGTGAGGTGGCCAGCACCGCGAAGGTCAGCTGGTTCAGCGCCCGGGCCAGGGTCTCGGCCGGCGGCGGACCGGCCGGAGCCCTCCCGGCCGCCCGCTCACGGCGGATCAGGGCGGCGGTGAGGTCGATGCAGTCGCCGAGCATCCGGGCCCGGAGCGGGGCGAGCACCGGGTCCGGCGCGGGGTCCAGCAGGACCTGCCGGAGCAGGTCGCGGTGCTCGCGCCAGACGCCGACGCTCCTGCGCAGCGCGGCCCGCAGCGGTTCGGGGCCGGGACCGCCGCCCTCGCTCCAGGACACCAGCGCCTGGCTCAGCTCGGCGGCGACCGGCGCCAGCAGCCGGGCCACCACCTCGGACTTGGAGCCGAAGTAGAAGTAGAAGGACGAGCGGGAGATCCCGGCCGCCGCCGCGAGACTGTCGATGCTGATCTGGGCGATCGGCTGTTCGGCGACCATGGCGGCGGCCACCCGCAGGATGGTCTGCTCCCTCAGGTCACCCTTGCTCGGCCCGCGCCTGCGCCCACCAGTCATCGGCCAATCGTACGAGTGCGTGCCACCGTCCGGAACGGTGCCTTCCGGAGTGGCCCACTTCGGCCGGTCAGCACGCCGAGCCCGCCCCCGGAGGACGGGAGCGGGCTCGGCGGGACGGTTCGACGGTGGGTCAGGCGTCAGGGCCTGGGCTCCAGGCGGTTGACCGTCAGCGTGTCGCAGTCCGGCACGTTCGGCAGCCAGGCGGGGCCTTCGACGTAGATGTTGGTGATCCAGCCGTTCAGGGCGGGCAGGTAGGACCAGGCGTCGTTGGTGGTCCCCTCCGCCGACACCGTCTGCGCGTGCGACTGGCAGCCGACGAAGACGGTGCTGCCACCCGCCACGGTCCCGACCACACTGCTCGAAGTCGACGGCTGCGAACGGACGTTGGCGCCGCCGCCCCAGGTCCGCTGGTTACCGCCGCTCGGGCCGCCGAGGGAGCCGGCGCACTCGGGGACCCCCGGGATCCAGGCCGGTCCCTCGAGGTAGATGTTGGTGATCCAACCGCCCCGGTCGGGCAGGTACGACCAGGCGTCGTTCACGGTGCCCTCGGCCGAGACCGACTGCCCGTGCTTCTGGCACTGGACGTTCACACTGCTGCCGCCCGGCAGCGTGCTGAGCACGTTGCTCGCGGTGCTGGGCTGGGACCGGACGTTGGTCCCGCTGCCCCAGGTGCGGACCGCGCCGCCACCGGTGCCGGTGCCGCCGGCGCACTCGGGTACGCCCGGGATCCAGGCCGGTCCCTCGACGTAGATGTTGGTGATCCAACCGCCGAGGTCGGGCAGGTAGGACCAGGCGTCATTGGTGGTCCCCTCGGCGGTGACCGCCTGGGCGTGCTTCTGGCACTGGATGTTCAGCGTGGTCCCGCCGGGCAGCGACTTCAGCACGGCACCCGAGGAGCCGGGCAGGGAACGGACGTTGACGGTGTCCCAGGTCCGGTACAGGGTGCCCGTGGTGCCGCCCATCCCCGGTGGGCAGAGGGGGATGCCGGGGAGCACGGCCGGCCCGTACAGATAGATGTTGGTGATCCAGCCCCGGTACTCCGGCAGGAAGGACCAGACGTCGTTGCTGGTGCCCTCGGCCGAGACCAGCTGCGCGTGGCGCTGGCACTGGACCTTGACGACGGCGTCGTGCTGGAGGGTGTTCAGGACGGTGCCGTTGGTGCCGGGTGCGGAGCGGACGTTGGCGCTCTGGCCCCACATCAGGAAGCTGCCGCCGGACGGTACGACCGGTCCGGTCTCCGGGCCGAGGCCGGACGCGGAACCCGGCGCGGGGTGAGCGGCGTAGCCCTTGCCGCGCATCCACACCCCGACGTCGTCGGTGGCGGCGGTCCACTCCTTCTCGGTCTGCGCCCAGTCGTCGCGCAGGCCGCCGCCGGCGCCCGCGGCGCTGTCGACCACCCGGAGCCGGCGGCCGAAGTCGAAGTACCCGACCACAGTGACGTAGTGGTACACCTCGCGGTTCGGCCAGTTCGGCGGGTGCGAGCCCGGCAGACCGACCAGGTTCACCACGACCGGGTAGCCGTGGTCGATGTTGTAGACGACGTCGTTGCGCCAGGCTTGCGACTGGGTGGCCGTCATCGGTGAGTTGACCGTCATGGCGTGGTACCAGTCGGTGTTCCCGTAGGTGTTGAGACCCCACATGATCTGACGGACCGAATCGGTGCCGCCGGTGTTGGTGGTCAGGGTCGCGGCGATCTGGTTCTGGCCGGGCGGGACGGCCTTGAGCCGGCGCTGCAGCGCGGTCTGGACCGCGGCCGGACCGCAGTAGTACGGCTTCTCCTCGCCGAACCAGTCGCCCGCGATGTAAGCGCTGGCGTTGCCGCTGTCCTCGGCCGCGGCACGGGTGGCAGGCACGGCCGCGAACAGGGCGGCGAGCAGGAGGATGAGTACCAGGTAGGGGTCTCTGGTGAGGGCAGGTCGGTGCATGGACGGTCTCCGGGGGGTTGTCATCGGAGACATGTCTACGGGCGGCGGGGCGGCTCGGGAAGCTACGACCTTGTAGGGCCGACCTGGTCAGGGGCCTCGGGATGACCGTGATCTGGCGGCGGTCCGGGGAGCGGGAGCGGCCGGGCTCACCACTCCTTGATGGCGTCGCCCGGGGCCAGGCGGGCGGCGCGGTGGGCCGGGTGCCAGGCGCCGAGCAGGGTGATGGCCAGGAGGAGTGCGGTGAGGGCGGCGAGCAGGCCGGTGGTGGGGAGGGGGAGGTGGTGGGGCAGGTAGGGCGCGAGTGAGGGGTCGTGGCGGAGGGCGGTGGCGGCGGCGGTCGCCCCGGTGAGGCCGAGGGTGATGCCGGCGGCGGCCGAGAGGGCGGTGACCAGGGCGGTCTCGGCCAGGAGCATGGTCAGGACGTGCCGGGTGCCGAAGCCGACCGCCTTGAGGATGCCGACCTCGCGGGTCCGCTGCCGGGCCAGCGCGCCGGTCAGGACGACCGTGCCGAGCAGGGCGAGGACGGCCAGGACGGCCAGCAGGGCGCGCCCGGCCAGCCGGATCAGGTCGAGGGCGGCGGGCAGTTCGGTGAGTTCCTGCTGGGTGGAGACGGCGGCGTAGCCGGCGGTCTGGACGGCGTGCAGCAGGGCCGGGACGTCCTGGGCGGTGCGGGCGACGACCGTGATCCGGCCGTAGCCGACGGTGTCGAGGTAGTCGGTCTCGGGGACCCCGGCCCTGGCGGCGGCCCAGCGCAGCACGGTGGAGTCGTTCGTGTAGGCGGCGTCGGGGCCGTCGAGCTGCCACCCGGGGTCGAACAGGCCGACGACGGTGACGGTCGCGCTGTCGCCGGTGCCTTCCCCGTCGCCGGTCTGGCGGGTGGTGGTGACGGTGAGGGTCCGGCCGAGCAGGGGAGAGAGGTCGCTGCCCTGGCTGCGCCGGGGCAGGACGATCTCGCCGTCGGCGAGCGGGAACAGCGCGGCGCGGGTCGAGGCCAGCACCGGCGGCGGCTGGGAGGCGCGGGCGGTGGTGGCGTACAGCAGGACCCCGGCGACGGTGTCGTCCTTGTAGCCGAAGGAGACCTGGGCGCGCGGCTCGACGGATTCGGCGGCGGGCAGGGCGGCGAGCGTCCGTACGGTGGCGGCGCTCAGGGGCTTGGCGTCGGCGCGGTCAGGCAGCCGGTCGACGACCACGCTGCGGTTGGCGGTGGCCTCGCGGACCCGGTCGCGGGCGGTGGTCTCGGCCTGGTGGGTGATGCCGAAGGCGGTGACGCACAGGGCGGTGGTGACGGTGAGCAGCAGGGCGAGGCCGAGGAAGCGCCGCCACAGGGCGAGCACGTTGGCGGCGGCGAGGGCGAGGACGTTCACCGGGCGGTCCCCTTCCGGGCGGAGCGGCCGGCCGACTTCGGGGGCCTGGCGGGCTGGGCCCGGCGGGCGGAGCGGGTCCGGCGCGGCGCGCGGTCGGTCATGGTCAGCACCTCGTCGGCGACGGCGGCCACCGCGGCGCTGTGGGTGACCAGGAGGACGGAGCGGCCCTCGTCGGCGACCTCGCGCAGCAGGGCGAGCATCCGGCGCTCACTGGCGGTGTCGAGGTTGCCGGTCGGCTCGTCCGCCAGGACGGTGCCGGGGTTGTTGATCAGCGCGCGGGCCAGGGCGACCCGCTGCTGCTCACCGGCGGAGAGCTCGCCGGGGCGGTGGCCGGTCCGGTCGGCCAGGCCGACCCGGTCGAGCAGCTCGACGGCGCGGCGGCGGCCGTCCGCGGGGGCACCCGCCCAGGGCAGGGCGGCATTGCGCAGCGCGGTGTGCTGGGGCAGCAGGTTGAAGGAGTGGAACACGAAACCGAGGGCCGAGCGCCGGAGCCCGGTCCGGGCGCGGTCGGAGAGCGACCAGGCGTCCTGGCCGTCGATCCGGACGCTGCCGCGGTCCGGCGGCAGCAGGAGCCCGGCGATCTGCAGCAGGGTGGTCTTGCCGGAGCCGGAGTGCCCGACCAGGGCGGTGATCCGACCGGGCGTCAGCTCCAGCGTCGCGTCGTCGAGGACCGGGACGCGCTGCCCGTTGAGGGTGTACGACTTGGAGAGTCCGCGCGCGCTCAGGTGCGCGGTGGGTGCGCTGGGTGCAGTGGGTGCGGTGGTCATTGACGGGTGCTCATTTCCTGCCGGTGGCGGGGGTGTCGAAGGGCGGGAGGGGACTGCCCAGCTGGATCCGGAGCTTCCAGGCGGCCCAGGTCGCCTTGAGGTCGCACCCCGGCTCGGTGGTGTCCGCGCGGTAGAGGTCCGGTAGTTGGGCGCAGCCCCGGTACGCCTCCGCGCCGTGGCCGACGGCCGCCCGGAGCCGGTCGTCGGTGCTGCCCCCGGCGAGCAGGTAGGCGCGGGCCACGGTGGCGTACCCGCCGACGGAGGTGAACCGTTCGGGGGCGGTCGCCCAGGGCTGTAGTGCCGCGGCGGTGACCCAGGCCGCGGCGGGGGAGTGGCGGGTGTCGGTGGTCGCGTCGTGGATGTCGGCGAGCGTGGTCACCAACGTGGCGGCGGCCGTGGCCCGTTCCGGGGTGTCCAGCGCCCACGGGGTGACGGCCGGGTCCGCGGGCACGGCGTCGAGTTCGGCGCAGGCCAGGGCCGCGCGGGACCACGGTTCGGCGGTCTCGGGGGTGACCTCGCCGGGCACGGCCCGGCCGTCGCCGCACAGCGCGCGGGTGGCGGCCGTCGCCTGGTCCGGGCCCGCGAACTTGAGGGCGGCCGCGACGGAGAGCCGGACGGCGGGCGAGGCCATCTTCTGCGGGTCGGCCGCCACCTCACGCAGCGCCTTGGCCTGGGCGGCGTCCTCGGTGGGCTCACCGGCCAGCGCCCGCAGCCGCAGCCCCCACAGCGCCGCCTCGGGGCTGCCGGTGTACGCGCTCGGGTCGCGCACCGTCCCGTCGGGCAGGGTGTCGCGGTCCAGCCGCGCCGCGACCGCCCCGAGTGCGGCCGGAGTGGCGCCCGCAGCCCGTGCGACGGCGGTGGCGAGGTAGAGGTCGCGGTAGCCGAGCGAGTCGGCGTTGCGCCGCAGCACCTCGGCCCACACCCCGGCGTCGAGGCCGGACGGGCGGCCGGTGGCTTCGGCCAGCCGGGTGCCGGCATAGCTGTCCAGCAGCACCTGGTAGCGCTGACCCTCCGCCACGGTGGTGGGATCGGTGGCCGGGGCGGGCCGGACGGCGGTGAGCGGCGGCGGGAGCCGTTCGCCGAACAGGCGCAGGGCGTGCGCCAGTTCGGCGGCTTCGGCCGGGGAGGGGGCGGCGCGGGCGGCGTCCAGCAGCCAGGGCAGGGTGGCGGTCCGGTCGGCGGCGGTGAGCCCGTCGGCGGCCCGGATCGCGTCCAGGGCCGCGGCGGTGGCGGCGGCCCGGCGCAGGGTGTCCTGCCCGGTTGGGGACAATTCCTGCTCCGGGCCCGGGTCCTCGGCCGGCTCCGGCTCCGGGTCGGCGAACCAGCCGCCGGGGGTGCGCAGGGCCCGCAGTTCGACCGCGTCCTGCGGGGTGAGCAGACCGCCGGCCCCGGCGGTGGCCAGTGGGGCCAGCCAGGAGCGGCCCCACAGCGGGGAGACGGCCAGCGCGTCCGAGCGGAGGAACGCGGCGGACTTCTCACTGAGCGTCAGACTGGTTTTGCCGCCGAGCAGTTGGCGGATCCTGACGGCGTACGAGTTGTCCTCCGCGCCGCTCGGCTCGTCGCGCAGGAACGGCGGGTAGTACAGGCCGTTGGCGGAGCTGGTCAGCCGGGCCAGCTCCCGGGTGACCGGCCCCTGGCCGGCGGACGGGTCGGACGTACCGCAGCCGGCGGCGAGCAGGCAGCCCGCGAGGGCGAGCAGCGGCCCGCGCCACCTGCGGGTGAGGGGGTGTCTGGTCATGGCAGTGCCCAACTCCAGGGACGGGGACAGAGAAAGGGCCGGGGGCGGACGCCGCCCCCGGCCGGGGCACTGCTAGAAGGCGCCAGCGTAGACGCACTTCTCCGAGACGTTGATCGAGGAGGTCACCTGGCCGGAGCCGCAGCTGCGCACGGAGACGTACGAGGTGATCCCGCCCGGGTGCATCGAGCCACTGGTGTCGGAGATCCAGGTGTTGGTGTTGCGCCAGCGGACCTCGCCGAGCGAGCGGCTCTTCATGGTCAGGGTCGCGCTGGGGGCCTTGGAGATCTTGATGCTGGCGCGGATGCCGTGCGCCTCGAGCTCGGCGCGGTTCTGGATCGACTTGGCGCGGGCCGGGCTGTTGCCGAGCAGCTTCGTCGAGGCGGACCAGCTGCAGTCGCTCTGGTAGACGCCGCAGTGCCAGGCGTTCACCTGCCACCGGTCGCCGCCGGGCAGGTTCCAGGTCCCCGAGCCGGTGGTGGCACTGGCCGGGGTGGCCGCGAAGGCCAGGCCGAACAGGGCGACGACCGCGGTCAGGAGCTGGGCCGCGCGGATGGTTATACGCATGAGGTGTTCCTCCATCAGATGTGGTGGTGCGTGGATGTGCGGATCGGGACGTGCGGGCCCCAGGCGGGCGGCCCACGGGCGGACGGTGTTGCCGGGGAGTGCCGACGGACGGTCATCGGCGGCTCTGCGCGGCGGTTGTGGCCGGGGTCGTGCAGTGCGTGGCCGGTGCCGAGCCCGGGCCCAGCACCAGCAGGCAGCCCGGCGAGACGTACTGGGCGTCGGTCGCACCGGGGTACCGGCCGAGCTCGGCGCCGGCGGTGTCCAGCACCAGCACCCCGGCGTCGGTCGGCAGCGCGACGGCCGTGCCGGCCGGGTCGAGTTCGGCGGCGTGGATTCCGGCGGTGGTCCGGGTCCACCGGAGCCGAGCTGTGGCGTCCCACAGTTCGGTGACGGTCTGCTCGCCCTCGCCCTCGCCCTCGCCGCCGGTGAACCGCTGCACGAGCAGCTGGTCGCCCGCCGCCGCGCAGTGCCCCACCTCGCCCACCGGTACGGTGAGTTCGCCGCCGCCCGCCGCGCTGCTCCGGCGTACGTCGGTCGGCCCGTACCGGACCGCCTGGTCGCCGGAGGGGGTGAGGCAGGCGCCGCGGATCCCGCCGGTGGCGGCCTCCGAGACCTCCCACCGCTCGGCCGTACGACGGACCGTCAGTTCGCTCGACCGATCGGGCCCGGCCGAGAGGACGAGCAGTCCGTGCCGGCGGTCCGCCGCCCGGTACAGGTGCGGATCACCGCCGTCCACCACCCGGACCTCGACGCTCCCGGGGGCCCGGGCCTCGATCCGGGTCCGGCCCGTACCGGTGTCCGAGGCCGTCAGGAGGTGCTCGGGGTCGCCGGCCCAGAGCACCACCCCGCCGACCGAGGGGTCGGCCGCGGACCGGTCGCCGACCTGCCAGACGGCCGGGGCCGCGGCGGTCCCCGGGCTCGCGCCGGAGCCCACGGCATCGGGGCAGGCGGCCAGGCAGGAGACGTACAGGCGGTCGGCCAACTCCCGGTTGCGCCAGCGGATTTCGCCGTCCGCGCCGTAACCGACCACCTCACCCGCTCCCTCATCGAGCACCAGCGAGCCGTGTTCGTCGGCGTCCAGCACGACCGGGCGCGGGCCGGCTGCCGGGGCCGGGCCGCCCTCGCCCGGCGGCCGGGACAGGGCGAGCGCCGTACCGGCGGCGAGGACCGTGGCGACCGTCAGCAGCAGGACTGCCGACCGTCGTCCGGGCGGTTTCATCGGAGCACTCCTTTCCGGTGCCGGGACGCGGTGCGTCGGCCTACCAGCCGAGGCGGGCGACCGCCGTGCAACTGGCCGACGACCTTCCCGGGACGGGGAAGGTGCCCTTCGACTGCACGGTCGGCCGCTGGGCGAGCGGGACGGAACGGGCCGGTACGTGCACGCGGTAGACCCCGTAGCTGGGGACGTGGGCGGCGGACCAGGACCAGAGCGTGGTGCCGCTGCCGGTGCGCTCGGCGAAGGACACCGAGTTGTTGGTGCCGGCCCGGCCGGAGATCCAGTAGGTCAGCGGACCGCCGATGGTGACCTGTCCGTGCGACGGCACCGCGTAGGTCCATTTGCTGTGCAGCACGGAGCCGGCGACGGCGCAGTCGACCGGTTTCTCGGCCGCCTGGGCCGTGGCCGGTACCGCGATCAGTACCCCCACCGTCGCGGCGGCTGTCGCCGCGACAGCGGCGAGCCGGTGCATGCGTGTCCTCATCGCGTCCTCCTCGTGGTTGCGTCCCGTCCGCTGCGGACGGGATCACCGGCGGCCCCAATCCGTCCGGGGCGGCCTCGATGTGACCAAGCGTCAGCTCGGCGCGGCAGGGTTGGGTAGAGTCGAACGGACAAGCGGGACGGGGCGGGACGGGCACTGCCCTGACCTGCGGGGACGCCCGTCCCAGCGGGACGCGAGCGGGACGGAGAACGTCCATGGGACAGTGGCAGGCGCTGCCGCCGGGCACCACACCCGAACTGCGCCACCTGGTGCTGCGGTTGCGCGACCTCAAGGACCGCAGCGGCCTCGGCCTGGCGGCGCTCGCGACCAAGACCGCATGCAGCAAGTCGGCATGGAGCCGCTACCTCAACGGGCAGGCCTTTCCGCCGCGCGAGGTGGTCGCGGCGCTCGGCGCCGTGGTCGGAGCCGAGCGGGAGCGGCTGATCGCCGCCTGGGAGTTGGCGGACCGGGCGCGGAGCGAAGCGGCGCCGCCCGCCGTCGGGACGGCGACCGTGGAACCCGCGCCGGCGCCGGCAGGGCGGGACGCGGGGGAGAGTGCGGCGCTCCCGGCCGGGGACTCGGCGGCGGGGCGGTCGGGTCGGGGCCTTGTGGTCGGGGCGGTGTTGGCGGTGGTCGGAGCGGTGTTCGCCGGGGTCGCGTTGGCCGGTGTCCTGAACGGCCCGGGAGCGTCGGAGGCCCGGGACGGCGTCCCGCAGGCCGCGTCGGCCGAGGGCGGGACGGCCGGGCCGTGCCACGCCGAGTCCTGCGCGGGGCGGGACCCGGTGGCGAGCGGATGCGATCTGGACGCGGTCACCACCGGCGCGGCCCAGGTGGCCGCGGCCCGGGTGGTGCTCCGCTTCAGCGCCTCCTGCCAGTCCGAGTGGGGCGAACTGACGAGCGCCGCGCTGTACGACCGGATCACCGTCACCGACGCGCAGGGCCGGACCGCCGACGCCAAGGTCCGGTCCGGAGCGGCCGTGGCCACGCCGATGCTCGCCGCCACGACCGGGCAGCACGCCGTCGCCTGCGGACACCTGTCGGCCAGTCACGGCGCGGAGGGCTGCACCTCCGCACCGACGGTTCACTGACGGACCGACAGCGGCGGCTACTGCTTCAGCACCTTGGTCCAGGTGACGGTCTTGCCGAAGACGTAGAGCGTGGTGGCGATGCCGATGGTGCCGGCCAGCAGGAGGACGGGGCCCCAGTTCGAGGGGTTGTAGCCGCAGAACGTCCGGAGCGGAGTGCCCGGCAGGGAGAGCGCCCAGATCAGGAACGCCACCGATCCGGCGAGCACCTCCACCCAGGGAAACATGAACGGGATGGCCGGGGTGGCCTCCACCTGCTTGCGGTAGCTCAGCCCGATGGTCAGCGCGACGGTGGCCAGGAAGAGCCCGAGCAGCCACCACCACCGGGCCGAGAAGTCGGCCTGGCAGGCGAGCCCGCCGGCCGGTGCCTTGGCCTCGCCCAGCGCGGTGTCGACCGCCACGTACAGGGCCAGCGTCTCGGTCGGCACGAAGCTCACCAGCTGGGTCAGCGCACTGGGGCCCACGCTGGACGGAGCCTCGGCCGCAGCGGCCGCTGCTGCGGCGGCTTCGGTGCCCGCGGCGACGGCTGCCTCCGTGCCCGCCGCGACCGCGGCTTCCTTGTCCTTGCCGGCCTTGGACGCGTCCACGGCGGCGGCCGCCGCCGTCTCGACCGCCGAGGAGAGGCCGGGCACCGCCTCTGGTGTGGTCGGGGTGGGCGCCAGTCGGAGGGCGCTGGACTCTGCGAGGGAGGAAACACTCATGTCCGGCTCCAGTGAGTCGTGCTCGACGGCGCGGACTTCCAGGCTGGGCCGACGGGCCGTCAGTTCCCGGGCGGCGGGGCCGCAGGGTCACCCGGACGGCCGCGGATCCTGGCAGGCGGGTTCCTCGCGTGGAGAACCGGAGCCGAACCGTGACCTCCGGGCGCGACCTTTTCGGCCCGATGGAGCGTGTAAAGATCTGAGAGGTCGATCATGAGTGGATCGGTCTGCCGGGTGGAGTGTTGGGGGAGTGGCGAAAGTGAAGTCGATGCGCAGGGGCCTCGCGGTGGGGGCGCTCGGTGGCGCGCTGGTGCTGATGGCCACGGCCACGGGGTGCAGCGAGGGCAAGAGTGCGGCCGCGCCCGCCGCGGGCAACGCCGCGGCGGCCCTGCCGAGCGCCCCGCCGGCCAAGCCGACCGGGTCGGCCGCCGTGGTCTCGATCGAGCCGGCCAACGGCGCCAAGGACGTCAAGCCGGCCGGTGCGCTGAAGGTGTCGGCGACGGGCGGCAAGCTGACCACCGTCAAGGTGACCGGCCAGGACGGCAAGGAGGTGCCCGGCGCGGTCACCGCGGACGGCCTCGGCTGGGCCCCGACGGCCGGCCACCTGGAGGTCTCCTCGACCTACACGGTGAGCGCCCGGGCCGCCGACGCCTCGGGCGTGACCGCCACGGCGGAGAGCAGCTTCAGCACGCTCACCCCGACCAAGGACGCGGGCACGAGCGACAACATCAACGACGGCCAGTCCTACGGCGTCGGGATGATCGTCTCGGTGAGCTTCGACAAGGCGGTCAAGGAGAAGGACGCGGTCCTCAAGGGCATCACCGTCGAAGCCTCGGACGGCACCGTGGTCAAGGGCCACTGGTTCGGCGACAACCGGCTGGACTTCCGGCCGGAGAAGTACTGGACCCCGGGCACCAAGGTGACCGTCCACCGCCGCCTGAAGAGCGTCGAGACCGCACCCGGCGTGTACGGCGGGGCCGACAAGGACGAGCCGTTCACCATCGGCCGCTCCCAGATATCCACCGTGGACCTGAACTCGCACCGGATGACCGTGGAACGGGACGGCCAGGTCACCGACACCGTCCCGATCACCGGCGGCAAGTCGGGCTTCGACACCTGGGGCGGCGTCATGGTCGCCGAGGCGATGGAGGGCACCACCCGGATGACCTCGAACGGCGTCACCCGCGCGGGCTCCGGCGACGAGTACGACCTGGTGGTCCCGCACGCGATCCGGCTCACCGACTCCGGCACCTACGTGCACGGCAACTACTGGAGCGGCTCGATCGGTTCGGCCAACGGCAGCCACGGCTGCATAGGCGTCCAGGACGTCGAGGGCGGCAGCGACGGCTCGCGGGCCGGCAAGTTCTACAACTCGACGATCGTCGGCGACGTGGTCAAGGTGGTCAACTCCAAGGGCGACACGGTCTCCCCGGAGAACGGCCTCAGCGGCTGGAACGTCCCGTGGGGTTCCTGGTAGCAGCTGTAGCTTTTAGGGCGGCCCCGCAGGTCGGGGCCGCCCGTTTCCGCTGACCGGGTGTCAGCTCAGCGCTTCGCACCCGTGGTGTCGGGGGTGATCCCCAGCTGGGGCAACCACTGGCTGCAGTTGTCGCACGGGGTCCGCTTGACCCAGTACCGGCCCGAGCGTCCCTCGGCGTCCATCGCGCCGATCACCGCGCCGGTGACGTTGCCCGGTGCGCGGGTGAACGCGTGCCGGATCTGGTCCGCGGTGGTCAGGTTCCGGCTCCGGGCGTAGACGTCCAGCGCGTGCACCTCGGCGCAGCCGGAGACGGTCCACTTCTCCAGCCTGGTCACCAGCTCCTCGAGCAGGTCCTTGGTCGCGTCGGACACCGTGCGGCCGTCGTTGTCCCCCCGGTAGAGGACGCCGCCGATCACCAGGTAGGCCCGAACCGTCGGCTCGGTCCCGGCGGGCGCGGGCCGGCCGATCACCCGGCCCAACTGCTCGGTGAGCACCTGCTGATCGGTCGGCGGCACCTTCGGGGCGGGCGGCTTCGGCAGCAGGGCGGCCGCCTCGGCGTCCAGCACGGCGAGCTGGGTGGCCAGCCGCCAGCGCAGGTCCTCGAAGGCCTCGCGGACGTCGCTCTCGGCCTGCAGCCAGGCACCCACGGCCGCACGCGCCTTCCGGCCCGGCAGCCGCTCGTGCCCCGTCGACACCCGGCGGATCTCCTGGACCAGCTTCTCCAGGCTCACCCGCAGGTAGTCCGGAGTGCTGTCCTCGTTCAGCGCCTTGTCGTACCGCAACTCGGTGACGGCCCGTTGGGCGATCCCCTCCACCAGCTCGAGGTCGGCCAGACTCTGAGCATCGTCGAGCACGGGCGCCGGCCCCCCGACCGGGCGCCGCAGGTAGATCTTGTGCAGCTCGGACAGGCCGGCGAGCACGGCCTTGACGTTCTTGGTGATCAGGGCGGCCCTGTCGATCCTCGGCTCCTGGTACATCTGTGTCCTCCCCTGGCGACTCCGAGCCAGCGACGATAGTCCGGCCGGCTGGCCCGCGAGGGGAGGGCCGCTCAACTCCGTGCTGTCAATCGGCCGTTGTGGCCAGGCGGCGGAGACAGTCGGCGACTGGCCGCCCCGTGGCGGATCAACCGGCCGCTGGAGCGGGAGAGTTCACCGGCCCATCGACATAAGGGCGGTCGCCGACAGCACAGTGGTAGCAGCGCGGCGCATCCACGCGCGCCACCGGTACCGGCCAGTTCGAGTCATCCGCCGAGGCTATCGCGCCGTCGCGCGCGGGGGCCCGGCCACCCAGGGCGAAGGTGCCGAGAAAAAGCTTTTCTTGATCATCTTCGGGTGCCGATTCACCGTTCGCCACTTTGCATTCTTCTCATTCATGGGTGGCATTAGTGCAGCAAATTCAGCGTCCAGCCAAGTTGGCCGAAACCCAGACGGGCCGTACGTGCACAGGCCACCATGTCCGGAGCACGTGCCATGCAAGATCATGCAAGCGATGTGCCAGGAGGGACAGCGATGGCGCTACGGTTCGTGGGAATCGACCCCAACACGGGCAAGGATCAGAGTCCGACCGTCTGGGTGGACGAAGACCAGGGCGATGTGATCGTGCAGACGTACTTGGCCGACCAGGAGTTGATCGACCAGGTCCTGGCCGCCGGGCACGGGCCCGACCACGACAACAACATCCCCGCCCACGAGGCGGTGTTCCGTATCCCGGCCCACATGTGGCCGATTCTCAGGAAGGCGTGCGATGCCGCAGAGCGTGCCCAGCTTCTATGAACTGTTGGGTGCTGCCCAGCACTCGGCAGTCCACCTGGAGATGCGGGATCAGTACGGCATCATGGAGGAGTCGGAGGAGATCGTCCGGTGGCGACGTGGTGAGGCAGTCGATGTCGACCCTTACTCGGAGTACTGGAGCGACTGGACCGAGGCCATCCAGGGGGCTGTCGCGCGCGGTGTCACCGTTCGGCGGGCCCGGATCATCTCCGAGCCGGTCTCGGAGTACATCCGCTACGAGCACCACATCACTCAGGTGAACGTTGCGGCCGGTGAGTTGGTGCGCTGGCTGCCGCGAAGCCAGGCGTCGGACATCCCGCTTCCCGGTAACGATTTCTGGCTGTTCGACGGGAAGCTCGTGCGCTTCAACCTCTTCGACGGCAACGGCGCCGGCCTCGGCCCGCAGCACACCGAGGAGCCCGCGGTAGTCCAGCTCTGCACAACTGCCTTCGAGTCCGTGTGGGCTCGGGGCATCGACCACGAGAAGTACTCCGTCTGATCGACTGACGGACCACCAGGCCATGCCCCTTTCACCATCGTCCAGTGCCCAGAGCGCCCGCGAAGCCGTTGCAACCCGGCTCAAGGAGGTGCAGAAAGATGCTGATCTGACGGGGCATGGCCTGGCGCTGCGCTTGGGCTGGAGCGAGTCCAAGGTCTCCCGGATCGCCAATGCCCGGACCCCACCCTCCGACGCGGACATCCGCGCGTGGTGCGACGCCTGCGGAGTCCCTGAGCAGGCGGCTGACATCGTCGCCGCCAACCGCCAGGCCGGCGAGATGTACGTGGAGTGGAAGCGCCTTCACCGCTCCGGGATGAAGCACGCTCAGGAGTCAGTCCTCCCCGTGATCAAGGGCAGCCGGCACATCGGGGTGTACTGCTCGAACGTGACTCCGGGGATGCTGCAACGGCACGCGTACGCCCATGCGCTCATGTCCACGATTACCGAGTTCCAGCAGACTCCGGACGACGTTGACGATGCCGTGGAGAGCCGCCTCAAGCGCAGCCGCTATCTGTTCGAGGGGACTCGCACCTTCGCCTTCGTGCTGGAGGAGACCGTCCTCCGGTACCGCGTCGGCGATCGGGCTGCGATGGAGGATCAACTCCAGTACCTCCTTGAGGTGATTGGCGCAGCCCGCGTCAGCTTCGGGATCATCCCCTTCGGGGCGCAGCGCAAGATGTGGCCTCTCGAAGCCTTCTCCCTCTTCGATGACCGGCAGGTCAATGCCGAGCTGCTGTCCGCCGCCGTCACCATCACGGCGCCGGGCGAGATCGCTGCTTACCTCAAGGCGTTCAAGATCCTGTCGTCCATGGCCGTCTACGGGGCGCAGGCCAAAGCCCTGATCCGGGCTGCGCTGTCCTCGCTCGAATGAACCTGTGCAAGACCGTGCAAGATTGTGGAGCGTGACTTACCGCTACTCCTAACGTCTGTGCTGTCACCAAACGCCCAGCGACGGAGGCCCGATGACCCGCGCCACCCTCCCCCGGCCCATGGCTCCTGCGGTTCCGATCGTCTTCCGGGAACCCATCCCCGAGGCCGACCCCGCAGCGTGGCGGCCGGCCGTGGGCGCGCTCATGTCGGATCTTCGAGGCCCGACGCCGTACCGCACGCCGCTCCAGGTGCTCGAAGTTGGGCACTACGCCTGCACGTTGGTGATGTGGTCCGGCGTCAGCAGCCGCCGAATCACCCGACTGTACGTGGAGCTCGAACCGTACGGATACGGCGACAGGGAGCTGTTCGGCTACCCCGCCGAGGAGGAGAGCGACGATGCCGACCACCGCGGACAGCTCACGGATCTCGATCAAGGTGTACAGCGTGCGGCCTGACGGTCCGCCGATCGTCCGCTCCAACCGGCAGTTCTTCGAGGACGGCTACTCGCTCAGTGGCATGAAGGAGTACCCGCCGTGCGAGTGCCCGCAAGCCCCGGCCTGCCGCCCCGTGCAGAACAACGTCCACTAGACGAGTAGATCCGAAGTTCGGTCCCGCCAAAGGGTTGAGGGCGTCCAAGATCAGTTTGTGACGACCGACCTGAACACCCTCTTGACCGCACTTTACGTGAAGATCGACGACGAGATCGGAGGAACGCGATGGCTGGGCCGCCCGCCCCTGCTCAGCGACTCTGAACTCGTCTGCCTCGCGGTGGCCCAGGCCCTGCTCGGGTACCACTCCGAGGCCCGCTGGCTGCGCTACGCGCACAAGCGCCTGTCCGGCATGTTCCCGTACCTTCCCCAGCGCGCGGGCTACAACAAGCGACTCCGTTCGGCACTGCCGCTGGTAAAGCGCGTGATCCGGGAACTGGCCCGGGATAGCGACTTCTGGACGGACACGGTGTGGATCACCGACTCCACGCCGGTGCCGTGCGGCATGTCGCGCCCGACCGTCCAGCGTTCGAACATGGCGGGCTGGGCCGGCTACGGCTACTGCGCCTCTCACTCCCGCTTTTTCTGGGGCCTTCGTCTGTATCTCGTGTGCACGCCGGCCGGCATGCCAATCCTGTGGGCGCTGGCGAACCCGAAGCTGGATGAGCGGGAGGTGCTGGCCGCGATGCTCGAAGTCGATGCGGAGCTGGTCGCCCGCCGCGAGGGCATGGTGCTCATCTCGGACAAGGGCTTCGCCTCGAAGACATTCGAGCGTGAACTCGCCGAGCTCGGCGTCGAGTTGCTGCGGCCCTCGTTCAAACGCGAGAAGAAGCGGTTCGGCGAGCCGATGCTCAAGAAGGTCCGCCAGCTGATCGAGTCGGTCAACGACACCCTCAAAGGGCAGCTCGACCTGGAACAACACGGCGGGCGGACCTTCGAGGGCGTCGCGATCCGGGTGGCCCAGCGAGTCCTGGCGATGGCCACCGCCATCTGGCACAACAACCGGACCGGCGCACCCGTCACGCGCTCGCTGATCGCGTTCGACCACTGACGGCATCCGGCAGTGACCGCAGGCAGGCTCTCGCCGAGTCAGAGGACCTCGGCCTGCTCTGGGGTCACGCAGTATTCGTGGTCGCCAACCTGCACGATGTAGCCCTTCGGTGGCTCCAAGGACGTCGTCCACCAGACCCCGGCGACCTCCCCGACAGCTTCCGTCGTCTCGCTCGGTGAGTCCGACTCAGTGCGGATTCGGACGCGGGTTCCGTCGGGCAGGTCGCTGCGATAGCGGGGCGGCATGTCGGGATGGAGTCGTCCCCTGGGGATCAGGAACTCCGGCCGTAGCCCCCAGGGACTGCCGTCCTCGGTCTCCACCGAGTAGATCGGCCCGACGTGGCCGTCGCGCTCGTCCTGCTTGATGACACACCCAACGACCACACCACGGCTGCCCACGATCTCCGGCCCGAGCCAACCCAGACTCGGAACTGGCGGATGCGGCGTCGTCAGTTCCACCAACTCGCCGTAAGCCAGGGTGGCCTGCTCTGGCCAGGGAGTCTCGTCCAGCAGCCACTGTTGCTCGACCGTCATGAGCCCCTCCATTTCATGACCTCGGTGGACCCACCAAACCATAACCGCGAGGTGATTGGCCTGATCGGTCTGGCCGGTCCTTCAACCGCGCGATCATGAGACTTCGGCCACCGTCACATCGGATCTACTCGTCTAGTGGATGACGACCAGAACAGGCGCCGGCTCGAAGCCTGCTACTACATCGTGCTTGGTCTCGGCGGTCTCGGCCTGATGCTCGGCATACTCCTCCGCCAACCCCAACTCTCCGGCCTCCGTGGGCATCCCCCGGCTCGCGGCCGTCGGCGTCGTACTGGCCGGCCGGGGCGGGGCCCGGATGCTCAGCATCCTCAACATCACGCTCTCGCGGTTCACGGTGCTCGCCCAGCTGATGCTGGCGCCGCTGCCGCCGCTGGTCACGCGAACAGCTGAGCCGGTGGCTGCGAGAGCATCCCGGTGTCGAGGTCGCCTGCCGCGACGGATCGCTCTCCTACCGGCAGGGATCGCCGACGGCGCCCCGGTAGGTATCGCACGGGGCTAGCGCGTCAAGCTGACGGGGCGAGGCCGCTGTTGGCGATGCGGGTCCAGAGGGTGTGGTGCCAGTCGTTGGCGTCGGGAGCGGGCTTGGCGGTCAGGACCGGGTTCGGGCCGGTCTCGATGAGGTGCAGCAGGGTCCAGGCGACGCCGTAGCAGTCGTCCGGTCCGAAGCAGGCGACCAGTGCTTGGGCCTCTTCGCCGGTGACGGGCTTGGCGATGGCTTCGAGCTGCTCGACTCGCCGGTCGATCTCCTCCTCGTCGGCGTCCCAGTCGGGGAGCGGGCCGTCGGCTGCGAAGGTCTGCACTTCTGGTCTCATCCGCGAATGATCGACCGTTGCGGCTCGCTGGGGCAAGGTGTTCTGGCGGGTCACGCGGCAACTGCCTCTGCCAGCGGGGCGGCCGTGGGGAAGGCGGTGTGCTCGTCGAACCGGTCGTGGTGCGCGCTGGCCGACGCCGGCCGTTCTCACAGCTCCGTGGCCTCGGCCTTGGCCGCCGCACGGTGGGGAAGGACGTCCGGGCCCGCACCTGGCAGGAGGTCGTGCGGCGGCGCCGCGACGCCCGTCCACCCTCAACCCCTACCTCGACCACCTGCGTCAGCGCTGGGACGAAGGCGAGCGCAACGCGATGATTCTTCATCAGGAACTCGTGGGCAAAGGTTTCCTGGGGCACTGTCAGCGCGTGAAGATCGCCCTCGCACCGCTCAGGCGCGGCCGGCCTCTGGACGAGCCCCGTGAACGCCCGGAACTCAAGCTCGCCACGACGCGGTCGCCCAGTGAATCACCACCAGCTACAACTTCGGAGTCAACGAGGGCCAGATCACTGACGTAAAACTCCAGAAACGCATCGTGGGAGGCCGCGCTGGCGACCCACTCTTCCGCCAACGAGTCGTACTGATCGCCCGCCTACGCCGCCGATACGTCGGCCTGCCAGCCACCGACCCGGGATGATCTCCGGCTACGAAAGTCTTGCCAGAGCCACTTTCAGCTGTACGCCGACACCCCGGGGCCGTATGCCTCCTCCAGCTGCGTCACGACGCCGTCGGCATCGCGGACGACGGCTTTCAGCCCTGCTTCGATCGCCGTACTCGCATCAGCCAAGCTGCCCGGTCGGCCGCATGGTGATCTGGTTGATGTCCACGCCCGCAGGCTGGTTGAGAGCGAAGGCGATTGTGGACGCGATCTGCTCGGGGGTCATCGCCTCCTCAGGGGTGCCGCCGCGCTCGGCCCAGAATGCGGTGTCCACCACTCCGGGGGCGATGACGGTCACGCCGACTCCGTCCTTGGCGACCAGCAGCCGGGTGTTCTCGGCCAGCGCGTGCGCGGCCCACTTGGTGACCGAGTACAGGTTGCCGGGAGTGTTGCGCACCCCGGCGACGGAACCGATGAACACGATCCGGCCCTTGGACGCCCTCAACTGCGGCAGGGTCTCGCGCACCAGCAGGGCCGGGCCCAGGACGTTGGTGAGGACCATGGCGCGCATGTCCTCGGGGGCGTGGCTCTCCAGGTTGCCGGGCAGCGAGAAACCGGCGTTGGCAATGACGTTGTCCAGTCGGCCCCACGCCTGAACCACGCGGCTCACGGCGGCGGCGACGTCCTCCGCCTCGGCGGCGTCGCCAGTGATCGTCAGCAGCCGCTCACCCGCTCCGGCCGAAGCGGCGAAGGCGGCCAGCTTGCCCGCGTCACGTCCGGTGACCGCCACACGGTGGCCCTGCTCGAGGAGGGTGCGGGCAGTGGCGGCACCGATTCCGGTCGATCCACCAGTGATCAGCGTGACGGGCTCCATGCAACGGCCTCCTCGGCGGCGTGGTCATCAGTTCCCCAAAACGCCTGCACTATACGTGGGGTGAGCTGCTGCCAGGGCTGCCACGCGGTACCGCAGCCCAGGCCCGCTCGACCGCCGTCAGTGCGAGCTCACACGGGTACTTGGTCCGGTCGCTCTCCTGGCCAGCGCCAGGAGGAAATGATCTCCGGCTACGAAAGTCGGACTCCGCCTCAGGGCCGGGCGCGGATGCCGTCGGGAGGGCGAAGTGGTGTCCTGGCATAGGGAAGAAGTGCGCCGTCACCGCGGCGGTGCTGCCCTGTACGAGGAGGGTCCGGTCATGGCTGTTCTCATCCACGCGGTGATCCCGGGGGTTACCACCGATCAGTACGACGCCCTGAACGCTCGGCTCCAGGAGACGCCCGAGATCTTTGCCGGATGCCTGTCCCACGTCTGCGTGCCGACCGGTGAGGGGCTGGAGGTCTTCGACGTCTGGGCGAGCGAGCAGCAGATGATGGCGTTCGCGGACAAGATGATGCCGTTGGCGGTGGAAGAGGGATGGCCTGCCGGGCCCGGGCAGCCCGAGATCCTTCCGGTGCACAACTACTGGGTGCCGGGAGCTTAGGGGTCGGCTCCGGCTCGACGAAGTGGGCAGTGGCTCATTCGTGGCCGGCGAGGGCTTCCGCGAGCGGGGCGAAGAGCAGCGTCCAGTTGCCGGGCAGGAGCTTCGCGGACGTGAGGTAGCAGCGGACGACCGCCCGCTCGTCCGGGCGGCCGTCCGCCCCGTCCTCCAGGATGGCCTGCAGGCAGGCGCCGATGCCCTTGGCGAGGGCGTTCTCGTCGAACCCCAGGCGTGCGTAAGCCTGCTGAGCATCCGGTGGCAGGGCGAACGAGCCGTCCCACTCGCTGACCGCGTCCAGCAGGTAGAGCAGGTGACTCCCGAGCTTCGGCAGGTCGGCGCGCAGACCTCTCGTGGTGAACTCCCGGTCTGCCTCCTCCCAGACCAACTCCGACGTCGCGGCTGCGTCGGCGACGAGGTCCGCCCAGTAGGCCTCGCCGTGTCTACCGTCGGTCTGCCGCAGGTGCTCGGCTGCGAATGCCGCCATCGCGGCCGGGGCATCGATCAGCGGTGAGACCACGAGGTCGCTCGTGAAGTCGAAGCCGAAGTAGTAGCGGCGCCCGTCGAGTGTGAGCGACTCGATGCCGGCCACGTGGCCGACCCGTCCGGGCAGCGGATCGAAGCGCTTGGCCAGTTCCTGTTCCATGCGGGAGACGGTAGCCGTGGTCACGGACACTCAAGCGGCTATCCGGAGGACGCTCTTGCCGAGGGTGGTGCCCTCGGCGAGGTGCTGTACGGCGACGGGGAGGTCGGCCAGGTCGTACTCGGCGGTGATGTCCACGCGTACCCGGCCGCCGGCGACGAGGTCGCGTGCGTGGCGGAGGCCGGCGGCGAGCCGTTCGGGGTGGGTGCGGCTGAGCAGGTTGCTGTTGTAGGTCACCAGGGACCGGCCCTGCATCAGCAGGTCGTTGGTGTCGGCGAGGACGGGGTCGAAGGTGTCGAGGTTGCCGTACGCCACCAGGCGCCCGTGCGGGGCGAGTTGGCCGAGGCCGGTGCGGCGGGTCGGGCCGCCGACCGGGTCGAGGATGACGTCGAACTGTTCGTCGCCGAGCTTGGCCGGGTACTCGTCGCGCAGCAGGACCTGGGTGCAGCCGAACCGGGCGGCGTACGCGGCCCGGGCCTCGGTGCCGGCCACGCCGACGATCCGGGCGGCCCCGGCGAGGCGGGCGAACTGGGTGGCGAGGGTGCCGACGGATCCGGCGGCGGCGTGGATCAACACGCGCTCGCCCGGGCGTACTTGGGCGGCGGTGTTGATGAGGTCGTACGCGGTCGGGGCGCCCCAGCCGAGGCCCGCCGCGGTGCGCAGGGACAGGTCGCCGATGCCCACCGCGAGGACGGCGGGTGCCAGGACCACCTCGGCGAAGGCGCCCGACGGGGTGAGAGCGGTGACGGGCTCGCCGACCCGGCCCGGGTCGACGCCCTCGCCGACCGCGGTGATGTGCCCGGAGGCTTCGAAGCCCGGGACGAAGGGACGCGGTACGGGGAACTGGCCGTCCCGGACCATCGTGTCGCCCCACTGGATCCCCGCGTACGCGACGCGGATCGCCACCTGGCCGGGGCCGGGGACGGGCTCGTCGAGTTCGGTGACGCGGTAGCGGTCGTCGGTGTCGAGCAGGGCAGCCTTCATGGTCACAGCTCCTTGTGCTGACTCAGGATCCTTATAGTTGAGGACTCTATGGATGTAAGATCCCTGAGTCAACACATGAATGTGTCAAAGAGGCTGGAGCACACGGTGGACGCCCCGATCGACGATGACCTCTGTCCCAGGATCCGCCGGTCGGAGCAGGCGCTGATGGCCCATCACGAGGCCGTGCTGCGCGCCTACGGACTGACCATGACGCAGTACCTGGTGCTGTTGACCCTGGCGCGCGAAGGCGGCCTGTCCGGCGCCCAGTTGGCCCGCGCCTGTGGGGTGACGCAGCAGAGCATGAGCAGTGTGCTGGCCAACATGGAAACCAAGGGGCTCATCGGCCGCGAGACGTCCCCGGTGCACGCCAAGGTGCAGATCGCCGGTCTCACCGAGGAGGGGCAGGCGCTGCTGGACCGCGCCTACCAGGAGGTGATCATCCTCGAGCGCGCGCTCAGCGACGCGTTCACGCCCTCCGAACACGCCATGCTCTGCGAGCTGCTGGAGCGCGCCACCACCGTCCTCGTCCAGCAGACGCGCCGCGCCGCCGACGGCTGATCAGTGGTGGAACCCGGCGCGGTCGGCGTCCGCGGGTGTGCCGCGGGTCAGGCGGTGGAGGGCGCGGCGGAGGTCGGCGGCGAGCAGGGCGATCTCGTCGCGGCCGACGCCGTGGCGGATCAGGACGCGTTGGATGACGGTGTCCTGCTGGTCGGCGGGCAGGGGATAGGCGGGGACCTGCCAGCCGCGCATCCGCAGCTGGTCGGAGAGGTCGTAGAGGCTGAAGCCGGCGCCGGCCGGGTCGGTGAGCTTGTAGGAGACGGCGGGCAGTGCGCCGTTGCCGTCGTAGAGCAGGGTGAACGGGCCCATGGCGGCGACCTGCTCCGCCAGGTACCGGGCGGTGTCGGCGCAGGCCTGCTGGACCCGGCGGTAACCGCCGCGGCCGAGGCGCAGGAAGGTGTAGTACTGGGCGATGATCTCGCCGCCGGGGCGGGAGAAGTTCAGGGCGAAGGTGGGGATGTCGCCGCCGAGGTAGTTGACCCGGAACACCAGGTCCTCGGGGAGCAGGTCGGCGGTGCGCCAGATCGCCCAGCCCACGCCGAGCGGCGCGAGGCCGTACTTGTGGCCGGAGGCGTTGATGGAGGCGACCCGGGGCAGACGGAAGTCCCAGACCAGGTCGGGGTGGAGAAAGGGCGCGATGAACCCGCCGCTGGCGGCGTCGACGTGGATCGGGACGTCCCAGCCGGTCTCGGCCTGGATCCGGTCGAGTTCGGCGGCGAACTCGGCGACCGGCTCGTAGTCGCAGGTGAAGGTGACGCCGAGGATCGCCACCACGCCGATGGTGTTCTCGTCGACGTAGTCCTTCAGCTGGTGCGCCCGCAGTCCGGTGGCGCCGGGCTCCAGCGGGACCTGGCGCAGCTCGACGTCGAAGTACCGGGCGAACTTGTCCCAGCAGATCTGCACCGGCCCGCAGACCAGGTTGGGCCGCTCGGTGGACTTGCCCTCGCTGCGCCGCCGCTCGCGCCAGCGCCACTTGAGCGCCAGTCCGCCCAGCATCGCGGCCTCGCTGGAGCCGGTGGTCGAGCAGCCCATCGCGTTGGGCGCGTCGTCGCCGGTGGACGGCGCGTTCCACAGGTCCGCGAGGATGTTGACGCACCGTGACTCGATCTCGGCGGTCTGCGGGTACTCGTCCTTGTCGATCATGTTCTTGTCGAGGCACTCGTTCATCAGGCGGTGCACCTCGTCGTCCGACCAGGTGGTGCAGAACGTCGCCAGGTTCTGCGCCGCGTTGCCGTCCAGCAGCAGTTCGTTGTGGATCAGCGCGTAGACCACCTCGGGCCGGGAGGGCTCCGCCGGCATCCGGTGCTTCGGCAGGACGTCCTCGCTGAGCGGTGACGCGAACAGGTCGGTGGCCGCGTCGCCGAGGCGAGGGTCCTTGGCTTCGTGCAGGGCCACTGGATTCTCCTCGGGCGAGCGGAAAGGGGGCTACAGAATGCAGATATACCGGACATTCGGTGCGCTCGCACTCGGCGTGTGAGGGCTTGTCACATTCGGCGGGCGGGATCCGTCGGTGGAGTGTTGGCAGGTTGATCCTGACGAACCCTCCGAAAGGCAGTCCGACCATGAGCACCGTTTCGACCCCCACCACCCAGGCCGCCCCGCAGCTGTCCTCGCGGATGACCGACCCGACGGAGCTGATCCCGGAGCTGAAGGAGGTGTCCGCGGCGCTGTTCAAGGCGACCGGCAACCGCTCGGTGCCGCGCACCACCATCGGCCTGGTCCAGCTGCGCGCCGGGCAGATCGTCGGCAACACCTACCTGACCGTCCTGAACACCGGCCTGCTGCGCAAGGCCGGCGAGACCGACCAGCGGCTCACCGCGCTGCCGTCCTGGCGGGACGCGACGTACTTCACCGACGCCGAACGGGCGGCCCTCGCGCTGGTCGAGGCCGTCCTGCTGCCCAACCCGCACGGCGAGCGGGTCTCGGACGAGCTCTACGCCGAGGCGGCCCGGCACTACGACCCGAAGGCGCTGGCCACCCTCACCGTGGCGATCGGCCAGGTCAACTTCTTCATCCCGCTCGCGCTGATCGGCAAGCCGCTGCCGGTGGACAACTTCAGCACCGAGCAGTGGACCTGACCTCTCGTGCGGTGGCCGCCGCAGGTGCCGGGCACCTGCGGCGGCCACGGCCCCACGGACAGTTGGGCAACCGTTCACAGGAGGACCACCCGCCGGGGGTGGCCCATTCGGTCGGGTCCGGGACCCTCGTCCCGCCCTGACGCAACAAAACCTGGGACGGACATCGTGATCGAATCGCCCGCACACCGGTGGCACCGCAGTCTCCCGCTCCTGCTCGTGGCCGGACTGGCGCTGGCCGCCGGCACCCTGACGGTGGGTCCGGCCCACGCGGCCCCGGCGGACGACATCCGGATCAACGAGGTGGTGACCACCGGGACCGTCAACGACTCGGTGGAGCTGTACAACAAGGGCACCGCGACGATCGACATATCGGGCTGGATCCTCAAGGACGACAACAACAGCTCGTCGTACAAGGTCGCCGCCGGCACCAGCCTGGCCCCCGGCGCGTTCCGCGCCTTCGACGTGCACGGCTCCTTCGGCCTGGGCTCCGCCGACAAGGCGCGGCTGTACCTGGCGGACGGCAGCACCCTGGTCGACAGCTTCAGCTGGACCTCGCACTCCGCCCCGTCCTGGTCGCGCTGCGCCGACGGCACCGGCGCGTTCAAGGCGACCGCCCTCACGCTCGGCGCCGCGAACTCCTGCGGCGGCAGCGGCGGCGGCACGCCCGTGGCCTGGCCGGGCAGTGGCTCGGTGACCACCGCCGACGCCGCCAACGTCTTCGGCCAGGACCTCAGCGGCCTCTACCAGGAAGGCGCCGTGATGTGGGGCGCCCAGAACTCCGGGAAGCTCTGGCGGCTGGTCGGCAACGGCTCCGGCGGGTGGCAGCCGGACACCGCGAACGGGTGGTCGGCGGGCAAGACGCTGCGCTTCCCGGGCGGCTCGGGCACCGCGGACAGCGAGGGCGTCACGCTCACCGGCGCGGGCGCCGCGGGCGGGGTGTTCGTCGCCAGCGAGCGCAACGGCGACGTCTCCGGCACCAGCCGGCTGTCCGTTCTCCGCTACGACGTCAGCGGGACCGGCTCCACGCTGACCGCCACCCGGGAGTGGAACCTCACCTCCGACCTGCCGGCCGTCGGCTCCAACGCCGGCTTCGAGGCCATCACCTGGGTCCCCGACAGCTACCTGACCGGCGCGGGCTTCAAGGACGCCACGACCGGCGCCGCCTACGACCCGGCCGGCTACGGCGCGCACACCGGCGGGGTGTTCTTCGTCGGCGTCGAGGGCACCGGCGCGGTCCACGGCTACGTCCTGCTGGACACCGGCGGCTACACCCGGATCGCCACCGTCGGCAGCGGCATGACCGGCGTCATGGAGCTCCAGTGGGAGCCGCAGGCCAACCGCCTCTGGGTGGTCTGCGACGACACCTGCAACGGCCAGCACCGCACCCTGCAGGTCGACACCTCCGGCGTCTTCGCCACCACCGCCGTGTACAACCGCCCCAGCGGCATGGCCAACCTGAACAACGAGGGCTTCTCGGTGGCCGGCGCCGCTGAGTGCGTCAGCGGTTCGAAGCCGGTCTACTGGTCCGACGACAGCAACACCGGCGGCCACGCGCTGCGCAAGGGCAGCATCACCTGCTGACCACCCGTCACCCCACCGCGGCCCCGCCCCCACCAGAGCGGGGCCGCGGTGCTGTGCGGGCGGACCGGTGTGTCGCTCGGGTTCACCCGGCTGCGCCGCGATGTCGCCCGTTCGGCCGCTGACGCTGCGTCATCACCGCTGGCAGCATGGTGGCGCCACGCAGGAGCGGCCCGGTGGGACGCATGCGGACCGGAGGGTGTTGCATGGACGAGCTGCCAGGGCGGGTCGAGGCGCCGGAGGGCGCGGGCGGCTCCTACGCGGGCCACCGCGTCCTGCTGACGTACCGCAGGTCCGTACCGCTGGCCGCCGCCGGGGACGGTCGGCCGGTCGAGGCGTTCGAGCTGGCGGACGCCGCCTCCGCCCCGCTCGCCGAGGACGGGCGGTTCCGGCTGACAGTGGCCGACCTCGCCGGGATCCGTCCGCCGCTGGAGATCGCGGTGCTCGCGCCCTCCGGTGCGGTGGTGCACCAACAGGAGCTGGACGCGGGCGAGTTGACCGAGCCGCTGGTGCTGGTGGCGGCGCCCGCCCAGCCCTTCGTGGTACGGCCGTCGGACGATCCCGCGCTGGGGCGCCCCGGCCGGATCACCGGACGGGTGATCGGCAAGGACGGGCGGCCCGCCCCCGCCGACCTGCCCGTGGTGTTCTGGGGGCTGACCGGCGAGGCCGGTGCCGCGCCCCGCGCGCTGCTGACCACCCGCACCCAGGTCGGCGGGTACTTCAGTGCCGCCTGGCCGCCGGACACCCTGGTCGCCGCCTACGCCGAGGCCGGTGGCGGCGGGGGCCGGGCGCCGGTCACCCTGGAGGACGGGCGCCTGCCGCACCGGGTCGTGCTCGTGGTCGAGCTGCCCGAGCCGGCGGAGGACTGCTCCTGCGCCCCGGCCCCGCCCCGGGCGCCGGACCAGCAGGACCTGACGGCCAATCCGGCGGCCTTCTCACAGGACCTCGGCACCGGCTGCGTCCGGCTGACCATGCCCAACCGGGTGGTCGAGGAGTACTCGTACTTCACCGTGGTCCGGGTCACCGAGCCCGAGGTCCGGGCGATGGGCACCCAGCCGCCGGTGCGGATCAACCCGGCCCTGCTCGGCCGCCTGACGGAGCTGACGGCCGAGCACTGGCAGCCGACGGAACGAGACGCGCTCCACGCCGCCGTCGGTGCCGGGAAGGAGAAGCCCGCGCTGCTCTCCGCGCTCGACGCCCGGCAGGCCCGGGAACTGCTCGGCCGCGCGGAGCCCTTCACCACCGAGGAGCTCGGCCGGAGCGCGCTCAAGGCGGAGGCCGCGGACCTCGGCCGGCTGGTCGACCTGCTGGGCGCCCGGCCCACCCGGACCGACCTGAACGGCAGTCACCCCATCGACTGGGACGACGCCCCCACCATCTACGAGGCGACCACCGTCGCCCTCGGCCATGTGCTGCACTACCGTCAGGTCTGGCGCGCCGACGGGTACTCACTGGGCGACCTGCTCTACTCCCTCCCGCTGGCGCCCGGTCAGAAGCGCCTGGTCAGCATGGTGGACTGGACCCGGCGCAGTACGTCGGCGCGGAACGAGACGCTGGAGTCCGAGGAGCAGCTGGACGCGCTGGCCGAACGCGACCGGGACATCTCGGAGATCGTCGGCAGCCACCTGGACGAGCGGATCGACGGCGGATCGAGGACCTCCACCTCGGCCGGCGGCGGAGGCATCGGCGCGGGTTTCATCGGCACCGGCTTCGGGGTGCTGGCCGGGGTGGCCGGCGGCGCGAGCAGCTCCTCGTCCTCGTCCTGGCAGGACTCCTCCCGGAGCCTGTCCGCCAACGCGCTGCAGCAGCTGCGGGACCGTACCGTGCAGCGGGCCTCGGCGGTGCGCAGCATCCGCTCCACCGTGGTGCAGACGGTGAGCCAGGGCGAGAGCGTCCGGGCCGAGACCGAGGTGGTGGCCAATCACAACCACTGCCACGCGCTGACGGTCGAATACTTCGAGGTGCTCCGGCACTTCCAGGTCGGCCAGGAGCTCGCCCAGGTCACCGAGTGCCTGTTCGTCCCGCTGCCGATGTACCCCTTCGACCGGGCCAAGGCACGCCGCTGGCGGTCCACCCTGCTCGCCTGGCTGCGACGGCCCGAACTCGCCCCCGGCTTCGACGCGATCGAGCGGATCGCGACCGCCTGGGAGGGCTGGGACTACCCCGAGCACCGCTTCTCCGAGGAGGCCCCGGAGGAGCTGGACGGGGAGCTGCGGATCAGCTTCGTCATCCCGCGGCCCCGGGACGACGAGGACGGCAAGTACCAGGTGGACCGGTGGAGTTGGCTGGCGCCGTTCCTGCCGAGCGCGCCGTTCGGGATCTTCAACGAGATGGCCGACCACGTCAACCACCTGTTCCGGGACGTCAACCGGCAGCTCACCGCCGAGTTCGCCACCCAGATCCAGCGCGCCAGGGACGCCTACTTCGCCCGCGAGATCGCGCCCCGGGTCGCCGAGCGGATCGTGCACCGGATGCGTTTCGCCTACGTCGACCGCAGCGGGACGCGGGTCGCGCTGCCGATGGACGCCACCCTGATCTCCCGCTTCGCCGAGGGCGTGCCGCTCTACGTCGGGATCCGCGCCTCCGGCGATCTCCCTTCGCTGCCACGGGAGTTCATCGCACGGTTCGCGATCCACCTGGACGACAGCGTCCTCGGGCAGCTGCTGGACGGGGTGCCGGCCGACGCCCGGATCATCGTGCACTCGGGCAAGGCCCGCTACCGGAGCCCGCACCTGAGCCACCTGCTCTTCGACGAGCCCCGGATCGACAACGACCTCGGGAACGGCGACCACGTGGTGGTCGCCACCCCGACCAGCCAACAGGAGCGCACCGACCCACGGGCCGAGGACCGCAGGCTCGCCGACGAACTCGTCAAACACCTCAACGAACACCTGGAGTTCTACCACCAGGCGATCTGGCTCAGCCTGGACCCGCAGCGCCGCTACCTCCTGCTGGACGGCGTGATCGCCCCCGGCTCGGGCGGCCGGAGCGTGGCCGGAGTGGTGGAGAACCGGCTGATCGGCGTGGTCGGCAACAGCCTGGTGCTGCCGGTGACTTCGGGCATCCACCTCGATCCGACCCTGGCCGCCGACCCGCAGACGGGCGAACGGGTGGACCTGGTGCACGCGTACGCCGCCGAACCGCCGCCGCCGCTGCGGATCAGCGTGCCGACCCGGGGCGTCTACGCCGAGGCGGTCAACGGCGAGTGCAACGCCTGCGAGCGGAAGGACGACACCCGGTTCTGGCACTGGGAGGAGTCGCCGCTGCCGGACGAGCCGACCCCGATCGAGGCGATCTCCACCGACTCGCGGCAGGCCCCGGAGACCGCCGCGACGCCCACGCCGCTGCCCCGACCGATCGTCAACATCCAGGCGGCGGCCGCCCTTCCGGACCCGCTCGGGCTGGGCCAGGCCCTGGAGATCCTGGGCCGGGCGGACGTCTTCCGCGAGGCCAGCGGCCTGGCCGGCACCCAGCGGAACGCGCTGGCCGCGTTCCAGGGCGTGATGGACACCGCCCAGGCCTTCGGCGGCATGGCCGCCAAGCTGGCCCAGCAGCAGGAGACGGGCCGCACCGTGGACCGCACCATGGAGCAGATCAAGAACGGCCGGCAGAGCGGCATGCTCAGCCAGCAGCAGGCCCAGGATCTCGCCCACGCGGCCCTGCAGGCGCTGGCCGGGCAGCAGGGCGAGGAGCAGCAGAACCCGGTGCACGACCCGGCGGTGAGCGAGGCGATCGAGAAGGCCACCGAGGCCGAGACGGGATCGGTCACCGTCACCTCGCCGGGCGAGACGGTCCACGCCGACTTCGACGGTCCGGCCACCGGCGGCGTGATCGGGGCGGTGCCCGTCCCGGAGAGCAAGGTGTTCGAGGACCGCTGGGTGTCGCTCGCGCTGGTCAAGGACGACCAGCAGCAGACCGGCGGATTCTGGAAGTACGACGCCTCGGTGATCCTCGACGACCTGGCGAAGCTGCGGAGCCGCCTGCTCCAGCTGAACCCCGGCACGGGGATCGTGGAGGACGCGTGGCCGGCCCTGGAGGCGGGCGGCTGGGTCCGGCAGGACCCGGCCGACGCGACCAAGTTCCAGGTCCGGGTCCGGATGCAGGTCACGTACCCCACCCGGAAGGGCAAGCCGGGCAAGGTCGCGCCGGGCGGCAAGCTCCCGGTGGTCGTCCTGACGCACGGTCAGCACGACGTCTGGGCCAGTGTCGCGCTCAAGGCGACGCCGAGCAGCACGCTCACCGTGAAGAGCGGCGGAACGTCGACCACGTTCCCCGTGCACGACGTCGTGGGGAACGGGGTGCAGGCGAGCTACCAGGGCTACACCTACCTGCAGGAGGAGTTGGCCCGGCAGGGCATCATCTCCGTCTCGGTGGACGCCTCCCTGCCGAATCACCTGGACCTGCTCATCGATACCCGGGCCGAGCTGGTGGTCGCGGCGCTCGACTACCTCGCGGACGAGGCGAAGGACCCCGCGAGCATCCTGCTCGGGCGGGTCGACCTGGACCGCGTCGGCCTGCTGGGCCACTCCCGCGGCGGCGACGCGGTGGCCCGCGCCGCGCTGCGGATCGCGGCGCCCATCTCACCGAAGTACAAGGTCGAGGCCGTCTGCCTGCTGGCGCCGACCGACAACACGGGCAGTGACGCGCCGTCCGACCGGATGGTCCTCGACACCAAGCAGGCGGGCTTCGCGCTGGTCGTCTACGGCGCGCTGGACGGCGACGTCAAGGGGCTCCAGGGGCCGTTCGGGCAGTTCGGCACCGGGTTCCGCCACTACGACCGGGCGCGCTGCCCCAAGGCGATGGTCTTCCTGGAGCGGGGCTGCCACAACTCCTTCAACTCCGTCTGGCACGCCGGCGGCGTGGACACCTCGGACAGCCGCACGCTGGGTGAGAGCGAGCACCGGAAGCTCGCCGTCGAGTACATCGGGGAGTTCTTCCGGTGGCGGCTCAAGAAGGAGGCACTGGCCGCACGCTTCGACGGGCGGCTGCAGAACTCGCTGAAGACCCCGGCCTCGCTGCAGTGGATGTTCGGCTCGCTGCTCAAGCGGGTCGACGACTTCGAGCAGTCGGCCAACCTGCTCGGCGGGGCGCGGAACGTCGGGGTGCCCCTGCTGATGGCGGGGCGGGCGGCCGTCCTGGACACGACGCAGCTGACCCAGGGCACGCCCGCCACGCCGGTGGGCCGTCACATGCCACACCGGACCAGCCTGTTGCAGCTCGACCTGGAGAGCGTGAACGCGGCCGGCGTCCAGGTCTGCGCCCTCGACGTGCCGCCCGGGACGGCGCAGGACTGGTTCGGGTTCGACGTCCTGCTGATCAGCCTCGCCGGGTTCTTCGACCCGACCAGCGAGGCCACGGTCGCGGCCGGACCGCTGCCGCGCGTGCGGGTCGTCCTGAGCTCCGGGATGGCGTCCGCGGTGGTCGACTTCAAGGGCTACGGCAGCACGGTGCCCAGCCGTCCGACCTGGACGAAGAAGAACGGGCAACTCAGCACGCTGATGCGGCTGGAGACCGTACCGATCGCCCTCAGCGCGTTCACCGGGATCAACCGGCACCAGGTCGACCGGCTCGTCCTCGAACTGGAGCCGACCAGCTCCGCGACCGTCTACGTGGACAACATCCACCTCGTCAAGCGATAGGACCCGGGTCATGTTCGAGACGCCCACCGCCACCGGCGCGTTCTTCGAGGAGTTGGAGGGCGAGCCCTGGCCGCTGCGGGTGCACGTCTCCGGTACGGGGTACGTCCGGCGGGCGGTCCAGGTGGCGGCCGTGGTCGGCGAGGTGGTGGTCGAGCAGATCATCCCGGCGGCGGGCGGCGACGGCTTCACCGGGATGCTGGCCGCCGTACCGGCCGAGGGCGACGTGCTGAAGGTCGGCTGGGCCGACGACGAGCTGGTCGACACACCGGTGGTCTTCCACGCCGCCGGCAACGGCTGAGAGGGACGGCAACCATGACCACCCTGACCGGGTCGCTGCACGCGCCCGCCCCGACGGACTTCACCGGCTACCGGGTCACCGCCCGGTACGACCGCACCGTCCTGGTGGACGAGGCCACCGAGGCCGATCTGACGGTCCGGCAGTCCACCGCCGCCGGGCCGGACGGCCGGTGGCGGATCGACCTCGACGCCGAGCCGGTCGGCGCGCTCACGCTTGCCGTCCGGGCGGCCAACGGAGTCGAGGTCGGCTCCCTGACCATCACCGAACCGGGCCCCGGGCCGTTCACGGTCGAGCTCACGGACACCGCCGTACCCGTGCTGATCGAGCCCGGCGAGGACCCGGCGCTGGGCCGCCCGAGCCGCCTCACCGGCCGGGCCCTGCAGCCCGGTGGCGCCGGAGTCCCGGCCGAGCTCCCGGTGGTGCTCTGGGGCCGGGTGGCCGAGGGCAGCCCACTGCCGCTGCTGGTCGCCGCGACCACCGACGGCGGCTACTTCGCCGGCGACTGGCCGGGCAACCGGCTGGACGAGGCCTGGGGGACGGTGGCCGGCGGCGCGCCCGTCCCGGTCCGGCTGGAGGACGGGCGGCTGCCCCGGGTGGTGCTGCTGGTCCTGACCGCGGAGACCCGGCCGCCGCAGCACGCCGAGGAGGAGGCCGACGGCTGCGGCTGCCACGCCACCGCCACCCCTCGCACGCCGGGCCAGGCGGACCTGGCCGCCGACCCGGCGGCGTACTCCGCCGACCTCGGCACCGGACAGTGCGTCAGCCTGACCACCCCCAACCGCACCATCGAGGAGGTGGTGCTGCACGCGGTGGTGCGCACCACCGAGCCCGAGATCAAGGGCACCACCCTGGGCGCGCCGACGCTGGTGCCCAAGAGCATCGCCGACCGGCTCGCCCAGCTCGGCGCGCTCACCGTCGAGGAAGCCCCCGTGGAGGCCAGGGCCGCCCGTCGGACGCTGCGGCTGGACGCCGGTGTGACGGCCGATCAGCTGCGCACCGGGGAGCCGGGCGCCGCCCTCCAACCGGCCGAGCTGGCCCGGGCCGGCCGGCTCACCGAGGTGCGGGAACTGCGCGGGCTGCTCGGCCTGTTCGGCGGCACCGAGCCCGGACGGGTCACCCTCGACGCCCACCACCAGGTGGACTGGGACGAGGACCCGACGGTCTATCAGGCCACCACCATCGCGCTCGGGCACCTGCTGACGCTCAAGCAGGTCTGGCGCGCCGACGGCTACTCGCTCGGGGACCTGCTCTACTCGCTGCCGCTCGCCCCGGGCCAGAAGAAGCAGATCGCGATCGTCGACTGGGAGCGCCGGGAGGCCACCGCCCGCCGCTCCACCCGGACCGAGACCGAGCAGCTGACCGCCGCGCTCGCCCACGACCGGGACATCAGCGAGATCATGAACTCGGCGCTCGCCGAGCACTCCCGGGGCAGCTCCAGCGCGCGGGTGTCGGCCTTCGGCGGCGGTATCGGCGGTTTCGTCGGCCCGATCGTGTTCGGCGGCGGTGGCGGCACCTCCAGCGCGGGTTCCACCGCGCACTCGCACAACTGGCGCGACGTCAGCGCCGACGTGCTCAACCAGGCCAGGGACCGCACCCAGCAGTCCGCGAGCCTGGTCCGCGGCCAGCGGGCGACCACCGTCCAGACCACCACCCAGGGCGAGTCGCTGCGGGCCCAGACCGAGGTGGTGGCCAACTACAACCACTGCCACGCGCTGAGCATGGAGTACTTCGAGGTGCTGCGGCACTTCCAGGTCTCCACCGAGCTGGCCGACGTCGCCGAATGCCTGTTCATCCCCTTCGAGTTGACCCCTTTCACGCCCAACAAGGCACTGCGCTGGCGCGAGCCGCTGAGCCGCGCGCTGCACCGCCGCGACCTGGCCGGCGGGTTCGCCGCGCTGGAGCGGATCCGGACCGGGTGGGCCACGGCGGACGTGCCGGCCGCCCGCTACGCGGACGAGCCGGTGGTCCTGCTGGACGGCGATCTCGAGCTGGTGCTGAGCCTGCCCCGGCCCGCCGACGACGACAACGACCACTACATGGCCGCCAACTGGCAGCCCTGGGCGGCCCTGCTCCAGCCGCACGCCCCGCAGGACGTCTGGACGCGCTACCTGGGCACCGCCCTGCCCGCGCAGCGGGACCGGATCTGGGACGAGCGGCTCGCCCCGACGATCGCCGCCGCCCTGGTCAACAGCCTCCGGGTGGAACTCCGGCTGGACGGCGGCAGCAGTACCGTCCCGGTGCCGCTGGACCCGACCCTGGTCTCGCCGTTCCGGCAGGACCAGGTGCTGCGGGTGAGCCTGCAGCCCGAGCTGACCACCACCTCGGTGGTCCGGGACCGGATCAGCGCGGTCCGGCTGTCGCTGTCCGCCGCCGTGCCCTTCCAGGCCAAGGTGGTCGCCCGGACCGGCTCGGTCCGCTACCGCACCGAGCACCTCTCGCACCACCTGTTCGCCGGCTACCGGATCGACCACGAGCTCTCCTCGGGGCTGACCGCCGACATCGGTGTCCACCTGGACCGCACCGAGCGGCGCAACCCGCGCAAGGAGGACACCCTGCTGGGCGCCCGCCTGGTGGCGCACCTGAACGAGCGGCTGGAGTACCACCACCAGGCCGTCTGGCGGGCGATGGACGCCAACCGCCGCTTCCTGCTGCTGGACGGCTTCCTGGCCCCGGGCGCCCAGGGCCGCAGCGTGGCGAGCGTGGTGGAGAACCGGCTCGTCGCCATCGTCGGCAACTGCCTGGTGATGCCGGTGGTCCCCGGGCTCCACCTGGACCCGGGCTACCGGACCGACCCGGAGCGCAAGGCCACCCTGCTCGACCTGTACGCCACCGACGCCCCGCCACCGGTACGGATCAGCGTGCCCACCAAGGGCGTCTTCGCCGAGGCCGTGCTGGGCGCCTGCAACAGCTGCGAGAAGAAGGACGACACCCGGTTCTGGCGCTGGGAGGAGTCGCCCGTCCCGGAGCAGCCGATGGCGATCTCCACCGTGTCCACCGCCAGTCGGCGCGGCGCACCGCCCGAGCTCGGCCCGGACGCCTTCCCCGACCCGGTGGTCGGCTACCAGCAGGTGCCGGGCAGCCCCGACCCGACCGGCCTGGCCGCGGCGCTGAAGCTGATCGGCACGCCCAACGTGTTCCGCGACCTGACCGGCCTCGACCTCAACCAGCAGGCGTCCGCGGCGGCCTTCTCGAAGGCGCTGGAGACCGCGCAGTTCTTCGGCACCCAGGCCGGGAACCTGGCCCAACAGCGGTACGCCAACCGGGAGATGGACCGCAACCTGCAACGCGTCCGGGCCGCCGTCGACGACAAGCTGATCACCCCCGAGCAGGGCCGGGAGCTCACCGAGACGTTCATCCGCTCGGGTACGGGCAAGGGCGCCGACAGCAAGCCCGCGCCCAGCGCCACCCCGGCCGTCCGCAAGGCCATCGAGCGGGCCGCCGATTCCGGCCGGATCCGGGTGAGCCGCCCCAGCGGCTCGGTGGACATCAGCTCCGGTGACCGGGCCACCGGCGCCGTCGACTTCGACGTGGACCCGCCGGTCGGCCCGGTCACCCAGACCTCGCCCAGCACCTGCTGGGCGGCGGCCGGCGCGATGCTGCTGGGCTGGTGGCGTCGACAGAGCCTGTCCGCCGAGAGCGCGGCCGACGAACTGGGCGCCGGCTGGCGGGCCAAGCTCGACGGCGACCAGGCGCTCACCGCCTCCGAGATGACCGGCTACGCGGCGGCGCTCGGCCTGGCCGCCGAGAGCCCGATGTGCTACCTGCCCCGGGGCCTGCTGCGACTGCTGGAAGCCCACGGGCCGCTCTGGGTGATCGGGGACGACGCGATCGACGGGGACGCCCTGGTGCACGTCCGGATCGTCACCGGCATCCACGGTGACGGCAGCCCCGACGGCACTCGGGTCAGCTACCTGGACCCGGCCGACGGCCAGGCCCACGAGGAGCCGTTCGCCGTCTTCGCCCAGCACCTGGAGGCCGGTGACGCCGCTGCCCTCAACCTCGGCATCCACCACTACTGACGCCCGTTCACCTCCCGTACCCATCGGTCCCAGCCGCCTGGGGCGACCCCGCCGTGCGGGATTGTCCGAGCGAGCCGCTAGCTTTTCCGCATCACCGCACGGAGTGTCCGTTTCCCTCCGTCTCTGCGGTGGTTCTTGGCGACTTGTGACGAGGTGGGGACCGATGGGCTGGCTGGCGGCGGGCGAAGGGTACGAAGTTGCCCTGGTGGAGGGCCGGGTGACGGCGCGTTCGACGGGCGGGCGCACCGAGGGCCGGCAGTTGAAGACGCTGCCGAAGGCGGTCCGCGAGCACCCCGAGACGGACCGGCTGCGCCGCTTCGCCGAGTGGCTGGACCGGCACGCCGCGTCCTGCGTCGCCCAGGCCGACGCCTGGATGGTGTCCTCGCTGCCCGTCCCGACCGGGCTGCTGGCCCGGGTCTGGCCCGACGAGGCGTGGCAGGCCGCGCTGCGCGACCTGGTGGTGGTCGGCGCGGACGAGGACGAGGCCGGTCTCCTGCGGGACGTCACCGCCGACGGCGAACTCCGGCTGGTCGACCTGGACGGCGAGACCGTCCGGATCTCGCCCGCCACGGTGACCTTCCCGCACCCGGTGCTGCTGCCCGACCTCGACGACCTGCGCGAGTTCGCGGCCGAACTCGGCGTCGTCCAGGGCGTCGAGCAGATCCACCGGGCGACCTGGCTGCGGCCCGCCGAGTTCGGTGAGAACAGCACCGAGGTGAAGGACTTCGCCGGCGGCCGGTACCCCTCGCGGTTCGGCCTGGCCGCCCGCGCCTCCGCGCTCGGCTACCGGGTCTCCGGCGGCTACGCCACCTCCCGGGTGCGCGACGGCGGACGCACCGTCGAGGCGCACGTGTGGATCGGCGAACCGTACTACGACGGTGACTCCGAGACCGGCGGGCTGAGCTGGCACGACCAGGACGGCCGGGTGATCGCCCTGCCCGAGGTCGGGGCGGTCGCCTGGTCGGAGGGGATGCGGATGGCCGCGGCACTGTACGCCGGCCGCACGGTCGAGGAGGGCAAGGGCGCATGAGCGACGACACCAAGGGAGACGCGGCGGCGATGACGGAGCTTCAGGCGGCCGAACTGCTGCTGGCGGGCGCGGTGCTGCCGCCCGGCACCGAGGGCGCGGGCGAGCGCGCGGTGGCGCTCACCGCCCGGACGTACCGTCACCCCGCCCTGGACGACCGGGTCGTGGTGCGGCTGGTACCCGGTGAGCTCGGCGCGGCCGAGGACCTCGCCGTCGGCTACCTGGGCCTGCAGCCGGACGGCGAGCCGGCCGAGGTCGGTCTCGGGCTGCGCCAGTCGCTCGGCTTCCCCGAATGGGTGCTCGTGCACCACCCGGAGGACGGCCACCACGCGCTCGGCGTGATGCCCGAGCTGGAGCGGATCGCCCGGCAGGCCAAGTCCAAGCCGAAGGCCGCCCTGGACGCCTACCAGGAGCTGGCCGGGCGGCTCGCCGCCGCGGTGCCGCACTTCCTGCCGACCTTCTACGAGCAGGCGGGCCGGGTCTTCCTCGGCGTGGAGAACGCCACCTACGCGGCGCAGCTGTTCGCCAAGGCCCGCCGCGCCGAGGCGCAGCACGGCCTGCTGGTCGACGAGGACCGCCTGGACGCGGTGTTCCTGGAGTTCGCGCTGGCCGGCGCACTGCCCGTCAAGGTGCTGACCGGGTACGGCAAGGAGCTCGCCGCCCGGGTGTCCGCGCAGGAGGCGTTCGACCGGTTCCGGCTGCTGTGCGTGCGCCGCACCGCCGGCGGGCTCCAGCCGTCCGCCCAGATGGCGACCGACCTGCGGAAGCTGGCCCGCGCCGCGGGCACCGACCCGGACGCCGCCGAGGGCGCGTACCTGGCCGAACTGCTCACCCTGCCCGCCACCCTGCGGGCGACGGGCGGCTGGTGGAAGAGCCACCGGGCCGCGCTGGTCGCGCTGGCCCGGCGCGACGCCGCCGTACGGGGGCAGCTGCTCGACCTGATGCCGACCGGTGAGGGCCGCGAACTCCCCGGCCTGTGGGTGGAGATCCTCACCGAGTCCGGTGCGGACGCCGGCCTGGTCGATGCCTCGCTGCCCGCCGCGGAGCGGCCGGCCGACGGCAGCGCCGGCTGGTTCGGCCGGTTCAGCGCGTTCCGGGACCGGGGCTGGTGGCGCCCGTCGCGGATCCCGGCGCTGTACCCGCTGGTGGAGCGGATGGCGGAGCAGCTGCGGGCCGAACTCGCCGCCTCCGGCGCGGCGTTGCCGATCGTCGAGAGCGACCTCGACGTGCTCGACCAGCTGCTCACCCTGGGTCTGCCGGTCGCCGACCCGGAGGAGAACGCCGTGCTCGGCCTGACTGGCTGGGCGCAGGACGCGGAGGGACGCCGCGACCTGCTCGCGGTCGAGGCCGATCCGCGGTTCCGGCCGGCCTTCCGGCGCGGCATGTACCGGATCCACGACAACCACGAGGGACGGATCGCGCTCGGTGTGCTGGTCCGCTCCCCGGGCGGCCGCCCGATGCTCGCCGAGTGGATGGCCGAGGTCGCCGCCTCGTCGGCGGCAGCCGGTCTGCCCGGTCTGCCCGCCGCGCTGTCCTGGCTGCGCTGGCTGCCCGGGGAGGTGCTGGTGCTCGCCGAGGAGGCGGTCCGCGCGGCCGCCGGCTTCGATCTGTCACAGACCCTCGCCCGGACGCTGCGCGGCGGCATCCTGGACGAGCTCGGCTGGCCCGCCTGGGACGAGGCGGTGTCAACTCTGGTACCCCGCAAGAACGTCGACGAGATCGTGGTCGCCGACGCCTGGCCGCACCTGATCGCGGCGGGCCCCGCGCAGGCCCGGGTGATCGGCGCCGAGGGCACCGTCCTCACCCACGACCTGCGGATCCCGGCCGGCGACCGGGACGGCATGGAGCTCGGCTTCCTGTATGTCGACGGCTCGCTGCTGGTCCAGTGGAAGTCGCGCGCCACCCAGCACCGGACCGCCGGCTACTGGCACACCGCCGCCGACCGGACGTTCACCATGCCGGAGTCCACCCGCATCCGCGGCATGCGCACCACCTGGCTGGGCACGCTGCGCAGCTTCGGCCTGCCGCTGGCGGGCGGCGGCCGCACCACCGGCGAGGGCATCGTGCACCCCGGCGACACCGCGCTGCCCGGCGACTCGCAGGTGATCAGCGACGGTACGTCGTTCTGGGTCTGGGCCGACCCGGGCGGCCAGGACCCGTACACCTGGATGGAGTACGACCCGGCGACCGGCGCCCGCGGCCGGGCCTCGCTGCCCGCCTTCCTCACCGACGCGCTGCGCGGCGCCCCGGCGGGGAGCACCTTCGAGACCGGCTGGATGATGCCCGCCCCGGACGCCGTCACCTCGCCCGCCGGGGCGCCGGTCGACGGCCTGCTCGGCTGGCGCACCGTCAAACTGCCCGACGGCACCCGCCGGGGTGAGGACCTGGCCGGGAACAGCGTCACCGTGCCGGCCGACGCCGACGTCCCCAGCCGGCTGGTGCTCTTCCCCGGCGCGGACCGCCCGACGGCCGTCGTCCGGAGCAGCTACCGGGTGCGCCTGTACGACGCCGACGGCACCCTGACCGCCGAGGCCCGCACCGACGACACCCCCGGCCTGTTCGCCGAGGGCACCCCGATCCTGCCGCCGATGCGGTACTGGCACTGCCTGCGCCCGCGCGACCTGACGGGCTCGCTCGCGCTGCGCCGCCTGGACGACGGTACTGCTGCCGCCCTGCTCAAGGCCGGCGTCGAGTCCACCGCCTCCACCGAGCAGTCGGACGGGCTGCCCGCCGCCGTCGCCGCCCTGCTCCCCGAGGTCCGCGACGAGGCACTACTGAAGGGCGTCACCGGCGTGCTGCGGTACGCCGCCGCCCAGCAGGCGGTGCTCGACGCGGTCGCGGCCCGCCTCGCCGAGGAGCTCGCGGGCGGCCCGGCCGTCGCGGCACCGACCGGCCCGGGCGACCAAGGGCTGCACGTCGGGCTCAGCGGCCTCGGCGTCCTCAGGTACCGGTGGGGCACCTTGACCACCCATCAGATCGCCGAGCAGCTCGCCTTCCTCGCCACCGTGGCCAGGCCCGACGCACCGGCCACCCCGGCGGGTCGCCTGCACCCGGACGGGCAGCCGCTTCCGTACATCGGGATCGGCTGGGAGAACCTGGGCGGACTGGTCGAGCCGGCCGCGCTGCGCGCCGTCTCCGGCACCGTGCCGGCGGAAGAGCGGGAGACGCTGGCCTGGCTCGCGCAGACCCTCGACGGGCTCGGCCTCGGTGCCGGTTCCCCGCACTGGCGGCCGGCCGTGCTGAAGCTGGCGGGCCATCACCTGCTGGGCCCGGACGGCAAGCACCGCGACGGCGAGCGGAACACCGTGCTGGCACTCGGTGACGGGGCGTTCCTGCTCTTCATGGACTCCGACCAGGCGGACGACGGTGACACCGTGTCGGCCGTGCTGTTCCACGACCCGTCAGGCCGCTTCGAGGTGCCCGCGCCGTACACGGTGCAGCAGATCGGGACCCTCGCCGCCGAGGGCACCGAGGGCCAGGCCGCCGCCGTGCTCGCCGAGGCCGCCGTGCGCGGCCCGGCGCCCTGGCGGCCCGAGGCGGCCGAGCGGTTCGCCGAACTCACCGGCGTCACGCCCACGATGGCCGTGCTGGTCGCCGCCGGGATGCCGCACCTGGAGGTCCACGAGCGGAACTTCCTGCCCACCGAGACCCGGGCCGCCCTCGGCCTGAAGGTCGCGGAGGCCGACGTCGCCCGCGACGAGCTGCGCGCGCTGCCCAGCGAGACCCGCAAGCGCGTGGTGGCCGCCCTGCTGCCGGCCGACCCGGCCGCCCTGTGGGAGCAGGGACCTGACGTCGCCTCGGCCGCCGAGGTGTGGAACGCGACCGTCGGCCGACGCGCCGCCGTACCGGAGGCCCTGCTCGGCGACGCCAACCGGACGCTGCGCACCTCCTGGACGGCGAGCAAGGCCATCGCGGCCGTACTCGACCCGGCGCAGTCGGCCGAGCTCAGCCGGGACCTCGACTGGACGGTGCGCGGGGACCGCTGCGTGCCCCTGGACGGCAAGGAGACCGGCTTCACCGCCATCACCCTCACCGGCGCCGTCGCCACCGCCGCCTGGCTGGCCCACCGGCTCCCGGCCGGCGACCCGCTGCGCGCCGCGCTCCCGGCGGCCCTGGCGGCCGTCCGGGCCCGGCTGGCCAACCCCGGGCTGATCCTCGACCTGGGCCGCTTCGTCAACCTGCCGGCCTTCCGGAAGGCCGCCGGCGCCCCCACCGAGACCGGTGAGGGCTACGAGCGGTACGGCGCCGTCCTGATGGCCACCCACGACGACCAGCCCGCGCCCGGCATCCGCACCAGCCTGCTGGACGCGGCCGGCCAGGACCCGTACCTGGCGGCGCTCCGCTCGAACGACGACGAGCCGTTCCCGGCCGAGGCCGCCCTGCGGGTCGCCGCGTCGGAGGTCTTCGCCGAGCTGCTCACCGACCCGGGCGAGCCGGTGGCGGGGGAGCGGGACAAGGACGGCACCTGGTGGCCGCAGGACGCGTCCCGGTCGGTGCCCGACCTGGTCGCCGAGGTGTCGGCGGCGCACGGCCTCGGGGCGGACGCCGCCACGCTGTACCTGATGCTGCTGGCGCTGCCCGACCCGACCGACCGCAACACCGCCCGCTGGACGGGCTGGCGGCCGGCCCGCCTCAAGGCGGCGCGGGCCGAACTCGCCGACAGCGAGCTGGTGGTGACGGCTGCTCGCACCAGGGCCGGGCGCTCGCTGTTCCTGCCCGGCGGCTGGACGGAGCTCCGCTCACCGCACGTGCCGCTGGAGACCTGGAAGCTGCCGCTGCTCGGCGAGTTCGGCGCCGCCGGCACCCCGCTGGGCACCGTGGTCCCGGCCGAGCCGGCCGCCGCGCTCCTCCGGCGCGCCTGGCAGCGGGTGCTGGACGGCGACCCGCCGCGCTTCGAGCAGCTCAAGGTCAAGCGCACCCGGCGTCGCTGACCCTCCGTCAGCCGGGGTGCGGCAGCCGCCGCACCCCGGCCCCGATCTCCCGAGGAATCCCCATGACCACCACCACCTCCGCACCGGCCAGGCAGGTCCTGCCCGCCGAGGAGCGGTACGCCGCCGAACTCGCCTTCCTGGCCGCCCACGACGACGGCCCCCGCCCGCCCGGCTGGGCGCTCACCCCGAGCGCCGTCGTCACCTTCGTCTGCGGCAGCGCCGACACACTGACCCTGTCGCCGGCCCGCCGCCAGGACGGCGCGTTGCCCGCCAAGCTCGTCATCGCGCCCAAGTTCGTCGGCGAGCGAGCCCTGGTCGAGCGCTGCGTGGTCACGCTGGCCGGTGAGCGCGGCCTGCTGCTGGTCGGCGAGCCCGGCACCGCCAAGTCGATGCTCTCCGAACTGCTGGCCGCCGCCGTCAGCGGCACCAGCGAACTCACCGTGCAGGGCACCGCGGGCACCACCGAGGACGCCTTCCGGTACGGCTGGAACTACGCGCTGCTGCTCGCCCAGGGCCCGACCCCGCAGGCGCTGGTCGCCTCGCCGGTGCTCACCGCGATGCGCAGCGGCCGGGTGGCCCGGATCGAGGAGGTCACCCGCTGCCTGCCCGAGGTGCAGGACGCGCTGGTGTCGATCCTCTCCGACCGCCGGGTCAGCATCCCCGAGCTGGCCGGCACCCCGGACGCGACCGCGCCCGCCGCACCCGGCTTCACCGTCATCGCCACCGCGAACCTGCGCGACCGGGGCGTCTCGGAGATGTCCGCCGCGCTCAAGCGGCGGTTCAACTTCGAGACCGTCCACCCGATCGCCGACGCCGCCGCCGAGACCGAGCTGGTCCGCGGTCAGGCGACCGCCGCCGTCCAGCGGGCGGGCGCCGCGTTCGGGGTCGACGACGCCGTCCTGGACGCCCTGGTGACGGTCTTCCGCGACCTGCGCACGGGCCGCTCCGCCGAGGGCTGGGACGTCGAGCGGCCCGGCACGGTGATGTCCACCGCCGAGGCCGTGCACGTCGCCGCCTCGCTCGGGCTGGCCCGCGCCTACCTGGCCGGCGGCGACGCCCTCGACCTGATGCCGGGTCACCTGCTGGGCGCCGTCCGCAAGGACGACCCGGCCGACCACGGCCGCCTGCTCGGCTACTGGGACGGCCCGGTGCGGCGCCGCGCCGAGGACGGCTCCGCCCTGTGGCGCCGCCTCTGGGACCTGCGGGAGAACCTGCGGTGACTCGGATCCACCCCCGCGACGCCCTGGCGGAGCTTGCCGACCCGGCCGGCCCGTACCTGATCGGCGTCCGGCACCACAGCCCCGCGCTGGCCGCGGTCGTCCCGGCCCTGCTGGCGGCGGCCGACCCGCAGGTGCTCTGCGTCGAGCTGCCGGGCGACTTCCAGCACTGGCTGCCCCACCTCGCCGACCCCGGCACCCGGGCGCCCGTGGCGCTCGCCGGGGCCGACGCCGACGGGCGGCTCGGCTTCTACCCGTTCGCGGACTTCTCCCCGGAGCTCGCCGCGATCCGCTGGGCCCGCGAGCACGGCGTCGAGGTGCTCTGCTGCGACCTGCCGATGGGCGCTCCGGGACGGGCTGTTGACGACACGTCGGTCGCGACCACGGGCCCCGCCCGGTACGCGGACGGACTCGCCGCCGCCGGCACCGGCCGGGACGGTGACGACCTGTGGGACCGCACCGTCGAGGTCCGCGCGCCCGGCAGCACCCCGGAGGCCGTCCGGCGAGCGGCGCTCGCCGTCGGCTGGGCGCTGCGCCGGGACGCCGTCGAGCGCGGCGGCGTCCCGGCCGAGGACCTCGCCCGGGAGGCGCACATGCGCCGGGTGATCGCCCGGGCCGGGGCCGGCGGGCGGCGGGTCGCCGTCCTGGTCGGCGCCTTCCACGGGCCCGCCCTGTCGGCGGCTGCCGACGGTCCCGAAGCGGAGCCGGACCCGGGCGTCGTCACCTCGCTGGTGCCCTACACCTTCGGGCTGCTGGACGCCCGGTCCGGCTACCCGGCCGGCATCCGCGACCCGCGCTGGCAGCAGGCCGTCCTGGCCGCGGGCGGCGACCCCGAGCTGGTGCAGGCGGCCGCCGCCCGCGCGATCACCGACGTCTGCCGCGAGCTGCGCGCCGCCGGCCACCCCGCCGGCACCGGCGAGGCCGCCGAGACCCTGCGGCTGGCCGGCGACCTGGCCCGGCTGCGCGGCCTGCCCGCGCCGGGCCGGGGCGAACTGCTGGAGGCCGTCACGACCGTGCTCGGCCAGGGCGAACCGCTCGGCCGGGGACGGGCGTTGGCCCGCGCGCTGGAGACGGTGCTGGTCGGCACCGAACGCGGCCGCACCGCCCCCGGCACCCCGCGCTCCGGGCTCGGCCCCGCTGTCGAGGCCGAGCTCGCCGAGCTGCGCCTGCCCGCCCCCGACGACCCGGACTCCCGCGAGCTGCGGCTCGACCCGCTGCGCTCCCCGCTGGACCGCCGCCGCGAGACCCTGCTGCAACGCCTCGCGGTGTGCGGCGTCGGCTACGGCGAGCCCGTCCAGGTGGCCGGCACCGGCGACGCGTCCGCGCTCACCACCCGCTGGCGGGTCTCCTGGACGCCGTCGGCGGCGGCCCGCCTCGACCTGGCAGGCGTCCGGGGCGTGACCGCCGAGCTGGCCGCCGCCGGGACGCTGCGCGAACGCACCCGGCAGGAGACCGCCGACGGCGGCCCGAGCTGCGCCCAGCTGCTGGACGGGCTGCGCGCCGCCGCGGCCTGCGACCTGCCCGCCCTGGTCGGCGAACGGCTCGGCGACGCCGCCGAGTTGCTGCCCGCCACCGCCACCCTGCCCGAACTGCTCGGCGCCCTGGACCTGTTGGAGGCCCTGCGCCGGGGCCACCTGCCCGGCACCACCGAGGCGTCCAGGGAGCAGGCGGCCGAGCTGGCCGTGCTGCTGCTCGACGCGGCCGTCCGCGGTCTGCCCGGGCTGTCCGGCAGTGAGGACCCCGGCGACGCGGCGGCCCTGGTCGCCCTCGCCACCCGGGCCGGCGAACACCGCCTCGGCCTGCGGATGGACGCCGCGCTCACCGAACTCGCCCGCACCGGCTCGCCGTTGGTGCAGGGCGCGGCCCTGGCCGCCCGGGTGCTGCTCGACCTGGACGAACCCGACCGACTCGGCACCCGCGCCGCCGGCTGGGTCGACACCGCCACCCATCCCGACGCCCGGCGCCGGCTGGCCCGGCACCTGACCGGCCTGCTGACGGCCGGCGGCCCGCTGCTGCAGTACGCGCCGACCGCGCTCGGCCCGCTGCTGGAACGGATCGACGGGCTGCCCGACCAGGGCTTCCTGGACCGGCTGCCCGCGCTTCGGGCCGGCTTCGACGCGCTCAGCCCGGCCGGGCGCGGGCGCCTGCTGGAGACCGTCACCGAACAGCTCGGCGAACGGCCCGACCTCACCCTGACCGCGTCGCCCGAGCTGCTCGCCCTCTGGACGGCCGCCGATTCGGCCGCGGCCGCCGCCCTCACCGCGCTCGGGCTCGGCTCCCGGGTACTCCCGGAAGTTGACGCCACGACAGCACCGCAGGCCCGCCCGAAGCCCCCGGAGACCGCCTTGCTCGCACCCGCCGACCGCTGGCGGCTGCTGCTCGGCCGGGAGCCCGAGCGGCTGCCCGAGAGCGCCCGCCGCTACGCACACGCCCTGGACGAGCTCTACGGCGTCGGCCGGGGCGAGGGCGCCGCCGACTTCCCCGGCGGGCCCGGCGGCGGACAGCAGGCGTCCTTCCCCACCGCGCGCGACTGGGCCGAGGGGCTGGAGGCGCTGTTCGGTACGGAGCTCCGCGAGGAGGTGCTCGGCCGCGCCGCCGAAGCCGGCCGCGCCGACGTCCTGGCCGAGCTGGACCCGGCCACCGTCCGGCCGTCGGTGGAACTGCTGACCTCGGTGCTCAACCTGGCCGGCGGCCTGCCCGAGCAGCGGCTCGCCGCGCTCCGGCCGCTGGTCCGCCGCCTGGTCGAGGAGCTCGCCCGCGAGCTCGCCACCCGGCTGCGCCCCGCGCTCAGCGGCCTCGCCACCCCACGGCCCACCCGCCGCCCCGGCGGCCGGCTCGACCTGCCGCGCACACTGCGCGCCAACCTGGCGCACACCCGGCGGCTGGCGGACGGCCGGACGGTCGTGGTGCCCGAACGCCCCGTCTTCAGCACCCGCGCCCGCAAGGAGGCCGACTGGCGGCTGGTGCTGGTGGTCGACGTGTCGGGATCGATGGAGGCCTCGGTCATCTGGTCCGCCCTCACGGCGGCCGTCCTCGGCGGCGTACCGACGCTGTCGACGCATTTCCTGGCCTTCTCCACCGAGATCGCCGACCTGACCGACAAGGTCGACGACCCGCTGTCGCTGCTGCTGGAGGTCCGGGTCGGCGGTGGCACCCACATCGCCAAGGCGCTCGCCCACGCCCGCTCCCTGGTCACCGTGCCGAGCCGGACCCTGGTGGTCGTGGTCAGCGACTTCGAGGAGGGCGCCCCGCTCGGCGGCCTGCTCGCCGAGGTCCGGGCCCTCGCCTCGTCCGGCGTGCACCTGATGGGCTGCGCGGCCCTGGACGACACCGGGAACCCGCGCTACTCGGTGCCCGTCGCCAAGCAGCTCGTCACGGCCGGCATGCCCGTGGCCGCGCTCAGCCCCCTCGCCCTCGCCCGCTGGGTCGGCGACCGACTCCGCGGAGAGAACCGATGACCCCCGACACCGGAGCGGCCACCCTGCCGCCCGTCGTCCCCGAGCTGCTCGCGGCCGCCGTGGAGTCCCTGACCTCCCGGCTGCGCAAGAAGCTGGACGCCGCCGTCGAGCAGTACGCGGCGCTGCCCGTGGCAGCGGCCGACGGCGGGCTGACCGTCCGCTGCGGCGAGGACGCCGTGGTCACCCTGACCCCGGGCGCGGACGGCGTGATCGCCGAGGACGGGCACGCGCGGTGCAGCTGCCTGCTCGCGCCGCGCTGCCTGCACCGGGCCGCGCTGCTGCACTGCTGCCCGTTCGCCGACCCCGCGTCGGCTGCGGTCGTGACAACTGACGTTCAGGTCAGTGAGGTCGAGCCTCGGACTGCGGCAACCGACCGACAGATCAAGGCAGCTGACGCCCTGTGGACAGCCGCCGCAGCGGTGCTGGCCGCCGGGCTGCCCGCCGCCGGAGCCGTCCCGCAGGCCGAGCTGCTCCGGGCCGCGCACACCGCCCGGCTCGCCGACCTGCACCGGGCCGAGGCGGCCGCCCTGCGGGTGGTCCGAGGGCTGCGCAGCGCCCGGGCCCGGCGGGACGGTCACCGGCTCGCCGACCTGACCGCCGCCCTGCGCGAACTCCTGCTCACCACCGCGCTGGTGCGGACCGGACACGGCGACGCCGCGCTGCTGGGCACCGCCCGGCGCGCCTACCGGGCGGGCGGTGCGCTGCGCGTGCACGGCGTGTTCCGGGAGCCGGTGCTGACCGCCACCGGGTACGCGGGCGTGGTCACCCACCTGCTCGACCAGGACGGCCGGTGGTTCTCCGTCGCCGATGTCCGCCCGGGCGGCCCGGCCCGGGCCCGAGGGGCGGGCAGCGCGCCGGTCGCGGTCGGGGCCGCCGCTCTCGACCACGCCCAGCTCTCCCGCGGCGGGCTGCTGATCTCCGGCGCGACCGCCTCGGCGGACGGCCGGCTCGGCTCCGGACGCGGCGTGAAGGCCAACCCGGTGCCCGGGCTCGACTGGACGTCCGGGGCACCGGCCGCGCTGTTCGCCTGCCCGCTGGCGCAGGCCGCCGCCGAACGGCTCGGCGACGGCCCGCTCGCCGACCCCGAGGACGACGGCCTGCTGCGGCAGCCCGTCGGCTGCGACCTGGTGGTGCTCGGGGCAGCCGGGGACACCGTGCTGGCGCGGGAGGCCGACGGCTCCGGCCCGGTGATCCGGCTGGCCGCCGCGCACCCGCACCCGGAGCTGGCCCACACCGCCAACCTCGGCCGACTGGCCGCCCACCCGGGCACCCTGATCCGCGTCCTGGGCCGGATCGACCCCGACCGGGCGGCGACCCTGCGGGTGCTCGCGGTCGGCCCGGTCCCCGGTTCGGACGCGACGCTGCGACTGCCCGAAGCCTGGCAGGGCCGGGCGGACCTGGGCTACGACCTGCTGCTCGGGGCGCACTTCCCGCCGGTCGGCGAGCAGCCCTCGTCGGCCTCCGTCGCCGACCCGCTGGCGGACTCGCCGCTGTGGCGGGTCCGACGGCTGGTCGAGCTCGGGGTGGCGGGCGGCCGCCGCGCCGTCGCGGAGTCCGCCCGCACCGGCGGAGCCCGTACCGACGCCGCCGCCCTGGCCCGCACCGGCTTCCACGGCGCGGCCGCCCTCACCACCGCGCTGGCCGCCGACGCGGACCGACGCGGCCGGGACGTCTTCGGCCGGCTGGCCGACCACGGCGGCACCGACCCCTACGCCCACAGCTGGCTCGCCGCCGCCCTCCACCTGACCGCAGCCGAACGCGAGTTGGTCCGCGCCACCTGGCGCGACCGGGAGCAGGAGGAGACCGCCTGACCGCGGCGCGCCGCTCCCCGGCGCGGGGCGCCGCGAAGAGGACCGGAAAAAGTCGAACATCCTTGGCAACCTTTCCGGTGGCTCGCGCGTGTGACCCCCGTGAGTCAAGAATCCGAGGACGCCGCGTACGCGGCATTCGTCGAGGCTGCCTGGCACCGGCACCTGCGCACGGCGACACTGATCACCGGCGACCGCCACCGGGCGGAGGAGCTGCTCCAGGACTGCCTGGTCAAGCTCTATGTGCGCTGGGGGCGGATGTCGGCCGACGAGCCGCACGCGTACCTGCGGCGGATGCTGGTGAACGGTCACGTCAGCTGGTGGCGTCGGCTGCGTCGGGAGCTGCTCACCGAGGACCTGCCGGAGATCGGGCAGCACCACGCGGACCCGCTCGGGGACCGGTTCGACGACAGTGAGGCGCTCCGGCGGGCGCTGCGCACCCTGCCCGAGCGGCAGCGGGCCGTGGTCGTCCTGCGCCATGTCGAGGACCTGTCGGAGAGGGAGACCGCCGCCGCCCTGGGCTGCTCGCTCGGCACGGTGAAGAGCCAGAACGCCCGGGCCATGGTCCGCCTGCGCGCCGCGCTGCGAGAGAACGAAGAGGTCGCACGATGACGCGGGACGACGAGCGGACGGTGCACGCCCTGCGGGGTCTGGCGGACCGTCAGGAGGTCCGGGGGCCGGTCCCGGTGGCCGAGCTGCTGCACCGGGGCCGACGGGCCCGGCGGCTGCGTACCGTAACCCGGGCCGTGGCCGGGGCGGGGTGCCTGGTGCTGGCCGTCGGGGTGCTGCTCACCGTCCGTCCGGGCGGTCCGGAGTCGCTGCCCGTACCGCCGGCCGGTCCGACGCAGTCCGCCGTCCCCACGCCGGTGTCGGACGAGGTGCTGCTGACGGTCCTGAAGACGGTCCTGCCCGCCGGCTCGTTCAGCGAGGTCCCCGGGGCGGGCGGCGCCACAGCGGGCCGGCGGCTCGCGGTCCGCTTCGACGACGGCACGGGCGCCGGTCTGGTGTCGGTCCTGCTGCAGCGAAGGGCCGGGCAACTGTCGCCGGAGGCGCCCGAACTCAGCTGCCCGGATCCGAAAATCGACCCGTACGACGCCTGCCGTACCAGTACGCTCACGGACGGTTCGGTGCTGAGGACGCTTCGGACCCCGCTCTACGGCATGGGCCGGGACGGCTACACGGAGGCGTCCGTGGTGATCTCGCGGAAGGACGGCCGGCTGATCACCCTCAAGGCGTCGAACGCCACGGTGGCCAAGGACGTCCCGCTGACCCGCACCACACCGCCGCTGACGACCGATCAGCTGACGGCGGCGGCGACGGCGGACGGGTGGGACGCGGCGATGGCCGGGGTGCCGGTCAGCGCCGGGCAGTCCCGCAGGTCCGGGATTCCGGGCCGGCAGATCGTTGACACCGCCGCCGGGCTGCTCCCGGCCGGACTGGTCCCGGCCGATCCCGGTACCGCCGATCCCGGCACGGGTGACCTCGGCTACGCCAACTTCACCGTCCGGGACGGTCAGGGCCCGAGCCTGGTGGAGATCGTCCTCCAGGACCGCCGCGGAGACCTGGCGAACGGCTTCACCGCCGACGGCGGCTGGCAGACGCTGCCGGACGGCACCCGGGTCCGGGACCACCGGGAGGCGGCCGAACCCGATGGCTGGGTGGCCGAGGCGCTCCGGCCGGACGGCCTGTGGGTGATGGTGGTGGCCTACAACAGCGACCGGCTCAAGCAGCCGGCCACGCGTCAGAAACCGGTACTGACCACCGAGCAGATGAGGGCCCTCGCGGCCAGCCCGGCGTGGCGGCTGCCGGGCTGAACCGTCCGGCGCAGGAACAGAGTTCACGAGTCCCAGGGGGGAACAGCAGTGCACAAGGGAGTCAAGGCAGGCATAGCCGTGGTCACGGCGGTGATGTTCACCGGGGGTGGCGTCGCCGCGTACAACCTGTGGAACGGGGTGACCGGCGGCAACGTGGCATCGACCGCGCGGCCGTCCGGGCCGGCGGCGGAAGCGCCGTCGGCCGAACGGCTCGCGGCGGAGGCGCCGACGGCCGAGCTGGCGACGGAGGGAGCGAAGGCCTTCCTGGCCGCCTGGGCCAAGGGCGACTACCAGGAGGCGGGGCGGTACACCGACCGGCCGGCGGACGCGGTCGCGGCGCTGACGGCGTTCCGGGACACGCTGCACCCGACCGCGCTCGCCCTGACCCCGGCCGACGTCAAGCCCGGTGCCGTACCGACCAACTCCGCGTCGGGGACGCAGTCCGTCCCGGTCACCTTCCACGCCGAGGTGGGTGTACCGGGGGCGGCCGGGCCGTGGGCCTACGACGGGGTGGCGCCGATGGTGCGGACGGCCGGGGGCCGGGCGGTGGTGCACTGGGACCCGGTGGTGGTCCACCCGATGCTCAAGCCGGGCCGGACGCTGGCCGTGCGGCCGGTCGCCTCCTCGGCCGCGCAGATCCTGGACCGCAAGGGCCGCCCGCTGGCCGAGTTCCCCTCGGTGGCAGCGGTGGCGGGACAGATCAAGTTCGGCGCCGGGGAGCCCAAGTCGCAGGCCGGACAGGGTGTGGTGGTGACGGACAAGGGCAACCCCGCCGTGGCCGAGGCCCTGTTCACCATCACCGAGCCCACCGGCGGGGAGCGCAGGCTCACCCTGGACGCGGACCTTCAGCGGGCGGCCGAAACCGCCGTCAGGGCACGGTCCGGACCGTCCTCGATCGTGGCGATCGAGCCCAGCACCGGCCACATCCTGGCCTTCGCCAACAACCCGACGCACGGTCAGAACCGGGCGTTCGGCGCCACGATCGCGCCCGGCTCCACCCTGAAGGTGGTCACCGCCGCCGCGCTGCTGGAGTCGGGGCTGACCCTGGACGCCCCACTGTCCTGCCCGGTCGGCGCCGACGTGGGCGGCCGGACGGTGCAGAACGACTTCTCCGAGCCCCATCCCGAGTACACCTTCAAGGACGACTTCGCGAAGTCCTGCAACACCGCCTTCCTCGCGGCGGGCAAGGCCAGACTGCAGGCCGGCACGCTGTCCGCCACGGCCAAGGACGTGTTCGGCCTCGGCGCGGTCTGGGACACCGGTCTCTCCAGCTTCGACACCAAGATCCCGGTCGAGACCAACCAGGAGCAGATCCTGATGGCGTACATCGGGCAGGGCCGGGTCCAGACCAACGCGCTGGCGATGGCCTCGGTCTCGGCGACCGTGCAGAGCGGAGTCTTCCGCCAGCCGATCCTGGTCCCGGGCCTGGCCCAGCCGAAGGCCGGTCGGGTCCTGAGCGGCGCGGTGCTGGGGGACCTGCGGACGATGATGCGGCGCACCGCCCAGAGCGGGACGGCGGCGCAGGCTCTGGCCGGCATCGCGGGCGCCGCCGGCAAGACCGGCACCGCCGAGGTCGGCGGTCAGACCCTTCCCAACAGCTGGTTCACCGGCTACCGGGGCGACCTCGCGGTGGCCGCCGAGGTGGAGGCCGGCGGCCACGGTGCGGCGGCCGCTACACCCGCCGCCGCCGGGCTGCTCGCGATCGGGAACGTCAAGTGACGGGAACGTCAGGTGACGGGAACGTCGGGTGACGGGAACGTCGGGTGACCGGGAGTTTCGGGTGAGGGCGCCCCGGCCGGTCAGGGGGCGTCGGGGCCCACATCGGCCGGGGTGAGCGGACGCCGGACCGGCGTCAGGGTGGTGTACTCGTCGGCGCCGATGTCACGGCTGCTGCCGCGCGGGTGCCCGTCGAGGTCCTGGGTCACGGCCGGGTCGGTCAGGGTCGCCGCGTTGATCGCGGGGCTGCCCGCCGACAGCCGGTACACCCCGTCGGACTCCTGTCGCAGCAGCGGGTCCACCCGGCGGTAACCGCCGGACGGGATGGTGCCGTTGGCCGCCGCACCCCACAGGATGTTGCTCCGCCAGCTGAAGCCGGAGGTCGCCCCCAGCGCGACCAGGGTGCCGGATCCTGCGACCAGGATGTTGTCCGAGACGACCACATCCCGGGGCTCGTACGTCCGGGTCTCGCCCGAGATCGCGCCCGCGTTGCCGACCAGGGTGTTGAACGCGATCACGGCGCGGTCGCACGCGTCGTTGCCGCGCCGCTCCTCGGTGCTCTCGCCGTCGTGGTGGTCCCGGGTGGTGCCGCTGCCGATCACCAGGGCGCGGCCCGACAGGCCGGCCAGGTAGTTGTTGACCACCAGGTGGTCGTTGCCGTACAGCCGCAGACCGTCGGTGCCGCCGAGCAGGTGGTTGCCCTCCACCGTGGTGCCGTTGCCGTGCCGCAGCACGATGGCGCCACGGCTGTCGCGCACGGTGTTGTACCGGACGGTGTTGCCCGAGGACTTCACCGAGATGGCCTCCGGGTCCCCGTCGCACCGCTCGAACAGGTTGTACTCCACCGTCGCGTCGGCGACGGACAGCGCCCGGCTGCTGACACCGAGCCGGAGCGGCTCGCCGCCGTTGGCGCCCGAGTAGCTGTGGTCGGCGAAGTGGTTCCGGAGGATCTGGGTGCGCTGCGCCATGACGGTCGAGCCGGGGCCGTCGACGACCAGGAAGATGCCCTCGGTGGTCCGGTCGTGGAAGCGGTTGCGGTCGATCTTGGCGTCGTCGCCCCGGACGACCACCCAGTCGAGCCCGCTGACGTCGGCGAGCCGGAAGTCGTTGCGGGTCAGCCGGATCCGCAGGCAGTCCGCCGGGATCTCCAGGGTGCTGCGCTGCCGGAAGGCGAACCCGCTGACGGTGATGTTGCTCGAGTCGCCGAAGACGAAGCCGCGCTCGCCCTGCAGCACCGCACCGCCGCGCGACTGCGAGCTGATGGTGATCGGCGCGGAGGCGGTGCCGTTCCGGCCGGAGACCCGGATCGAGCCCCCCGACGGGACGGTGTACGTGCCGTCGGCCAGCACGATGCGGTCGCCGGGGACCGCCCGGTCGATGGCCTTCTGAAGGTCGGTCAGGGAACCGACCGGCACCGTGCCCGCCGCGCCGGCCGACTGGGCGAGCGGTACGGCGGCTGCCGCCGCGCCGAGCAGCGTGCCGGTGATGAACGTGCGTCGTCGCACCATGCCTCCAGAGCGGATACGGCCTGAACCGACACCAAGGGGAATGGACGGCGACTCCCGCCGACCGTCCGTCACTCATTCCAGCATCGCCGTCCGGCCGTGCGGAAGGCAGCTGCGGGGCACCGACCGCTGCCCGATCGGGCAGCTGACGGGGGCTCAGGCCGTCCGGCGGTAGGAGGTGAGGACGATTCTGACGGGGCCGCTGTCGTCCGGGGCAGCTTGGAGGGTGCGCACGATGGCGAGGTCCGTGCCGCCCGGGCTGCGGACACAGAAGCCGGCACCGGAGCTGAGGGGCAGGGTGGAGACGGGCCGGGTCTCGATGCCCTTGACGCAGTCGTCGAGGGTGAGCCGGTCGGCCGGTGCGAGGTAGGCGGCGCTGCCGTCAGGCAGGTAGAACTCGCCCGCGTGCCGGCCCAGGTACCAGGTCGAGGCGTCCTGCGGGGCGACCTTCCCGGCGCCGAGGTCGAACTCGTAGGAGGAGTCGGGCGAGGTGAGTTCGAGGTCGCTGTGGACCGTCGCGTAGCCGGGCCGGGCGACCGGGGAGGGCGGGGGAGTGGGCGTGGCCGACGGGGACTCGGACCGGACGGCGGAGACCGGAGCGAGGGGTTCGTCGAGGTCGAGCAGGACCAACGCGCCGCCCGCGCCCACCAGCAGCGCGGCGGTCACCAGGAGCGCGGTACGGACCGGTCGGCGCCGGGGCGGTGGGCCGTAGTCCGGCGGGAGGCGGCGGGTGGGTGGAGCGGGGGTGGCCGGTGTGGTCGGGAGCTCGGTGTGGCCGAGGATCGTGGTGCTGACCTGCCGGGGCAGCCAGCCGTCGGCGAAACGGAGCTCGCCGCCGGTGGCCGGGTGGCTGCGGACCCACTCGATCAGCTGGGCGGTGGTCGGGCGGTGCCCGGGGTCCTTGGCCAGGCAGCTGCGGACCACCTGGTGCAGGTCGGCGGGGAGGCCGGTGAGGTCGGGCTCCTCGTGGACCGCCCGGTAGAGCGCGGCCGGTCCGGGCCCGGCTCCGAACGGCGGGGTGCCGGAGGCGACCCAGGAGAGCAGTGCGCCCAGGGCGAAGACGTCGGTGGCGGGGGCGGCCGGGAGCCCGAGGGCCTGCTCCGGGGCCATGAAGCCGGGGGAGCCGGCCCGCAGGCCGGTGGCGGTGAGCGAACCGGCGTCGGCGGCGCGGGCGATGCCGAAGTCGATCACCCGGGGGCCGTCGGCGGCGATCAGGACGTTGCCGGGCTTGAGGTCGCGGTGCACCACGCCGGCCAGGTGAATGGCCTGCAGGGCCTCGGCGATCCCGGCGAGCAGCAGCAGGGCGGTCCGTTCGGGGAGCGGACCGTGACGGTCGATCACCTGGTGGAGCGAGGGCCCGGGGACGTAGGTGGTGGCCAGCCAGGGGGTGGCGGCGTCGGTGCCGGCGTCGACCACCTGCGCGGTGTAGAGGCCGTGGATCCGCCGGGCGCTGGCGACCTCCTGGGCGAACCGCCTCCGGAACTCCGGGTCCTCGGCCAGCTCGGGCCGGACCACCTTGAGGGCGACGGGCCGCCCGCCCGGCGTGTAGGCGAGGTAGACCCGGCCCATGCCGCCCGCACCGAGCCGGGCGCAGAGGCGGTAGCCGCCGACCTCGCGGGGGTCGTCCGGGGACAGCGCCTGGAATGCCGTGGGTGACGGGGCGCCGAAGGGCTCTGCGGTCATGCGGACTCCCAGCGGGGTGGAGCGGGTGAGGGTGGTGCGGATCCTATCCTGACCAGAATTTCAGTCAGCACCACCCTGTCGATCGGCCCACGCCCCCCGGGTAGGGTGATCCCTTGTGGCTGACCGTCGAACCTTGATCATGGAAGCGGCCGCGCGGGTGATCGCCCGGCGCGGTGTCCGAGGGCTGCGCGTGGAAGAGCTGGCCGCCGAGGCCGGCGTGTCCACGGCGCTGATCTACTACCACTTCAAGGACCGCGCGGGGATCCTCCGGTCGACCCTGGAGTTCATCAACGACCGGGCCGAGCGCTACACCACGGCCCGCGCCGCGGACGCGCCGCCGCTGGACGCCCGGGGCGAGCTGGAGCAGACCCTGCTGCTGGAGTTCCAGGACATCCCCGAGGTGCGGGAGAACAGCACCGCCTGGGGCGAACTGCGGGCGAGCGCGGTCTTCGATCCCGACCTCCGGGAGGACGTGGCCCGGGCCACCCTGGTCTGGGTGCAGGAGGTGGCCGAACTGCTCGGCCGGGCCCGCCCGATGAACGGCGCCGCCGCCCTGGCCGCCTCCGCCGAGCGGCTGACCGCGCTGGTGGAGGGACTGAGCGTCCGCTGGCTCAGCGGCAGTCTGCCGGTGGAGCACGCGCGCGAGCTGATGGCCGGCGCGATCGACGGTGAGCTGGAGCGGTTGCGCGGGTAGCGCCGCTGAGACGGGCCCCGGACCGCTGGTCCGGGGCTTTCTTGCGTCTGTGGTGACCTCCGCGGTGACCTGCCCGTCTGATCTTGACTGAAATTTCAGTCAGTGCGAGAGTGAGGGCGCGGACCTCGTCGACGCGAGCGGCATCCGCAGGTGCCATCCTTGATCTGGAGACCCGCATGAGCGACCCCCGCGTGGAGCCCGACGACGTTCCACACGCCCGTACCTGGATGTCGTGGCCGTCCCGCAAGTTGATCTGGGGCCGCCAACTGGCGGGCGTGCAGGAGGACATCGCGCTGATCGCGCGGACGATCGCCCGCTTCGAGCCGGTGACCGTGTGCGCCCCGGACAGCTACAGCGTCAGCGAGGCCCGGTCCCGCTGCGGCCCCGCCGTCACCGTGACCGAGGCCGTCCCCACCGACGACCTGTGGATGCGGGACACCGCCCCGGTGTTTCGGCGGGACGGCCAGGGACAGCGGGACGCCGTCGGGCTCAACTTCAACGGCTGGGGCCGCAAGCAGACCCACCACGACGACGCGGAGGTGGCCCGGGGTATCGCCGAACTGCTCCGACTCCCGTTCGGCTACGCCGACTTCGTTGGCGAGGGCGGATCGATCGAGACGGACGGCGACGGCACCGTGCTGGCCACCGAGAGCAGCCTGGTCAACAAGAACCGCAACCGGGGCATGAGCCGGGACCAGATCGAGGAGGCCGTCCTCGACGTGTACGGCGCGCAGAAGATGATCTGGGTCCCCGGGGTCAAGGGCCGGGACATCACCGACAACCACATCGACGTCACCTCACGGTTCGTCAGCCCCGGCACGGTGCTGGTCCAACTGCCCCCGGCGGACCGACGCGACGTCTGGGCCCGGGACGCCCGGGAGCAGTTCGACATCCTCTCCCGGGCCACCGACGCCAGGGGCCGGCGGCTCCGGGTGATCCGGGTGGACGGCCCCGACTCCGTCCGCTCGCGGGACTCGAAGTTCGTCGACTCGTACCTCAACTTCCACGTCGTCAACGGGGCGGTGATCGCCGCCCAGTTCGGCGACCGGGTCAAGGACGAGGCCGCCCGGCGCACCCTCGCGGCGGCCTTCCCGGGCCGCGAGGTCGTCCAGCTCGACGTCGACCGCCTGATGGCCGGGGGCGGCGGCATCCACTGCGCCACGATGCAGGAACCGCTGCCGTAGCCGTTTTTCCCCCGCACCCTCACTCACCCTCATTCACCGGAGTGACTCCGTGTCAGACCCGACCATGCCCTTTTCCGCCTCCCGCCGGACGGTGCTGCGCGCTGCGGCCGGCGCCGGGCTGCTCACCCTGGGGGCCGCCGCCTGCGCCCCGCTGAACGACGGCGACGAGCAGCCGGGCCTCGCCGAACCGTCCGCACCGAGTGCAGGCCAGGGGGCGACGCCCGGCCGCAGGTTCGGTGCGGAGTGGGAGAGCCACGCCAGGACCTTCATGTCCTGGCCCGCCTCCACCGGCATCTGGGGTGACCAACTGCCGGACGTCCGGGCGGACATCGCGCGGCTGGCCCGGGCCGTCGCGGGGTACGAGGCAGTGCAGATGTTCGCCCGCCCCGGGCAGCTGGAGGCGGCGCAGAACGCGTGCGGCAACGCCGTCGAGGTCGTCCCGCTGCCGGTCGACGACCTGTGGGCCCGGGACACCCTGCCGGTCTTCGTCGAGGACTCGGGCACGCTCAAGGGCGTCGACTTCAACTTCAACGGCTGGGGCGAGAAGCAGCAGGAGCACGGCAACGACACGGCGCTGGCCGCCGCCGTGCTCGGGAAGTACGGCATCGAGCGGGTCCGGACGCCGCTGGTCGCCGAGGGCGGCTCGTTCGAGACCGACGGCCAGGGGACGCTGCTGGTCACCGAGAGTTCGGTGGTCAACCAGCGCCGCAACCCGGGGAAGAGCCGGGACGAGATCGAGGCGGAGCTCAAGCGGGCCCTCGGGGTGACCAAGGTGATCTGGTTCGCCGGCGTACGCGACCAGGACATCACCGACGCGCACGTGGACTGCCTGGTGCGGTTCGCGGCGCCGGGGGTCGTACTGCTCGACCAGCCGTTCCCGGGTGCGCCCGCCGACGTCTGGTCGCGCTCGGCCGCGCAGGCGCGCGAGGTGCTGAAGGGCGCCACCGACACGCACGGCAGGCAGCTCAAGGTGATCGACCTGCCGCAGCCCGACCCGGACCGGATCACCGGGCGCGGCGACGCGTTCGTCTCCTCGTACATCAACTTCTACGTCGCCAACAAGGCGCTGTTCCTGCCGAAGTTCGGGGACGCCAAGGCCGACGACCGGGCCCAGCAGATCCTGCGGGACCACTTCCCCGGCCGGGACATCGTGCCGGTGGCCATCGACGCCATCGCCTCCGGTGGCGGTGGGATCCACTGCTCCACCCACGACCAGCCCGGCACACCGAAGGAGTAGGAGACGTCGTGCGACTGACACCGACCGAGCGGGACCGGCTGCTGATCTTCACGGCGGCCGAACTGGCCCGGGCCCGCCGGGCCCGGGGCGTGAAACTGAACATCCCCGAGGCGCACGCGCTGATCGCGGACACCGTGTGCGAGGCGGCCCGGGACGGCCGGCGGCTGGCCGAGGCGATCGAGGCCGGGCGCTCGGTGCTCTGTGCCGAGGACGTACTGCCCGGGGTCGCCGGCGTGGTGACGACCCTTCAGGTGGAGGCGGTCTTCGAGGACGGGACGCGGCTCTGCGTCATCGACGACCCGTTCCGGGCCCAGGGCTCGCTGGGGGACGAGGCGCCCGGCGCGGCCCTCCCCGGGGACGGCGCGGGCTACCGGCCGGCCGGGCCGGAGCTGCGGCTGCGCGTGCGCAACACCTCGGCGGTGCCGGTCTCGGTCACCTCGCACTTCCACTTCTTCGAGGTCAACCCCCGGCTGGCCTTCGACCGTTCCGCCGCGTACGGGCACCGGCTCGCCGCTCCGGCGGGTTCCTCGGTGCGGTTCGACCCCGGTGCCGTGGTGGAGGTCGGCCTGGTGCCGATCGGCGGGGCGCGGGTGGCGATCGGCTTCGCGGGCCTGGTGGACGGCCCGCTGGACGCACCCGGGGCGAAGGAATCCGCGCTGGCAAAGGCCCGCGCGACCGGCTATCTGACGGATTTTCAGGAGCAGTCATGAGTGGCAGCGTCTTCGACTCCGCAGGCTGTCACGGCCGCCCGGGCGGCGTGGCCGGCGGCGGCATCGACCCGGCGGACTACATCGCGGTGCACGGCCCCCGGACGGGTGACCGGATCAGGCTTGGTGACAGCGGTCTGATCATCCGGGTCGAGTCCGACTCCCAGGAGCCGGGGGACGAGTTCCTGGCGGGGTTCGGCAAGACGGCGCGGGACGGGATGCTGCTGAAAGCGGCCGCCGTCCGGGACACCTGTGACGTGGTGATCAGCAACGTGCTGGTGATCGACGCGGTGCTGGGCATCCGGAAGACCTCGATCGGTCTGATCGACGGCCGGATCGCCTCCATCGGACGGGCCGGCAACCCCGACACCCTGCACGGTGTGGACGTCGTGGTCGGGACGGGGACGGCGATCGTCTCGGGGGAGGGGCTGATCGCCACCGCAGGTGCGATCGACACCCACGTGCACCTGTTGTCGCCCCGGATCATGGAAGCCTCGCTGGCGTCGGGGGTGACGACCATCATCGGCCAGGAGTTCGGCCCGGCGTGGGGGGTGGGGGTGAACTCGCCGTGGGCGTTGCGGCACGCGTTCAACTCCTTCGACGCCTGGCCGGTCAACATCGGGTTCCTGGGCCGGGGTTCGTCCTCCGACCCGGCCCCGCTGATCGAAGCCCTCGCCGAAGGCGGCGCCTCCGGCTTCAAGGTCCACGAGGACATGGGCGCCCACACCCGCGCCCTCGACACCGCCCTGCGCGTCGCCGAGGAGTACGACGTCCAGGTCGCCCTGCACACCGACGGCCTCAACGAATGCCTCTCCGTCGAAGACACCCTGCGCGTGCTCGAAGGCCGCACCATCCACGCCTTCCACATCGAGGGCTGCGGCGGCGGACACGTCCCCAACGTCCTGAAGATGGCCGGCGTCGAGAACGTCATCGGCTCCTCCACCAACCCCACCCTCCCCTTCGGCCGCGACGCCCTCGGCGAACACTTCGGCATGATCGTCTCCGCCCACGACCTCAAGGTCGACCTCCCCGGCGACGCCGCCATGGCCCGCGACCGCATCCGCGCCGGCACCATGGGCGCCGAAGACGTCCTGCACGACCTCGGCGTCATCGGCATCACCTCCTCCGACGCCCAAGGCATGGGCCGCGCCGGCGAAACCGTCCGCCGCACCTTCGCCATGGCCGGCAAAATGAAACACGAACTCGGCCCCCTGAACGGTGGGTTCGGCACCGCCGAGAGCGGCGACGACAACGAACGCGTCCTGCGCTACATCGCCAAACTCACCATCAACCCCGCCATCGCCCACGGCCTCGCCCACGAAGTCGGCTCCATCGAAGTCGGCAAACTCGCCGACATCGTCCTGTGGCGCCCCGACCACTTCGGCGCCAAACCCCAGCTCATCCTCAAAGCCGGCTTCCCCGCCTACGGCGTGGTCGGCGACCCCAACGCCTCCACCGACCGCTGCGAACCCCTCGTCCTCGGCCCCCAGTTCGGCGCCCACGGCGCCACCGCCGCCGACATCTCCGTCGCCTTCGTCGCCCAAGCAGCGGTGGACAACGGGGACTTGATGCCGACCAGGCGACGCCGGGTCGCGGTACGGGGCACCCGGGGCATCGGTCCCCGCAACATGGTCAGGAACGCCCGGATCGGGCAGGTCGACGTACAGGCCCGGAGCGGCCTGGTGTCGCTCGACGGCGAGCCGCTCTGCTCCGAGCCCGCCGACTCCGTCTCGCTCAACCGGCTGTACTTCCTCTGACCGTCCGCCGGATGCTGACCGGTCTTTCAGTCCGAGCGGCCCTACCGGAGGATCCGGAGCTCCGCCTCGATCGCCTCGCCGAGCAGTCGCCGCGCGTGGTCGAGGGGGAGTGAGCCGCTGAGCCAGCGGACGCTGAGCCCTTCGAGCAGGGCGGTGAGGCGTTCGGCGGACGCGGCGTGGGCCGGCGCCGTCCCGCTCGGGTGCGCGCGGCCAAGCAGGTACGCGATCTCGTGCACCCAGGTGTGGGTGGCCCTCGCCAGGTCCTCCCTGAGGTCCGCGTCGAAGACCGCACTGGCTCTCAACTCGCCCCAGGCGGTGCTGTTCTCGCGTACCTCGACGGTGTCCTGCAGCTCCAGCAGCAGGATCTGCGACAGCTCCGCGCGGGGGTCGTCCGTGGTGCCGGGGGCGGCCTCCGCGGTGTACCGGTCGGCCCGTTCGCCGATGAACTCCAGGGTCTCGCGGAGGATCCCGGCCCGGTCGGTGAAGTGGTAGTAGATCAAGGAGGCCGACACCCCGGCCTCGGCCGCCAGCTCGGCCACGCGCAGCCCACGCACGCCGCGTCGGCTGATGAGGCGTGTGGCGGCCCTGAGTATTTCTGTTCGACGGTCTGACACGGGCGTTCACTCTACCCGCACGCGCCGGTTCCTGACGAGATGTTCAGTGAATGTCTCCGCAAGGGACCGCTGGTCGGTGCGGGTATGTCGCTGATCATCGCGGTTCCGCCGCTGGAAAACCGCCCTGAATCGGGCCCGTCGTTCTCCTTGACTGAATTTTCAGTTCGGAGCAGGATGTGGGTCACCCCACACCTCCCGACCCCTCTAGGGAGTCCTTATGAACACGCCCGTCCCCACCCGGCGCAGCCTGCTCAAGCTCGGCGCGGCCGCCCTGCCACTGGCCGCCCTGGGCGCCACCTTCCCCGGCTCGGCGGCCCACGCCGCTACGGCGCCCTCGGGCGCCACCCTGCGGATGCCGGCCGAGACCGACCGGCACACCCGGACGTACATGGCCTGGCCGGCCCTGCAGTCGGTCTGGGACTACCAGCTCTCGGCGGTGCGCCGGGACATCGCGAACGTCGCGTACGAGATATCCCGCTACGAGCCGGTCGTCCTGCTGGCCCGCCCCGAGCAGGCCGCCGACGCCCGGTACACCTGCGGCTCGGGCGCCTACCACCCGATCGACGTCGAGGAGATCGCCAACGACGACCTCTGGATCCGCGACTTCGGCCCCACCTTCGTGGTCGCACCGGGCGCGATCGCCGGTGTGGACACCAACTTCAACGGCTGGGGCAAGACCGGCACCTCGTACTACCAGCCGTTCCGCAACGACGCGGCCGCCGCGGCGACCCTGCTGAGCCGGTACGGGCTGGACCGGATCCGGGCCTCCTTCGTCGGTGAGGGCGGCTCGCTGGAGACCGACGGCGAGGGCACCCTGCTGGCCACGGTGAGTTCGCTGGTCAACCCCAACCGCAACCCGGGGAAGTCCCAGGCCCAGGTGGAGTCGGCACTGAAGGCGGACCTGGGCATCGACAAGGTGATCTGGGTGCCGGGTCTGGCCGGCCAGGACATCACCGACTGCCACATCGACTGCCTGGCCCGCTTCACCGCTCCCGGCCAGGTCCTGCTCGACCAGCCGGGCCCGGGCACCGACGCCCGCTGGGTGGCGGTCTACGAGGAGGCGAGGCGGGTGCTGCAGAACGCCACCGACGCCAAGGGCCGCCGCCTGCGGATCACCGAACTGCCCGGCCCCGACCGCCGGTTGATCCGGGGGCGCGGTAAGGACTTCCTGTCCAGCTACAGCAACTACTACACCGTCAACAGGGCGGTCATCGCGCCGCAGTTCGGCGACCGCTACGCGGACGGGGTGGCCTACGCGGTGCTGCAGGCCGCATACCCGGACCGCAGGGTCGTCCAGCTGAACATCGACGCGATCGCGAGCGGGGGCGGCGGCATCCACTGCGCCACCCAGTCCGAGCCGGCCGTGCCGTCCGCCTACTGAGCACCGTCCTCACCGATCCCTGATACGAGAAGAGTTGTCATGACGTTCCGCATGCCCGCCGAGTGGACCGAGCACGAGGCGTGCCTGATGGCCTGGCCGACCCGGGCCGACCTCTGGGGGGAGACCTTCGAGGAGGCCAAGCGGGAGTACTCCCAAGTGGCCCGCGCGATCGCTGAGTTCGAGCCGGTGACGATGGTCGCCCGGCCGGGTCAGGGCGAGGAGGCGCGGGCCCTGTGCGGAGAGGGCGTCGAGGTGGTCGAACTGCCCCTGGACGACTCGTGGTTCCGCGACTCGGGGCCGATCTTCGTGCTCGGCCCTGACGGCCAGCGGGCCGGGGTGGACTTCCGGTTCAACTCCTGGGGCGAGAAGCACTTTCCCTGGGACACCGACGACAAGATCGCCGCCCGCCTGCTGGAGCGCCTGGGCGTCGAGCGGATCGACTCCCGGATGATCCTCGAGGGCGGCGCCATCACGGTCGACGGCGAGGGCACGCTGATCACCACCGAGCAGTGCCTGCTCCACCCGAACCGCAACCCGGGCATGAGCAAGCAGGAGATCGAGGCCGAACTCCGCTCCAAGCTCGGTGTCAGCACGGTGATCTGGCTGCCCTTCGGCGGGCTGCTGGACACCGAGACCGACGGCCACGTGGACGGCGTCTGCGCCTTCGTGGCCCCCGGCAAGGTGGTGGTCCAGCTCCCGAGCGACCCGGCGCACCCCGACTACGAGCGGATGCGGGCCAACCGGGCGGTGCTGGAGGCCGCCGTGGACGCGCGGGGCCGAAAGCTGGAGATCGTCGACCTGCCGCAGAGCGCCTTCCTGGAGGTGGGCGGCAAGCACACCGAGGTGGGCTACCTCAACTTCTACATCGCCAACGGCGGCGTGGTGGTCCCGGTGGCCGGCCTCCCCGAGGACGAGGGCGCGCTCGCGGTGATCGCGTCCGCACTGCCTGGCCGCAAGGTCGTCGGCGTGCGCTCCCGGGTGATCGCCTTCGGCGGCGGCGGTGTCCACTGCATCACCCAGCAGGTCCCGTCGGCGAGTTGACCCGAACCCACCCCGCACGGAAGAGAGCCCCCGCATGACAGACCCGCAGAGAACCCCGCGCCGCCGGACCGCCCTCGCGGCCGCGGCCGCCCTGCTCGCCCTCACCGCCGCCTGTTCGGGCCCGCCGAAGAGCGGCACCGCCGACGGTGACGGGTACCGGCTCTCGGCCGGCACCCCCGCCGGGCAGACCGGCCTGGACTCCTTCACCTGGGCCGTCTACGCCGAACCACCCACGCTGGACTACATCTCCGCGTTCGACTACCCGCAGAACACCGTGCTCTCCAACGTCTGCGAGAGCCTGATGCGGTGGACCCCGCAGCTGACCCTGACCCCCGGACTGGCGGAGCAGGTCAGCAACCCCGCCCCCACCACCTGGGTCTACGACCTGCGCCCGAACGTGCACTTCCACGACGGCGGCGTGATGACCGCCGACGACGTGGTGTACAGCCTCGGCCGGCAGATGAACCCGGAGAACGCGGCCGCCTGGGCCCAGCAGTTCCAGAACGTCAGCAGCATCACGAAGACCGGCCCGCTCCAGGTCACCGTCCAACTCACCCAGCCCGACTCGCAGTTCAACCAGTACATGGCCGCCGCCGCCGGGGTGGTGGCCTCCCGGGCCGGGGTCGAGGCGGCCGGCCAGGACTACGGCACCGGCGGCAGCCTGGCCTGCACCGGACCGTTCAAGCTGGGCACCTGGACCAAGGGCCAGTCGGTCGAGCTGCAGCGCTTCGACGAGTACTGGGGCACCAAGGCCAAGTCCGCCAAGGCGGTCTTCCGCTTCCTCACCGACCCCTCGGCCCGGGTCAACGCGATGCTCAGCGGCGAGGCGGACGGCGGCTACCTGATCCCGACCGAGAGCTACGAGCGGCTGCGCGGCAGCGGCGTGGGCACGCTGTACTTCGGCGAGGGCCTCAGCACCGTCAACGTCAACGTCACCAAAATGGCGGGCGTGCTCGGCGACGTCCGGGTGCGCAAGGCGCTCTCGCTCGCCCTGGACCGCTCCGGCTTCGTGAAGACCGGCCTCGGCGGTGCGGGCCGGGTCACCGGTTCGCTGACCAGTCAGGCCGCCTGGGCCGCCGCGCCCGAGCAGGTCCGCAAGGAGGCCTTCGAGGGGCTCACCCCCACCGCCCCCGATCTCGAGCAAGCCAAGGCGCTGATCAAGGAGGCCGGTGCGAGCGGCAAGAGCATCACCGTCGCCACCAGCCCGATCGGCCAGGACGTCTCGGTGCTGGCCACCGCTGTCCAGGCCGCCGGGGCGAAGATCGGCCTCGACGTCAAGCTCCGGACCATCGCGCCGAACGCCTTCACCGCCCTGTTCACCGACCCGAAGGCGCGCGAGGGCATCGACCTCTTCCCGGAGACGTACTACGACTCGATCACCGACCCGCTCGACCTGCTGGCCAACTTCAAGACCGGCGCGTACCAGAACTTCGCCTCGTTCAGCGACCCCGGCTACGACGAGCTGGTGAAGAAGGCGGTCACCGCGACCGACCCGGCCGAGCGGTTCGCCGTCACCGCCAAGCTCCAGCGGACCGCCTCCGAGCAGCTGCTCTGGATCCCGGTCGCGGAGTGGCCCACCGCGGTGTTCCTGAACAAGCGGATCACCGGCGCCCCCACCACCATCTCCTACCTCTACTACCCGTGGGCGGCCGACGTGGGGGCGGCCAAGTGAGTTTCCTGAGATTCGCGGCCCGGCGGCTGGCCGAGATGGCGGCCACCCTGGCCGGCGCCTCGTTCGTGATCTTCGGCGCGATGTACCTGGCACCCGGCAGTCCGGCGAGCTTCCTGCTCGCCGGGCGGTCGGCCTCCCCGGAGGCCCTGCAGGCGGTCAACGCCCAGTACCACCTGGACGAACCGTTCCTGCTCCAGTACGCGCGCTGGGCCGGCCAGATCCTGCACGGCGACTTCGGACGGTCCATCACCTACCGCACCGACGTCTCCCGGCTGCTCGCCGACCGGCTGCCCGCCACCCTGCTGCTGGTGGGGATGGCGCTGGTGCTGGTGCTCGCCGTCGGTCTGCTGCTCGGCTGGATCGGCGCGGTCCGGGGCGGCGCGGCCGACTCGACCGTGCTGGTCACCACCACGGTCGCGGTCGGCACCCCGTCGTTCGTCGCGGCCGTGCTGCTCCAGGGCCTGTTCGCGGTCCAGCTGGGCTGGTTCCCCACCGGCGGTACGGGGGAGGGGTTCGGGTCGATGCTCTGGCACCTGGTGCTGCCCGCCGTGGCCCTGGCCCTCTACCTGACCGGCATGCTGGCCCGGGTCACCCGGGCCGCGATGCTCGACGTGCTCGGCCAGGAGCACGTCACCGTCGCCCGCAGCCGAGGAGTGACGGAGCATCAGGTGATCCGCCGTCACGTCTTCCGCAACGCGCTCGGCACCGTGCTGACCACCGGCGGCCTGATCGTCTCCACCCTGCTGGTCTGCACCGTGCTGGTGGAGACCGCGTTCAGCGTCGGCGGGATCGGCCAGCTGCTCGAACTGTCCACCACCACCAAGGACTTCCCCACCGTGCAGGCCATCTCCCTGATCATGGTCGGCCTGTTCATGGCCGTGAACCTGATCGTCGACCTGCTCCACCCGCTCGTCGACCCACGCGTCACGCTCGGCCCGAGAAGGGCCGCCGGATGACCGCCACCCTGCTGCACCGGCCCGGCCTCGCCCGGATCCGCACCGCCCGCGCCCCGCTCCAGCTGCTCTGCCTGGGCTTCGTCGCCCTGGTCGTGCTCACCGCGCTGCTGGCCCCCTGGCTCGCCCCCGAGGACCCGAACGCCGTCGACCTTGGCAACGCCCTGGCCGGGCCGTCCGCCGAGCACCTGCTCGGGGTGGACGCCTCCGGCCGGGACACCTTCTCCCGCCTGGTCACCGGCGCCCGCACCTCGCTGCTCGGACCGCTCGGCGTGGTCGCCTTCTCGACCCTCGCCGGGGTCGCGATCGGCGTCACCGCCGCCTGGCGGGGCGGCTGGCTGGACTCGGTGCTCTCCCGGAGCACCGAACTGGTCTTCGCCTTCCCCGGCATGCTGCTGGCGATCCTGATCGTCTCGGTCTACGGCGAGGGCCTGCTCGCCCCCGTCATCGCCCTGGCCATCGCCTACCTGCCGTACGTCAGCCGGCTCACCCGCTCGCTGGTGCTGGCCGAACGGGCCCGCCCGTACGTCGAGGCGTACCAGGTGCAGGGCCACTCCGGCCCGCAGATCTGCCTGCGGCACGTCATCCCCGGCATCGCCCCCGTCGTGCTCGCCCAGTCCACCATCAACTTCGGCTACGCCCTGATCGACCTGGCCGGCCTCTCCTTCCTCGGGCTCGGCGTCCCCGCGCTGACCCCCGACTGGGGCCGGATGGTCTTCGACGGCCAGTCCGCCGTCCAGCACGGCTACCCGCTGTCCGCGATCCTGCCCTGCGCCGCGATCGTGCTGACCGTGGTCGCCTTCAACGTGGTCGGCGAACGCTGGGCCGACCAGGTCGCCAGGAGGGACCGATGACCACCCTCGACATCCAGGCCTACCGCCTGCGCCTGCCGAACACCGCCCGCCCCGTACTCGCCGGGGTCGACCTCACCGTCGACACCCGCGAGACGGTCGCCCTGGTCGGCGAATCCGGCTCCGGCAAGAGCCTCACCTCGCGCAGCGCCCTCGGCCTGCTCCCCACCGGCGCCACCACCGAGGGCACCGTCCGGGTCAACGGCGCGGACGTGCTCACCATGACGGACGATCAGCTCCGCGGGCTGCGCACCGGCACCGCCGCGATGATCTTCCAGGACCCCCGGGCCGCCATCAACCCGCTGCGCCGGCTCGGCGACTTCCTCACCGAGAGCGTCCGGCTGAGCGGCCGTCTGGCGCCCGCGGCCGCCACCGAACGGGCCGCCGAGATGCTGGACGCGGTCGGGCTGCCGGCCTCGGTGCTCGGCCGCTACCCGGGGCAAGTCTCCGGCGGCATGCTCCAGCGGGTGATGATCGCGGCCGCCCTGATGGGTGACCCCGCGCTGATCCTCGCCGACGAGCCCACCACCGCACTGGACGTGAGTTCGCAGGCCGAGGTGGTGGCCCTGCTCGGGGACCTCCGGGACCGCTTCGGCACCGGGCTGCTGTTCGTCACCCACGACCTGGGCCTGGCCGCCGCGATCAGCGACCGGGTGTACGTGATGTACGCCGGCCGGATCGTCGAGACCGGCCCCGCCGAGGCCCTGTTCAGCCGGCCGCGCCACCCGTACACGGCCGCGCTGCTCGCCTCGACCCCGCGCCCGGACGCCCCCGGCGGCCGGCTCGCCGCCATCGAGGGCCGGCCGCCGAGCCTGCGCGAGGAACTGACGGGCTGTCCGTTCGCACCGCGCTGCCCGCTGGCCACCTTCCTCTGCACCCAGCAGGAACCGCCGCTGCTGCCGGTCGAGGCCTCGGCCGTGCGCCGGGCCGCCTGTCACCACAGCGACCGGACGGGGGCGTCGGATGCCTAGTGATGTGAAGGGAGCACCGCCGATGCGGAAGACCGTTCTGGAGGTCGTCGGCCTGCAGCGTACCTACGGCGAGGTGCGGGCGGTGGACCAGGTCTCGTTCACGCTGGCCGAGGGCGGCTCGCTCGGGATCGTCGGCGAGTCGGGCTCCGGCAAGACCACCACCGCCCGGATCGTGGTCGGGCTGGAACGGGCGGACGCCGGGCGGGTCCTGGTGCACGGCCGCGACCGTACCGAGCACCGGCGTGGCCGGGCCCACCGGCTGGCCAAGGCCCGCCAGGTCCAGATGGTCTTCCAGGACCCGTACCTCTCGCTCGACCCGCGCACCCCGGTCGGCGCCGTGCTGCGGGAGACCCTCCGGCTGCACTTCCCCGATGCGGACCACCCCCGCCGGATCGCCGAACTGCTCGACCAGGTCGGCCTCGGCCCGCGCGAGGCCGGTGCGCTGCCCCGGCAGCTCTCCGGCGGCCAGCGCCAACGCGTCGCGATCGCACGGGCGTTGGCGGTCGAACCGGCGGTCCTGGTGCTGGACGAGGCGGTGGCCGCGCTGGACGTCTCCGTGCAGGCCCAGATCCTGAACCTGCTCGCGGACATCCGCGAGCAGACCGGGATCGGGTACCTCTTCATCACCCACGACCTCGGCGTGGTGCGGTGCGTCACCGAGGACGTGATCGTGATGCGGCAGGGGAGGATCGTCGAGTCCGGCCGGACGGCCGAGGTGCTGGCCGCGCCCCGGCACCCGTACACCCGGCTGCTGCTGGACTCCGTGCCCAGGCCGGGCTGGGACCCGAAGGCGATCGCGGCGGCGCGGCGGAGCTTGTGACGTTCCGTCGGTTCACTGATTCGCCCGATCGGCGGCGCGCGGCCTCACCGGTGGGCTCGCCGCTCGCCCCTACTGTCGGATAGCACCTGATTCCTTGATGCGCCGCTGGGGGAAGTCGCCGTGAGAGAACCCGCCCTGTCCCGCCGGGCCGTCCTGCGGACGGGGTCGGTGCTGGCCGCGCTCGCGCTGCTGGACGGCTGTTCCTCCGACGCCGAGCCCTCGGAGGAACAGCCATCCCCGGTCGGTACCACTGCGGCGGGCAGCCCGTCCGCCGCACCCTCGCCGGTCGCGTTCGCCATGCCGGCCGAGTCGCACCACCACACCAGGACCTTCATGGCCTGGCCCGCGCTGGAGGAGGTGTGGGGCAGTCAACTGCCCGCCGTCCGGGAGGACATCGCGCGGGTGGCGCAGGCCGTCGCCCGGTTCGAGCCGGTGGTGCTGATGGCCCGTCCGGAGCAGAGCGGGCAGGCCCGGCAACTGTGCGGGTCGAGCGTGGAGGTGATCGACCTCGCGGTGGACGACCTGTGGGCCCGGGACACCGGGCCGACCTTCGTCACCGCCCCGGGCGCGCTCGCGGGTGTGGACCTCAACTTCAACGGCTGGGGGAACAAGCAGACCCACGCCAACGACAGCCAGGTCGCCCGTACGCTGCTCGACCGCTACACGATCCGGCGGATCCAGGCTCCGGTCACCGGTGAGGGCGGCGGGATCGAGGTCGACGGCGAGGGCACCCTGATGGCCACCGAGAGCTCGTGGGTGAACGGGAACCGCAACCCGGGCAGGAGCCGCGACCAGATCGAGGCCGCGCTGAAGGAGCTGTTCGGGGTCCGGAAGGTGATCTGGTTCGCCGGAGTGGCCGGGCAGGACATCACCGACTGCCACGTCGACGCGCTGGCCCGGTTCACCGAGCCGGGTGTGGTGGTGATCCACCGCCCCGGCCCGGACGCGCCGCCGGACATCTGGTCCCGTGCCTCCGACCAGGCACTCCAGGTGCTGCGCGACGCCACCGACGCCCAGGGCCGCAAGCTGCGGGTGGTCGAGCTGGTTGAACCCGACCTCAGTCAACTCCCGGATCCCGGAAAGGACTTCCTGGCCACCTACCTCAACTACTACGTGGTCAACGGCGGGGTGATCATGCCGAAGTTCGGCGACCGGGCGTCGGACGACCGGGCGGCCAAGGTGCTGGGGGAGCTGCACCCCGGCCGCCAGGTGGTGCCGGTGAGCATCAACGCCATCGCCGGCGGTGGAGGCGGCATCCACTGCTCCACCCAGCAGCAGCCCGAGGCGCCCGCCGCCGCCGGGCCGCCGGCCCGATGAGCCCTCTCGGGGCCGAGGCGAGGGCGCGCGGCCGCCGACGGCTGCTGGTCGTCCTGCTGCTGCTGGCGGCGCTGGTCGCGGGCGGCATCGCGCTCTACGTCAACGAGCGGGACAGCCGCCAGCAGCCCCGGCAGCTCGGGGCCGAAATCGTCGGCGACGGCGTCGAGTTGGAGATCACCGCCCAGGAGGTGGACCCGGCCGCCCAGGAGGTCACCCTCTACACCGTGCTGGTGCCGCACGGCAGCCTGGCCGCCGCACCCGGTTCGCTGGCCTTCAGCCGGGCGGTGGAGGTGACGGTCAGTTCGCTGGCCAGCAGCACCCTGAAGACGGTAGCGGGTCAGGTGGCCACGCCGCAGCCGATCACCGTCGGCCTGTACGGCGGCACACCGACGGACTACCCGTTCGACCGGTACCGGATCGCGGCCGGCTGGTCCGCCACCGACCGGGGCGCGCCCGTACCCGTGGGGATCACCTTCACCGACGCCGACCCGTTCTTCACCGCCCGGGCCGCCGACGCGTCCGAGAGCGAGGACGAGGCCCGGCTGGAGGTGACGTTCGTCCGGTCGCGCAGCACGTTCATCCTGGCCTGGTTCATGATCGCGGCGATGTGGGCGCTCGCGCTGGCGGTGCTCGGCGGAGCGGAGGTGCTGATCCGCAAGCGCCGACCGCTGGTCTGGCCGGCCCTGGGCTGGATGGCCGCCACGCTGTTCGCGCTGGTCGGGCTGCGCAACGCCGCGCCCGGCAGCCCGCCGATCGGGTCGGTCATCGACTACGTGGCGTTCTTCTGGGCGGAGGGGATCATCGCGGCGAGCCTGGCCTGCACGGTCGCTTTCGGGCTCCGGGTCGAGCACCGCACGGCGGACGACTGACGGTCCGTCAGGGTGCAGTGGCACCTGCGGCGAGTCCGAGGATCAGCGCGCGCACGACTGGTGCCGGGTCGATGTTCGCGTCCAGCGACTGGATCGCGGCCAGGCCGTCGGTACCGGCCGCCGCCGCCTCGCCGAGCGCCCGCGGGTCGAACCCGCCGCCCCGCTCGTCCGCCAGCACCTGGAACAGCGCGACGAAGCACTCCCGCCAGCGCAGGTACTCCGCCGCCAGGCTCTCCCGCACCCGCTCGTCGTTGAGGGCGAACCAGTGCAGCGCCGAGTGCAGCCGGTCCAGGTCCCCGGCCTCCGGCTGGACCAGCAACCCGACCACGCGCTCGGCCCGTTCGGCGAAGCTCCCGGGCTGCGCGACCGCCTCCTCCAGAGGCGTGATCCACTCCGGCCGGATGGCCTCCACCACTGCCACGATCAGATCGGTCCGGGTCTGGAAGTGGTAGTGGCACATCCCATGGGTTACCCCGCCCAGGGCGGCGACATTGCGCGTGGTGAACGGCACCTCGCCGTCCCCCGCGAGCAGCGCCCGCGCGGCGGCGAGGAGGCGGGCCCGGGTCTGCTCGCCCTTGGCCGACACCCGCGGCTTCCGGGCGCCGGAGGGCTGGGAGTCTTCGTCGCGGATCACCATCCGGGCACTCTAGACCCCGCGGCGCCGCCCTGGGGGTGGGTGCTCAGTCGAGGCAGAACTCGTTGCCCTCGACGTCCTGCATCGAGATGCACGACTCGTTCTCCTCGTCGGCGAGCAGCACCTGCACCACCGACGCTCCGAGCGCGACCAGACGGTCGCTCTCGGCCTGCAGCGTGGCCAGGCGCTCCGCCCCGACCAGCCCGGTGCCCGCCCGGACGTCCAGATGCACCCGGTTCTTGGCGACCTTGCCCTCGGGAACCCGCTGGAAGTACAGCCGCGGGCCCGCCCCCGTGGGATCGCTGGCGACGAACCACTTGTCCCGGTCCTCGGGCGGGAGAGTCCCGTTGTACTCGTCCCAGTCCGCAAACCCCTCGGGCGGCGCCACCGGGACGTACCCCAGCGCCTCGCACCAGAAGCGCGCCACGCGCTCGGGCGACGCACAGTCGAAGGTGACCTGGACCTGCTTGATCGATGACATCCGGCCACCCTAGTGAAGAGGTGACGACGCCTCAAAGGGGTTTTGGCCCTCGTGCGCCACGCAATGCCGTCATCTCGGGTGCGGGCTCAGGCCATGGGTGTCGACCGCGACGTGCCGCTTCCGGCGCTCGAGCTTTGCCCGGCGCGGAAAGTAACCTGCCCTGGTGAGCTTCAACAACTTCGCCCGCAAGGTTCGCGATCCAGCCCTCCCCTTGGGGCTGCGGGTGTCGATACTGCGCTCGTGCGTGCAGCTCTACCGACCGATCGGCTTCCATGCCACCTTGAGCTTTCTCGCGTCCCAGGCCGGTGACTTCAACGGGGACGAGGTCGCCCTCCTGCGTGCCCTTGATGTGCTGGAAGCCAGTCGAGACGCGCGGACGGAGGGACTTCGGATCTATGGTGCGATGCGTCGTCAGGAAAAGGTCCGCGGGCGGCGCATACCGAGGGTGCGTGAACCGAACCCCAACACCAGTACAGGTCAGTGGCACAGGGCTCCCCAGGAGGCCGCGCTGCACGCTGTCGGCTTCTTGAGCGGTAAGCCAGACCTGCTGTCGCCCGACGACCTGGTCGCTGTTCGAGTTGGACAGTGCGTCACCGCTTCCCTGGCCAGTGGCGGTCTGCTGGAACCGGTACAGCTGGAAATCCTGGAAGAGTGTGTCACTGCGCTCAGGGACCGTCGAACTGCTGGTGCCTACCAGGCCGATGCGGTGCAGTACTTCAAGGACCGGGACCTCCTCACTCTTGCACTCCACGTCCGGACCGCGGCTGCACCCCATGACACCGCCGCTGTAGTCCCGACCGGCGCTCCTGGCACCTCACCGGGCAGGTAGACGGACAGCGCCATTACACGGGGCACGCTCAGGCTTCTGTGTACTGCCAGTCGGTGGGGGAGAGGCGCAGTGCGGCGTCGGCGATCTGTCGGGCAGCGGCAGTGGTGAGGGCCGTGCGACACCGGTCGATCTTGCCCTGGACCGCTGGAACGCCGCCGGCCCGGTATTCCAGGGCGCGCAGCAGGCAGTCGAGTTTGTCGGCGTCCCGGGCGCAGCGTGCTTCCGGGGTCGTGCCGTCCTCGAACTCGGCGATGGCGTCGGCGAAGAGTCTCTGGACAGCCGGGTGGGCGCCCGCGGTCTGATCGGCGATCACCTTTCGGGGATCGATGGCGGTGACGTACCGCGAGAGCGGCAAGGGCCACGCCGATGACGGCGGTGCGGTGGCTGTGTTCGGCCACGGTCTCTGTGATGGACAGGGGGATGCCGTCCTGGCGCCACCCCGTACGTGACAGTCCGCGCAGTGAGCCGGTCTCGAACATCAGGCGGGCGATGGCTGTCGCTTCCGCATCGACGAGCTGGTGCTCCACGCGATCCTCCTGAGTAGCCGTCAGTTCACCCTCCGACGGCAGTGCACCTGAACCTCTGACCGTGGTCCCCGGCGGCGAGCTGCTGGGGACCATCCTTCACGCCGCGACGCCGAGCTCCTTGCGGGTCCGCTGGAGGTACTCCACGACCTGGGGTTCGCGCCGCCACGGGCTGAGCGCGGTGTTGAACTCGCGGACGTAGTCCAGGGCCCGGCTGGAACGGACGCGCGCGAGGATGTCGACGGCCTGGTTGCCGAGCTCAAGGCCGTGGTCGAGGTCGCGGCCCTGGAGGTGGGCCGTTCCCACGATGGCCAGTCGCATCCCCACCGAGCGGGTGAACACCCCGGACGGCATGGCGGTCGCCTGAGCGTTCCAGGAGAGCGCCGCCTTGGGGTTCTTCAGGTCGCGGAAGATCTCGGTGGCATCCGCGGAGAGCCGGGCATGGTGATAGAAGTCGATCCACGCCGGTTCCTCGCCGCCGTCGCGGGCCTGGCCGAGCAGGGTCTCGGAGGCCGCGAGCGCGGCGGAGGCCGCCTTGGCATCGCCGTCGCGGGCATGGGCCCGGGCCTCGATGAGCTTGGTGAACGCCAGCACTCTGGGGGCCGCCTCGCGCTTGGCGCGCTGGAAGGCGCCCTGGGTCATGTCGATGGCCTCGCTGGCGAAGCCCCGCAGCAGGGTCTGCATCGCCATCGTGGTGAGGACATAGCAGCCGAGCTGGACATCGCCGCCGGCCCTGGCCATGCGGAGGGCCTGGATGAAGTGCCGCTGGGCGGCGTCGTGCTGGCCCACGTCGAAGGCGGTCCAGCCGGCCAGCCGGGACAGCTCGGCGGTCACCGAGAACAGCTCACGGCCGACACCGTCGCTGAACGAGCCGTTCAGCAGTGGGACCGCCCGCTCCTGCAAGCAGGCGGTCACCGAGTTGGCCCGCCAGCTCCCGCCTCCGTACTTCGAGTCCCAGCGCCGGGCGTCATCGGCGGCATCCCGCAGTTCGGTGAGGTCGGCGGCACCGACCCGGCCGCGGCCGCGGTGGGCGGCGGTCTCATCGGCGGGGGTGACCAGCCAGCGGGTCACCGGGGTGGCGAACGCGGAGACGGCGAAGCCGGATCCGGTGAGGAAGTCGCGGCGGTTCACAGTGCTCCAGAACGAAGTGGCGACGCGCACGGCGTCAGCGGGGTCCCGCCGGAAATCCAACCCCACATCCGCGTCCGGTGTCTCAGCGTCCGCCATACCGATCTCGGCGAGTCCCACGGGCCGGCCGAGCCGCTCGCCGACCGCCTGGGCCAGGAGCCTGGGCACGGGCCAGTCCGGGACCATGCCCCGGCGGCACCAGTTCGCGACCGAGGTATGCGTGTAGCTGGTGGCCAGCCCGGCTTCGTGGGCGAGCTGGTTCACGCGGTGAGCCAGCGACTTGTGGCTGGCTCCGTCACACTGGTCGATCATCCGGGTCAGGTCCGTGTTCGGCGGCCTGGTCCGGCGGGTGGTCGACGCCACAGCGTCCCCCTCAGGAGTCCCGCCGCTCCGCGGCGGTTTCGTACGCGACTGGGCACGAGAAGTCGCACGTCCGGCATCTGACGCCGGATCACCGAGGGTATTGCCTCGGCAGCTCGGGTGAACCGCCGTCGCGAGTTGTGAGCCCCCCTGCGAGCCCTGCCACCGTCCTCCGTCACACGGTTGCCTGGTATTCCGGCCCGCCTGACCCCCCGATGGGGATGGGGCGGGCTGCCTTCCCCGCTCCACCCCCACCGGAGGACCAACCGTGAAGATCAGCGTCATCGGCACCGGCTACCTCGGCGCGACCCACGCCGCCGCGATGGCCGAGCTCGGCCACCAGGTGCTCGGCATGGACACCGACACCCACAAGGTCGAGGCCCTGAACAAGGGTCAGGCCCCGTTCGTCGAGCGCGGTCTGGACGACCTGCTCGCCAAGCACACCACCGCGAGAACCCTGCGCTTCACCGCCTCCTACGCGGAGGCCGCCGAGTTCGCCGACGTCCACTTCCTCGGCATCGGTACCCCGCAGCAGGCCGGCAGCGGTGCCTACGACCTCACCCACCTCCAGGCGGCCGTCCGGCGCCTGGCGCCGCAGCTTCGCGACCACGCGCTGATCGTCGGCAAGTCCACCGTCCCGGTCGGCACCACCGCGCAGCTTCGGCAGATCCTGACCGAGCACGCCCGGCCCGGCTCGAACATCCACCTGGCCTGGTCGCCGGAATTCCTGCGTGAGTCCCTCGCCGTCGAGGACACCCTTCGCCCGGACCGCATCGTGCTCGGCATCGAGAACGGCGACACCACCAGCGAGGCGGTCTTCCGGGCTGTCTACGCGGAGATCCTGGGCGCCGGCTCCCCACTGATCGTCACCAGCCTGTCCACCGCCGAGCTGATCAAGGGTGCCGCGAACGCCTTCCTGGCCACCAAGATCTCCTTCATCAACGCGATGGCCGAGCTCTGCGAGCTGACCGGCGCCGACGTCCAGCAGCTCGCCCTCGGCCTGGGCTACGACCAGCGGATCGGCTTCCAGGGGATGCGGCCCGGTCTGGGCTTCGGCGGTGGTTGCCTGCCCAAGGACCTCCTCGGCTTCACCCACCGGGCCGAAGAGCTCGGCGCCGACCAAGCCGTGAGCTTCCTCCGTCAGGTCGACGCGATCAACCGCCGCCGCCGGGAGCGCACCGTTGAGCTCGCGCGGGAGATGCTCGGCGGCACCGTGGTCGGCAAGCGGATCGCCGTCTGGGGAGCCGCGTTCAAGCCCGGCACCGACGACATCCGCGACTCGCCCGCCCTCGCGGTCGCCGGGGCCCTGCACCGGATCGGGGCCGAGGTGACCGTCCACGACCCCGCCGCATTGGAGAACGCCCGCCGGGCCTGCCCGTCACTCGATTACGCCGACGACCCGGTCTCCGCGGTCACCGGCGCCGCCCTGCTGCTGCACCTCACCGACTGGCCCCAGTACGCCGAGACGGACCCGGCCGAGGTGCGGCAGCACATCGCCGCCCCCAGGGTCATCGACGCCCGAAGCGCCCTCGACACCGACCGCTGGCGCCGGGCGGGCTGGACCTTCCGGGCTCTCGGCTGCCCCTGACCGGCGCCGGGCCGGGGTTGATGGGCTCGGTCATGTCGCCGCCTCCGGGTCTCGGTTTCGCTCGGCGAGGGTCGTGACGAGGCGTCATAGGTCGGCCCGTGCCGAGAGGTCGCGGGCGAACCGGTGGTGCAAAGTATTGACCGAGCGCTTGGTCAGTTTTACCGTCAGGGCCATGTCGCGGACGGACCGCGGCATGCAGACGGGAGGGCATGAGATGAACGATCACAGCGAACCGCACGTCTCGACCGGAAGAGCACACGCACCCCTCGGACGCCGGAACTTCCTCGCCGCAGCGGGCCTGGCGGCCGCCGGCGCCGGACTGGCGGCGGTGGCCACCCCCGCCACGGCGAAGGCGACGGCGGTGAGCGCCGCGGGCACCTTCACGGTGCCGGTCGACACCGTCCAGCACACCCGCACCTGGATGGCCTGGCCGGACGACCCCACCATCTGGACCGGCCGCCGGGGAGGCCGCCGCGGCGGTCAGACGCCCTCGCTCAGCCAGATCCAGGCCAACATCGCGCTGGTTGCCAACACCATCGCCAAGTACGAGCCCGTGTACCTGTGCGCCAACCCGGCCGCCGCCGCGGCCGCCCGCCGGGCCTGCCCGGGCGCCAACGTCACGGTGATCACCACCGTCCCCGTCAACGACTGCTGGATGCGCGACAGCGGCCCGGTCTTCCGTACCGACGGGCTCGGCGGCCTGGACGCGATCGGCCTCAACTTCAACGGCTGGGGCGGCAACCAGACCTACACCAACGACGGCAAGGTCGCCGAGCGGGTCGCCGCCCTGCTCGGCGTGCCGTTCACGGCGGCGGGTCTGGTGGGGGAGGGCGGCGCCGTCGAGACCGACGGCGCGGGCACCCTGATGGCCACCAGGAGCAGCATCCTGGTCTCCAACCGCAACCCCGGGATGAGCCAGACCCAGGTCGAGAACGCGATGAAGGCCGCGTACGGCGCGAGCAAGGTGATCTGGTTCGCCGGCGTCGCGGGCCAGGACATCACCGGCGACCACGTCGACGCGACCTCGCGCTTCCTGGCCCCCGGCAAGGCGCTGGTCCAGCAGCCGAACGCCACTGACGACCCGTCGGATGCCTGGACCAAGGACGAGATCAACCAGTACAACGTGCTCTCCACCGCCACCGACGCCCGCGGCGTCCGGATCCAGGCCACCAAGCTCGGCGGCCCCGACTACTACACGATCCGGCAGAGCGACCCCGCCTTCGTCGGGTCCTACGCCAACTACTACGTCTGCAACGGCGCCGTGATCGCCTCCCAGTTCGGCGACTCCCGGGCCGACGCGGCCGCCAAGTCGAAGCTCCAGTCGCTCTTCCCGGGCCGGGTCGTCGTCCAGCTGAACGTCGACTGGATCGGCCTCGGGGGCGGCGGCATCCACTGCGTCACCCAGCAGCAGCCGGTCCCGTAACGGCAGGCCCCGGGCCCCGGCCTCGGCCGGAGCCCGGACGGGCGGGCAGCTGTCGGTGGTGGCTGCGAGGATTCCGGTCATGAGCGACCTCGCCACCGCGATTGCCAACTACTGGAACGCTGCCGCCTCGTCCTTCGATGACGAACCCGACCACGGACTGAGGGCTGAACACACACGTGCCGCGTGGGCGCGACGGCTGGAGACGTGGCTGCCGTCCGGCCCGGTCGACGTGCTCGACATCGGATGTGGAACCGGCTCGCTGTCCCTGCTGGTGGCCGAGGCAGGGCATCGGGTGACCGGCGTCGACCTGGCGCCGCGCATGGTCGAACAGGCCCGGGAGAAGCTGGCTGCCGCCGATCTGACGGGCCGTTTCCTGGTCGGTGACGCGGCCATGCCGCCGACCGGCGATGAGCGATTCGACGTCGTGCTGTCGCGCCATCTGGTGTGGACGCTGCCCGATCCGGAAGCCGCGTTGCGGGAGTGGGTCGAACGCCTTCGGCCGGGTGGCCGGCTGGTGCTGGTGGAGGGCCGGTGGCGTGAGGCCGGGCAGAGCGGCGCACCGTACGTCGCGGGGGCGGAACTGCTGCCGTGGAGCGGTGGTGTCGGCGCGGATGTTCTGAAGGCCGTGGTCGGACCGCTCGTCGCCGAACTGCGGATCGAACCGCTCGAGGGCGACGCTGACCTGTGGGGCGGTCCGGTGAACGACGAGCGCTATGCCCTGATCGCCCGGGTCTGAGGCGGAGCCAGGTGGGCGCCCTGGTGATAGCGCCCACCCAGGAGGTGTTGAGCTCGGCAGCGTGGCAGAACTGACGCCCAGTGTGCCGGGCGGCCGGCCGGAACTCTGCGCCGAGGCCGCAGAGTTCTCGCTCGGCCCCAGGTCGTGCGGCGGTCCGGGCGGCGTGGCATGCTGTGCGGCTGTTGATCGAATACGGGGGGACGGGCGTTGCTGCTCATCATTGGACTGATCTTCACGGTGGTGCCAGGGATCCTGTGGGCCATGACGGTGCGGACCCACCGCGTCGGCTGGCCGATCGCTGCGGTGCTGGCCGTCTGCGCGGGGGGCAAGCTCCTGCTGCAGACCCACCTGCTCACCGTCGACCGGGGCCGGGACGACTTGGTGGGGCTTGCCCTGCTGGTGCCGATCCCAGTCCTGGTCACGGGCTGGCTGCTGGAGCGTTGGACGGCCGGGCCGCGCAAGGTGGCGCCACTGCAGGACCGTTCACAGGCGGCGATCGCGTGCCTGGTCTTCTACACCCTGCTGGCCGGCGGGGTGACCGGGTGGATGTACCACGACGGGGGCAAGGAGAACGTCCCCTCGGCCGCCCAGGTACTGCCGCTGCCGGCCGAGTTGGTCTCGCACGAACGCGAAGGCCTGACCTGCAGCGCCGACCGGTGCGGCGTCGGCTTCACCGTCACGAGCAACACGGGCCTGACGCCGCAACAGGTGGAGCAGCGGGTCCGCGACCACCTCGAAAACACCCACGGCTGGCACCTCGACAGCACCGGCCGAGCCTGCTGCCCGGCCGGCTGGATCCTCGACCGGTCGCAGACCTGCCTCCGGGTCAGGGTCGTACCGATGAGCCGTCAGGTCTCGGTCGATCTGACGAACGACAGCACGGAGCGGTCCTGACCCGTCGGGAGCGGCTGTCCCGGAGGGCTGAGCACGTGTCATCCCGTGCCCCGACGCCGGCGGTCAGCCGTCGATCCCGCGGAGGAAGTCGAGGACCCGGCGGGTGAGCAGCTCGGTCGCCGCCCGGTCGTAGGACGGCAGCGAGGAGTCCGCGAACAGGTGCTCCTTGCCGGGGTAGACGAAGAGTTCGGCGCCCTCGGTGGAGTCGGCCAGCGCGCGGGCCGCGTCGAGGTCACCGTCCTCGGCGAAGAACGGGTCGTCCACCATGCCGTGCACCTGGACGGGAACGCCCTCCGGCCAGGCGTCGCCGAACTCCGACACGGGGAAGCAGGAGTAGATCAGCAGGGCACCCCGGGCACCGGCCCGGGTCTGGGCCAGTCGCTGCGCCGGCATGACGCCGAGTGAGAAGCCCGCGTAGACCAGCGCCTCGTCGAGCCCCTCGACTGCGGCGACGCCACGGTCCATGAGCGTGTCGAAGCCGGTCTGCCGAGCGTACGCAATACCGTCCTCGAGGGTGGCGAAGGTGTGTCCCTCGTAGAGGTCGGGCAGGTGGACGGTGTGCCCCGCCGCGCGCAGCTCGGCCGCGAAGGCCGCCACTCCCTCGGTCAGCCCCTGGGCGTGGTGGTACAGGACGATCTCGGCCATGGTCGGGCTCCTTGAAAATCTAATGATCCGAAAAATTGGAACGTTCGGCGATGTTAGACTAGTCCAACCATGTCGAGCAATGATCCAACCCCGGACTACGACCTCGATGACACGATCGAGCTCACCACCGCCGAGCAGGTGCGGGCGATCAGTGACCCGCTGCGCACCACGATCCTCGGCCTGCTGCACGAGCGCGCCGCGACCGTGACGGAGCTGGCCGGTGCGGTCAAGCGTCCGAAGAGCACGGTCGCGCACCACGTCGGCGTCCTGGTCCGAGCGGGCCTGCTGCACGTCGTACGCACCCGGCGGGTCCGGGCGATAGAGGAGCGCTACTACGGCCGTACCGCGCGGATGTTCTACGTGGGTCTCGGCCGGCAGGTGGACGGCGTGGCGCTGCCGCTCGACTTCAACGACTTCGAGGTGGCGGCCAAGGAGTCCAGCTCGGCGTACGAGATCGGCCGGCTGCGGGGGTACCTCCGGCACGCCCGGATCCCGGAGCAGCGGGCGGCGGAGTTCTGGGAGCGGATCGACCAGGTGGTCCAGGAGTTCGACCGGCTGCCGCGCTCGGGCGACGAGGTATACGGGTTCGCCGTGGGCCTGTACCCCATGCTTGACTACCCGACCCTGCCCGACCGCGAGGACTGACCGGCGAGGGCGGCGCCGAGGAGGACGCGGAGGTGGTCGGCCTCGGGGATCAGGGCGGCCTCGATCTCGTCGTCGGCGCGGCCGGCCAGGGTGAGTTCCTGGATCCGGCGGAACAGCAGGCGGTCCGCCGCGCAGATGAGAGCGGCGGCGGCCCGGGGTGCGATGGCCGGGGCGGTGTGGGGGGCGTCGGCGGTGAGTGCCGCGGCGAGTGCCTGCTCCCGCAGGTCGTGCAGTTCGCGCATCCGGGCGGTGAGGGTGGGGCTGTCGTCGACCATGCGGGCGAACGCCGCGCCGGTGAAGCCGACGACGGGGCTGTGGTCGAGCAGGGCTGCGCGGAACGTCCGGGCCAGGGCCTCGAACGGCTCCTCGCCGGGCGCGCGCTCGGACACCGCCCGGGCGAGGCCCTGGGTGAAGGCCTCGTGGTGGTCGAGGGCCAGGTCCTCCTTGCGGGGGAAGTAGTTGGTCACCGTTTTCTTGGCCACGCGGGCGGCGGTGGCGATCTCGGCGATGGTGGTCTGCTCGAAGCCCTGCTCGATGAAGAGCCCGGTCGCGCAGTCGGAGATCAGCTGTCGGGTCTCCTGCTTCTTGGACTCTCGGAGTCCCAACTCGGTTGCCATGAGGGGAATCTTACCTCCGTCGTAAAAATAGCCTTGATCGATCGGAGGGTCGAGGCTAAAGTTACGTCCGTCGTAAAGTTCGCCTCAGTGAATGGACCTGGATGCGCAAGCTCACCTACTTCGTCGGCACCACCATCGACGGCTTCATCGCCGCCCCCGACGGTGACTTCGACTTCTTCGCCCCGTGCCTCACCGGGGACTACCTCCCGCAGCTGGCCGCCGAGTACCCGGAGACCCTCCCCACCATGGGCCGAGCGGCCTTCGGTGTCGCGGACGCGCCCAACTCCCGCTTCGACACCGTGCTCATGGGCCGCGGCACGTACGGCCCTGGCCTGGCCGTCGGCCTCGACAACCCGTACGCCCACCTGCGGCAGGTCGTGTTCTCCCGCTCGCTGACCGCCGGTCAGGACCAGGCCGTCGAGATCACCGCCGAGGATCCGGCCGTCGTGGTGCGCAAGCTCAAGCAGGAGGACGGGCTCGGCATCTGGCTCTGCGGCGGAGCCGACCTGGCAGGCCAACTGCTCCCCGAGATCGACGAACTGATCATCAAGCAGTACCCGATCGTGGCCGGCGGCGGCATCCCGCTGTTCCGCGCCGACTTCTCGCCGCGCGCCTTCCGGCTCACGGACAGCCGCGTCGTCGCGAACGGCAACCTCATCACGACCTACGCGAAGGCCGCCGCTCAGTGAGCCGGTCCGGTCGCTCCGCGCGGGTTCGTCGAATTCTTCTCGACGGGCCCGCGCGGACCGGCTAGCCTGCCGTACGCATGATCATCTCGGCAGGCGGCAGCGTCCCCCGGCGTTCGCGGCCCGGTCTGCCGTTGCGGGCCGGAGCGGCACCAACTCAACACCGCCACCCTCGCGTTGGAGACCCGGCCGAGTCGTCCCGCGATGATCCACCCCTCGTACGCTTCCCGAACCACGGAGACAGCTTGTCCGCGCGCATCACCGCCCTGACCGACCCCGACGAGAAGTCCGGCCGCCGCCTGGCGTGGCTGGCCTCCGGCCCCGACGGCCGGCCGCTCGGTTCCGCCTTCCTGCGCCTGTTCGTCAAGCAGGAACAGCGCCACCTGGCCGAACTGGACGTTCAGGTCCACCCGGCCGAGCAGCGCCGGGGGACGGGTTCGCTGCTGGTCGAGGCGACTGTCGCCGCAGCCCGCCAGGACGGCCGACGGGCCGTCATATCCCAGGCCGAGGAGGGCTCTTCCGGCGCGGGCTTCCTGGTCGCCAAGGGTTTCCACGCGGCGCTCGCCCTGATCTACACCCGGCTGGCGCTGGCCGACGCGGACTTCCCCGCGCTCGCCGAGACCGTGCAGAAGCCGCACGCCGGCTACCGGTTGGCGGCCTGGGAGGGGATGGTGCCCGACGAGCTCGCCGACACCTTCGTCGCCTCGCGGCGCGCGATGAACGACGTGCCCATGGGCGCCGTCGACTACGGCATCGTGGTCTGGGACTTCGACCGGGTACGGGCGGCGGTCGCGGCCGTCGCCGAACGCGGGGACATCCTGCACACCGTGGCGGCCGTCGACGAGTCGGACGGTTCCATCGTCGGCTTCACCGAACTGGTGGTCCCGGGCAGCGGGACGGGCGACGCCCAGCACTACGGCACGGCGGTACTGCCCGAGCACCGCGGCCACGGCCTCGCCCGCTGGATGAAGGCCGCCTCGATCGTCCAGGCCCGCGAACGCCACCCCGAGCTCGACGGCCTGCTGACCGACACCGCGGACAACAACCCGTACATGCGGCGCGTCAACGACGAGCTCGGCTACCTGCCGACGCACATCTCCCACGAGTACCAACTCGACCTGTAGGCACACCCGTTCGGTGGTGCCGGCTGCTCGGCCGAACGGCCCGGCAGGGCACCGCCGACCTGATGCGGGAGGAAGCCCCCCGGCCGCCCTGGGGCTTCACCCGTGCGGCCGATCAGCCGATGTACTCCTCAGGACGTGCCGCCGGACAGGTGCGGCACGTCCGAAGGACGAGGAGGAACGCGGTGACCCAGCAGACATTCGTGGTCGGGACGGCCCCCGGTGGAGTGCCCGGGGTCGGGCACGCCTGGCAGATGATGCGCAGCCCCGTCCGGTTCATGACCTCCCTGGCGGCCCACGGCGACCTGGTGCAGATCAGGATCGGCCCGTCCACCGCGTACGTGCCCTGCCACCCCGAGTTGCTGCGCCGGGTGCTGGCCGGCGATCAGGTGTACGACAAGGGTGGGGTCTTCTACGACCGGGCCCGCGACGTGGCCGGGAACGGCCTGGTGACCTGCCCCTACCGGGACCACCGCCGGCAGCGGCGGCTGATGCAGGGCGCCTTCACCCGCCCGCAGCTGCGGCACTACGCCGGGGCCATGCACGCCGAGATCGAGGCCACCACCCGGCAGTGGCGGGACGGCCAAGTGATCGACGCCTTCCCCGAGTTCTACGGGCTGGCGCTGCGGGTGGTAGCCCGCACGCTCTGGTCCACCGCACTCGACGCGGAGCTCACCCGGGGCGTGGAGCGGGCCTTCGACACGGTGCTGAACGGGCTGTTCCGCCAGATGTTCCTGCCCCGGCCGCTGCGCCGCCTGCCGACTCCGGCGAACCGCCGCTACCGCGCCGCGCTGCGCCACCTGCACGAGGTGACGCAGTGTCTGATCGCCGGGTACGAGGGCCAACCGGACGCTGCGGCAGGGGAGTTGGACCTGCTCGGTGCCCTGCTGGCGGCCCGGGACGAGGACGGCGGGCGGCTGACCGAGGCCGAGGTGCACGACCAGGTGATCACCGTGATGGCGGCCGGCACCGAGACGGTGGCCGCCACCCTGGTCTGGGTCTTCCACCGACTGGCCCAACATCCTTCGGTGGCCGAGGAGTTGTACCGGGAGATCGACACCGTGCTGGCCGGCCGCCCGGCGGTCTGGGAGGACCTGCCGGCCCTCGCGCTGACCGACCGGGTGATCACCGAGACCCTCCGGCTCCATCCGCCCGGCTGGCTCTTCACCCGCCTCACCGGCACCGACGCCGAGTTGGCGGGCGTGCCGCTGCCTGCCGGGTCCACCCTCGTCTTCAGCCCCGCCGCAGTGTCCCGCGACCCCGAGGCCTTCCCGCGGCCGGACGAGTTCCGCCCCGACCGCTGGCTCCCCGAGGACGAATCCCCGCTCGCCCGCCAGGCGTTCACCGCCTTCGGCGCCGGGGCCCGCAAGTGCCTCGGCGACCTCTACGCCCGCACCGAGGCCACCCTCGCCCTGGCCACCATGCTCAGCCACTGGCGGCTCACCCCCGAGCAGGACACCGACATCCGCGCCGTCCCGCTCGCCACCGTCTACCGGCCACGACGGCTCCGGCTGCGCCTGACCTCCCGTACGGCGCCCGCGGTCGCAGCTCCCGTCGAGGAGCCGGAGCACGAGAGCGTGGAAGAGGCGCGCGGGATCAGCTGACCGGCCTCCGTCTCGGTGGCCGGGGGCGCGGTCTACGACCATGGCGATCGGTCGTGTTTCGGATGTCCGCCGGACGGGTCCGACCGTGGCTGCGAGGATGCAGGCATGGAGCAGATATTGAGTCGGCGGGAAGCGTCGGAGGCTGTCCACGACTACGGCTGGCGCTTCTTGCTGGGCACTTTGCGAACGTCGGTGCCGGTCGGATCGTTGGCTCAGGCGATCGGCGTGGCGGCGGACGCCGTCGCGGTCTGCGGCAGCGACGCCGACCGGCACCTTCTGGTCGATGTCCGCCCCCAGCGCGTCGTGTTCACTCTGCAGTCGCTGGACCACGCAGCGGTGACCACCCGGGACGTCGAACTCGCGCGTCGGATCTCCGCCGCCGTCAACGAGACCGGGTCGCTGACGACGGATCCCGAGATCGGAACGGGGGTACCGCGGTCGGTCCAAGTTGTGGAGATCGGGATCGATGCGCTGGGAATCGCCGAGATCCGGCCGTTCTGGAAGGCAGTGCTGGGTTATGCCGACGAGGCGGGCGCCGCAGGACCGGAGGATCCACTTGTCGACCCTGTCGGGCAGGGCCCGGCGATCTGGTTCCAGCAGATGGACCGGGCGCGCCCGCAGCGCAATCGCATCCACTTCGACATCTGCGTTCCCCATGACGAGGCACTCCGGCGGATCGAGGCCGCGCTGGCGGCAGGGGGCCGCCTCGTCTCCGCGACCCGTGCCCCCGCATTCTGGGTGCTCGCCGACGCGGAGGGGAACGAGGCCTGCGTGACCACGTGGCAGGGCCGAGACGACTGAGGTGCGCGGTGGCGTTCAGGCCGGGAGTGGACGCGTGACTTCAACCCGGACTGGAGGTGGTGGGCGGGGGATCAGGCGAGGTGAGTGATCGTCATGATGCGGATGATGCCGACCGGGTGATCGAGGACCAGGAGGGCGGCGACGACCGAGGGCAGGTGGAGGATGCGCATGACGTGCTGTTCGTCGTCGGCGTCGTCGTACGGCTCGGTGGTGGCGATGGGGTCTTCGCAGACCCGTGCGAGCGCGAGGGTGAGCTCTTCTCCGAGCGCAGGGGGCAGGGCGTCCCAGATCTTCTGGACGTCGGGTGCTGCTCGGAGCCGGTAGGTCATGGGGGCAGCGTAGTTGAACGCCCGTCGGCGAGCCCGGCCGATCCGGTCGGCTCAGGCCGCGCGGGTGCGGAGCCGTTCGGCGCGGGTGAGAACCTGGTCGGTGATGTCGACGGACTCGTCGGCGAGCAGGGCGGACGGTCCGTCGGCGAGCAGTGTACGGGCCTGGTCCGCCGCCGCCTCGAGGTCCTGGGCGACCGCTTTCCAGCGGGCGAAGGCGGCGGCGAGGGAGCCCTCCGGCGTGCGGTTGAGCTCGCTGAGGAAGCGGTTGCGAAGGGCGGGGGAGCGGAGCCCTTCGGCGATCCGGTCGATGGTCCAGTCGCTGTCGTCGGCCACGGCCGGCCTCCATCCTGGTGCGCACCCTGCGTACTGCGGCAGTTCAACTTATCGCGCCGGCGGGCGATGTGAGGCCGGTTCGGCTTCGAGTCGGGCGTTGGGCCGAAGTACCGGGAGGGGCGGCACCGGGCCGTTTACGCCTCCTTCGGCTGATTGGTGGGGCGGGCCGCGAGCGTACGCAGGTGCTCGCGGAAGAACCACTCGGGGTCGCCGCCCATCCGGGCCAGCAGCACCATGCCGGTGACGATCACGTCGCAGGCCTCCGATCTGACGTCGTCCCAGCTGTGCGAGAAGCCCTTGCGGGGGTTTTCGCCGAGTGCGCCGATGGCCGCCTCGGCGACTTCTCCGCACTCCTCCTGGAGCTTCACCACCTGTACGAGCCACTGCTGTTCGATGGGCAGCTGAGAGCGGGAACTCAAGTTAGAGGCAAGGGAGTTGATGGTCTTCCAAGTGTCGGTCACGGGCTCAATGATGGTGTTGTTCGATTCGTTCGTTCAACCCGGGCGGTTCAGGGCGAGCCTGACCCGAACGGTGGCTTTTCGAGCAGGCGCGCCCGGGTCGGGAGCCGACCTTCCGCCCACGTCCCCGACCGTGCGCTCGGGGCGCTTCGAGGGCGTCCAGGTGATGTGGATCACTCTTCGGCCGCTTCGGGTCGGGCGTGCGCGATCATGATCGGTATGGACGCTCGTTTCGTTGGTATCCCTGAGCTGGTCGAGGCCCCGTCCGTGGCGGTCGTGGTCGACGTCATGCGTGCATTCACCGTGGCTGCCTGGGCCTTTGCCCAGGGGGCGGAGAAGATCGTTCTTGCCGAGTCGCTGGACGACGCGCTGGCGCTCAAGGCTCGCCACCCCGATTGGCTGGCGCTCAAGGACGGGCCGGCCGCGCCCGGGTTCGACCTGGTCAACTCGCCTGGCCTGCTGCAGTCTGCCGACCTCGGCGGACGGACCCTTGTGCAGAAAACCACCGCAGGGACGGTCGGCGTCCTCGCGGTCAAGGAGGCGTCGCTGGTGCTGTGCGCCAGTTTCGTGGTGGCGGAGGCGACGGCCCGGCTCCTGCGGGCGCGCAAGAATGACGGTGTGACGTTCGTGGTCACCGGCGAGGACGGGCAGGCCGACGAAGATCTGGCGTGTGCTCAGTACATCGCCGGGAGGACCACCGAGGCCGGTACGGATGCCGCCGGGTTCCTGCGCCGCGCTGCCGAGTCGCGCGCGGCCGCCGAGCTGACGGAGGGGGTGCGTCAAGGGGTCCATCCTGATGACGTTGCGCTCTGTCTTGAGCTCGACCGGTTTCCCTTTGCGATGGTGGCGACCTTGGAGGACTCGCTCATGGTTCTGCGTCCGTTTCGCTCGTAGGGTGAACCTCGGGGCGTGATCGACAGGAGACCGACGTGGCCGGGACGAAGCCGAGCGGGACGACGGTCGCCGAGGTGATGGCCGAGCCGGCCGGGCTCGAGGACCCAAGGGCGCGCGAGGTGAACGAGCGAGCGGCCGATGCCCACCAGGCCGCTCTTGGCTGACGTTCTCGGGCCGATGCGTACCTTCGAAGAGTTCGTGGAGGAAGGCGAGGTCGGGCCCGAACGAGTGTGCTGGACCGTTGCCGACCGGCCTGGGGCGCGTCACCATGGGAGCCGCCCGGTGGGCGAGGGGGTCGTTCGGCGGAGCGTGGGGGTGGGGCGGGGTGAGCGCGTTATCGGTGGGGTGCGCCGTGCTGGTGTTCGCCGTTGCGGTGTACCGGTTGGGGTTCCAGTACTGGGCCGAGCATCCCCGGGTCACCGTCCCGCGGCCGGAGGGTGCTCCGCTGACGGTCTATGAGGTGGCGGCCCTGTACGCGCGGGAGCTGCACCCCGATCACCTGGCGAGGACCGTGCTGTCGGGGATGGTCCTCAGTGGTGCGTTGCAGCCCGACGGTTCGGGCCGGCTGCGGGTCGGGCCCGGTGCGAAGAACGTGGACGCGGTTCAGGCAGCTGTACTCGCCGTCCTGGATCCCGCGATCGGTCACCGGCCCTCGGAGCTGTGCGACCGGGTGGCGGAGCTGGAGGAAGTCCGGGCCGTGGACCGGGAGTTGGGTGCGGCGGGCCTGGTCACCCGTAGCGAGAGCGAAGCCCCGGTGAACGTGTCCATCGGAGTCATGGTGATCATCGGGCCGCTGGGCGCCCTCACCTTGATGGCGACCCATTCGCCCCACGCTGTCGGGGTCTACGCCGGGCTGCTGGCCGTGGGCGGCGGGGTCGCGCTGGCCGCCCCGGAACGGTACGACCGGGCCTCGCGGCGCGGCCGTCGGCTGCTGGCCGAGGTGGGCACCGAGCCCGGCCGCCGGCCGATCCTGGCGCCGGGACTGGTCCTGGACGACGCCTCGCACGCGGCGCTGGCCCGGATGGCGCTGCACTACACGCCGGTGACCGGGCTCTCGGTCGACGCCTTCTCCGGCTCCGGTGGTCACGGCAAGGGCGACGGGAACGGACCGGTCATCGGTGAGGGCCCCGGTCTGGGTGGGCTGTGAACGCGCGGCCGGCCCGTCAGCCTGTACGGCATTCGGCCGATCTCCCACCCTCGGAAGGGTCGAATCCACCGACCCCGCCAGGCCGCCGGCGCACACTCACGCGCGGGTCGAGCCGACCCCCCGCTACGGTCGTCAGCGAGAGCGGCAGGGGCGAGACCTGCCCCCGAAGTCGCGAGGTCAGCTGCCATGAGCCTGAGCATCCGCAACCAGATCCCCGGTACGGTCACCGAGATCGCCGCGGGGCCGGCCATGGCGGCCGTGAAGGTGTCCGTCGACGGTGGTGTGCTGACCGCCGCCATCACCCAGGACGCGGTCGCCGATCTCGGCCTCGCCGTCGGTTCGGCCGTCGTGGCGCTGATCAAGTCCACCGAGCTCTCGCTCGCCACGGCCTGACGGCGGCGGCACGCGCAGGGGGGCGCGACGCTCACACCTGCGGTGGGCAGGCTGTGCGATCGGGTTAACTCCCGGCGGCCGCGCGCTGTGATCGACCGTTAATGCGGCCTTTCTAGGGTGACGACCGTGGGAGCTTCCCACCGCCCGCCGCACCCACGTCCCGCGGGTGTCCGGCGGGGACTGCGATCCCTGGGGAGGGAGTCTCGGTGACGATGCCTGGCTCGGACGCGGACAGCGTGCGGACGGTCTGCTCGTACTGCGGCGTCGGCTGCGGCATCGTGCTCGACATCGGCCGGGACGCCGGCACCGGCCGACGGACCGTCAGGAAGACCTCCGGGGACAAGGAGCACCCGGCGAACTTCGGCCGGCTCTGCACCAAGGGATCGACCAGCGCCGACATGATGGCCGCCCCCGGACGGGCCACCAAGGCGCTGATCCGTACCGAGCGCGGCGCCGAACCCGCCGAGGTGGACGTGGACGCGGCGGTCACCGCGGTGGCCGGGCGGCTGCGCGCGATCCTGGACGAACACGGCCCGGACGCGCTGTCCTTCTACGTCTCCGGGCAGATGTCGCTGGAGGCGCAGTACCTGGCCAACAAGCTGGCGAAGGGCTTCGTGCGGACCAACCAGATCGAGTCCAACTCCCGGCTGTGCATGGCCAGTGCGGGCACCGGCTACAAGCTGTCGCTGGGCGCGGACGGCCCGCCCGGCTCGTACCAGGACTTCGACCGCGCGGACGCCTTCTTCGTGATCGGCGCGAACATGGCCGACTGCCACCCGATCCTGTTCCTGCGGATGATGGACCGGGTCAGGTCGGCCGGGGCGAAGCTGATCGTCGTCGACCCGCGGCGCAACGCCACCGCCGCGAAGGCGGACCTGTTCCTGCAGATCAGGCCGGGTACGGACCTGGCGCTGCTGAACGGCCTGCTGCACCTGCTGGTGATGAACGGTCACACCGATGAGGCGTTCATCGCGGAGTTCACCGAGGGCTGGGAGGCGATGCCCGCCTTCCTGGCGGACTACCCGCCGGAGCGGGTCGCCGAGATCACCGGGATACCCGAGGCGGACATCCGGCTGGCGGCCCGGTGGATCGGCGAGGCGGGGGAGTGGACGAGCTGCTGGACGATGGGGCTCAACCAGTCCACGCACGGCACCTGGAATACCAACGCCCTGGTCAACCTGCACCTCGCCACCGGGGCGATCTGCCGCCCCGGATCCGGCCCGTTCTCGCTCACCGGGCAGCCCAACGCGATGGGCGGACGCGAGATGGGGTACATGGGTCCGGGCCTGCCCGGGCAGCGTTCCGTTCTGGTGGACGCCGAGCGAGCCTTCGTCGAGGAGCTCTGGGGGGTCGAGGCGGGCACGCTGCGGACGGAGGTGGGCCGGGGCACGGTGGAGATGTTCGAGCAGCTGGCCGCCGGTGCGATCAAGGCGTGCTGGATCATCTGCACCAACCCGGTCGCCTCGGTCGCCAACCGTAGGACCGTCATCGCCGGGCTGGAGGCGGCCGAACTGGTCATCACCCAGGACGTGTTCACCGAGACCGAGACCAACGCGTACGCCGACGTGGTGCTGCCCGCGACGCTGTGGGCGGAGTCCGACGGCGTGATGATCAACTCGGAGCGGAACCTCACCCTGGTCCAGGGCGTGGTCGACCCGCCCGGACAGGCATTGCCGGACTGGCAGTTGATCGCCCGGGTCGCCTGCGAGATGGGCTTCGCCGACGCCTTCGGCTACGCGAGCGCCGAAGAGGTCTTCGAGGAGCTCAAGCGGGCCTGGAACCCGAAGACCGGCTGGGACCTGCGCGGCGTCGACTACCGGCGACTGCGGGAGGGTTCGGTGCAGTGGCCGGCGCCGTCGCCGGAGGGCGGCGACCGCAACCCGATCCGCTACCTCAACGACGGTGTCAGCCAGAGCCTGCTGGAGCGCACGGACGGGACCAGGCCCCGGCTGGCCTTCCCGACCGCCACCGGCCGCGCCCAGTTCTTCGGCCGTCCGCACCTGCCGGCGGCCGAACTCCCGGACGACGACTACCCGTTCGTCCTCAACACCGGCCGCCTCCAGCACCAGTGGCACACCCTCACCAAGACCGGCAAGGTCGCCAAACTCAACAAGCTGAACCCCGGGCCGTTCGTCGAACTGCACCCGGACGACGCCGCCGCGATCGGTGCCGGGGACGGTGACCGCATCGAGGTGGCCTCCCGCCGGGGGCGCGCCGTGCTGCCCGCGGTGGTCACCGACCGGGTGCGGCCCGGTAGTTGTTTCGCACCGTTCCACTGGAACGACCTGTTCGGGGAGTACTTGAGCATCAACGCGGTCACCAGTGACGCCGTCGATCCGGTGTCGTACCAGCCGGAGTTCAAGGCGTGCGCGGTGGCGCTGCGGGTGGTGGCCGGCGCGGTGCCCGTTCCGGCGCAGGCCGCGGCTGCTCCCCAACTGGACGGACTGGCAGGGATGTTGGGCATCACGGAGCTCGCGCCTCCGGTGTTCAGCGAGCCGGAGCGCCGGTACCTGGCCGGGTACCTCTCCGGCGTCGCGCTGGCGGCGCCGGGCGGGGTCCCGGTGCTGCCCGTAGGTGCGCCGTTCAGTCGGGAGGCGGCCTTGTGGGTGGACGGGCTGCTGGCGGGGGCGTTCTCGCGAGGTGCTGCTCCGGGTACGCCCGCACTGCCGGGGCAGGCTGCCGGTGGCGCCCAAGGTAGCGTCCCGGCCCGGGAGTTGATCGTGCTGTGGGCCTCGCAGACCGGTAACGCCGAGGAGTTCGCCGCCACCGTCGGGGCCCGGCTGGCGGAGACGGGCAGGGCGCCGTCGGTCCGCAGCATGGCCGACTGTCAGGCGGGCAGCCTCCCGGCCGACGCCGACGTGCTGGTCATCTCCAGCACCTTCGGTGACGGTGACGCCCCCGACAACGGTGCCGGTTTCTGGCAGGGCCTCACCGCCACGGACGCCGCGCGGATGGAGGGCGTGCGGTACTCGGTGCTGGCCTTCGGCGACTCCGGCTACGAGGACTTCTGCGGCCACGGCCGCCGCCTGGACGAGCGCTTCGCGGAGCTCGGTGCCACCCGGCTGCTGCCGCGGACCGACTGCGACGCCGACTACGACGACACCGCCGGGCGGTGGCTGGAGCAGGTTGCCGAGGCCCTGACCGCCGTCGTGCCGGCGCCGGCTCCGGTCGCCGGGACGGTCGCGCCGACGGGCTACTCGAAGGCGTCCCCGTTCGCGACGCTGCTGATCGGCAACCGGCTGCTCAGCCTCCCCGGTTCGCAGAAGGAGGTGCGGCAGTTCGCGTTCGACACGCGGGGCGGCGAACTCGCCTACGAGGCGGGCGACGCGCTCGGCGTGTGGCCGGCCAACGGCGGCGAACTGGTCGCCGAATGGCTGGCCCTGACCGGACTCGACCCCGAGGAGAGCGTCACCCTGCCCGACCTCGGCGCCGTCGCGCTCGGCGAGGCGCTGCGGACCCGACTCGACATCGCCCGGATCACTCCGGACCTGCTCAGGTTCGTCGCCGAACGTACGGGCGACCGCGACCTCAAGAGGCTGCTACGGCCGGACAACAAGGGCGAGTTGGCGAAGTGGAGCTGGGGCCGACAGGCCGCCGACGTGATCGGCGCCGCCCCCGTCCGGGCATCGGCGGCCGAGTGGGCCGGGGTGCTGAAGCGGCTGCAGCCGCGGCTGTACTCGATATCGTCCAGCCCGCTGGCGCACCCCGGTGAGATCCGTCTGACCGCCTCGGTAGTCCGCTACACCAACGACCTCGGCCGGGAGCGGAAGGGCGTCTGCTCCACGTACCTGGCGGACTGCGCGGACGACGGCCCGGTGCAGGTGTTCGTCCAGCGCTCGCCGCACTTCCGTCCGCCCGTCGACCCCACCACCCCGATGATCATGGTCGGCCCCGGCACCGGCGTCGCACCGTTCGTCGGCTTCCTGGAGGACCGTCAGGCCCGCGGCCACACCGGCCCCAACTGGCTGTTCTTCGGCGAGCAGCGCGAGGCCACCGACTTCTACTACCGCCAGGAACTGGAAGCCTTCCGCGCCTCCGGCCACCTGGCCCGCCTCGACGTCGCGTTCTCCCGCGACCAGCGCAACAAGATCTACGTCCAGGACCGGATGCGCGAGCACGGCCCCCGCCTGTGGCGATGGCTCCAGGACGGCGCCCACTTCTACGTCTGCGGCGACGCCGGCCGGATGGCCAGGGACGTGGACCAGGCCCTGCGCGAGATCGTCGCCACCCACGGCGGCCTGGACGAGGCGTCAGCCGCGGCGTACGTACGGCAGCTGACGAGCGATCAGCGGTACGTTCGGGACGTGTACTGAGCCGTCGCGGCTGCCGTGCTGTCGGCCCGGGGTGGTTACGCGGTGACGACGGCCAGGGCCTGGCGGGCGCGGTGGGTGGCGCGTTCGGCGCGGGCCTTGAGTCGGAGTGCGCGAGCGATGCGGTGGCTCTCGGCGTCCCGCAGGCGGGTGTCGATGGTCGCGCGGGCGGCTTCGAGGTGGTAGCTCATGGTGGTTCCCCCTTGTTGACGGGTGGTCCGGTGGCGTCACGGTGACACCAGGGCTTCGGATCACCCTCTGCGCTTCAGATTCTACACCCAAACCTGAGTCAGAACCTTGCATTTTCCGGTCTGTTCAGACATTGGCCTACTGATCGAAGGGAAAGTGCCGGTCAGGCCCCGGTTGCTGCGAGGTGTTCGGTTGAACGTCGCGGGCGCGGGCGGGGGTCGCGCGGTGGTGGTCCGGTCGCGGCTTCTAGGCTGTGCGGGTTTGCTGTGGCCGGACTGGTGAGGGGGAGCTGTGGGGTTCGCTGTGGTCTCGGGGGGCGGTTCGGGGATCGGCAGGGCGATCGCCGGGGAACTGGCGGTGGCCGGGCACCGGGTGGCGGTGCTGGGCCGCCGAGTGGAGGCGCTGGAACGGGTGCGGGAGGAGATCGAGGCGGAGGTGCCCGGCGCACGGGTCGATCCCGTCCCGGTCGACCTGACGGACCCCGAGCAGGTCGGCGCCGCCGCTGAACTGATGGCTCCTCAAGGGCCGGTCGACATCCTGGTCAACAACGCGGGCGCGGTCATCACACCGCCGTCCGACGGCTCGCTGGCGGCACTCGCCGAATCCTGGCGCCGCGACGTGGACACCAACCTGCTCAGCGCGGTGCTGCTCACCACCGCGCTGAGCGGCCGGCTGCGCCGCCCGGGCGGCCGACTGGTCGTGATCAGTTCGGCGGCGGCCCAGCGTGGTGGTGCGGGGTCGCATTCGGCGGGCTCCTATGCCGCGGCGAAGGCGGGTCTGCACGGCTGGGCGTTCGGCCTGGCCCGCCAGTTGGGCCCCGCCGGCATCACGGTGAACATCGTGGCCCCCGGCTACGTGGCCGACACGGAGATCTTCGGCGAGGGGTGGAGCGAGGAGTTCCACGCGGAGAAGATCGCCGACACCCTGGTCGGGCGGGCCGGGACCCCCGACGATGTGGCGGCAATGGTCGGCTTCCTCGCCTCTCCCCGCTCCGGCTACCTCACGGGCCAGGTGATCGGGCTCAACGGCGGTGCCGTGCTGGGGCGTTGACAGGGGCTCCGGCGGGCGGGCGGCGCAGGGGCGCCCCGGCGCCGTGCTCCAGGCCGTTGGCGGTCAGGCCGCGGAGGACTGCTGAGGAGAGGGTCTGAACGGGAGTCAGCGGCCGGACCATGGCGGTGAACTCGTTGATCCGGCTGTCCGTGTGCCTCACCGACCGAATACGGGTCGCAGCACCAGGCTTCGACAGCTCCGCCGCAGTGAGTCGACCATTCCCAGCCGCAAGCCCACCGGCCGTAGCGGACCGCGAGGAGCACGGTGGCCTCGTCCACGAAACGGGTGCGCTCCGTCCAGTCGGCGCCGAGCGGAGGCACCATCGGGACGACCAGTGCCGTCAGCCGGGCCTCCTCGCCCTCGTCCCAGTCGAAAGCGTTCCTGCCGGGGTCAGCGGCGGACCAAGGCAGCGACCAGGGTCGTTCGCGATGGATGGACGTGGTGTACCCCCGAAGTCGGATGTGGCAGAACAACTGACCGATCATGCCCACCAGGTCGAGATCTGGCACCCCAATTTGTTGACCCTGCCACCCGGCTGCCCTCATCCGCCCGAGCACGTTCACGTGGACCTGGCTGGGCACTTACCCCCGTGTACGCCAACAGGAGCTGCGGGTACTGCTCCACCACTGTCGTCGGCTGGCGTCGTTCTTGTTGCTGTCGGGCTGTTGTCTGTCGGTGGTGGTGACCGGGGTGCCGCTCGCTGGGTGGTGGTGGGCACGGGAGGAGTAGTGGGGGGTGGGGTGGTGGTGCGAGGGTTTTGGCGGACCCGATTCGCATATTCAGAGGGGAGTGGTGTGCCGTGAGTGACGTGCAGGTGGTGCCGGGCGGTGGTGTGGTGGGCGGGGTTGGTCACCGGTTTGTGGAGGCCAATGGGATCCGGTTGCATATTGCGGAGCAGGGTGAGGGGCCGTTGGTGGTGTTGCTGCACGGTTTCCCGGAGACGTGGTATTCGTGGCGGCATCAGTTCGGGGTTTTGGCGGCGGCGGGGTATCGGGTGGTGGCTCCTGATCTGCGGGGTTTTGGGCGCAGTGATCGGCCGGCGGCGGTGGAGCGGTATTCGCAGTTGCATCTGGTAGGTGATGTGACGGGGTTGTTGGATGCGCTCGGTGAGGAGCGGGCGGTTTTGGTGGGTCATGACTGGGGGTCGCCGTTGGCGTGGAATACGGCGTTGTTGCGGCCTGAGCGGGTGCGGGGTGTGGTGGCGTTGGGTCTGCCGTATCTGCCGCGTGGTGGGGTGAGTGCGCTGGCGGGGATGACGCAGGCGTTGGGTGCGGGTTTCTACATGAATTATCTGCAGCGGCTGGGTGTGGCGGATGCGGAGTTGGCGGGGGATGTGCGGGGGTCTTTGTCGCGTATTTTCCGGTGGGGGTTCGGGGATTCGCCGCAGGCGTCGGCGGCGGTTTTGCCGGTGGTGCCGGAGGGTGGCACGCTGCTGGATCTGCTGCCGGAGGCGGGTGAGCTGCCGGGCTGGCTGACGGAGGCGGACCTCGATGTCTACGCGGAGGATTTCGCGCGGACGGGTTTCTCGGGTGGTCTGAACTGGTGGCGGACGATGGAGCTGAGCTGGGAGCTGACGGCGCCGTGGCAGGGTGCGCCGATGTCGGCTCCGGCGTTGTACATGTACGGGGAGCGGGATGGCAGTGTGCAGCTTCCGGGGCTGGACCAGTTGATCGCGAATCTGCGTCATCTGGTGCCGAATCTGACGCGTACGGTGGCGTTGCCGGGGGTGGGGCACTGGACGCAGCAGGAGCGTCCGGAGGAGGTCAACGCGGAGCTGCTGAAGTTCCTGGCCGGCCTGTAGAACTCGCCGGGCTGGGGTGATTTCGTCGATCGCCGCGCCGTGGCACCGTGCGTATCGGTGATGTCCGCAATGCACTGAAAGCGCCGCCGAGAAGACCCCGGCGGCGTTTTTGGTGCATTTGTGGTGTCCGGTTTCGGATTTCCCGTGGAAAAGGGGGCTGTGGGGTGGTTTTGCGGGAGGTCGGCAACTTGGGAGAAGTGGGGGTGTGGGGGGTGCTGGGAGTGTTGTTGGCGGCCGACGGTGGGTCGCTGCCCGGTCGGGCGGTGCGGGATCCCGTGCGGAGTCCGCCGTGTGTGGCGGAGGTTTCACTTCTCTGTCCCTGTCATCGTATTGAGGAGAACTGATGGCGATCAATGAGGCGGCATCGCAGGCTGAGCTTGTCGGCCGGGCGTCGGATCTGGTGGAGGTGATCCGCAAGCATGTTCCGTGGCAGGAGGAGAACCGGGTTCTCCATGAGGAGGTGCTGCGGGCGGTCACCGATGCCGGGATCATGAAGATGCGGGTGCCGGTGCGTTACGGCGGCGCGGAGTCGGATGTGCGGACGGTGTCGGCGGTGATCGCGGAGCTGGCGCGCGGGGACGGCGCGGTCGGGTGGACGATCAGCACGTACACGATGGGGTCGTGGCTGGCGGGGCTGTTTCCCGATGAGGTGCAGGACGAGATCTTCGCGGATCCGAGTGTGCGGATCTGCGGCGGGGTGAACCCGTCGGGTGTCGCCACGCCGGTGGACGGCGGGGTGGTCCTCAACGGGCGGTGGCATTTCGTCTCGGGTGCGCCGCACAGTCAGTGGGACATGCACTCGGTGCTGCTGGCCGATGGTGCGGGCGGGTTCGAGCCGGCGACGATCGCGGTGCCGATGTCGGATCTGACGATCGTGGACGACTGGCACACCGCGGGTCTGCGGGCAACGGGAAGTGTGACGACGATCGCGCAGGACCTGTTCGTGCCGCAGGCGCGGGTGCTGCCGATGATCCCGGTGATGATGCACGGGCAGCACGCCTCGAAGCTGAACGCGGATTCCCTGACGTGGAAGCTCCCGTTCGTGCCGCACGCCACCGCGGTGACGAGTTCGTCGGCGGTGGGGATGGCGAAGGCGGCGCGGGAGGCGTTCTTCGAGAAGCTGCCGAGCCGGAAGATCGCCTACACGCACTACGAGCGGCAGGCGGAGGCGCCGCTGACGCACCTTCAGGTCGCGCAGGCGGCGATGAAGATCGACGAGGCGGAGTTCCACGTGCGCCGCGCGGCGGAGCGCCTGGACGCCAAGGTGCGTGCCGGTGAGCTGTGGTCGCTGGAGGAGCGGGCGCTGTCGAAGATGGACGCGGCCACGGCCTGCCTGCGGGCCAAGGAGGCGGTGGATGTCCTGAACACCGCCAGCGGCGGCTCCTCCATCTACTCCGACCAGCCGATGCAGCGCATCGAACGCGACATCCAGGCCCTCAACCTCAACGGCGTCCTGCACCCCAACACCGTCGCCGAGACGTACGGCCGCATCCTGTGCGGCCTGGAACCCAACACCGACCTCCTGTAGAGCCCGGCACGGGCGGCCGTCCGGCCGTGAGGTGGTGGGGTGCTGTCCGGTGAGGAAGGATGCCCAGGAGGCGGTGGACTGGTTGGTGGACCGTTTTTCCCGGTTGGTGCCCGGGCTGCCGGTGACTGCCGGTATTGAGGAGGGTGGCGGCCAGTTTCTCCTGGTCCTGTCCGCCGGCCGCCGCTGACCGGGGATCACCACCGGGCTACAGCACGTGGAGCACCGCTGCCAGCTGCTTGGCCTGCTCGGCTGGCTGCGGCATGCGCAGGGGTGTGGCGGAGGTCTTGAGGCTCTGTTTGGCGTGGCTGATGCGCTGGGGCGTGGTTGCCTTGGGGGCGAGGAAGGCGGCGGCGATTTGGGAGGTGCTCAGGCCGCCGACTGCGCGCAGGGTCAGGGCGGTGCGGCTGGGTTCGGACAGTGCCGGGTGGCGGCACGGGAACAGCAGCGCCAGGGAGTCGTCGCGGTCCTGGTGCGGGTCGGCGTCGGCGGCGTGGCTCAGCTGTTCGGCCTGCGGGGTGGCCAGGGCGGTCCTCTCCTCGCGTCGGCGGCGTGCCTGCTCGCTGCGGACCTGGTCCACCAGCCGGTGGGAGGCGATGGTGACCAGCCATCCGCGGGGGTTGTCCGGCGTCCCTTGGGTGGGCCGCTGGAGGGCGGTGGCCGGCAGTGCTTCCTGGATGGCGTCCTGGCAGGTGTCGAAGACGCCGTAGCGGCGGATGAGGGCGCCGAGGACCTGTGGCGCCAGTTCGCGCAGCGGGTCCTCGGCGCCGGGGGGTCCGGTCGCAGGTCCGTCGCGGTGTCGTGCGGCACGGGCCGCAGGTCGACCGGGTCGGTGTCGGCGAAGGGCATGTCGGCGGCGGTCTCCTGTGCGGGCTCCGGGCAGTGGCAGTCCAGCAGGTGGAAGCTGGCGATGTACTCCTTGGTCTCCAGGTGCGGCCCGTCGGTGACCGCCGGGGCGTCGTCCTTGCGGCGCACCAGCTGCGCGTTGGCCGCGTCCGCCAGGCCGTAGGCGTCCAGCAGTTCACCGCTGTCGCGGTACTTCTTGTTGAACGCGTCCTGCCGGGCGATCGCCTCGGGCCAGGCGTCGGCGGGGAAGGGGTCCCGCTTGGCCTGGTTGCCGTGGATCATCGCGACGTACTTCATCAGGTGTCCGCATTTTTTGTGTCCCGCGCGCCCGTTCGGCGCGCTCGCACCCTTTGGTCGGAGCCGGGCGCGGGTTCTCGACATCGGGCGCGAAAGGGATTCCTTCGGCTTTTCCTGCGAGCCGTGGTGGGCGGGGGCGGGGCCGCCCGGACGGCACGGATGATCAACTTGCCCGGTGCGCTGCGCCCGGGGGCGGCCACCCGCGGTGGTGCGCGTTCGCGCGGACCCGGCTGTGCGGATCGACGATCCGTACGCCGGCACCGTGGCAGGCCCGAGGGCGCCGCTCAGGCTGGTTTGGTGGGGGCTCGTTCGGGGCGTGGTCGTCGGTGCTCTCGCTCATTACGTTTGCGTCTCCGTCGGTGCAGGGGCTGTGTGGTGCGGTCGGACGTTCGGGGGGTGTGCCGCCCCCGCCGCTGGGCGGGGATGTAAGCGGTCAATTTGCGACATATGTGGTTCTGATGGGGTGTCAGTGTTGCGAGGGGGTCAAGCTTCGACCACGGGCGCCTCGTCGGTTGGGCGGGTGGCCGGCGGCGGATGGCCGAGCATGGAGATGCTGCTGCCGGACATGGCGAGGGGCGGGGCGCCGGCCCTGCCGGGGGATGTGTCCCGCGCAGCACCGTCCCGGTCGGTGGCACCGCGTCCGGCAGTCTCGGGGGTGCCGCCGAATCGCACCGCCGCCGGCCGGGACGGCAGCAGGGCGGCGCTGCCGTGGCAGTGCCGCCTTCCTGCTTTTTCTCGGGGTGCTGTCGCGGTGTGGCCGTGCGGGGTCCGGCCCGTGGCGGCCGCCCGGGGTTCGGCCGCTGCCACGGTCGGGTCGGCCACCGGGTCGTTGATCTCGGCGGAGGTGCCGGGGCTGGTGACGGCCGGTGGGAGGAGCCGCTTGGAGTGGGCGTGGGCGGGGATCGTCTGGGGGTGGGCGTGGAACCGGTTCCGGAACAGCGGCGCGAGACGTTCGTTCGGTGAACCGGGGAGCCGGGCGTGCGGGTTGACGTCCGGGGCCGGCCGGCTGCTGCGTTGCCGGAACCGCTTCGGCCGGCGGGCAAGGTCGTCGTCCTGTCCGGCGGGCACGTGGTCCTGGTGGTGGGGCAGGGGAGTGAATCCCCGCTCTGGGAGCGGGAGTTCGAAGATCCGGTCGGCTTCGGTCAGGTCTGCCACGCTCACCTGGATGTGTCGAGGACCGCCGTGGCGGCCGTTCCCGGGACGGCGGTGCTGCCGATGTGCTCGACGTGCACCGCGGAGGGTTCGAGCGCGGCTCGCAGTTGCTCGCAGAGGCCCGTCCCTGCCGTCTCCCACAGCGGATCCGGGTCGGTGAGGGTGAGGGGTTTCGTGGTCTCGGCCATGCGCCGGGGTCCGGCTTCGCTGCCCGTGCCGGGAGTCTGCGCGCCCGCGTCGCGGTGTGGGTCCGGAGCGGCGGATCTCCCCGCGCGCAGCCGGCCTGGAGCGGCCGCCCGTGTGTTGGGTGCCACCGGGAGCCGGTCGTGGCGGGCCGGGGGAGTGGTCAGTGGGTGGGGCGGTCGGTCCGGTAGATGAAGTGCAGGCGGTCGTCGGCGGGGTTGTCGGGCTCCAGGGATGCCTCGGCGCAGCGGTGGAGTCCGGCTTTCTCCAGCATCCGCCAGGAGGCCCGGTTGGCGCGGTGGACGGGGATGACGATGCTCTGCGCGTCGGGGTGGTCGGTCCAGGTGGCCGTGATGATCGCCTCGATGATGCGGGTGCCGAGTCCTTGGCCGGTCAGCCGGGGGTCGCCGATGAGGTAGTCGAGGGTGATCGCCTGGTCGGGGATCTCGGTCTGGGAGGCGAGTTCGCCGAGGTACTGGGGGTAGTCGGCGAGCCGGCACCGCTGGACCAGGGCGACCGGGGCTCCGTCGAGGGCGACGAGGAAGTCCTCCGAGGGCTCCTCGCCCCGGACGGCCGGTGCGAAGTGGCGGGCGATCGCCTCGGGTGAGGTGTCGTGGTTCCACCAGCGGGCGACATGGGGCTGCAGGAGCCACTGCCTCAGTTGCGGGAAGTCCGGTTCGCCGACTCTGCGCCAGGTGATCGTCACGGGAGGCCTCACGGGATCGGGCGGGTGTGTGGGGCCTTTATCCCAGACGCACCGCCGCCGCGTCACCGGGATTCCCGCCCGCCCCGCGCCGGTGGACCGCCGCTCCGCCGCTCCGCCGGACCGCCGCTCCGCCGGACCGCCGCTCCGCCGGAGCGCTGCGTCACCTGATGCCGCGTCACCGGGATTCCCGCCCGCCCGGCGCCGGTGGACCGCCGCGGCCGCGCGCCGCCGGACCGCCGCTCCGCCGGACCGCTGCGCCGGCGGACCGCTGCGCCGGCGGACCGCTGTGTCATCTGATGCCGCGTCGTCTGGTCCTGTGTCGGTCCTGCCCGGTGTGGCCGGCGGCCGGGCTCTTGGGTGGGACCGGCCATCAATGGCCGGTGCCCGTGGCCTGGTGCTGTGGGTGGTGGGGTGGCCATCATCGCGGCGGCGGCCCGTCGGAGCCCGCGCCGGCGAGGCGTCCGGGGCCGTGTCCGCGAAACCCTTCCCCTTCTGCCGAACGTGAGACAGACATGCTGACTGTGCTGCCCGGCGGGCTGCTCGTGCCTGCGGCGACCGTGCCGGGGGTGGCGTGGTGAAGGCGCTCCAGGACGGTGATCCGCGGCGGGTGGGCCCGTACGAGCTGCTCGGTGTGCTCGGGGCGGGCGGTATGGGGCGGGTCTACCTCGGGCGGCTGGGTGAGGTTCTGGTCGCGGTGAAGGTGATCAATGAGGAGTTGACGCAGAACGGTGACTTCATCGCCCGGTTCCGGCGGGAGGTGACCGCGACGCGGGCGATGTCGGGGCCGTACTTCGCGGCGATCGTGGACCATGACGTGGACGCCGAGCAGCCGTGGCTGGCGACCGAGTACGTGCCGGGTCCGACGCTGAACGCGGTCATCGCCGAGCACGGGCCTCTGGACGTCGTGTCGGTGCGGGCGCTGGGGGTGCGCCTGGCCCAGGCGCTGGGTGCGATCCACGCGGCGGGGCTGGTGCACCGGGACGTCAAGCCCGGCAACATCCTGCTGGGGGCGGACGGGCCGAGGCTGATCGACTTCGGGATCGCGCGGGGTGCGGCGGTGACCACTCTGACGCAGACGGGGGTGGTGCTGGGCACGCCCCAGTTCATGGCGCCGGAGCAGCTGCAGGTGCGGGGGCGGGTCACGGCGGCGGCCGACGTGTTCGCGCTGGGGCTGGTGCTGGCCTTCGCGGCGACGGGGGAGCATCCGTTCGGGCAGACGGACTCCTTCGCGTTCGGGTTCCGGATCGTGCACGAGGAGCCGGACCTCGAGCAGGTCCCGGCGGACCTGGCCGGTGCGGTCCGCCGCTGTCTGGCCAAGGACCCGGGTGAGCGGCCGACCCCCGGGCAGCTGGGCGCGATGCTGGGCCTGGGGGAGGAGACCCTGGACCGCAGCGGCCTGGCGGTGCTGATCCGGCACGCGGGCGACACCGAGATTCCGTCCCCGCCGCGTACCCCGACGGAGCGCAACCACGTCGAACGCCCGCCCCGGCGGCGCCGGGCGCCGATCGCGCTGGCAGCCGTCGTCGCCGTTGCCGTCGGCACGGCCGTCACCGTCGCGCTGGCCCCGGGCGGCGGCACCCCGCAGGGCCTGGGCCCGACGGGCACAAGCCCCACCGGCTCGGCGGTGTCGGTGACGCCCACCGCACCGACGGCGTCCGCCGACCCGGGCAGCCCCACGGCCACCACGCCGCCGCCCCCGTCGCCGGCGCCCCAGGCGTCGGGCAGCGCGCCCGTCACCGAGCCGCCGCCGACGGGCGGCACCGACGGGTCGTCGGGCGGCGCGGCCGGCGGCACAACCGGCGGCGGCAAGAGCACCGGCAGCACGTCAGGAAGCGCCGGGGGCACCGGAAACGCCGCGGGCGGCGGTGGCGGTACGCCGGGCGGGAACACCGCGGCGCCGGCGCCCGCGCCCAGGACCACGCCGGCCCCCACGCCGACCCCCACACCTCCGCCCCCGCCCCAGGGTTCGCCGCCTGCGGCGATGCCGGGCTACAACGCGACCTTCGACCACGGCTGCGTCGGGGCCTGCGACATGCCGCTCACCATGACGTGGTCCGCGCAGCCGGACGCGACCCGCTACGACGTCCGGTACGACAACCAGACCAGGAAGGTGAACACCGTCTACTCGACCTCGGGCACCAGCTACCACCTCACCGGCCCGTACTCCGGCGACCACGTCTGCATCGCGCTGCGGGCGGCCAACCAGTACGGGGCGTCCGCGTGGACGGAGACCTACTGCTTCGACACCCCGTACTGACGGGCCGTCACGGTGGCGGGTACACGGCGTCCAGGAGGCCGCGGACGAACCGGTCGGGGTCATCGAGGCCGGCGTGGGCCAGGGTGGCGGGGCCGCCGGTGAGCAGGTGGGGGATGGCGGCGTGCAGGGCGAGGGTGACGGCGGCGGCCCGCTGCACGGTGACGGGCAGCCCCGCCAGGCGCTGGGCGTGTTCGAAGCCCGTGAAGTCCGCGGCCGCGATCGGGTCGAGGACGGCGGCGAGTTCGCTGCGGCGGGCCGCCTCGTTCTGCAGTTCCAGGTAGGCGAGCATGCGGGGGCGGCCGGGGCCCGCGACGTCGCGCAGCAGTGCGCCGAGCAGGGCCGCCAGGCCCTCACGATCCGTGGGTCCGGCCCGGCCGGCCGTCAGTTCCGCGGTCACCCGGCGGTACTGCTCGACGCAGCGCTCGGCCGCGGCGCGCAGCAGGGCGTCCCGGGTGGGGAAGTAGTTCTTCGCGGTGCCCGGCGGCACGGCGGCGGCCGCGTCCACGGCCCGGTGCGTCAGTCCTCGTCCGCCCGCGGCGGCCAGGACCTCGATCGCGGCGTCGCGCAGCAGATCCCGGCGGTTCCCAGTCACCGTCAACTTCCTTCTTTCGTCGGTTCGTTGACCACGATACCCCAGCCGTGGTACCACATCTGTGGTGGTCCGCTGCTGGGCGGACCCGGCGACCGGGGGCGTGTGATGACGGGTACGGCCGTTGTGGTGGGCGCGGGAGTGGGCGGGCTGGCGACGGCGATCGGGCTGCGCCGGGCGGGCTGGCGGGTGACGGTGCGCGAGCGCCGCACCGAAGTGGAGTGCTACGGCACCGCGTTCGCTCTCCACCCCGGTGCGCAGGACGCCCTGGAGCGGCTCGGCGTGGGCGAGGCGGTGCGCGCCCGCGCGGTGCCCTACCGATCCGCGCAGGTCCGCACCCCAGGCGGGCGGGTGCTGGCCCAGCTCCCGCTGGAGCGCCTCGAACGCAAGGCGGGCCGCCCCGAACTGCTGATCTCCCGGCCCTACCTGATCGACGCGCTGCTGGCCCGGCTGGACGCCCTGGGCGAGGTCACCGTCCGCCTCGGCGAGAACGTCACCGACCCGGCCGCGCTGGCGGACGGGTACGACCTGGTCGTCGGCGCCGACGGCATCAACAGCGCGGTGCGGGAGGCGTGGTTCGGCAGCGGAAGCGGCCCGCGGAAGGTGGGCTCGGTCGCCTGGATCGGCATCGCCGACCTCGACAGCGCCGTGCACGGCGAGACCTGGGGCCGGGGCCGCTTCTTCGGCCTGACCCCCATCGAGGCGGGCCGCACCAACTGGTACGCCGCCGTCCCCGAGGGCACCGACGCGGCCGGCCTGCGCGCCCTCTTCGAGGGCTGGCACGACCCCATCCCCCGCATCCTGGAGCGCGGCGACCCCGCGACGTGGCTGCGTTACGAGATGCGCCACCTCTTCCCCGCCCTGCCCACCTTCGTCCACGCCGGCCAGGCCGGCAAGGTCGCCCTGGTCGGCGATGCGGCCCACGCCATGACCCCCAACCTCGGCCAGGGCGCCTGCACCGCCCTCCTCGACGCCGAAGCCCTCACCCGCGCCGTCACCCACCACGGCCGCTTGGCCCTCCCGGCCGCCCTGCGCGCCTACGACCGCGAACGCCGCCGCACCGCCCAGCGCACCGCCCTCGCCTCCCGCACCCTGCACCGCATCGTCTCCACCGAACGCACCTGGCTCCGCGACACCGCGGCCCGCCTCCTGCCGGGCTGACCCGCCCCGGGGGCCCCGACAGCAGCAGCTCGACCGCTGCCCACCGTCCAGGCCGCTCCGCGCCTGCCCGGAAATCCATCTCCGGAAGGCCGGCTGAGGAGCGGTCAGTCGGCGCTTCCGGGCCAGGGGTTCTGCCCGGGTTGGACGTATTCCATTTTCAGGGAGACACCGGCGGGGTTGGACCATGGCTGCAGTTGCACACAGAGCAGGGTGCGGTCCGTGATCCACTCGGTGGGGTGGCAGTCCCGCCCGTGTGAGTCGAGGTCCCAGCCGTGGTCGAGGTGTGAGCGCAACTGCGCGTAGACCGCGCTGAGATCCGGTTCGGCCGGGCTGGAGACGTAGTAGGTGGCTCTGCAGAGTCCCGTTGCGCAGCTCTGGGATCCGTCTTCGGTGGAGAGCCCGGCGGGGAGGGACAGCTGCTCGATGCCAGGGATCTGCTCGGCCCGGCTTCCGGTCCAGTACAAGGCACCCGCCCACAGGCACGCGATCATCGGGTAGAGGGTGAACACGACGACGCTCGCCGTCCCGATCACCGGCGGTTCACGGTGCCCGGCCTTCGCGTGCCGTGCATCCATCACCAAGCCGGTCAGCACCAGCGGGACCGGCAGCAGGATTGCTGCCAAAAGGACGTCGTGCTGCCCTTGCCGGAGCTGCAGGACGCGGCTCGCCAGGCACCCGGCCGTGACCGCGCACACGAGCAGCAGGGCGGCAACCGTCTCTCGTAGGCCCCGCCGCCGGACCGAGGGCCACCAAGCCGCCAACGGGCACAGCACAACGAGCGTCACCATGGCCACAAGCATTCGGTGCCCCTCCGTTGACCGCGCCCCCGGCGGACAGACGCCGCCCCGGGGAGCGCGGTTCCACGGCGCGGCCGCCGGCCCTGCGCCGTCCGCGGCCTGTGGGTGTTCAGGTTCCCGAGTGGGTGGTGTGGCCGGGCAGGGGCCCGTAGGCGGTGCAGAACTCGCAGCCGCAGCTGGTGAGGGAGTTGGCCTGGCAGTGGGCGGTGGGCCAGTACCGGGAGGCGCACGGGCCGGGGCCGACGGGGGTTTCGTCGTCGGGCAGGGTACGCCGGCACCAGTCGCACCGGACGGCGGCGGGCACGCCGGCCTGGCGCAGCCGCCGGGCGGCTGCCTCGGCGTCGGCGAAGGGGATGTCCTCGCGTGCGGTGACGGGCGCACGGTCCAGCAGTTGTCGGCTGTGCCACAGGCTCAGGTTGGTGACCGCGACGACCGCTCGCAGGGCCGCTGGCCCGCCGGCCGAGGCGTCGGTCAGCAGGACAGCGAACTGAGGGTCCTCCACAGCTCTCCTCCGGACCGGTCGATGCGGGTGCCGCCCCCAGTCAACCGTTTGGAAGACAGCGAGTCCAAGGGGAAACCGTGCCGCTGCTCCCTCGCCCCGGAACACCGGCCTCGGGCAGGCTGCGCCGGTGACTTCCCACCTGCAGCGATACCTGCACGGTGATCACGAGGGCGCCTGGGCCGACCTGCGGCGCCTGGGCCCGATGCCCTGGCGGAGGACTGTGCCGCCGTCGCGGCCGAGACCATGCGAAGGGTCTCTCGGCACGTCGCCCGCCTCGCCGACGCCCTCACCGCTCTCGGCCCGCGACCCCCCACCCCGGGCTGCCCGCCAAGTACCGGCCGCCCCCGGGCATTTCGCGGCCCGGCCCGCTGCGATGATGACCGGATGAACGAGGACCCAGCCGCGCCGATGCCCGTCATCCTCGGCATCGACGACCTCCGGCCGCTCCCCAGAGCCACCCGGATCGCCCGCACGAGCCGCGACGGCATCCAGCTCCTCCGGGAGCACCGCGACGGCTACATCGACGAACTCTGGCTCGACCACGATCTCGGCGGCGACGACAACATCCTGCCCGTGGTGACCCTCCTGGAGGAAGCCGCCTTCCACGGACAGCCCTTCGACATCGGAACGGTCTTCGTCCACAGCGCCAACCCCACCGGCGCGGCAACCGTCGTCCAGGCACTGACGCGCTGGAACTACCGGGTCCGCCGGGCAACGGCCTAGCGAAGCAGGCCAAGGCCCGGGTGCCGAAGCCGTGCCCCCAGGGTGAACCGGGCAACTCGGCCTCACCGCACGGACGTTGACACCACTGCCGCCGAACGACCGCCCCGCTGCGCCGTACGGGACGGCACGGCGCGGTCCGTTCAGTGGAGGCGGGAGCGTTCCCGGGTCCGGGAGGGGCCGGCCGTGGAGCGGCGGGTCCTGGCGGGCCGGGTCGGCCGCGGGTTTGCGGCGGGGGTTTCGGCGCGGGCGGCCTGCGCCGCGAGGGCGGCCTGCAGTGCCTGCCGGGCGGCCGCCAGTGCGATCGCCGCGGCCGGCTGCGGCTCGGCGATCTTGTGGCGGGCCATCAGTTCCTGGCAGGGGCTGCACCACACGGGGCTGGCCGGCGAGCCGTCGCCGTAGCGCAGGTCCTCCGGCGGCAGGTAGTGGGTGCCGCACTCGAGGCATTCGAAGAGCAGGCGCATCAGGCCCACGTCCCTGATCCGCCGCACCGTTCGCACGCCGAGGTGTGGTGTTCGACCCGCTGGGTCAGGGTGCCGGTGCCGGGGTCGATGTCGTGGGTGTGCCGGGTCTTGTCCGTCACCCGGCGGCCGCCGCACGCCGGGCAGAGCCGCGGCTGTGGCGCGCCGCCCGGTCCCGCGTCCTGTCCGCTCATGGACTCCGCCCTTCCCGCGATTCACATGTGCCGTCACCGTAGCGGAACGACCGCACTGCGTCAGCACCATGGCCGCAGGCACACACTTCCGGCACATGCCCGCCCGGCCGGCGTCGTACGCCCGCACGAGAGCCGAACGGCAACCGCACCCGGGAACAACGGTTGCGGAAGTTCCTAGCCGAGTGCCGTGACCCCCAGCAGCAGGACGCGCAGGCCGTTGTCGATCGCCGCGTCCCGTTCGGCGGCCGAGAGGCCGGGCTGGAGGTTGACGAGGATGGTGGCCAGCCCGTGCACGGTGGCCCAGCTGGCCGTCACCGCCGCGCCGGTCTCCTGCGGCGGCAGGATTCCCGCCCCGGTCAGCCGCTCGAGCGCCGCCAGGAGGATCGCGTCGGGCTGCGGCTGCCCCTGGGCGTCGGGGGCCGGCTGGTGGCCGGCCGATCCCGGGGTGCCGACCCCCGAGGGGTTGCCGTCCATGGCGGTCCGGAACAGTCCCGGCTCCTCGAGCGCGAACCGCACGTACGCGCGGCCGACTTCGCCCAGGTGGAACACGGCCGCCGCGCGCGGCCCAGGGGGCTCGGGGACGGCCGCGACATGGGCCGCCATGGCCGCTCCCAGCTCGCACAGGGCCTGTTTGGCCACCGCCGCCTTCAGTGCGGCCAGGGTCTTGAAGTGGCCGTACGCGGAGTTGGGGGCGACCCCGACGAGGCGGGTGACCTCGCGCAGGACCACCGCCTCCGGCCCGCCGGTGCGGGCCAGTTCGATGCCCGCTGTGATCAGTGCCGCCCGCAGGTCGCCGTGGTGGTAGGTGGTGCGGGTGCGGCGGGTGGGCTGGGTCATGTACGGATCCTGGCACGGACGGATCCGGGGCGGCCACCCGCTCCCGCGGCCCTTGCGGTGGGCGGCCACGGGCTACGGCGTGACGAAGCGCAGGCCCGGGAGGCCGCGGCGGCGGATCATCAGTTCGGCGACGACGATGTTGGGCAGCCAGCACAGGAACGGGACCGCGGCGTAGGCCTGGGCGACCATGTGGTCCACGTCGCCCCCGGCGGCCCGCCCCGCCAGCACCTGGAGCAGGATCAGCACGCCGAACCAGAGCCGCAGGGTCGGCGCCGCGAAGGTCAGGGCGAAGCTGCGGATCATCCAGGCTTGGTGCGCGGCGAAGTCGCCCTGGCGGGCGGCCCGGTAGCCGCGGTAGGTGGTCCACCCCCAGAGCACGGCGAGGCTGCCGAAGCCGAAGAACCCGGCGAACGCCACGGAGTTGAAGAACGACATCACCAGCGCCGCCACCGAGCCCAGCCCGACGGCGGCCACGTAGGCGCGCCCGATCCAGCGGTGCACGCGGGGCAGGCGGCGCCGGATCGCGCGGACGAACTGGAACGGGCCCACGGCCAGGGCCGCCCCGGCGGTGACGATGTGGACGTAGAAGGCCACCTGGACCGCGAGGGGCCGCTGCGCGTAGGTCGGCGCGAGGCCGACCCGGCCGGCGGCGAGGTCCTGCAGGCTGCCGGCCGCGTACTGGCCGACGGAGTAGCCGGTGATCGCCACCGACAGCAGCAGCATCACGGTCCAGCCGGAACGGGAGCCGCGCCGGGGCCGGCCGGTGGCCGTGGGCGGGCGGGAGGTCACTACGGGTGCGGACATGGCGAAGGGGCCCTCTTTCGGGGCGAGGCGAAGCGCGGGAGGGGCGGCACCAGCTCAATCTGTACAGTGTGAGTTTTAGTGCCCGTCCAGCACACGTGTCAACAGCTCCCGACAGCGGCGCAGGCCAAGGAACCCAAGGGAAGATGACGCCGGCTCAGCTCACACCCGGCCCCCGGCCCGGGCGGCCGACCGCCGTTCCCCGGGCACGGATTTCGTGTCAGCGGCGGTGAAAGGAGACACTGCGGGGGAGTGCGGTGCCGATCAGGCCGCAACGCCGACGCGGGCCCGCGCGCCCGCCGACGCACGGCGGTACCGGCCGGCGTCCCACCGCCCGTACCGCACCGAAGGAGACCCCGCAGTGCCCTGGAAGTCCCACCTCACCTGGACCGGCCACACCGCCGGCAACGCCACCACCGTCCACCAGGGCCGCACCTGGCACCTGTCCAAGCACCTCAGCCCCCCGGACGCCCAGGGCCGCTACAGCCCCTACGAACGCTGGTACCTCCACGCCGACGACGGCCACGGCCAACCCCACCCCGACCTCGCCAGCGCCTCACTCGGCCGCAACCGCGTCAACGCCCAACGCCTGGCCGAACTGACCATCACCGGCTGGGAGAACAGCCACCAGCTGCGCCCCGGCGACGGCGTCCAGCTGTGGCGGCGCACCGACGGCGACGGCACCCTGGTCCCGCTGGACGAACTCCTCGCCGGACGGCACCGCTGACGCCGACCGCGGCCTCCGGGCCCCGCGCCGAGGCCTGACGGGCAGCGTCGGGTTTTCCGTCTGCGGGACAGGCCCGACCGGCTCCGACGGAGATGCCCCGGCGGTGCGCCGGATCAGGAGAGCGGCGGCCAGGGCCCGGCGAGCAGACGGGCGGCCTCGGCGACGATCCTCGTGGCGATGACCTCCTCCGGGTCGGCGAAGGCGGGGCTCCAGTTCCCGTACTCGGCGCCGTCGCTGACGATCGACTGCAGCGCGTCGGGACAGCCGAGCCGCGACCACGCCTCGACAGGGGGAAACCGGAGGGCCACCTGCGCCGTCGAACGGCCCCGCTGAGCCGGCCCCGGACCGGTCCGATGCCCGTCACGGGCCGGTGCCGCCCACCGTTCCGCTGCTCCGGTCCGGCTCTGCCACCCGGCTGTCCTGCCCGGCCGTCCGGCACGCGGTGCCCGGGCTCGCCCGGGCTGCCCCGGCCCTCCTGGCGTACTGCGCGGGGGTCAGGGCCATGGCAGCCGGCTGGACTGCCGGTAGTTGTCGGCGTCCGGGGAGTACGGCCCGCCCTTCGGCTTGCGGAACAGCCGGGCGAAAGCGACCAGCTTCGCCCCCAGTCGTCCAACCGGACTCCTCATACCGCTGTCCTCCCCGTACGGTGCCGCCCGATGGCACAGCCCTCCCCGCAGGCTAGGCCCAGCCGGGCTTCAAGGAGCCTGTGTTGAGCGAGACTTGAGGACGAACAGCGCATTGCCGTCACCTGGGCGGGCGTCGCGGTGCCGTTCGTACTGCCGGTCAGCGCACTCAGCTGGGCCGCGGTCGGGCCGGACCGGCCCGAGGGCCGGCGCGACCGGCTCTGGTTCGACCTGCGCGTGGACGCCAACTGGGCTGAGGAGCAACTGAGTTCGCGCATCCACCAGGTCGGCGAGGCCGGAGCGCGACGACCGGCCCACCGGAGCGCTCCGGCCGGGCAGCGTGCGGCGGGGCTCGGGCAGAGCGGTTCCGACCGCGGCCGGGACCAAGGCTGCGGCCTCCTCCCCGAGGAGGAGAGCGCGGCGACCGATCGGCCGAAACCCCGGACCGGAAGGCCGATCCGGCGGCCGGCGGCCGTCCGCCAGGCTTCGAGACATGACAGACCACCACCGCACCCAGTCAAACTCCAGCCCCCACCGGCATTCTGACGCTCCGTCGGCACATTCCCCGGGCGGCCCCGGACGCCGCGCCGTACTCGCCGGCGCGGCCGGCCTGCTCGGCGCGGCAGGACTGGCCGCCGCACCCACCGCCGCCGCGTCCGGGGCACGTACCGTGCCGCGAGGACGTTTCGCGGGGAAGGTGGTGGCCATCACCGGGGCCACCTCGGGGATCGGCCGCGCCACCGCGCTGGCCTTCGCCGCCCAGGGCGCCGCGGTCGGCTTCTGCGGGCGGCGGGCCGAGCTCGGGGCCCAGGTGGAGCGCGAGATCCGCCGGGCGGGCGGCACCGCCCGCTACGTCCGGGCGGACGTCCGGGTCGAGAAGGACGTGGAGAACTTCGTCCGGCAGACCGTCGACTCGTTCGGCGGCCTGGACATCGCCTTCAACAACGCGGGCATCAGCCGCACCGCCCGGCTGCACGAACTGGGCACCGACACCTTCGACGACGTGATGGCGACCAACGCGCGGGGCGTGTTCCTGTCGATGAAGTACCAGATCCCCCACCTGCTGGCGCGCGGTGGCGGGGTGGTGATCGTGACCTCGTCCTCCGCCGTCGAGGTGGCCCGGCCGCAGGGCGCGGCGTACTCGGCGGGCAAGCGCGCGGTCCAGGGCCTGGTGCAGGCCGCCGCGCTCGACTACGGCCGCGACGGCATCCGGGTCAACGCGATCATGCCGGGCACCACGGACACCGCGCTGGTACGGCCGCCGGGGATGGACGACGCGACCTGGACCGCCGCGAGGGCGTGGCTGGGCGAGCAGAACGTCGACGGGCTGCACCGCATCGCCTCACCCGAGGACATCGCCCAGGCGGTCCTGGGCCTGGCGGCGGACGACTTCGCCTACATGACCGGAGCCGGCGTCTTCGTCGACGGCGGCGCCAGCGCCGGCCGCCGCCTGCTTGTCCCGCCCCGGCCCTGACCGGAGAACACCCGGGCCGGCCGGGGGCCTTGACTACCTGGTGGCCCGGGGGTCGCGCGCGCCCAGACGGTACCTGCTGACGAGCCGTCCGAGGAAGGCGGCGTTGACGAGGGCGGCCGACACGGTGGCGGTGAGGAAGAGGACGGGGTGGCCGGGCCTGAGTAGAACTGCTCATTCCGTCCTGCGCATGTCCCGGTGTCGCCGCCGGGCCCTGGCCGCTGCCGGGGCGGGCCCGGCGAACTGACGGACTCGTCCGACGATGCCGTCGGCACCCGGGCCGCCGGGAGCCCGCGGCCGGGGCGCCGGCAGGGGCCGTGAGCCGGAATAGTTCGGCGGAACCACGTTGTTGATCGGGCAACCAGCGATTGACGAGGGGTCAGCCATGTCTGTGAACGGGACGGTCGCCGAGGGGTTCGAGGGCGTCCGGGAGGAGTTCGAGGCCTTCCTCGCCGAGGAGCCGGCCGAGCCGGGCGCGCAGCTCGCCGCGTACCTGGACGGGCGGCTGGTGGTCGACCTGTGGTCCCAGGGCGTCGAACGGGAGAGCCTGACCGGCGTCTACTCGGTGACCAAGGGCGCCGCACACCTGCTGGTCGCCCTGCTGGTGCAGGACGGCGTGCTCGAACTGGACCGCGAAGTGGCCTCGTACTGGCCGGAGTTCGCCGCCGAGGGCAAGGGCCGGCTGACCCTGCGCGAGCTGCTGGCGCACCGGGCCGGGGCGATCTCGGTGGAGGGCGGGTTCACGGCGCAGGAACTGGCGGACGACCGGCTGGTCGCCGGGCGGCTGGCCGCGCACAAGCCCTACTGGGAGCCCGGCACCGCGCACGGCTACCACGCCACCGTGATCGGCGCGCTGACCGGCGAGGTGGTGCTGCGGGCCACCGGGCGCACCCTGCAGGAGCTGTACGAGGAGCGGATCCGCGCGCCGTACGGCCTGGACCTGTTCCTCGGGCTGCCCGAGGAGTTGGAGCCGCGCTTCGTCAGCCTGCAGCGGGCCGAGCCGACACCGGATCAGCTGGCCGCCTTCGCGGCGCAGCCGCTGCCCGGCAAGGACGGCCTGTTCGCGACCTCCTTCAACCTGCGCACCGACCTGGTGGACTTCGTCAACCGGCGGGAGACCCGGGCCAAGGGCCCGGCCTCGGCCGGCGGCGTGGGCAGCGCCCGCGGTGTCGCCGGGATGTACGCGGCGGCGATCAGCGGCCTCGGCGGCCTGGGCCCGCTGCTGAAGCCGGAGACCGTCACCGAGTTCACCACCCTGCACTACCCGGGCACCGACCTGGTGACCGGCTCGGTGGACAACTTCGCGCTGGGCTTCGAGACTTCGGGCCTGCGCTACCCGTTCCTCGGCGCGAACGCCTTCGGCCACCCCGGGGTGGCCGGCGCACAGGGCTTCGCCGACCCGGCGAGCGGCGTGGCGTACGGCTACACCCGGCGGCGGTTCACCTTCCCGCCCTCCGGCGGCGCACCGGAGAACGACCAGCTGGCCGCGGCCGTGGTGGCGGCCGCCCGAACGGCGCGCTGACGCCGGTGAGGGGCCGGGGCGGCCGGCCCCTCACCGCCCGCGCGCTCTCCGGCCGACTGCGGATCAGTATCGGACGGTCCGTCAGGATCGTTCCCAGGCCGGGCTGTTGGGTCCTGGCGCTGTGTCCGCGAAGGTTCAGCGGGGTGGGCCGGGGTCTTCCCTCTGCCGCAGATCAGCGCGATGCTGCCCGCAGGGAGGGCGACATGAGCTGGATGGGACCGAGCACCGCTCGCGAGGTGACGGTTCCCGACACCGTCGGGCTGACCGTGACCGATGCCCGCACAGTCGCGTCGGAAGCCGGCGTGGCCCTCGCCGCCGCCGATCCGGACGGCCCACCGGTCGGGGCACTGACCTGGCCCGGAGTCTGGGTGGTCACCGCCCAGACTCCCGCCCCCGGCACCAGGATGCG